>NZ_JBVHLZ010000016.1:0-66691 GCF_055558735.1 Streptomyces sp. NPDC025651
CTACACCTCAGACTGCCACGCGCGACCAGCACGAGCACCTCGGAACAACGTCACGCCAGATCCGTGACCAGCCACTTCACGATGCACACCGCTCAATGGCCTCTGCGCTCGGCGTTCAACTTCCATGGCCGGCCACTGAGATCGTCAGGCTCCTGGGCCACGGCGGGAACGTCCGCACAGTTCACGACTGACCTGTTTCCGGCGTTCCTGCTTGATCTTGTCGAGCAGATCCCCGCGGAGTACCGCCATCCCCGCGATACAGATCGCCGCCATCATCACGCCTGCAGTCGAGGCCGGTTCGGGCAGGAACCAACCGGCGAGAACGCCCCCGATCGCGAGGGCGATCAGGAGTATGAACCGAACGTCGCCGGTATCGCGGCGCAGCATGACGGTTCCCTCAGTCTGTGGGCGTCTGGGCCCAGCTCTGTCCCCAGACGCCCGAAGCCGGCGCCCGCCCGCACCGTAACAAGGGCGAAGACTTCTAGTGGGGCAGCTTCACGCTCCGTCATTGCTCCGGGGCGCGTGTGTGCCCGAGGCCCGATCGTGTGGCACAGGTACTGCTCGGACTGCACTTCGAGGAGCGCCCGCCGAAGCGGCGAGATGATCACCAGGTACCCGCTGGCACCCACCCACGTACTGAACCCGGCACCGGCCGCGCGCCCGCAGCTGCACATCAAGTTTCGTCTGGGCAGCACGCAGCCCCGCGAGCGAGACGCGCTTGCGGGGCTGCGGGTACGACTATGGCCTAGGAGGTGGCCTGGGCCTTGGTGAACGCCTCGTTGAGATGCGTGTCCACGAGTCCCGGCGAGCCGGAGACGATCAGCAGGACGCTGCCGCTACGGATCGCCGTCTGCTTGACGACGCTGCGCTGCCCGCCGACAGAGAAGGTGAGCAGCTGGCTCCACTGCTCCTCGCCGAGCTTGGAAGAGGTGCTCGCCTGAGTGGTCATGTCGATGGCGGTGCTGCCCGAGACGACCTGGTATTTCGGGCAGGAGGCCATCGCGTCGAAGATGCGGTTGACGCCGTCGGACCGCCACCGGGACACCTACGGCGACCTCCCGGAGGTGGCCTGCGGGCTGCGTGCCATGTCGTCACCTCAGGCGTGCGGCACGACCGCGACCGGGCAGGCGGCGTGGTGCAGCGCGGCGTGGGCGACCGAGCCGATGCGGGTGCCGACGGGGGCACGGCGAACACGGCGGCCCACCACGAGCAACTCCGCGCTCGAAGCGGCTGACAGCAGGACCTGGCCCCCACTCCCGATCTCGACGTGTTCGACCACCGGCACGTCGGGGAACCGGCGTCGCCAGGGAGCGAGTGCTTCGTCCAGGGCCTTCCTCTCGTACGGCTCCAGCCCACCCGCTTCGTCCGCCAGGTACAACGAGCCGGGACTGTAGGCGTAAAGGGGCGGCAGGCTCCAGGCCCGTACGGCACGCACAGCGGCACCTCGTACGGCCGCGGCCTCGAAGGCGAACCGGAGTACTTCCTCGCTCTCCTCCGGCGTGCCCTGCTGCCCCACCACGACTTCCCCGGATTCCGGCGGCTGGGCCTGGCCGTCGCGGGCGCGCACGGACACCACGGGCCCTGTCGAGGCGGCGATCACCTGCTGGCCGTACGAGCCGAGGAGGAAGCCGAGCAGAGCGCCGTGTCCTCGTGAGCCGAGCACCAGCATGTCGCGCCGCTTCGCCTCGCTGAGCAACGCGGCCACCGGCGTGTCCCGCACCACCTCGGCGGTGACGTGAAGGTTCGGGTGTTTCCCGGCCACCCTCGTCTCCGCTGCACGCAGGACGGCGTGGGCGGAGTTGGCCTGCGCGTCCTCGTCCTGGACGACCGGCACGTCCAACGGCTGCCAGAGCCAGGCATGCACGATGTGCAACGGCAGTCCGCGAAGGGTGGCTTCACGCGCCGCCCACTCGGCCGCCGTCAGAGCTTCTTCGGATCCGTCCACGCCTACTGCGATACCGCGGGCCATGAGAGCTGCCTCCATACGATGCGACGGGCGCGGCCGCCTCGACCGCCCCTCTCTCCTCAGCATTGACGGTCCGGCGCCCCTTCGCGGAGGGCCGATCGGCCCTACATCCCGGCCCGATGGGGCACGTCGGCACCCGTCGTCCCCCTCATCAGGAGGGCAGCCTCCGTCATCAGGGGTCAGCTTCCGTCCTGCTTCAGTCGCTCCTGTGCCTGGGTGGCGACGACCGCGGCCTGGATGCGCCGTTCCACTCCAAGCTTCGCCAGCAAGCGGGAGACGTGGTTCTTGACGGTCTTCTCCGCGAGGTAGAGACGCCGCCCGATCTGCCGGTTGGTCAGCCCTTCGCCGATCAGGGCGAGGATCTCGCGCTCGCGCTCCGTCAGATCGGGCAGGCCGTCCGGTGCCGCTTCCTTGTCCTGCTCGTTGCGGAGGCGTGTCATCAGCTTGGTGGTGGCGCTGGGATCCAGCAACGACTGGCCGGCCGCGACCGTCCGTACCGCCGCCACCAGGTCCGAACCCTGGATCTGCTTCAGGACGTAACCTGCCGCACCAGCCATGATCGAGTCGAGCAGCGCCTCCTCGTCGTCGAAGGAGGTGAGCATCAGGCAGGCGAGGTCGGGCATGCGCGAGCGCAGTTCCCTGCAGACGGTCACGCCGTCGCCGTCGGGCAGGCGCACATCGAGAACGGCGACGTGCGGGCGCAGGGCGGGAATGCGTATCAGGGCTTGCTCGACGGTGGCGGCCTCACCGACCACGGTGATGTCCGGCTGGTCGTCCAGCAGGTCGTGCACACCGCGCCGTACGACCTCGTGGTCGTCCAGCAGAACGACCCGGATCGGGGTCTTGGGAGCGTGCTGCTCGTTGTCCGTCATCGACGGCTCCTGTCCTACGTCGTCCGTTTCCGGCACCGGCATCCGCCCGGTCGGCGGTACCGGCCTTCCCTGTCGCAGATCTTGCGTGGTTCCGGGTCGAACGGCCAGGGCCTGTCGGGCACTTGCCGTCCGCGTTCCCGGCTTCCACGGGGGTATCCGTCCCGTCGTCCGTCCTGAGCCGACCGCTGTCCGGACGTGGCGCGGACCGGAGGGACATCGCCAGTGGGGCCGGGCGGCCAGGAGGGGGGGGGACCATCGGCCCCTGGTGGCGCGCTCGCCCTGTCATGAGGATCAGGGTGAGGGCCGGCGCAATCGGCCACGGCCCGCTGGTCCCGTATCGGACGCGGAGGTCTCTTTCCATGATTCGCCCCATCACTGTCGGCCTGGACGGGTCCTCCGAGAGCCTGGCTGCCGCCGCCTGGGCCGCGCGTGAGGCACAGCGCCGCTCCGTCCCCGTCCGTCTGGTACAGGCCTGGCTCCGGCCGTCGCCCGAGGTGCCCGGCTCGCCGGACGTCGAGGCGCAGAAGCCATGGGCCCTGCGCATCCTGCGGGAGGCCGAGCAGGAGGTGCGCGAGCGGTATCCGGAACTGACGGTCAGCAGCGAACAGGCGTCCGGCTCCGCCACCGAGGTACTGCTGGATCAGGCGGAGAAGGCCGAGATGCTGATCCTGGGCTCCAGCGGCCGCGGCGCAGTCGTCGGCTTCCTGCTCGGGTCGATCGGACAGCAGGTACTCGCCCGGGCCCGGTGTCCGGTGGTCCTGGTGCGGGCGAGCGAACGCGCCGCCGCCGAGCGTTCCGGTGGGGAGGTCGTGGTCGGGCTTCAGGACCCGGGCGAACCGGCAGGACCGCTGCTGGACTTCGCCTTCGGCTCGGCTGCCGCCCGTGGGGCCGTGCTGCGCGTCGTACACGTGCCGAACCTGCCGCCCCTGTACGGATCCGGCCCCGCCGTGGGGCGACTTGCCGCCCAGGAGGGCGGTATCACGGGACAGGCCAAGAAGGCGCTGTCCGATGCGCTCAAGCCGTGGTGCGAGAAGTACCCGCGAGTGCCGGTCAACCACACGGTCGATCTGGCCCGCGCGTCCACAGTGCTCCTGGACGCCGCCGCTCGGGCCGCGCTGGTGGTGGTCGGCCGCAAGGAGCACCGGCCCGCGCTCGGTATGCGCATCGGGCCGGTCGCCCACGCCGTACTGCATCACGCGGCCGCCCCTGTCGCGGTCGTTCCGCACGCCTGAGACCGCATTCCGCTCGGCTCGCCGGCCGCGCGGGCCGAAGCCGAGCGGCCCGGTCGCCATCACCGTTCACCCCACGTGATACGCCGACCGACCACCACGGCGGCGTCCCCCTCTGCAGCCCCCCGCAAGCCGGAAGGAAGGGCACTCCATGGTCCAGTACGTGTACGCGTTCACCGAGGGCGGCCGTGACAGGGCCGACCTGCTCGGCGGCAAGGGCGCCAACCTTGCCGAGATGACCCGGATGGGTCTGCCCGTGCCGCCCGGCTTCACCGTCACCACCGAGGCCTGCCGGGCCTTTCTCACCACGGGAGACGAACCCCCCGGCCTGGCTCAGGAGGTCGGTGAGCACCTGGCCGCCATGGAGCGGTCTGCCGGTCGGGAACTGGGGCAACCGGACGATCCGCTGCTGCTCAGTGTCCGTTCCGGAGCTCGCTTCTCCATGCCGGGCATGATGGAGACGATCCTCGACATCGGGCTCAACGACGCCTCGGTACAAGGACTGGCCAAGGTCTCGGGGAACGAGCGCTTCGCCTGGGACTCCTACCGCCGCCTCGTGCAGATGTTCGGCAGCACCGTGATGGGTCTCGACGCCGCACTCTTCGAGAACGCGCTCTCCCGCCTCAAGGAGTCCCGGGGCACGCAGGACGACCTGGACTTGGACGCGGCCGACCTCGCCGAACTGGTCGAGACCTACCAGGGGCTGATCCGGTCCGAGACCGGCGAGGCCTTCCCACAGGATCCGGCCGAACAGCTCCAGCGGGCGATCCGAGCCGTCTTCGAGTCCTGGAACGGTGCGCGCGCCCGGCTCTACCGCCGTCGCGAGCACATCCCCGACGGCCTGGGCACGGCGGTCAACGTACAGCGCATGGTCTTCGGCAACCTCGGCGCCGACTCCGGCAGCGGCGTCGCTTTCACCCGTGACCCGGCAACCGGCCGGCGCGGCCTGTACGGCGACTACCTGCCCAACGCGCAGGGCGAGGACGTCGTCGCGGGCATCCGCAACACCGTCCCGCTGACGCGGCTGGAGCGCCTGGATCCGCGGTCGTACGCTCAGCTGCTCGATCACCTGCGGAAACTGGAGGCCCACTACCGGGACCTGTGCGACATCGAGTTCACCATCGAGCGCGGCACGCTCTGGATGCTGCAGACCCGGATCGGCAAGCGCACCGCCGAGGCCGCGTTCACCCTCGCCGCCGAGCTGGCCGACGAGGGCCTGATCACCCGCGACGAGGGCCTGGGCCGGCTGGACGGCGACGGGCTCGCCCGGCTGATGTTCCCCCGGTTCGACGCCTCGGCCGTCGGCGCGGCTCTCACGCGTGGCATCCCGGCCTCGCCGGGCGCCGCCGTCGGCGCCGTGGTGTTCGACTCCGCCGAGGCGGTCCGTCGTACCGCCTCCGGGGACCAAGTCGTCCTCGTCCGGCAGGAGACCACCCCTGACGACCTCCCGGGCATGGTCGCCGCCGCGGCCGTGCTGACCAGCCACGGCGGCAGGACCAGCCATGCGGCGGTGGTCGCCCGCGGCATGGGCAGGGTCTGCGTATGCGGTGCCGAGCAACTCGTCGTCGACGTGCCGGGACGCCGGTTCACCGTTGGCGGCACCACCGTCGAGGAGGGCACGGTCATCTCCGTGGACGGCACCGAAGGCACCGTCCACCTCGGTCCGGCCCCGCTCGTCGACTCCCCGGTGATGCGCTACTTCGAGAGCGGCGAACGTTCCGGCGGGCTCGTCGACGCCGTGGACCGCGCCATGCGACACGCCGACGGCGTACGGCGTCTTGGAGTGCGGGCGAACGCGGACACCCCCGAAGACGCGGCCCGGGCCCGCAGGTTCGGCGCCCAGGGCATCGGCCTGTGCCGCACCGAGCACATGTTCCTCGGTGAACGGCGGCACCTGGTCGAGGCGATGATCCTGGCCACCACCGACGCCGACCGCACACGGGCCATGGACGCGCTACTGCCCCTCCAGCGGCAGGACTTCGTGGGCATTCTGGAGGCGATGGACGGCCTGCCGGTCACCATCCGCCTCCTCGATCCGCCCCTGCACGAGTTCCTCCCCGACCGTACGGACCTCGCCGTGCGCATCGCGAAGGAGGAGGCACGCGGGAACCCGCCGGACGCACACCAGACAGAACTCCTCGACGCCGTGAACCGCATGCACGAGGAGAACCCGATGCTCGGCCTGCGCGGCGTGCGCCTGGGCCTCGTCGTACCGGGTCTGGTCGCCATGCAGGTGCGGGCCCTTGCCGAGGCGGTCGTGGAACGCACACGCGCGGGCGGCGATCCGCAGGCGGAGATCATGGTGCCGCTGATCGACACGGTCGAAGAACTGCGGCTCATGCGTGAGGAAGTGGAGCAGGTACTCGCCGAGGTCTCCAGGGACTCGGGCGTTCCCGTCGACTGCCCCGTGGGCACGATGATCGAACTGCCCCGGGCCGCGCTCACGGCGGGCCGGATCGCCCGAGAGGCACAGTTCTTCTCCTTCGGCACCAACGACCTCACCCAGACCACCTGGGGCTTCTCCCGGGACGACGTGGAGGCGGCGTTCTTCTCCGCCTATCTGGACAAGGGAGTCTTCAAGGTCTCTCCTTTCGAGACCATCGACCGCGAGGGCGTGGGGCGCCTGGTCGAGATCGCGGTCGCCGAGGGCCGCGCCGCGCGGCCGGACCTGAAGATCGGTGTCTGTGGTGAACACGGCGGCGATCCGGAGTCGATCCACTTCTTCCACACCGCCGGACTGGACTACGTCTCCTGCTCACCGTTCCGCGTCCCCGTCGCCCGTCTCGAGGCCGGGCGCGCCACGCTCTCCGGGACGCGGACCAGCGACAGCAGGTGACCGGCGGGCGGTGGAGAGCGAGGCTTGAAGGGCATCGCAGGCCGGCTCCCGGGGAGGGGAGGGGCCCGAGGGACGGCAACGGCCGCCAGGGCCGTCGTGCGCCCCTTGCCGACGGTGGACCGGAAGGGAGTTGACGTGATGCCCCGCTGCATCGGCGAAGTGATGACCACTGAGGTGGTCGAAGTACATCGGGACACCTCGGTCACAGACGTCGCGCTGCTGCTGAACCACCATCGGATCAGCGGGCTGCCGGTGGTGGACCACGACGACAAGGTCCTGGGCGTGATCTCCGAGAGCGATCTGATGCACCGCCGGCCGGCCCTCTCCGCACCCTGCCGTGAACCTGGCCCGCACGTACCGGCCCCCCCGACGGCGCTCCACTCGTCGCGCGGCCGCCTCGCCCCGGGGCACGACAGCAGCGGAGCTGATGTCGACGCCCGCCGTCACCGTGCACCCCGAACAACGCGTGGCGGACGCCGCACGCGTGATGGAACGCCACCACGTCGAACGGCTTCCCGTGGTGGACGAGGAGGACCGCCTGGTCGGCATCGCCACGCGGCGCGACCTGCTCCGCGTCTTCCTCCGGACGGACGAGGAGATCCGCCGGGAGGTGGCCGACGATGTCCTGGCCCGCATGCTGGGACAGCCGTCCCCTGCCGTGAGCGTCTCCGTCCGGGACGGCACGGTCACTCTGGAAGGAGAGCTGCGTCACCGCAGCGACATCCCCCAGGTCGTCCTGCTGACGTGGCGGATCGATGGTGTGGCGGGTGTCGTGAGCAGCCTGACGTTCCGCGTCGACGACACCCGCCCGGCGCAGTAGCACGCGTTGGTACGGATCACGCACCGGTGGACGTCCGCGCGCTGGCCCCGGTCCCCGGCTGCCGCGCTCCGACCGGACCGGGCGGTCGGCAGGACCTGCCGGGACCCGGCGCAACGGGGCCATTCGGTCCCCGGCACAGGACCACCGGGCCTGGGGGAGGGGGCCGGGTCCAAGAGACGCTGTGGGTGGCGGACATGTCGACTCCTCACACCGCTCCCCTCGGATGCCGCCGACCGCTCGGCTTCGGCGCTCGACCACGGAGGCACACCCCATGACCCACCACGACGACCACTCCCGGAGCACTCCTCTCCCCGGTTCGCCGTCCGACGTCACCACCGCCGTGGACGAGTTGGTCGCCCAGGGGCTGAAAGCACTCGCCGACTACGAGGGCCTGACCCAGGAGCAGATCGACCACATCGTCAAGAAGGCCTCGGTCGCCGCCCTGGACCAGCACACCAGGCTGGCCCGCCTGGCGGTGGAGGAGACCGGACGTGGGGTCTTCGAGGACAAGGCGGCCAAGAACATGTTCGCGTGCGAACACGTCACGCACAGCATGGGCGGCATGAGGACGGTCGGTGTCATCGCCCGCGACGACATCGACGACATGATCGAGATCGCCGAACCGGTCGGCGTCGTCTGCGCGGTCACTCCCGTCACCAACCCGACCTCGACCACCCTCTTCAAGGCGCTCATCGCGCTCAAGACCCGCAACCCGATCATCTTCGCCTTCCACCCCTCCGCGCAGCACTGCAGTGCACAGGCGGCCCGCGTGGTGCGGGACGCCGCGGTCGAGGCGGGCGCACCGGAGCAGTGCGTGCAGTGGATCGAAGCTCCTTCGATCGAGGCGACCGGTGCGCTGATGCGCCACCCGGACGTCTCCCTGATCCTCGCCACCGGCGGCAACGCCATGGTCAAGGCCGCCTACTCGGTCGGCAAGCCCGCGCTGGGCGTCGGCGCCGGGAACGTACCCGCGTACGTGCACAGGAGCGCCGAGCTGCGCCGGACCGTCAACGACCTCGTCCTGTCCAAGTCCTTCGACAACGGCATGATCTGCGCCTCCGAACAGGCCGTCATCCTGGACACCGAGATCTACGACGCGGCCCTGACCGAATTCCGTACTCTGCACGCCCATCTGGCCACCGCGGAGGAGAAGGCGAAACTGGAGGCCCTGCTCTTCCCGGCCGGCAAGGCCGCGGGCAGTGGCTGCGAGCCCAAGGTCAACTCCGCGGTGGTGGGCCGGAGTCCGGTGTGGATCGCCGAGCAGGCCGGCTTCACCGTGCCCGCCGACACCTCGATCATCCTGGTCGAGGCCGACCGGGTGGGCCCTGAGGAGCCGCTGACCCGCGAGAAGCTCTGCCCGGTGCTGACCGTGCTGCGTGCCGACTCCTGGCGACACGGGTTCGGTCTGGCAGCCGACATGGTCGCCTTCCACGGGCAGGGCCACAGCGCCGTCATCCACAGCGAGGACCCGGCGCTCGTCGAGGCCTACGGCAAGCACATGAAGACGGTGCGGGTCATCGTCAACGCCCCTTCCTCCCAAGGGGCGATCGGCGGTATCTACAACAGCCTGCTGCCCTCGCTCACCCTGGGCTGCGGTTCGTGGGGCAGTACGTCGGTCTCCAACAACGTCTCGGCCGCGAACCTCCTGAACATCAAGCGCGTCAGCACCCGCCACAACAACCTGCAGTGGTTCAAGGTCCCGCCGAAGATCTACTTCGAGCCGCAGGCCATCCGCTATCTGTCCGCCATGCCGGACGTGCACCGCGTCACCGTCGTCACCGACGCGACCATGACCCGCCTCGGCTTCGTGGACCGCGTCGTCCGGGTGCTGCAGAGCCGTGCCGAGGCCGTGACGGTCCAGATCATCGACACCGTCGAGCCCGAGCCGAGCATCGACTCCGTACGGGACGGTGCCCGTCTCATGCGGGACTTCCGCCCGGACACCATCATCGCGCTGGGCGGCGGATCTCCCATGGACGCCGCCAAGGTGATGTGGCTGCTGTACGAACAGCAGGCCGCCGGGCGGGAGATGGACTTCGCCGACATGCGGCAGAAGTTCTCCGACATCCGCAAACGAGCCTTCCGCTTCCCGGTGCTCGGTGAGCTCGCCCGCCTCGTGTGCATCCCCACCACGTCGGGCACCGGTGCCGAAGTCACGCCGTTCGCCGTCATCTCCGATCCCGCGACCGGCAAGAAGTATCCGCTGGCCGACTACGCGCTCACCCCCAGTGTCGCCATCGTCGACCCGCTGCTCACCGCCGACCTGCCGCCGGCCCTGGCCGCCGACAGCGGCTTCGACGCCCTCACCCACGCCATCGAGGCGTACGTCTCGGTCTACGCCAACGACTTCACCGACGGCCCCGCCCTGCACGCCATCAGGCTCGTCTTCGACCACCTCGAAGCGGCCGTGAACGACCGTGCCCAGCAGGCCGAGGCCCGCGAGAAGATGCACAACGCGGGCACGATCGCGGGCATGGCCTTCGGCAACGCCTTCCTCGGCATCGTCCACGCCATGTCACACACGCTCGGCGCCACCTTCCACATCGCGCACGGCCGCACCAACGCGGTCCTGCTGCCGCACGTCATCCGGTACAACGGCACCGTCCCGACGAAGCTCACCGGCTGGCCCAAATACGAGTACTACCGGGCTCCCGAACGCTTCCAGGACATCGCCCGCACCCTGGGGCTGCCCGCCGCCACCCCGGCCGAGGGAGTCGAGTCCCTCGCCACCGCGGTGGAACGTCTGCGCGACGCCGTCGGCATCGAGCCGTCCTTCCAGGCGCTCGGGGTGGACGAGCACTCCTACCTGGACGCCCTGCCCCAACAGGCCCTCAACGCCTACGAGGACCAGTGCGCGCCGGCCAACCCCCGCATGCCCATGCTCGACGACATGCAGGAGCTGATGCGCGCGGCGTACTACGGGCCGGTCGGCGTGCCCGGTGGCCTCGACCGACGAGAGGGCGATGTGGGCCGACCGGCCCTAGCGGTGCCAGGCTGCGCCGCCGTTTGATCGGAGCCAGGGGCCCGCGCATGGCCCGGTGGGCGAGTCCTCCAGAGGGACATCAGGACGTCGTGGGCGGAGGCATGAAGTGAACGACGAACCGGCACGGAAGTTGATCATCGAGATGGAGAGCGCCCGGGCGACCTCCCCGGAGTCACGACGGAGCGTCGAGCTCGACAGCGCCGAAGCCCTGCGGCTGCTCGGCAGCGTGTCACTGGGGAGAATCGTCTTCACCCGGCACGCGCTGCCCGCCGTACGCCCGGTCAACCACGTCCTCGACGGCGGCGACATCATCATCCGCACCCACGAGGGCGCGGCACTCACCGCGCACACGAGGCCGAGCGGCCCCGCCGGTGTCGTCGTGGCGTACGAGGCCGACTCCATCGCGCCGGACACCCACCTCGGCTGGAGCATCGTGGCCACAGGGTACGCCGAGTTGGTGACCGATCCGCGCGAACTGGCCCGCTACCGGGGGATGTTGAACCCCTGGGTGCGGCAGACCATGGACCAGGTGGTCCGCATCCGCCCCGACCTGGTCACCGGCATTCTGCTCACGGACGCGGACCAGGGCGCCACCGACGAGGGCGATGCCGGGGAGTTGTCATGACTGCCGCACTGACGGCCGCGTTCCTGATCGTCCACGGGCTGCTGCACCCCGGTGTCTGGACGGCACCCCGGCAACCGGGCAAGGCGGGCCCGTTCGACCCCGGACACTCATGGGCCCTGGCCGCGGCCCATGTCCCCGTCGCACCGGCAAGGGCCACGGCCCTCGCGCTCGCCTGGTACACGGCCTTGGCCTACGGCGTCGCGGGGGCCGGGGTGTTCGCGGGCAGTGGCTGGTGGGCCACGGCGGCTCTCGTCGCGGCATCGAGTGGGCTCGCCCTGAAGGCGATCTGGTTCGATCCGTGGCTCAGCGTCGGCGTGCTGCTGGACGTGGGCGTCATCGTCGCGGTGGCGTCCGCCTGGCCCGGCTCCCTCTACTGAGCCCGTCTGCCGTACGCGTCGGGCACGGCGTGAGGTCGGTCGTACGGGATCACGGCGACCGGCGCGTCGGCGTGCTGCGGCACCGCCCGGACCACCGAGCCGATGTGGCTGCCGGGCGGAGTGCGGTGGTCCCTGCGGCCGACGACCACCAGAGCCGCGCCGCGGGGGCCTCCACCCGGCGGGCGCCCACACCGCCGGTCACCGGTACCCGGACAACCGTAGGAGCAGCGCGGGGTTCTGCCGTTCACCGAGACCGACAGGGCCGTCGAGGGCCTCAGCGGCGCCGTCCGGCCCTGGCCCGAGCGGGACCTCCGGGCCGATGTGCGCGAGCTGCCGGGGCCGTTCGGCCCTTCTTCGCCCACCAGGGCCGAACGCCGTCGAATCATGGTCCGGCGCCTGCTACACAGAAGACCGCCGCCCGTTCGACGCGGTGCCCTCTTCTCCTCTCACCCCCGTTGCCGGGAGGCTTCATGCTGTCCGCAGAGTCCACTGCCGTAGTGCGGGCCACACTCCCCGTGGTGGCCGCGTCGCTCGACGACATCACCGCCTCTTTCTACGGCGCGATGTTCCGCGACCGCCCCGAACTGCTCGACGGGATGTTCAACCGCGGCAACCAGGCCAGCGGGGCCCAGCGCCGCGCCCTGGCAGGCTCGATCGCCGCGTTCGCCACCGCACTGCTGGCGGAGCCGGACGTCCGCCCCGACTCCCTGCTGAGCCGCATCGCCCACAAGCACGCCGCTGTCGGTGTCACCGACGAGCAGTACGTGATCGTGCACAAGTACCTGTTCGGCGCGGTATCCGAGGTCCTCGGCGACGCCGTCACCCCCGAGGTGGCCGCAGCCTGGGACGAGGTGTACTGGCTGATGGCCGGCGCGCTCATCGCGAGAGAGGCCCGCCTCTACCAGGAAGCGGGCGTACGTCCCGGCCGGACCTGGCGGCGGTGGACGGTCACCGAGCGCCGCACCGAGACCCCGGACACTGTGTCGTTCCTGCTCCGCCCCGCCGACGACGCCCCTGCGCCGCGGGCGCGGGCGGGACAGTACGTGAGCGTGCTCGTCGACATGCCGGACGGCGTACGCCAGTTGCGCCAGTACAGCCTGTCCTCGGATCCGGGCGGGGAGCTGCGCCGCATCACCGTCAAGCGGGTCACGGGCGAGGCCGGACGGCCGGACGGCGAGGTGTCGAACCTGCTGCACGACCAGGTGTGCGCGGGCGACGAGCTGACGCTCTCCGCGCCCTTCGGCGATGTGGTCCTCGATGCCCCGGCCGACGCCACCACCCCGGTCGTGCTGGTCTCGGCGGGCATCGGCTGCACCCCCATGACGGGCATGCTGGCCCAGCTGGCCGCGACCGGTTCGACCCGCCCCGTCCTGGTCCTGCACGCCGACCGCTCGCCCGCCGGGCACGCCCTGCGCGCCGAGACGCGCGACCTGGTCGAACAACTGCCGGGCGCCCGCGCCCTCTTCTGGTACGAACGGCCCGGCGCCCAGGAACCCTGCGCCCGCGTCGGCCTGATGGACCTCGCCGAAGTCGAACTGCCCGCAGGACCAATGGTGTTCCTGTGTGGACCGCTGCCGTTCATGCGCGAGGTGCGCGGACAGCTGCTGAAAGCCGGGGTTCCGGCGCGCCAGATCCGGTACGAGGTCTTCGGACCGGACCTGTGGCTGCCGGGAGCGGCTGCCTGAACCACCTCACGTGTCCCGACGTTCGACGGAAGGAACCATCATGACCAGCGACAAGTCCCAGGCCCAGGAGCCCTTCTCGGTACGACTGCGCTCCGTCGGCGCGGTGGACGAGGAGACCCTGGCGTACGCACGCGCGAAGATCGACGCGGTCGTGGGCCGAGCCGAACTCCCGTACCTCATTGGGGAGGTGCGGGTCACGAAGGCGGCCGCCCGGCACACGGATCGCCCGTGGTCCGCAGTGGCCGAAGTGCACGTCGGCCACCGCCGGGTGGTCGTCCACGCCGAAGCGGCCACCGGCCGGGAAGTCGTCGACCAGCTCCAGGACCGGCTGCGCCGCAGGACGGACCAGGCGGTACACGCCCGGGACCACGGCCACCGGGCGACGGCCCCGCCGTGGCGCGCCGGCAGCCCGCCCACAGCGGAGCGACGCCCGCCCGCCCGCGAACGCGACCGCGGAGACGTGTGATGGCGAAGGCGCATCTCGTGGGCAGCGGCATCGCGGCATTGGCGGCCGCCGCGTTCCTGATCCGAGACGGCGGTTTCGTGGGATCGGACATCCAACTCTTCGAACAGCAGAGGAAGATCGGCGGAAGTCTCGATGCGGGCGGTACGGCACGGGCCGGCTACCACATGCGGGCCGGGCTGATGTTCGATGCGGAGTACCGCTGCACGTACGACCTGCTGTCCGGTATTCCCTCGCTCGACGACTCTTCGGTCTCGGTCACGCGGGAAATCCTCGCCGAACACGAGGAGTTCGCCTGGGACGACGTCTCGCGTCTGGTCGACGGGAAGGGAAGGATCGTCGACACGAGCTCGATGGGGTTCTCCGAACGGGACCACCTGGAACTCGTCCGCTGTCTCACGGCCCCCGAGCGGCACTGGGACGACAGGCGGATCACCGACTGCTTCGGCCACCACTTCTTCACCACGAACTTCTGGTTCATGTGGTGCACCACGTTCGGCTTCCGGCCCTGGCACAGCGCGAGCGAGTTCCACCGCTGCCTCAGGCGCTTCCTGCACCTCTTCTCCGGCCTCTCGACCCTGTCGGGCATCCACCGAACCCGTTACAACCAGCACGACTCCATCGTGCGACCGCTGACCGCCTGGCTCCATGCACAGGGCGTGACCGTCCACACCGGCTGCCATGTCAGCGACCTCGGGTTCGCGCCCGGGCACCGATCCACCATCGTCGACCGCATCCACCTGTACCGCGGCGGCCGCGAGGAGCACATCGAGGTGACGCCGCAGGACCTGGTCCTGGTGACCAACGGCTCCATGACCGACGGCACCAGCTTCGGCTCGCACACTGCCGCGCCGCGCCCCTCCCGCGGGCGCTCGGACGCCTGGCTGCTCTGGCACCGACTCGCCGCGGGGCGTACCGACTTCGGTGATCCGGCCACCTTCGACCGGCACGTCAGCGAGTCACGGTGGGAGTCGTTCACCGTCACCACCGAGGACCCGGGATTCCTCGACGCGCTCCGGGCGTTCAGCGGACAGGAGACCGGCAGGGGCGGACTGATGACCTTCACCGAATCCAACTGGCTGCTCACCATCGCCGCGGACCGCCAGCCCGTCTACCCCGACCAGCCCAAGGGGGTCTCGGTCTGGTGGGGCTACGGCCTGTTTCCCGGCAGAGCGGGCAACACCACCGTGAAGCCGATGACGATGTGCTCCGGTCGGGAGATCCTCCAGGAGGTCCTGCACCACCTGCGGCTCGACGTGCCGACGAGGAGTCGCGTCCTTGAGACCTCCACTGTCGTGCCTTGCCTCATGCCGTACGCCACCAGTCAGTTCCTGGTCCGACGCCGGGGCGACCGCCCCGATGTCGTGCCCGAAGGATCGGTGAACCTCGCCTTCATCGGGCAGTTCGCGGAGGTGCCCGACGACGTCGCCTTCACCGTCGAGTACTCCGTGCGTACGGCCTGGACCGCTGTGGCCCAACTCCTCGGACTCCGCAAGCAGCCGCCCGCGGTCTTCAAAGGCCACCATGATCCCCATGTGCTGCTGAGTGCCCTGGGAACCATGCGTCACCGGTAGTGCGCGCGACGGTCCCGCGGGACCGGTCGGCTGTTGGGCGGCGCTGGGCGACGTCCAGGACATCGCTGACGGGGCGGAGCCGGGTCGTCGGACGCTGCGGGCCGTACCCGAGGCGCAGCACCATCTTCACGAGGGTGGCCCGGAGCAGCACACGTTGCATCGCCTGCCCCGCGTGCAGCCAGTCCCGCGGCCGGTCCTCCTCCGTCCCCGGCAAGGCCAGGTGCGGGTTCCGCTCGAAGGCGGTGGTATCGCGACCGGCCACCGTCCTGCGACCCGCGAAGTCCCGTACCTGCGCGGCACCTTCCCGTTTCCGAGGTCCGAAGGCGTACTCGTGCACGCCCTCGGTGGCCGTGTCCGCCTCGGCTCCGAGACGCGTCCAGTGCGCTACCTCCTTCTGCCGGGCGGCGTCCACGAGAGCAGTCCGTACAGGTTCGGGTATGTCGGTTTCGGCGAACGGCGAACGGCGAACGGCGAACGGCGAACGGCCGGCGGCTGGTGCGCCGTTGCCGAGATGCCGGATACAACTCCACCAGTTCGCCGGATGCTTCGCCTTGGACAGGGTCGTTGAGGTGGACGGCGGCGAGTAGTTCGGGGTCGGCTCACGGCATGGTACGCGCCATGCCGGCGCGGAGTTCCGGGGCCGGGTGCCGTGCAGGAAGCTGGACCTCCATGGCTGCGCTCTGCCTCGGTACGCCTCGCCCCGGGGTCGATATCAGGCCGGTCCAGTACATCCGTGCGGCTACGAGCGAGATCGTTCCTGCATCATGTATCCGACGGCGCAGCGGGGTGAGGGGAGCAGAGCATGGAGCCGAGCGCACGTGACCCGCAGGATCCATCGGTCTCCGCTCCCACCCGGATGCGCCTGGACACGCTGCTGGAGGAACTGCAGGAGCATGTGAGGCGGGTACGTGACACCCAGAACCGGATGCACACGCTCCTCGACGCGGTCCTGGCCATCGGCAGCGATCTGGACCTTGACGTGGTGCTGCGTCAGATCGTGAGATCCGCGGTGCAGTTGGTCGACTGCCAATACGGCGCACTCGGAGTGGTCGGTGACGAAGGCGGCATCAAGCAGTTCATCACCGTCGGCGTGGACGAGGAGACCATCGCCCGCATCGGCCACTATCCGCTGGGCGAGGGCATCCTGGGTCTGCTCATCCGCGAGCCCCACCCGCTGCGGCTGGAGGTCCTGAGCGATCATCCGGACTCCGTCGGTTTCCCGCCCGGGCATCCCCCGATGACGACGTTCCTCGGCACCCCGGTACAGGTCCGCGACCGGATCTTCGGCAATCTGTACCTGACCGAGAAGCGGGACGGGCGGCCGTTCGACGCCGAGGACGAAGCCGTGCTGCGCACGCTCGGGGCCGCGGCCGGTGTGGCGATCGACAACGCCCGGCTCTACGACGACGCCCGCCGCCGCGAGAGGTGGCTGGCGGCGAGCAGCGAGTTGACCCGCACCCTGCTGTCGGGCACCGATCCCGCAGAGGTACTGCACTCCTTCACCGCCACGGTCCGCGAGCTGGCTGCCGCGGACCTGGTCACCCTGGCGGTACCCGTCAGCAACGCCGGAAGCCTGGTCATCGAGACCGCGGCCGGACACGGCGCGGATCAGGTCCGGGGACTGGCCCTGCCGGAAGGCACCAGCCTTGCGGCGAAGGTGTTCGACTCGGGGGAGACGATCGTCAGCACGTGTCTCGGTCAGGATTCGCGGGCAGCGGCGGAGAACGCCTCGGGGCCGGACCTGGGACCAGCGTTCCTGATCCCGCTGGGCACACACGACCGCGTCCGCGGTGTCCTCCAAGTCGCCAACCATCAGGGCCACGTCCCCTTTCCCGAGGCCACCGTCGAGATGATCTCCGGATTCTCCGACCATGCCGCACTCGCCCTGGAGATCGCCGAGCATCGCCGCGACGCAGAACAGCAACTCGTCCTCAACGACCGCGACCGCATCGCCCGCGATCTGCACGACCTGGCCATCCAGCGGCTGTTCGCCAGCGGGCTCAGCCTGCAGTCGGTCCTCAACCGCCTGTCGGACCGGCCTGAAGTGGCCCAGCGCGTCCAGCGAGTGGTGGACGACCTGGACGACACGATCAAGGTCGTTCGCTCCACCATCTACTCCCTGAGGGAGCGCGACCGATCAGATGCCACCGGCCTGCGCGCCCGACTCGTTGCCGAGGCGGGTCAGGCGGCGGAGACGCTCCGTTTCCCTCCGGCCTTGCGCATGAGTGGCCTGCTGGACACCCATGTGCCCGACGACCATGGCGAGCAGCTGCTCGCCGTGGTGCGCGAGGCCCTGTCCAACGTCGCCCGCCACGCCCATGCCACCGCCCTGGAACTCACGGTCGAGGCCACCGGTTCCCTTCTGCGCCTGCACGTGGCCGACAATGGCCGCGGCGTCGCTCCGGACACCACTCGCCGCAGTGGCCTGGACAACATCCGCGCTCGCGCCGAACGTCTTGGTGGAACCTTCGCCCTGACACCGAATCAGCCCACCGGCACCATCCTGGAGTGGATGGTTCCGCTCCCGGCCGACATGTCGTGAGCAGTGGCGCCGTGACCTGTGGCGTCTCAGGGCCGTTTCATAAGTGCAGCCGATATGAAGCAGGCGCTGAGATCATGAAGTGGAGCGCGAGACCCTACAGCTGATGTGGGATCCGGGGCGTCGGCCTGTGGCGCAGTGCTGACCTCGGTCGGCTCTCTCTGTCTCGCCGCCCGGCCGCTCAGATCAGTCTCACGCTACTGGCAGATCTCCAACCGGTGTGGTGCTTCTGGGGTGCGCTTCGTTGGAGTTGCCCGGTGGCTGGGAAGCCGACCAGAAAGGGCCGTGTGCCGCGGAGGCGGGGTGCCCGGCGCGGAGGGGATCGGGAACACTCGGGGCGGTGGCCGTCAAGGTTCGTCTCTACGTCGACCGGAGGTAAGTCCTGTGCGGTTCCTGGTGTGTTCAGAGAGCGACCTCGTGGCCTGTGTGGCATTGAACCGTCTGCTGCCCGCGCTCGAGAATCACACCGTGGCCGTCACACTCCTGCGATATCCCCCCGTCGACGTGGCATCGGGGAGTCCGCTGGATCGGCTTGACTGGTTCTTGCGGGGACTTGCCCGAGAACGGGATCTTCCCGGCGGTGGACCACTTGGACAGCCCACCGGGGGAGCTGATGACGTTTGCCTGGGCCCGTCCGTCCCGCAGGCTCGGCATTCCGTTCCATGAGATCGACAGCATCAACACCGGCCCGGTGGCCGCGAGCGACGACTTTCCGGCGGATCCGGCACGCTCGCTGTTCTGGCACTTGCCGCCCCTGTACGTGCTGGGTGCCGAGCTGTTCCTGCAGGTGCTGCCGGGCCTGGCCAGGAGGGGCAGGCTCCCGTCACGGCGGCAGGACGCCACGCGCCGTCGCTACCACGGTCGGCCCACGGCGCAGGAGGCTCTCGCTTTCGGACAGCGAGGCTTTCGGGTCCTCGCCGAGCGGGATTACGGGGAAGTCATCCGCCGCTTCGGAGTGAACCGGCCCCTGCCCGTAGATGACACCAGCGGTGGCCCTCGGCCCGGCCGGGGGCGGGCTTGCGATAACCAGGTCGGCGTCGATGTCGGCATCTCTCCGATACAGAGTGCACGTCAACTCCCGTGCGCCGTCGAGGGGTGTGTGCCCGGTCGCGGCGAGCCTGGGGGTGTGCCCGGCGCCGGAGCGGGTGTTGCGGATACTCCGCGGCGGCAGCGAGCGCGCCGGCTCTGTGGTCGGCTCCCGGCCTGCCCTGATCGAGGGGGCGTTGCCCACTGGTCGCCAAGGACAATGTCTTGTACAACGGTCTACGCCTTGACGCCGGTGCACACGCACTCGGCCTGCGTGCACCTCGAAGGGATCGCGCCGGAGGCGATCACTGATGCGAAAGCCCGCGGTTACTTGAGCCGACTGTCGGAAGTGCTCGATACGGTCGCACTGATGGAACCCTTGTCGCGCAGTTCGGCGACATCGCCCTTGTCGTTCCAGATGGCGCGCCTGCTGTTGAAGGAGAACTGGTTCCATGCGGGGCGGGCCTGGTCGGTGTAGACGCGGGTTCACTGTCCGGGCCCCAGGCCGCCACGGCGGGGGAAGGCGAGGTCCTGGTCGGCATCGCCCGCGTTGATGCTCCAGCCCTCCAGCCGGACCGGGACGGCGGACCGGTTGACGATCTCGATGTACTCGTCCGCCTGGGTGCGGGCGGCCTCGCCCTGGTGGCGGACGGTGCGGATGGCGACATCGCGCCGGTCCTTGCGTACGAGCATGGCGCGCAGCTCGCCCGTGGTGGTCCGGCCCTCGGGGCGGAAGAGCACGTTGGGCGGCTCGTCGTCTTCGGCCGGGAAGCCGCAGAGCACCAGGGTGTAGGGGTGCCGTCGAGGCGGAGACGGAAGTCCGCCTGCTGACCGTCCTGGACTGCTAAACGGACGGTCAGCTCCAGCGGGGTCTGGAGGATGCCCGCGCCCTGCATCCCTGAGGGTGCATCGCCCAGCGGCTTCCACGTCGCGGAGGTTGTCACAGCGACCATCAATTTCCCCTCCCCTAAGTGTCAAGGGTGCGCAAAATGCCAAGGATGCGCACGAGGAAGCCCACTCAACGTACTCATGCCGGTGCGTTGCGCCAGGGTGGAGCTGCCTCTGCATCGCCTCAACGGCCCCCAGGCCACGGCCCATTCGCCGAGGCTCGGCTGCACGGTCTTCGGCGGCCTGCCCGTCGACATGCGCCAATGCACCGTCCAGCCCCGCAACTGTCTTGCTGGCGTGGCTACGTTGAGGACGCCTCACGTCCCCATCCGCTTCTCGGAAGGGGAAACACCGATGGCAACTGTGGAAACAGCCGGCACGTGGAACGTGAAGGAGAACTACGGCGGGGCGTTCACTCGGGCCTACCCCGATCACCGGGGCGGCGGCACCGGACGCTTCTCCTGGGGGAACCCCGACGGTCAGGGCAGGGAAACCGGCATCACCTTCGCAGGCAATACGGGCGAGGTATCCCTGGACGGATTCGAGTTCACGCTCGGCACCGTCACGTACGACAACTACCTGTTGGGAGACCTCAAGCAACGCTACTTCTACAGCACCACCCTGGAACTGCGGGTGCAGCTGGCGGTGGACAACGGTCCCACGACGGAGATCGTGTTCGAGTGCTGCCTCCAGCTCATGGGCGACCAGGCGGGCAGCGATCCGGACGTGCTGAGCTTCCCGTGGCTGGGCCAGGGAAGCATCACAGTCGACGGCGTGGAGTACGCGGTGGCAGTCGTCGGCTTCGAACAGGAAACCGGCCCGCACCGGGCGCGCGCAGGACGACGAGTACGCCGAGATCGTCAACCGCGGGGCCGCGATGGCGCCGGTCGGCCGCTGGGTCCTCAACGCCGGTGACAGCAGCCAGAACTACACCCGCCCGCCTCCCCGCGCCCCGGTGCACACCCGGGAGACCATCGGCGGCCAGCACGCCCTCGACCAGGCTTCACCCGTTGCGCACGCAGGCTCTCCGCCAATCGATCACCCCACGCCGATGCCGGAGAGATCCAAGTCCCCCAGGCCGCCTGCGCGCCGGCAGCCGTCCCTGCGCGCGTCAGCGACTCGGCGGCTTCAGCCGGGGCGGTGAACGTGACAGGGGCGGCGTCCGATGCGGACGCCGCCCCTCAATTGACCGACCGGGGGGCTACTTGACGTTGACGCCGGTCCAGGCGGCGGCCACGCGCTTGTACTCGGTGGAATTCGCGCCGTACAGGTCCTTCGCGGCGCTCAGCGTGCCCTTGCGGGCCGCCTTGTAGTCGGTGGTCGACGTGAAGTACGTCGTCAGGGCCTTGAACCAGATCTTCTCGGCCTTGCCGCGTCCGATGCCAAGGACCTTGGAACCGTCGGCGGTCGGCGAGTTGTAGTCGACGCCGTTGATCCGCTTCTTGCCGCTGCCCTCGGACAGCAGGTAGAAGAAGTGGTTGGCGATGCCCGAGGAGTAGTGGACGTCGACGTTGCCGGCGTTGGCGGTCCACTTGTCCAGGGAGGCGCCGTCCTTGGAGGGCTTGTCCATGTAGCGCAGCGGGGTGCCGTCGCCGTTGATGTCGATCTTCTCGCCGACGAGGTAGTCGCCGACGTCCTTCGGGTTCTTGGCCTTGAACTCCACGGCGGCGGCGAAGATGTCCGAGGTGGCCTCGTTGAGGCCGCCGGACTCGCCGCTGTACTCCATGTTGCCGGTGGCCGAGGTGACGCCGTGCGTCATCTCGTGGGCCGCGACGTCGATGGAGGTGAGGGGCTTCTTGTTGCCCTCACCGTCGCCGTACGTCATGCAGAAGCAGCTGTCGTCCCAGAAGGCGTTGACGTAGTTGTTGCTGAAGTGGACCCGCGAGGTCGCACCCTTGCCGTCACCGTTGATCCCGCTGCGGCCGTGCACCGACTTGTAGTAGTCCCAGGTGAGCTGGGCACCGTAGGCGGCGTCGACGGCGGCGGTCTGCACGTTCGTCGGCTTGCCGTTGCCCCAGATGTCGTTGGCGTCCTTGAACAGCTTGCCGGAGCCGCTCTCCGCGTGCTTCATGTCGAAGGTGCGGTGGCCGCCGCGGGCCTTGTCGGTCAACTCGTAGCCGCTCGTGCCCTTCTTGGAGCCGACCGTGACCTTGCCGCTGTACTGGCTGTTGCCCGTGCCGTTCTCGATGGCCTGGTACTGGTACAGCTTCTTCCCGGTCGCGGCGTCCGTGATGACGTGGAGCCTGCTGGGCGTGCCGTCCTTCTGCACACCGGTGACGACCGTCTCGTACGCGAGGACGGGCTTGCCGGAGGCGGCCCAGATCACCTTGCGCGGAGCCTGCGCGTCGGCCTTGGCGGTCTTCGCCTTGGCGGCGGTCGACTCGGCCGACTTGGCGACGGAGGACTTGCCGAGCTTCGCGTCGGTGGAGGCGACCTTCACCGTGGCCTCGGTCGCCTTGGTGACGCCCTTCAGTTCACCGCTCCTGGCGGTGTGCACGACGAGGTCGCCGCCGAGGACGGGCAGACCTTCGTAGGTGCGCTCGTAGCGGGTGTGCGTGGTGCCGTCGGCGTCCTTGACGACGTCACGGACAATCAGCTTCTCCTTGGCGCCGAGGCCGATGCGCTCGGCGGTCGCCGATCTCTCGGCACTCGCGTCCTGGAGGAGGTCCGCACGGGCCGACACCGAGAGGGCGACGGGAGAGCCGGACGGCGCGTTGTCCTTGTCCGGCTGGGCGGAGGCGCCGGTGGTCAGTCCGGCGGTGAGCAGCGCTCCGGCGGCGACAGCGGTGGCGATCGCGAGCGTGGAACGCTTACGGGATATGTCAGAGGTCACGCGGGCTCCATCTGTGGGGGTCCGGGAGGCATGGAGGGCCGCCCGGAGCAGAAAAAGGACGCGATGCGGGTGTGCGGCGTGGTGCCGTACGTGCAGCGTGTTGCGGGGAAGAGTGTCATTTCAACCAGGTACATGTCAGCATTTTGGCTGGATGTTGGCCGGATGTAGTCCGTTGAGTGATGGTCGACATACGCAATGCGAACACGTCATGAACGCGGGCCGCCTCGTCAACACGCCCTGCACGGTGCGGAGTTGGTCGTCCGCTGTGGCGATTCGCCTCGGTGAGGGCGCTGCCCAGCGCGGCCCTGCGCGGTCCTGAGTGCTGGTGGGCATGAAGATTTCTGGTCACGAAGCAGCGGCTCGACCTTGGGGGCAACGCGCCCGTCCGTCACCGCGATCCGCTGTGCGTCATGGCGTTTCCCGAGGTTTCCCGAAGTTTCCCGAGGGTGGATGCGAGTGCGTCGATGACCTGCCGGGCGACGATGACGAATCGGTCGTTGGCGATGTCCGGGGAGGCGCGCCTGGGGATCGGCTTCTGCGCCAGCGAGCGCCCTTCGGCGCCGCGGCTTTCCCGTGGTCGCCTCGAAGCCGCCCGGCACCGAAGCTTCCTGACGGCCTTCCTGCCGGCTCTGGAGAGCCGCCCCGCTCACCGGATCCGTTCACCGGACCCGCTAGGCGGAGGCGGTCGCGCGAAAGCGCGCGCGGTACACCGCGGGCGGTGCCCCGAGCACGCGCAGGAACACCCTTCGCATCGTCTCGGCCGTGCCGAACCCGCAGGCGCGGGCGATGGGGCTCACACCGGCGTCACAGGATTCGAGCATCGCCTGCGCCGCCTCCACGCGGACGCGTTCCACGTACTGCCCCGGGGTGCCGCCGACTTCGCGGCGGAAGAGCCGGGTGAGGTGGCGTTCACTGACGGCGAGCCGCTCGGCCATGGCGGCGAGGGTGTGGTTCCCGCCGGGGTCGGCCACCACGGCGTCCAGCACGCGCCGCAGCCCGGCGTTGCGGGGCGGGGTCACCGCGCTGCGCACGCTGAACTGCGACTGGCCGCCGGGGCGCTGGAGGAAGACGACGAGATGCTTGGCCGCGGTACGCGCCACCTCGGGTCCGTGGTCCTCCTCGACCAGCGCGAGCGCCAGGTCGATGCCCGCCGTCACCCCGGCGGAGGTGATGACGGACCCGTCACGTACGTAGATGGCGTCGGGCTCCACCCGCACCCGCGGGAAGCGCCGCGCCAGCGTTTCGCACTCGGCCCAGTGCGTCGTGGCCCGCCTGCCGTCGAGCAGCCCGGCCTCCGCGAGGAGATACGCGCCGGTGCAGGCGGACGTCGTACGCCGCGCGCCCGCGCCGAGGCGCCGTACGTGCGCGATCAACTCCGTTGGATGTCCATGGCCGTTCACCGTCGGATAGCCCGGCACCATCACCGTGTCCACGGTCCCGGGAACGTCCTCCACCGCCAGTTCGACCCCCAGCGGTATCCCCGTGTCGCTCACCACCGTTCGCCCGCGGGGCGAGGCGAGCCGGACCCGGTAGCCGGTCCCGTGCAGCACCTGCACCGGACCGGCCACATCGAGCAGCACCACGCCGTCGCCGACGACCACGACCACATCGCCCTCGGTCTTCATGATCCTCAGTCTCGGCGCCCGGCCGACAGGTCTTCAAGGACGAGCAGCCCACACATCCGGACATCCCCTTCCAGGCGCCTCAGGACCGAGGGGACAGTCATCTGGCCCGCGTTCCACGAATCGGAACCGGCGCACTCCTGATGGACCCCGACCGACCCGAGGAGCACACGACATGCAGCGCCGACACCTTCTCCGCACGGGCGCCGTGGCCACGGCCACGGCCGCGCTGGGCCTCGGCACCTCCGCTGCCTCCGCAGCCACCCCCGCCGCCGAGCCGCGGCGCGAACGCACTCGCGAACTGCGCGTGCACACGGTCCTGTTCGACGACGTCGAGGAGCAGGACTTCGCGGGCCCCATCGAGGTGCTCGGCATCGTCGCGGACGCCGGCAAGCGCCGGATCAAGCAGAGCTTCGTCACCGCCGACGGCCCCCGCACGGTACGGACCTCGGCCGGCATGTACATCGACGTACGCGACCCCTGGGCCCCGGAGGGCGCGGACGTCCTGCTGGTGCCGGGCGGGGGTTACGGGAAGGGGTCCGGGGTCGACGACGAGATCAAGCGCGGCGTACTGCCGCGCGCACTGGCCGAGGCCGAGCGGCCCGGCCTGATCATGGGCGGGATCTGCACCGGCGTCATGGTCCTGTCGGCGGCGAAGATCACCCGCGGCCGCCCGTGCACGACGCACTTCGCGGCCCGCGACGACCTCGCCGAGCAGGGCGGAAAGCTCACGTACGGGCGCGTGGTGGACGACGGGGACCTGATCACCTGCGGCGGCGTCACCTCGGGCCTCGACCTGGCCCTCTGGCTCGCCGAACGCCTCTACGGCCCGCAGACCGCGCTGCTCGCCGAGATGATCCTGGAGTACGAACGCCGGGGCACCGTCTGGCGCGCGAAGAGCTGACCGCGGCGACCACGAACGACGCAGGACCCCGTCGCCGACGCGGTGGGGCCCTGTGCCGCGGGGGTCCTGGGGAGAAGGGACCGACGGGTGACAGGTCCGACCGGGTTCAGGGCGTGTGGGGCTGAGCCGGCGTCATCGCGGGGCCCGAGCCGTCCTGGTGCTCATGCGCGGCAGTCCGTGGCGGTTGCGCATTGGGACGTCCTCGGCCTGCGGCGAGGCTCCATGCGTCGACGTCCTGATAGCGCCGCGGGCCTGGGTGGCCTCTTACCGTGCTGCCGACCAGGTGGAGGCGCTCGGTCCGCCAAGGGCGTCCGGTGAAGCCGTCGAGGCAGGCGGCCGCCGCCGTCACGGAGGCGTTGGCGTAGCGGCGGGCGCGGGCCAGCGTGAGGTGGGGACGCAGGGGACGTTCGGCGAAGGCGACGTCGCAGTCCCTGACCCGCGCCCGTACCGCCTCGGCCAGCTCGTGCAGTCCGTCGAGATCGCCCTCGACGCCGCTCCACAGCACTCGCTCGTCGAAGTGTCCGCCACCGATGAGCAGCAGTTCGAGAGCGGGGCGGGCAGCCGCCAGGTCGGCGAGGGGCGCACGAAGCCGCTGGACGGTCGGCACCGGCAGCTCGCCCAGGAAGGCCAGGGTGATGTGCCAGTCCTCGATGCGGTTCCAGCGCAGGTCGGGACAGGCGGCGTAGGCCGGGCTCAGCGCGTGCGCCAGCTCGTTCTTCGCAGGGTCGGGCGGCGCGAGGGCGATGAACGCGTGCTGGGTGGCGGGCTGGGGCGGTTCGGTCACGGAAGTCTTCTTACCTCATGCGTCCGCGGGGCCGACGCCTGACTGTCCGCCGCGTACTCCTGGTCGCCCCTGCCGCACGCCCCCGGCTCGAACCCGGCAACAAAGGACCGTCAGGCCTTCACCGCCGCCACCTCTGCTCACACGGGCGGCGATCGGCGGGAGCTTCAGGCCCGTTTCCCCGTCCTGCTGTGCCCCGGAAACCACGACTCCCGACCGGAGTTCCGTGAAGTGCTGCTCGGCGGCGCCGCCGAGTCCGCACCCGTCAACGAGGGTCACGACATCGGCGGCGTACGGATCCTCATGTGCGACTCCTCGATCCCCGGGCACCTCCTGCGGACGCACGGAGACCGGCGGTTCACCTGTGCTCGAGCGGAGGTGAACCGGCCGTCGAGCCATGGCCCGGGGCGGCGATCGGGCACCCCGGGCCATGGCCGTTGGGGCAACGCTCCTCGTTTTCCGGCCCCTGGTCGAAGGGAGGAAGGGCCGCCGCCCAGCCGACAGGCGGCCGCCACAGCCCGTGTACGGGCCCTCGCCGGCAGTGTCGGAGGGAGGCAGGTGGCGTAGGACGGGCAGGCGCCGGCTCCCGGCGCGGGGGCATTTTTTACGGGGCGGTCGGCGGGCGAGCGCCGTCGGTGGGGCAGCGGCAGCTGCCCCGTGGAAGAGACCTTCTGGATCTGGTCGACGGTCCGACGCGTGGGGTGGAGTGGTGGCCGTAACCACCTCGCGAACAGGGACGACATGCACAGTCACGAACGGCCTGAGCAGGACCGGGACGACCTCCCGGCGCCGGGTGACGCGCTGCCCGGCAGCGCGCCATGGGTGCGCCGGGTGCTGGCGGCGGGCTGGGGCGAGCCCTGGGCGGGGTTGCCCGTCCGCCCGTTCTCGGCCGACGGGGCCGCGCCGCTCACCCACACCGCCGGCCTGTGGCACGTGGACCTGCCCGGCAACGGCCATGTCCTCAAGGTGCAGTTGAACCCCGACGCCGCCCGGCAGCGCCGCTTCTACCCGCTCAAAGAGCGGATCGCGGCGCACTGCCGGAACCTGGGCGTGCCCGTCCCGGAGGCCGTGCCCGCGCTGAACGGCGCCACCAGCGTGTGGTGCCAGGGCCTGGTCTGCGAGCTCAACCCCCGCCTGGACGGCTCCTCCGCCGTGTGGTTCACCGCCGCCCAGGCCCAGCAGGTGGTACGCGCCGGGCTGGATCTGCGTACCGCCCTTGACCGGTTGCCGTCACCGGTGGCACGGGAGCTGGCGCGGATTCCGCTGCCCCGGCTGGTCGACGAGGAGCACTGGCCGACGGCCCTCAAGGACGCCGAGGAACGGCTGCTCCCGCTGGCCGAGCAGGGCGAGGACGACTGGCGCCGTGCGGCGGCCACGGCGCTGCGCGAGACGGTCGCGGGCGGGCACCTGCTGCGTCACACCGGTGTCCCCGCCGTCGGGGAGCCCGTCGCCAGGCCCGCGGTCGTCCACAGCGACCTGCATTATCACCACTTCCTGCTCACCGACGACGGCCCCACCGGTGAGCCGCGCGTCCAAGGAGTCCTCGACTTCGACAACGTCCACCTCGGCGACCGGCTCCTGGACCTGGCGTGGCTGGCCGAGGCGGCCGGACGGGTGGCCGACCCCGACCGGCGGCGCCGCTCGCTCGCCGCCTTCCGGAGTGCCGCGACGGCGCGTGGCCTCCTGCGGCCGGGTGAGGAACGGCTGTTGATGCCGCTGCTCATGGCCCACGCGCTCCCCGTGATCGTCGACATCGCCAAGGACATCCTGGAACGGAACATCCTCAGCCCCGTGTGGCTGGGCTACTTCGACCTCCTGTCACCGGCGCGCAGGCTGGAGATCCACCACCTGCTCACCGCTCCGGACGACGCCTCGGCGCCCGCGTCGTGAGGACGTCCGGCTCGCCCCCGTACGGGATCTGACGACTCGTCACCTTCTTCAATCACCTGTGTAACAACCTTCGTTGATCATTCCCTCCCGCACAGAGAGAGTTCCCGCATGACCGCAAAGGAGACCGCGGCGTCGCCGTGGCCGACCGACCTGTCCGCCTACTGCTTCGAGGTCCCCCACTCCGAGGACTCCCTCCTCTTCACCTCCGCCAAGGGCGTCCGCCTGACCGCCGCGGACGGCCGCAGCTACCTGGACGCCATGTCGGGTGTGTTCGTGACCTGCTTCGGCTACGACTGCGGGCCCATCGCCCAGGCCGTCCAACAGCAGCTGCACACCCTGCCGTTCAACCCCCCGCTGCACGGCGCCAACCAAGCCGCGCTCGACCTCGCCCAGGCCCTGGTGGACCTGGCGCCCGACGGCATCACCGCCGCCAAGCTGGTCAACGGCGGCTCGGAGAGCGTCGAGGCCGCCATCCGGCTGGCCCGGCTGTACCACCGCTCGCACGGCAACCCCGACAAGGTCAAGGTGCTCAGCCACTACCACGGCTACCACGGCGCCACTTTCGGCTCGCTGACCCTCACCGGCCGCCCGGACGTCAGCCGCTTCGGCCCCGGCCTGCCCGGCGTCGTCCACGTCTGGCCGCCGGACTGCCTGGAGGAGTTCTGGGGCGTGGAGGCCGACCGGTCCGCCGCGCTGGCCGCCGAGATGATCGAGCGGACCATCGAAGCCGAGGGACCCGACTCGGTGGCCGCCCTGGTCATCGAACCGGTGATCCACCTGCGGGGCATGGCCATCCCCTCGGCCGAGTACCTCACCCGCCTCCGCGAGATCTGCGACCGGCACAACGTCCTGCTCGTCTTCGACGAGATCGTCACCGGCTTCGGCCGCACCGGCCACCCCTTCGCCGCTCAGACCTTCGGCGTCACCCCGGACCTGATGTGCGTCGGCAAGGGCATCTCCGGCGGCTACGCGCCGCTGGCCGCCGTCCTGATCGGCGAGCACGTCGCCGCCATCCTCGGCGACGCCGACGGGCCGCGCTCCTTCGCGCCCTCCCACACCTACGCCGCCAACCCCATGGCCTCGGCGGCGGGCCTGGCCGCGGTGACTCTGTTCAACGACGGCGACTACCTCACCAAGGTGCGGAACCTGTCCCAGTACATCGAGCCCCGGCTGCGACGACTGGTCGAGGGGCGCGGCACCCTGCGCGCCATCGGCCTGCTGTACGGCGCCAAGCTCACCGGCCCCGACGGCGGCAGCGGGCAGGGCCCGATCGGTGAGGAGGTCGCCCGGGCCTGCCTCAGGCGGGGCCTGATCCTGCGCGGCCAGGACGACTGGGTCACGCTGGCCCCCGCGTTCGTGACCACCGAGGCCGAGGCGGACGAAACGCTGCGGATTCTCGGCGAAGCCCTGGACGAGGTCTGCGGGGCGGCCCGATGAGCACGCTGCGCACCCTCGTCGAGGGGCCGGCCACCGCCGCGCTGCCCCGTCTGACCGAGCAGGAGAGCGCCGTGGTACGCCGCGAGCTCGCCGAGCTCGAGGCGGGCGCCTACAGCGGCCCGCTGCTGGAGAGCATGCGCAAACTGGCCGCCGCCGTACCCGAGAGACTCTACGGCGACAGCGCGCGGGTGCTGCTGCGGATGCACGAGATAGCAGGGTCCGGCAACTACCAGAGCAACCTGTCCTCCCTGCCGATCGTGCGGGCCTGCTTCGAGCTGGGCCTGGTGCCCGAGGACGGAACCGCCCCGGCCGAACTCGTCGTCGGGCGCGGGCACATCGCCCCCGCCTTCTACGCCGAGCGCTACGTCCGCGGCGACTTGCCGTTCGCGCCGCTGGCCACCCTCCACCAAGGCGGCCTGACCGGCGTCGTCCACCAGGACCTCGGCTTCACCAACACCATGCGCTACAGCCTGGGGGTCGGCGTGGCCCAGGCCGTCAGCCTGGCGTGGGACCTCGCCCGCCGTGGCGAGGACCGCAAGGTGGTCTGCCTGGCCGGCGACGGCGAGCTGCAAGAAGGCGTGGTCTTCGAGTGCCTGCGCTTCGCCCACGAGGCGGACCTGCACAATCTGATCCTCGTCGTCGACACCAACGACAAGGGCATCGAGCCGCTGCTGAAGCCGCTCAGCCGTGGCTACCTGGCCAGCTACCTCGGCCGGGTCGAGGAAGTCGACGGCCTCGACAGCGCCACCGTCCGCGGCTCCCTGAGCGAACTGCTGGCCGGGCCGACCTCCGCCGCGCTGGTGTGCCGTACCCGCAAGGGTGATCACAGCTTCAAGCCCGCCGCCTCCGCCGCACCGGCCACCAGCTCTCCGGCGAAGGTGTCCTTCGCCAGTACCTCAGGGGCGGCCCTGGCCGCCCATCAGGAGCGCACCGGCCGCGAACTGGCCGTGTTCACCGCCGACATGGCGGCACGCTTCGGGCTGCGCGGCAAGGTCCCGTACACCAACACCGGGCTCGCCGAGACCCTCAGCCTGGGGCTGACCCTGGCCCTGCCCGAGGAGACCGTCAAGGTCGTCGCCACCGACGCGATGTACTACATGGACTCCCTGAGCATGCTCACCGAGGCCACCACCGGCGTCCGCAACCTGCTGGTGCTGGCCGGGCGGAGCTGGGGAGCGTGGGGCGGCGCCCACAACGCCACCAACCTGCTGGGCCAGTTGCTGAACACCCGGGTCTACGAGCCGGTCACCGCGGCCGAGTTCGCCGCCTGCCTGGACCGCCTGCACCAGCACCCGGACACCACCCATGTGATCAGCGCCGTCGACGCCAAGTTCGACCCGCCCGCGGCCGACTGTGCCGCCGACGTGGACGGCGGCACCTGGCTCACCCCGCCCGGCGACGAGCAGCCGCAGGCGGCCGTGGTCACCTTCGGCTACGCCGGGGTCCTCGTCGCCGAGGCCAACCGCGAGCTGGGCATCCCGCATCTGCACTGCGCCGCGCTCGACCCCGACCTGGACAGCGCCACCCTGGCCCGACTCGGGGGCTGCCAACGCCTGCTGACGGTCGAGTACAACGGCGCCCACGGCGGCTTCGGCGAGCGGCTGCGCACCAAGTACCTGCTCCCCGCCCAGGTGCACGGCGTACGCCAGGACATCGCCAACCGCGTGCACGACCGGCAGCTGCGGCTGCACGGCATGAGCCCCGAGCAGCTCGGCGAGCTGCTGCGCGGCCTGGGGGAGTGGCCCGACAGCGCCGAACCCACCGCGGCCGACGGCATCGAGGAGGGCGCGCATGCGACTGCACACGCATGACTACCGCGCCCCGGACACCGACGGCATCGTCGACGGCGCCATCCTGATGCACCGTGAGATGGCCGAGCTGCTGACCCGCCGCCAGCCCGTGACCTGGCACGACCTCACCCAGGGGCCGGACAGCGTCGCCTCCGCAGGGCCGGGCGACGTGGTCTACGCCGGGTCGGGGCCGTACGCCTTCCTCTACCACCTCTGGCGGCAGCGCACCGGCGGCCGGTTCCGGATCGTCCGCGAGGTGCACACCGCGCTGTGGTCGGGCTACTGGGCGCAGGAAGAGCTGTGCGCGCCGCTGGTCCGCCCCGGCGACCTGGCGCTCTTTCCCACCGAGTACACCCGCCGCCTGTACATCCGCCACTTCGCCTCCGTCACCGAGGAGAACGCGGCGGTGGCCTACCCGATGCTGGACCGGCTGCCCCGCAGGGAGCCCGCCCCCGCCCCCGGGCCGGGGCAGCCCCTGCGCATCGGCTACCTCGGTGCGCTCTCGCTGGCCAAGAACTTCGACCAGGTGCTGAACGTGTTCGCCCGCTGCCATCGCGACAGCGGCGGCCGGGCGCGCCTGGTGTGCGCGGGCAAGCCCAACCACCCCCGATGGGAGGCGGACGCGGTGCGGGCGGCCCTGGGGGAGCAGGGCGTTGAGCCCGGCGCCGTCGAACTGCTCGGCATCCTCGGCCAGCACCAGCTCGCCGACTTCTTCGCCCGTGTCGACGTGCTGCTGTTCCCCAGCACGGCCTCCCGGGAGACCTTGGGACGGGTGGTGCTGGAGGCGCTGGCCCACGGCGTTCCCGTGCTGGCCGCCGACATCGGCCCCGCCGTGGAACTGCTGCCCGCCCGCAACCTGGTGCCCACCGAACTCGACACCGTCGGCGAGTTCACCATGAGCCGCGTCGGGCCGCTGGGCCGGGTCGACGAGGACGTACTGGCGGCCAAGCTGCTCGACCGCGACTACGCCCCGGCCGCCCTGCGCAGTGCGGCGCCCTTCCGGGACGAAGCGTTCCTGCGCGCCCTGTCCGGCGACGTGGACGAGCACGCCCTGGCCTACGACACCACGCTGCCCCAGGCCCTGCGCGTGCCCGCCCGCACCGGCTTCGACCCGCAGCGGACCCTGGAGCGGGCCGAGCGGCTGTTCACCGACTTCTTCGGCGGCCGCGACCAGGCCGTGCACCGCGCCCTGGACGCCGGCGCCACGCAGACCGGCCACGGAGGCGCGCAGACCGGCCACGGAGACACGCAGACCGGCCGCGGAGACCAGGACGCCGCGGAACGGGCCGCGCTGCACGACCTGGTGGACCGGCCCGGCCGCAACCTCGCCGACTACCGGGCCTTTCCCCGGCTCTTGGACGCCCTGGTACTGCCGCCGCTGACCTATCGCCTCGCGCCCCGACCGGTGGGCGCGGGCGCCGGAAAGGAATGAGAGACATGGACTTCGCAACAGGTTTCGCCGACAAGGTGGCGCTGGTCGTCGGCGGCGGCCGGGGCATCGGCTCCGCCGTGGTGGAAGAGCTCGCCCGGCGCGGCGCACGCGTCGTGGTGGCCGACACCGACAAGCTGCCCTCGCAGTTCAACCACTACCAGTCCACCCAGGTCACCGGATTCGCCGACGCCCAGAAGCTCGCCGCCCGGCTGACCGAGGAAGGGCTCGAGGTCGGCGCGGCCCAGGCCGACGCCACCGACGAGGAGCAGGTGCGCACGCTCTACGCGGACCTGGCCGAGGACGCCGGGCGCCTGGACGTGGTGGTCAACGCCTTCGGCGTCACCCACGTCTGCCCGGTGGAGAAGATGGAACTGACCGAGTTCCAGCACGTGGTGGCCGGCAACCTCGACGGGGTCTTCCTGTCCTCCAAGAACGCCCTGCCTCTGCTGCGCGCCTCCGGTGGCGGCGCCATCGTCAACTTCTCCTCGGTGTCGGGCCGTTCCGGCTTCGCCAAGGTCGCGCACTACTGCGCCGCCAAGTTCGGCGTGGTCGGCTTCACCGCCGCGCTCGCCCAGGAAGTGGCCCGCGACGGCATCCGCGTCAACGCCGTCTGCCCCGGCATCGTCCGCTCCAACATGTGGCGCTACCTGCTCTCGGAGTTCGTCCGCCCCGGCGAGAGCGAGGACGAGTGCTGGGAGCGGATGCGCTCGATGATCCCCCAGCGCGAGTTCCAGACCCCCAAGGACATCGCGGAGCTGGTGGTCTACCTGGCCGCGGCGACCAAGGTCACCGGGCAGGCCATCAGCGTCGACGGCGGGATGACGGCCCCGTGACGCGATGTGCCGACGCGCCGTGGCCCGGCGACGGAGCCGACACCCACACCCCCTGGCGGTGGCTGGGCCAACCGCAGTCCTGGTCCCGCGCCGGGGACTCGCTGCGGATCGAAGCGCCGGGGGGAGCGGACCTGTACAACCTGCCCGGCTCGTACGAGGCCGACTCCCTGCCGCTGCTGCGGCGGCCCGTCGAGGGAGACTTCACCGCCTGGACGCGGGTCACCGTCGAGGGCTCGGCGTTCGGTGACGCGGCGGGCCTGGCCCTGCACGGCGAGGACGGCTGGCTGAAGGTGTGCGTGGAGCGGACCAGGGCCGGGGGCTGGGCGGTGGTCACCGTCCTGTCCCGCCCCGCGTCCGACGAGGCGATGGGCCCCGCGCTGGACGGCCCCGCCGCCGACCTGCTGCTGACCCGCGAAGGCCGCCGGCACGCGGTCTTCTACCGCCAACAGCCGCAGGAGGACTGGCGGTTCGTCCGTACCTTCCTCGGCTTCACGGCAGCACAGCTCCAGCTCGGCGCGTTCGTCCAGGCACCCTTCTCCCCGTCCGCCGCGGCCCGCTTCGCCCCGCTGCGCCTGAGCCCCGCCCCCCTGAGCGACCGCCGGTGACCGGGCGCACACCGGCAGCCGGACCCGGCCCGCTGATCGCGGCGGCGCTGGCGCTGTCCCTGCTCCTCGGTGTGGTCACCGGGGCGCTGGGCGCGGCGCTGCCGCTGCTGCGGACGGCCTACGGGCTCGGGGACGGCGGCGGCGCGGAACTGGTCGTGCTCTACAACCTCGGCGCCCTGCTGGCCATCGCCGGCTGCGGACTGGCCACCCGGCACCTGCCGGGCCGGGCGCTGATGACCGTACTGCTGACGGCCTTCGCGGGCAGCACCGTGGGGATGGCCCTGGCGCCGCACTGGTGGCTGCTGTGCGCCTTCGCCCTGGTCGCCGGGGTCGGGTACGGCGGGCTGATCCTGCAGCTGAACACCTTCTTCGCCCAACCCTCGCTGCCGCGCCCGGCGTTGCTGCTCAACGTGCTGCACGCCTGCTTCGGCGCGGGAGCCACGCTGGGCCCGCTGCTGGTGGGCCAGTGGGGCGGGGTGTCCTGGCTGCTGCTGGTGACCGGTGCCCTGTCGCTGCTGCTGGTACGGGCCACGGCCGCCGGGGAGAGCGCACAGGGCACCGGCGAGACCGCCTCCCGGCGCCCGTCCGGGCCGCTGCTGGCCGTCTTCGCCCTGATGGCGCTGGCCTACGCGGGCGTCGAGGCCGGGATCGGCGCGCTGGAGTCGACCCATCTGACCGCTCTGGGGCACGACCCGGCCGACGCGGCACGGTTCACCGCGCTGTTCTGGGCCGGGCTCACCGTCGGCCGTCTGGTGGTGCCGTGGGCGGCCCGGCGGCTGAGCCACCCCCAGGTGATCGGAGCGTGTCTGCTGGCCGCCGCCGGAGCACTGGCAGCCACCCTGGTCGCGGCCGTGGCTCCGGTGGCGTACGGCCTGGCGGGGCTGGCGCTGGCCGCGGTCTTCCCCACCGCGCTCGCCTGGGCGAACGCCCTGCTGCCCGCGCCCGAGCGGGTCAACTCCGCGCTGCTGGTGGCCAATCTCGTCGGCAGCGCGGCCCTGCCCTACCTGATCGGCCTCGCGGCCCCCGGCCGCTGGGCCGCGATCCCCCTGTCCCTGACCGGTCTGACGCTGCTGTGCGGCCTGGCCATCGCCGTCGCCGCCCGGCTGGCCCACCGGCCCGCAGCCCTGCCGCGACCGGCACCCCACCACGAACTGGAGACCTCACCATGACCTCACCGCAGCCCGTCACCGACCTGATGTGGGCCCACTGGAAGACCAAGACCATGCTCAGCGCCGTCGAGCTCGGCGTCTTCACCGAACTGGCCGAGAACCCGCTGCCGGCCACCGAACTGCGTGACCGCCTGGGCCTGCACCCCCGGCCCGCCGCCGACTTCTTCGACGCCCTGGTCGCCCTCGGGCTGCTGGTGCGCACCGACGGCCGGTACGCCAACTCCCCGGAGGCAGCGGAGTACTTGGACGCGAACCGCCCCACGACCTACCTCGGCGGCAGCTTCGTCACCCAGTGCGCCGGGCTGGCCGACGACCTGACGCAGGTGCTGCGCACCGGGCAGGCGGCGCGCCAGGCCCAGGACGGCCGGGACTTCTACGCCGCCATGTACGCCGCGTCCGACTCGGTGCGCGCCTTCCAGAAGGACATGACCGCGCTGAGCATGGGCCCGGCCAAGGCCATCGCGGAGAAGTTCCCCTGGGAGCGCTACCGTTCGCTGGCCGACATCGGCTGCGCCGAGGGCGCGCTGCCCGGCCACGTCCTGGCCAGCCACCCCCACCTGAGCGCCATCGGATTCGACCTGCCCCCGGCCCGGGAGGGCTTCGCGGAGTACACCGCGCGCCTCGGCGTCGCCGACCGCGTCACCTTCCAGGAGGGCGACTTCTTCCGCGACCCGCTCCCGGCCGCCGACGTCCTGGTCCTCGGACACGTCCTGCACAACTGGGGGAGGGAGGAGAAACTGCGGCTGCTGCGCGCCGCCCACCAGGCGCTGCCGGACGGGGGAGCCGTCCTGGTCTACGAGACGCTGATCGACGACGACCGGTCCAGCAACGCCGTCGGGCTGATCCTCAGCCTCATCATGCACGCCGAGGTCCCCGGCGGCTTCGACTACACCGGCGCCGACTGCCAGGAGTGGCTGCGCGAGGCGGGCTTCTCGCAGACCTATGTCGAGCACCTGGACGGCCCCGAGTCCATGGTCGTGGGCATCAAGTGACCCTGCCCGAAAGGCCCTTGCCTCCCACCGGTGCACCCGGGGCGAGCCCCGGCGCCGACGGTGACGGGACCGGCACGAGCGACCTGGTGATGTTCTGGAACCTCTACGAGGCGGGCGTCGACCGCTACTACGGCCGTGACGAGCGCTGGCACCTCCAGCGGGACCTGGTCCTGGACCACCGGCCCCGGGTACTGATGACCACCGAGGGGTGGGGCTGGGACCTCGACGACCGCGCCTTCTTCGAGGACGCCAAGGCCGCCTTCGGCATGGACGGGGTGCTCTTCCCCGCCAAGACCGGCTGCAACCTGGCCGTGTTCTGGCAGCGGGACATCGAGGTGGTCGACGTCGAGCAGTCGACGCCCGACCTCGCCCAGTGGCACGGCCACGGCAGCGCCACCTTGCGGCTGCCGGGCCGCTCGGCCCCGCTGCGGTTCGTCGTGGCCCACCTGGACCCGTACAGCGCGACCAACCGGCGCATCGAGTCCGATCACCTGCGCCGGTACGCCGACCCCGACGCGCCCCACCCCACGCTGCTGGCGATGGACGCCAACACCGTGCCGCCGGGCGACGCGGAACCGGACTGGTCCACCGTGCCCCGCCACCGCCGTGCCGACCACACGGTGCCCGGCGAGGACCACGCCGACCGGGCACCGCTGGACCGGCTGCTCGGCGCCGCGCCGGAACCGCTGTTCCTCGACGCGGGCGCCCGGACCGGCGACCGGTCGCCCACCTTCGGCTTCCACCCGCCCGGCGAAGCGGCACGGCGCATCGACGTGTTCCTGCTGACCCCCGGGCTCGCCGGGGACCTGGCCGCGTACCGGCCCGTGGACGACCCCCGGCTGTACCCGCACGGCCCGCGGCCCGCGGCCTCCGACCACCGGCCGATCACCCTCCGGCTCCACCGCCGCTGAGCGGCCGGGCCGACAGCACGCAGAAAGGCACCTCCCGCACCCGATGAACCCGACGAACTCCGCCACCTCGTCCGCACACCCCGAACCCGCCGCGGCGACGTCCCCCGAGGCGCCGCCCTCGGCCGGGCCCACGGCCGCCTTCGAACCGGCCGAGCTGACCCGGATCAAGGCCCGGCTCGCCAGCGGTGAGCTGTACTCGGCCACCGACCCCGCCCTGCGCCCGTACCGCCAGCGCTGCATGGACCTGCTGGACAAGGTCAACAGCACCGCGCTGAGCGACTTCAAGACCCGCGAGAGCCTCCTGGGCGACCTCCTGGGCCGGATCGAACCGGGGGGCTGGGTGATGCCCCGCTTCCTGTGCGAGTTCGGGTTCTTCATCGAGTTCGGCCCCAGGACGAAGGTCAACTTCGATGTGATGATGCTGGACTGCGCCCCCATCACTCTCGGCGCGGACGTCTTCGTCGCGCCCCGGTGCCAGCTCTTCACCGCCAACCACCCCTTCGAGCCCGACCTGCGCACCAGCATGTGGGAGTACGCCAAGCCCATCACCTTGGAGGACCGAGTCTGGCTCGGCGGCGGTGTGACCGTCCTGCCGGGGGTGACGATCGGTACGGAGACCGTGGTGGGCGCCGGGAGCGTCGTCACCAAGGACCTGCCGCCGAAGGTACTCGCGGCAGGCAACCCCGCCCGCGTCATCCGCGAGCTGTGACCGCCATGACCGACGCCATCGCCGCCCCCGCCCCCGCCGTCCCGCACGCGTCCACGGCCCCCGTGGTCGAGGCGGTCATCTTCGACCACGACGGCATCCTGGTCGACTCCATACGCCCCGACTTCCTCGCCTGTTCCGCCCTGTTCGAGGAGCACGGCGCGACCCTGCCCGCACGGATATGGGCCCAGGAGGTGTGCGGCCGACCCGACGGCTACCCGCGCCTGTTCGACATCCTCCTGGACACCGCGAACTCCCCTGCCCCGCCGGGCACACCGGACTCCCGGGGGCCCGTCTCCTCCCCGGGCCCCGGCGACGGCGATCCCCGCGCGCATGCCGCTCTCAAGGAGCGGCTGTCCCAGCTGTGGGAGCGTTTCATGACCCCCGAGCACATCCGGCTGCTGCCGGGCGTACGGGACCTGCTGGAGCAGTTGCGCGCCGCCGGTCTGCCCGTGGCGGTGGCGTCGGCGGCCGACACGCAGTGGGTGCGGCGCTGGCTGGGCCACTTCGGCATCGAGGAGTTCTTCGACACCGTGGTGGGCGGCGACGAGGTGCCCCGCAGAAAGCCCGACCCCGCCGTCTATCTGGAGGCGTCGGCCCGGCTCGGTGTGCCGGCGTCCCGCTGCGTCGCCTTCGAGGACTCGCTGACCGGCGTCGCCGCGGCGAAGGCCGCCGGGATCACCGTGACCGCGGTCCCCACCGAGCTGACCCGCTCCCTGGACTACTCCGCGGCCGACCACGTCCTGCCCGGACTGTGGGCGGTGGACCTGGGACGGCCGGCCCCGTCGGCGGGCACGCCGTGAACCACCCGACGAGCCCCGGGGCCCCGGCCCGGACGACGACAGCGCCAACGGCTACGACAGCACCAACGGCTACGACGGCGGCGACGGCGGCCACGACGACGGCCCGGGAACCCTCCGCGACCGGGCAGGGCACCGCAGCCGACTGGTGGCGCGGCGCCGTCATCTACCAGATCTATCCGCGCAGCTTCGCCGACGGGAACGGCGACGGCACCGGCGACCTGGCGGGTGTCCGCGCCCGGCTGCCGTACCTGGCCCAACTCGGCGTCGACGCCCTGTGGTTCACCCCGTGGTACCCCTCCCCGCTGGCCGACGGTGGCTACGACGTGGCGGACTACCGAGGCATCCACCCCGACCTCGGCACCCTCGACGAGGCCGAGCGGCTGATCGCCGCGGCGCGCGACCTGGGGCTGCGCACCCTCGTCGACATCGTGCCCAACCACCTCTCCAGCGCCCACCCGTGGTTCCGCGCGGCCCTCGCCGCGCCCCCGGGCAGCCCCGCACGCGCCCTGTTCCACTTCCGCCCCGGCCGGGGCCCCGGAGGCCAGGAGCCGCCCAACAACTGGACCTCCGAGTTCGGCGGCCCCGCCTGGACCCGCACCACCGCCCCGGACGGCACCCCCGGCGAGTGGTACCTGCACCTGTTCACGCCCGATCAGCCCGACCTCAACTGGAGCCACCCGCAGGTCAGGGCCGAGTACGAGGCCGTGCTCCGCTTCTGGTTCGACCGTGGCGCCGCCGGGGTGCGCATCGACACCGCGATCGCCTCGGCGAAGGACCCCGCCCTGCCCGACCTGGCCGAACACCCCCGGCCACACCCCTACATCGACCGCGACGAACTCCACGACATCTACCGCTCCTGGCGGAAGATCGCCGACTCCTACCCCGACCCCCGCGTCCTGGTCGGCGAGATCTGGCTCCCCGACGCCCCCGAACGCTTCGCCCGCTACCTGCGCCCGGACGAACTGCACACCGCCTTCAACTTCGACCTCCTGGGCAGCCCTTGGGACGCCGGGCCGCTACGCGCCCGTATCGACGCCACCCTCGCCGCCCACGTGGCTGTCGGTGCCTCCGCCACCTGGGTGCTGTGCAACCACGACGTGACCCGCACCGTCACCCGCTACGGCCGGGCCGACACCTCCTTCGACCTCGCTGCCAAGACTTTCGGCACCCCCACCGACCTCGCCCTGGGCACCCGCCGCGCCCGGGCCGCCGCCCTGCTCACCCTTGCCCTGCCCGGCGCGGTCTACCTCTACCAGGGCGAGGAACTCGGCCTGCCCGAAGCCGAGGACATCCCCCCGGAGCGGCTGCGCGACCCGATCCACTTCCGCTCCGGTGGCACCGACCCGGGCCGCGACGGCTGCCGTGTCCCCCTTCCCTGGTCCGGCACCGCCCCGCCGTTCGGCTTCACCCAGGGCGGCGCCGAACCGTGGCTGCCCCAGCCCGAGCAGTGGGCCGAACTCACCGTCGAGGCCCAGGACGGCACCCCCGGTTCGATGCTGGAGCTGTACCGCACGGCACTGAGGCTGCGCCGCTCGGTCGGTGCCGCGGCCGACACCCCGATGCGGTGGCTGCCCAGCGGCCCGGAAGTCCTCGCCTTCCGACGCGGCGACCTGGTCTGCGTGGTCAACTTCGGCGAGCGGCCCGTCGCCCTGCCGCCCGAGCACGCCGTCCTCCTCACCAGCGGTCCCCTGCGCGACCTCCACGTGCCGTCCGACACCGCCGTATGGCTGCGTACCCCCGCCCCCGGCGACCAGCGGTCGGCCATGTGGCCCCCGGACGAGGACGCCCGCGGAAGGGACACCGATGCGTAGCGTCGACGAGGTCGGCACCGGCCTGATCGGTACGTCGGTGGCCCTGGCCCCGAAGGCCCGGGGCGTGGCCACCTGTTTCCACGGACCCCGGCCGCCTCCCGGGCGCAGGCCGTACGCTACAGGCGGGTCAGATGTGGCCTTCCCGCAGGGCGTAGGCGACCGCGTGGGCCCGGTTGCGCAACTGCATGCGGGTCATCATCGCGTGCAGGACGTTCTTGACCGTCCGCTCCGAATAGGCGAGCTTGTCCGCGATCTCACGGGTGCCCAGCCCTTCCGCGACGAGTTTGATGACATCCACCTCCCGGAGCGAGAGCCCCAGCGTCGGCCGCTGGTCGCCGTCGCTCTGGGTGTGCCGGTACAGGAGGCTGGTCTGCGTCAGCAGACGGCTCAGCAGGTCCGGCGGGAGCCGGCTCTCGCCGCGCGCGGCGGAGTGGATCGCCTCCACCAGCTGTCCGGGGGTGGCCTGTTGACGCCACAGGACCACCCGTACACCGCAGTCGACGACGGCCATCATCTCCGGCTCCCGCAAGCGGTCGGCGATCAGCACGATGGCCTGGTCGCTGCCGCGGGAGAGCCTGCGCAGCTTGGTCGCCGCCAACTCGTGCAGGCGGCCGGTGTGAACGACCGCGACCCCACCGGTGCGGGACTCCTCCCGGTCGAGGACCTCAAGGGTGGGGTCGTCGCGTAAGAAACTGAGAATTCCGGTTTCGCTCAGCGGATCGGACGTGTGGACGGTTACGGGAATGCGTTTCACTGACACAGGTTTTCTGACAGGTCCCGCGCCGTGGGGTGGCATGGGAAGAACCGATGCGGCAAGGATTTTCCGGTCGGGCAAACCGTCGGTGAACCAACAGGCAATGTGGGGGGGGACAGGAAGGGAGAAGGGCGCACCTCAGGTATGGCCGACGAAGGTGTACGAGACTGACGTGATTCTCTCCGGACTTATGAAGACGATCAAGAGAGAGTCATGCTGCCAACGCCCGACTGACTCAATTCGTTCCCCGTGCCCGATGTGGTGATCTCCCGGCCCAGGCCCGGCTCCGGCACCGTGCACAGCAGGGGACAGCGCTGTTCACCGGCCTTCGCGTAACGCGTCCTTGACGCGTGGGCGCCGTCGGCTGGTGGTCCTTTTCCGCCAATTCCGCGGGCTTCCCCGCGGGAATTCGCCGCCCTGACGCCCCTGGAAAGGGATGCCCGGTGATCTCCCGGCACCCCTTCTCGCGCCGGCACGCCCGTGCCACGGACCGCGGATCACCGAGACCTACCGGCGGACGCCACCGTCGACCGCCGGCGCAATTCGCTGTTCTGCCTGCCTGCCTGCCTGCCCGCCCGCCTGCCCGCCCGGGCGGGCGGGTGAGCGTCGCAGACCCGACCTACCCGGCCCAGCCTTTTTCCCGTTCGACCGGTGAGACCTCCGCCCGTTCACCTATGGTCGGATCAGCCTGCGGTACGGGATGGTGGGGAGGGCAGCGACAGCCGTGCTCGATGAAACGGCCCGGCCTCTCGAGGACACGACATATCCGTCGCGCGACCGGCGTTACGCCGTACTCGCTCTGGGGATATCCCTCTCCCCGGACGAAGACGGCATGCCGCCCCGTGCGGAGCTCGACGTGCTGAACGAGGCGCCCCTGCACGCACGGCGGGTGGCCGAGGCGTTCGGTGACTTCCGGTACACGCTGCTGCGGTCGAAGGACGTCAGGGAGCCCCTGGACCACAGCGTCGCGATCGAGGAGGCAGTGACCGCCCGCGACATCGACGTCCTGGTCGTCCACATCGTCGGGCACGGTGAACTCGCCGAGAGCAGCAGCGGAAAGTTGTACGTCCTCGACCCCCACGGCGAACGTCTCACGGTCCCCGTCACGCACTGGATCCACCTGATCGAGGACCACCCCGGACGCCACCGGCCCCACACCTTGTTCATCCTCGATGTCTGCTACGCCGGCCAGGTCGCGGTGGAGTCCTGGCACACGCGCCAGGAGGTGACCGGGCGCCGGGCCTGGGTACTGGCCGCCGCCGGAGCGCAGCAGCAGGCGTTCGGCTACCGGCTGAGCCAGGCCGCCACACAGGTGCTGCACCGTTACCGGGACGGCGAGTTGCGCATCGACCAGTCCCTCCCGTACATCCCGGCGAAGACCGTCTACCAGGAGATCGAGCGGGTCGTGAGGGGGCTGGTCGACACCGACCGCGGGCCGGTGCAGCACATCCTCACCAGCCTCGTCCCCGGCCATGTGGACCTCGACCTCCCGTTCTTCCCCAACCCTTCCTACGGGGAGCACACGGCCCTTGGCCCGACGATCGAACTGCCCGATGACGTGCTGCCCGAGATCGCACGGCTCACGGAGTGGGCCGGTGACCCGGAACACTTCCGGCGCCGGGCATCGGGTGGCCACCCGGTGGCCAGGGAGGGGGAGTACGGCTACTTCTCGGGTCGCGAGGCCGAGGTCGAGGAACTGGCGGCCTGGCTGGACGGGGGCACCCCCGCACTGCGGGTGGTCACCGGGAAGCCGGGGGCAGGGAAGTCGGCGCTGCTCGGGGTGCTGGTGTGCGCCGCGCACCCCGCACTGCGCAAGGCCACCCGTGGGATCTGGGGCCACCTGCGCAGCCGCCCCGGCCAGAACGACCGCCTGGTCGTGGTGCACGCCCGCCGGCTCACCCTGGAGCAGGTGGTCCGCTCCCTGGAACAGCAGATCGGCGCCGTCTGTCCGGTGACGGGTCCTCACGATGCCTCCGCTGAGGGCGTGGGGCCCGCCGCTCACCTCGCAGGGCTGCTCGACGCACCGGGCAACGAGCACCCGGTCACGGTCGTGGTCGACGCTCTCGACGAGGCCGAGGAGCCGCAGGACATCGCCTCCGTCCTGCTCGTGCCCCTGGCCCGCAAGGCCCTGGCGGAACCGGGCCTGCTGCGTATCGCGGTCGGTGCCCGGAGGGAGGACGGGCTGCGCGGGCTCTTCCGGCTGGCCGCCCTGCGCGGACAGGTCACCGACCTCGACGCGGTGCCCGCCCCGCAGGTGCGACTCGGGGTGCGTGACTACGTCCGGAACCTCCTGGAGCACGACACCCCGTACGCGGGCAGCGCCCTGCGTGAGGTACGGCACGCTCTCGCGGACGGCATGGCGGACCGGCTGACCTGCGACGAGCCAGGGAGCGGCGCCGGTGGCGGTCTTGAGTGGGGCGAGTTCCTCACCGCGGGGCTGTACGTGCACTATCTGCTGGCCACGGCCGGGCTGAGCCCCGCGGACCGGGACGTGCCCGCGGCCCGTCGGCTCGGACAGCAGGCACCGCGCAGTCTGCTGGAGCTGCTCCAGCTGGACCTGCGACGCCACTCGGGACAGCGGCATCTGCTGCCCGTACTGACCGCACTCGCCTACGCACAAGGGCGCGGCATGCCGGAGCGCGTCCTGGCACACGCGGCGCAGGCGTTCACGTCGGACCCCGATGCCACGGCCGCCCTGCCGCCCCGGGAACTGAACACGCTGCTCGACGGCGCGGCCCGGTTCTATCTCCGGCGCGACATCGACACCGACGGCACCACCCTGTACCGCCTGTTCCACGAAGGGCTCGCCGACCAGCTACGGGCGCTGCATGAGGAGGTGTCACCGTGACTCCGGCCGGTCGCCTGTACCAGCGGCTGCGGCACGTCGTTCCCGAGGACGGGGGCGGTCATCCGCTCTGGCACCTCGCCGACCCCTATCTCCTGCGCCATCTGGCCCGCCACGCCGTCGACGCCGGCGACCTCGACTCGCTCCTCGCCGAGGCCGGGTTCCTGCTGCACGCCGACCCCGCGGCCATCGGCGCGGTCCTGCACGAGGCCCGTTCGGAAGAGGCCAGGCTGAGCGCGGCGGTCTTCCGGCACTCCGCCACCCTGCGCGGATCGCCGGACGGGCGGGAGCGCGGCCAGTTGCTGGCCCTGGCCGCTGAACGGCTCGGCCACCGCCGACTGCGCGGTGAACTCCCCGACGACCAGGACTGGACCGTGCGCTGGGCGACCGGGCAACAGGTCTCGACCGCCCTGATCCGCTCCGTCCCCCTGGGGCGACAGCGCGTTCGGACGGTGGCCGCACCGGCAGGGCCGGACGGGCGCCCCGTGGCTGTCGCGCTCGGCGCGGACCGCTCGGTGACAGTGTGGGATCTGTCGACCGGTGCCCCGTTGAAGGAGCGCCCCGGCCGCAACGACGATGCCACCGCGCTCGCCGCGGCCGACTTCCACGGCGTCGGCCAGACGGTGATCGGCACCGCGGACGGCGGGCTCTGGCGCTGGGACGTACATCGCGACGGGCGTCCGGTCAGGCTCCACGGCCATGAGAGCGAGGTCACCCACATCGCCGTGGCCCCATGGGGGAGGACGGGCCACATCGTCTCCGTCGGGGCCGACGGCACGGTCCTCGTCCAGCAGCCGGCGAGCGGCGGTGCCGCCTGGCAACTGACCGGCAAGGCCCACCGACTCGGCGCCCTCGCCCTGCTCCGCGATCATGACCGTCGCCATGTGATGACGTGCACCCTCGACGGTGTGATGACCGTCCAGGACCTGCACACCGGCGAAATCCAGAGGGTGGCGCGCAGCGGTCGCGGCGCGATCCGCACGGTCGCGGAAGTGCCCGGCGCGGCGCGGTCGCTCGCCCTCGTCGGCTCGGCCGACGGATCAGTGGCGCTCTGGGACCCCTTCGAGGGCCGACGGCTGCGTGAGCTGCCGGGAACCGATGGCGGCACCCGTGTCCTCGCCGCACCGAACGTGCGGGGGCAGCTGCTCGCTGTCGCGGGGGCGGCGGACGGCCGGGTGCGCGTCTGGGACGTCGCGTCCGGCGCGCTCAAGAACGTGCTGAACGGCCACACTTCGTCGGTGCGGAGCATCGCGGCGCTGCGGGTGGGCGACAGGGAGCACCTGGTCACCGGTGGAGACGGTGGCACGCTGCGTCTGTGGGACCTGGAGACCCCCGGCGTCTGGACGGTGGCTTCCTCCGGACACACCGGACGTGTGCGGGCGGTGGCGGTGGATCCCGGCGGCGTCCACGCGGTGAGCGGCGGCGACGACCGCACGGTGCGGGTGTGGGACCTCGCCACCGGCACACCGACGGCTGACCTGAGGGGGCACACCGACTGGATCCGGTCCGTGGCGGTCACGCGTCTCGACGGGCGGCCTCTCGCGGTCAGCGGGGGAGACGACGGGACGCTGCGGCTGTGGGACATCGACGACGGTGTTGTCGTACGGGTGTTGGCGGAGGGCACCGGGGGCGTGCGCCGGGTCGTCACCGCCGAGGTGAAGGGGCGGCCGAGCGCCGTCGTCGGGTGCGCGGACGGCACGGTCCGGGTCTGGGACCTCACGGCAGGCACCTCGCGTCTCACCCTGGAACCCGGCGCCAGCGCCGTCTGGGACTTGGCCGTCCTCGGCAGCGGCACCCGGACGGTCGTCGTCAGCGCGCACCTCGACGGACTGGTACGGGTGCATCCGCTGACCGCCGGGGACCCGGGTCTCGTCAGCGGGTTTCCGGTCCGAGGCTGGCCCCGTTCTCTCGCCGCCCTGCAGTTGCGGGGACGCCCGCTCGTGGCCGTCGGCGCCGGGGACGGCACGGTCCAGGTGTGGGATCCGGAGACCGGCGCCCAGGTGCGTCACCTGCTCGGGCACGGCGCACGAGTGCGCGCCCTGGCCGTCGTTCACGCCGGTGACAGGCCTCTGCTCGTGTCCAGCGGCGACGACAGGTCGCTGAAGGTGTGGGACCCGGCGAGCGGGGCCCTCCTCACCACGTACGCACTGCCGGACACGGCGAGGGCGCTCGCCGTCCGCGCGGACGGCACGGTTCTGCTCGGGATGGGCCGAGAGGTCACGGTCCTGGACCTGTCCCCTCTGCTACGGAGGCCTCGATGACGAGTGATGGCACCATCACCCCAGCTCTGCCCGTCCTGCCCGTCGTGGCCGTGCACGGTGTCGGCAACAGCTTCGGGCGCGGCCTGTCCGACGAACGCATGGAGCAGAGCCGACGACTTCAGGCCGCCGCCTGGGCGCGCCACCTCGCCGAAGGACTCGGGGTCGACGCGGAGCGCCTGGACCTCGACTTCGCCTACTACGCGGACAAGCTCGACACCAAGGCCGGCCCTCCGCCCCAGGGCACGGACGACGCGGGCCCTCTCACCGACCCGCTGGCCCAGGAGCTGATGGAGGCATGGGCCGACACGCTGGGCATGACCCGGCTGCCGGCCCAGGGGCATCTGACGCTCCCCGTACGCCAGTTGGCGGCCTGGCTGGCCCGCCGGTTCGACCTCGACGAGGGGCGACTGCGGATCTACGTACGGCTTCTCTTCGCCGAAGTGACCACCTACCTCCGGGCGGTGGACGCCAAGGAGCGCATAGCGGCACGCGCGGAAGTGGCGGCACGCATCACGCGCCACCGACCGCGCGTGGTCGTGGCCCACTCGCTCGGCTCGGTCGTCGCCTACGAGGCCCTGCATCTGACCCCGGACGCGGGCGTCGACCTCCTCCTGACGCTGGGGTCACCGCTGGCCTTGCCCAAAGTGGTGTTCGAGCGGCTGGACCCGGCTCCCGCGGGAGCGGTCCCGCCGCCCCACGGCGTCCGCCCGCCCGGCGCCGCCCGGTGGGTGAACATCGCGGACCCCGGCGATCCGGTGGCCGTGCCGCCCGGGCTCGCCCGGGCGTTCGACGGAGTGGACCTCGACCTGACCGACACGGTGCACCCGCTGTTCGGCTTCCACCACGCCAAGAACTACCTGCGCTGCGCGGGGACCGCGGCCACCCTGGCCCCGTACCTGGCGGCGAACGACCTCGGGTGAAAAGGGCTGCCGGGGCGGCGGGATGTCAGGCGGCGCGCTTCACGTGGCGGACCAGCCACATCAGCAGGGCGTCCAGGTCGGCGGCGGCCGAGAGAACCCGGTCGACCGCCTCGGGGGTGTGCAGCCACTCCTCGCAGCCCAGGGGGCGGGCGGCGATCAGCGAACGGTGGCGCAGCAGGTTCGTACGGGAGTGGTTCGCCGGATAGCCGCGTGGGGGACGTTTCATCACGTCCCCGGAGACGTCGTACCCCTTCTTCCGTACGTCCTCGACGATGGCGGACAGTTCGCGGCCGCTCCCCTCGGAGGCCACGGCTCTGCGGAACATGTTCACCTGGCCGGGGTCCGGGTACCACCAGGCGCCCTGGATCCGCAGGCCGTCCAGGGAGAATCGGAGACCGATCTCGATCTTGCGGCCGAGCCGGATCACCGCGCTCTGGTGCTGCCACCACCAGGAGTCGGTGCGGTAGTGCCAGACGGAGAAGTCCTCGTACCGGGGGTCGGTGTCCGCGATCGCGTTGAGCAGGGCGATCATCGGCTGCCGGACCAGGCGTTCGCGGTCCGCGCGACAGCGCTCGCGGGTCGCGTGGGTCGGTTCGCCCTGGAGCTGCCACAACACGTCCATGGCCTGCTCCGGCCAGCCGGTGAACTGTCCGCGCATGCGGGCAGGTTAGCTCACCCCAAGGTCCTCGTTCCTGCTGAGGCGCGGTCCTCAGCAGGTGCGGCCGGTGTAGTGCGCGCCCTGGATCTTGCTCGCGGAGCCCAGCCAGGTCCTGCCGGGGCCGACGCAGTTCTCATAGTCGGCCTGCATCGCGACCTCTACCTTGATGACGACGTTGGAGCCGTCCGACGTGCAGTGGTTGTAGAAGGCGTCGGCGCCGGTCTCGTAGAAGCCGCAGGGGTCGGCGGCCGCGGGCGTCGCGGTGGTGGTCACCATGCCCAGGCAGGTGACGGCGAGGGCGGCGGAGGCAAGGGCACGGGTCGTCAGGCGTCGGACACGCATGGGGGACTCCTTGTAAGGGTCGGATCGACGTGGGTCGGGCGTCGGCCTGAGGATGGCAGCCCTGAGCCGGACCACCGCGGCGAACGGCGGTGCGTTCACCCGGAGGATCGTTCCCTTGCTGAGCCGATCGGATGGGGTTCCTCTCCGATGACGCGGAGTCCGTACCCCGTACGAACGTGTCCAGCCGACCCGAAGCCCAGGACGAGACCGCAGGCCCGTTCGTCAGAGTTCCTCCCAGGCTTTTCCACCCCAACCACGTCACGGAATTCCCCCTTTCCACCGCGGAGTCCTCCGCGTGAGGGCCCATGAGGCTACGCGCCCCTTTTGCGGCGCGAGATCCCTGAGTCCGGCCAGAGCCAGGGTGTGAGATAGTGCCGGCCGTGGCGTGGGAGCTTGGATGCGATGGCTTCCGGTACCGGCACAAGGTGGTTCCCTCAATTCCCTCCCGCCACTGCGAACGGCGGTGCCGAATGCCGTGCAACACATGCCCCTCGTGCCTCCTCCTTCCCGCGCAGGCGTAGAGGTCGCCGGTCGCCGCGAATCATCTCGGCTCGAATCGTGAATTGAGCGCTGCCCTGGCTCCGTTTCGCTCCCCTTGACCCGACTTCGGGAGCGGAGGATTCTGAGTGAGCTCGATGAGGCCGCCGGATCACGATGAGGTCGGCACTCGTGGGTAGGGGGACGCGTGGTGCTGAACTTCTCGTTGAATGTCGCCGAGACCCGTGTGGGCACCACCGCGCTCGGCCCCGGAGTGCGATCCGTCGTATGGGTGCAGGGCTGCCCCTTCAGCTGCCCCGGCTGCATGTCCCCGGACTGGATTCCCGAGACGCCCGCGCGCACGGCTGCGCCGGCCGAGCTGGCCGCGGAGCTGCTGGCCGATCCCCAGGTCGGCGGGTTGACCTTCTCCGGTGGCGAGCCCATGCGGCAGGCGGCCGGCCTCGCGGAACTGGCCAGGTGCGCCCGCCACATCCGTGACGTGGACCTGATCTGCTTCACCGGATACCGGCTGGAACAGCTGCGCGCCCGGCCACCCTCGCCCGGGACGGCCGAGCTCCTCGCCGAAGTGGATGTGCTCGTCGACGGGTTGTACGTCGCGGCACGCGACGACGGACGCGGACTGCGCGGCAGTACGAACCAGAGAGTGCATCACCTCACCGGACAACTCGGCGGCTGCGGTTACGACTTCACCGGCCGCCACCGAACCGCCGAGATCGTGATCGACGGCCCCGCCGCACTGCTCGTCGGCGTACCGCCACCGGCGCTGCTCGCCGTCTTCGATGCGGCTGTCGACCGGACACGGCAGGCATCACACCACCATCCCGCTGGGGGAAGCCCATGAGCGGCCGCAAGCGCATCCAGGTCGAGGAGACGGAGTGGTACCGCCTGCAGCGGCAGGCCTCCCGGCTCAAGGACGTCCAGCGGAACCTGCCTCGTCTGATCGAGGAGGTCCGCCGGCAGACGCACGGTGACCTGGAGCGCGTATTCGGTGTCATCGAGGACCGGCAGCGCTCGGTGGAACAGGCGGTGGAGGGGTTCAGCGAGCAGACGCGCCGTCTGGAGACCGAGACGCAGCGGCGCCTGCGGGCACAGGCGCTGCGCATGTCCGAGGAACTCAGGGCGACCGCGGGGGAGTTGCGCAAGGAGACCCGCGAGGAGATCGCCGAGCAGGAGCGCAGACTGCAGTGCGAGATCGCGGACGAGCGGCGGCAGCGTCGGGAAGACGTACGGCGCCTCTCCACCGAGCTCGACGAACTGGTCCAGGACCGCGAACACGCTGCCGCGCTCGCCCGTGACGTCCTGTCCGACGCGCGCCTCATGCACGGGTTGGTGCGGGAGTCACTGCCCCACGACCAGCAGGTCGACGGACGTCTCGCGAGCCTTGAACAGCAACTCGATCGCGCCGAGGACAACATCGCGCAGGGCCGGTTCGACGCGGCCCTGGCCACTGCCCAGTCCGCCTATCGGGAACTGGGCGAACTCCGCGTCGAGCTCGAGCATCGCGCCCGCGAGTGGTCGTACCTCCAGGTGCGAGCCCATGAACAGATCCGCATCGTGCAGCTGCTGATCAGGGACAACGCCTGCCAGCAAGTGCGCGGTGCCGAGGGCGAGTTGCTCGACGGCGCGGAGCTCGATGTCGACTACTGGACGCACGGCGAACTGACGGCACTGCAGACGGAGACGGCCGCCCTCGAAGAGCGGATCCGGGACACGGAGCGCCCCCTGGAGGCCGATGAGCTCCGGGACATCCTGGAGAACAGGGCCCCCGCCTTCGAACAGCGGCTGTCCCAGCTCGTCAGCCGGGCCAACCAACGACTGGTCTCCTCCCAACAGCGGGTCAACCTGGCTGAATCCGTCGTGCGGACCCTGGAGGACGCGACCGCCTACGAGCTGGACGAGGTCACCTATCTGGGCCGTGACGCGCGCGAGGCGTACTTCGCCAAGCTGGTCCACAGCAACCAGAACGAGATCGTCATCGAGATCGCTCCCGCCGCCGACGACTCCGGGGTCTGCGTGCTGCGCGTGTTCTCGTACGACTACGACACCGCGGCCCGCGACGAACTCGACGACCGGGGCCGGGTGATCTACCGGGCGATGCGGGCGGAGGGTGTCCCGGTCTGCGAACCGCAGGCCGAAGAAGGGGAGCCCGACCCGGCGTACCGCGATTTCGAAGTCCTCGGGCAGGCGCAGACCCGGCAGCAGGCCCAGGGCCAGGCGCTGCCGGACGCCGTCGCGGAGAGCTGAGCGGGAAGGCCCCTGCCATGTCCTCGTACGGCGGCACCCGCTCCCTCGTCGAGCGTCTCGAAGGGTTTCGACTGCCCATCGGTGACCCGCTGTTCATCGTGCACGGCCGAGGCGTGGACGATGTCTTCATCGGTCGTGACTACCGAGGCCGGGGCATCGAGGAACTCCTGTGGGAGGTGCTGCACGAGGCCGGCTTCGCGCGCGTGGTCTTCTCGACGCTCTCCCGGCCGCTGTACTTCAGGGACACCCGGTCACGGGACCTCTCCCGACGCCGCATGCCGGTACGCACCACCGACCGCAAGGTGATGCGCCCCGAGTTCAGCGGGCCGCTGGGGCGGAGAATCCTGTCGGGGGCGGCGGCCGCCCCCACGCCCGAGGGGTCCGCGGGAAGCCCTGCCCCCGGGCCCGTGCCCTCACCCCCCACGCTGACCGACCAGCACCGGGTGATGATGCTCGACCACTTCATGCGGCAGACCGAGCACCGCACCGCGGTCGTCCTCACCCACGCCGAGGAGTCGTTGCGCTACGACCGGGCCGAGCGCACCCTCGCCGCGTCGCTCGCCCGATGGACCGAGCACGGCCACGACCGGAACCTCTGCGTCCTCATCTTCCGCAAGGACACCCTTGAGGAGGTGCGGCGGTTCGTCGCCGAACTGCGCTGCGTCCCCCGGCTGGAGAGCTATCTGCACGACCAGAGTCAGCGTTCCAGTGGGCGCGCGACCGCGGCAGTCGGTCATCCGCACGCGGCGGAGCTGGAACGGCTCGTCGATCTGGTGCGGATCAAGGCAGGGCTGGGCGTGGGTGATTGGCGCGGGCTGGCGCGCACCACCCGGGCCATGGCCGCCGAGCCGTTGCCGGCCTCGAACTGGGAGGCCCGGCTACGGCACCTGGCCAAGGAGAAGCGGCCGCTCGACCTGGCGGAACTGCGGCGTCGCCAGTGGGTCGGTGGCAACGCTGAGGACGACGGAAGCATCGCGGACCGCATCGACCGGATGGTCGGGCTCACCCCGGTCAAGGAGCACCTGGAGAACCTGCGCTGGCGGGCGACCACGGACACCGCGCTGCGGGCCCAGGGGCTCGGCGTCGCGGCCGAGGAAGGCTCACCGCATCTGATCTTCACGGGCAACCCCGGCACGGGCAAGACCACGGTCGCGCGCCTGGTCGGCGAGATCTACCGGGACTTGGGCCTGCTGGCCCGCGGTCACCTGGTCGAAGCCGAGGTGCCCGATCTGGTGGCCGGGGTGGTCGGCCAGACCGCGATCAGGACCAACGACACCGTGGACCGTGCCCTCGACGGGGTCCTGCTGGTCGACGAGGCATACCGGCTCAGCGACCAGGGCGGCCGCGGATTCGGCCAGGAAGCCATCGACACCCTGCTCAGCCGGATGGAGAACGACCGCGGCCGATTCCTGCTCGTCTTCGCCGGATACCCCGACAAGATGGAGGAGTTCCTGGACTCCAACCCCGGGCTGCGCAGCCGTGTTCCCCGCGCCAACGTCATCCACTTTCCCGACTACGAGCCGGACGAACTGCACGCCATCCTGCTCGGGCGGCTGCGTGCCCTGGGTCTGCGCTGGTCCGAGGAGCTGGAGGAACAGCTCCGTGAAGTGACGCACGGCCTGTACGCCACCCGCGACACGGGCTTCGGCAACGGTCGTGCGATGCGGGACCTCGCGGACGAGCTGAAGACACGGTGGGCGCGGCGCGTACGGGCCGTGGTCAGCGAACCCGTCGAGCCCGTGGACCTGCCCGACGGATACCGGGCGCACCTGCGCGGGCCGGTGCCCCGGGCCGACGAGCTTCTCGTCGCACTGGACGCCCTGGTGGGGCTCGACCCGGTGAAGAGGCTCATCCGGGACCTGGTGGGGCGGCTGAGGCTGCGGCAACGCCGTGGCGCCGGGTCCTTCGCGCCGCCCCATCTGCTGTTCGTCGGGCCGCCGGGGACAGGGAAGACCACGGTGGCGCGGCTCATCGGTGGCCTCTTCAAGGAGCTGGGGCTGCTGACGCGGGGGCACATGGTCGAGGTGACCCGGGCCGAACTCGTCGCGGGATACGTCGGGCAGACGGCGTCGAAGACGCAGAAGGCGGTACGGTCCGCTCTCGGCGGAGTGCTGTTCATCGACGAGGCGTACAGCCTCTCCACGGACGGGAACGGACAGGATTTCGGCAAGGAGGCCATCAACACCCTGAACCGCGAGATGGAGGAGCTGCACGGGCGGCTGGTCGTCATCGCCGCCGGCTACGCCGGACCGATGGACGGCTTCCTGGCCGAGAACGAAGGACTGCGCTCCCGGTTCACCGTACGGATCGTGTTCCCGCACTACTCCGGCCCCGAACTGGTCGAGATCCTGCGCCGGATGGCCCAGGAACAGGGGTACGCCCTTCCGGCGCCCACCGCCCTGCGGGCACAGCTCTGGCTCGAACGCCAACGCCGCGCGCACCCGAAGGACTTCGGCAACGGACGTACCGTGCGCGTCCTGCTGGACCGCATGGAGGCACGCCTCGCCCGTCGGCTCGACGGTGAGGAAGGGGCCGGTTCGGGCCCGCTCTCCCTCGCCCCGAAGGACGTGCCCGATGACGACGACTGACTTCGGCGCCGCGCACCCGGTCGAGGACGGCTGTCCCGTCTGCGCGGCCGTGATCGGCGACACGGCCGAGTGCCGCAACTGCCGCTGGCCGCTGAGCGGCGCCCCCCGACTCGGCCGCCTCACCCCGACCGTACGCCGCGCCTTCGACGAGCAGCTCTCGGCGGCCCGTCGCCGCATCGACCTCACGGCAGCCGCTCGCGCCTGCGGCGCGCCGCTCCACACCGACCTCGAACGTCTTGCCCGGCTACAGGTTCTCGTACGGGAAGGGCCGCCGCGGCCCGGAGAGCGGGACCAGGTGTTACGGCAACTGGAGGAGGAGCAGAGGGCGTTCGAGAGTCCTCTGCCCGGACTCCAGGAGCTGGTCGGCAGAACCCTCGACCGCGGGCCCGAGGCCGTCGTCGCCGAGATCACGGCGGAGGGGCTCACCGCCACCACGTTCTGCCGGGGCGAGCACGGCACGCCCGTCGAGCGGGCCGAGATCCGCGTCTGGAGCTGGAACGAACTGCTGCCGGCACTCCCCGAGGACCGGAACGCCGCGCTGTTCCTGCTCGCAGGCGGTGGCGGACGCCCGGCGGCGCAGCTCGTGCCACCCGTCGAAGTCGAGGGCGCGGCGGGACGGATCATTCTCGTGAACCGCCTGCCCGGCTGGACGGAGCCCGAACGCCTGGTCGCCCTGCTGGAAGAGCGGCTGCCCGAAGCCCCGTCCGTACGGTTGCCGGGCGGAGCAGGACCGCCGGGCACGCTGCGGCTTCCCCACGGGTGCACCGCCGCGGGCTGGCATCACGACGGTGACACCGTGCGGCTCGCGGGCGGTGGTTCCGACGGCTCGGTCCGTGTGTGGCGGCTGTGGTCCCCCGAGCCGGTCGCCGCCCAGTCCCTGCACCAGGGCCGGGTGACGGCTGTCGACCTCGCCGACGACGGCAGGTCGGTGGTGACCGGGGGCAAGGACGGGGCCGTTCGGTTCTGGTCGTTCGGCGGGTCGGGCCGGGAGCGGGTGCTGACCTGGCATCAAGGGTGGGTCGATGACGTACGGATCAGGGCGAACCTCGTGTTCAGCCTCGGCGACGACGGGCAGATCCGCAGATCCGCACCGTTCGGCGAACCCGGCGGCAGAGCCGCGCCCACCGTGTTCCCGCTGCGCGTCACCTGGTCGGCCGCCGCTCGGCTGGCGGTCACGTCCGATGCGAGGACTCTCGTGGCCGGCGGCTCCGACAGGGCCACCGTGTGGGACGCGTGGACCGGTGGCCAGGTCGACTCGGTGGCCACCGGCTGCGCCGTCACGGCGCTCGCACTGGATGTCGGCGACCGGCTGCTGGCCATCGGCTGCGCGGACGGCGGCATCCACGTACACGACCTGCGCGAGCGCGCCGCCCTGTTTCGGTGGACCGGCCGCGGGAGCCCGTTGCGGGCGCTGTCCTTCGGGCCGGGCGGGACCCTGGCCGCCGCCGACGACACCGGGCACATCCGGGTGCGTGACGCCGCGAGCGGTGAGTCCCGGGACCGGGCCGTCGGCGTGCACCCCCGCCCGGTGCGGAGCCTGGCCTTCAACACGCTCGGCGAACTGCTCAGCGCGGACGGCGACGGTCTCGTACGGGCCTGGCCACTGTCGCCGGGAACCTGACCCGCGCCGCACCCGCCCCCCCACTCGTCCAGCCCGAAAGGAGGGCGCCGTGAGTGAAGGATTTCTGACCTCGGCCTTCCGGCGCCAGCGGCCCCGGCTCGAAATGCGCCTCGAAGACCACATCGGCATGGACACCGCGACCGCCGCCCTGCGCGACGTACTGGAACGCCTCGAGGCGGAGGCCCGCGGGGCCGCGCGCCGCACGTCCGGCCAGAACGCCGGTCACGCACCTCAGGACACCGGACAGAGGCAGCTCGTCGCCGCCATCGACCTGCTGCGGGCCGCCGTCGTCGGCGCGCTGTCCGCCGTACGGGCCCCGGTGGTCCCGCCGCCCACGTATCGCCCGCCACCCGACCGCCGCTCCTTGCCGTCGCTCACGTCGTTCCTCGGGTTCGGCAGGGACGAGGAGGACGAGCGGGAGGCGGTGCGGCGGGCACGGGAGGAACGACGACGGCGTACTCCGCCGCGCCCCACCGCCCACACCCTCTCGTTGCTCGACCACGTCCAGGCCGCTGTGGAGGCCGCGGACCGGCTGCTGGAGGATGCACGGCCACTGCCTCCCGAGGAGGTCGTCCGTCCCTGGGACAGGGACTCCGAACTCCTGGCTCTCATACGGGACTTGATGGCGGCTCACGCCGAATGGGACGGAGAGCTCGCGCTGCGCCACATCGACCGGCTGCGCAAGAACCTCACGCTGCTGCACGGCATCAAGGTCGTGGACTACGACGGCACGAACGAGGGGCTGTTCAGCTTCGGCATCCACCAGGACCCGGACGAGCAACGCGTGGTGACGCTGCGACCAGCGCTGGTGGCGGCGGACGGCCGGGTCCTGCAACGAGGGGAGGTCCGGGAGCCCGCCGCGAAGCCATCGCCGCACGCTGTCGGGGAACCGGACGAAGAGAGCAAGGGGAGCGACGATGGCTGACCGGACCGCCACTGTGGTGGTGGGCTTCGATCTGGGGCACGGAGAGAGTGCCCTGTCCAAGACCCGTACCAACAACACGAAACAACCCGAAGTCATGGACATCGGCTCCACCGGAGGCGGTCGGCAGCACGTCACCGCGGTGGCGGAGCACCCCACCCGTGGTGTGCTGGTGGGCCGAGAAGCAGCGGACGCCCGCGGCGTCACGTGGTTCGATCTCGGCTTCAAGTCGCCCGAGGTCGACCGGGAGGAGGTGCGCCGCCCGATTCTCGCGTTCGTCGCCAAGGTCAGCGCGGACGCGATCGCCCGGGACAGCGAACTCGACGGAAGGTACCCCGTGCGGTGGGTGTTCGGTGCCCCTTCGGGCTGGAGCGCTGAGCTGCGCCGCGCCTACACGACCCTGCTGAAGTCCGCCGGGCTTCGGCATGTGGACGTGGTCTCGGAGTCCCGGGCCGCCATGCTGTACGCCCGGGAGTCCGACAAAGTGACCGTCAGCCGGGACCAGTTGGCGGGAAGCATGCTCGTCGTCGACATGGGTTCGTCCACCACCGACTTCACCCATGTCCTCAGGCGGCACGCGGGACCGCCCATCGACTCCGGCCTTCAGCTCGGCGCCGGACTCATCGACCGGACCATTCTCGAACGCCAGCTGCGGGGGCACCCGGAAAGCGAGGCCCTGGAGGAACTGCTGCACCACGACCGGCAGTTGCGACTGCGGCTGGAACTGCGGTGCCGGGAGGCGAAGGAAAGGTTCTTCCGCACCGACCCGGGAAGGTTCGCCGACGACCCGGATGCCACGGTCGGCGGGTACGAGAAGGTCCACATCGGCAAGAGGGCGTTCTTCCTGGAGATCGAGTTGAACGCCACGGAAATGGACGCCGTGCTGGACACTCCCCAGCCCAGCCTCCAGGGCCGTTCCTGGCGGCAGGCGTTCCGGGCCGCACTGGACGATGTCTCCGAACGCCTGCCTGAACGGCCGGACGCGGTGCTCCTGACTGGTGGCGCCTCCCGTATGCACTTCGTGCAGGAGCAGACGCGTGAGGTGTTCGGCGCGGACCGGGTGCTGATCGGACTGGAGCCCGAGGTGGCCATCGCCCAGGGGCTGGCCCTGGCCGGCCGGATGAGTCTGCGGGCGGCGGGTTTCCGCTCGGACATCCGCAAGCTCCTCAAGAGCGACCGGATCGGCTCCCTTGTGCAGGACCGGCTGCCCGCGCTGGGCGACAAGCTCGGTGAGGCGGTTGCGGACGGGATGACCGAACGCCATGTGATCCCTTCCTTCCGGCGCTGGAGGGCGGGGGAGATCGCGACGCTCAACGACATGGCGTCGGGCATCACCACGGCACTGCACGCCGAGCTGACCGATCCCGACAATCCGCGGCTCAAGCAGGTGATCTCCGACTGGCAGAACGAACTGCGTCCGGATCTGGAGGAGTTGACCAGGCCCATCTGCCGGCGCTGGCACATCCCGCCGTCCGCGATGGCACTGCCCACGGTGGCGGTGAGCGGCGGAAAGCTGGAGGTGCCGTTCGACGCGGCCGCCGCCACGGAGGTTCTGGACAACATCGCCAAGGTCATGAACGTCCTGGTCGCAGGGGTGATCGCCACGACCCTCTTCGGGGCCGGCACGGCCATCCTCGCCGCGACCGGACCCTTCGCCGTCCTGGTCGCCTTCGCCGTGGTGTGGGCGGGGCTGCATGGAGGCAGGGAGGCCGCGATGGACAGGGCGCGGGAGGCCAATATCCCTTTGCTGATGCGCAGGGTGGGGGGCGAGGACCGGCTCATCACGAAGCTGCGACAGAGCGCGGGGTCCCAAGAGGCCCAGCTGGCGCAGGCGTTCAGTGCGCAGTTCCTGGATGACGGGGGGCAGCAGCTGATGAACGAGATAGCGAAGGGCATCGCCGAGGACCTCGACGCGCTCGCCGAGTCGGCGGAGCTGCTCATCTCGTGATCGCTGCTCGGTCGCCTCCCGGGCGCTCCTCGGTCGCTTCTCGACCGTGACGCTCAGCCTGCCGGACGCCCGGACGGATCCTCGTCGTTCCAGCCGACGACGGCCCGTCCGGGGCCGTCCTTCCCGTCCCGCAGCTCCAAGGCGTCACGCAGCACCGCGTCGACCTCGCGCAGCCGCTCCTTGACGCCGTCGATCAGCGCCCCGGCGCGCTCGGCGGCGGTGCGGTCCTCGCCGTCGGCCCCGTCGGGGTCCGCGAATGCGGCCAGGGCCTCGACGAGCCGCCGGTCGGCCCGGACATGCGCATCCACTTCGGCCAGCCGCACCTCGTGCTCCCTGCGTACCAGGGCCAGCCCCGCCGACACCGCGGCCAGCTTCTCCTCGGCGCCCGCGAGCGCCGCCTCGGCAGCGGCGAGCTCCGCCTGCTCGCGTGCGGCCCGCTCCAGGGCCGTACGTACGTCAGGGGCCAGCCGGGACAGCCGCTCCTGGGTCAGCCTGAGCAACTCGCCGCCGCTGTTCTCCACGGCCCGCTCGGTGCCGTTCGCATGTTCCCGCAGCACGAGGACTCGCCGCTCGACGGCCTCCCGCTGCCCCTCGATCTCGTCCAACACCTCGACCAGGCGCTCCAGGCGGCGCAGCTCGGTGACTTGTGCCCGCAACTCTTCGTGCTCCGCGAGCCGGGCCCGAAGGTCCTTCTCGCCGGCGGCCACCACGTCCAGTGTCCGCCTGCAGTCGGCGATCCGTCGCCGCGCCTCGGCGAGCTCCCGCTGCCGGCCGTCGAGATACCCTTCCACGTCAGGACCCGGCTCCGCGGCTCGCAGCAGCCCGGGTGCGGCCGTCGCGAGCGGTCCCGCCTCGGTGAGCGCGTCGTCGAGGAGGAACACCGCCTCCACCGCCTCCACCGCGTTTGCCGACGTCGCAAGCCGTCCCACGGCCGCCACCGACCACACCAGGGACCAGCGCAGCGCGATCAGCGCACTGCGATCGTCCACGCCTTCCAGCGCCTGGGCCAGCCGTTCCTTCGCTTCCCGCTCTTCCTCGCTCAAGGGGCTCACTGTGCTCTCTCCGTCGTCTTCGCGTCGAGCGGTACGAGGACGGACTCCCCGCCCTCCACGGGCCGAAGCGCCAGTACTCCGAGGCCGTTCCTCTGTGAATGCAGGCCCAGCCGACAGCTCCCCTCGGGCAGCGGCGGGTGCGGCACGTCGAGGGCCCGGTGCGGCCCCTTCCCGGACTCCTGTACGTCGATCCCCAGCCGGAAATCTCCCGGGCACGGCACATCGACGGTCAGGGGACCCTCCTGGTCCGTCACGGTCAAGGGCACCGGCTCACCCGCCACCGTGAGCGGAATGTGCGCCTCCATCAGCCTTCCCCGGTGCAGCCTGTGCACGGCGAGGTTCACCGAGTGCCGGGCGACGTCGGACACCCGTACTGCCCCACGGGCGATCAGCAGCGCTCCGCGCGCCGCGGCATGGGGTTCGAGCACCTCCGCGTGCCGCGACGCGGGGCCTTCGAGCACCTCACGTACGGCATCGAGGGCCAGGGGGTGAGACGTCAGGTCACCGCCCATCAGGACTCGGTGGGGTGCGTCCCGGTCGTACGCAAGGCCCTGGGCCGCTGTCTTGAGGTCGGCCTCAAGGCGTGCGAAGCCGCTGATGACGGCTCCCGCCGTGAGGGTCCCGGCACCTTCCCCGGTCTCGTCCGGGTACATGGGAGCCGCTCGATAGCGCGACACGGCCCGTGCCCGGGCCAGCAACAGCTCGGCTCTGCGGCGCCGTTCGGGACCCGACGACGCGTGGAGCCCTGCACACTCGGCAAGATCGACCAGTTCGCCGGGTGCGGGGGAGCTCGTGGCGCCGAGCGGTTCCACGGTGGTCCCGCGGAGGCGGCACAGTCCGACGCCAACCCCGTCCGTGGCGATGTGGAACACCAGCCAGTCGGTGTTCCCGCCGACCGGCCCGCGGTGCGCCGCGGAGGCGACGGCAGCGGCCGACCGGGGGACGAACTGCCGCGGTGGCGCACCGAGTTCGGAGCACACGTGCCGGTGCAGCGCCTCGCGCCGCGGTGCACCCTCCCGGTCCACGTCGAACCAGTCGTCGGGAACGGCGAGCACAAGCCCCTCGACGTCCTCGCTCCCGTCCCGCGCCCGGCGCAGATACTCCCCGGGATCGTGCGGCGCGAACCGCGACAGGCGGTCGCCGTCCGCGTCGCTCACCACGACTCCCGCGCCTATGTCCATACCCACGAACACGGTCCACCGCCCGCCCGCGCAGTCACGATGCGTCGAGCTCTCCAGGCTAGTCCATGCCCGTCAACTCGCGTACGTCTCACGACAGATGACGCTATTTCAGAATCGTTCGCGAAGGGTTGGGACTACACTTGAGGACCGGTTCGGGCGAACGGGGGCGGGCGCATGAGCGATCTGGTGCGGTTCGAAACGCGGGACGGCTCGGCGATGGTGGTGGAGGTCGAGGACACGTCGCCGGGACTGGAGAACGTCTCGCGTGGCGACAGCGGTGTACTGGAGGCCGCCGGCCGCCTGGACCAGATCCTCTCCGGTGCGAGGCCGACCATCGAGGCCGTGCTCGAAATGCTGCGGCAGCTGCTCCCCGACGAGTACGAGGTCGAGTTCGGCATCAAGCTCAACGCCGAGGCGGGAGTGGTGGTCGCCAAGACCGCCAGCGAGGGCCACTTCAACGTGAGACTCGCCTGGAAGCGCCCCGTGAACCCGGCCAGCGACGTCGCCGCCACCGAAACCGCGCCGGGGTGATCCGCCGTGGTGCTCTGGGAGAAGGCGCCCTGGTTGGTGAGTGTCCGCCGGCTCCACGACCGGCCGCCCAACGGGGCGGGCGTCCTGGTGACGGACCGTCATGTGCTGACCTGTGCCCATGTGACGATCGCCGACAAGCGGTGGCAGCCACCCGAGGGACCCGTCTTCGTGCAGTTCCAGCACGACGAGACACGCACGCTGTTGCGCGCCGTGGTCGTCGAGGGCGGCTGGCACCCGCAGGACAGCGTCCTGCGCACGGGGGACCTGGCCGTCCTGGAACTACTGGACCCACTGCCGGAGTCGGCCCGCACCGCACCACTGGTCTCCGCCCAAGGCAAACTGTGGAAGCACGAGTTCCATGTGTACGGGTATCCCGAAGGAGACCACAAGACCGGAGGCGTCTCCGCGAGCGGCGTGATCCAGGGCCGCGCGGCGACGGACTGGATCCAGCTGGAGGCGGCGTCCGAGCGCGGCCACACCCTGGCACCCGGCTTCTCCGGTACGCCGGTGTGGGACATCACCCTCGGAGGCGTCATCGGAATCGTCGCCGCCCGGGACAGGCCGGGCGAGCGGCATGACCCCAGGACGGGGTTCGCGATTCCCGTCGACGCGCTCGCCGGGTTCTGGCCGCCCCTGCGCGAGTTGATTCGACAGCCCGTGGCGGAGGACCGCCGCGCCAGAGTCGAAGCGCTGCTCGCCCTGCCGCTGCGCCCGGACGGAGAACTGCCCAGGGTCAGGGACGTTCCCATCTACGACATCGGGGTGACGCGGTCGAAGGACCTCGCGCGCGACCCGAATCCACCGTACGTGCCCCGCCGACGGGAGGACCGACAGCTCGACGAGGCCCTGGAGACCCAGCCCTTCATCCTCCTGGCCGGGGACTCCAAGGCCGGAAAGTCCCGCACCCTCATCGAACTGCTGCGCCGCCGACTGCCGGACGCCCGGCTCATCGTGCCCAAGGACACCCCGTCCGCCCCCGGCGAGCTCGCTCAGCTGCTGCCCCTGCCCACAGGGCAGGACCCGGCCGTGCTCTGGCTCGACGACATCCAGGACTATCTACGCCCCGGTGGTGTCGACCTGAAGGTCCTCGAGGCCTTCGCCCGGCACCAGCCGCCGGTCACCGTGGTCGCCACCATCACCTCCAAGGCGTACAGCAGGCTCAGGGCCCCCAAGGGCGAGGTGAACCGTGCGGCGGGCCAGGTGCTGAGGGTCGAGCCGATCGTCCTCAACCGGCTGCTGCGCAAAGAGGACCGTGCCGAGGCGCAGCGCCGGTACCCGCACGAGGACTTCACCGACCGCGGCATCGGTGAGCAGATGGTCGCCGCGCCCCTCATCGAGGGCCGGTTCAACGGAGGCCGGGAGGAGTGCCCGGAAGGCTGGGCGGTGGTGCGTGCCGCCGTCGACTGGCAGCGCATGGGCTGCGAGGCACCGCTGACCGAGACCGCCCTGCGGGAGCTGTTCGTCCCCTATCTCGCCGCAGGACCGAGCCACCGGGCCGCGACGGACACGGCCTTCAGTGCCGGGGTGGACTGGGCCACCGAGACGGTCGCCGGAAGCATCGCCCTGCTCAGGGAGTACGCGGCCCAGGGGGAGTGCCATTACCAGGCGTTCCCCTATCTTCCGGGCTACGTCGACGGCCGGGGCGATCCCGAGACGGCCGCGGTCCCGGACTTCGCTTGGGGCCTCGCGATGCGGCACCTCCCGCCGAACGACCTTCTCGGCATCGCCTTCGCCGCGTTCACCCGCGAGGAACCGGACGTCGCCGTGGACGCGCTGGAACGGGCCCACTCCAGCGACACGGCCCCTTCGGTCACGGCCTGGGCCGCTCTGATCCTGGGGGACGCCGCACTGCGACGGCAGGAAATGCCGCGTGCCAAAGAGCTGTTCGAGGAGGCCCTCCGCTCGGATTCACCGGACGTGGTGCCGTTGGCACAGGTGAACCTGGCCGGCCTGCTGCACCTGCTCGGAGACAATGACGGCGCCCTGGAGATACTCGAACAGGCCCTCGCGTCCGGCGATCCACAGGCCGTTCCCCTGGCTCAGGCCTCTCTCGGAGGGCTGCTCATCAACCAGGGCGAACTCGACCGCGCACGCGAACTCCTGGAATCCGCGATGCGGGCGAGCGACCCGCAGATCGCCCCCCTCGCCGCTGCGAACCTGGCCGGACTGATCGTGCAGCGCGGCGAGTTGGCCGGAGCGCAGCTGCCGTCCCAGAGCAAGCTCGCCCCCTCCGCGCCCGCCCTAGTCCAGAGCCGTACGGGGCAGGCGGCCGGCGGACCGCTGAGCCTCCCGCGCGCGGTCCGCGAATCGGCCGTCTCCCAAGCCGTGCCACTCGCACAGGCCAACCTGGCCGCGCTCCTGATAGACACCGGCGAGCTGGAACGCGCGGGTGAGCTGCTCCGGTCCGCCATCGCCTCCGCCAACCCCATGGTGGTTCCGCTGGCCCAGGCGAGTCTGGGCGCGCTCTTCATCCAGCAGGGCGATCTCGCCCAGGCTCGGGACCCCCTCCGTTCCGCGGCGGACTCCGACAACCCCTTCGCCTCACAGCACGCCCACGTGACCCTCGGCTGGCTGCTGTACCTGAGCGATGAGCTGGCGGAGGCCAAGGAGACCCTGGAACGTGCCCTCGGGTTCAGCAACCCGGAAGCGGTGTTGCGCGCCCGCTACCTGCTGGGCCTCATACGGGCGACCGAGGGCGACTTCGCGGCCGCTGCCGAGATGCTCCAGGCGGCGGCCGAATCCCGACACCCTGTGTGGGCCCCGCTCGCCCGTGTCGACCAGGGCGCCTGCTGGGCCGAGACCGGCGACTACGAGCAAGCGCGCACCGCGCTGACCGAGATCGCCCGGTCCGGACATCCCGAGCAGGCGCCGCGCGCCGCCGATCTCCTCGGCGACGTTCTGACGGCTCAAGCGGAGTGGGAGGAGGCCGAGCGGGCGTACCAGAAGGCGATCGATTCCGGGCACCCCGTGTGGGCCTCCATCGCCCGTATGGACCTCGCGATACTGCTGACCGCGCTCGACGACGAACGGGGGCTCGCCCTGCTCGCCTCGATCGCGGGCTCCGACGACGCCGCAGGGGCTCCCAGGGCCGGGGCCCTGCTGGGCGATGCGCTGGCCGCCCGAGGTGACTGGGAAGGGGCGGAAGCCGCGTATCGCAAGGCGATCGATTCCCGGCACGAGCAGTGGGCGGGTACCGCACGCGTGGACCTCGCGCTGATGCTCGCCGACATCGGCGAGATCGAGCGTGCCGAGGAGCTGCTGGCCGAGGAGGCGGAGACGGGGTCGGCACTCGCCGAGACGGCCCGCTCCTTCCACGGCATGCTGATCATTCACCGGGGGGATGTCGACAGGGGCCGGGAACTCCTCGAACAGGCCGTGAGATCGGACTCGGCCGAGGCCGTGGACCTGGCGAGCATCGGCCTGGCAAGGCTGGCCGCAGACGAAGGCCAGGTGGACGAGGCGGCCGCGCGTTTCGACGCGGTGCTGGGCTCCCGGAGCAAAGTGGCTGCGGAGATGGCGCCACTGGCCCGTGCCCATCTGGGAGCGCTGCGGCTGCGCCGGGGCGAGGTGGACCGGGCGCTGGAGGTGGTCGTCGGCGAAACGGCAGCCTCGGGCCGCCCCACCGAGGTTGCCACGGCTCTGGTGGACCAGGGCGAGTACCTGCTTGACGCCGGGGACAGCTCGGTCGCCCAGCTCTATCTGCGCGCCGCGCTGGAGACGTACGACCCCGGGACGGCGCCCAGGGCCCGTTGCCTGCTCGGCGTCGCCCTGCTCGCCGAGCACGATCTGGAGGGCGCACGGGAGACTCTGGCGGAAGCACTGGCCACCGGGGACTCCGCGACCGAACCTCGGGTCAGGCGCTACCTCGGCAGCGCACTGGCCCAGCTCCACCGCTGGTCGGAGGCGCGGACGGTGCTGCTTCCACTGGCCCGCACCGACGGGGACCCCGAGGACGGGGACCGGGCCCAGGCGCTCGTCGTTCTCGGCCACTTGGCCGTGCTGGAGGGGAGGCTGGAAGAAGCGCGGGAACACCTCGGGAGGGCCTCCGCTTCGAGCGACCCGGATGCCAGGGCCAGAGCTCTGGCGGCGCTGCGGGACGCAGGGCTTCCGACCGAACGGCGAGTACCGGCGCCCGCGCCGCCACCGGCCGCCGGATCCCGCGGCATCCCCGCACCCGAACTCCCGGCACTCCCTTCGGGGACCTCCGCGGACATGACCGCGGTACCGGAGGATCCGGTGCCGGCCAGGAAGGCTCGCCTCCACGACCTTCCGCCCGCCCTGCTCGTCCTCCTGGGGCGCGCCGCCGAAGGCGAGGGGCTGCCCGGCGAAGCTCGTTACTGGTTCGAGAAGGCCATCGCCGTGGCCGACCCGGGTACGGACGACACCGTCCGCGCCCGCGCGGAGCTGCTCCTCACCGCACTGCGCACCGAAGAGGTCGAGGACGAAGCGGGTTCCTCTCCTCCTGAGGAAACTGTGGCTGAATGAGTGTGGCTGAATGAGGCGGGCATCCAGTGGGATACACCGTCTCTCCCCCCTGCGGCTTCCTCATCTGTCCCGTGGCTGCCGGAAGTGCGCCTTCCTCTGCCGGGCCCACCGGCAGCGGCCTACGCTTCTTCACCACCGTCCAGAGGAGGTCGGGCATGGCAGGAGACCTGGCATGGGAGGAGCGCGTCGTCCAGGCGGACGAGGCCCCGGCGCGAGTGCCGGTACTGCACTCGTACGGGAGGCTGCACGTCGTCCGTGACGAACAGGGCGTCGCAGACGCACTGGAGACTGGTACGGCCGCCGAGGTGCAGACAGCTGGGCTGGACGAGAACGAACGGCTGGGGCTGCGCGCGTTCCAGCTGCGCGAGTCCGACGCGTACCGGCAGGCCAAGGCCGAGCGGCAGGGCGAAGGGCTCTCGTGGGACATGCCAGGGGCGTGCACCGAGGTCATGCCCGCGCACGACGCCGCCGCGGCCCGGTCGGCCCTGGAAGCCGAGGCACTGGCTCCGACCAGCGCCTTCTTGGAGGGCAGCGTCGCCGTCGGCATCGTCATCGTCGAAGGACCCACCGCAGACCTGCAATTCAGCGAGGCCGAGCGCACCAAGGTCGTAGCGGAGGTGCAGAACGGTCTGGGCTTCTACGCCGGGTCCAACCCGCAGGCGGAGATCGCTTTCCGCTACGACATCCGCGTCGTCCGCGTCGATGTTCCAGCCGATCCGAATGCGGGGGACCTCGAAGGGCACTGGCGCGATCCGGCGCTGACGGCCCTCGGCTATTCCGCCGGGGCGGGCGGAGTTCTTCGCTACATCGAGGACAACCGCGAACGCTTCGGTACCCGCTGGACTTATGCGGGATTCTTCACCAAGTACCCCCTCCACCACTTCGCGTACGCCTTCCTGGGCGGGCCGTACCTCGTGATGCAGTACGCCAACGACGGCTGGGGGCCGGACAACATCGACCGGGTCTTCGCGCACGAGACCGGCCACATTTTCAACTGCCCGGACGAGTACGGGAGCAGCAAGTGCGACTGCGGCGGGAGTTTCGGCCGCTACCGCGTGCCCAACGCCAACTGCGAGAACTGCGCGGCGGGTGGCGGTGTGCCCTGCCTGATGAAGGCCAATACCTTCGCTCTGTGCTGGTTCACGCCGAGCCACCTGGGCTGGGCGACCGGGCTGCGCGGTAATCCCTCGTTGCGGCAGAGCAGGTTCGGCAGCAAGGGGAACTTCGAGGTCGCCGTTCCCTCGCGCTTCGCCGGCATCAACCTGCTGTTCCGCAACAATGACGTCTCCCAGCTGCCCTGGGAGGCCCCTGGCCAGGTCGGCCAGTCCCTCGGCCCCGTCGACGGTGTGTCGTTGATCCAGAGCAATTTCGGGTCGCCGGGCAATCTGGAGTTGGCGGCGACGGCCGGCGGTGACTTGTATGTGTTCTGGCGGGACTCG
>NZ_JBVHLZ010000016.1:66789-181807 GCF_055558735.1 Streptomyces sp. NPDC025651
CCGTGGTCGAGCAGTGGGGTGATCGGGCAGCGGTTGGGTCGAGTTGATGGTGTGTCGTTGATCCAGAGCAATTTCGGGTCGCCGGGCAATCTGGAGCTGGCGGCGACGGCCGGCGGTCACCTGTACGTCTTCTGACGGGACTCAGGCCCTGGCTTCCAATGGAATGGACCGCTCCGAGTCCTGTGAGTCCGATGGTCAGCGGGGCCCAGTGAGATCCGGCGCATCCGGCGGCTCGAAGCCAGTGGCATCCCAGTCCCGCCCCTCGCCGGGGCGGGACTTCCGGACGCCTCGCTCCGCCCACGCGGTGACGAACAGCCGCTCTTCGGCGCCGAGTTCCGCAAGTGTCTCCGCCGGCGGAAGGCCCTGTGCGAACACGCCGGCAACATAAGGCAGCCCCTCCAGCCCGTCGCCCGATTCCAACAGCATCAGGCGCGGTGGCAGCTCCTGGACGACGGTATGGCGTGCCGCCAGCGCGGTACGTTCGGCCGGCCCGGCATCGGCACGCAGCACGACGAGTACCTCGCGGAAATCCTGGCTGTCCTTGTCCACCACCAAGCCAGCCTAAGGGCTTGCGAGGAGTCAAGATGCTGTACCTCAACAGCTGAGCGGATCCAGAGATTCTGCGCGTGGATACGGGCGACCCACCCGGCCGCAGACCGGCCGTGGTGGTGGAGGCGGGGCGGGAGGGTCCGGCTCGGAGGCCTCTCCGGTGGGGTGGGATCGGGCGACGAAGCGGGGTCGGTCAGAATGGGGTCATGCAGAACGTCTTTTTCGATATCACCATCGACGGCAAGGACGCCGGACGCATCGTCTTCCGGCTTTTCGACGACGTCGTTCCCGAGACCGCGCGCAACTTCCGCGAGCTCGCCACCGGCCAGCACGGCTACGGCTACGCCGGTTCGGCCTTCCACCGCGTCATCCCGGACTTCATGCTCCAGGGCGGCGACTTCACGCACGGCACCGGCATCGGTGGCAAGAGCATCTTCGGCGCCACCTTCGCCGACGAGAACTTCTCCCTCAAGCACGACCGGCCGTTCCTGCTGTCGATGGCCAACCGTGGCCCGAACACCAACGGCTCCCAGTTCTTCGTGACGACCGTCGTCACGCCCTGGCTGGACGGCAAGCACGTCGTCTTCGGCGAGGTCGTCGAGGGCGAGGAGCTCGTCAAGCAGATCGAGGGGCTCGGCTCCCGCAGCGGTGCTCTGAGCACCGAGGTCGTCATCAAGGAAAGCGGCACCGTGGCCTGACGTCCGCTGCCCCGCGGGTTCGCTGGCCTGTTCCCGCCACAGGCTCAGCGGCCCGCGGGTTGCTCCCGCAGTACGGGTGCGGTGGGTGATCCGTCCGTCGGGGGACGCGCGGACGCCCCTGCGCAGACACGTGGTCAAGAAGGCCTGCTCCCGGCCCTGAGCCGCCACGTCAGCACCGCCGCCGTCGCGCCCGCGAGGCAGGGCAGCAGGCCCACCACCCCGAGCAGCAGCGGAAAGGCCCTGACTCCGGAACCGTCCTTGACCAGCAGGTTCGTGAGTGCGACCGCGGTCTCGCAGAAGAACACGGTCAGCACGGCGGCCCGCGCGCGCCGGGAGCCGCCGCGGACGAGGCGTACCGTCCACATCCACAGCGAGGCCCACAGGGCCCAGTTGACGTACAGGTACGCCGCCAGGGTCGTACGGCCCGAACTCACCTGGGCCGGTGTGTAGTCGGGGTACGCGTCCCTGATGTGGTCCGGCAGGACGTCCGTGAGCAGCAGGACCACGGTCAGCACCGCCATCGCCCCGATGCTCAGCAGCACACCCGCGCTCATGGCGGCCACGGACCGGCGTGCCCGCGGGGACGTATCGGTCCTGTGTACGGAAGCGACCGCCATCACGACCACGCTCCCGTGACCGGCTCTACGTGAACGTGCTTGCAGCTGGGGGCGGATGGTCCGGCGTTCGTGTTCTTCATGCCCCTGAGTCAAGCCGGGGCCCAGGCGCTGGGACATGGGTGACGGAACGCCATGCATGTCCCATGGACCGGACCGGCTCCGCCGCTGAAATGCCCCGAGCTCCCGAGCTCCCGAGCCCCCCAGCCACCCCTGAGAAGGACCCCGAGGTATCCCTGATCCGCCCGTGAACGAGACCTATCGCCCCAACGGGCGCCCTAGCCTTGCGATATGGACCCGTTCGACGACATGCTCCGCGGCCTCCGAGCAGAGGGCGCCGTCTTCGGCTGCTCCGAGCTGTCACCGCCGTGGGCGATGCGCTTCCCCCATGGAGCCGCCCTCACTCTCGTCCTGCCCGTCCGCGGCCGCCTCTGGATCAGTCGCCCCGGCCTCCCGGACGGCCGCCCCATCCCGGTCGAGCCCGGCGTATCGGCCGTCGTCCGCGGCCCCGAGCCCTTCCTCTGCACGGACGCTCCCGACGGGCAGAGCGGCCATTCGCCCGATGTCGTACGGGACTTCGCCACCCACGCCCCGCTGCAGCGCCTCTCCGCCGTGCGCGATGCCACTCCCGCCACCGCCGACGCGGCCGCCCTGTTCGCCGCCGGTGCGTATCGCGCCCGAGGCGTCCTATCGCAGCGCCTCATCCGCGCGCTGCCGCCGGTCGCCCTCGTGCCGGACTGCGAGGACTCCTTCCACCTACGGGCGTACATCGAGAAGGAGTTCAGCCGCGCCCTCAAACTGCCCGGCGTGCAGGTCGTCACCGACCGCTTCCTGGACTGGCTGCTCGTCGCCCTGCTGCGCGTCTGGTTCGAGCAGCCGGGCAACCAGCAGCCGGACTGGTACCGGGCGTTGGGCGACGACATCGCGGGCCCGGCACTGCGCGCGCTGCACGCCGATCCGGCCCACCCTTGGACGCTCGCTTCCCTGGCGGCGACTGTGCGGACCTCACGGACGACGCTCGTCACCCGGTTCCGCGCCGTCCTGGGCCAGTCGCCGCTCGCCTATCTCACCGAGTGGCGCATGGCCCTTGCCGCCGACCTCCTCCTGGAACCGGGTGCGACGGTCGCCGCCGTGGCCCGCCGGGTGGGGTACGCGGACGCGTTCGGCTTCAGCACCGCGTTCAAACGCATACGCGGCGTGAGCCCCAGCGCCCACCGCGACGACCCTGCCCTGCCCGGAGTCCGTCCGACGGGCCAGGCCGGTTGATCTCGGCAGGTCCTCTTCTTCGCAGGCCAGGGACGACAACGCCGCGGATGTGCGTCCGCAGACGTGCGTGCCAGAACCCGCGCCCCCGGCAGGAACCGTCGGACGGACAGGCTCCAGTCGCCAGTCGCCCCTGCTGTCCTGGACCCTGCCCGGAGTACCCGGCGGGAACGCATCCGGGACCGGGCGCGGCCGACGAGCCCCCTCTGAGGTTCTGGTGGGGGTGGGTTCACCCGGTGAGACGCGGCACCCGGCGTATGCCTGTGTGCCTGGTCGATCAGGCAGTTCGTCGGGCCGCCTCCGGTCAGTCGGCGGGCAGGCCGAACCAGCGGAGGAGTACGGGGCGTGCGTCGGCGGGGGCATCCTCGGGCCCACGGGCATAGCGCGCGAGCAGGGCCAGATAGTCGTCATGGAACGCGTCCAGCTCACCCTTCGTGAGGTGGGTGAGGCTGCGTGAACCCCGCATCCAGCCTTCGGACTCCGCCTGCCCCGCGGTGAACTGCCGGGCGAGTTCGACGTCCTCCTCCATCCTCATCCGGTCCAGCTCGGCCGACAGGGCGCGCTCGGCCTCCGTCAGTTCACCCTGGGGCGGTCTGCGGATGTCGAGGCCGCGCACCCCGCGCCACCAGCGCTCACGCCCGGTGGAGCGCTCGGGGATGTCCTCGATGAGGCCGCTGCGCTCCAGCATGCGCAGGTGATAGCTGAGTGTCCCGGTGTTCTCGCCGAGGGCGGCGGCCAGGGTGGTCGAGGTGGCCGGGCCCGCCGCGCCGAGGTGGCGCAGGATGCGCAGGCGCAGGGGGTGCGAGAGGGCCTTGAGCACCTCGGGACTGTCGACCGTGCGCCGCCCCGCGGCTTCCGCTCTCCGCTCTTGTGTCATGGCGGCAGTCTATCGAAGTGGCAGCGATTCCTCTGCAGACCTTTCTCTGCAGAGGAAGGTCTGCAATGCTTGACGCATGACGCCGAACCGAGTGTTCTCGAGCCGAGCAGTTCGCCGCATCACAAGTGCTGCCGCGGGGGTGCTGCTTGCCGGATCCGCCCTGGGCGCCGCGCCCGCGCAGGCAGGTGAACGGGCCGCGGGTCTTCCGGAGTTCGACTTCTCCGCCTGCCCGACCGCCGATGAGCTGCCGACGGGCGCGGACCCCGGGACCTGGCGCTGCGAGGTCATGCATGCCACGGGGCATCTGCGTATGGGGGCCGTCGACGAGCCGCTCACCGAACCGATGAAGATCTCCTTCGCGGAAGGCCGTGTGGACGGTGAATTCCGCCAGGTCTTCGGGGAGATGACCGCCGCGCCGATCCGGGTGGGAGGCACCCCGTTGATCCTGACCCCGCAGTACGGCGGATACTCGGACTTCCTGTCCGACGACACCCGTCGTGGAGAGTTCGACATCAAGTTCGCCATAGGTCCGCCGCGCGGGCTGCCGGCTCCGCCGTTGTCGCGTTGCTCGGTGGGCGGCGATGAGGACGCGGTCCACCTGGTGCTCAAGGACACCGATCCCACCCGGGTGATATCCAAGGACCCCTTGGTTGTCGCCTTCGGGGCTCAGGACGCGGAGTTCGCCGCCCCGCGCACCAGTGGCTGTGGCCCCCTGGGCCGCGCGCTCGACCGGGCCCTGGGCCTGCCGTCCACGGCGGGGGCGAACACCTTCGACATGGATGTCACGGTGGCCATCCGGCCCTACACGCCGACTGGTTCGGGTGGGTAATTGCCCATCCCTGTCGGTCGGTTGGGTCCGGTGAAGCGCCGCCGACCGCATGAGCCCCAGGGCGTAAACCCGTGGGCCAATGCCTTCGCGAGAAATCGAACGGTGGGCCAATGCTGTGCGGGAGGAGCACGTGACAGCGTTCCCGTGTGCCCACGGACAGGCCGTCGCGGCACGCTTGACGACCCGTCGGCACGGGAGGCCTCATGACCACCACACCGTTCACCCGCCGGAAGGGCACGACGCGCCGCAGCGTGTTGGGAGCCGCGCTGGCCGCGGGGGCCGCCGTGCCGCTTGCCGCCGTTGCCGGCCCCGCGCGGGCCGAACCGGACGCGGCCGGTTCGGACGCGACGCGGCTCATGCTGCCCGCGCCGACCGGTCCGCACCCGGTGGGCACGGTCCAACTGCACCTCGTCGACCGGTCGCGTCCGGACGGCATCGCGGGCCCCGGGCACTTCCGCGAGCTGATGGCCACCGTCTGGTACCCCGCGCGGGACGTCCAGCGGTATCCCGTGGCGCCCTGGATGCCGGCCGGGGCGCTTCGGGCCTTCCTCGCCGACGCCGGGTTGAGCGATCTGGCCGCCCGGGGTCCGCTCTCTGCCGGCCACGTGGGCGCTCCGGTGCGGCGATCGGGCCGACGGCTGCCCGTGGTCGTCTTCTCGCACGGCGCGCACAGCCACCAGGGCGACCACACCGTCATGGTCCAGGAGCTCGCCAGCCACGGATACGCGGCAGTGACGGTGGCCCACCAGTACGACACGTACAGCGAGTTCCCCGACGGCCGGATCGCCGTCCCGATCGACGACGAGCAGGCGCCGACGCTGCCCGGAGACTTCGCCGCCGACCTGCGGTTCGTCCTCGACTGCGTCGAGCGGCTCGCCGCCGGGTGCAATCCCGACGTCGACCGCAAGGAGCTGCCGACCGGGCTGCTCGGCTCGCTCGACCCGCGGCGCATGGGTGCGTTCGGCTGGTCGAAGGGCGGGACGGCCACCGCCTGCGCCATGCTCGCGGACGAGCGCATCCGGGCCGGGCTGAGCCTCGACGGCCCGATGCAGATGAAGCCGCCGCTGGCCGGAGACGTGGACCGGCCGTTCATGATGATGTCCGCCGAGTTCACCCAGGCCACGCATCCCGAGGTCGCCGCATTCTGGTCGCACCTGCGGGGCCCGCGGCTGAACATCCACGCCAGGGGTGCCGTCCACATCTCGTACGGCGACAATGAGGCGCTGTTCCCACAGGTGGCGAAGCTGCTCGGATGGAGCAGACAGCAGCTCGAGGATGTGATCGGCACCCTCGATCCCGACCAGGCGGTGAAGATCCAGCAGGCGTACCCGCTCGCGTTCTTCGACGAGCACCTGCGCCACCGTCGGGGGCACCTGCTCGACGGGCCGTCCCCAGCCTTCCCGGCGGTGATGTTCCTCCCCTAGCGATGTTCCTCCCTGAGTATCCGGAACCGCGGCACCGCGGTCCCTCTCGGACCCTTGAGGGAGCAGGGCGACGACGCGAAGGGGCTGTGGCGGCGACGTCGAGGTGCGAGCCTGATCCTTCGGAGTTCTGACGGTGTGTGGATGTCGAGAACGTGCCGCGGGCTCCGTCCCAGGGACATCAGCGGCCACCACCGGCCGTACGGCGGCCACCACCGGCCGTACAAGGGAGAAGGAGCGACCAGCATGGCGATTCAGCGGATGGACAACGTCGGCATCGTCGTCGAGGACATGGATGCCGCCATCGCGTTCTTCGTGGAACTCGGCATGGAGCTGGAGGGCAGGGCGGAGGTCCAGGGTCTCGTCGCCGACCAGTGCACCGGACTCGACGGCGTCCACTGTGACATCGCGATGATCCGGACCCCGGACGGGCACAGCCGGATCGAGCTGTCCACGTACCGCAGCCCCGCAGCGATCAGTGCCGGGCCGCGCGACCGGCCGCACAACATTCTGGGCACGCACCGCGTCATGTTCGCCGTCGACGACCTCGAGGACACCGTCGCCCGCCTGCGCCCTCACGGCGCCGAACTCGTGGGTGAGATCGCCCGGTTCGAGGACAGCCACCTGCTCTGCTATGTCCGCGGCCCCGAGGGCATCATCGTCGGACTGGCCGAGCAACTGCGCTGAGAAGGCCGAGAAGGAGGAGCCGAGCCAGTCGCCACCTGCACGTCGATGCCCACGGTGGCGGCCTCACTTCTGGAGAAGGGGGCCGGTGACCCGGCGGGGCTCGTCCGCTCGATCACCCGGCGCCTTGAAACGTTCACGCGGGTGGAGTCGGCGGAAAGCCGTCCGAGGCGTCAGCCGGCCGTCCGAATTCCCAGATGCGATCGAACTCGTTCTGAAAGTGCTGGTACCAGTGGCCGTCACGGTCTGGCAGCACCGTGAACACGGCGTCTCCGGAAGCAGAGCTGTGGGAGTAGATGTCGACGTGGATACGTCCGTGGGGCCGTTGCGGATCAAGCAGTACGAGGCCGAAGGCAGGGACGAACGGCAGGAAGCGAACGGCGACCCTTCCGTCCGCCCCGGGGGCCTCCACCAGCTCTCGAAGCAGGTCGACGGACGGGCGCAGCCGATTCTCGAAGACGGTCGGCCGGTCGCAGAGGGTGCTGCGACGAGCTGCCTCCGCCGGGGCGGAGGTGGTCGCGTCGATCAGCGCCACCTTGACGGTCGCTCCCGCGGCGGCACGGCGCTGCAACTCATCGACCAGGTTCCGCAGGGTCCGCGACAGCGTGACCCCCACGACCCTGATGTCCTGCGCGCCCCGTACCTGCTCGATGAGGTCAGGCTTGTCGTGGGACAGGAAGTCCTCCGCCGAGACCTCTCCCGCCATGCGGGAGCGGACCTGCGCCGCCAACTCCGACACCTGCCTGCGGCTGCCGAGCAGCCCGCCGGCGAGCAGGGCCAGGGTGGCGAGCGTGGCCGCGGCCAGCACTTTGCCGTCGGCGATGTCGAGAGCTCCGAGTACCGCCAAGGTCACGGAGAGCAGGGCCGTCGTATAGATCTCCAGGTTCTCGCCCCGGCTGAGATCGTGGCGGACGCGGCGCAGGAAACGCATGCAGGTCATCGTGTGCGGCTGGCGGAGGGGGCGTCAATACCGTCCGGTATGACGGTTCACGTTTCCCCGGAGCTGCCTCCGTGGCGGCTCAGCCGGGCCTGAAGGCCGGCGCCACCTCTGCGCCGAAATCGGATCGGGCACCCGACGGTGCGGGGACCGGAGGACTTCGCGGCCCGGGAACGATACCGCGTCCGCGTCGGTACCAAGCGGGTGATCAGCCGGACCCCGTCAGGCGACGTTCGCCCCGTCGACGAGCATGATGAGCGGCCCCGCCCGGTCGATCTTCGCGGCGAGCGATGAGTTTCCTTGCCCGCCTCCGTCTTACCTGGTGAATTCCGGGGAAAGGCCGGGATTCACGGATGCGTGACCCGGACGGCAACGACCTCGTTCTCGTCGAAAATTCCTGAACAGGCGGTATCGGATATGGACAAGCAGTTCACCGCGACCTTGCGGAAAAGCCCGAACAAGGGCGGCTGGACCTACGTCGTGTGGCCCGAGTCGGCCGAGTTCTTCGGCACCCGCGGCCTGGTGAAGGTCCGGGGCACGATCGACGGTCATCCGTTCCAGAGTTCGTTCATGGCTCTGGGAGACGGCACGCACAAGCTGCCGGTGAAGGCGGAAGTGCGCAAGGCGATCGGCAAGAAGGAAGGGGACACCGTGACCGTCCGCCTGGAGGAGCGGCTGGACGCCTGACGTTCGGAGTGTTCGCCGAAGAGACCGGCCCGGGGTGTATCGCGGGCGTATCGAAAAGCGCATACGTCACCGCAACGGTCCGCCGTCTTGAGTGGAGGCACGGGCCACCGCGTACATGCGGTGGCCGTCGACCGGGGAGGGGCGTGATCATGGACTCGAGTTCCGTACGTGGCGTTGGACGGCGGCGGTTGCTCGGGTGGGGCGGGCTGACGGTTGCCGGAGTGGCGGCGGCCGGTGGCCAGTTGGTGGGCGCCCACCCCGGTCACGCCGCCCCGGACCCGGCTGATTCCCGCGCCGTCCCGCCGGATGCTCGCCCCGGCGGGGCCTACGACCGGTACGTGGCGAAGCTGGCCGCCGAGGACAAGTTCTCCGGTGTCGTGCTGCTGTCGCACCGGGGCCGGACGGTGCTGTCGCGCAGCTATGGCATGGCCGACAAGGAGAAGGGGATCCGCAACCACGAGGGCACCGCGTTCAACCTCTCCTCGGCGGGCAAGCCGTTCGGCGCGGTGGCCGTCCTGCAGCTGGCGCAGCGGGGCGAGTTGAGGCTTTCGGACACGGTGGGCACGTATCTGAAGGGCTTTGCCAAGGAGATCGCCGAGAAGGTGACCCTCCACCATCTGCTCTCCGGCACCTCCGGGCTGAACACGCCGGAGGAGGACCTGCAACGCGTCTTCCGGAGTCGGGAGGAGGTGCGCGAGTTCTACGAGCGGTGGGCCCGGGAGGCGAAGCCGGTGGCCCCGCCCGGCACCCCCACCGACCACGCCGGTGCCGAGGTCGCCATCCCCGCGCTGGTCGTGGAGGCCGTGACCGGCACGACGTACTGGGACTACGTCGAGGAACACATCTTCAAGCGGTGCGGCATGACCGGCACGGCGTTCTACACCAGACCGCAGTGGCTCACCGACCCGCACATCGCGCACTCGTACATGCGGCAGGCCGACGGCAGCCGGGTGGACGCCGTCCGCAACCTGGACAAGGGCAGCCCGGACCCGTACCAACTGGGCAAGAACCCGGCCCGCAGCTTCATCGATTTTCCCGGGGACGGCGGCTTCGCCACCGCGCCGGATCTGGTCCGGTTCGCGCACGCGCTGGGCGACGGCACGGTCCTGGACCGGCCCTACGCCGAGCTGTTCACCGGGGCGAAGTTCCCCCTTGCCCCGCAGGGCGGCGGCCTGCGGCACGGCCGGGGCGCCCCCGCCGACGCGTCGTTCGCGACGTACATGATGCCGGTGAGCCTGGTCGGCGGGCAGTGGGTGAACGGGCGCGCCGGCGTCAACCCCGGCAGCTTCGCCAGTTGGAACATCTACCCCGACACCGGTTGGGTCGGTGTCATCCTCGGCAACTACGACGACGTGCCGTTCCAGGAGATCATCCAGCGGGAGATGCAGGCTGTCATCGGCTGAGGCCGATTGTCCGGCGCGTCGGGCGTGGCCAGGCGGCCGGGCGGTCAGGCGGCCGGGCGGTCAGGTGGCCGGTCAGTCAGGGGTGCCGGGTTCACCTGCCTCTGAATCTGAGCAAAAGGCTTGATGTGAAGTGCGGTTGAGGTGTGAGAGTCGAGCCATGAACACACCAGACAGCAACTTTCTCCTCTTCCGTAACACCATGCGCATCACTGAAGGGCACCTGGAGGGATTCCGCAGTGCCATAGACCGGGCGGTGAACTTCGTCGAACAGCACGGGCCCCAGCTCATGGTGGAGGTCTTCGTCGACGAGGAGCGGCTCCTCGCGCACAGCTTCCAGCTCTACCGGGACTCGGACTCCGTCCGCGAACACTGGAAGCTGTCGGATCCGTACATCCAGGACGTGATGGAGCACTGCACGGTGGAGCACTTCGAGGTGTTCGGTGAGCCGGACGAGGATGTGGCCGCAGGGATCCGGGAGGCGCTGCGCGATCAGCTCACGCCCTCGTTCTCGCCACGCTTCACCGGCTTCGTACGGTTCGGCGGGGTGTGATCAGTTGTCCTGTCCTGTCCTGCCCTGTCCTGCCCTGCATGACGTGCCGGGAGCGGTGAGGGTCCCCTCGACGAACCCGTCGATGTGGGTGCGCGCGGTGCCGCGCAGGAGGTCAGGGGCCAGGCCCGAGGTCAGGCCGCTGACGGTGTGCGCCAGCGCCATGGCCTCCTGCACTCCGGGGATCGCACGCAACGCCGCCTCGATCTCGCCGAGTTCGACCGGTTGGCCGCGGATCCTCACCTGGTGGTCGAGCCCGCCCAGATGCACCAGGCCGTTCTCGGTCCGGCGGGCCAGGTCGCCGATGCGGTACCACAGCTCGTCCGGAGGGGGGTGGGGCGACTCGAAGACGCCGGTGCGGCCGTGCTCGTGGCGGACGAAGCGGCCGACGTCGTCCCGCGGGGCCAGACAGCCGGGAAGGCACTGGACGCCGCGGACGAACAGCTCGCCCTCGTCCGCGTGAGTTCGGTGGGGCCGTGGAGGTTCTCGATGACACTGTGCGGCGCCGCCCGCTGCCAGGCGCGGGCCCGGGCGACGGGGAGCGGCTCGCCGCGGAACAGGCTCCAGCGCAGCGACGGCATGCTGTCGGGGGCGAGGCCGCGCAGCCGTCGCGCGATGGCGGTCACCGACGGCACGGAGAACCAGTGGGTCAGCCGCTCGCGGGCCACGAAGCGGTCCGGGGCGAGCAGGTCGTCGGAGCCGGGGACGGCCACCGTCGCGCCGGAGCCCCAGGCGCCGAAGAGGTCGAAGAGCGACAGGTCGAAGGTCGGCTCGAAGGTCTGCGAAAGGCGGGCGCCGACGCCCAGTTGGCAGCGGTCGACCACATGGCTCAGCTCATGGCCTGCGTCGCCGTCATCGTCGGGAGCCTTCATGGTCCGCGGCGGGGTCGTCGTCCGGCTGTTGGTGCCGGAAGCAGCGGTCGTAGAGGCGGCGGTACGCTCCGTCGCGGGCCAGCAGGGTCGCGTGGTCGCCCTGCTCGATGATCCGGCCGTCGTCGACGACGACGATCGTGTCCGCCCTGCGGACGGTGGACAGGCGGTGGGCGACGACGACGGCCGTGCGGTCCGCGGCGAGTGCCTCGATGCCCTCCTGGATCTGGGCCTCCGTCAGAGGGTCGATGCCGGCGGTCGCTTCGTCGAGGATCAGCACGGGGGCGTCCTGGAGGAAGACCCGGGCAAGGGCGACGATCTGCCGCTGGCCGGTGGAGAGGTTGCGCCCTCCCTCGTCGGTGGGGGTGTCGAGGCCCTGCGCGAGCTGCTCCAGCCAGTCGCCGCCCGCGACCGCGCGCGCGGCGGCCTCGACCTCGTCCCGCCCGGCACCCGGTCGGCCACGGGCGATGTTGTCCGCCACCGTCCCGGAGAAGAGGAACGGCGTCTGCGTCACCACGCCGAGACAGCGCCGGTACCGCTCCAGGTCCACGGTCCGCACGTCCAGGCCGTCGACTTCGATGCTCCCCTTCTGGAACTCGTACGCGCGCATGATCAGCCGCGCCACGCTGGACTTGCCGGCCCCGGTGCGGCCGACCAGCGCCACGGTGCGGCCCGCGGGGACGGTGAGGCTCACGCCCTTGAGTACGGGGTGATCGGCGTCGTATCCGAAGTGGACGTCGCGCAGGGCGATGTGGCCGCGCAACCGTGGCACGGGGATCCGGTCGCGCTGACGCACCGTCGACTCGCGGTCGACGAGCGCGAAGACCCGCTCTCCCGCGGCCAGCCCCTGCTGGAGCTGGCTCCAGAAGGAGGCGATGCCGGTCAGCGGCGACCAGAACAGCGCGAGGGCCTCCAGGAAGAGCACCCACTCGCCCGCCGACACGGAGCCCGCGTCGACGCCGTGCCCGCCCACCAGGACCACGGCGACCGTGCCGAGGCCCGTGAGGGAGATCAGCAGCGGAAAGATCCCGCTGAACAGTCGGTTGAGCCGCAAACTGGCCCGGAACCAACGGTGGTTGACCTCATGCAGCCCGGCCAGCGCAGCCTTCTGGTGGCCGTGGTTGCGGGCCACGGCGATGCCCCGCAGCGTCTCCTGGACGTACCCGTCGACCTCGGCGAGCGCCTGCTGCTGCCGCAGCGAAGCACTGCGCGCCGCGCGCCGGAAGGCGAGGCTGACGGCGACGACGACCGCGGCCACCAGAGCCGTCACCAGGGCCAGCGGCACATTGATCAGGAAGAGGGCGGTCAACAGGACCACGATCATCAGTACCTGGCCGAGCAGGCCGAGCACCAGGCTGATCAGGGTCGCCAGCGCCTGCGTGTCGTTGGTGACGCGGCTGACCACCGCACCGCTGGGGTGGACGTCGTGGAACGCCATGTCCTGGCGCAGGGCCGCGGCGAACGCCTGCTCCCTGAGTGCGAGCCCCACATCACCGGCCAGCGTTCCGGTGGCGCGCTCCTGAAGAAGCGTCAGCAGCCAGGCGGCGATGCCCGCGCCGAGGACGGCCGTGACGAGCAGGGCCAAGGTGCCGCCGCCGTCGTCCGCCAGGGCCGAGTCCACGGTCCTGGCCAGCAACAGGGGTACGGCGCTGCCCGCCGTCGCGGCGACGATCACGGCGATGGTCACGAAGGCCACCGCCCCGCCCCTGCCGCGGAAGTACGGAGCGATACGGTGGGCCAGCTCGCGGTCGCCGTAGCGGCGGTCGTGGGCGGCCGGCTCGATGCCCTCCAGTAGATGCGCCATCAGCGGTTCTCTTCCTTCGGGCGTGCCATCAGTGGTTCTCCTCCTCCGGACGTGCCATCAGGGTTCTCCTGCTCGGCGCCCGCGGAGTTGGGACCGGCGGCCGCCGGCTCGCCCAGGTAGGGCGCGAAGATCCGGCGGTAGAGGGGACAGCCCCGCAGGAGCTGATCGTGGCTGCCCTGGTCGACGATCCGGCCGGCGTCCAGGACGAGGATGTGGTCGGCGGTGCGGATGTGGGAGAGCCTCGGGGTGACCAGGAACGTGGTGCGTCCGGCCGAGGCCTGTCGCATGGCGCGCCGCACCTCGTACTCGGTGGCGCTGTCGACGGCGCTGGTCGCGTCGTCCACGGCGAGGATCCGGGGATCGGCGACCAACGCGCGGGCGATCGCGACGCGTTGGCGCTGACCGCCGGAGAGCGTGACGCCGCGTTCGGCGACGACGGTGTCGTAGCCGTTGTCGGTCGCCATGATGAAGTCGTGCGCCTGGGCGATCCGGGCCGCCGCTTCGATGCGGGCGCGGTCGGCGGCGTGGTCCGAGCCGATGCCGATGTTCTCCGCGAGGGTGCGGGAGAACAGCACCGCGTCCTGCTCGATGAGTGAGACCCGCGAGCGCAGCGACCCGATGTCCCAGTCGGTGGTGGCGACGCCGTCGATCAGGACGCGCCCCTCGTCCGGCGTGTGGGTGCGGTTCAGCAGATGGAGCAGGGTGGTCTTGCCGCTGCCCGTGGCGCCGACGACGGCCACGGTGGTGCCGGGGGCCACGCGGAACGACACGTCACGCAGCACCGGCCTGCCCGGTTCGTAGCCGAACGTGACGTTCTCCATGGCGACTTCGCCGATGACGGGCGCGACGTGGTGACCACTGAGCTCGTCCTCGCCCTCGGGATCGTCGACGACCTCCTTGATGCGCTGTGCCCCCGCCATGCCGAGGTGGATGAGCCCGAGACTGAAGGACGCCAGCTGGGTGGGGGCCCTGAGAGTTCCCATCAGCCCCAGTACGGCGACGAGTTCGCCGATGCTCAGGGAACCCGCGCGCAGCAGGAGCACGGAGTGCACCAGAGCGCCGACGGTGGCGAGGGACAGCAGCAGCGGGGGAAAAGTGAGTGCCTGCGTGCGGACCTGGCGTACGGAGGCGTCCCGGCAGGCCGCGGCCAGTTCGGCGAACCGGGCACGTTCCTGGTCGGCTCCGCCGGTCGACCCCACCACCTCGATCCCGGCGATGCTCTCCGAGGCCTGGGCCGTCATGGCGCCGAAGCGTTCCCGCGCGAGGTCCGACACGGGTTCGAGGCGCCGCCCGTGCTCGGCGAGGGCCACGGCGAACAGCAGGACGAAGATGCCGGGGGACAGCAGCAGCCGCGGATCCACCAGGGCGATGAAGACGATCGGCATCAGGATGTTCAGCGCGAGGTCGACGGCCAGGTCGAAGCCGGGCGACACCATCAGGTTCAGCGCCCCCGTGTCGCCGGTGGCGCGGGCGGAGAGGTCGCCGACCCGCCGCCGGTTGAAGTAGCCCTGGCTCTTGCGGAGCAGACCGGCGAAGACCTGGGCGCGCGCGTCGCGTTCGAGGCCGCTGGCGAAGGACTCCAGGCAGTAGGTGGACATGATGCCGCCCAGCGCACGGACGACCACGAGCGCGAGGAGTCCGGCGACGACGGTGTGGAAGGCACTGAAGTCGGGCGCGCCGTCGTCCTGGTCGAGGACGGCGTCGAAGGCGAGACCGGTGACCAGGGGGATCGCCGCGGTCAGGGCCTGCCAGGTCAGGCTGCCCAGCAGGAACAGGGCGATGTGCGGCCTGAAGGGCCGCATCTGCGCGAGCAGCCAGCGGGGCACGCTGCCCTGAGCGCCTGTGTCTGTGGTCATCGGCCCTTCTTCTCCTCGCCGGTTCGTCGAGTCATTGAGTCGTCGAGTCGTCGGTTCGAAAAAAACGACGCACGGATTTCGGTCGCCGCTTGTCGAATTTCTGGGTGTGCGGCGCTGCGGGAAAAGGGTGCCGCTGAAATTGCTCTTAGCCCGCGGACGCCTCCGCGGGTTTACCCGGTACGCAAAGGGACTTGGGGCGTGCCGTGGCATGGAAGCTACTTGTTTTCGCCTGAAAACGAAAGCCTGCCCTGAGTGGCGAAAACAACCAAGGCGGCGAAAAAGCTTGGGGTTGAAAATTGAGTCTCCGGGGGAGGCGGTCCTGCCGCGGCATTCCGGGGCCGTCCCGACGAACGGCCGCGGTGGTCACCGCCGCCCTCGTGGCGCGCCGCGATGTGTCACAGAACGTCGACAGCGCCAACCGAACCCGCGGTTGCCCTCTCTTGCGGTGCGGGGCCGAAATCCCCGCCCGTTGCGTGCTGTTACCGAGGAGACATCGACCATGACTGAGACAACCGCTTCCGTGACCCGGCGTTCGCACGGCCGTGTCACGGGACTCGCCGTGGCCGGGATGGCCCTCGCCCTCACCGCCCAGGTCGCGGTGACGGCCGCGGCAGGCGAGGCCCGTGCCGCCGCCGACCCGGTCTCCGTCCTGAAGTACACCTCCGCCGAGCGCAAGGAAGCCCTCGCCTACTGGACGCCCGCCCGTATGACGGCCGTGGGCAAGTCCGTCGACCTCGGCCCGACCGGCCCGAAGGCCAAGCCGTGGCGGGGTACTTCGCTGAAGACCGTGGGGCGGCTCTTCTTCGTCAACGCGAGCGGCGCCGACACCTGGTGCACGGCCACCGCCGTCAAGAGCGGCAACCGCTCCACCGTGATGACCGCGGCGCACTGCGTGCGCCGGGGGTCGTCCCCGTACAACACCAACATCTCGATGGTCTTCGTCCCCGCCTACCACAAGGGGAAGGCGCCGTACGGCGCGTTCGCGGTCCGCCAGGCCGCGACCCCGCGCACCTGGGAGACCGACTCGGTCAACGACATGTCCGCGCTGACCGTCGACGCCGACAAGAGCGGCAAGAAGCTCACCGACGTCGTGGGCGGCACGGACATCGCCTTCAACCGGCCCGTCGGCGGCACCGTCTCCTCCTTCGGCTACTCCGCCACCCGGCCGCAGCGCGGCGAGGAGCTTCTGCGCTGCGTCGGCACGGCGAAGAAGGAGGACGGCACCCAGGCCATCCCCTGCGACATGAGCGGCGGCTCCAGCGGCGGCCCGTGGCTCGCCGACTTCGACGCCACCACCGGCAAGGGCGTACTGGTCTCGGTCAACAGCGCGCTGGACTCCCTTGAGCCGACCAAGATGTACGGAGAGGTCTTCAAGGCCACGGCCGAGAAGGTGTACGACCGGGCCCAGCGAGCCTGACGCTCGGCCTCACGGCGAGCCGTCCGGTACGGCGTATCGCCGCGGTGGTGGTTGGCCGCGGTGCTGGTTCGCCGACGTGGTGGTTCGTCGAGGTGATGGTTGGCCGCGAGGTGGTGGTTCGTCGAGGTGGTGAGTTGGCCGCGTTCCCCGTCCCCATCTGCCCGTCTTCCTCCCCTGCCCGACCCCGGCCTTCTACAGTGGGAAGCGAGGCTGCTCCGCTGGGGGTGGGAGATGGATCCGGTGACGGTGGCGGCGGGTACCGCTCTGGTGGGGGCGATGGCCACGGACGCCTGGGGGCGGATCCGCGACGCGGTGGTCGCGCTGTGGCGCCGCCCGCGTCCCGACGAGGCCGAATCCGTCGCCACGGGGCTCGACGAACTCAGAGGGCAGGTGCTGGACGCCCGCAGCCGGGGCGACGAGGACGTCGAAGCGGCCCTCGTCGCGCTCTGGCGCATGCGGCTGCACCAACTGGTCGGCCAGGACGCCGGGTTGACCGCGGAGCTCCGGTATCTGCTCGACCACCACCTCGGCCCCGCGCTCGACGAGGCCGGACCCGCCCCCGCGCGCTCCGTCGAACAGCGCGCCACGGTGTCCGGCGGCGTCAGCATCCAGGCGGGGCGGGACGCGCACTACACCCCTCCCGGCTCTCCATGACCGGTGCCGGCGATCCGCCGCCGCCCGCGGTGCGGCAGCGGGCGACGACCGAGGGCGCGGGGGAGACCAACCAGGCGGGCCGCGACGTCCACAGGACCACGCACGTGCACGAGGTGGCGGCCCCGGTGCGCCCCTCCGTCATCCACGGACTGCGCAGGGACGCGCTCTACTTCACCGGTCGCGACGAGGAGTTGGGGCAACTGCTGGGGGCCACCGCGTCGGGCGGGGCCAGGATCCACACCGTCGACGGAATGGCGGGCGTCGGCAAGACGGCCTTCGTCACGCGGGCGGCGCACCTGCTCGCCCACCAGTTCCCCGACGGGCAGTTCTTCGTCGACCTGCGTGCCCACGCACCGGAACAGGCGGCCGCCGACCCGCTGGACGTACTCGCCACTCTGCTGGCAGGCCTGGGCATCGACCCCCGCGGCCTGCCCGCCTCCTTGGACGGGCGAAGCGGGCTGTGGCGCGACCGGTTGGCGGGGCGCCGCGTCCTGCTCGTCCTGGACGACGCCGCGGACACCGACCAGATCGAGCCGCTGCTGCCCGGCGGAACGGGCTGCCTCGCCCTGGTGACCAGCCGCAGCAGGCTGGTCGCCCTCGACGGAGGCAAGCCCTGGTCCCTCAAGACGCTCTCCCGCGACGAGGCGAGGACGCTGTTCAGCCGCCTCGCGCACCGCACCGCGCACGGCGCGGCCGGCGCCGAACCCACCGCCGAGACCGGGGTCGTCGACACCATCGTGGAGCTCTGCGGCTGTCTGCCCCTGGCGATCGTGCTGCTCGCGGGGCGGCTCTCCCACCGCCCCACCTGGACCCTGGACGACCTCGCGGCCGAGTTCACGGCCACCGCGGACCGGCTGCCGCACCTGGTCGCGGGCAAGCGTGCCGTCGACGCGGCCTTCACGCTCTCCTACCGGGATCTGCCCCCGGCCAGGCGGCGGCTGTTCCGCCGCCTCGGCCTGCATCCGGGACCGGACATCGACGCCCGCGCCGCGTCCGCCCTCGACGGCATCACCGACGCCCAGGCGCGCGACGGCCTCGAAGCGCTGTACACCGACCATCTGCTGGAGGAGATAGCTCCCCGCCGGTACAGCCTCCACGGCCTGCTGCGCGAGTTCGCCGCCAGCCGCTGTGCCTCTGAGGACGCCGCCGCCGACCGGAACGCGGCCGTCGCGCGCCTCGTCGCGTACTACCAGCGGACCGTCGAGTCGGCCGAGGAGGTCATCTCGGCGCGCGGCCCGGGCACCCCCGAGCTGCCGAGCGCGCACAAGGCGCTCACCTGGCTGCGCACGGAGCGGGCCAACGTCCTGGCCTGCCTCGATCACGCGGCGGACCACGGAAGGCCCGAACAGGTCGTCGGCCTCACCGCCGCGATGGCTCCCTTCCTGCTCCGTGAAGGCCCTTGGCCGCAGGCGGTGGCGCTGCACGAACGGGCCGTCGAGGCGGCCCGGCTGAACGGGGACCTGCCCGGGGAGGCGCACGCCCTCGACGAACTCGGCTTCGTGCGGTACGTGACGGGCGACTTCGCGGTGGCGACCGACTTCCACGAACGCGCGCTCGCGCTGTTCGAGGAGGTCGACGACCGCCCCGGGCAGGCCAAGGTGCTCCACAGCCTGGGCCGCGTCCGCGCCATCGCCGACGACTACGTGGCGGCAACCGCCTTCCACGAGCGCGCACTTGAGCTGTTCGAGGACCTCGGCGACCGGCGCGGCCAGGCCAACGCCCTGCACGGCCTCGGCCGCGTCAGGTTCATGACGGCGGACTACGCCGCGTCGGCCGACTTCAGCGAACGCGCCCTCGCGCTCTTCGACGCGCTCGGCGACCGGCGAGGCCAGAGCAGCACCCAGCTGAACCTCGGCTTCGTCCGCTACATGACGGGCGACTACGTGGCGGCAACCGCCTTCCACGAGCGCGCACTTGAGTTGTTCGAGGACCTCGGTGACCGCCACGGCCAGGCCAACGCCCTTCAGGACCTGGGGCGTGTGCGCTTCGTGACGGGGGAGTACACCCTGGCCACGTCCCTGCACGAGCGGGCGCTCGCGCTCTTCGAGGAGCTGGGGGACCGGCACGGCCAGGCCAACGGCCTGAACAACCTCGGGCGCGTGCGGTACGTGATGGGTGAGTACGCCGATGCGGCCTCACTGCACGAGCGCGCGCTGGAGCTGTTCGAGGAGCTGGGGGACCGGCACGGCCGGGCCAACGGCCTGAACAACCTCGGGCGCGTGCGGTACGCGACCGGCGACCACGCGACCGCCGCGGAACTCCACCGGCGCGCGCTGGCCCTGTTCGAGGAGATCGGCTACCCCCACGGGCGGTGCAACGCCCTCCACGACCTGGGGCGCACCCACTTCGCCGCCGGTGAGTACGGCATCGCGGCCGACCTCTACGAACAGGCCCTCGACATCTTCCAGAGCGTCGGAGATCCCCAGGGCGAGGCCGAGGTCTGGAACAGCCTGGGCGCTCTCCGTACCGCCGCGGCGAGCGCGGGCGAGGGCCTCGCGGCCCACCGCAGGGCCCTCGAACTCGCCCGCAGGGCGGGCAGCCCGCTCGACGAGGCCACCGCGCTGGAGGGAGCGGCGCGCAGCCAGGTCCTCATGGGGGATCTGGAGGCGGCGATGACCGACTTGAGGCGGGCGGCGCGGATCTACAACCGCATCGGGGCCGCCACGGCCGACGCCACGGAGAAGCCCGGCTGAGGGCGGGCGACGAGCAGTGCGGCTCAGCCTGGTGGTGGCACACCCAGGATGAGTGGGCACTGCCCGGGCCGCCGGTGACGCCGCAGGATCGTCGCCATGCACAGCAACGACCCGTACATGAAGGCCGTGACCATTCCCGAGTTCGGCGGCGCCGAGGTGCTGCGGCTCGACGCCGTGCCGATCCCGGCCCCCGGCCCGGGCCAGGTCTCCGTCGACGTCGCCTACGCGGGGGCGAACTTCGCCGAGATCCTCCACCGGCGCGGCGTGGTCGACGTGCCGTTGCCCTTCGTGCCCGGGATCGAGGTCGCCGGGCGCGTCCGTACCGTCGGCGAGGGCGTGGAGGGCCTGCGGCCCGGGCAGCCGGTCGCGGCCCTGACGGTCGTGGACTCCGGCGGCTACGCCGAGGTGGCCGTCACCTCGGCCGACCTGGTCGCACCGCTGGACGGCCTGTCCATCGGCATGGACACGGCCGCGGCCCTGCCGTCCAACAGCACGACCGCCTTCCTGGTGCTCGACCGGGTGGCTCGCCTCGCCCCCGGCGAGAGCGTCCTGGTGCACGCCGCGGCGGGCGGCGTGGGCAGCCAACTCGGCCAGGTCGCGCGCCTGTTGGGCGCGGGTTACGTCGTCGGTGCGGTGGGCGGAGCCGACAAGATCGATGCCGCCAAGACCTTCGGGTACGACGAGGTGATCCTGCGCGAGCGGGTGGCTGACGTGGGTGAGTTCGACGTCGTGGTCGACATGGTCGGGGGCCAGGCCCGCAGAGCCGGTCTCGACCTGCTGGCCCCCATGGGCCGCCTGGTGGTCATGGGCAACGCCTCGGGCGCCGAGGACGTCGGCATCCCCGCCAACGAGCTGTGGTTCACCAACAGAACGGTCTCCGGCTTCAACCTGGCCGCCTTCGCCGGCGAGTATCCCGCGGAGGCGGGGCGGGCGCTGCGCCGCGCTGTCGAGGCCGTGGGCAAGGGTGAACTGCGGGTGCAAGTGGAGGCGTTGCCCCTGGAGCGAGCGGCCGAAGCGCATCGCCGGATCGAGGCGGCGAAGACAACGGGCAAGCTGGTGCTCGACGTCGCCGCGCCGTGACCCGACGGGGCCCCGGCTCCCGTACGGATCCCTGACTCCCGTACGGATCCCTGACTCCCGTACGGAACCCCGGCTCACGCACTGACAGCAAGGAACCGTCGGATCGCCGCCGCCGTCTCCTCGGGCCGCCGCAGATGAACCCAGTGGTCGGCGTCCAGCTCGACCAGCGTCGTGCAAGCGCGGCGGGCGGCCATCTCGCGGGCCTGGGCGGTGGGCAGCACGGTGCTGGCGGTGCCGTGCAGGAGCAGCGCGGGGCAGTCGGTGCCCAGCCACTGCGGCCAGTGGTCGCCGAGCACGCGGGTGTCCGAGTCGACCATGTCCGCGGGATGGCACCCGAGACGCCGACCGTCGGGGTGCGGCCGGATGCCGCCTGCCAGCAGGGGCGCCAAGGGGCCGCAGGCGGCGAGGAGTTCCTCGCGGGTGGGGGCGGTGTACGGCAGGCCGAGGAGGAAGGACAGCGGGGCGGGGTCGACGCGGGGCAGGTACGCGGGACCGTCGATGTTGACCAGGACGCCGACGGCGCCGGGCCGGTCGGCGGCCAGGTGGTAGCCGTTGATGGCGCCGAGGGAGTGCCCGACGACGGGGACGGCGCGCCGGCCGACACCGATGTGGGCGAGCAGGAGACGCAGATCGCCGACGTACCCGTCCCGGTCGTACCGCGCCGCCCGGTCGGAGTCCCCGTGCCCTCGCTGATCAGGCGCGATGACCCGCCACCCGTCGCGCCCCAACGCGGCGGCGAGCGCCGTGAATTCGGCACCTTCCCCGAGATGCCCGTGCAGGGCGAGCAGCGGTCGCCCTCCGCCGGGCCCGAAGTCGAGGTACGAGAGGCGCCTGCCGTCGGGAGTGGTGAGGTGCGTACGTACGGGATGGGTGAGGGCGGGGTCGGAGGCGGATCCGGTCGGCATGACGTCACCGTACAAACCTCGGAAAGCCCGTGTTATACCGGTGGCCGTCGAATGAGTCGTCGAAGCAATGGGGGGGGACCATGCAGTGGTCCAGATCCGTCAAGGCCTGGCTGGCAGCGGCAACTCTGGTAGTCGGCGCGGGACTTGTGGGGGCGCCCGTTCCCGCCGTCGCCGCAGCCTCCGTGGCCGTCGGCTGTCCGGACATCGGGGCGGGGGACTCGAACGGGCTGGACATGCGGTACTGGAAGGCGTCGCCCGACGGGCTGCTCTGTGAGGCGGAGTTCACCAGTGGCGCGCTGTTCACTCCGCGTGGACCCGGAGCGCCGCAGATCGACCCGGTGCGGAAACCGGTGCGGGTGCGCGTCCATCTGCCCGCGGGCTACGACCCGTCGGCCCGCTACCCCGTGCTGTATCTGCTGCACGGCGGTGCCGCGGACTACGAACAGTGGTCGAGCGGCGGCGGCAACATCACCCAGAGCGTGGCCGAGGCCGGGTTCAAGGGGATCGTGGTGATGCCCGAAGGGGGCAAGGTCGGCTTCTACTCCGACTGGCACGGACACACCTACGGCAATGTCGCCCCGCTCTGGGAGACCTTCCACATCAAGCAGCTGGTGCCGTGGATCGACGCGCACTTCGCCACCTCCGGGCAGCGGGCCGTGGCAGGCGTGTCCATGGGTGGGTACGGCGCGCTGAAGTACGCCGCCCAACACCCCGGCCTCTTCAGTGCCGTTGGCGCGTTCTCCGGTGGTTCCGACCTTCGCCGCCCCGACCACCAGCAGATCGTCAACAACGGCACCACCACCTATGGAGCCCGCTTCTGGTGGCACGGCTCCGGGAGCGACGCGGGGAACTACTGGAAGTACCTGTTCCCCGGTAACCCCAATGCGCTGCAGCGCACCGAGCTCGTCTTCGGGCCGCAGTCCACCTGGCCCGCCTTCAACCCCGCCCAGGTCGCGGAGAACAGCCCTGCCACGTACCAGTCGTACGGGGGCAGGCTGGCGCTCTACGCGGGGAGGGGCGAGGATCCGTACGCCTGGAACAACGCGTTCCATGCGACGCTCAAGCAGAAGGGCGTCCCCCACCGGTACTGCTCGGGCCCCGGCGGGCACGACTTCGACACCTTCACGCCCGCGCTGAAGCACTTCCTTCGCTTCGCGTACGGGACCTCTTCCACGGCGTGCCCGGACAGCACCGGTTGGCGGCAGGAACCCTGACGAGGTCCGCCGGGTCTCAGCCCGACCCGGCCTCCCTGCCCTCCCCGCACGGCCCTCCGCCCACCGCCTTGGGGACGCGCACCTCGGAGCCGTCCGGAGCGACCAACGGCAGGTACCAACGGGCGACTTCCACGGAGGTCTGCGGGACGTAGTGGAAGATGAGCGCCCTGCGGAAGCGGTCCCGCGTGGTGTTGGGGAGCGAGCCGTGCACCAGGCTTCCGTGGAAGAACAGGGCGTCGCCGGGGCGCATCACGGTCTGTACGGCCGCCATGCCCTCGGGCGGGCGCACCAGGCCGGTGGTGAACGACGCCTGGCCGTCGGCCGGTTCGGGGCACACCACCGCCATGGTGTGCGAGCCGGGGACGACGGACAGCGCGCCGTTCGCGGCGTCGCAGTCGTCGACGGCGATCCAGACGGCGAGACACGTCTCCGGGCGGGCGCGGAGGAAGTAGTTGTCCTGGTGCGGCGCCTGGCCGCGCGCGGAGGGCGGCTTGAAGTAGAACATCGACTGCGCGCCGAAGGCCGGGCCGACGAGTTCGGTGACGATGTCCAGGACGCGGCTGTCGGTCATCAGACGGCGGGCGATCGACCCGACCGCCAAGTCGGGGCGCCGGTGCGGCTGCATGAAGCGGGGGTATCGGGCCAGGACGTCGTCCTCGGCCAGGCCGTCCCTCGCGCCCAGGCTGTCGCGGTCCCGTACGACCTGGTCCATGAACGCCGAGCGGATCGCGTCGGCCTCGGAGGGCGCGAGCAGGGCGTCGACCTGGATCACTCCGTCGGCGGCGTAGCGGTCGGGCCGTTGCGACGGGGGCGCCGGGTGGAGTGCCATGTGCGTCGTGGGGAGCTTCATGGTCTCCATCGTGTTCGCCGGTTTCCCGGCCGGGAATCGGACTTCGAGGAGTTCACATGGGAGATGCTGCCGCGGGGCGCGGAGCCCGTACGCCTCCGGAAGTCGTCGCCACCGCCGACGACCGGGTCGTCGCCGGCCGGCTCGCGGCCGGTCACGCGTACCGGACCGTGCGGCGGGGCGGCACGGAGGACTGGCTGCTCCTGTTCACCTGCCGAGGGCGCGGGCGGATCAGGAGCGAGGGAGCGGCCGACGTGCACGCCGAGGGGAAGTCCTTCGTCGCCATCGCACCGGGTACGCCCCATGACTACGGCACCGATTCCGCCGCGGGGGCCTGGCTGCTGCTGTGGGCGCATGTCCAGCCGCGGCCCGAGTGGCTTGCCCTGCTGGACTGGCCGCGGGTCGCGCCCGGCGTGGGGCGCGTGCTGCTGCCGGATCCGCTCGCCGACCGTGTGGCCGGGGCGCTGGGGCGAGCCGTGTCCCTGGGCGACGGCGCCTTCGCGAACGCCGCGCTCTTCGGGGCCAACGCCGTGGAGGAGGCGCTGCTGTGGTGCGACACGCAGAATCCCCGCGGTGAGCGGATGGATCCCCGGCTCCTCGCCGTGCTCGAGCATCTGAGCAACCGGCTTGCCGAGCCGCACACCGTGCGGTCCCTGGCGCGCGTCGCGGGACTGTCGGAGTCACGCCTCTCCCGGCTGTTCACCGCGCAGTTCGGGACGAGCGTCATGGCGCACGTCGAGGCGCGCCGCATGGATGTGGCGTGCCGGCTCCTGCGGCTGTCGTCGCTGCCGGTCGGCGAGGTCGCCCGGCAGGTCGGGTACCGCGACCCGCTGTACTTCTCCACCCGGTTCCGGCACGCCGTGGGGCGCTCGCCCTCCGCGTACCGCCACGCCTGAGGGGAAGGCGGCGGCCAGCTCCCCGTAGGCAGTTGATCCGGTTCCACGAGGCTCTGTGCGGGCGGACTTTCGTGGACCGCCGTCGTGAGCCGGGCCGGCGCGTCCAGGTCGACCGTGGCCTCTTGTGATGGCCGCCGAGGTGGACGACTGCGGCGGGCGACGCGTCCGGTGCTCGCCTGGTTGAGTCGTACGGTCGTGTCGATCGACACAATCGCCCGACATTGTCACCTGACAATGTCGGGCGATAACGTGCTGGGCAAGCGACTGCTGGTGCGGCACGAAAGGCGGGCTCATGACCCACGCGTCCACGATCACGGCGACCTCCGCGACGAAGACCACCGCGACCAAGACCACAGCGATCCCCGAGCGTCCGGCGCTCCCCTTGATCGGTCACGCCCTGGACGTCCCGAAGGGCGCCGACGGCCTCGTCCATCTGATGAAGGAGGTCAAGGAGTTGGGTCCGGTGTACCGGGTCCGCGTCTTCGGCACCGAGTTCGTGGTCGTGGGCGGCCTGGACCTGGTGGCCGAACTCGCGGACGAGAGCCGGTTCCGCAAGAACGTGCACCCGGACCTGGTCGAGATCCGGCAGATCGCGGGTGACGGCCTCTTCACCGCCTTCCACCACGAGGCCAACTGGCAGAAGGCGCACGACATCCTGATGCCGGCGTTCTCGCTGGGCGCCATGCGCGGCTACCACGCGACCATGCTCCGGGTCGCCCGGTCGCTGATCGCCAAGTGGGACGGGGCCGTCGGCGGCGGGCCGGTCGACGTACCCGAGGACATGACCCGGCTGACCTTCGACACCATCGGGCTCTGCGGGTTCGGGTACGACTTCGAGTCCTTCCGGCGCGACGACGCGCACCCCTTCGTCGAGGCGATGGGGCGGGCGCTCGCCTTCACCCAGGCCAAGGGCGAGTCGATCCCGGGCACGGAGCTCTTCAAGTGGAAGCAGGCCGAGCGGTTCCGCGCGGACGCCGTACTCATGGCGGACCTGGTCGACGAGGTGATCAGGCGCCGCAGGGCGTCCGGTGACACCGGCACCGACGATCTGCTGGGCCGCATGCTGCACACCCGCGACGCGTCCGGCGAGCCGCTGGACGACGTGAACATCCGCAACCAAGTGATCACGTTCCTCATCGCGGGGCACGAGACCACCAGCGGAGCCCTGTCGTTCGCCCTGTACTACCTGACCAAGCACCCCGAGGTGCTGGCCCGCGCCCAGGCGGAGGTCGACGCGCTCTGGGGCGACACGGACGCGCCCGACCCCGACTACGGGGACATCGGCAAGCTGACGTACATCCGCCAAGTGCTCAACGAGAGCCTGCGGTTGTGGCCGACCGCGCCCGCCTTCGCCGTGGAGCCGATCGAGGACACCGTCATCGGCGGCGCCTATCCGGTGCTCGAGGGCGAGACGCTGATGGTGCTCACCCCGGCGCTGCACCGCGACCCCGCCTGGGGCGACAACGTCGAGCTGTTCGACCCCGACCGGTTCGCGCCCGAGCGCGACGCGGCCCGGCCCGTCCACCTCTTCAAGCCCTTCGGCAGCGGTGAACGTGCCTGCATCGGGCGGCAGTTCGCGCTGCACGAGGCCACCCTGCTCCTTGGCCTGCTGGTCCACCGCTACCGCCTGATCGACCACGCCGACTACCGGTTGAGCATCCAGCAGTCGCTCACCATCAAGCCCGGCGGGCTCACCCTGAAGCTCGCCCGGCGCACCTCCGAAGAGCGCCGACCGCCCGCCGGCATGAGCGGTGCGCCCGCGCTCACCGACAGGGACGGGCCCGCCCCCCGACGAGCCACCGCCACTGCCACTGGCATCACCACCGCCACCGCGCTCACGGTCCTGCACGGCTCCAACCTGGGCACCTGCGCGGGCATCGCCCACGACCTGGCCGCCGACGGGGACACGCACGGGTTCACCACCGCGGTCGCCTCACTCGACGAACACGCCGGTGCGCTGGGGGACGCGGACGGCCCCGTGGTGATCGTGGCCGCCTCCTACAACGGCCGTCCCACCGACGACGCCGCCCGCTTCGTCGCCCGGCTGGAAGATCTGCGGCCCGGCTCGCTCGACGGACTCCGGTACGCGGTACTCGGCGTCGGCGACCGCAACTGGGCCGCCACCTACCAGCGCGTGCCGACGCTCATCGACGAGCGGCTCCGCGCGGCCGGGGCCACCCCGCTCCTGGAGCGCGGCGCCGCGGACGCCTCCGGGGACTTCGCGGGGACCGTGGACCGCTGGAGCGCCGACCTGTGGACGGCCCTGCTCGACCGGTACGGCGAGGCCGAGGAGGGCGACGCGGCCGACGCCCGTCGCGAGCCGCGGACCGGCCGGGCGCCGGGCGGCCAAGGGCTCGACGGCGACCAGGGGCCGGACGACCAGGGGCCGGGCGACCAGGGGCTGTACGAACTCACCGACGCCGCCGACTCCGTGACCGGCGACCTCGCCGCGCGGCACGGCGTACAGGCCATGGAGGTCCTCGACGCGTACGAACTCGTCGACATGGAGCACGCGTTGGGCCGCTCCAAGCGCTACCTCAAGCTGCGGCTTCCGGACGGCGTCACCTACCGCACCGGCGACCACCTGGCCGTCCTGCCGCGCAACCCCGAGGCGCTCGTCGGGCGGGCCGCCGACCGGTTCGGCCTGGACCTCGACCGCACGGTCCGCCTGCGCGCACGCCGCCGCAGCCGGGGCGCCCTCCCCGTCGACCGGCCGCTGACCCTGCGCCGCCTGCTCACCGACTTCGTGGAACTCCAGCACCCGGCGGTCCCGGAGCACGTGGCCCTCCTCGCCGAGCACACCGCATGCCCGCCCGAGAAGAAGTCCCTGGCCGCACTGGCCGCCGCGGAGCCCGAGACGTTCCGCGAGCAGGTCACCACCGCGGGGCGGAGCCTCCTGGACCTGCTGGAGGACCACCGCTCCTGCGAGCTGCCGTTCGAGCGCTTCCTGGAGATGCTGCCGGTCCTGCGCCCGCGCCACTACTCGATCTCGTCCTCCGCGCAGGCGGCTCCCGGCGAGGCGGAGTTGATGGTGTCCCTGCTCGTCGCGCCGCACCGTGCGGGAGCCGGCACCTTCGAGGGCATCGCCTCGCACTACGTCCAGGGCCTGCGGGCCGGTGACAGCGTCCAGGCCAGGGTCCTGCCGTGCGGCGACGCCTTCCGCCTGCCCGGGGGCCTGTCGGGGGACGACGCGACCCCGGCCGTGCTCGTCGCCGCGGGTACGGGCCTCGCGCCCTTCCGCGGAGCCGTCCTCGACCGCCTGCACGGCGGCTCCACCGCCACGCTGCTCTGCTACTTCGGCTGCGATCACCCGGACGTCGACTACCTCCACCGCGAGGAGTTCGAGCGGGCGGAGGCGGCCGGCGCCGTCAGCATGCGCCCCGCCTTCTCCCGGGCGCCCGAAGACGGCGTGCGCTACGTGCAGGACCGCATCGCCCGGGAGAGCGCCGAGATCTGGGGCGTCCTGGAGTCCGGCGGACTGATCCGCGTCTGCGGCGACGGCCACCGCATGGCCCCGGCCGTGCGCGAAGCCTTCATGGCCGTCTACCGCGAGCACACGGGTGCGGGAGACGAGGAAGCGGCCACGTGGCTGTCCGCTCTCGTCGAGTCGGGCACGTACGTCGAGGACGTCTGGACGGGCTGAGCAGAGGCTGAGTGGCGGCTGAGCGGTACGGAGGCGGTCAGAGTTCCGGCAGCGGTACGGGATCCAGCGTGCCGCTCGCCAGCGCGACGATGCCCGCCACCAGGGCCCGCAGCCCGTGCAGTTCGGCCTCTTCGTCGGGCAGGGTCAGGTGCTGCAGGGTGAGCCCTTCGAAGGACGCGAGGAAGAACCGGGCGACGGTCGGCGCGGGCACGGCGAGCTCGTGCCCCGTGCGCTCGGCCGCCTCGCTCACCAGTCGGGCCGTCACGACCACCACCTCGCGGTAGTGGCTGTCCAAGACGTCGCGCAGCTTCGGTGTCCGCAGCGCCAGCATGTTCAGCTCGGTCAGGAGCTGGTGGGCGGCCGGCTGGTCGCGCACCGTGCGCCACAGGGCGGTGACCATGGCCGCGAGCGTCTCCTCGAAGCCCGCGTCCACGGGCGCCGACTCCTCGACCTGCCTGACCAGGTCCTGGGTCAGCTGCTCCATGACGGCCCGGTACAGGTCCTCCTTCGTGCCGAAGGTGTAGTGGACCGTCGCCTGCGCGACGCCGAGCTCCGCGGCGATGGCGCGGGTGCTTCCGGCGGCGACGCCCTCCCTGCTCATGAGGACGATGGCCGCTTCGATCAGCTGGGGGCGGCGCTCCGCCGCGGTCACATGAGCCATACGCGCATCATAGCGACTCAGTCACTTGAGCAAGTCGACCGAACGAATCGCCGCCCGCCGCCCGCCGCCCGCCGCGGCCCCGCACCGCCACCGCCTCTTTTCCTTTCTTACGTACCTTTGCCGCTGCTCTGCCGAGCCTGTGAAACGTGCCCGCCACAGTCGTACTCGCACCCGAGAGACGAAGGAGTGGGTATGAGCAACAAGAGGACGGCGAAGCACGCGGGGCTTGCCGTGGGCATGGTGGCGCTGCTGGCAGCGGCACTGCCGACGACGGCAGAGGCCGCACCCGACAGGGGCCCCGCGGCCCCGGAGTGGTGCGCGACGGTGACGGTGCCGGGACACCGCGTCGACTGCGGCACGGTGGACCGCCCGTTGGTCGCGGGGAAGCCGGGACTCGGCACGACCGAGGTGAGCTACGCGGTCGTACGGCACAGCGCACCCGGCGCCGCCAGGGGCACCGTCGCCGTCAACCCGGGCGGCCCCGGCGAGGTCGCGATCGACCGGGCCGACCGCTTCGCGTACGCCCTGGGCGACCTCCTGAAGGACCACGACCTGCTCCTCGTCGACCCGCGCGGCACCGGTCGCTCCGAGCGGATCCCCTGCGGCGTCACCGACGCCGAGTACCGCTTCGGCACGCGGGCCCAGCAGCGGGCCGCCGTCGAGCGGTGCGGCGAGAACCTCGGGCCGAAGGCCGCCGCGTACACGACCGCGGCCACCGCCGACGACATCGACGCGATCCGGGCCAGGATCGGCGCGCCCCAACTCTCCCTCTACGGACTGTCGTACGGCACGTACCTGATGCCGGTGTACGCCTCGCGCCACCCGGAGCGCGTGCGGTCCGTCGTGCTGTCCGGCGCCTACCCGCACGCCATCGACCCGCTGGCGCGGTCCAGCGCCCAGGCGGTGTCCCAGACGCTGCGCCGCGTCTGCGAGCGCGGCACCGCCGAGGCGTGCGACGGGAAGCAGGCCGTCAAGGACCTGGCCACCACGGCGTCCCGGCTGCGGGCCCGGCCCATGACCGTGCCGATCACCACCGAACACGGCACATACACCGCGCGGTTCACCGAGGGCAAGCTGGCCAACCTGATGTACGAGTCGGCCAGCCGCGAAGTGGGGCTCGACCCGGCAGGGAGCTCCCTCCTCGGCGACCTGCCCCGCGCCCTGAACCGCTTCGCCAAGGGCGATACCGCGCCGCTGCGGACGCTGATCCAGAAGGAGGGCGCCACGGCCGGCGAGGAGGACCAGGCGCCGTACGTCGCGGTCGTCTGCAACGACTACCGCAAGGCCTGGAAGAAGGACGCGCCGCTGTCCGAGCGGTGGCGCCAGTACCGCGCCGCGCTGAAGTCCGCCGGCCCCGGTGAGCACGGCGTGTTCAGCGCCAGGGGATTCGCCGAGGGGCCCACGGACGGCGGGGACGCCTGCATCGGCTGGCCGCGCGAGAACACCCCGGACCCGCAGCCCACCAAGCTGAGGCTGCCCGACGTCCCGGTCCTCGTGCTCTCCGGTGACCTCGACTCCAACACGACCGTCGAGGACGGGAAGAAGGCGGCCGAGGCGTTCCGCGACAGCCGGTTCTTCTCGGTGCGCAACACCGGGCACGTGCCCGAGCTGCAGGAGAGCGGCTGCGTCCTCGGGGTGACCACCCGGTTCCTGCGCACCGGCAAGCCGGGCGACACGTCCTGCCTGCGCACCCTGCCGCCGATCGCCGTGGCGCCCGTGAACGCCTCCGCGCACCACTGACGGGCCGGTGCCGTGACCGCGTCCACCACCGGCGAAAATGATCACATGACTGAGGAAACGGGGCACCGCAGGACGGTGTTGGTCGTCGAGGACGATCCGGGTGTGCGCAGCACCCTGGACCAGCTGCTGCGCTTCGAGGGCTACCGGGTGCTCACGGCCGCCGACGGCCTGGAGGCCCTCGGCCTCCTCGAACAGGAGCGGCCCGACCTGGCGGTGGTGGACGTGGTCATGCCGGGCCTCGACGGCCTCGGCCTGTGCCGGATGCTGCGCAGACGCGGCGACCGGATGCCCATCCTGGTCCTGACGGCGCGTCATGAGGTCGGCGACCGGGTCGCGGGCCTGGACGCGGGCGCCGACGACTACCTGGCCAAGCCGTTCGCGACCGAGGAACTCTTCGCCCGCATACGCGCGTTGCTCCGGCGCACCGAACCGGCCGAGGACAGCGGCGTCCTGGCCGTCGCGGACCTCACCCTGGACCCCGGGTCGCGGCAGGCGTTCCGCGGCGCGCGTGAACTCGACCTGACCAAGACCGAGTTCGACGTCCTCGAACTGCTCCTGTGCCACCCGGGCACGGTCCTCACCCGGTCCCAGATGTACGAGCGCATCTGGGGCTTCGACTTCGACACCACCTCCCGGTCCCTCGACGTCTACATCGGCTATCTCCGCCAGAAGACCGAACAGGACGGCGAGAGCCGTCTCATCCACACCGTGCGCAGCGTCGGCTACACCGTCCGGGCCGCCTGATGCTCCGTATCAAGATCACGGCCGTTGTCGTCGCGGCCGCCGCGCTCGCCATGGCCCTGGCGGCCGTCATGTCCTACCGCGGTGTCGGCGCCCTGGTCGGCGACGAACTCGAGCGCGGGCTCGACGACCGCACGGACACGGTCGTCACCCTGCTCGCCGCCGACCTGACCCCGCCACCGCGTGCGGACATGACCGAACAGGTCGTGTCCGAGCACGGAGCCGTGCGTCGGCTGACACCGGGCGGCCGCGAGCTGCCGGTCTCCGCGGCGGCTCTGCGGGTGGCGCGGACGGGACGGGGGGAGAGCCGCGCGGACATCGTCGTCTCCGGAACCGAGTACGGAACTCTGACCCGGCCGCTGCCCGGTGGCGGAGCGGTCATGGTCGGCCAGAGCTACGAGCGCGCGGCGCGCGTCGACGACGCGTTCATGTGGCGCATCTCCTGGACCACCGCGACCGCCGTCGGCCTGTCCGCCCTGCTGAGCTGGTTCGTCCTCGGACGGATCCTGCGGCCCGTCCGCCAGCTGGTCCGCACCACCGGGCGCATCACCACCACCCGGGATCTCTCCACCGCGCTGCCGCCCGCCGGATCCGACGAGATCGGCCAGCTGACGCGCAGCTTCGAGGCGATGCTCACGGCGCTGCGCCGCTCGCGCGCACAGCAGCAGCAACTCGTCCAGGACGCGAGCCACGAGCTGCGCACCCCGCTGACCTCGGTGCGGGGCAGCGCCGAACTCCTGCAGAGGGCCCGCGGCAGGCTCGACCCCGAGGACGAGGAGCAGATCCTCACCACCCTGGTCACCGAGACGGCGGCCCTCGACGATCTCGTGCGCGAACTCGTCGACCTGGCCACCGACCGCTACACGGACGAGGACCGGGACCGCGTCGACCTGGTGGCCCTGGCCGAGGACACCGCGCACCGCCACCGGACCCGGACCGGACGCACCATCTCCGTCACCACACACAGGCCGGTCCCCGTACGGGCGAGGCCCCGCGCGGTGCAGCGCTGCGTCGACAACCTCCTGAGCAACGCGGTGAAGTTCAGCCCCGAAGACACGCCGATCACCCTGCACATCGACGGGCGCCGGCTGTCCGTGCGCGACCGGGGCCCCGGCATCGAACCGGGCGAGCGCGACGCCGTCTTCGACCGCTTCTACCGGGGCTCGCGCACCCAGGCGACCCCGGGCTCCGGGCTCGGGCTCGCCATCGTGCACGACATCGTCACGGCCGACGGCGGCACCGTGTTCGCCACCGGCGCCGACGGCGGAGGAGCGGAGGTCGGCTTCGTCCTCCCGCCCGACGGTCCCGACGGCCGGGACGGCCCCGGTGGCCCGCACCGGCCGGGCGGCCCGAAACGGCGAACCGCCCTTCTGCGCCGGGTCACCTCAGCAGGGCAGCCGCTCCAGAAGCCCCGCGAAGTCGGTCCCCGCGGAGAGCGTGCCGAAGGCGAGGCCGCGGTCCCCGGCAAGACGCGAGGCGCAGAACGCGTCGGCGACGGGGGCCGGGGCGTGCCGCACGAGGAGTGAGCCCTGCAGGACCAGCGCGGCCCGCTCGATGACGCGGCGGGCCCGCAGCGGCGCGTCCTCGGTCAGGACGAGCTCGCCCCGGAGGTCCCGCCACGCGTCGTCGAGGCGCCGGTCGGCCCCGGCCGCCGCCTCGATCTCCGTACGGAAGGCCTCCAGGGAAGCGGGTTCGCGGGCCAGGGCGCGGAGCATGTCGAGGGCGTTGACGTTGCCCGAGCCCTCCCAGATGCCGTTCAGCGGGGCCTCGCGGTACAGGCGCGGCATGCCTGACGCCTCGTCATAACCGTTGCCGCCGAGGCACTCCAGGGCCTCGGCTACCGCCGCGGGCTGGCGCTTGCACACCCAGTACTTGCCGACGGCCGTGGCGAGCCGCAGGAACGCGCGCTCACCGTCGTCCCCCCGCTGGGCGCGGTCGGCGGCCCCCGCCATGCGCAGGGCGAGCGTCGTGGCCGCCTCGGACTCCACGGCGAGGTCGGCGATCACGTTCCGCATCAGCGGCTGGTCGATGAGCTTGGTGCCGAAGACCGCGCGGTGGCGCACGTGGTGGGCGGCCTGCGCGAGCGCGGCACGGGTGCCCGCCGCGGAGCCGAGCACGCAGTCCAGGCGCGTCATGGTCACCATCTCGATGATGGTGCGCACGCCGTTGCCCTCGGGGCCCACCAGCCAGGCGACGGTGTCGTCGAACTCGGGCTCGCCGCTGGCGTTGGAGCGGTTGCCGAGCTTGTCCTTGAGGCGCTGGATGCGGAAGGTGTTGCGGCTCCCGTCCGGCAGGACACGGGGGACCAGGAAGCAGGAGAGCCCGCCGGGGGCCTGCGCGAGCACGAGGAAGAGGTCGTTCATCGGCGCGCTGGTGAACCACTTGTGGCCCCTCAACCGCCAGGTGCCGTCGGCCTGTTCGGTGGCGACGGTGGTGTTGGCGCGGACGTCGGTGCCGCCCTGCTTCTCCGTCATCCCCATCCCGGCGAGCAGCCCGCGCTTGCCGGCGGGGGCGCGCAGTCCGGGCTCGTAGACACGGCTGGTGAGCAGCGGTTCGTACGTCTTGGCGAGGTCGGGCGCGTGTCGCAGGGCAGGGACCACCGCGTACGTCATGGACACGGGGCACCCGTGCCCGGCCTCGGTGCTGCTCCACACCATGAACCCGGCGGCGCGCGCCACATGGGCGCCCGGCCGCTCGTCGGCCCAGGCGCTGCCGGCGAGCCCCTCGCCGACCGCGATCTCCATCAGGGAGTGGTAGGCGGGGTGGAAGTCGACCTCGTCGACGCGGTTGCCGTAGCGGTCGTGGGTACGCAGCTCCGGCTCGTGGCGGTTGGCCTCGTCGGCCCAGCGCCGCACCTCCTCGCTGCCCGCGCGGCGCCCGATCCGGTGCAGGTCGTCGAGGTGCCAGTCGGCGCCCTCGCGGCGCACGCCCTCCAGCAGGACCGGGTCGTCGGCGATGTCGTGACCGGTCAACGGCGGGGCCTGGTTGGTCACTTCATGGGTCGCGGTGGGGGACATGGAGCCTCCTCCTGAAAGGGTGGATCGGGAAAGGGCGGTCGGGTCAGGCGTGCGGGGTCTCCGGCGGCGTCCCGGCAGACGTCCCGGGCGGGGCGCCCGCGCAGCGCAGCGCCATGGCGACGAGCTCGGCCAGGAGCTCGTCGACGTCGTTCTCGTCGTGGGCGCCGAGCGGGTCGACGAGGACCTCGCCGATGGCGCCGGTGAGCGCGGCCGCGGTGATGTCGCCGTTCTGCGCGGGCAGCAGCCCGGCGGCCATGCCTTCGTGGAGCACGTCGGTGAACAGCGCCCGGTAGCGGCGGCGGAAGTCCAGCCGCTCGGCCCCGACGGCCGGTTCCGCCGGCGCGGCCAGCAGCGCGTGGGCCAGGCCGCGGTTCTCCAGGGCGCGGCGGGCGAAGACCTCGACGCCGCGGGCGAGCCGCTCGACCGGCGATCCGTCGGGGTGGTGGAGCACTTCGCCGAGTACGTCGACCTCGCGCCCCGCGGCCCGCCGGAACACCTCCACGGCGAGCGCCGCCTTGGAGGGGAAGTGCTGGTACACCGAACCGGCCGCGATCCCCGCCGCGTCGGCGACGGCGGTCACGGACGCCTGCGACCAGCCCACTTCGGCGACGACCGCGGTCGCGCAGTCGACGAGGCGCTCTCGGGCCGCCGCAAGGCGACGGACTTCGGTGGGGGTCTTGCGATAGGCCATGGAAGAAGTGAACCACCGTTCAGAGCAAGAAGTGAACCTTCGTTCGGACCTTTCTGGAATCGGTGGCCGCGACGGGGGTTCGCGGGGGCGGGCCCGGCGAAGGATCCACGGCAGACCAGAAGCCGCACCGCATCACAGGCCGGCGGAGAGCCCGACCCCATGCGCCGCCGGTGCAGACCGAGAGGGAGAACCGTGACCGAAACAGATGCCGTGCTGCACCTGCGCCGCGCCGGATGCTCGCTCCTCCTGGAGTGCGCGCCCGACCGCCTCCCGACGGTCCGGCACCGGGGCGCCGACCTCGGGCCGCTGGACGCCGAAGCGGCCCGGACCGCCTGCCTGGCCGGTGACGGGATCGGCCGCCTGCCGGGCGAGTCGGCCGCAAGGCCCCCCTCCGTGGTGCCCGAGCCCCCGGACCGGCATGCGGTGCTCGTGTACGTCGACGTGGTTCCCGAGCCGTGACCGCTGAAGCGGAGGCGGGGTGGTGCGGGAGCCGTCCTGAGCCGATACTTCGCCGGGCAGAGCGACGGATGCGGGAATGGACGACGGAGGGAAATCGATGCGGTCAAGGGTGAGTTCGAGGTCTCGCACCGCCTCGCGCGGAGCGAGGCGCGGAATCGCGGCGGCGGTGGGAGTGGCCGTGGCCGCGGGCCTGCTGGTGGCCGCCCCCGCGCACGCGGCACCGGCCTGTGACGCCCCCGAAGCGGCACCGCCGACCAAGGTGGCCCACCTTCCGGACTGGGTCGAGTCGATCGCCGTCGACCAGCAGGGACGGATGTTCGCCACCGCGTACTTCACGGGCCGTGTGTACCGGATCGGCGCACCCGGCAGCGAGCCCGTGGCGCTCACCGGGAACATCGGCGCCAACGGCGGTGTCGTCGTCCGTGACGACGGCCGGCTTCTCGTCGGCACCGGCAACGACCTCGCCCACTCGCTCACCGGCGACTTCCACCCCAGCTCGAAGCTCCTGCTCGTGGATCCGGAATCCGGGAAGGTCACCACGTACGCCTCGGGACTCGGCGGCATCGACGGCATCGCCCTCGCGCCCGACGGCACCGTCTACACCACGACCCTGGGCGGCAGGAACATCGGCCGCGTCACGCCGGACGGCCGGGTCGACCCCGCCTGGGCCAAGGTGCCGCAGCCCAACGGAGTGGCCGTCTCCCCGGACGGCAGGCATGTCTACGTCATCCAGACCACCGTCGCCCCCGGGCTGTACCGGATCCCGGTCGACGACCCTTCGCACCCGGAGCGCTGGATCTCCGTCGCGCCGTCCGACACCCTCGCCCTCCCCGACGGGATCACCCTCGACAGCCGTGGACGGCCGCTCGTCGCCACGCACGCGGCGGGACAGATCTGGCGGGTGGAAGGCGGGAAGCTCTGCGCCGTCGAGTCGGGGCTGCACCTCTCCACGCAGATCACCTACGGACAGGGCGAGCGCGGCTTCTCGGCGGGCAGGCTCTACCGCTCGGGAGTCGACGGAAAGATCTACGAGGTTCCCGCGGGCGCCGAGCCCGCGGCGCGGAACTGACCGCGTCGGACACCGGGCCTTCGGGCTGAGCGGACCGGGCCGACCGGGCCGAGTCGACGAACGTCCAGGTGAGCCGCGTCTCACCTGGACGGCGCCGCTTGTCTATGCAACGAGTTGCATAGAAGGATTCGGGTATGGCGCTCGAACACGCGATCCTCGTCTCCCTGCTGGAGAAGCCGGGCTCCGGCTATGAGCTGGCCCGGCGGTTCGACCGGTCCATCGGCTACTTCTGGGCCGCCACGCACCAGCAGATCTACCGCGTCCTCAAGCGCATGGAGAGCGACGGCTGGATCGACGTCCGCGAAGTGGTCCAACAGGACCGGCCGGACAAGAAGGAGTACTCCGTCGCCGCCCCCGGCAGGACCGCGCTCTCCGCGTGGCTGCACGAGCCGATCGAACCCGAGAGCGTCCGGCACGAGCTCGCCGTCAAGATCCGCGGCGCGGCCTTCGACGACCCCGCCGCGCTGATCCGCGAGGTGGAGCGGCACCGTCAGGCGCACGCCGACCGGCTCGCGCACTATCTCGCGGGGGAGCGGCGCGACTTCCCGGGGCCCGAGGCCGAACTTCCCGGGGCGACGCCCGACGCCGGGCGCGAGCTCCAGCACGTCGTGCTGCGCGGCGGCATCGCGTACGAACGGATGACGCTCGCCTGGCTCGACGACGTGATCGCCACCCTCCACCGCCTCGCCCCCGAGCGCTGACACAGCCCCACCCCCACACTCCTCACCCTCACCCCCTGCCCAACTCCCGACCAGGAAAGGCACATTGCCGTGGCCGACCCGCTGCTGTTCAACCCGACCACCTACGACCCCACGCACTTCGACCCCGAGACGCGCAGGCTGCTGCGCGCGACCGTCGACTGGTTCGAGGCGCGCGGCAAGCGCAGGCTGATCGAGGACTACCGCTCCCGCGCCTGGCTCGCGGACTTCCTCGCCTTCTCCGCCAAGGAGGGCCTGTTCGCGACCTTCCTCACGCCGTCCGCCGCGGCCGACGGTTCCGAAGGCGCCGGGGACAAGCGCTGGGACACCGCCCGCATCGCCGCTCTCAACGAGATCTTCGGCTTCTACGGCCTCGACTACTGGTACGCGTGGCAGGTCACCATCCTCGGCCTCGGCCCGGTCTGGCAGAGCGACAACGCCGTGGCGCGTGCCCGCGCGGCCGAACTCCTCGACCAGGGCGAGGTGTTCGCCTTCGGCCTGTCCGAGAAGACCCACGGCGCCGACATCTACTCCACCGACATGCTTCTGGAGCCCGACGGCGAGGGCGGCTTCCGGGCCACCGGCTCCAAGTACTACATCGGCAACGGCAACGCCGCGGGCCTGGTCTCCGTCTTCGGCCGCCGCACCGACGTCGAGGGCCCCGACGGCTACGTCTTCTTTGCCGCCGACAGCCGCCACGAGGCGTACCACCTGGTCAAGAACGTCGTCGACTCGTCGAAGTACGTGAGCGAGTTCCGCCTGGAGAACTATCCGGTCGGTGCCGACGACGTCCTGCACACCGGCCGTGCCGCCTTCGACGCCGCCCTCAACACCGTCAACGTCGGCAAGTTCAACCTCTGCACCGCCTCGATCGGCATCTGCGAGCACGCGATGTACGAGGCCGTCACGCACGCGCACAACCGCATCCTGTACGGCCGTCCCGTCACCGCCTTCCCGCACGTGCGGCGGGAGTTGACCGACGCGTACGTCCGCCTCGTCGGGATGAAGCTCTTCAGCGACCGCGCCGTCGACTACTTCCGCTCCGCGGGGCCCGACGACCGCCGTTACCTCCTCTTCAACCCCATGACGAAGATGAAGGTGACCACCGAGGGCGAGAAGGTCATCGACCTCATGTGGGACGTCATCGCGGCCAAGGGCTTCGAGAAGGACAACTACTTCGCGCAGGCGGCCGTCGAGATCCGCGGCCTGCCGAAGCTGGAGGGCACGGTCCACGTGAACCTCGCCCTGATCCTCAAGTTCATGGGCAACCACCTGCTCAACCCTGCTGAGTACGCGCCCGTCCCCACCCGCCTGGACGCGGCCGACGACGACTTCCTCTTCCGGCAGGGGCCGGCGCGCGGCCTCGGCGCCATCCGCTTCCACGACTGGCGCACCGCGTTCGACGCGTTCGCCGAGCTGCCCAACGTCGCCCGCTTGCGCGAACAGGCCGACGCGCTCTGCGAGTTCGTGCGGACCGCCGCGCCCGACGAGGAGCAGAGCCGCGACCTCGACCTCCTCCTCGCCGTCGGCCAGCTCTTCGCGCTGGTGGTCCACGGGCAGCTGATCCTGGAGCAGGCGCGGCTGACCGGCCTGGACGAGGACGTCCTCGACGAGCTCTTCGCTGTTCTCGTACGAGACTTCTCCGCGCACGCCGTCGAGCTCCACGGCAAGGACTCCGCCACCGAGGCGCAGCAGAGCTGGGCGCTGGGCGCGGTGCGCCGTCCGGTCGTCGACGAGGCGCGCTCGGCGCGTGTCTGGGAGCGGGTGGAGGCGCTGGCGGGCACGTACGAGATGGCGCAGTAGCCGCGACAGCCGCCGCTGTCACTTCCTATCCCTGACATTCCCGCGCCCGGTGAACGGCTCCGCTGAGCAGGTCGACGCGCTGCCCCTCGCCCTCCTTGAGGACGTAGAGCGTGCCGTTCCCGGGCGTCCAGTCGCGGGGCACGAGGAAGACGCGGTCACCGGAGACATGGAAGAGGCGCAGCCCCGCGTACTCGTACGCGTACTGACTGCCCTTCTCGGTGACGCGGCGGTAGCAGCTGCCGCCGCCGCGGATCATGAGGTCCTTCTTGCTGAAGACGACGACGGCGGGGAAGTCGGCGCGCACGGTCCGCTCGGTCAGCCCGGCCCGGCCGCGGCCGGCGATCTCCGCGTACGCGGAAACGGCCCAGAACAGCGACAGAACACAGATGAAGAGGGTGAGCCCCCACAGCCGCAGGTCCCTGCGCTCACGGGTACGGGCGTACGCGTTGAGCGAGAAGGCGGCGATCGCGGTGAGCGGCAGCAGCAGGTCGAACAGCCATGGCCCGAGCGGATACAGGGGTACGAGGACGAGCGGCACCGCCCAGGCGTGGCGCAGCCCGCGGACGGCACGGGCAAGCCGTTCCGGTTCGCTCGTCGTCCAGCGGTGCAGCCCGAGCACCCCCAGGGCGACGCCGGCCGCGAGCCAGGCGGGCACGTAGAGGGCGTCGACGCTGCGGAGCAGATAGTCGCTGGTGGAGAAGTGAAAGACGGTGTCCCGCAGACCGAGCGCCTTGGTCTCGGCATCGGTGCTGGCCCAGCCGAAGTAGAAGAGGACGGCGGTCAGGAGGGTCACGAGCGACCCAATGGCCCCCACGATCTCGACCCAGCCGAACTTGGGCTCGGGGTTGGGGGGAGGGTTGGGTGTGGGTGTGGGTGTGGGTGTGGGTGCGGGTGCGGGTGCGGGATCTGGGGCTGGGGTCGGGGTCGGATCCGGGTCAGGGCCTGTGCTGGGGGGTGGGCCCGTGTTCGTGTCTGGGGACGGGTTCGGCTCCGGGGGTCGGGGCTCGTTCATCGGGGGAGTGCGTCACGGCTGGATGCGCCGGGGCTGGGTGCCGAAGGGCCCGGTGACGGTGAGTTCGGGGAGGGCGAGTTCGGGGAGGGCGAGTTCGGTGATGGCGGGTCCGGCGACGGCGGTGGTGGTTCAATGCCGGACCAGTCGAGGGTGAACGCGGCCTTCTGGACGACCCTGGACCCCTCCTTCGTCACGAGCGTCACGTCGATCACGGTCGGACGCTTGCCGCCGTAGCCGTCCGGCCCCGGCAGGTCGATGGAGATCGTCGCGTCCTTGCAGCACCTGGCCTCGTCCTCGGCGTCACCGAACGGCTCCACGACGATGGGGTCCGTCAGCTCCGCGGCGCGCAGTTCCACGGTCTTCGGCTCGGCCGGCCACGTTCCGGAGAAGTAGGCGGACGTGCCGGGCGCGTAGCTGTTGTCCTGGGCGGTGATCTTGCTTGCGCAGGCCCCGGAGCCCGACGTCGAGGGACGGAGCACGACCTTCTCGGCGGGATGCTGCCGGTAGTAGGCGACGAAGCGCTGCAGAACCGCGTAGGCCTCCCCGTCCTTGCACAGCTGATCCGTGCTCCCCGGCCGGTAGTCGGAGGCGCGCAGCGCCTTCTCGGCCTTCGCCGCGATGTCGAGGCCGCCGCGTTCGCCGTGCGCGGCCTTGCAGATGCCGCCGAGGCCCTCGATCACCTTCCAGGAGTCCGGCGACGCCTGGTTGCCGGTCTGCTTCGCGGGGTCGACGGCCGTGTCGTACGCCTCTTGGCACTCGCCTCGCTGAAGCAGGTCGTACGCACTGTCCGGTTCGAGTTCCTCGTCGGTGTTGGGTGACCTCGGCCCCCACGGAAGCCAGCCGGGCGGCGTGCCGCTCCCGCGGTTCCCGTTCCCACTGTTGCCGTTGCCGTTGCCGTTGCCGTTGCCGTTCCCGCCCGGCTGTCCGTCCCCGCCGCCGGTCTGCCAAGTCCCGTCCGACGTGCCGCTCGACGCGCCGTTCGACGTACTGCCCGACGTACTGCCCGACGTGTCGCCGCCGCCCGAGCCGCCACTTCCGTTCGTGCCGCCCCCGTCCCCGCCGCCGGCCCCCGTGCTCGTGCCGCCGTCGTAGGAACCGCCGTTCCCGCCGCCCTGCGCACCGCCGTCGGGCGACGCGAGCCCTCGCACCCCGAAGAACAGCCCCACCACCAGGACGAATCCGGCAAGCGTGAAGGCCCAGCCCGGAAGCCGCACGAGTCCTGAACCGAAGCGAACAGACATGAAGACACCCCCGTGTCGCCTAGAGCACATCATGGTGCCGTGAGGGTGCGTCCGGGTATCCCTTTGGCCGCCATTGGCACACGGCGGCGTACGAGGAGGTACCGTCCCTGCCCCCCCCCAAGCCACCGCCTGCCGGATCCAGCATCCTCTTCGCTCATGCCCTCCACCGTGTGGCCGTTGTCGTCCCACTCGATGTGCGCGGCGGCGATCAGCGCCGCGGGGAACGTCTCCGGATTCCACGCCTCTCCCTCCTCAGCCTGCGCCTCGGTCGGCGGGAACCGCTTGACCAGCCCGTCCAGGACGGGCCGCGGCAGCGCCTTGAACGTCAGCTCGTACGAGACGCCGTCGAAGAATTCCTGCGTGTCCTCAACGGCTCTTTCAGCCTGGGCAGTCGCCTCGCTGTGCTCGCAGCAGTTCTTCGCATCGGCCATGTGGCATCGGGCGAGGGCGGTGCAGACCTTTCTGCCGAAGCCGAACGGGCCGTGCAAGGCTTCAGCGGCCCCGCTCGGCGAACGGGGCTTTCGGAGACCTGGTCGCGGCGCACAGTGCGATCTTGCCCTCATCCGGCTCCACAGCGACGAGCTGGAGGGCGGCTTCGGCCTTGAAACCGTACGCCTCGTTCTCGGTCTCGGTCCGCGAACGAGAATGGCGTCAGTGCCGCACGTCGTCAAAGCCCACTTAGAGGTCGTCTCGACCGGCATGATGGTGAGGTTGGGCGCCGTGATGGCGATGGTGGAGCGTCTGGTCCCGAATGGGTTGGCGGGTCCGAACCCCGTCGGTACCTCCGCCGCGAACACGCACGACAGTCAGGGAGCCTTTTCCAACCTGTCGCGGTGGATCGGTAGTTGGGCCAGGGCCAGGGCCAGTGCCGGGACGTGGAAAAGCTCCTGGTAGACGGGTTCATGCCTAAGATCACCTGTCGACCAGGAGCTTCCGCGTGCTTGTCCACCCGAGCGGCGCCGATGTTTCCACCGCGAGGCTGCGCTACCTGTCCGCCTGCCTGCGAACCAGGCGCCGGGAACGCGGTACCCGATGGCGTCGGCTGCCCGTCGGACGGCAGGCACTGCTCGTCCTCGCCCATCTGCGATCCGGTCACACCTGTGCCCAACTCGCTTCACACGCCGAAATCCGCGCACTCGTCGAGCAGGCCATGGCCACTCTCAAGACGTGGCGGCTCCTGCGCAAACCTCGGTGCAGCACCACCCGCATCACCGACCTGGTCAAAGCCGTCCTCACCTTGGAACTGGCCGTCTCAACCTGAGGACGCAAAGAGCCTCACTGATCCGCGTTGCTCAGCTGACCGGTTCATCGTCATGAGCGCCCCGCACCGCCGGTTCGAGCAGCGACAACGTCCGCTGCTGCGCGTCAAGGGCGACGCGGATGCCCACCGGCATCGGCAGATTCGGGCCGGCATGTCCGAAGTCGACGTTGCCCAGGACCGCGACGTCACGGTCGCCGAGGACGTCGAGGACGATCTCGCGGAGGGTCGGGGAAGCGTCCGTCCCGAGCCCGTCGATCGCACACGGCACGCCCACGACCATGCCGGAGATCCGATCGAGGATCCCTCGGTGCCGCAGCACCTGCAGATAGCTCCACACATGCGCTGCCTGGCCGCCCATCTCCTCCCAGAACAGCACCGCGCCGTCGAACCATTCGAGCGGGAGCGCGTAACGGGTCGCCTGCGACAGCACGATGCGATTGAGCAGCCCGCCGATCAGCCGGCCTTCGGCGCGACCGGCACGCCAGCACTCCCACGACGGGCTGACGGGCAGCGCACCGATCGCCTCCGGGCCGGACAACAGCGCCCAGTAGAGCTTCTCAAGCTCCGCTTGGCGCACCGCGGGCGCGGCCTGCCAGTGCCCGCCGAGTCCAGGGGTGGCCAGATCGGCATGGAAGCCGACCAGGCCCGTGCGCGCATGGAGCACCAGATGCAGCAGCGAGATATCGCTGTAGCCGAGGATCGGCTTGGGGTCAGCAGTGATCGCCTCGTCGTCGATCAGGTCGAGGTAACCGAGCACCGTCGTCCCACCGTCATGCGCGATGATCGCGCGCACCTCAGGATCACGCAGAAGAGCGTTGAACTCCTCGGCGATCTCCGGCGGCCGAGCCGCGCTCCACCAATGGTGCCGCCCGGTTTCGAGCAGCGGCGCGAGACGCACGCGAAACCCCATCCGCTCAAGCACGGTCACCGCCCGCTTGAGGTCGGGCACGTACCTGACGTCGAGCGGACCGGACAGCGACGCGATGACGACGAGGTCTCCGGGCGCCAACGCGCGAGGCCGAAGCGGTTGTTGAGGCAGTACGGCACGGGTCACCGAGGCAGTATCCCCACGCCTGCAGCAACACGCTACGCATTTACCGATCAGCCGCCCAGCAGGTCCAGGCCGCATGAGCAGGCCGGCGCCGGCACGTGAGCCGCCTTCGGGGGAATCACGTGAGAACCCACCCCAACGCCTCCGAAGAGGAGTTCAGCCTGCTGCATCCACCAGGTCCGTGAGCCCGGCCTCAGCGGCCGCAATAGCAACGGCCAATCAGTCGCAGCTGCCAAGCATCGATCGGCTCTCCTCTACAGGTTGGAAAAGGCTCAGGGACTTGAAACCCTGGTACGGGGCATACCTTCTCCCAGAAGGTGGGCCGAGTATTTCCTGGCCTTCGCCGGTATCGCGGCGACCCTGATCTGCTGCCGACGGCTCGGCGGCCGAGCGCATCTCCTATGATTTCGATCATGTGCAACTTCTCCTGAGCGGACCGGAACGGTCCACAGACATCCGCCCGGCAGGTGCCGGGCCCCGTCAGCGTGCCCGCACGCTCACCTCAGGAGACACGACCACACCATGTCCCTTCACTCTGCCCGTTCCGCCCTGGACGACCGCATCGCACGCCTGCGACAGCTCGCCCAAGCCGACAACCGCCTGGAGGGTGTACTGCTCTACGGCTCGTGGACCACGGGCGAGGCCGACGCCCATTCCGACATCGAGGCATACCTCTACGTTCAGGACGACCGCCTCGCCGACTTCGACGGCCCCGCCTTCCTGGCGCGCCTCGCCCCGCTCCAGCTCGCCTACACCAACATGTACGGCATCCTCGCCGTCGTCTTCGACGACCTGATGCGCGGCGAGTTCCACCTCACCCCGGCCGGTGCCGGCATCGACGAAGTCTCCACCTGGCAAGGCGTGGTGCACCTGCCCCGCCCCGACGACGCCGTCCTGCTCGACCGCACGGGCCGGCTCACCCGGGCCGCCCGGCAACTGGCCACCTTCCAGCCGCCCGAGCCGGGGACCACCGCCCAGCAGCTCACCGACGAGCTGGCCAACTGGACGCTCATGCTCGCCCACGTCCTGGCCCGCGGCGAAATCGCCCGCGCCCACGCCCTGTTGCACACCGTCATCGCACCCCAGCAACTCCAGCTCTGCCGCCTGCTGCGCAACAGCACGGCCCACTGGCTCACCCCCAGCCGCGCGCTCGAACAAGACCTCCCCGCCACCGACCGCCACCGCTACGCCGCCACCACGGCCGCCGCCCACGACCAGGACGTGCGCACGGCAGCGCGCAACAGCTGGCGCTGGAGCCGCGACCTGGCCGCCGAGGCCGCCGACCGCTGGACCATCCACCTGCCGCACGACCTCCACGAGCAGATCAGCAGCCGCCTGAACGACGCTCGCTGACCACATCCGGCTGGGGCCACCGGACTCATCCAGTGGCCCCGGCCCGGCGGCCCCGGCCACCGCAGAACGCCAACCGGGATCACCTCTGAGGACACGACCGCCTTGAGAGGTGCCTGCCACCGACGCGCGAAAGCCACGCATGCCGCAGCAGATCAGGCGTCCGTCTTGAACCCGCGCTTGCCGTGGTCGTAGTTGTAGACGTAGATACGTTTCCTGTCGTTGAAGGACTTATTGCAGACGGCCCATGTCCCTTTGCCGAATGCGTTGATGCACTGCCCCCTTCGACTGCCTATCTTCCAGAAGACGTTTCCGCTGTAACCGTCCTTCTTGAGGTCCTTCACGTAGAGCATGTCGTGGTTGTCCTGGTAGCAGAACTTCTGGTTCCGGACGGTCTTGCACTTCACGTCGTGGTAACCGACAGGCGAGTCAAGGGACCTGATCCCCTTGTCGACTTCGTAGCTCCTGGGCGCCGGCTTCGTTCCGGTGGCGCCCGTCTGTGCCTGCGTCGGGGTGGCGGCCAAGGTTCCGGCTGCCACAATCGTCAGGACAGAGAAGGTGATTGCATACCTCCGAGAACGCTTCCTGTGCATTGCTTCCTCCCTGTGCAGGGGTCCTTAGCGGTTTCTGCTTCCGGTCGTGCGGTTGTCCGACCTCGTCGACCTCGTCCGAGCGAAGTCCAGAGAAGTCTCAACCGGCGAGTTGGGCGAACCGCTAGGCGAGGCTCTGGGCGGGCATGGACGCAGGTATCTCCGCGGGCCGTCTGACGCGCGGCAGGAGACTGACACCGCGGATCACCTCGTCCAGGATTGCGGTGCGCCGATGATGTCTCCGCTCAGTCCTGCTGTGGGAGCGCGGACAACTACAAGGCCGCGGGAAGTAGTCGGTGGGTTGCCGTCTGCTTCAAGCACGGCCCACCATCGGCCGGGGGCCTCGTGACCGGTTGAGTGGAGGCGAACTGTCAGTTGCGGCATGTTCGGCACAGCCGTGAATTCCTGGTCGGGGCTCGGCGGTCACCTGATGCTGGCCGGGCGTGTGGCGGTGGGGGAGGTGCTGCGGCTGCGGTCCGCGCGACGCCGGATTCGTCCTCGCCGTGTGATTGCTGGATGAACCAGAGGACGGCGCGAACGATCACTCCGCAGGTCCGGTGTTCTTTCGCTGGTTGGCGTGGAACCGCGCCTTCTTCTGGCGATTTCCGCACGTGTTCATGTCGCACCATCTGCGGGTGCGACTTCGGCTGGTGTCGAAGAAGGCGGCCCGGCAGGTCGGCGACGCGCACAGGGCCAGCTTTCCGTCGCGTTCGCCTGCGATGATGCTGATCGCGTCGGCGGCGATCACGCCGAGCGCGTCTTCCACGCCGGAGGCCGAGCTGAGCCGCCATCGCCGCTTGCCCTCGGGTGTGAGGATCGCCGCCGCCCGCCCCTGGGCGCTGAAGTCATTGATGACCTGGACGGCATCCGCAGGGAGAGCGTCCTGGATCGCGGCCGCGGTCGCGGCGGCGTGGATCGACTCCCTCAGTTCCCGCGCGAGGCCGAGCTGTTCAGTGGTGCAGGAGTCCACGGGGAGACCGCTCACCGCCAGCCAGTCGACGAGCCGGTGCGGCACGGGAATGCGCTCCACGGCGTCGCCATGACGCTCCGACAGCGTCCCCGTGAAGCTGGTCGCCAGCACCGTACCGAGGCGGAAGTCAGGGAACGCAGCACGCATGGAACCACCTTAGCCGGTTGCCGCGTGGCGCGGAGGGCTGCTAGAACCGTCTATGCCGGTTCGCGATGGGTCGCGGCCGGTTCCGCGACGGCCAGGAGGTCTCATGTCCCGTCCAACCGGCGACGTGCAAGCAGACGTGCAAGCAGACGTGCAAGCAGACATGCGAATAGGTGTGCAAGCGGACGTGCAAGCAGACGTGGAAGCATGTGAAGTCCGCGCATCGGACGCCGACCTCGACGATCTGCGCGCGCGCCTGGCCGCGGCGCGACTGCCGGAGGCCGAGACGGTCCGGCGCGCCGCGCCCGGCCCCCGCCGATGGGATCAGGGCGTTCCGCTCGCCGACCTCGTCGACGTCGTGAACTACTGGCGCACCGGGTACGACTGGCGGTCGTTCGAAGAGCGGCTCAACCGGATCGGCCAGTTCCGTACGACCATCGATGGTCTGGGGATCCACTTCCTGCACCGTCGATCCGCGCGCGCGGACGCCACGCCTCTGATCCTGACGCACGGCTGGCCGGGCAGCATTGCCGAGTTCATCGACGTAGTGGACGAGCTGGCGGATCCGGACGACGCGGACGCGCCGGCGTTCCACGTCGTGGCCCCGTCGCTGCCGGGCTTCGGATACAGCGACAAGCCGGCCACGACCGGGTGGGGAACCGAGAAGATCGCGGCCGCATGGGTGGAGCTGATGGGAAGGCTCGGATACGGCACGTTCCTGGCCCACGGCGGCGACTGGGGAGGCAACATCACCACGGTCCTCGGCGGCAGGTTCCCGGCGCACGTGCTCGGTATCCACACCACGTTCGCGGAGGGTCCGCCCGGTCTGACCACGGACGGGCTGACCGCGGTCGAGCGGGAGTGGGCCGAGGAGACCCGCGATTTCTGGGGCCGCCGCGCGGCGTACGCGAAGCAGCAGGCGACCCGGCCGCAGACCATCGGCTACTCGCTCGTCGACTCTCCGGTCGGGCTTCTCGCCTGGATCCTCGACAAGTTCGCCGAGTGGTCGGACACCGAGGACAGCCCGTTCGAGACGATCTCCCGGGACAGGATCCTCGACGACGTCACCCTGTACTGGCTGACGCGGACCGGCGCGTCGGCGGCCCGCATCTACTACGAGAGCCACAACTCGCTGGACCCCGAACTTCGGGTCGACGTCCCGTCGGCGATCACCATGTACCCCCGTGACATCGAGAAGTGTCCGCGTCCCTGGGCACAGGAGCGGTACCGGCGGATCGTCCGGTGGAGGTCGCCCGAACACGGGGGACATTTCCCGTCGCTGGAAGTTCCGGAGTATTTCGTCAAGGACCTGCAAGAGGGCCTCGCGGCAGTGCTGGCCGCCCACCGGTGAACGGCGTCGTCGAGCGCCTCGAACTGACGCCGTTCATCTGCCTGTTGAGTCGTTGAGTCGTTGAGTCGTTGAGGTGTTGAGCTGTCGGGTGGCCAGGGCGAATTCAGCGGAGCAGGTCGAGGACCTTGATGCCGAGTTCCAGCGCCTCGTCCGGCTCGCGCACGCACTGCTGCAGATCGATGAAGCCCCCGTCCGCGCCGGAGTCACGTATCCCGGCGACGACGGCGGCGATCTGCTCCGCCGTGGCTCCCGGCGACGGGTTGTGGCGGAGGATCTGCCGCAGTGCGTCGGGGTCCCGCCCCGCGTCCTCGGCGGCGCGCCGGGCCGTGTCCCACAGTCCGGCGTGGACCTGCGGCGGCATGACGACACCGACCCACCCGTCGGCCCGCCGCCCCACGCGGCGCATCGCGGCACGGCCGAATCCGCCCAAGTAGATGGGCGGGCGCGGCTGTTGGGCGGGGCGCAGACCGACGTACGAACGGGGGATCGTCCAGTGCGGACCCGCGTGCTCGAACTCCTCCTCGGTCCAGAAGCCCTCGAGGATGTCGAGGATCTCCTCCAGATGCGCACCCCGCTTGCCGAACTCCCCGTTGACCGCGGTGTATTCATCGCGCATCCAGCCCAGGCCGAGCCCCGCGTCGAGCCTGCCGCCGCTGATCCGGTCCAGTGAGGTGAGGGTGCGTGCGAGCAGGATCGGCGGATACCAGGGGGCGTTGAGGGTGCTGGTGCCGAGGCGCGCCCGGGTCGTGGTCGTCGCGGCGACGGTCAGCACGGTCAACGGGTCGAGGAACGTCTTGTATTCGGGGGGATAGGGGTTCTCGGGCGTGTGGCCCGGATACAGGTCGCTGGGTTCGACGGGGGTCAGGGAACGGTCGCCCGTCCAGAGGGAGGCGAAGCCGGCGTCCTCCGCGGCCCTGGCGAACCCGCCGATCGCGTGGGGCAGCGCGTGCGTGCCGTATTGGGGCAGTGCTATGCCCACGTCCATGCCTATGTTCATGGGCACATCCTGTGCTCGGGGGGAGGGAAGTCCTAGGCGGTGCCCGTGTGACACGCGTGATGCCCCTCACATCGAGCCGCGGTCCACAAGCGGTGCCCATCTGTGGTTGGCGCACAGTCAGGGTGCGGTCGGGGCGCAGAGGTTGATCTTGTACTCGGCGGTGAGTACGGAGCTGTCCTCGGGGGAGCGTGAAGGTCGCGTACCCACCCGCGCTGTCGGCGACGGCACTGGGGTCACCCCGGTGTGGAAGCGAAGCAGCCGTTCTGCCGGGGCTACGGGGCTATCTGTGTGACTTCGAGCCGGGCGGGCGGCTCGCCGCTCGCGCCCGTACGGCTTCGTCCGCTGGCTGTGCCACCTCTTCCACGTCTCGCCTCGCGTCGTTGCGTTCTCGCGTCAGGCGAGGCGTTCCACGAGCAGGAAACCGCCGATGACGATCATCATGGCACCGCTGACGCGGGTGACGGCGCGGGCCGCGGCGGGCCGGGTCCTGAGCACGGCGCCCGCCAGGGCGCCGACACCGAGGTAGACCACCGCGCAGGCGGCCATGTGGAGCGCGCCGAACAGTCCGGTCTGCGCGGCGACGGGCCAGCCGTCCGCGGGGTGGATGAACTGCGGGAACAGCGAGAAGTACAGGAGCAGCGCCTTCGGGTTGAGGCCGCTGATCCCCGCCCCCTTGAAGGCGATCTGCCAGCGGGAGGCGGCCAGCGCTTCACCGGAGGCCTGCGGCGCCGCGGGCTGGCGCAGCACGCTCACGCCGAGCCAGATCAGATAGGCGGCGCCGAGGACGGTCAGCGCGGTGAGCAGCGTCGGGGAGCCGGCCACGATCACCACGAGCCCGGCGACGGCCAGCAGCGTGTACCCGGCGTACCCGGCCACGAGGCCGCCGACCGCGGGCACCAGCGACCGCTCCCGCAGTCCGGCCGAGATGGCGTACGCCCAGTCGGCCCCCGGCGTGAACACCAGCAGAAGGTCCACTGCCAGAAATGCCGCCAACGTGCCCGTGTCCATGATCGATCGTTCCCTCTGCGTCCCACTCGGATGTGCAGAGGGAAGGCTAGGGATGATCCGCCCGAAAGTGTTCCCGTAATTACTCGGGGGCGGCATGATCTGGGGGAAAATCTTCTCCATGGATGCCTTGGACCGGAAAATTCTGACCGAGCTTCAGCAGGACGGCCGTCTGACCGTCACCGAGCTGGCCGCGCGCGTGAAGCTGAGCGTCTCGCCGTGCCACCGGCGGGTACGCGATCTGGAGCGGGCCGGGGCGATCCGCGGCTACCGCGCCGTCGTCGACCCGGCAGCGGTCGGCCTGGACTTCGAGGCCCTCGTCTTCGCCACGCTGCGCTGGGAGGACGGCGACACCGTCGAGGCCTTCGAGACGGCGGTGGCGGCCGTCCCGCACGTCATCCAGGCCCAGCGGCTGTTCGGCGAACCCGACTACCTCCTCCGCGTCGCCACCGCCGACCTCGCGGCCTTCCAGCAGCTCTACGACCAGACGCTCGCCAAGCTGCCGGGCGTCCAGCGCCTGAACTCGACGCTGGTCATGAAGCAAGTGGTCACGGACCGGCCGTTGCCGGGCTGACCGGGAGTCCCGGGGTGCCGGGGGAGGGAGCGGCGCCCTCTCCCAGGTCAGCGTGCCGCCCGGTCCGTCGACGTGCCGAACTCCGCGACGGCCGCCTCGCAGAACGCCTTGAGGTCGTCCGGCCTGCGGCTGGTGATCAGGGTGTTGGAGCCGTCGGCGCAGACCGTCACCTGCTCGTCCACCCAGGTGCCGCCCGCGTTGCGGATGTCGGTACGGAGGCTCGGCCACGAGGTCAGCGTGCGCCCCCGCACCACGTCCGCCTCGACGAGCACCCACGGGGCATGACAGATGGCCGCGACCGGCAGGCCAAGGTGGAAGAACTCCTTCACGAAGGCCACGGCCCGCTCGTCGAGGCGCAGGTTGTCCGGGTTGGCGACGCCGCCGGGCAGCACGAGCCCGTCGAAGTCGATCGCCCTGGCCTCGTCGACCACCTGCTGGACCGGGAAGGTGTCCGCCTTGTCGAGGTGGTCGAAGGCCTGCACCTGTCCGGGCCGCGTCGACACCAGCACGGCTTCGCCGCCCGCGTCGCCCACGGCCCGCCAGGGCTCGGTCAGCTCGATCTGCTCGACGCCCTCGGGCGCCACGAGAAATGCGATGCGCATGGGCATGAGGGGGGTCATCTCCCTTTCCTGGCCGTTCTCACACGCACTGCCGTGCGTGTCTCACATGTGCTGCCAACCGCGTCTCACACGTACTGCAGTACATGTCCCACACATACTGCCGTGCGTGTCTCAAACGTACTGCTGTGCGTGCTCTTGCGTACGTGAGCCCGGGTGCCCTGGTGACCGTGGATCTAACGTCAGGACGAGCGCCGCCGCCGTCAGCGCCGACAGGACGCCCCAGGCCGGGGCGAAACTGTGCGTGCCGTCGACGAGCAGGCCGAGGGCGGGCGGCACGAGGACGATGGCGACCTGGTTGACGGACATGGCCAGGCCGAGCGCGAACCCGGTCCTGTCCGGCGGGGCCGATTCGGCGACGTACGCGACCCACGGGCCGTACCAGCCGAGCCCGAAGAAGCCGAGCCCGATGAAGATGCCGCAGGCCGCCGTGGGGGAGTGGCCCAGGGGTGTCGTCAGCGCGGCCATCCCCGCGGTCACGGCGACGAGGCACACCCTGACGGAGGCGTAGCGCCCCGAGGTGCCGCGGTCGCTCCGGGCCGCCAGGCAGACGCGCCCCGCCACGCCCGCCCCCTGCGCGGCCATCAGGACGAGGGCCGCCGTGCCCGCGTCCACAGACGCCGTCCCGTGCAGGTGCAGCACGGTCAGGACGCCGACGCCGTACTGCACCGAGATCAGGCTGGTGCCGGACAGCATGATCCGCGCCATGGACGGTTCGCGGACCATTCGCAGCCGCTCGCGGAGCTGCGTCCTGAGCGGGACGCGCGGCCCTCGGGCGGGCCGAGCGGCATGGTGGGGCGGCCTGCGGTGGAAGGCCATGAAGGCGGCGGCCCCCAGCAGCGCGACGAGCCCGCCGGCCACGAGAGCGGACCGCAGCCCGTACCGCTCGGCGAGGACGGGCAGCGAGGCCGATGCGAGCGCCGCGCCCAGCGGCAGCCCCGCCTGGCGGACGCCCATGGCGAGCCCGCGCCGGGACGGGTCGAACCACGACGCCACCGACTTGCTGCCGCCGGGCTGGACGGTGCTGTACCCCGCGCCGACGACCAGCATCACCAGGAGCAGCGGGACGTACCCCGGCGCCGCGCTGCCCACGAGCAGGCCCGCGCCGACCACGCACGCGCCCGCCCCGACGACCCAGCGCTCGCCGTAGCGGTCGAGCAGTTCACCGGCCGCCAACAACCCCACCAGCGGCACCAGTTGAGCCGCCGAGAGCAGCAGGCCCAGCTGCGCCGTGCCGAGGTGCAGATCGCGCTGGAAGTGGAGGCCCAGCGCGCCGACCCCCTGCACGAAGAACGCCGCGGCGGCCTGGGTGAAGGTGGCGGTGCCGAGGACGACCCAGCGGTACGCGGTCGCCGACGTCGGCTCGGGCACGGACACCGGCGTCGGCCGTTCGCCCCTCACGGGCGCCAGAACAGCGCGGGGTCGGGGTGGTCGACGAACCCCAGGTCGCGGTAGAGCGGTTCACCCTCGTGGGAGGCGTACAGGTCCACGCGGGAGACCTCCCGCACGCGGAACCAGTCGAGGAGCGCCCGCATGACCGCCCGGCTGTGCCCGCGCCTGCGGTACGCGGGGTCGGTGACGACGCCGATCACGTGCCCGACACGGCCGTTGAGGTTGTGCGGGCCGGGGAACCACTGCTCGACCGTGCCGATGCCGCAGGCGGCGAGGCCGTGTTCGCCGTCCACCACCACGATGTGCGCGTCGTCCGCGGCGAGCTTCCGCTTGAGCACCGCGGCGAGGGCGTGACGCCAGTCGTCGCCCACCGAGGCGGGGTTGAAGTACTCGCCGCCCAAGTCCTCGAAGAGCAGGGCCCGTAGGCGTACCAGCTCCTGGAGGTCGTCCTCCGTGGCCTGGCGTACACCGTTCGTGGCCCGGTGTATGTCGCTGTGGTCGCGGGGGAGTTGGGCGGTCGTCGAAGGGGCGGACAGGTGTCCGGTGGGCTCTGTCATGACGATCAGCCTGATGTAATGAGCTCATGCACCTCAACCCTTACGGCGGCGACGCCGTGAACCTGGCGGCGGACCTCGCCAACCACCGTCCGACCAGCGCCGAGGAGCTCGCGGACCGCTGTCGCGCCGCCGGTCTGACGCTGGAGCGGCCGGTCACGCCGCGCGACCTGGACCGCGCCCATGCCGCGCTCGACGCCTGGGAGAAGGTCGTCGACGCCACCGACGAGCACGAGCGCGCCCGGTTGGTCAACGGCATGATGGCGGCCGCCGCGGCCTACCCCCGGCTGACCGACCACGCGGGCGACGGCTGGCACCTGCACTACCGCGACGACCGACAGCCGCTGGGCGCCCTGCTGTTCTCCCTCTTCTCGGTCGGCACCGCACTGCACCTGGTGGGCCGCGGCATGCACCGGCTGCGGCGGTGCGACGTGACCGAGTGCGCCATGATCTTCGCCGACACGTCCCGCACGGGCCGCCGCCGATACTGCTCCCACCGGTGCGCCAACCGCGACGCGGTGCGCCGTCATCGGGCGCGGGCGGCGCACTGACAAGGGCGCTGCGAGAAGGGTTGACCAGGGTCCCGGGGACGCATACCGTCCCGGTTCGCAAGTTCTTGCAGATTAAATCTGCAAGAAACTGCACTCCCCTCATCGTCTCCCCGCCCTGCCCTGGAGGCCCCATGTCCGGTCCAACGACCAGAAGCCGCAGACCTGTTGCCGCGACGCTCGCCCTCGCGGTGGGTGTCCTGGGGAGTCTCTTCGCGACGGCCCCGCGGGCCGACGCGGCCCCGCCGGGACAGAAGGACGTCACCGCGGTCCTCTTCGAGTGGCGCTTCGACTCGGTCGCCAAGGCGTGCACCGACCGGCTCGGCCCCTCCGGCTACGGGTTCGTGCAGGTCTCGCCGCCCCAGGAGCACATCCAGGGCGGCCAGTGGTGGACCTCGTACCAGCCGGTCAGCTACAGGATCGCCGGTCGGCTCGGTGACCGCGCGGCCTTCGAGAACATGGTCGACACCTGCCACGCGGCGGGCGTCAAGGTGGTCGCCGACGCGGTGATCAACCACATGTCCGCAGGGTCCGGCACCGGCACGGGCGGCTCGTCGTACACCAAGTACGACTACCCCGGCACCTATTCGGGGGCCGACATGGACGACTGCCGGTCGCCGATCGACAACTACGGCGACCGCGGCAACGTACAGAACTGCGAACTGGTCGGTCTCGCCGACCTGGACACCGGCGAGGAGTACGTGCGCAGCCGCATCGCCGCCTACCTGAACGACCTGCTCTCGCTCGGCGTCGACGGATTCCGGATCGACGCGGCCAAGCACATGCCGGCAGGGGACCTCGCCGCCATCAAGGCGCGGCTGAGCGACCCCGGCGTGTACTGGAAGCAGGAGGCCATATTCGGCGCGGGCGAGGCCGTCTCGCCGAGCGAGTACCTCGGCAACGGCGACGTGCAGGAGTTCCGGTACGCCCGCGACCTCAAGCGGGTCTTCACCCAGGAGAAGCTCGCCTACCTGAAGAACTACGGCGAGGGCTGGGGGTACATGACCTCGGGCAGGTCCGCCGTCTTCGTCGACAATCACGACACCGAGCGCGGCGGCGACACCCTCAGCTACAAGGACGGCGCCAACTACACCCTCGCCAACGTCTTCATGCTCGCCTGGCCGTACGGGGCACCCGACGTCCACTCCGGGTACGAGTTCTCCGACCGCGACGCGGGACCGCCCAACGGCGGTACGGTCAAGGCCTGTTACTCGGACGGCTGGAAGTGCCAGCACGCCTGGCCCGAGATCTCCCGCATGGTCGCCTTCCGCAACACCGCACGCGGTCAGGGCGTCACCGACTGGTGGGACAACGGCGGCAACCAGATCGCCTTCGGCCGCGGCGACAAGGCGTACGTCGCCATCAACCACGAAGGTTCGCCGCTGACCCGCACCTTCCAGACCTCGCTGCCCGCGGGCGACTACTGCGACGTCCAGTCCGGCAGGCGCGTCACGGTCGACTCCGCACGGCGGTTCACCGCCACGCTCGGCAGCAACACCGCGGTCGCCCTCCACGCGGGTGCGAGGACATGCGCGAGGTGACAGACGTCGCCCGGGTCCTCCGACCGGTGGCAGCCGCATACCGGTTGATCGCCCGCGAGGCCAGGAGGTAGGAAGGCGCCATGACGACTCTCGGCGTGGTGTTCCGGCCCCAGCTTCCCCCCGAGCGCCTGCGTGGCATGGTGCGCACCGCGCAGGACGCGGGTCTGGAGGAGCTCTGGCTCTGGGAGGACTGCTTCCTGGAGAGCGGCATCGCAAGCGCGGCCGCCGCCCTCGCCTGGTCGGAGCGGCTGCGCGTGGGGGTGGGGCTGCTGCCCGTCCCGCTGCGCAACGTCGCCCTCACCACGATGGAGGCGGCCACCTTGCACCGGCTCTTCCCCGGCCGGGTCATGCTGGGCGTCGGACACGGCGTACAGGACTGGATGGGGCAGGTGGGCGCGCGCGTCGCATCGCCGCTCACCCTGCTCCGCGAGCATCTCGACGCCATGCGGGCCCTGTTGGCGGGCGAGCGCGTCACCACCGAGGGGCGGTACGTCAGCCTCGACGACGTCGCGCTCGACTGGCCGCCCGCCTCGGCCCCCGCGGTCTACGCGGGCGCGCGCGGGCCACGCTCCGTCCGGCTCACCGGGGAGGCCGCGGACGGCACCATCCTGGACGCGGGTGTCCCGGTGGAAGGGGTGCGCGAGGCCCGCCGACTCGTCGACGAGGGACGGAAGTCGGCAGGGCGCACCGGCGCGCACCCCGTGGTGGTCTATCTGTCCACCGCGACCGGCCCCGACGCGGCGGAGCGCCTGCGCGCCGAGATGAGGAACGACGGCCGGGGCGACGTCGCGGGCCTCGGTGTCGCCGGAGACGCCGAGGACGTGGCGAAGGCGGTGCGGCGGCTCGCCGAGGCGGGGGCCGACACGGTCGTCCTGCAGCCCACGGCCGACGAACCGGACCCCGAGGGGTTCATCCGCTTCGCCACGGACCACGTGAAGCCGCTGCTCGCCTGAACCACGGGACGGTGCACGCCGGAACCAAGAGCCGCTGCTGAAGACCCCTGCTCGCCCAAAGGCGCCTGCTCGCCCAAAGGCCCCTGCCTCACGCCTCGTTGAGCAGCCACGTCAGCACGAGCATCGTCTCCAGGCGGTTCTCGGCGTTCGGGAGCGCCCCGTCGGTCAGCCGGGCGATCTGGCGCAACCGGTAGCGGACCGTCTGCTCGTGGACGAAGACGCGCCGGGCGGTGAGGACGGCGTTGTCACCGCTGTCGAGGTAGGCGAACAGCGTCCTGAGCAAGGGATCGCGGCGGCGCTGGGGGAGGCCGAGCAACGGCCCGAGCACGCCGGGCGACGCGGCCTCCAGCAGGTCGCCGGAGCGCGAAGCGGCCAGTACGGAGAGGTGGTCGGCGCACCGCAACGGCGCCCGCGCGGGCAGCCGCCCCCGGCGGACGAGGTCCACGCCGTGGCGCGCCCAGCGCAGGGAAGCGGCACCCCGGGAGAGGGGAACCGACGGGCCGAGCGCCGCACCCTCCGTCCGCATCAGCGGGAAGTGCCGCTGGGCGCCGGGCAGTTCGGGCGCGGGCAGGACGAGATACGCCAGGTTCGCGTGATGGCGGACGAGCGCCTCGGGCGGCAGGATCGCGTGCCGCGTCGACGTGCCGGGCGGCAGCGCGAGCACCGCGAGCCGGTCGGGGAGCGGCCACGCCGCGGCCTCGGCGAGCCGGGCGAGAGCGCGGCGCCCCACGGGCAGTTCCGCGACCAGCGCGTCGCGCAGCCGCTCGCGGTGCTCCGCCAACTCCGAGGCGGCGACACCGCGTTCCTCCGCGCAGCCGCGTTCCTGCGCGTACCCGCGGGTGGCTGCCGACGCGGCGGCCTCCGTCACGGCGACGCTCGCCTCGATGAGCCAGCCGAGCGTCGCACCGGGCCACGCGAAGCGGTAGGCGTCCTTGATGAGCCGGCGCCGGGCCACCTGGCCGGCGAGGCCGAGGGCGTCCCGCAGCCGGTCGAGCGGGCAGCCGCGCCGGGCGTGCTGCGCGCCGATCCCCTCGTACAGCGCGGCCAACTCGGCGGCGTGCGACGCCGCGTGGCTCGGGGCGTCGAGCGCCGCCATGAACTGGCCGACGGTGCGATCGACGACGCGGTGCACCGAATAGCCGTGGGTGCGGTTGACCGCTTCGGTGTAGCCCGGCAGCCGGGCCGCGACCTCGGACGTCATCTCCTGGACCGCGGCGGGCAGGTGCGGGCCGAGGAGCCTGCGCAGCTCCTGCGGGCGGGGCGCGGGATCGTGGGGGTGCGCGAGAGCGATGGTCATGGGCGTTCTCCAACAGCGGCGAGCGGCTCTGGGCCGGGGCAGGGCCCCGGCGGCTCGTAAGCGTGCGTGCGACCGAGCGGTACGCGCCAGATGTATGGGGCACGCGCGTCCGGAGGATGTCACGCGGTTTACACTCCGCATCCGAACACTCACCGGTAACTGCTAGGAAAGAAGCCTGAGTTGATCGCTGCCGACCTTCCTCTGTCGAGGGCGCCGTGGAAGGAGCTGCCCGCGGCCCTCGCCCCGGTCCTGCGCTCCCGGATCGAGGAGTCGACCACCGACATGGTGCAGGCCATCCGCCGGGAGATCCACGGCTACCGGCACCCCGCGGGATCCGCGGTCGGGCGGGACCTGACGGTGGCCGTACGCCTGGCCGCCACCCAGTTCGCCGAGCTCATCGAGGACCCGGACGCCCCGCAGGACCACTACGCGCCCGGCTTCCGGCGGCTCGGCAGGCTGGAGTTCCTCAGCGGGCGCGGCCTGGACGACCTGCACGCCGCCTACCTCATCGGGGCGCGCGCGGCCTGCCGGGGCTATGTCGCCGCGGCCCGGAACGCGGGGCTGCCCGGCGACATCGCCGTACCCCTGAGCGAGGCCGTCCTCACGCACGTGCACGCCATGGCCAAGGAGTCGGCCAGGGGCTTCGAGGAGGCGCGGGCCCGGTCCGGCGACGAGGTGCAGCGCAACCGCCGCACACTCGCCGGCCGCCTCGTCGAACGGCGGCCCGACCCGAGCGGCGAGCCCCTGACCCACCTCGCGCGCCGCGCCGAGTGGCCCCTTCCCGCCACGCTGGCCTGCGTCGCCCTGCGCTCACCGGCCGAGGTGTTCCCGGAGCTGCCGGGCCTCGACGACGACGTCCTGACCACGTCCCGCGGCGGCGAACTCCACCTGGTCGTCCCCGCGCCCGACGGCGAGCACCGGCTGCAGCAGCTGCGCGCGGTCCTGCGCGGCCGCGGCGCGGTCGTCGGCCCGGCCGTCCCGCCGGAGCGGGCGTGGGTCTCGCTGTACTGCGCCCGCCTCGCCCTGCACCGGCTGCCGGCCGCCGCGCACGCCGCGGAGACCGGGGCACCGGTCATGGCGGCTGACCACCTGGGCGAACTGCATCTGCTGGGCGGCGCGCACGTGGGCGAACTCCTCGCCGAGCAGATCCTCGCCCCCTTGAGTGCCCTCCCGGAGGGCAAGGCGGAACGCCTGGCGGACACCCTGGACGCCCTGCTCATGTCCGCGGGGCGCACCGCGCCCGAGGTCGCGTCGGCGCTGGGCATCCACCCGCAGACGGCCCGCAACCGCCTGCGTCAGCTCAACGACCTCTTCGGCAAGGGGCTTTCGGACCCGCAGTTCCGCCTGGACGCGCTGATCGCGCTGCGGACCCGGGCGCTCCGCCAGGACTGAGGGTCCCGTGAGACCCGGGGGCGCGTCAGCCCCCGGCGTCGGCGACCTGCCCCGCGCCCTGTTCCGCGCCCGGCTCCGGATCCTGCAACCGCAGCCCGTTCTCCCAGATCGTGTTGAGCGTGGTGACGAGCCGCTCGTACGGAATGCGTTGGCCGAGCACGAAGACCAGATACGCCATGCGGCTCACCATCACGGACAGGGCGTGCGCGGTCACCAGGGGATCCAGGGTCGTGTCGGCCCGTCCGCTCTCCTGCAGCGTGCGGATCAGCTTGGCGTTGCGCCGGGCGAAGGCGTTGCCGCGCTCGATGCGCAGGGCCATGAACTGCTCGTCGATCTGGGCGACTTGCTCGAAGAGCGCCATGAGACGGGCGTTCTTCTTGTAGGCGCGCAGGTACTCGCGGTTGGAGGCGTCGATCAGCTCGCGCGGATCGGTGATGCCGGTGCGCTCGCGCAGGTGCGGGTGGAGCATCTCCTCCTGCACCTGCTCGACCAGTGCCTGGAAGATCTCTTCCTTGCTGTTGAAGTACGTGTAAAAGGACCCGGACGCGACGTGGGCCGCCTTGGAGATGTCCGTGATGCGGGCGTCCAGGTACCCGTCGCGCTCGAAGACCTCACGGGCGGCCGCGATCAGGGCGTTGCGGGTCCTGACGCCACGCGCGCTGCGGGGTGTGATCGGTTGCTTCTGGCCGCCGTCTGCGGCCGGGGCCTGGGCAGCCACTGCGATCCATTCACTGTCGTTCGAACTGTACGTAACCGGTGGCAGCGGATGTTATCAGCCGACCTCGGAGAGGAACGTCAGGAGAGCGGCGTTCACCTCGGCGGGACGCTGCTGCTGGACCCAGTGGCCCGCGCCGTCGAGCACGACGTGCCCGCGCGGGTCCGCGAGCATCCGGTCGAGGTCCTTCGCGGGCATGAACTTCCCGACGGGGTCCCTGGATCCGGTGAGGTACAGCGAGGGCCGGGTGACGACGCGGTCGGCGAGGTGTTCGGTGAGCGTCCAGTTGCGGTCCAGGTTGCGGTAGTAGTTGAGGCCTCCGCGAAAACCCGTCTCCTGGAACGTGTCGACGTAGTAGGCCAGTTCCTCCTCGTTGAGCCACGGCGGGAGCGTCAACTGCTCGTCGTCGTGCTCGGGCCAGGTGGCGGTGAACATCTGCCTGGTGACGATGGTCCTGCGGACGTTCCTGCTCAGGGCGGCCTCGGCGACACCGGGCTCCTGGAACCACACCATGTAGAAGTCGTCGCCGAGGCGCTTGCGCAGGATCGGCAGCGGCGGCGCAGGGGCCCGCGGCGTGACCGGCACGCTCATCCCGGCCACCGCGCGCACCCGCTCGGGGTGGGCCAGGGCCATCTGCCAGACCACGGCGGCGCCCCAGTCGTGCCCGACGAAGACGGCGTCGTCCGCGCCCACGGCGTCGAGGAGCCCGGCCAGGTCGCCGCAGAGCGTCAGGATGTCGTACGCGTCGACGTCGGCGGGGCGTGAACTGCCGCCGTAGCCCCGCATGTCGGGGACCAGCACGCGATGCCCCGCCTCCGCCAGTGCGAAGAGCTGGTGCCGCCAGGAGAACGCCAGCTCGGGAAAGCCGTGGCACAGCACCACCGGGGGCCTGCCCGGCCGTTCGTCGCCGTGGTCGAAGACGCGGAGCGTGATGCCGTCCGTCGCGACCTCGCGCGTCGCGACGCGGTTCCACTCGGCGATCGGGATGTGTGTCGTCATACGCAGAACTCCCGTGATCCGCAGGTCCGGCGCGAGAACTCGCGCTGGTGGAGGCCGTGTTCAAGGTATTGAACTTGACGTTGGGTTCAAATGTACAGGGCCCCCTCATCCGGGGACCCCCTTGAGCGGACGGCGACCCGCAGGCGGGGCCGGGCCCGGCCGCGGTCGAGGCCCGATGAGCACGGGAGGCGAGGCGCCGCGCTCGGCAGGCCGTCCGGGTGGCCCGATGACCCTTGAACCTGAATCCGGATTCAATTATGTTGACGGGACCCGAGGCGAGTGAGGGTGCCAGGCGATGACTGAGACGCGTACGCGCAGTGCGGTCCTGTTCGACTTCGGCGGGGTGCTGACCACGAGCGTGGTCGCCGCCTTCGAGGAGCTCGGCGCGGAACTGGGCGACGACCCGCGGCTGTTGCTGCGGCTGCTCTCGAAGGACGAGGAGAGCGCCGCGCTGCTCGTGGCGCACGAGGAAGGGCGCATCGGGGAGCGGCAGTTCGAGGACGGCTTCGCGGCGCGGCTGCGGGCGCACGGGGCGGCGGTCGAGGGCCCGGGGCTGGTGGACCGTCTGCAGGTCCGGCTGCGCGCGGACCCCGACATGATCGCCCTCGTGGCGAAGGCGCGGGCCGACGGGCACCGCGTCGGACTGCTCTCCAACTCCCTGGGCGACAACTGTTACGCCGGCTTCGACCTGCCCGCGATGTTCGACGCCGTGACGGTGTCCGGGGAGATCGGGGTGCGCAAGCCGTCGCGCCGCGCGTACGAGATCGCGTGCGAGCGCATCGGGGCGCGGCCCGAGGACACCGTGATGGTGGACGACCTGCGCCAGAACGTCGCGGCGGCCGAGCGGCTCGGCATCGCCGGGGTCGTGCACCGCGACGCGGCCACGACCGCCGCGGAGCTGGCGCGCCTCCTGGCGCCGACGCCCGGCGCGTGAGACCCAGACTCCGGACCAAGACCGCCGGACCAAGACCGCCGGACCAAGACCGCCGGACCAAGACCGCCGGACCAAGACCGCCGGACCAAGACCGTGGGAGGACGACCCGTGTTCGACGTGACCGACAGGGCCAAGGAGTACCAGGAGAGGCTGCTCGCCTACATGGACGAGCACATCTACCCCGCCGAGGCGGTGTACGAGGCGCAGATGGCGGAGTCCGGCGATCCGCACTTCCACCCGCCGATCCTGGAGGAGCTCAAGGCCGAGGCGAGGAAGCAGGGCCTGTGGAACCTCTTCCACCCGCACCCGGAGTGGGGCCCCGGCCTGACCAACCTGGAGTACGCGCCGCTGGCCGAGATCATGGGCCGCAGCGCGCACCTCGCCCCCGAGGCCACCAACTGCAACGCGCCGGACACCGGCAACATGGAGGTCCTCACGCTCTTCGGCACCGAGGAGCACAAGGAGAAGTGGCTGAAGCCGCTGCTGGCCGGCGAGATCGCCTCCGCGTTCGCGATGACCGAACCCGCGGTCGCCAGCTCCGACGCCCGCAACATCGAGATGCGGATGGTCCGCGACGGCGACGACTACGTACTCAACGGCCGCAAGTGGTGGACCTCCAACGCCCTGCACAAGAACTGCAGGGTGCTCGTCGTCATGGGCAAGACCGACCCGGACGGGCCGAGCCACCGTCAGCAGAGCATGATGGTCGTCCCGCTCGACACCCCGGGCGTCACGGTCCTGCGCGGCCTGCCCGTCTTCGGCTACCAGGACCGCGAGGGCCACGCGGAGGTGCTCTTCGAGGACGTGCGCGTCCCCCGCGGTGCCCTGCTCGCGGGCGAGGGCGACGGCTTCATGATCAGCCAGGCGCGGCTCGGCCCCGGCCGCATCCACCACTGCATGCGCACGATCGGCATGGCCGAACGCGCCCTCGATCTGCTGATCGACCGCGCGCAGTCGCGCACGACGTTCGGTGCGCCCCTCGCCGACCGGGCCAACATCCAGGACTGGATCGCCGAGGCCCGCGTCGAGATCGACATGGCGCGGCTGCTGACCCTCAAGGCCGCGCACCTGATGGACACCGTCGGCAACAAGGAGGCGCGCACGGAGATCGCCGCGATCAAGGTCGCCGCCCCCGAGGTCGCGCTCAAGGTCATCGACCGCGCGATCCAGGTGCACGGCGGCGCGGGCGTCAGCGACGACTTCCCGCTGGCCTCCATGTACGCCCATCTGCGCACCCTGCGCCTGGCCGACGGCCCCGACGAGGTGCACAAGCGCACCATCGCGCTGCGCGAGCTGCGCCGCCGCGAGTCCGAGCGGGCCGCGCGATGAGCGGCCCGCTGGACGGCAGGGTCGCCGTTGTCACAGGCGCGTCCCGGGGCATCGGCCTCGCGGCGGCCGCGGCCCTGCGCGACCGCGGCGCGCAGGTCGTGGTGACCTCGCGCAGCGAGGAACGCGCCGAGGAGGCGGCCGCCGAACTGGGCGCAGGCGTGGCCGGTTTCGGCGCCCACGCAACCGACGAGGCCGCCGCCCGCGCCTGCGTCGACCACGTCGTCGCGACGTACGGCAGCCTCGACATCCTGGTCAACAACGCCGGTACGAACCCCGCGTACGGCCCGGTCGTCGACCAGGACCACGCGCGCTTCGCCAAGACGATGGACGTCAACCTGTGGGCACCGATCCTGTGGACGTCACTGGCGGTGAAGGCATGGATGGGCGAACACGGCGGCGCCGTCGTCAACACCGCCTCGATCGGCGGCCTTTCGGTGGCCCAGGACGTCGGCATCTACCACGTCTCCAAGGCCGCGCTCATCCACCTCACCAAGCAACTCGCCCTGGAACTGGGCCCGAAGGTCCGCGTGAACGCCATCGCACCCGGCGTCGTCCGCACGAAGCTCGCCGAGGCGCTCTGGCAGGAGAACGAGGCCCGGGTCGCCGCGGCCACCCCGCTGGGCCGGATCGGCGAACCCGAGGACCTGGCGGAGGCCGTGGCGTTCCTCGCGGGCGACGGGGCGCGCTGGATCACGGGGGAGACGCTGGTCGTGGACGGAGGGCAGCTGCTCGGGGGCGGGCCGCTGTGAGGAATGTCCGTATGCGGTGAGGAGTTTCTCCATGTCTGCGCAACTCCCGTATATCGCCAAAGAGTTGGTGATTCGGGCAGACTGGTGCGGTGGCAGACTTCATCGAGTTCTCCTTCGATGACGGGACACGGCTGGCCCTGCGGGCGTTCGCTCCCTTGCCTGATGCCGCGGGCGAAGGCGACGGCACCGAGGGCGCCGACGACCCGGTCCCGGGTTTCGGCCAGTCCCGACCCGTGGCGGGCGGCCGCCGGGTCGTGACCGCGGCCGAAAGCGCCCTGCGCATGTTGCTCGCCCCGGTCGTGCCCCTGCTGCAACAGGTGCACGACACGGTTTCCACCGTCCCGGACACCCCGCAGGAGCTCTCCGTCTCCTTCGGGGTCCGTGTCGCCCAGGACCTGAAGATCGGCATCGTGGGCGCCACCGCCGAAGCGACCATGACGGTCACCGCGACCTGGCATCTCGACCATGCCGGGTGAGGAGCGCAGCGGGCTGCGTGCGCCGAGGACCCGAGCGGGAACGGTACGGACGTACCTGGCTTCGGTCAGGAAACTACGTTCGGGTTCGATCGCGGGCGGTGGTGTGTACCTCGGCGAAGGGCGCGTGCTGACGTGCTCCCACGTGGTCAACGCCGCGCTCGGGCGTGAGTTGTTCACCCAGGATCGCCCGGCGACGGCTGCCTCGGTGGACCTCGGCTTTCCGGTGTCGGACGGCAACGCCTTGTTCACGGCGCGGGTCACGCGGTGGATTCCGGCGCGGCGGCCGGGTCCGAAGCGGGAGCCTGCCCGCCCCGGCGACCGGATCTGGACAGGTGACCTGGCGGTGCTCACGCTGGGCGGGACGCCTCCCGCGGGGCTGCGGCAGGTGCCGTGGGCGGCGATGGACGAGGGGCAGGAGGTGCGCGCCTGGTACGGCAGCGGCCAGTCGTTCACCTTCGCCGACGGCTCGGTGCGCCTGCGCGAGGACTCCTGGGCCGTGGTCGACTCGGTGCTGCGCGGAGCGGCCATCGGACCCGGCTACAGCGGCGGCCCTCTGTGGTGCGAGGCGAAGCAGGCCGCGGTGGGTATCGTCCTGGGCATCATGCCGGCGGATACGGACACCTTCGCCGACCACCAGGTCGTCCGCCGCACGATCACCCTCCCCTGGCAGGTGATCGAGGCCGAACTGGGAGAGGGATACGTCCAGTTGCCGCAGAAGCGGTGCGGCGCGGCACTCCTGACGATCGCCGTGGACCCCGCCGTGCGCCATGCGATGGCGCGGACGGTCGCGGACCTGCTCCAGGACCCGGTGGCACGTGCCGCCCACGCCGACAGGCTGGCGGCCGATCTGGGGCTCGACACCTCGGAGAGCGACACGGCGACGGTCGACGACATCGCGGAGGTGCTGCTCACCCGGCATCGGGCCATCGCCGTGCTGACGGAGGGCCTGGCCAAGGAGCATCCGGTCGGCACCGCCGCGCTCCTGTCCTTGGGCCGGTCCGCTCTCCTGCCCGGTCTGCTCTCGGTCCGCGAGCACCGCTGGCTGCTCGATCTGCTCCCTGCGGAGGGCATGATCCCGTTGAGGGAAGCGGCTCGCGAGGCCCTGCCGCACGCGCTGCTCTTCGACGAGGAGACGGAGACCCCTGAAGAGGAGACGGAGGCCCCCGAAACGGAGCGGCTCGTCGGACTCTTGGAGGAGTACGGCGGCGACAGCGCGCCCATACCCGACGGCACGCCTCGCGTACCGGCCCTGTTGCGGGTCGTGGAGTACGTGGCTGCTTGTTGCGACGCGGCGCGCGCCGACGGCCTGCGGGAGTGGTGCAAGGCGGTGGCCGAACGCCTCGGAGTGGCGGATGCCGCCCTGCGGGAGCGCCGGTACGACGCGGTGGCCTGGGCGGAGGCACGTCGTCGGCGCGCCACCGAATCCGCCCAGCCCCGACTCACGGTGCGGCTGTGGCGCGGGTACTCCGGCATGTACCACTGCGCAGCCTGGTACAACTCGGGCCGCGTCGGCGAGGAAGACCGCAGGGTCGTCGCGGAGGAACAGGAACTCCAACCGGCCGAGATTGCACGGCGGTTGCACAGAGCCCTGCTCCGCGCGACCGCGGAGAGCGGTGGGAGCGGTGGAGCCGGACAGCCGACGGCGACGGCGACCGCGGAACCCGTCATCGAGGTCCTGCTCGACCGCGGAGATCTCGACGAACCGATCGAGGAGTGGGACGGCGAGGACCCCGACACCGGCATTCCGTGCGTACTCGGCGCCGAGTACGCGATCGTCATCCGATGCCCCGAGGTGCGCCACCGCGCCGGGGCACGGCTGCCCGACTGGCGGCTGCGCTGGGACCGACGCGAGCACGGCGCCCTGCTGTGCCTGGACCACGGGCACACCACTCCGATGCAGGTGTACGGACTGCTCGCGGACGACCGGAACGTGGCCCGGGTGGTGCTGGGCTGCGAGGAACGGCATCGGGCGCGCCTGCGGGCGATGTGCCTTGCTCTGGGCGTGCCGGTGGTGCTGTGGGACCGCAGGACCACCGACCGGAGCGACCATCTCACCGCCCTGATGTCCAAGGGCTCGTTCACGGCGCTTCCCCATCGCGTACGCAGGCACCGCGCGCGAGCGCTCGGCGAGCCTGAGGCGGTCACCACGGCGCCCGCCCTCATCTGGGACGACCCCACGCGAATCCCGCCGCTGCCGTACTGGAGGGACCCGACAGGCGAGGAGCAGACCCCATGACGGAACCGCCGAGCACCGACACCGCCGACGGCTGGCGGCTCTTCCGCGGGGACGGTCAGCCGCGGCACGTCACGATGCCCGAGCCGCCCCCCTGGCGCCGGTTCGGGCCGAGGAGCACCCCGGAAGACGCGATTCCCGGACACCCCGACGCGTTCCGCCCCTACCTCATCGACCGGCCCCAGGCCGATGTCGTCAACGCGGCCCTGCATCTGCGCCGCCCCCTGCTGGTCACCGGTCACCCCGGCACCGGCAAGTCCTCCCTCGCGTACGCCATCGCGCACGAAATGCAGCTGGGCAAGGTGCTGCGCTGGCCGGTCAGCAGCCGTTCCACCGTGGCCGAGGCCCTGTACCAGTACGACGCCGTCGGCCGGCTCCGCGAGAGCAGCCTCACCAAGGACCAGGGCACGGCGCTCCCGGACATCGGGCACTTCATCCGGCTCGGGCCGCTGGGCACCGCGATGACACCGTGCCCGACGCCGCGCGTGTTGCTCATCGACGAGTTCGACAAGGGCGATGTCGACCTGCCGAACGACCTGCTCACCGTCCTGGAGGAGGGGGAGTTCGAGATACCGGAGCTCTCCAGGCTGCCCGCGGGGGAGGACCGGGTCCACGTGCACACGGCGCACGCGCAGCCCCCCGTCCTCGTCACGCGCGGGTTCGTCCGGTGCTCCGAGTTCCCGGTGATCGTGATCACCAGCAACGGAGAACGGGAGTTCCCGCCCGCGTTCCTGCGCCGCTGCGTACGTCTCTACCTGCCCGACCCCGACGAGCAGCGGTTGTGGGCGATCGTCGGCGCCCATCTCGGCGAGGACGCGCTGCCGGGCGTCGCCGACTTGATCCGCACGTTCCTCGCCCGCCGTGCGCCGGGGGAGCTCGCCACGGATCAGCTGCTCAATGCCGCCCATCTACGTCTGAGCGGCGTGGACCTCGATGCGGAGGGGCTGCTCGACGCGGTGCTCCATCAGCTGGGTGGAGCGGTGTAGCCGTGCTGGAGGAGATGCTGCGTCTGCTGCGGGAAGTGGGCGGCGAGCCGACCGCGCAGGAGCTCGTCGACGTGCTGTGGTTGGCGGAGCGGATGCCTCGCGGAGAGGCGGCGCCCCTGGCCCTGGCGACGGCGGGGAGGAGCTCCGGGAACGGGAAACCGCTTCCGAAAGGGCGGACCGACGCGGTGCCGAACCGTGTCGAGAGGGAGCAGGATCCGTCGGCGGACCTGTACGCCGCACCGGAGCTCGACGAACCCGTCGGTGCGCAGGACCCGGCGAGCGCGGACCGCGCATCGCCGACGGGCGGGCCCGGACCCGACACGGCGGCGCCGCCCCGGCCACGGGGAAGGCCCGTCAGGGTCCCCGAACCCCGGTCGCTGTCCACGTTCCTGCCGGCCGCCAGGGCCCTGCGTCCGCTGAAGAGGTACAGGCCCTCACCACTCCGTACCGAGGTCGACGAGGCCGCGACGGTGGAGCAGATCGCGCAGACCGGACTCATGGAGGTGGTGACCCGGCCAGTCCGGGAGCGCTGGCTCGATCTCGTCCTCGTCCTCGACGACGGCCCGTCGATGCTCCTGTGGCAGCGGCGCTGCACCGAACTGCGCACGCTGCTGGAACAGTTGGGAGCCTTCCGGCGGATCGAGGTCAGAGGACTGCGGCTGCGCGCCGGTCATCCTCCCACCCTGGTCACCCGCCCGTTCGCCGATGCCCAACGCGTCGTGCGGCCCGCCGCGATCACCGACCCCTCCGGCCGTACGATGACGCTCCTCGTGTCCGACGGGGCGGGTCCCGGCTGGCGTGACGGAGGCGTGCACGCGTTGCTGTCCCAGTGGGCCAGGTACGGGCCGACGGCAGTGCTGCACGCCTTGCCCCCGCGGATGTGGGACGGCTCGGGGCTGGCCGCGCGCCGCTGGACGGTGCGGTCCTGCAGGCCCGGCGCCGCCAACGTGACCTGGCGGATCGACGACCCCTTGCTGCCCGCGGAGTTGAGCTACCTCAGCGGCATGCCCGTCCCCGTACTGGAGCCGGACCCGCGCGCCCTGGCCGCATGGGTACGGCTGACGGTGTCGGGCAGCGGTGGCGAGACGCTGCACTTGTGGGACGCCGCGATCCCGGCGCTTCGGCCCGGGCCGCCGGCACCGCGCGCGGGGGACGCCCCGGCCGCGCAGCAGGTCCGCGACTTCCGCCGTACGGCGTCGCCCGGTGCCTATCGCCTGGCGACCCACTTGGCGGCCGTCTCACCGCTCACCGTCCCCGTCATGCGACTGGTCGCCGAGGCGCTTCCATGGCCCACCACCACCGCGCAGCTCGCGGAGGTGTTCCTGGGCGGTCTGGTGCGGCCGGCGGCGCACATGCCCCAGGACACCATCCGCCACCGGCACCGAGTCTTCCGCTTCCCGGACGACGTACGCCGCATCCTGGTCGACGCGCTGCCCACCGCGCAGACCACGGAGACCACGCGCCGCGTCGCACGGCGGATCGGCGAACTGGCGGGTCGCGCACCGGACTTCCCCGCATGGCTGAGCCACGAGGCCGGTACGGACCCGCTGCCCGAGGAGGCCAGGGGCTTCGGGCGGCTGGAGGCTCGGCTTCGGAGTGCTGAGATCCCGTCGATGTCTCTCGGCGGCGTGCCGGAGGTCGATCTACGGATCAAGGGCGACCGTGTGTGTCTGACGGCGGTCGGCGGACGTGCGGAGTGGCCACTGGGCGCCGAAGTCGGCGGGATCGCGTACGACTGGGCGCACGTCGGTCCGCGGCTGCGCGAAGGGCTGCTCGGCGGGGCTCCTGCGGGGCTGTGGGAGAAGCTGCTGAGCGAGGTGCCCGAAGAGGCTCCGCTGCGCGTCAGGCTCGACATCGACACCCCCGAACTCGCGGCACTGCCATGGGAGTTGATGGGCGACGTACGGTCTCTGTGGCGCAGGACCCGCTTGGCGATCAGCAGAAAGCGGCACGCGGGCCCTTCCGGGGGCGCCGGTGAATCCAGCAGCCACGGTCCCCTCCGCGTCCTGCTCGTGATCTGCAATCCGCACGACCCCGATCGTGCGGCGGAGCGCGAGGTCGCCATGATCGGGGCGGCGCTCTCCGCTCTCCCCGGGCGGGTCCATACCGAGGTCCTCGACGGCCCGAGCCTTCCGCGGCTGGCCGGAGAAATCGCCGCTCTGCGTCCGCGCGTGCTGCACTTCATCGGGCATCGCATGGACACGGCGGAGGGCTATCTGTGCGTCGTCCACGGCGAGAACAAATGGTGGTGGCTCGGTCCGGAGGAGATGGGCGCCCTCTACGACGGGTGGACGCCGCCGCTCGTCGTGTTCACCACGCACCGTCAAGCGGACGCTCCCGCCGCCCAGTTGACGGCGCTGGTCGACGCCTGTCTGGTCCGGGGCTCCGCGGCGGTGGTGACCATGCAGGGCGCCGTCTCGCCCACCACCGGGTTCTCGTACGCGTTCTACGAGCAGCTCTCCCGAGGGCGGCCTCTCGACGTGGCGCTCACCGAGGTCCACCATCATCTGCACATGACGGAACCCGACGGGCCCTCCTGGGCGCCGCCGGTCCTGCACTCCGCCGTGAGCAACCCGGACGACGTCCTGCGGGTGGACTTCGGCCACGCGGAGCCCGAGCTCACCCGGCTCAACGGAAGCTGGCCCTTCGAGCAGCTCGGCATGTTCCTGGGGCGGGACAGGGAGCGGCGCATCGGCTGGTGGGAGCAGCATGCGGGGGAGCAGCCGCAACGCCTGTTGGCCATCACCTCGGCGCAGCGCGGGTCCGGCAAGACGTGGCTGGCCAAGTGGTGCCTGCTCACCAGCATGCTGCGGGGTGAGGACGTCACGTACGCCGATCTCGCCGCTTACGCTGGCCGGGGCGACGGCGACGATCCCGGCACCCTGGGCTGGCTCGCCGTCCTGCGGGCGCTGCGCGAGGCCTGCACGGACCCTCGGCAGCCCGAACCGATGAGCCCGGAGGAGTTCGCCAAGTTCAACCAGGTTCTCAACCGGGCGTTGCGAGGCGGCCAGGACTGGGCGCAGCGGCTCCCCGCGCCCTCGGTGGACTGCGGGGGCCCCTTCGTGGTGGAGAGCGACCGACACGCCGAGGCCCGCAGGCGAGAGATCTTCGAGACCTTCCTGAACACGCTCGGGCTGCGGTCCCAGGCCTGCCGTCGACCGCACCTCCTCGCGATCGACCACGCCGAAGTGATCACCGAGTCGGACTTCCGAGCCGTGCTGCTGCCGCTGCTGCTCGGTCCCGTAGAGGAGTCGGCCGACGAGTTCCCACTGCGCTTCCTGGTGGTGACGCCCCAGACCTGGCCCGGGTTCCGGCACCTCAAGGAGTTCATGCGGAGCGACCCGGTGGCCTTGACCGACTTCCGGCTCCCCGACGGCAAGCGCCTCGTGAGGGAGTTCTGGGAGCGTCAGGTGCACAGCGGCCGGATGCCGAAGGGCCTGGCGTTCGACGACTACGAGCGAGTGTTCGATGCCATGCTGGGGGGCGGCAGTCCGCAGTCCTTCCCCGTCGCCGCATTCCAGCGCCTGCAGGACCTGCTGCTCAGCATGTCCGGCACGGGGGAGCCGGAGGAGTGACCTCGGCCCCGCCGTCGACCGACGCCCCGTCACATGTTCTTCGCCCCCGCCCTGATCGCATCCCGGATCCGGTTGTACGTCCCGCACCGGCAGATGTTGCGGATCTCGTCCAGATCGGCGTCCGTGATCTCGCGGCCCTCGGCCGCGGCCCGGCGGACCTTGGCGACCGCCGTCATGATCTGGCCCGGCTGGCAGTAGCCGCACTGGGCCACGTCCAGGTCCAGCCACGCCTCCTGCATGGGGTGGAGGTCCTTGCCGACCGTGGCGGGCAGGCCCTCGATCGTGGTGATCTCGTCGTCAGGGGCGATCTTGGCGACCGGGACCGAACAGGGGTTGAACGCCTTGCCGTTGATGTGCGACGTACACGCCTGGCAGACGCCGAGGCCGCAGCCGTACTTGGGGCCCGTGACGCCCAGGAGGTCGCGCAGGACCCACAGGAGGCGTACGTCGTCCTCGGCCTCGACGGTGATCCGCTCGCCGTTGAGCTTGAAGGTGTGGCTTGCCATGGAGGGTTCGGCTCCTCAGAAGGCGCGGTCGAGACCGTCGGTGGGGGACTGGGGCGTGGAGGGCTCGCGGGGGAGCGGGTCGAAGCTGATCGTGCCGTGGTTGATCGGGAAGCTCGTCGGCAGGGTGCCGGTGGCGCGCGCGTACGCGCAGGCGATGGCCGCGAACGCGGGCGCCACCCCCAACTCACCCGCACCCGCGGGCTTTTCGCTGTCGCTCGGCATGACGACCACCCGCAGTTCCAGGGGCGTGTTCCACTGCCTCGTATAGAAGTAGTTGTCCCAGCTGCCCTCCAGCGGAAGGCCGTCCTCGATGTGCAGACTGGAGGTGAGGGCCATGGCGAGCGCGTCGTTGAAGCCGCCCATCATCTGGGCCTCCAGGCCACGGGGGTTGATGGCGAACCCCGCGTCGACGACGATCAGCGCCTTGGTGACGCGCGGCCCCGTCACCGCGTCCGGGATCTTCCGGTTGACGGTCTCGGGACGGCAGTCGATCTCGACGAGCGTGGCGACCGCGCCCCGGTACTCGGCGTGCAGCCCGATGCCCTGCGCCATCCCCGAGGGCAGCGTCTTGCCCCACTCGCCTTCCTCGACCGCCCTGTCCAGGACGGCGCGCAGCCGCTTGTCCTTGAGGAACGAGCGGCGGAACTCGACCGGGTCCCTGCCCATCTTCGCGGCGAGCTGGTCCACCACGAGCTCCCGGGCGCAGGCCACGTTCGGCGAGTAGATGTTGCGCATGCTGCCCGTGTTGAACTTCAGCGGCACCTCGTTGAGCAGCTGTGTGGTGACACCGAAGTCGTACGGCGTGGACTGTGTCAGCTGGAAGATCGTCTCGGCGAACGTCAGATTGCCCGCGACCGGCAGCTTCGCCGCCGCCGACGTGATCATCTCGCCGAGTCCGTGGCCGAAGTCGGTCTGTGAACCGGTGTGCCGCTGCTCGTAGCTGAGGACGTTGCCGAGTCCGTACGTGGCGCGGACCCGCGAGACGCACATCGGATGGGTGCGCCCCTGACGGAAGTTGTCCGTGCGGGACCAGGACAGCTTGACCGGCTTGCCCATCTTCTGCGAGATCTCCGCGGCCTCGGCGGCCACGTCGTGGAAGAGGTGCCTGCCGAAGGAGCCGCCGCCCTCCACCACGTGCACGGTGACCGCCTTGTGGGGCAGGCCGAGGCGGGCGGCGATGTCCTGCTGCGCCACGATCGGCACCTTGAGGCTCGCCCAGATCTCGGCGCGGTCGGCGCGGACGTCCGCGATGGCGTTGTCCGGCTCCAGCGGGCTGTTGCTGGCGAACGCGAAGGTGAACTCGGCGTCCAACTTCTTGGTGAGCAGCGGCGGCACGATCATCGGGAGCGCCGCCGCCTTGATCTTGCGCAGGACGCTGTCGTCCGACTCCTTGTCCACGGTGCCCCGGCCCCAGGTCACCTCCAACGCCCGCAGCGCGTCGATGCACTGACCGAACGTCGCGCCGCGTACGGCCACACCGTGCTCGATCGTCGCCACGTCGGTGATGCCGGGCATCTTCAGGACCGCGTCGGCGTTGTGGACGGCCTTCACCGTGCCGTTGATGGTCGGCGGCCTGCGCACCATCGTCGGCTTGGCGTCGGGCACGTCGTGGTCCATGCCGAACTTCTTGCGGCCGGTGACGATCTCCAGCGCGTCGATGCGGTTGCGCGGCGTGCCGAGGACGGTGAAGTCCTCGCGGGACTTCAGGGGTGCGGAGGCCGCGCGGACCTCGGTGCTCGCGGCCTTCTCGGCGAGCGAGCCGTAGTTGGCGCTGCGGGTGGCCCCGTGCCTGATCACGCCGTCCTCGGCGGTGAGTCCGGAGGCCGCCACACCCCACTGCTCCGCCGCCGTCGCGAGGAGGCGGTGGCGGGCGACGGCCGCCGCGGTGCGCACCGGCAGATACATGCTGCGCATCGAGTTGGAGCCGCCGGTGAACTGGTTCATCAGCAACTCGGGCCGTGCGTCGGCGAGATCGACCCGCACCTTCTCCAGGGGCAGGTCCATCTCCTCGGCGATCATCATGGCGATGGCGGTGGTCATGCCCTGGCCGACCTCGGCGCGCGGCACCGCGAACGAGGCGGTGCCGTCGGTGTGCACCTGGATCGTGATCAGTCCGGAGGTCGGCGCGGCGACCAGGTTCTGCAGATCGCCGAGGTCGAAGAGGTTCTCCGGCTGCGGCGGCGAGGGCACGGCGGCCGCGGCCTCCTGCCCGGCGACCGCGTCGGCGCCGAGGCGGACGCCGACGGCGAGGGTCGGGGCGGCGAGGAGGTACGCGAGCACCCTGCGACGGCCGGGGCCGCCGGGCGCGGACGGCTCGGGCTCCCCCTGCGTCCCTGGCGCCGTCTCCGCGTCCCTCTCCGCCGAGGAACTGGGTTCTGTCATGGGGTGGTCCTTTCACGGCCCGAACGGGAGTGACAAGTGTGGCGTGTTGCACGTCGTGCGGCGTACTTGTGGCCGAGAAACGCCCACGTCAGGCCGATGACAGCCGTGTCGGGCCGATGACAGTCACGTTGTCCGGCGGCAGCCGCGTCAGACCGACGGCAGCCACCGGCCCAGACGTGCCAGCGGGGAGCAGGCCATGACCAAGGGAGACAGCGCGAGCCCGGCCGCGGTCGTCAGCAGCGCGGCGCGCAGCCCCCACGCCTCGGCGAGGAACCCGCCGAGCAGCGAGCCCAGCGGAGTCAGCCCCATGCCGACGAAGGTGATCGTCGCGACCACCCGGCCCTGGAGCCGGACGGGAGTGGCGGCCTGGCGCACGGCCATGACGGTGACGTTGACCGTCTGACTGAAGGCGCCGAACACGAAGTTGACGCCCATCAGCAGGGCGACGGTGACAGTCGAGGAACCGTGCAGCGCGGGCACGCAGAGCATCACACCGTCGGCGAGCGCGGCCGAGCACACCAGCACCCTGCCGTACCCGATCCTCCCCGGCAGCCACGCCGAGAGCAGCGACCCCACGACCGCCCCCGGCCCCATCGCCGCGAGCACCAGGCCGACGCCCGCGCCCGACAGACCGAGCTCACGCGGAAGGAAGAGCAGATACACGGTCATCAGCGCCGCGAAGGAGAACTGGAAAACCGCCGAGGCCGTTCCCACCGCCCGCAACGACGGGTCACGCAGGACGAGTCGAAGCCCTTCCTGGATCCGCCGCCCCACCCGCCCGGCAGGTTCGACGCGCTCGCCCCGCCACGGCGGCGCCTCACGCCCGGACAGCGACTCGCGCCGACGCATGCCCCGAATGGACAGGAACGACAGGACGAAGAGGACCGCCCCCGACAGAGGGGCGACCGGCGCGGAGCACAGGGACACCAGCGCACCCCCGAGCGCGGGCCCACCGATCCGCGCCGCCGACCTGCTGCCCTCCAACGCGCTGTTGCCCCGCGCCAACTGATCGCGCCTCACAAGCCGTACGAGAGAGGCCTGATAGGCGACGTCGAAGACCACGCTCATCGCGCCGAGGAGCAGCGCGACGGCGAGCAGCGCCGGCATCCCGAGCACACCGAGCAGATACGCGAGGGGAACGACGGCCAGCGCCACCGCACGCCCGAGGTCAGCGAGGACCATCACGTCGCGCGCCCGCCGCCGGTCCACCCACGCGCCGACGAACAGCGACAACAGCAGGATCGGCACCTGCTCCAGGGCGCGCAGCGCCCCGAGTTGGGCGCTCCCCGCGTCGAGCGCCAGCACGGCGGTCAACGGCAGGACGACCAGACCCACCTGCTCCCCGCACTGCGAGGCGCTCTGGCCTGCCCAGAGCAGACGGAAATCGCGGTCGTGGAAGACGGATGGCGCGTCGTGGAAGACGGATGGCATACAGACCCCTGAAGAATGCCGAGAGCGACGCCCGGCCCACCGGCACGCAACAACGGTGTCGGTGGACGCACGGGCGGGGAAAGGCTCGCTGTGCCGCGCATCAGGGGCAGCACGCGATGACGGGTCGATCGACCTGATGCGTCAGCGCGTGCTCGTGCGACCGGGCATTCCAACTCCTCGCGGGGGACGATCCGTCGGCAGGTTACCCGGGCGGGGCGGCCAGTGTCTCCGCCTGTCCGGAACGCCGCAGCGACGCCGCGACGAACCCCGTGGCCTTGAGCTCCTCCACGGTCTCACGGAGGAAGCCGACGGTCTCGGGCGCACGGCTCCTGGTCGTGCCCACGGCCTGCCGGATCTGCATGAACCGGTCCTCGATCAGGCGCAGTTCGGGGTGCGCGGCGACGTACGCGGTGAGCGGCTGCCGGATGCCCGCCGCGACCTCCAGCTTCTCGGCGCGGAACACCTCGACTCCTTCGTCGCCCCGTACGACGGTCGCGTCGCGCAGCGTGCGGGTGAGGAACAGGTCGTACGCGGAGCCCCGCTTCACGCCGATCCGTACACCGGCACGGTCGACATCGGCGGGGGTGGCGAAGGGCGCGTCGACGGGCACGGCGTACACGCCCTCGATCACGACGTACGGCGCGGTGAAGGCGACCTCGGCCTCGCGGGCCGGTTCGACCGCGAGGAAGCACAGGTCCGCCAGGCCCGAGGCCATCGCCTCGTACGACTTGCGGGCCGCGTCGAAGCAGAGGAGTTCCACGGGGACGCCGAGACGCGCGCCGATCTCGCGCGCGATGTCGACCGTGATGCCGGCCGGAGCCGCCGGTGTCCCCTGTGCCAGGACCGGGTTGCCCAGGTTGATGGAGGCCCGCAGTACGCCCGTTGGCGCCAGGTCCTCGACGACGGCAGCACTCGCGATCTTCATGGGGCGGAGTGTAGGTCACCCTCACGCTGTGCTCCACTGCGACTACCGCTCGATGTCCGTACGGCAGTACGTCGCCCGATGTTCGCCTCGTGGTCACCCGCCGGCACCGCGCATCGACGATCATCTGAGGCTGTCACAGAAGAACATCCGCGACGCGTTCGCGGCACCCCGAGGGGACAACGTTGCAACGCCCAGGTCCAGGACGTACGTACCAAGGCGGGAGAGCGCTCGCGGCGGCCTCCCTGACGGCCCTGCTGTCGCTGTCGCTCACGGGATGCGCTCTTGTGGGCCTCGGGGAGGACGACGGGAAGGGCGACGACCGAGCTTCCGCCGGGTCCGCGGCCGTCGCGGGGATCGACTGCGCGAAGACGGGCAAGGTACAGGGCACCGGGTCGAGCGCCCAGCAGAACGCGATGAAGTACTGGATCAAGCAGTACCAAGGCGCCTGCCCCGGCGTGCGGATCGCCTACAACCCCATCGGATCCGGCGCGGGCGGCGCGCAGTTCCTGCGGGGCGCGACCGCGTTCGGCGGCTCCGACAGCGCGTTGAAGCGGGCGGACGTCGAGCACTCGAAGGACGTCTGCCGGGGTGGACGGGCGATCGACCTGCCCATGGTCGGCGGCCCCATCGCGATCGGCTACGACCTGCCCGGCGTCGAGGACCTCGTCCTGGACGCGCCGACCATCGCCAAGATCTTCGACCGCCGCATCACCATGTGGGACGACGCGGAGATCGCGCGTCTCAACCCGGGCGCGGAGCTTCCCTCGATGCCGATACGGCCCGTGCACCGGTCGGACGACTCGGGCACCACGCAGAACTTCCAGGCCTTCCTCGCGGGCGCCGCACCCGAGGTCTGGACCCACCCGGTGGGCAAGGCCTGGCAGGGCAGGGGCGGCGCGTCGGCGAGCGGGTCGAGCGGCGTGGCCTCGGAGGTGACCTCGGGCTTCGGCGCGATCGGCTACTTCGAGCTGTCCTTCGCGCGGGCCCGCGAGATCAGGACGGTCGCCGTCGACACGGGCGCTCCCGCCCCCGTCGAGCCGACGCCGGTCACCGCGTCGGCCGGCATCGCCGAGGCCCGGGTCGCGGGCAAGGGCAAGGACATGACGCTGAAGTTCCGCCACGACACGAAGACCCCTGGCGCGTACCCGATCGTGCAGGTGACCTACGAGATCGTCTGCGACAGGGGGAACCAGAAGGAGACCCTGCCCGCGCTCAAGTCGTTCCTGACCTACACCGCGAGCGAGGCGGGCCAGAAGAACCTCTCCCGGCTGCACTACGCGCCGCTCCCGGAGTCGGTCGCGGGACAGGTACGGGACGTGGTGCGCACGCTCGCCTGACGTACGTACGGCTGACCGGGCCCTGTTGGACCCGGCTGTGCCGAGGGATCCCGCCCGATGTGAGACTGCCTCCATGTTCACGCAGATCATGGCGGCGACGGGTGTGCTCGCGCTGCTGACAGTGGTGCCCGGGCCCGACATGGCCGTGGTGACGAGACGGGCGGTCGGCGCGGGCTGGCGCGACGGCCTGCGCACGGTCGGCGGGATCACCGCCGGGCTGCTGGTCTGGGGCGTGCTGACCGTGGTCGGCCTCGCCGCCGTCCTTGCCGCGTCGGCGGCCGCGTACACGGCGGTGAAGCTGCTCGGCGCGGCGTACCTGGTCTTCCTGGGCGTGCAGGCCCTGGTGAGGAGCCGCGGGAGCGGTCGGCAGGCCGTCGCCGCGAGCGCGTCGGAGACCGGGGGCAACCCGTGGCGCACCGGCCTGGTCAGCAATGTGCTCAACCCGAAGATCGCGGTCTTCTACACCGGCCTGCTGCCCACCCTCGCCCCGCGCGAGCTCCCCTCGCACCTGGGCATGGCCCTGCTCGTCCTCCTGCACGCGGCCCTCACCCTGATCTGGCTGGGCGGCTATGTGATGGTGCTGGCCAAGGCCCGCGCGTTCTTCGAGAAGCCGTCGGTGCGCCGCGGGCTCGACCGTGTCACCGGAGTCGTCCTGATCGGCTTCGGCCTGAAGGTCGCGACGGCCGACGGCTGAGGTCCGCGGTGTCCGTCGGGAGGCCGTCCACGGGATCATTCGTCAGTTCGTGCTGCATGGTGTCCCTCCGGTGCGGGAAGTACCGCGATGTCAGCATGGCGCGCAAGTGACGCCATGATGGGCCACGTTGGCTCATCATGGCGTCAAAGTGCCCGTGGTGAGGGCCGGTTCGGAGCCGGGCGGTGCGCAGGCCGCACCGGGACCTGGCGGGGGCAACTCCTTTGTGAGCAGGGAAAAGAGGGGCCGAAAATGAGCGGTGTCAGACGGTGGCGCGGCCGACCAGCAGGTCGGCGAGCTTGGTGAGGCGCTTGACGGTTCGGCCCTCGGTGGCCGAGGGCGCGGGAGCGACGCGCTCGGCGCGGTCGTAGTAGGCGCCGTTGACGATCTCCACGGCCGGATCGCACAGCCGCACCACGTGCGCGGCGCCTTCCGCCGCAGTCGCCCCCTCGTCGGCGTACAGCGGCAGGAGGGCCGTGTCGCACACCCCGGGGTGCACGGAGACCGCGGTGACCCGCGGGTCGGCGGCGAACACCGTCAGGGCGAGCTGCGACTGCGCGTACGCGGCGAGTCGGGAGTAGCGGCGGGCGCGGTGGGGGTCGCTCCACTGGATCGACGCCGTGCGGTGCAGCGAGGAGGAGACGTTGACGACACGGCCGCCCGGCGCGGAGGTCAGGGACGGCTCCAGGAGGCAGGTCAGCAGGTAGTGCGCGAGGAAGTTGACCTGGAAGGCGATCTCGTTGCCGTCGGCCGTGATGGTGTGCCGCTCGGGAGCCGCCGTCCCGGCGTTGTTGACGAGGACGTCCACGTGGGGGTGGTCCCGCACGACCCGGTCCGCCAGTGCCTCGACCTCGTCGAGGTGGGCGAAGTCGGCGCCGAGCGCGTGGAGTCGGGCCGCGTCGATGCCGGTGGTGGCGATCAGGCGGTCGGCGGCCGCACGGGCCTCCTCGGCGGTGCGCCCGTGCAGCAGGACGCGGGCTCCCCGCTCCGCGAGCTGCCGCGCGGTCGCGAAACCGATGCCGGAGGTGGCGCCGGTGACCAGGGCGGTGCGGCCGGACAGGGGGGAGGAGGTGGGCAGGCCGGATTCGGGCATGGGTCATCCAGGGGTTGGGGCACGCGACGTCCGAGGTGCCTGACGGCGACTCACATCGCGTACGAAGAGGGTGTGTTGATGGATGTGACACACAGGGGCGCCGGTTCAGGTCACGGCGCCCCTGAGCTCCTCGGGAGAACGCGTCAGCGCGCGGCGGACACTCCCGTCACAGGACAGCGGGGCATGCGACGGGACGCCCGATGAGGGGGCCGGTCGAGGAGGAGCCACGCGCTGTTCACGCTCTCCATGGAAGCGGCCCCCGGATCCGCGTTCAACCTCGGACGCGGTTTCCATATGCCGCCCTGATGCCCGTCAGGCGGCGAACACCTGCGAGTCGTCGGCGAACGCCTTGAACTCCAGGGCGTTGCCGGCCGGGTCCAGGAGGAACATCGTCCACTGCTCCCCCTTCTGCCCCGCGAAGCGCACATACGGCTCGATGACGAACTCGGTGCCCGCCGTGCGCAGCCGCGCCGCGAGCTCCTGGAACGCGGGGACGGTCAGGATCAGACCGAAGTGCGGCACGGGGACGTCGTGGCCGTCGACCGGGTTGTGCACGCGCCGCGCGCGCTCCGGTGCGAGGTGCGTGACGAACTGGTGGCCGTGCAGGTTCCAGTCCACCCAGGTGTCCGCGCTGCGGCCCTCTTCGAGGCCGAGGACCCCGCCGTAGAAGCGGCGTGCGGCGGCCAGGTCGTCCACCGGCATGGCGAGATGGAAGCGCGGTATCGAGGAGTCGAGAATGCTCATGGCGGCCGCTTTCCCTAGGTGGTCCGCGACGCCTTCTGAGTACGCGTACTCATGATCGGTCCTCGGATGCGCCGCAGGCTGGTGGTACAAGACGAGCAGAAGGAGTCAACGGTGCGCAAGACCAGCCGAGTTCGAACGATGGCGCCCGCATACGGCGGTCGTCCCGCGAGGGTCTTGGCGGGCCTCGCGCTGGCGGGCGCGTCCGTGGCGGTGCTGACGGGCTGCTCCACGCAGGACGCGATCTGTGGCGGGGGAGAGTACCCGGTTCTCGCGGTGGGCGGCAGCGGCAGCGCGTGCGTGTCCAAGGGCGAGGAACCCCCGAAGGGGTACGCCCGCTACCCGGAGGGGAAGGTCCCCGAGCATGTCGGGGACAAGTGGGACGAGTACTGGAACACCCACACGGTCGACAAGGACGGCAGGATCGTCAAGCTGAAGGACGGCCAGTGACCTTGTGGCCCGGGCGGCGGTGCGTGAGCGCGTAGACGCCCGACGCCACCACGACGCCGACGGGCAGCGCGAGGTCGAGTCCACCGAGCGCGTGCGCGACCGGACCGGTGTACAGGGTGTTCGCGCACAGCGCCGCCGCGGCCGTGCCCGACGCCAGGGCCAGAGCGCCCGGCCAGTTGACGCCCGCGGTGTACCAGTGGGGGCTGCCGGGGGACTCGTCGGTGAGGGCGGGGCCGTCGTAGCGGCCCCGGCGCAGCACGATGTCCGTCGCGTACACCGCCATGCTGGGGCCGAGCAGGACGACGGTCAGCTGGAGGACGTTGCTGACGGTGTCGAGGAAGTTGGACACGAGCAGCGCGTACAGGGTCAGCGCGACGGCGAACGCGCCGTCGACGAGGACGCTGAGGGAACGGCGGATGCGTACGCCCGCGGACTGCAGGGCGAGCCCCGCGCTGTACGCGGTCAGTGCGTTGAGGGAGATCGTGCCGAGCACCAGGGCGAGCAGGAAGGCGGGCGTGAACCAGCTCGGCAGGATGCCTTCCAGCGCGGTCTGCGGGTCGGTCATGTGGACTGCGGTCGCCGCGAACGCGCCCAGGGAACAGACCACCACGCTGGGCAGGAACCCGCCGAGCGCGGTCCAGCCCACGATCGCCTTCCGCGAGGTCGCGCGGGGCAGGTAGCGTGAGAAGTCGGCGCTGTTGGTGTACGAGAGCGGTCCTGAGGCGATGAGCGTGACGCCGCCCACGAGGGCCGTCCACAGGGCGGCGCCGGTCAGCGGCTCGGCGGGCGCGTAGCCGAAGTCGGTGCGGTCGAGCACGTAGAGGGCCACGACGGCGAAGGCCAGGGTGAGGGCCACCGTGATCGGCAGATACAGCTTCATGATCGTGGCGTGGCCGTAGACGCTGATGGCCAGGGTGAGCGCGGCGATGACGGCCACGACAGCGATCTTGGTGCCGGTGGTGAGCGGGACCCCGGCCCTGTCGACGAGGGAGAAGGCGGCGAGGGCCGCGGCGGAGAGATTGAGCGCGATGTAGCAGATGCAGATGGCCCAGCCGGTGATCGCGATGTTCACGCGGTTGCCGCGGACGCCGTACATGGCCCGCATGACCACCTCGCTCGGCGTGCCGGAGGCGGGACCCGAGACGGCGAGCAGCCCCACCGCGAGCCAGGTCAGATTGCCCACGACGATCACCGCGAGGGCCTGCCGGAGGGTCAGACCCATGAGGATCAGGGCGCCGCCCACCACCAGGCTCAGATAGTTCACGTTCGCCGCGGCCCACACGGCGAACAGCTCCCGGGGGCGGCCGTGGCGTTCCCGCTCGGGAATGTGGTCGATCCCGTGCACCTCGATGCGGCCCGCCGGGTCCAGCGGCACAGCCGCCGCGTGCGCGCCGTCCGTGCCTGGGTGCGGGTCGGGGATCGTGGACGCCATGAAGCCCTCCGAGGGTGCTCGCCGCAGCCGTCTGCTTGCTTATTGGTCGCACACTCAATAGCGTTGCGGGCATGTCGTCAAGCGTTCAGCGCAAGCGAGTTCGGAAATCACCGGCCGCCCGACGTGCGGAAATCGTCGCCGCGGCCGCCGCCATCGCCCTGACGGAGGGCCTGGAGTGCATCACCCTCCGGCGCATCGGCGAGGAGCTCGACGTGCGCCCGGGATTGATCAGCCACTACTTCCCCTCCGCCGAGGACCTCGTCGCCGAGGCGTTCGGCAGCGCCGCGAGCGCCGAGCTCGACGGCCTCCTGCCGGTCGAGCGGACCAGGGGAAACCCCACGTCGCACCTCGCGCGGTTCTTCGCACGCGCGAGCGGCGAGGCGTACGACGACATCAGCCGACTCTGGATCAACGCGCGGCATCTCAGGCGCTACCGCCCCGTGCTCCGCGACCGCGTGGCCGAGCAGGAGGCCGCTTGGCGCGGGCGACTCGCCGGGCTCATCCGTGAGGGCGTCGAGCGCGACGAATTCCGCACCGCCGACCCCGATGTGACGGCCATTCAGATTCTGGTGGTGCTCGACGGTCTCGGCACCCACGCCAGTACCGACGTCAGCAACCGCCCCGAAGCGGTGAGGCGGATGGCGGTCACCACGGCCGAGCGCGAACTCGGGCTCGAGTACGGGACGTTGACCGCCGACCCCGACACGTCCGCCCAGCACTGACCTCCGTCACCCGCCGACCCCGCCCCGAGGAGCCCCCTGGTGTCCACCCCTCTCGTCCTGCTCTGCGCCCGTCTGCTCGACCCGGCCACCGGAGGGTTCCTGCCGCAGACCGCCCTGGCCGTGTCCGCGGGGCGGATCTCCGCGCTGGGCGACGACCACGACGTACGCGCGCTCGCGGACTGCGCCACGACGGTGATCGACCTGAAGGGCGCCGTCGTGACGCCCGGCCTGGTCGACGGGCACCTCCACCCCGTCTCCGGCGCCGAGCTGACCGACGGCCTCGACCTGTCGGGCTGCGCCGACCTGGCCGCGGTGCGCGAGGCGCTCGCCCGTGAGGTCGGGACGCTCGCCCCCGGCGCGTGGCTGCGCGGCTGGGGCCTCGACCCGAACGTCTTCGGGGACCGCCCCGTGGCCGCCGAGGCCCTCGCCCCCGTCCTCGACGATGTCCCGGCCCTGCTCCAACTCTTCGACGCCCACTCCATGGTGGCCAGCCCGCGCGCCCTCGAACTCGCCGGCGTCGACGGCCCGCGCACCTTCGACCAGGCGGCCGAGGTCGTGTGCGACGAAGCGGGTCGGCCCACCGGGCTGCTCCTGGAGGACGCAGCCTGCGAACTCGTCGAGCGCGTGGCTCCGCGGCCCACGCACGGCGAGCGCCGCGCCCGGCTCGCCGCGGCCCTGAACGCCATGGCCGCCGCAGGTCTGACCGGCGGGCACGCCATGGACGCGAACGGCGAAAGCCTCGCGCTGTACGCCGAGTTGGACGCGGCGGGCGAGCTGCCGGTGCGGCTGCGCGTCGCCCCCTGGTGCCAGCCGGGCACCGACGCCGACGGGCTGCGCGCGCTCATCGAGCGGCAGGGCACGGGCGGCGCCCTGTGGCGCACCGCGGGCGTCAAGCTCTTCATGGACGGCACCATCGACAACGGCACCGCCTGGCTCGAACGCCCCGACTGCCACGGGGAGTCCACGCACGCCTTCTGGCCCGACCCGGCCGCGTACACCGACGTCATCGGCGCGCTCCACCGCGCGGGCGTGCCCACCGCCACCCACGCCATCGGGGACGCGGCCGTGCGCCACGCCCTGGACTCCGTCGAGAAGGCCATGGCCGCAGGAGGGCGAGACGTGCGGCACCGGATCGAGCACATCGAGACCGTGCCCGACGACACCCTCGGCCGCTTCGCCGAACTCGGCGTCATCGCCTCCATGCAGCCCACCCACTGCTGCGACTTCACCCGGGCCGACCACACCGACAACTGGTCGCGCCGCCTCGGCGAGGAGCGCGCCTCGCGCGCCTGGCGCTGCCGCGACCTGTGGGACTCGGGCGCCACGGTCGTCCTCGGCTCCGACTGGCCCATCGCCCCCTACCCGCCGCTCGCCGTCATGGCGGGCGCCCGCCACCGTCGCCCGAGCCGCGACCTCGACCAGGCCCCGCACGGCCCCGAGCAGGCGCTCACCGCCCTGGAGGCGCTGCGGGGCATGACCGTCAACGCGGCCCGCGCGGCGGGGGAGGAGCACGAGGCGGGGCGCATCGCCGTCGGCCACCGCGCCGACCTCACCGTCCTCGCCGACGACCCGCTCACCACCGCCGCCACCGACCTGCCGGACCTGCCGGTGCTCCTGACGGTCCTGGACGGCCGGCCCACGCACCGGGACGAGGCCGTGTAGCGCGCCTCGTCGGCCGGGCGAAGCTCTCCGGGCCGGGGCCGGGGCCGGGGCCGGGTGCGGGGTTCGGGGGGGAAGACGCGGGGCCAGAGGTGGGCGTGCGTGCCGTGGGCCGTGCTCGCCGCGATATGACAACTCGCTGTTTCGAGTGACGTCTCCGGGCGCCGCGCTTGCCTGCGGCAACGCCCGGGAAGGCAGCGCGTGCATCGTCCAGCTGTCGCACCCGGAGGCCCTGTTGAGCCGCCCTGTCCTTGCCGTGTCCGGCACCCTCGCGGTACCCGCGCCGACCGCGTCACCTCCGCTCGCGCCCCCGGCCGGGGGCGCGCCGGGGAAGGTCTGCTCCTGGCCCGAGCCGGGAGAGGCGGGGGCGGGTGGCGCCTGGCGCCGCGACCGGGCGGCCGGCGGATTCGCCGTGCCCGCCGACCGCGCGCACCGCCACGCCAAGTCGTCCGGCTCACAGGTCGACACGACCGTGTACGCCCCGCACGTCCCGAGTCCGCGACCCTGTCCGCGGCGCAGGATCCACGGCGCCGACCACTCGGGGGGCTGGGAGTGGTGGGACGAGTTCGACGCCCTCGACACCGGCCGACACCCTGACTGCGAGCAGGGGTGAACCCCGGGCGGCGCACGCGCGGCGCTGCGCTCACGGCGCTGTGTCTGCTGGCCCCGCTCGCCGGCCTGGCCGGTTGCGGTACGCCCCGCGAACCGACCGTCTCGCTCAGCCCGGACGACACCCTCAAGGCAGCGCAACTCCTGCTCACCGACCGCTGCCTGACCGGTCGCGGACTCACCCCGCCGCGCCCCGGCCGCCCGCCCTCCGACGCGGCCGAAGCCCGCCGGGTCGACCGCGCGCTGTTCGGCACCGGCCCCACCGAGCTCAGGCTCAAGCTGCCCAGCGGGCACGTCATCGGCCACCACACCGACGGCTGCCTGGCCACCGCGGAGCGGCGTCTCTACGGCGACCAGCGCCGCTGGTTCCGGGCGGTCACCCACGTCAACAACCTCAAGTCCAAGGCCCTGCCGAGCGACCGCGCCGCCTACCGGGAGATGCGCGCGCACGCACTCGCCGAGGCGCGGGAACTGCTCACCGCAGAACTCGACGGGCCGTCCGCGCAGCACCACTCACTCACCGCAGTAGGCAAGGAAAGGAACCCTTCATGAAACACCCCGTAGCCCTGCTCGCCGCCGTTCTGCTCGCCACCGGCATGGGTCTGACCACGGCCGCACCCGCGTCGGCGGCGGACTGCCCGAGCGGCAACTTCTGTGCCTGGACCGAGGCCAACTTCGGCGGCCAGCGCATGAACGCATCGGGCGACGACGAATGGTGGGAGAGCTGGATCGCCGACGAGGACTCCTCCTGGGCGAACCACGGGATCTCCGGACCCGGCGTCAAGGACCACGTCCAGGTCCACGAGGACGCCGTCCAGTGGCCCTCCACCGGCGGCGACATGACGATCTGCCTCCGCCCGGGCGACGAGGTCGGCTACAACGCCACCGCCAACGACCGCGGCGACTCCCACACGTGGGCGATGGGCTGCTGAGCGCGCGGTAGTCGCCCCACAGCGACACCGCAGGGACCTCGCACCGTGCCGGTGCGAAAGATGCGCAGGTGAGGGCCGCATGCGTGTAGCCATACGCACGCCTCGCGGGCGCTCGTACGCACACAATGAGGGGCGCCGTCCGCGTACTGGAAGTCCGCGTACTGGAAGGGGCCCCACGTGAGCGACCGCCACGACCACGAGCACCCTCACCCGCATCGACACCCCCACCCCCACGCCCATTCCCACCCCCACGCCCATTCCCTCCGGCGCCGCCTGCGGCATCTCTTCGTGCCGCACTCCCACGACAGCGCCGACAAGGTCGACACCGCCATGGAGAGCTCGGCGCGCGGGATGCGGGCGCTCTGGATGTCGCTCGCCGTGCTGGGGCTCACGGCCCTCGCACAGGCCGTGGTCGTCGTGGTCTCCGGCTCCGTCGCCCTGCTCGGCGACACCGTGCACAACGCCGCGGACGCCCTGACCGCGGTGCCGCTCGGCATCGCGTTCGTCCTGGGGAGGCGGGCCGCGACGCGTCGCTTCACGTACGGATACGGCAGGGCCGAGGATCTCGCGGGCCTCGTCATCGTGCTCACCATCGCCGCCTCGGCCGCGTTCGCCGGGTGGACGGCCCTCGAACGGCTTCTGAACCCACGGGACATGCAGCACGTCCCCGTCGTGGCGGCCGCCGCGCTCGTCGGCTTCGTCGGCAACGAATGCGTGGCCCGGTACCGCATCCGCGTCGGCCGCGAGATCGGCTCGGCCGCGCTGGTCGCCGACGGACTCCACGCCCGCACGGACGGATTCACCTCGCTGGCCGTGCTGCCCGGCGCGGGCGGCGCAGCCCTGGGCATGCGGTTCGCCGACCCGGTGGTCGGGCTGCTCATCACGGCCGCGATCCTGCTGGTGCTGCGGGACGCCGCCCGCGAGGTCCTGCGGCGCGTCATGGACGCGGTCGATCCCGCGCTGGTCGACGCGGCCGAACGGGCTCTCCTGGACGTGGCGGGCGTACGGGGTGTCGGCGAGCTGCGGATGCGCTGGATCGGGCACCGGCTGCGCGCCGAAGTGGCGGTCTTCGTGGACGGCTCACTCGGCGTGCGCGAGGCGCACCAGGTGGCGGTCGACGCCGAACACGCGCTGCTGCACGCGGTGCCCCGGCTGACCGCGGCGCTGGTCCACGCCGACCCCGCGCCCGTCGAAGGCGAGCAGGACCCGCACCACGCGCTGGCCCACCACGCACCGACCTGAACGTCCCTGCCCCGCCCTACTCCGCCGCCCGCAACTGCTGGAGCAGGCCGAGGTCTTCCCGCCCTCGGTCGAGGCGGTGGCGGAGGCGCTGCTTCCGGCCTTCGTGTAAGTCGGGGTGGACTTACTAGGACGTCCAACTATATGTTCGTGACCAGAGCCCGCGGTGCAGGGAAGCCGGTGTGAATCCGGCGCGGTCCCGCCACTGTGACCGGGGAGCGCGTTCTCGTGGAGCGATGCGCCACTGACGGACAAGTGCCGTCGGGAAGGCGGGAGAACGCGCGCTGATCCGGGAGTCAGGATACCGGCCGCGGGGTGTTCCGTGTTGTCCACGAGGATGGAGCAGACACGCATGGCACCGGTCCGTACCCACGACCCAGGTGAACCGGCGGAGCGAGCGGTGGCCCCTGACGCCCCCCGACTCCGCGACGGCTCCTGAGCCTTCGCGTCCCACGTCATTCCCGGCCGCGCACCCCCACCCCGGTGCCGCCGTCGGTCTGCCGTGCCATCCCCGGATCTCACCCGACGAGAGCAGGCTCTCATGGTCCGTGAACTGACACATTTCATCGGCGGCAAGCACGTGTCCGGCACGTCCGGACTCTTCGCCGATGTCTACGACCCCAACTCCGGTTCCGTACAGGCGCAGGTGCCGCTGGCCGGGCGCGCGGAGACGACCGCGGCGATCGCCGATGCCGCTGCCGCGCAGCGCGAGTGGGGCGAGTGGAACCCCCAGCGGCGCGCCCGCGTGCTGCTGAGGTTCCTCCAACTCGTCGAAGGGGAGCGGGAGTCGCTGGCCCGCCTGCTGTCCAGCGAGCACGGAAAGACCGTTTCCGACGCCCATGGCGACCTGCAACGCGGCCTGGAGGTCGTGGAGTTCGCCGCGGGGATCCCGCACCTGCTCAAGGGCGAGTTCACCGACAACGCCGGCACCGGCATCGACGTGCACTCCCTGCGCGTCCCGCTCGGCGTCACCGCCGGGATCACCCCGTTCAACTTCCCCGCGATGATCCCGCTGTGGAAGGCGGCGCCCGCCCTCGCCTGCGGCAACTCCTTTGTCCTCAAGCCGTCCGAGCGCGCGCCCTCCGTACCGCTCAGGCTCGCCGAGCTCTTCCTCGAGGCGGGCCTGCCGCCCGGCGTCCTCAACGTCGTCAACGGCGGCAAGGAATCGGTGGACACCCTCCTCGAGGACTCCCGCGTCCAGGCCCTCGGCTTCGTCGGCTCCACCCCGATCGCCGCGCACATCTACGCCACGGCCGCCGCGAACGGCAAGCGCGCCCAGTGCTTCGGCGGCGCCAAGAACCACATGATCGTGATGCCGGACGCCGACCTCGACCAGGCCGTGGACGCCCTCATCGGCGCCGGATACGGCTCGGCGGGGGAGCGCTGCATGGCCATCTCGGTCGCCGTGCCGGTCGGCGAGGAGACCGCGGACGCGCTCGTCGCCCGCCTCAAGGAACGCGTCGCCGAGCTGCGCATCGGCCGCTCCGACGACCCCGAGGCCGACTTCGGCCCGCTGGTCAGCCGCGAAGCCCTCGACCGCGTACGCCGCTACGTCGACATCGGCGTGGGCGAAGGAGCCGAACTCGTCGTCGACGGACGCGACTTCACCCTGCCCGGACACGCGGACGGCTTCTTCGCCGGGCCCACGCTCTTCGATCGGGTCTCACCGCGCATGCGGATCTACCGCGAGGAGATCTTCGGCCCCGTCCTGTGCGTGTCCCGCGCGGCCGACTACGAGGCGGCCCTGCGCCTGCCGACCGAGCACTCCTACGGCAACGGCGTCGCCATCTTCACCCGGGACGGCGACACCGCGCGCGACTTCTCCCGCCGCGTCGGCGCGGGCATGGTCGGCGTCAACGTACCCATCCCGGTCCCGGTGGCGTACCACACCTTCGGCGGCTGGAAGCGCTCCGGCTTCGGCGACCTCAACCAGCACGGCCCCGACGCCATCCGCTTCTACACCCGCACCAAGACCGTCACCTCGCGCTGGCCATCCGGAGCGAGGGAAGGCGCCGACTTCACCATCCCCACGATGGGATGACCGCGATGACGTCGCCGAACGGCACCCTCGCCAAGGGCCAACTCGCCCTCACCAAGGACCAGCTCGCCCTCGCCGAGGTCACGCTCGACTTCGCCGAGGAACACCTCGCGCCGCACGCCGTCGCCTGGGACCGCGACAAGCACTTCCCCGTCGACGTACTGCGCAAGGCCGCCGCACTGGGCCTCGGCGGTGTCTACGTACGCGAGGAACACGGCGGTTCGGGGCTCGGCCGCACCGACGGAACCCTCGTCTTCGAGGCCCTGGCCACCGGCTGCCCCTCCATCGCCGGATACCTCTCCATCCACAACATGGTCGCCTGGATGATCGACCGCTACGGCGACGAGAGCCAGCGCGCCCGCTGGCTGCCCGGCCTGTGCGCGGCCGAGACGCTCGGCAGCTACTGCCTCACCGAACCCGGCGCCGGATCCGACGCGGCGGCCCTGCGCACCCGCGCGGAACGCGACGGCGACCACTACGTCCTCACCGGCGTCAAGCAGTTCATCTCCGGCGCGGGCACCTCGCAGGTGTACGTCGTCATGGCCCGCACCGGAGAGGAAGGGCCCGGCGGCATCTCCGCGTTCGTCGTCGAACGGGACGACGCGGGCCTGTCCTTCGGCGCCGACGAACGCAAGATGGGCTGGAACGCCCAGCCCACCCGACAGGTCGTCCTCGACGGCGTACGCGTCCCCGCGGACCGCCGCCTCGGCGCCGAGGGCGAGGGCTTCCGCATCGCCATGAACGGCCTCAACGGCGGACGCCTCGGCATCGCCGCCTGCTCCCTGGGCGGCGCGCAGAGCGCCCTGCACCGCGGCATCGCCCACCTCGCCGACCGCGAGGCGTTCGGCGCGCGCCTCCTGGATTCCCAGGCCCTGCGGTTCCGGCTCGCCGACATGGCCACGGAGCTGTCCGCGGCCCGCGCCCTGGTGCGCCAGGCCGCCGACGCCCTGGACCGGAGCGACCCGCGGGCCCCCGAACTGTGCGCCATGGCCAAGCGGTTCGCCACCGACACCGGCTACTCCGTGGCCGACCGCGCCCTCCAACTCCACGGCGGATACGGCTACTTGAGCGAGTACGGCATCGAGAAGATCGTCCGGGACCTGCGGGTCCACCAGATCCTGGAAGGAACGAACGAGATCATGCGCGTGATCGTGGCCCGCGGCCTCACCGAGGCCGTCCGATGACCGCGGCCGACGACCCCGTGGTCCTGCGCGTCGAGGGCCGCGCGGCGCACATCACCCTCAACCGCCCCCGCGCCCTCAACGCCCTCACCCACACCATGGTCCGCCGTATCGACGAGGCGCTGACCGCATGGGAGAGCGACCCCGCCGTCGCGACCGTGGTGCTCACCGGCGCGGGGGAGCGCGGGCTGTGCGCGGGCGGCGACATCCGGTCCATCCACGAGGACGTCACCGTCGGCAGCGGTGACGCGACACGGGCCTTCTGGCGCGACGAGTACCGCCTCGACGCCCGCGTCGCCCGCTACCCGAAACCGTACGTCGCCGTCATGGACGGCGTCGTGATGGGCGGCGGCGTCGGAATCTCCGCGCACGCCGGGGTGCGCGTGGTCACCGAACGCTCCCGCGTGGCCATGCCCGAGACGGGCATCGGCTTCGTGCCGGACGTCGGCGGCACCTACCTCCTCGGCCTCGCGCCCGGCGAGCTCGGCACCCATCTCGCCCTGACCGGCGCGCAGGTGACCGCGGGCGACGCGCTCAGGTGCGGCCTCGCCGACCACTTCGTGCCGTCGTCGTCACTGCCCCGGCTGCTCGCCGACCTCGCCGAGGCGCCCGTACGAGAAGTCCTCGCGCGGTACGTCGGGGACGCGCCGCCGGGCCCTCTCGCGGACGAGCGGCCCTGGATCGACCGCTGCTACGCCGCGGGCACCGTCGAGGAGATCGTCGACCGCCTCCTCGCGGACGGCTCGCGCGCGGCGAAGGAGGCCGCCGACACGCTGCTCGCCAAGTCGCCCGTCGCGCTGAAGGTGACCCTGGCGTCGCTGCGCCGGGCGCGTGAACTGGGCTCGCTGGAGGCGGTGTTGGACCAGGAGTACCGCGTCTCCTGCGCCGCCCTGAGCGCGCCCGACCTGGCCGAGGGCATCCGCGCCCAGGTCATCGACAAGGACCGCTCGCCGCGCTGGCACCCCGGCACGCTCGCCGAGGTGACGGACGACGACGTCGAACGATACTTCGCACCGCTCGGCGACCGGGAACTCTCCCTGGCCGACGGCGGCGCGGGACAGGAGGTGGCGTGGTGAGCGGGACCAAGGACGCCGCAGGGCGGGCGACACGGAGGACGATCGCCTTCATCGGCCTCGGGCACATGGGCGGGCCGATGGCCGCGAACCTCGTCGCGGCGGGCCACCGCGTCGTCGGACACGACCTGGTGGCCGACGCGCTGAAGGAGGCCGCGGGCAGGGGCGTCGTGCCCGCCGACTCGGCCGTCGAGGCCGCTTCCGGCGCCGACGTGGTGATCACCATGCTGCCCGCCGGGCGCCACGTCCTCGCCCTCTACCGCGACGAAGGGCTGCTCGCCGCCGCGGCCCCGGGCACGCTGTTCGTCGACTGCTCCACCATCGACGTCGCGGACGCCCGCCTCGCCCACGAGGCCGCGGTCGCCGCGGGCCATCGCGCCCTGGACGCCCCGGTCTCCGGCGGGGTGGTCGGGGCCGAGGCGGGCACGCTGACCTTCATGACGGGCGGCGGCGCGGCCGAGTTCGCCGAGGCGGAGCCGCTGCTCGCGGTGATGGGGAAGAAGGCCGTGCACTGCGGGGCCGCCGGGGCCGGGCAGGCGGCGAAGATCTGCAACAACATGATCCTCGGCGTCTCGATGGTCGCGGTCAGCGAGGCCTTCGTGCTCGGCGAGAGCCTGGGCCTGTCCGCGCAGGCCCTGTTCGACGTGGCCTCCACCGCGTCCGGGCAGTGCTGGGCGCTCACCTCCAACTGCCCGGTGCCGGGCCCCGTCCCCGCGAGCCCCGCCAACCGCGACTACCGGCCGGGATTCGCCGCGGCGCTCATGGCCAAGGACCTCGGCCTGGCCGCGGGGGCCGCCCGCGCGGCCGGAGTGGAAGCCGAACTCGGCCTGCGGGCGGCCCAGTTGTACGAGGAGTTCGCCGCGGGCGAGGGCGGGGCGAGGGACTTCTCGGCGATCGTCCAGACGATCAGGCGCCGGTCCGGCGCGCCGGGACAGGACGGAGCCGGCGCGACCTGACCGCTCCCCGGTGGCGTACGTCACATGAGGAGGCGGGAACTCGGTCGGTCCCCGGGCCGACTCCTGGACCGGTCCGGCCGAAGCCGGGCCGCGGCCCGTCGGTCGATTCGACCGCGTCGATCCAGGAGAGCCCGTCATGCCCGCCGAACCCACCGTCCTCGCCGCAGGCGACGGGCAGCAGCCAGCCGAGCCCCCGAAGCCGTCGCCACCGGCTTCGGGGGCCCGGCCCGCCGGGCGCAGGTCCCCCTGGGCGTCCCTGCGCCCGCTGGTCCTGCGCCTGCACTTCTACGCCGGTGTGCTGATCGCGCCGTTCCTGCTGGTAGCGGCGGTGACGGGCCTGCTCTACGCGGGTTCGTTCGAGGCCGAGAAGATCGTGTACGCCGATGAGCTGCGCGTCCCCGTGGCCTCCGACAAGAACGAACTGCCCCTTGCCCGCCAGGTGGCCGCTGCCCGCGAGGCGCACCCCGAGGGGAAGGTCAGCGCGGTCCGCCCGTCCCCGGAGGACGGCGCCACCACGCGCGTCCTGCTGTCCGGGGTGCCCGGCGTCGACCCCGACCGCACCCTCGCCGTCTTCGTGAACCCGTACACGGGCGAGGTGCGCGGCGCGCTGGAGCAGTACGGGTCGAGCGGCGCCCTGCCGCTGCGCACCTGGATCGACGAACTCCACCGCGATCTGCACCTCGGCGAGCCGGGCCGCCTCTACAGCGAGCTCGCCGCCAGCTGGCTCTGGGTGATCGCCGGCGGTGGTCTCGTCCTGTGGTTCGGCCGGCGCAGGGCGCGGCGGAAGCTGCGGGGCGCGAAGGGCCGCCGCCGCACGCTGTCGCTGCACGGCACGGTCGGCGTGTGGGCGGCGCTCGGCCTGTTCGTCCTCTCGGCGACGGGCCTGACCTGGTCGGCGTACGCGGGCGAGAGCATCGGCGACCTGCGGGAGGCCGTCGGCCAGACCACGCCCGCGGTGTCGGCGAGCGTCACGTCCGACGGGGCGCCCGCGGCGGGCTCGGGCGGGGAGCACGCGGGGCACGGCGCCGGTGCGGGCCCGGCCTCAGGGGCCACGGGAGCGACGGACACGGACAGGACGGACGTCGGCCTGGACGCCGTCCTGAAGTCCGCCCGGCAGCAGGGCCTTTCGAACCCCGTGGAGATCGTGCCGCCCGCCGACGCCTCGTCCGCGTACGTGGTCAAGCAGATCGGGCGCGGCTGGCCGGAGAAGCAGGACTCCGTCGCGGTGGACCCGGCGAACGGCGAGGTCACCGATGTCCTGCGGTTCGACGACTATCCGGTCCTCGCCAAGCTGACGCGCTGGGGCATCGACGCGCACACCGGCACCCTCTTCGGTCTGGCCAACCAGATCGCGCTCGCCGCGCTGGCCCTGTGCCTGGTCCTGCTGATCGTGTGGGGCTACCGGATGTGGTGGCAGCGAGGGCGCGGCGCGCGCTTCGGCCGCCCGATGCCGCGCGGAGCGTGGCGGGACGTCCCGGCGCACATCCTGGTCCCCCTGATGGCGGCGGTCGCCGTCCTCGGCTACTTCGTGCCGCTGCTGGGCATTCCGCTGGTGGCGTTCCTCGCGGTGGACATCGTGCTGGGTGAGATCGCGTACCGGCGGGGGAGGCGCACGTACGCGTGAGGAACGAGCGAGCCCAACCCCGGGTGACCGATACCTGGCGCCCACCCCGCGGCCCGGCGCAGGGGCGCGCCGGGATCCAATGGCGCGATGGACACACGGATCTGGGACGCGCTGCCGCAAGCCGTGCGGGAGCGCGTGGACGCTTTCGTACTGGCGGATCGCATGGTGTGGGCGGTGAAGGAGGTCCGGGAGGCGTTCGGTGAGGCCGGGGTCCTCGCCGGAGTGCCGTTTTCCGGCAGCCTGCGCGCGTGCCAGGACGTCGTGGCGTCGCGTTACGAAGCGCTCGCCGACCGCATCGTGCGCCCTTCCCCGCCCACCGTGGCCGACATGGCGGCGCTGATCCGGGCCGAGCCGGAGCCGCCCGTGGTGATCGAGGCGCTGTGGGACGGGGACACCCAGGGGTGGATGGTGGACGTCGTCGCCGTCTTCGCCCCGGCGGGCGGCGGTGGAGCGGTGCCGCGGGAGATCCGGCTCACCACCCTGCGCCACGGATCAGACCTGCGGATCTTCAACGGGCAGGTGCCGCCGTGGCCCGAGGCCGTCGAGGCGCGGCGGATCGGCGAGGAGGTGGCCGGGATGTTCCGGATCCCCTTCCACTTCGCGAGCCCCGAGGACCCCGATGACCAGGCATCCCGGTGGTGGGACACCCGCTGACCGCCGGCCACTCGCAAAGAGGTGCGAACCCGGGGGTGTGACGGGCCGCAGATCGGGCACTCGATGGGTGAGCCCCGCCGTGTCTCCCCCGTCGCGGCGGGGCTCCCTTAACTCCGGCAGCCGGAGTTCCCCCGCGGTGCCGGGCCCCACGATCCACTTCGCGATCCGCGCCAGGACCGCCCGTGTCACCGCCGTACGGTGAGCTCCTCGTTCTCGGGGGCGGTGTCGGGGTCGCGTCCGCCCTGGGGGTGAGCCCCGACCCCGAGGAGGGATCCGGGGCGGGCCGCCCTCGCGCAGGACGACCGCGGCCGGTGGGCCCATGTGTGCTGTGAGGCATGGGATGTGACCGGCGTACGACCAGGAAAGCGGGCCGCGGTGACGCGGTGATCACGGTGCAGGCCGAGTCGGCGGCGCGGACGAACATCCCCGTCGCCGCCGACCGCAGGGCGGGGGAGGGGAAGTACCTGGCGCTCCTGTCGACCGAAGAGCCGCCGGACGAGGGCTGGTTCGCCACGTACACGATCGAGGCGCCCGCCGCAGGGACGTACGAACTGACCGCGGTCGCCACCGCCCCCGTCGAGGCCCCGCACACCGAGGCCGCCGCCTCGTACCTCGCCGTCGCCGTCGACGACGGCCCGCCGAGGGAGGTCGGGAGGTCCCAGCCGTACTGGTACGAGTCCGAGGCGGCGTGGGGCGATCTGAGCGTGCTCGCGCTGGGAGACGTCGAACTGCGCGCCGGGGGCAATGAGGTGACGTTCCGGGTGGAGGAGAGGGCGATCGTCGATGGCGCTGACTCCGACGTCGACGCCGTCGCGTACGCCTTGGCCCTCGACCGCTTCGCGCTGACGCGCGTGGCGGACACCGTGCTGCGCGACGTGTACGTCGGCGATCCGCGCACAGGCATCGGCACGTACCGGCACGGTGAGCCCGCCTGCCTGCGTCTTCGCGTCGCCGGACCGGACGGCCGAGCCGCGCACCGCGTGCGGTACACGGTCACCGACTACTTCGGCGAGCGCGTGGACGAGGGCGTCGTGACCGTTCCCGGCGGTCAGCGACGCGCGTCGCTGACACTTCCCCCACTCCCGCCGGGGAACTACCGCGTGGAGGCCGAGCTCGCCGAAGGGCACGGGACCGGCCTGACCCGGCACTTCGCCTGCCTGCCCGAGCGGGGCGCGGTGAGCGGGCCCGCCAACCGGTTCGGCGTCAACGCCTTCGTGTTCTCGCTGGTTCCGCCCTCGCGCCTGGACGCGTTCGCCGCGGGGATGAAGGGCATGGGCGTGGGCTGTGTGCGCGACGGCAACGTCTGGCCCGTGGCCGAGCCGGAGCGCGGCACCTACGCCACCGAGCACTACGACCGCATCACCCGCACCCTGCGCCGACACGGCCTGGCCTCGCTCGAAGTCGTCTCGCCCGCCCCCGAGTGGGCGATGACCGACGCCTCGCTGCCGCTCCCTGCGGACCTGCGGGACGCCTACCGCTACGCCCGCCATCTCGCCGCCGGGCGCGACGAGTCGGCCACGCCCGAGGCGCTGCAGCTCTCCAACGAACCGGACGTCGACGTCACCCGCAGCACCGGAGACGCCCACGCCGCCTACGTCAAAGCGGCGGCCCTCGGCATCGCGGACGCTCCGCACCCGCCGCTCACGGTGCTGCCCGGCATCGCCGAGGCGGGCCACTTCCAGCGGCTGATGCTGGAGAACGACGTCGTGCGGTACGCCGACGTCTGGGCCTTCCACGGCTATCCGGACCCCGCCGAACAGGACGAGCCCGCGTTCCCGGGCGCCGCCGACGAGCAGCACGAACTCGCGGGCCGGTACGGGAACGGCGTACCGCTGTGGATGACCGAGTGCGGGGCCTTCCTCGCCGCGGAACCCGGGCGCGACCTGGATGTGGACCAACAGGCCGTGCAGGCACGGTACGTGGTGCGCTCCATGGTGGAAGGTCTTGCCGCGGGGAACGACCGGCAGTTCTGGTTCGGGGGCCCGCCGCTCCATGACGAGGGGGTGTACTTCGGGCTGCTCAGCCGCGAGTTCCAGCCCTGGCCCGCCTACAGCGCGTGCGCCGCGCTGACGTCCCTGCTCGGTGAGGCGCACTTCCTCGCCGCGGTGGAGGGGCTGCCCTCGGATGCGGTCGGGCACGTCTTCGCCACGGGGGAGTGCGACGGGGCGGGGCGCCCCGTGACCGTCACGGTCGTGTGGGCGCCGGAGCCCGCCCGGGTCCAACTGCCCGTACGAGGTGACCTGTTGGCCGTGCACGACATCATGGGGAGGCGTGTCGGGACGGGCGGTGGGGCCGCCGCGGATTCAGGCGTGGTGGAGGTGCCGGTCTCGCGTGACCCCGTGTACGTGGTCTCGGCGGGCGGCGAGGAGATCGCGCGTACACGCAGGGAACCCCGGGTCCGGCGGTCGCGTGAGCTCTCCGACGCCGAGCACATCGTCCTCAGCCAGCGCTACTGCGCCCGCAACTGCGCACCCGGCAAGGACAACGGCGACGCCCCGCCGCCGCTCGGCTACCGGCTCGGTTCCCGCACCCGAATGGCCCTGGACGTCTACAACTTCACCACCTCGGAGCGGACCGTGACCGTCGCCGCCGACCCGGCGCAGGGGTGGTCGGCGCGGGCGGAGGGGCCGCGGCGCGTGCGGGTCCCGGCGATGGGGCGCAGGAGCGTGGAGTTCACACTCACCGCGGACAAGACGGTGAAGCGGCGGGTCGACTACCGCCTGGCGTTCTCCGCGGAGTTGGAGGACGCGGAGGGCGGGACGGGTTCCGCGGCGGACCGCACGCCCGGCTCCGTGCCGCCGTCCGTTGCGCTGATCCAGCTCAAGGCGCCGGCGCGCCGCCGCGCCGAGGGCTGAGGGCCGTGGCGCGGCGGCGCGCAGGAGTGGTGCCCACCCCCGGGGGACGGATCGGGGTGGGCACCGGTCTGTGGGTGACCGTCGGCGAAGGCGGCGGTCGGGGGAAGTGACGGTCGGGGGGGAAGGGGCGGTCAGCGGACCTGACTGTCGGTGAAGGCGGCTGTCGGGGGAGGTGGCTGTCGGAGAAGGCGTCTGTCGGCCGTCAGCCGAACTTCACCGAGCTGATCTTGTTGTCGAAGCCGATGGAGGCCAGGTCGGCGACATCGCCGTCGACGGTCTTCGACTCGCCGGTGCAGCCGCGGCCCGACCAGATCTTCGCCGTGCCGCTGAGCGAGATCGACGACGTCACCTTGGGCCGTGCCACGTTCTGGCAGCCCCGGCCCGCGACGCCCTGCGCCGGACCGCTGTCCGAGAAGCCGGCGTCGTCGAAGAGGATCGCGCTGGTGGCCGGCGCCTGCCGGGCCCCGTCGGACGCGGGCTCGTCCTGCGCCTGGTCGGCCCCGGTCCCGTCCTGCCCCTCCTTCTCCTCCTGGCCCGCGGGCTGCCCGGACTTCTGGCCGTCGGGCCGTACGCCGAACCAAGTGCCGCCCACACCCTGGCCGTTGGTGTCGCCGGGCTCGGTGTCCTTGCTGAAGCGGTAGACCGGCCAGCCGCCGACGGTGACCTGGTGGGTGCCGTCGTCGCGGGTGATGACGCCGACCTGCGACGGGTCCACGCCGTCGACGAAGATCTTGCTGCCCGGGTTCACGAGCACGGGCGGCCACGTGGTGGCGCAGGTGTCGTTGCAGTTCGACTTCGAGGGGGTGGCGGTGTCCTTGTCGAAGCGGTACAGGGTGAATCCGGAGCCGTTGACGACCACCGGATCGAGGGCGCCCGCCCTGCTCGCCGAGAGCTGAACCCACTTGCGTTGCACGGGCTTTGCCGCGGGCTTGCCGGGGGCGTTGGCCCAGTCGCCGGTCTTCTTGGGGGCGCTGTTCTGCTGGGCGGTACCGGACTTGAGGGAGAGCTCCATGGAATCCGATGACGCCGACGAAGGGGCGGAACCGGGGGACTTCGCACCGGAGTTGCCGTCGTCACCGCCGCCGCAGGCGGAGAGCAGCAGGGCGCCCGCCGCCGCGAAGGACGCGAACAGGGCGGTGTTCCTGCGGTACGTGCCGGTCGTGCTGGTCATCGGGGTCTCCTCGGATGGTGATGCGTCGTGACGGTGCCGTGGCCGCTGAGCCGACGCCATGGGTCCGGCGCCGCGTAACTCGGCTTCTCGGAGCGTGAGTACGGGTGCGGGGCGCGGGCTTGTTCAGCGCGGACGGGACCGAGACCAAACCGAGACATTGTCTAAAACGTGATGACATCCGGGAGTTGAGTCAATCGGGAGAGCGTCGTGTGAACCGGGAGGCGGGGGAGCGAGCCCTCCAGGCCACCCGGGTCATTCGCCTTCGCGGTACGCGATCGCCGTCGCCGCGACGATCGACGTACTCAGGAGCAGCGGCCAGCCGATCCCGTGGTGGAGCACGAGCCACGCGCCGAGGACCGCGCCCGCGAGCATCGCGGCGACGGCGACGATCCGGCGGACGGCCCGCCGGTCGGTGCCGCCCGCGAGTCGTGACTCGGCGGCGAGCGCCGCCAGGGTGCGCGTGAGGACGGTCGTGGTCATGTCCGGGACGGCCAGCCTGCCGACGGTGCCGTTGCGCAGTCCCATCGCGAGGGCGACCAGGACGATCACGGGGTACGGCGGCGTTCCGTCGCTTGCGAACGCGACGGCGGTGGCGATGGCGAGGAGCAGTGCCTCGCCCCCGACCGCCGTGCGGACCCAGGGGACGCGGTGCCTGTCCCGGAAGGCGAGTGCGAGGCGGCCCGCGGCGGCGGCGCCGACGAGGAAGGCCGAGAGGGACACCAGCGACCCCATGACGGAGAACCCCGGGGCCCCGGCCAGGGCGAAGCCGATGACGACGACGTTTCCCGTCATGTTGGCGGTGAAGACGCGGCCGAGACCGAGATAGCAGACGGCGTCGACGAGACCGCTGACGGCGGTCAGGGTGACGAGGACCAGGGACAGCGGATGGCGGTCGCCGATCTCCGCGGTCGGTACGGAACGGCTTCCGTGATGAGTCGTCATCCCGCCGTTCTACCGCGCGGTGCCGGGCCGAACGGGCTTGGCGGGGCGGCCCGATGGGGCATTCGTGCCGGCAAATACAGAAGCCATGGAGGGGGCGCGAGGCTTCCCCTCCTCCGACGTGTTTGGGCCACCAGAGGCGCGGCTACCCGTGCGGGAGCGAAGGGAGAGGCCCGTGACATCGACGACGACCGCCGTTTCCATGACTTCCGTGACGACCACTGCGACCTCGGCGCGCACCCCGTCCCCGCCGGAGGAGCTCGGCCACCACGACCTCGTCCGTTATCTGGAGGACCGCTTCGCCTGCGCACAGGCCTGCGACGACTGCGTACGCGTATGCGCCATGCGGCAGGGCCCCGCGGAGCCGGGTGACGCGCCCCGCCTCAACAGCGCCTGCGCGGACGTGTGCGACGCGACGTCCCGCGTCCTTGCCGAGCAGAGCGACCAGGACGAACAGCGCGTCCGCATGCAGGTCGAGTGGTGCCGCGCCATCTGCCTGCAGTGCGCGTCGCTCTGCGGCGTCGGCCCCGCGTCGGCCGGCTGCGCCGAGGCCTGCCGCCGCTGCGCGAAGGCGTGCGACGACTTCCTGACGACGATGGGCTGACGCGGGGCCGAGGCCGGGCGCAGGGCGGCGGTGCTCAGGCGGGGAGGGCGTCGACGGTGGGGACGACCGGGCCGAACCGGTCGGTGATGGTGGTCAGCGCGGCGGCCTGCAGCGTGGCGGCGGGCACGACCGCGCCGTCCGGGGCGGTGAGGGAGCGGGTGGCCGTGGCCTCGGCTACGACCGTGGGACGGTAGCCGTGGTTGACGGCGCCCTGCGCGGTGAACTGGACGCACATGTGCGTCATGAACCCGGCCAGGACGAGGTCCCTGTCGCCGCCGGGGGCGAAGCCGCGCTCGGTCAGGACCTTCTCCAGGTCGGTGGCCTGGAAGGAGTCGGGCAGTCCCTTCACGACGACCGGCTCACCGTCGCGCGGGGCGACCTCGTCGCTGATCGAACCGATGTGGGCACGGATGTCGTACGGGGTGTTCTCCCCGCTGTCGTTGATGACGTGGACGACCGGGATGCCCGCGGCACGGGCGCGCTCAAGCAGCCGGGCGGCGGCCGCGAGGGCCTCGTCGGCGCCCTCCAGCGCCATCACGCCGGTGCGGTAGGTGTTCTGGAAGTCGACCAGGACGAGGGCGGAAGCGGCGAGCCGGGGCGGACGGTTGTCCAGGCCGAACACGTCGCGCAGGGCCTTGGACGGGGTGGTGTTGCTCATGAGGTGCCTCTCTTCAGGTAGTTGAGGGAACGAAAACCCGGAACGGGTACGGGTACGGGTGCGGGGGCTGGGACGGGAACTGGGACGGGCATGGCGAGGCCCGCTGCCCCGCTGCCGCCGCGGGTTCGAGTGCGGCGGGCCGGGTAGGCCAGGTAGGCCAGGTAGGCCAGGTAGGCCAGACAGGTCGGACAGGTCGGACAGGTCAGGCGGAACGGGTGCGGAAGCGGCGGCGGTAGGCGACCGGTGTGGTGGCCAGCCGACGCCGGAAGGCCCGGTGCAGCGTCTCGACGGAGCCGAACCCCGCGGCGGTCGCGACCTGGTCGAGCGGATCGTCGGTGGTCTCGAGGAGCCGCCGGGCGACCTCGATACGGGCGGCCTCCACGTACGCGGCGGGGCTGGTGCCCGTCTCCTGCGTGAAGACCCGGGCGAAGTGCCGCTCGCTCAGGCACATCCGGGCGGCCAGGGCCCCCGCGGACAGGTCGTCGTCGAGGTGGTCGGCGATCCACAGCCGCAGCTCGTCGATGTCACGACGGGTGGTGGCCGAGCGGCTGAGCGGTACGGAGAACTGGCTCTGCCCGCCCTGCCGCTTGAGGTACAGCACCAGTTGCCGGGCCACCGCGAGCGCGGTCTCCTCGCCCTGGTCCTCGGCGACCAGCGCCAGGGCCAGGTCCAGACAGGCGCTGATCCCCGCCCCTGTCCACAGCCGCCCCCGATCGGTGCGGACGAAGATGGGATCCGGGTCGACCGTGACGTCCGGATGGTCGGCCGCGAGCTGCGCCGCGGTCGACCAGTGGGTGGTCGCCGTCTTCCCGTCCAGCAGCCCCGCCGCGGCCAGCACGTGCGCGCCCACGCACACGGACGCCACCCGCCGGGCGTGCGGCGCGGTGTCCTTCACCCACGCCACGACATCAGGGTCGACCCGGGCCACGGGCCCCTCGTCGGCCATGTCGACCGCGCCCGGCACCAGCAGGGTGTCCACGTCCTCTCCGACCTCGTCGAAGGAGAGGTCGGAGAGGATCCGCACACCCGCCGACGTACGGACCGCTCCGGCGGCGGGCCCGGCGAGGCGCACCTGGTAGCCGGCGCGGCCCGCGGTCTCGCGGTTGGCGAGCGCGAAGACCTCGGCGGGGCCGGTGACGTCGAGGAGATCGACATCGGGGAAGACCGCGATGACGACCCTGTGCGGAAGGGGCATGCCCCCATCCTCATCGCCCGGCCCCATGGCCGCAATGACGACTCCCTGTCACATCCGGACATGCGTCGGGCTGAATCCGCAGCTCAGCGGGGAGGGCCCGGGGGGCCCAGGGGCACGGCCCACCGTCCGAGGGACGGCCGCTGACCACGTCGTCACCATTCCCTATTTCTGGAACGCGTTCTACTGTGTGCGCCGTCGGATCCGGGACCGAGCGAGCCGAACCGTGAGCCACCAGTTGAGCGCCTGGAGGGGCCGTGCACCTCGAATACACGCCTGAGCAGCAGCAGTTGCGCACCGAGCTGCGTGCGTACTTCGCCGAGCTGGTGCCGGACGGCGTCCACGCGCGGTACGCCGACCCCGCCGCCCAGAAGCGGTTCTACCGCGAGACCGTGCGCCGCCTGGGGAGGGACGGCTGGCTCGGCGTCGGGTGGCCGAAGGAGTACGGGGGGCGCGGGCTCACACCCATGGAACAGTTCATCTTCTTCGACGAGGCGGCCCAGGCGGGTGTGCCGCTGCCGCTCATGGCCCTCAACACCGTCGGGCCGACCATCATGCGGTTCGGCACGGACGAGCAGAAGGCCCACTTCCTGCCGAGGATCCTCTCCGGAGAGCTCGACTTCGCCATCGGCTACAGCGAACCCGACGCGGGCACCGACCTCGCCGCCCTCAGGACCAGGGCCGTCAGGGAGGGCGACGAGTACGTCGTCAACGGGCAGAAGATCTGGACCACCAACGGCGACACCGCCGACTGGATCTGGCTCGCCGTCCGCACCGACCCCGACGCGCCGCCCCACAAGGGCATCACCATGCTCCTCGTACCGACGAGCGACCCCGGCTACTCCTGCACGCTCATCAACACCCTCGCCTCGCACGACACCACGGCCAGCTACTACGAGAACATCCGGGTGCCCGTCTCCCGCCGCGTCGGCGAGGAGAACAAGGGCTGGCGTCTGATCACCAACCAGCTCAACCACGAGCGCGTCACGCTCGCCGCCCACGGCACCATGGCGATCCGCGCCCTGCACGACGTCCAGCGCTGGGCCATGGACACCAAGCTCGCCGACGGCCGCCGCGTCATCGACCTGGCCTGGGTCCGCCAGCGCCTGGCGAGGACCCACACCAGGCTCGACGCGATGAAGCTCCTCAACTGGCAGATGGTGAACGCCGTCCAGGAAGGCACCCTCACCCCGCAGGACGCCTCCGCCGTCAAGGTCTACGGCTCCGAGGCGCGCCGTGACGCGTACGCCTGGCTCATGGAGGTCGTCGGCGCGGCGGGCGCCCTCAAGGAGGGCTCGGCGGGCACGGTCCTCCACGGCGAACTGGAACGCGGCTACCGCTCAGCCGTGATCTTCACCTTCGGCGGCGGCAACAACGAGATCCAGCGCGAGATCATCTCCTGGATCGGCCTGGGGATGCCGCGCGTGCGCCGCTAGGACCGTCCGTCGACCGGACCGTCCCCCGCCCGCCCCGTCGACGCGGACCGCGCCGCCCGGCCGGGCGGCGCGGCGCCGCCTTCGCTCACGTCGCGTCGCCCCCGGCCGGTACGGGGACGGGGGAGGCCACCCGGCGAGGCGTGCGTGCGTCCAGCCGCAGGCGCAGCCGGCGCGGGTGGTAGACGGTGGCCAGCGGAACCGGGCGGATGTCCATGCCGGGCTCACAGGAGACCCGCCAGCGGCTGAGGATGGTGGCGAGTCCCAGGGTGGCCTCGGTGCGCGCGTAGAGGTCGCCGATGCACTTGCGGGCGCCGGTGCCGAACGGGACGAACGCGTGGCGGGAGGCCGGCGAGATGCGGTCCGGGAGCCAGCGGTCGGGGTCGAACTTCGTGGGGTTGTCGAAGGCGTCCTCGTACTGGGCGACCGCGGCGGGGCTGAAGACGACGGTGGATCCGGCGGGCAGGTGACGGCCCGCGAGTTCGGTCGGCGACGCGGTGAGGCGGGTGAACAGCCAGGCCGGCGGGTGCAGTCGCAGCGTCTCGGAGATGATCCGGTCGGTCAGCGAGAGGTTCGGCAGGTCGTCCCACTGCGGGGCGCGGCCGTCGAGGACGGTGTCGATCTCGTCGTAGAGCGCGGCCTCGATCCCGGGATGCTGGGAGAGGAGGTAGAAGACCCAGGTGAGGGTACCGGCGACGGTCTCGGTGCCGGCCGCCATGACGCTGATGACCTGGTCGTGGATCTCCGTGTCGCCGAGTCGGCCGCCGTCGTCGTCGCGGGAGGCGATCAGGGCGGCGAGCAGGTCGTCGCGCTCGGTGTCGTCGCTGCGGTAGTCGTCGATGAGCTGCTGGGTGGTCTCGTGCAGGAAGTTGAGATTGCTCTTGTAGCGGCGCTGGGACGGCAGGGGAAGCCGGCGGATCGCGTCCGGCAGGAACATCTGCCGGAACAGGCCGTTGAGCACCACGTCGAAGGAACGTTCCACCTTCGCCGCGAGCTCGGGGCTGACGGGCGTCGAGTACAGGGTGCGGCCGACCGTGCGCAGGGCCATGCCGTACATCTCCTGGAAGGCGTCGACGACCATGCCGTCGTGCCAGCGCGACGCCGTGTCGGCGATCTCGGCGTGCATGGCCTCGGCGTAGCGCTTGAGCTGGCCGCGGGTGAACGCCGACTGCATCAGCCGGCGCTGGCGGCGGTGGTCGGAGAACGGGCAGGTGACAAGGCCGTTGCCGGCGATGTCGCGGGCGCGGTCGTAGAAGATGCCGCCCTTGTCGAAGATGCGGTCGTTGGTCAGCACGTGCCGCAGCACTTCGGGGTGGGTCGGGACGTAGGCCGTGGTCGGGCCGATCCTGATCTCGACCAGGTCGCCGTGGGCCGACAGCGAGGTCATGAAGTTCAGGGGGTGACGCATCATCTGGACGGCGTGCCCCACGACGGGGAGCGCCCCAGGAGCCGTACCCGCCGAGAAGGTGGTCTGCTCGGTCATTCGATTCTCAACTTCCCGTCTCTACTGGACTGTTGACAGCTGTGCCGGTCGGTGGACAGCTGTGCCGCCGCGACGGCGGAGCGCGGTGCGCGCCGCCGCTAGTGGGCGGTGCTCCCCAGCTCCTCCAGGTAGCCCTGGGCGCCGGCGGCGAGCGCGAACTCGGCGTCGTAGCGGCCCGAGGAGCGGTGCCAGTCGTAGGAACCGCGGATCACGGGGCGCACGGCGTCGTTGCGGTAGCGCTCCAGGGCCTCGCGCTCGGCGTCGTCGAGCCGGTAGATGTCGCCGACCTGCGGCAGGCAGGACTCCAGCAGGAGGTACTGCTCCAGACGGGCGCGCACCTCGCCCTGGATGTGGGTGACGCTGCGGTCGTCGGACCAGCCGTGCTCCCTGCGCAGGATCATGACCATGTTGTTCTGCTCGCCGCGGGCCTGTTCCTTCTCCAGCGAGGCGATGTCGTTGAGCATCAGATTGACGTCGACGGCGATCTGGAGCATCGCGGAGAGCACGGCGCTGTCGAAGACCCGGTGCGGCACCTCGAAGCGGCCCGCGCGCTCGGCGAGGTCGACCGTCGGCTGCACCCCGATGGTCTGCCGGCGCACGGCCAGGTACTGGGCCGCTGAGTCGTACGGCGTGTCCCAGAAGCGGCTCTCCGCCTCGTCGACGTAACCCTCGAAGTAGTTGCGCCAGTGCCGGGCGCTGCGCGCGCACCAGGCGGGTGTCATGCCCTCGCTGGTGCGCCGCCAGATGTCGGCGAAGCCGTGGGCGATGGGGGGCGCGGTGTCGGGGAGGGGGCCGTCCAGCGCCGCGGCGACGGCGTCGGTGAGCTGTTTGGTCTCCTCCGGGTTCTCGCCGCGCGGCCCGTCGAAGAGGTCGTCGAAGAGGAAGAACCACGACATCAGGTCGACGCCCAGGTCCAGGTCGGCGCCGGTGGCGTGCGGGTAGAAGCGGGAGGCCAGGTCGGCGTAGCCGCCGCGCAGATGACGCGTCGCCGCGGCCTCGGAGTTGATCAGTCCGAGCGACCGCGGCCAGGCGAGCTGCTCGGCGTCGGCCCGCGCGTGATCCGGGCTCTGCCGACCCGGCAGGGGTATGTGGAAGTGGACGTCCTGGGGCATGAGGGAATCCTTGGGAGTGGGCTGGCGAGGGGTGGCGGGCACGATGCCCTCTCGGGGGTGCTGCGCCGATCGGGAAGTCGGAAGTCAGAAGTCGGAAATCGGAATCGGAAAGGAGGTGTACGGGTACGGGGGCGGGCCGGGCTCAGACCTCGCGGTCGACGACGAACCGTCCGAGCGCGAGGAGTTCGTCCCGCGCGGCGGCGTTCAGCTCGACACCGCGCAGCGCGTCCTCGGCCAGCGCCATCCGCCGGGCGGCCTCGGCCTGCGCCCAGTCCCGGCCGCCGGCGCCCTCGATCAGGCCGGCCACGCGCCGCGCCTCCTCCTCGTCGGGTTCGCCGGGAGCGGTGAGCCAGGCGGCCAGCTCGGCGCTGAGCGGGCCCTCCTGGTTCAGCGCGTGGCTCACCGGCAGGGACTTCTTGCGGGCGCGCAGATCGGAGTGGACCGGCTTGCCGGTGACGGTCGGGTCGCCCCAGATGCCGAGGAGGTCGTCCACGAGCTGGAAGGCGAGGCCGACCTGGTCGCCGTAGAGCGCCAGCGCGTCCACCGTCGGCTCCGGCGCCCCGGCGAGGACGGCGCCGATCGCGGCGCTCGCCGACATCAGCGCGCCGGTCTTGCCTGCGGCCATGTCGACGCACTCCTCGACCGTGACGTGCGGGCGCTGTTCGAAGGACAGGTCCTGGACCTGACCGCGGATCAGATGCCGGGTGGTGCGGGCGAGGAGCCGGGCGGCGGGCGCCGCCGTCGGCAGCCCGGTGTCCAGCAGCACCTCCTGGGCGAGCGCCAGCAGGGCGTCACCGGTCAGGATCGCGCTGGAGGGACCCCACAGCTTCCAGACCGTGCGCCGGTGGCGGCGCTCCTCGTCGCCGTCCATCAGATCGTCGTGCACCAGGGAGAAGTTGTGCACGAGCTCCACGGCGACGGCCCCGGGCAGGGCGACCTCGGGCGGTGCGCCGACCGCCTCCGCCGAGAGGAGCGCGAGCGCGGGCCGCACGGCCTTGCCGGCGTCGGCTCTGGTCGGCGCGCCGCCGGCGGTGATCCAGCCGAAGTGGTAGGCGGCCTGGTGGCGCGAGCGGTGGTCCAGCCGGTCGACGGCGGCGCGCAGCGCCGGGGTGATCGTGACCCGGCCGTGGCTGAGGCAGGCGGGAGCGGTGCTCATGCGACGACCTCCGCGCGCCAGGGGCCGGTCGGGTCGTCGAAGATGCTGACGACCTGGCGCATGACGCGCCGCTCGGCCGGGTCGAAGGCCTGCTTGGCGTGGATGGTGCCGAGCTGGTCCCACATGACGATGTCCCCGGGCTGCCACGTGTGGGCGTAGGTGAACTGGGGCTTGCCCGCGTGCGACAGGAGTTCGTCGAGCAGCTTGCGGCTGCTGTCGGGGGCGAGGTCCACGATCCGTTTGGTGTTGAGGGTGCTGACGTAGACCGACTGGCGGCCGGTGCGCGGATTGCGGGCGATCAGCGGGTGAATGGTGGAGGTGCCGTCCTCGGCCTTGATCGGTTCGCTGCCCTCGCCGAGGGACACCTCGCGCTGCAGCTCCTCCTCGATGGTCTCCTCGTACCCGGTGCGCAGGGCGTGGCGGACCCGGTAGGAGTGCAGGCGCCGGCGCTCTTCGGGCGACAGCGACTCGTACAGGGCGTACATGTCGGTGAAGAGGGTCTCCCCGCCACCGGAGGCCGGCACTTCCATGGCTTCCAGGAAGCCGACCTGGGAGACGCGGGGGCGGAAGGAGTAGTCGGTGTGCCACCCCATCCAGTCGGCGTCGCCGACACCGATCTTGCGGCCGTCCTCCACCAGGTTGGAGACGATCAGGATCTCGTTGTGGTCGGGGTGGGCGCCGTTGGTCAGACCGGTCTTCGGGATGTACCCGAAGCGGCGGCCGAAGGCCAGGAACTCCTCGTACGAGGGGGTCTCGTGGCCGCGGAAGACGAGGACGAGATGGGCGTCGAGCGCCGCCCAGATTTCGTCGAACTGGGTCTTGTCCATGTCGCCGGTGACATGGACGCCGTGCACGACGGCGCCGAGCGCGGCGCCGCGTATCGGCGTTATGTCCATGGGCGTTGCCGCCTTTCGCAGAAGGGTGGGGTGGTCAGCGCAGGTCGAGGCCGGCGAGGTCGCCCGCCTCGCGCCAGCGCCTGAGGATGTTCACGAACTCCACCGAGCCGCCGCCGTAGCTGGAGTTGAGCAGGGGCATTCCGCTCGGGTCGCCCTCGTTGTTGTAGAGGCCCGGCGTGCAGTTCTCCAGGAAGTCGATGTCGTTGGTGGCGAGCCGGAGGATCTCCTCGACCCATTCCTTCTCGCCGGCCTCGGAGGCCTCCACGACCCGGTGGCCGCGCTCCTCGACGCACTTGACGATGTGCGCGAGGTGCCGGGTCTGCTCGCCCAGCATGTAGGCGATGTTGACGTGCCGGCCGGCCTGCACCTTGGACAGGATGAAGCAGTTGGGGAAGCCGTTCACCTGCAGTCCGTGCAGGGTGCGTGCTCCGTCCGCCCACTTCTCCGACAGCTTCCTGCCGTCGCGCCCGACGATGTCGTAGCCGGCGCGGTCGGTGTACGGGACGGCGAACTCGTGCTCGTAGCCGGTGGCGAAGACCAGACAGTCGACCGGGTACTCCCGGCCGTTCGCGACCACCCCGGCCGGGGTGAGCCGCTCCACGCCCTGCCCCTGGGTGTCGACCAGGGTCACGTTGGGCCGGTTGAAGGTCTGGAGATAACCGTCGTGGAAACAGGGCCGCTTGCAGTACACGCGGTAGTACGGCTTGAGGGCGGCGGCCGTCGCGGGGTCGGTGACGACGCTGTCGATGCGGGCGCGCAGCTCCTCCATCTTGAGGAAGTCCGCCCGCTCGGCCGCGAGCGCCCGCTCCTTCGGGTCGCCCCCGGTGTCGCCGGTGGGCAGGATCGCCGCGGCCAGCTTGGCCGTGGTCTGGGTCCAGCGGTCCTGGACCATGTCCTCGTCCTGGGGGATCCCGGAGGTCAGCGCGTGGAAGTTCTCCATCCGGCGCTGCTGCCAGCCCGGTTCGAGGCTGTCCGCCCAGTCGGGCGGCGTGGGCCGGTTGCCGCGCACGTCGACCGTGGCAGGCGTGCGCTGGAAGAGGACGAGTTGCTCGGCCCACTCGGCGAGGTGCGGGGCGAGCTGGATGGTCGTCGAGCCGGTGCCGATGACGCCGACCCGCTTGTCCTTCAGCTTGGTCAGGCCGCCGGTGCTGTCGCCGCCGGTGTAGTCGAAGTCCCAGCGGCTGGTGTGGAAGGAGTGCCCGGCGAACGTCTCCAGGCCCGGTATCCCGGGGAGTTTGGGGCGGTGCATCAGGCCGATCGACATGGCCACGTACCGCGCCCGGATCAGATCCCCGCGGTCGGTGCTCACCAGCCACGTGCCCGCGGCCTCGTCCCAGCGCAGCTCGGTGACGGCGGTCTGGAAGAGGGCGTCGCGGTAGAGGTCGTACGTGCGGGCGATCTGCTGGAGGTGGGCGAAGATCTCGGGGCCTGTGGAGTACTTCTCGGTGGGGATCGTGCCGATCTCTTCGAGCAGCGGCATGTACACGTAGCTCTCGACGTCGCACCGGACGCCGGGGAAGCGGTTCCAGTACCAGGTGCCGCCGACGTCGCCGGCCTCGTCGATCAGCCGGATGCGCTCGAGGCCGGTCTCCTTGCGCAGATGGGCGCCCGTCAGCAGGCCACCGATGCCGGCGCCGACGACGGCGACGTCCACCTCGTCGGTGAGCGGCTCGCGCTCCTGCCGTTCGGTGTAGGGGTCGCGTGCGTAGCGGCTGAAGTCACCGCGCGCGAACTGGTAGGTACGGCCGACGCTGCGCTTGTCGCGTTCCTGCCGGTACTTCTCCCTCACCGCTTCCAGGTCGATGGTCAGGGCTTCGTCGCTACGGTCGTCGCTTTCGGCGCGGGCCACAGCTCCTCCTCAACAGCAGGGGACGGAAGGGAAACATGACGTCGTATGTCGTCGAACTGATCACGCAGCCGCAGCGGGGCGTCGGAGTTGCTGAAGAGGTAGAAGCGGTCGGAACCGAGGGCCTCCCACACGAGTCCCGCGACGTCCTCCGCGCTGACCGTGGTGTCGCCGCCCGCGCCGCGCGGGGCCGTCAGTCCGCGGACCATGGGGGTGTCGACCCGGCCGGGACACAGCACCGACACCCGGATCGGGGTGCCTTGAAGGTCCGCGCGCAGACTGCGCGCGACCGCCAGGTCCGCGTGCTTGGAGGCGGCGTACGCGGCGCTGCCGGCCCCGACGACGAAGGCGGACATCGAGGCCGTGTGGACCAGGTGGGCGGGGCGTCGGCCGTCGAGCAACCGGGGCACGAAGGCACGGGCCACCAGGACGTGCGCCCAGTGGTTCACCTCGAAGACCCGCCGCATCTCGGGCAGCGCCACCTCCCACAGGGGCTGTCCCACGGGGCCGAGGACACCGGCGTTGTTGCACACCACGTCGATGGCGCCGAAGCGGTCGAACGCCGTGTCCGCGAGCCGTTCGACGGCGTCCGGATCGGTCAGGTCGAGGGTCATCGCGGTGATCTCCCCGCCGAGCCCGGCGAGTTCGGCGGCCCTGCGGTGCAGTTCGTCGCCCTCGACGTCCGCCATGACCACGCGGCCGCCGGCGCGTGCGAAGCGGGCGCTGAGGGCGAGACCGATACCGCTGGCCGCGCCGGTCACCACGGCTGTCCTTGTCTGTAACTGCACTTGGCTGTCTCCGCTTCTGCGCGCGGGCACGCCGCGGGACGGCGCGCCGTTGCCGACGAGAAGGTCTGGATCAGAGCGCGCCGTTCCAGGGGCGCGGGTGTCAGCGGGGGTCGGGGAGCTTCAGACTGATCACGAACACGGTCACTGCGAAACACCCCAACAGGGCGAGGACGAGTACGGCCGCCGACGCCGTCGACAGCCAGTCGGACAGGGAGACATAGAGGGTTCCGCCGATGGTCGCGCCCAGCGCGGTCGCCATCTGCTGGCTGGTCACCAGCACACCGCTGCCCATGCCGGCCTGCCCGGGGGGCACGTCGGCGAGGATCATCCGGAACAGCGTCGGGCCGATCAGTGCCGCGCCCATGCCGAAGAGGCCGATGCCGACGAGCACGAGCGCAAGGGAGGGGTGCGGCCAGCCCAGCCGGATCACCAGCGCCAGCAGCAGCAGGCCCGTGCCCTGGACGAGGGCGCCCAGGGTGACGATCCGGGCGCCCAGGGCCGCCGCGATCCTCGGGGTGAACAGCGTGACCGCGAAGAACGCCGCGGCGAACGGCACCAGCACTCCGCCGGAGGCGAGCCCGTCCAGGCCGAAGTGCCCTTGCGCGATCAGCGCGTAGACGAACAGGAAGGCACCGAAGGCGGCCGAGAACGGCACCATCGCCGCCAGCCCCCTGCGCATCCCCGGGTGGGAGAGCACCGACGGGGACAGCAGCGGTGAGCCGCCCCGTGCCTCAAGGCCGCGTTCGGCCCGCGCCAGCGCCAGCGCCCCCACCGCGGCGACCGCGAGCAGCGACCACAGCCATGGCGGCCAGCCCAGGTCGGGGCCCGCCACGACCACGGCCAGGACACAGACCATGGTGACACCAAACAGCACGGTGCCCACGGGGTCGAAGCCCGGCTTCGTGTCGGCCTTGGTCACGGGGATCCGCCGGACGGCCAGCAGCGCGGCCACGCCGATCGGCACGTTGATCATGAAGACCGACCGCCAGCCGAGCCCGGCGATGTCCAGCGAGACGAGGAGCCCGCCCAGGATCTGCCCGACGACCATGCCGAGGGCCGCGGTCGCGCCGTACATGCCGATCGCACGGGCCCGTGCCTGGCCCGCGGTCGCCGCCTGGATCGTCGCGAGGACCTGAGGCACGAGCATGGCGGCGGCCGCGCCCTGCAACAGGCGTGCCGCGACGAGGAATTCGATGGTCGGGGCGAGGCCGCACAGGGCGGAGGTGACGGTGAACGCCGCGAGCCCGTAGGCGTACAGACGCCTCCTGCCGAAGGCGTCCCCGAGCCGCCCGCCAAGCACCAGCCCGAGGGCGTAGGTGAGGCCGTAGCCGGACACCACCAGCTCCAGTGCCGCGGGGCCGCCGTGGAGGTCGTCACTGATCGAACTCAGGGCCACATTGACGATGGAGGCGTCCACGATGGACAGGGCGTACCCGGTGAGCACCACCACGAGGGCGATGCCACTGAGCCCAGCGGCGACCGGTTCCGCGCCGGCCGAGGGCTCAGGTGTCGCGTTGGGCCCCTTCAGAGGGGGGAGGCCCTCGCGTTTCGTCATGCGTTTCCTACTTCAGGTGTTGTGGGGGACGGTCGAGACGGGTGCGGGGGAGAGCACGTCACTCGACGGTGGCGGGGGTGCCGGTGATCTTCGAGAGGATCCCCTTGGAGGGGTCCTTCGCGGACTCCGGCCAGGGGGTCAGGGCGTTGAACCCGCGGTGCGACCGGGCGGGCTGGACACGGGTGTCCATCGACATCCGCATGCCGGCCGGGTCCACCGAGACGTTCGGTATGGACTTGTGGCACATGTAGGCGTGGAAGAGGATCACGTCGCCCGGTTCCATGGGAGAGAACAGCAGCTGCTCGTCCGCGCCGAACTCCTGCGCGGGGATGCCGCGTACGGGGTGGCCGAAGCGGCGGAAGTTCTCGGTGATGACGTGCTCGCGCGGGCCCCTCTTGTGGCTGCCGTCGGCGAGGGCGACGCCGCCTATGCCGGGGGTCGTCGCGAGCAGCGGGATCCAGGCGGTGCGGAAGTCCTTGTTCGGGCCTATGTAGAAGCCGTCCTGGTGCAGCGGCGTCAGGAAGCTCGGCTCCGCGGAGCCCGCGGCGGAGGGGTAGTAGCGGATCGTCGTCGACTTGAAGACGAAGACGGGTTCACCGAAGACCTTCTCCCAGAGCTTGAGGGTCGAGGGGTGGTTCCACAGCTCGTCGTACTTGACGTAGTCGTGCATCGCCACCTCGTCGACCGCCTCGAAGGACTCGATGGTGAGGGTGTCGAGCGTGGTGCCGGGAGCGGCGTGGCCGAGTGCGATCAGGCCCTCCAGCATCTGCTCGGCGGCGGTCCGCACGAGTTCACGGTCCAGAGCGCCGCGCAGATAGAGGTAGCCGTGCTCGTCGTAGAACCGGTCGAGGGCCTCGTGGTCGTCGAGAAGCGGCGTGCAGTCGACGTAGTCGCTGAAAGTGTCCGTCATGGTTCCTCGTCCTCGTGACGTCTGTGCGTGGGGGAAGGGATGTCGAACATCCGGGCGGGCCGACGGCTGCCGGTCCCGTGCCACTGGAGCGGCGTCGCTCTTGAGGCCGTGGATGTCAGAAGGTAACGGGGAGTTCATCGAAGCCGCCGGTGATCCGGTGCTCCTGCCAGCGCAGCGAATCCTCGGGTACCGCGAGTCGCAGGTCGGGCAGTCTGCGGAACAGCCGCTCGAACACCGCGGTCAGCTCGATCCGGGCCAGCACGCGGCCGATGCAGTGCCGGGTGCCGTGCCCGAACGCCAGGTGCGACTTGGGCCTCTCCCGGGACACGTCGAACACGTCGGCGTCGGGGTACGCCCGGCCGTCGATGTTGGCCGCGCCGATGGCCAGCTTCACCGCGTCCCCGGTCCGTATCACCGTCGTGCCGACGGTGATGTCGCTGTGCGCGTAGCGGGGTATCAGCGCGTTGGCCCCCTTGCCGCCGACGCCCAGGCGCAGGATCTCCTCGACCGCGGCCGGCGCGAGTTCGGGATTCTCGGCAAGAAGGGCACGCTGAGTCGGATTACGCAGCAGCAGAATGGTGCCGAGGTCGATGCGCACAATCGTGGTCTCGTAGCCGAACAACAGCACGGCGTTTCCCAGTTGGGCGATGTACGCATCGGAGAGCGTGCCGTTTTTCTCGGCGAGCAGCTCGGACAGGATGTCGTCGCCGGGTTCGGTTCGCTTGCGCGCCACCAGTTCCGTCATGTAGTCGACAACCTGCTGGAAGGTGTTCTGCGAGTGCTGGTCGTCACTCTGGTCGAACGTGCCCCTCGCCCACTGCCCGAACTTCTCCCGGTCGGCCAACGGCACGCCGAGCAGATCGCAGACCACCATGGTGGGCAGCGGAAACGACAGCGCGCGGTGCAGGTCGGCCGGTGCGGGGCCGGCCGCCAACTGGTCGAGCAGCTCGTCCACATGGCGCTCGATCCGGGCCTTCATCAGGCGCATCCGGCGTGTGGAGAACCGGGGCACGAGCAGCTCGCGCAACTGCGGATGCTCGGTGGCCTCGGTGGCGTAGTCGTGCCCGGCCATCAGCGCCATCATGGTGCCCCTGGCCGTGCTCTTGGCCGACGGCTTCGGGGCGGGATTGCTCAGACCGAGCCGACGGTCGGCGAGCAGTGACCTCACCTCGTCGTACCGGGTGACCAGCCAGGCGTCTTCGCCGGCGATCCGCACTTTGGTAATCGGACCCTCCTGCTGCAGTGCGCGCATCTGAGGGGCGATGCCGACCACAGCTGGATTGTCGAACGGAAAAGTCGGGAGTTCCTTCATGGCAGCCACGTTCACATGTTCAGGATTTTTATGTCAATAAGTTCAAGTCGGGAACTTCATCGGTCGAGTCGGAATTCAAGTGCCGTTCATCGACCGGGTTGTGCGGTGCCCGAGAGTGAATGCAAATCGGCGGAATCCCTGCTTGCCTCAGGTCGGGAAATGTATCGAAGCGACCTCTGGGGAATTACCGGAATTTTACTTCTGTCGCCCTTGTGAGAAGAGGTCGAGGAGGAATTAGAGCGAGGCGCCGACGAGGAGGGCGAGGTCGATGAGGCGGTTGGAGTAGCCCCATTCGTTGTCGTACCAGCCGACGACCTTGACCTGGTGGTCG
>NZ_JBVHLZ010000017.1:0-159313 GCF_055558735.1 Streptomyces sp. NPDC025651
GCTGAGCACCATGACGGTGGCCGCGTCGACCTGAATCCGGTGGGCGAGCGCATCGGGTGAGAGCAGAGTGGGCCGGTCCAGCACCACCAGGCAGGTGCCGTTCAGCAAGGCGCCGAAGATCTCGAAGCAAGAGACATCGAAGGACATGCTGGTGGTGGCCAGCCAGGTGTCCTTCTCGCCTACGTCAAGCCCTTCGGCTTCGACCACCAGCCGTGCCGGTGCGCGGTGCGGAACGCTGACTGCCTTGGGGCGGCCTGTGGTGCCGGAGGTGAACATGATGTAAGCGGTGGCAGCTGCCGAAAGCCCGTCTAGGGTGGGAGGCCGCTCCCGCTCGCGCTCCACAGCATGGGGGATCGGAAGGCGGCAATCGACCGGCATTTCGGGGGCAGCGGGGTCGGCCACGACAGTCCGCACGCCCACCTGCCGGCACATGTTGGCTAGCCGGCCCACTGGGTAGCTGGGATCGAGCGGGACATAGACACCGCCCGCCTTCAGCACGCCGAGCAAGGCTGCGACAGCGCCCGCCGACAGATGGGCGGCGACGCCGACATGGTCTCCGGTGGTCACTCCGGTCTTCGTCAACTGCCATGCCACCGCGTTGGCTTGGCGGTCCAGTTGGCGGTACGTCACCGTCGTGCCCCCGTCCTTGACAGCCGGAGCATTCGGGGTCCTCCGCACCTGTGCCTCGAAAAGGTGGTGCAATGGCATGTCCCGGGGGTATGAAGTGCGTGTTGCATTCCACTCTTTGATTCGTGCAGCTTCCCTCGGTTCGGCATCCAAGAACACTGATGCTACTCCTCTCCTTGGTCTGGATTCCGACCGTACGGCGCTCAATCGGGACTAGGTAAGGGCTGGTTCCATGACATGGAACGGCGACGTACCGCCCCCCGGCGGAGGGCTGTTCCGTGGGATGGAACCCGTCCTGGACCGATCGGCGAATCAGCTCTTACGCTGCAGAGCATCTCGACTCACGAGGTCGAGGAATCCGGCCGGATTCTTTCACTGATTTCTGATGAGCACGGGGGTAGTCCGCTATTGACGCGGAGACTGACTTTGCAGAGCTCATAAAGCTCCAAGAGGTCAGGAATTCGACAGCATCAGGGAGTGTGCTGCACATGATTTACAAGGTGGTCGCCGATCTATTGGTCTCGGCCTTCGAAGTCGCACCTGAGAGCCTCAGGGAGGACGCCAGCCTGGAGCAACTCGGCCTGGACTCCCTGGCGCAAGTGGAACTGGCCGAGCGGCTCGCGGAAGCGTTCGGCATCGACATTCCGGAAGAGGCGGTGACCGCCAGGACGACGCCGAGCGGACTCGCACAAGCCATCGGGCGCCAGCGGGAGACGGCACCGTGACCGCACCATCGGTGATGGTGACCGGTATGGGCCTGGTCAGCGCGGCCGGGCTGGGGGTGGATGAGAACTGGAAGCGGGTCGTCGCGGGCGAACCCACGGCTGCTCGCGATCCCGCACTCGGCGGTTGCCCGGTGGACTTCACCTGCCGTGTCCCGGACTTCGATCCCGCCGCGCACTTGGGCCGCCGACAAGCCGACCTACTGGACCGCTACGCACAACTGGCACTGGTGGCCGCGGAAGAAGCACTCTCCTCCGCCCGGTTACGAGCCGGGGACGCCGACCCGACCCGGTTCGGTGTCGTCCTGGGTAGCGTGGCATCGGCGAGATCTTCGGCGACGGAGTGGCCGTCAGCTCCACCAAGGGCGTCACCGGCCACCCGTTCGGCGCCGCCGGCGCGCTCGAGGCCGCCTACGCCGTACTCGCACTGCGCGAGGCGACCATCCCACCCACCGCCAACCTGACCGACCCGGACCCCGACATCACAGTGGATCTGGTCGCCGGCGCCGCCCGCCGCAAACCTCTGGAGACGGTGCTGAGCAACTCGTTCGGCTTCGGCGGCTACAACGCCTCTCTGGTCATCACCGCTACCTGACGCCCGTCGGTCAGCGCCCAGACAACTCCCGCAGGAGGAGAACACCGGCATGAGTCGCCATCATGACGACCGACGTTCCCTGGGCACCTTCAATTCCTTGAGGGGCCGTCATCTCCTTGACCGTGTCGGCCCTTTCGAGCAATGGCGACGTCCGCACGCCGAGAACGGTGTCTGGGGCTACCACCAGCAGATGCTCACGTCACCCTTGGTGCCGCAGGTGCGGGTGCGCGATGAGTTCGCCTGTGAGGGCGTCGGCATCAACCTCCTGAGTCAGGACTATCTCGCCCTGAGAGCGGCGCGGACCTGAAGCGCGCGGCCGACACGGCCCGGCTGATGGAAGACCGCCTCGCCGCGTTCTGGAGGGCGGCCGCCCAGTAATCGCATCCGTTGTGCCACCGGTGGCCACTCCCAGGAGGGGGCGGCCACCGAGCTACATCTCAGCACTCAACCAGCCTGGAGTGCGCCGCAGGACCTCGTGGGCGTGGGCACCGGCATGACGCAGCAGTCGGCACGCCGCAGACAGATCGAACCGATGCGGATAAGCCCCGATACTCAGCGCCGCCACCGGCCGCTCGCTCGCTCCCAGGATCGGCACGGCGGCCGCGGTGATTCCCTGCCTGGGCGAGTGTTGGTCCAGAGAGAATCCGCGCCGCTGGATATCGGCGATTTCAGCGCTGAGAGCCGCCGGCAGAACCGCCGCCCCGGCGGCACCGTGCGGGTGCGTGCGCTGCGCGAACTCTGCTGCCAACTGCGGGCAATGCGCCAGGAGAGCCTTGCCCGCAGCACTGGCGAACAGAAATGATTCTTCTTCGACACGCTGGACCACGCCACTGTATTCTTCGCCGTACAGCAAATCGACGAATTGCACCGTCCCGCTGCTGGGTACAGCGAGGCCGACCAGATAGCGTGTCCTCTCGTGCAGTCGAAGCAACAGTGGCTTGAGCTTTTGTCGGGTAATCCTGGCCCGACTCTCTTCGCGAGATGTGACCAGCTGCCACATCGCCGCACCCAACTCGTAGCGCACACCGTCTCGACGCACTATTTCCACCGCCTGCAGTTCGGCCAGCAGGCGGTGGACGGTGCTCTTGGGCAAGCCGGTCAACTGAACCACTTCAGAAAGTGAAGCGGACGCGCCAGCGGCCCGTACGGCCTTGAGGACACCCACCAGTCGGGCGGCCAGTCGATCGTCGTCATCCAGTGGCAGTCCTGCCGTAGTCGCAATTCCCTTCATCGTCGCCACAGAGGCTTCTTCCTTCTCGACGTCAGTGAACCCTTGAGCTGCAGTCTCTACTATCCATCAGCCAGTTCGCCCCATGCAGGGCGCACTCGATGCACGGTGAGGCATCTTCGATCTACGAAGTGCGCTCGGAATTGCGATCTGGCATATCCGCCACCACATAAGTCGTGCGCCTAGGTTGGTTTCCTCGCTATCAGGGAGGGATCTTGACCGACGTCAGGGCTAATGGAATCGAAAGGGGGACCGGACACCAAGAGCTTCGCCATCCTGTGGTACCAGCCACCTCTCAGGCCGAGCTCTGTGGGCGGGGCGGGCATCGAACTCGGCCTGGTCCCGGTAGGCTCTCCGTGCGCTCTACTGTTGCTCATGGGGCCTCCGGTGGTACACCGCCGTCGCCGAGCATGAGCCCGGCACTGCGACTGCACACACCCAGGGCGAACTTGCTATCCCGGCACACCTGTCGCGTCTCATTCGTTGACGCGTGGCCGCTGGAGCCGTACGCGGATACCTCTGTATCTCCTGCTCTCGGCTGAGTTGGCATGTGCGGTCCTGATCCATGTTGCTGATTTCCTTCTCCCGTGAGGGGCGGGAACAGAGGGGGCTGGACTACGAGCCGCCGATCCCTGAGCGCATGCCGGTTCTGATCGACGACGAGCTTCGCTTCGAGGGCGAGTCCGGGCCGCGGGCCACAGTGGTCGCCAATGCCTGGCTGCGTGAGCTCCCGATCAACACCCGCTGGACGGGCCCGTGGGCCCGCGGCAGTGCCCGGCCCCCCTGTTCAACGAAATCCATGGCCAGCAGAGATGCGCGGCCGGTGGCGATGCTGCCCTGCCACCGGAACCGGGGTTTGAGCGGTGCGGAGCGCCGGGCCGTCAGCTGCCGGTCGTACGAGGCGGGTGCCTTGGCCCTCGGTCATCTCGAAGGCGAGGTACTGCACCAGGGCGGCCGGGGCCCTCGGGGACAACTGCAGTGCCCAGTCCGGCTGGTGGACGGCGTGGCCACCCCAGACGGTCCAGGTGGGCAGTGGGCTGTCGGGCCTTTGGGCGGCGAAGGCATCGAACTGGACGCCACCTTCCTGGGGGCCGGGGGCCTCCCAGGTGATGTAGCGCCCGTCGATGGTGTGCTTCCAGTTCGCATCGGCGAGCGGACGGGTCGCCTCAGAGATGGCGGTCTCGGTGACGTTGGTGGAGAGTGCGTGGCCCCAGGCGTGCTCGGTGGCTACCGCGTCCAGCAGAGCGCTGACGACCGCGGTCGGGGTGGAGGCGGTGGCCGTTGCGTGCCACAGGAGGTCACTGACTGGGGTTTCGTAGGCGGCGAAGGTCCACTTGGTGTCGTGGTCTTCGGCGTCGTGGTCGAACAGGACGCGCATGGCGAGAGATTCGTGGTTGGCGATGGTGGTGCTGTCGTTCCACGTTCGGTATCTATCCCACTCGCCCTGTTCCTGGAGGAAGCTATCGAGCAGTGCTTCGTGGTCACCGGGGCCGGCCGCGTACACCGGCACCAACTCCGTCTTCGCTGGCGTCTGTTCCACGGGCGCGTCAGCGGCGTCGGCCGCTTCACCGGTCGACAAGGCGGCGAGGGCTTGGACGGCTTGCTGTTCGGTGATGGTCAGCGGCGCGGGGCCGGTGCGCACGGCATCGCCGTACAAGCGCTGGAAGTCGGTGAGGGCTTCCTGGGGCGTCTCGTAGGTGCTGCTGACGACGCGCAGGTGGTCCTCGCCGTGGAGGTGGACGCTCTCGGCGTGCTGGTAGGTACCGACAGCGACGGTGGTGTGCCCGTCGTGGGCGTGCTGGTGGATCGTGAGGAATCCGGAGCGGATGTCGTCGTGGATCTTCTGGGCGTCGGCGGATACGAGGCGGATCCCGGTGCGGTCCAGCCAGGTCATGGGGTGGTCGGCCCAGGACCACTCGGTGTCGATCTCCTTTTGCAGCGGGTCGGTGATGTCCACCTGGATGTCGGCGTTGCGCAGGAGGTTGGCGGCGAGCGCTGCGTAGTACGGCTCCTCGTGGTCGATCCGGACCAGCAGCATCGTGTCGTCGGTGACGGGATAGAAGCCTTCCGAGGCCAGGGTGGCGCGGGCGGTGTGCAGTGTGGGGCCGGTGAGGGTGGCGACGATGGCGCTGGGATGCTCGGGGTGCAGCGCGAGGCGGACGTGCGCGTCGGGTGCGGTGTCAGGCATTAGGGCTCGGTTCGCCGGTCCGGGCCGACGGGGTCGGCCCGGACCGGGGGTTCTAGCGGGGGGCTCGGACGGGAGACGGGGCGGTTCGCGGCGGCGGACCGGCCCGGGGAGCGGCCGGGGTGCGGCCCGGGCGGGCGGTGCGCGGAGCGGAGGGGCCGGTGGCCTGGTGCCAGCGGGACCGGACGGCGGTCAGTTCGGCGAGTGCCCTGCGGCTGCCAGTGATCAGCTGGTGGGGGCTGTTGGCCGGGTCGTCAGTGAAGGCGGTGATGCGGGCGGCGACACTCTGGGCGCGCGCGAGCAGGGCCCGCTCAAGGACCTTCTCGCCCCAGTGTTCGGGGGAGCCGACCGGCGTGGAGAGCAGGGACAGCAGGTCGGCCGGGGCGACGTCGTGTGCGAGCAGGCCGCGGTGCTGGGCCTCCCACAGCACGGTGACCGGGTCGACAGCCTCGCCGCGGTGCGTGAGGGCGGTCAGGCACTGCCACAGTGCTGCATGCAGGGGGAGCGTGAAGTCCTCGGAGGCCAGCCAGCGCATCTGGCTGATCTCGGTGGGGTATGCGGTCGCGGTGGCGAGCAGGAGGCGTTCCTCGTCAAGGACGTCCTCGCTGATGTCCCGTGCGGGCGTGGGCGGCAGCGGGGTGCGCGGCAAGGAGCCGGGGTGCGGGGCGAACCGGCCGGAGAGGTCCTCCAGGAACCGGGCGAATGCGTCGGCCTGCTGGAGGGTGGCCTTTGCACGGTGGAGCAGCGCGGTGTCCACCGCGGTCTGGGCCAGGCGCCCGGCGTGGAGGCGCAGGCTGCGCCGGGCGTGGTCGGCGCGGATCATCCACGCGTACGTGGCCGAGTGGCTCGGCCAGGGGCAGACCTGGATGAGGGTGTGCAGATAGGAGGCGGTTAGCCCGGGTGCCTCGGAGCGGGCCGCGTCCAACACGGTGTTCAGCCAGGCCGTGCTTGCGCGGTGCTGCTCGGTTGCGGGTGCCGGCACCGTGCGCATGGCGTGGAACAGTCGGCCGTGGGCGTGGTTGGAGAAGTGCCACGGCTCCAGCGGGCCGATCTCGCCGAGGCGGTGGGGGGCCAGCAGGAGCGCACCGAGGAGGGCCTGTTCGGCGTAGTGCACGGGCGGCGGTTGTGGGAGGCCGGCCATGTCGTCGGGCTCGTCGGGGGTGGGGTAGGGCATCAGGCGGCCAGGGTGAAGTCGTCGGCGGTGAGGGTCTTTCCGAGGTGCCGGGCGAGCAGGTGGGCTGCGAAGCGAGGTGGGACTGCGTTGCCGACCTGGCTGAAGATCTGGCCCTTGTTGCCCTGCCAGGGGTAGTCGGCGGGGAAGGTCTGCAGGATGCCGGCTTCGGCGGCGGTGATCCGGATCGGGTCCGGGGCCGGGAGGGCGCCCAGCGGCGCGGGGGCGACCGGCTCGGCCTGCCACACGCACTCGTTGGCCCGGTGACCGAAGAACAGGGTCCCGGCCGGCTCATCGATCGTGCGGACGGTGGCGTTGGTCTGGTTGTTGCTGCGCAGGGTCCAGCGCCACACCGTGGGCGTCGCCTGTGCGACGGGGCGTTCGGCGTGGAGAGCCTTCTCCGCCCGGCCGTCCGCGGCAGCGACAGCCGAGTTGGCGGGCGGGTGTGGCTTCCAGGTGCCGCGGTCGCGGGCGTCGCTGAGGGTCTTGCGGGAGCCGGACGGGAAGGGCTCGGGGCCGCCGCCGGGCCCGCCGCCGGCACAGACGGTCGGTACGGGGCGGTCGGTGGCGCCCCAGCCGAGGGCCTCGGCCATGGACACCCACCGTGCGCGGCCCGGCCCGAACAGGCTCTCCGGTTCGGCGAGTTGGGCGTGGGTGGGCAGGGGCGGCTTGGCGGTGCGGGTGCGCGAGGCGAGCAGGATGGCCCGCCGCCTGGTCTGCGGCACGCCGTAGTCGGCCGCGTTCAAGATTCCGGCCCAGGTCGAGAAGCCCCAGGCCCGCAGGATCGCGGCGTACTGGCGCCACAGTGGCAGGACGTCGGGGACCTCTTCCATCGCGACCCACTCCGGCTGGCCATGCTGGTGCAGGGCGTGCAGGTAGCGCATGGGTTCGGCGGCCAGCAGGGAGCGCTCGTCACGGCAGGCCGCGAGCAGCTGTTCGCGGGTGTCCAGGCCCCGGGCGAGGTCGGCGACGGCCTGGTGGACCAGAGGCTGGTCAACGAGCCCCAGGCGCTTGCCGGCCTTCGACCATGCCTGGCACGGCGGACTTGCGATCAGCCCGGTGATCCGGCCGACAAATGGCCACAGGGGATAGGCGGCGACATCGGCACGGATGGTCAACTGCCCCGCCGCCGCGCGGGTCTTGCACGCCCACTGATCCCATTCCAGCCCCACATCCCGTACCCCGAGGACGGTCAGGGCCTGGCTCCATCCTCCTGGACCGGCAAACAGGTCGAGTATCAAACGGCGAGCCCGAAGTCGTCCTGGGCCGGCTCGACTTCGCCGCGGCAGGCCCACGGGGAGCAGCCGTCGATGACGCCGTCCTCCAGTTCCTGGGCGTCTGCTTCGCCATCGCCGAACTCCTGCTGCAGGGCGGCCCATTCGGCGGCGGTGACATGGTCGATCGGCGCCTGATCGAGCGGCACCCGCGAGCGGTGGAGGAACGCCTGGCCCAGCAGCCGGTTGCCGGTGGCGTTGGCACGCGCATTGCCCTGCCGGATGGCCGCATCGAAGGCGACCACATCGGCCCACTCCTGCGGTGAGGAGTCCCGGATGGATCTCCACTGCGCGTTCCCGTGGAACGGGCGTCCCAGACAGGATGATTTGGGCGTGTCCGCCAGCCCGAGTGACGTCAAATACCTGACGCAGTCGGCACGGGACCAGCCCATATCGATGAGGGGATGCCGATTGCGCATGTATTTGACGTCGGAGTCCTTGGCGCGGTGGAATTCGTCGGTCGAAATGCCGACCCACTGCTCCACGAAGAGGCCCTTCGGGATGCGTGCCGGATAGGGGTATCCGAGGAGTTCACGCACCTTCTTCTTGATCGGCTTGATCTTGTATTCGCCGGTGCACTGGCGCCTGGTCATGCCGGGCTTGCCGTCCTTGTTCAGGATGTACAGCGGCATGGAGGCGAATCGGTGGTGGGGGTCAAGCGCGTCCTCGCGGATGTTCCCGGAGGAGACCCGCAGGATAGGGATTCCTGCTGGTTGGGCTATCTCGCGCTCCAGCCGGTCGAGATGCCGGTAAACGGCCTGAGGTTCCCATCCGGTATCAGCGAATATCGCGTAATCGACCTTGGGTAGGGCCCCCTTGGCGGACATGGGCGATTCCAAGGTCGCCATGGCACAGGCCCGAGCCGCTGGATTCTGCGCCAGCCAATCCGAACACAAAGGGCTCATCGCCTTGGTCGACGGGCTCAAGTCCCTTATCGCTTACTGGGCCAACCGCCCCGAAGACGCGCTCCACTATGCACGGCACGGAGCCGCCGAGAGTATCAACGTCCGTGGCACGGTGAGCGTTTGGCTTCCCAGCCTTGAGGCGCGCGCCGCGGCCCTGCTCGGAGACGAAGAAGCCGCTCGCCTCGCCAACCAAAGGGCCGAGGGCCTGCGTGAGCAGGTCGTCCCTGACGACCTGGACGCACTCGGCGGCCTGCTGACCTACCCGGAGATCAAGCAGCTCTACTACACGGTCGAGTCGCAGGTGCTCCTCGGTCATGGGAACGCGCGGATCACCGAGCAAGCCGAGGAAGCAGTGCGCGCGTTCAGCAACACCAACGATCCCGCCTGGGCATTTGGCGACCAAGCAGGGGCACAGTGCAACCTCGCGCTCGTCCGCCTCTACTCCGGCGACCTGGACGGCGCCGCCGCTGCTGTCCGCCCCGTGCTCGACCTCGCACCCGGCCTTCGCAACAACGGCATCGTCGTCTCGGCCGAGCGTGTTCGTGCCGCTCTCGTCCGTGGCCCCGTGCGCGATGCGCTCGTGGCCCGCGACCTCCGAACGGAGATCGAGATGTACCAACCTCCCAGGCCGGCCCTGCCCCGCTAGCCGCTGCGGGTAGAGTCCGGCGGCATGTACCCGGTCAGCCGTCGCAGCCAGCGCCTAGAGCTCCGCGAGCTCGCCGCCGACGATGTCAACGCCGTCTTCGCGATCTACGGAAGCCCCCGGGCAACGGAGCACCTCAGCTTCGAACCACGCTCCCACGCCGACGTGGAGCAGATCGTCGCGCGATCGATCGCCTCGGCCACCGCCACCCCGCGAACCGAGTACGCCGTTGCGGTCGCCATGCGGGACAACGACGAACTGATCGGGTTCGGCCGACTGGCCATGGACCCTCACCAACAACGCGCAGCCACCTTCGGCTTTGCCCTTCGCCCCGATACCTGGGGCGTGGGCTACGGCATTGAGACCGTTGACCTGCTGCTTGGCCTCAGCTTCGAGGAACTGAATCTCCACCGTGTCTGGGGTGCTCGCGCGCCGGGCAACGAGGCATCGGCCCGAACGATGCTCAAGGCAGGCATGGTCGAAGAGGGGCGCATTCGAGAGCACATCCAAAAGGGAGGCAAGTGGCGCGACTCCATCGTCCACGCGATCCTCGAACGCGAGTGGAAGAGCCGCCCCCTCTCCGCCGAGTAGGCCGAGTCCAGCCCCGTGGCGTTCCGAGCGGGCTGCCTTCACCCAGCCGCCCGGCCCGCAGCCGGTCGGCGACGCCGTACACCGCCAGCCACAGCCGCCCGAACTCGACTGTGGTGGACCGTCTGCCGGGGCCATCCGCCAAGGGGGTCTGGCCGACGTGGTGCGAGCCCGCGGTCTTCCTCGCCGGTTGCTGGTCCCGGCCGAGCTCAGGGTGAAGCAGAAACTGCCGGCGCCGTTCCAGGTGCGTCAGAGCCTCTGTGGGCGCGGCGCGCCCCTGGTTCGTTCCGGAACTGGTCACAGCTGAAAGATTCAAGGGGCGTTCGCGCATGGCTCCACGCATGCCGTTCTCCGTGAGGTAGTTGACGTTCTCGATACGGTCCTGATCCGCGTCTGCGGCGAAGTCGACCTGGTCACCGTCCCGCAGCTAGTGCTGGAACTCGCCTTGCGCGAGGAGGTTGCGCAGAGGCTCCGTGGCGGCGGTGCTGCCGCACTGCTTCCACCTGGGTAGCTCCAGGAGGGCCTCGCCCAGTGGCAGCCGGCAGGGCATTCGCCCACGGCAGACGGGAAGGACCCCCGAAGGACTGGAATCCCCTCCGAGACCATGTCAACGTACAACGTCCCGGAAAACACCAGGTCAGCGACCAGATGCGGGCTTGTAGTGGTGGACGTACCGCCCATCCACACAAGATCCTGCAGCTCGTGCCGCTCGGTCTCCCGATCGAGCAACCGACCCCAAGGATGTCCACCTGTCGAACCCCGCTTTCCGATCTGCCCGCTACACCGCGCCGATCCTCCTGGCGCTCGGCGTCATGAACGCGTGGACAGCCCAACAAGCCGAGGACTACGGATCTATGTCTACGGCGCTGTGCCTGTGCGCCTGCGCGGCCGGGCTCTTTGGCGAAGATCTGCTGCAACGCGGTTACCGCCGTGACCGCGCGGTCCTCGCGCACGTGGCGGCGCACCCCGGGGCCGCGACCCGTCACGTAGCCCGAGCCGTCGGAGCGCCCGAGCGCGTCGTCTCCCGAAACCTCGATCGCCTCACCGAAGACGGGCTGCTGGTGCTCGTCACCGACGGCGCGACGCCGGCACTGCGGTCCTACCGACTGGCTTCCTGACCGGCACCGGGTAGGGAAGTGATAGTCCTGCCTTTGTGTGCTGGGCGATACGTAGCAGACGATCCCCGGTTAGCGAAACCGGGGCTCGTGCGGACCATTGATGCCGTTCGCACCCGGCTGTGCTTGGTGGTGGAGCCGTGGCGGACGCAGTCGACCGTGCCGCAACGAAACAAGGAGGCAATGCGCGGCTCCCGGCGACTGCTGCTCTGAAATGCAGCGCTGGTTCGCCGAAAGATGGCGATGCCTCGCCGAGACAGCGGGGCTTGCGTTGCTGACTCCGCCCTGTCGCCCACGCATTCGCAAGGACCAGCCATCTCATGTACCGATCCGCAATATCCCTTGCCCCCATTGCCTTTGAGGTGGGGGGTGCCTCTCCTGGCCTGCTTGCTGACTCCGTACCCTCCCGGCGTTGCGAGGTGGCGTCTTGGCTGTAGCGAAGCGGTCGGGAACGTCCTATTGCGAAGCACCTCAAGGGGAAGGTGCAGAGTGCTCAGATCTGCCCGAGCCTCTGCTCAGGCGTCAACTTCCCCCAGGTGCCTATCGTCGCGTACTGGAGATTCTCTTCGAACCTCACTCTGACGATCAAGCGGCTTAATATGGCCACTACATGGATGGCCCCGGCGGTGTCCTAACACCCCGGGGCCTGGCCAGTCTTGGAGGACTGACATGTCGCAGAGTCTCATAAGCGCCATCGCGACCGCACGTCGGGCAACCACGGCCACTCTGCGGGCTGTTGACTACCTGCGTGTCAGTACGGAGGAGCAGGTCAAGGGCTACGGCATCACCTATACCGGCAAACGCACCAAGAAACACATCGCCAACAAAGGGTGGGAGCACGTCGGTACGTACGCCGACGAAGGGTTCAGCGGAAGTCTTGAGGCTCACCAGCGACCCGACCTAAAGCGTCTCATGGAGGACGCTCGGCAAAGGCCCCGCCCCTTCGATGTCGTCACAGTTGCTGAGGAGCGCGCCATCGGCCGAGCTGGGCGCGCCTTTTGGCCGTGGGTCTGGGAGCTCGAAGACCTTGGCGTCTTCGTCGCCATCGTCAAGGGCGACTACGACAACACAACAGGCGAAGGTCGCTCGCGGATGCGCAAGGCTGCCGACCGTGCTGAGGACGAACGCGAGACGATACGTGATCGGACTCAGGGTGGCCTGCAGGAAAAGGCCGAGGACGGCGGCTATATCGGTGGCAAGGTCCCCTTCGGCTATCGCGTGATCAACAAGGGGGTCAAGGGAGAGTCACGCCTCGTCATCGATGACTGTGCGGACTGCCACTCGGGCTGCGCCGTCAAGCACGAGGCGGATTTCCTCCGTGCTGGGCGGAGGTATTTCGTCGAATTGCGCGACTGGGATATGGTAGCAGTAAAATGTAACGCTGACGGCTATCGGAGACGGAATGGCGAACCGTGGGGTTATCACTCCGCCCGTCAACAGATTCTGAGCCCCATCGTCCTTGAAGCCCGCCAGGTCTTCCGTGGCTCACTCAACGTGCAGCGGGATGCCGACGGTAACCCCATCTACGGAGATGCCGTCGTCATTAAGCTCGACCCAATCTTTACGCCAGAAGAAGTCGCCGAATTGATGCAGGCCAACGAGAAGCCGCCTCGCAAGCCGTCGACTTCGCGTACATATACCCTCAGCGGCCGAATCGTAAGCCCCTGTGGAAAACGCTACATCGGAGGAGGGAAGGGGGGCCGGGAGAAACAGTACCGCTGTCAAGGGCGCACCGCTCTATACGCCGGTGCCCCAACTTGTGAATGCGCCTACCTGCGTGCCGAGCCCATTGAGGACGAGACGTGGGAGAAGGTCGAGCGCCTTATTGGAGATCTCGACGAGCTAAAGGCGATGGCTGATGACTGGATAGGAATTCGTTCGGGGGGGCGCATAAACTTTTCCGAGAGGATTGCGGAACTGGACAAGCGGATCGCCAGCCAGAAGAAGGTCGTCAATATCGCCATTAGTGTGACTGCTAAGCAAGTCGTGGCGGAGGATGCAGAGCTCTCGGAGGAGGAAATTGAAAGGCGCGTTGCTGAAGTGGTCACCCCACTTCAGCAAGAGCTGCTCAAACTCCAGAAGGATCGCTCTGATGTTGCCTCGTGGCAACGGGAGGCAGACGCTGCCGAAGAGCGTGTAACTCAGCTCATTAAACTCGCCGAGATGGCGAACCGGAGGCTCCATAAGATGCCCCTGGGAAAGCAGCAAGAGTTCATGGACCTCATTGAAGCGGAAGTGACGGTTATTGGAGACGCTCCGCAAGGTCGAATAGGGCAACCCTGCGCTCTCGCTGCTTGGTTCTCCGAGCGGGGGCTTGAAGTTCCCCTTCTCACAGACGAGGGATGGGAGAGGGTTGCCCCGCTCGTCGACTGGAAAGCGCGCAGCCTTGCTCCTCGCACGGTGCTGGCTGGTGTCCTCTACAAGGTGCGGACCGACACGCCGTGGAAGAGTGTGCCTTCGGTCTTCGGCGGTCCGGCGACGCTTCAGACCTACTGGACTCGGTGGAGGAAGTCAGGCTTCTGGGAGAAGGCGATGAGGGCCTTGGTCGATCAGAGCAGCACTCCCCTCCCGGCTCCGCCGCCGCCAAAGATCAGGCTGCGATGCCTAATCGAGCCTCAGGCGCTGCTGGAGTCTGAAAGCCTCTCAGGAACTTCAGCCCGTCCGGGCTGACCAGCAGCACGTCCACGTCACCCGCGGCCACCTCGGCCTGGACCGTCTCCCACTCCTCGGTGTTGGAGGAGTTGATCGTGCGGGCGCGGATGCCGGCCCGCGCGGCCGACTCGACCTGGTTGCGCATGAGCGCGAGCAGCGGGGAGACGATCACGGTCGGTCCGCTGCCCCGCTCGCGCAGGAGCGCGGTCGCGACGAAGTACACGGCGGACTTGCCCCAGCCGGTTCTCTGCACGACGAGGGCCCGGCGCTTGTCGGCGACCAGCGCCTCGATCGCACGCCACTGGTCCTCGCGGAGCCGGACGCCGCCCGACGAGGGCGTCTCGCCGGACGCGGGGGAGGGGCCGCCGACGAGGCGGGCGAGTACGGCATCGGCCGCCGTGCGCAGGTCTTCGTTGCTCATGCCCCCATGCAACCCGATGGGTCGGACATTAGGCGAACGAGTCCGCGAGGCTGTGGACAACTCTTGGCGTGCCCCTGATCAGGGTTATCCACAGGGGCAACCGGAACCGTGCGATCCGCGGCAGAGTCGGCGCATGACGAATCACAGCGAAGCAGCAGGCCCGATCGACCCCGACGACCCGACCCGCGCCGATGGCGCCGCCTGCCCCGGCACCTCAGCCGGAGCGGGCGGCCGGGGCGGCGCGAGCGGCAGGGACGGCGCGGCCCGCGGGCCCGGTTCCGGTATGCCGACCGACGAGCCCGTGGTCACTCTGCGCACCCCGGCCGAACTGGCGGACGCCTTGCCGTACTTGCTCGGATTCAAGCCCGAGGAGAGCGTCGTGCTCATCGCCATGCACGGCGAGCGAGGCCGATTCGGCGGCCGGGTGCGCCTCGGCATCCCCGACCGCGCCGAGGACTGGCCGTGCGTCGCGGAACAGCTGGCCCAGTGTCTGGTGGGCGGTTGCGAGAGGCGGGGAGCCCGGCCCGAGGGCGTCGTCGCCTTCCTCTGCCAGGAGCCCGTCGGCGCGGAGTCCGGACGGCAGGTCGTGGAGCGCCTGCGGCCGCTGGCGCAGGTGCTGCGCACGGCATGCGGCCGTCTCGACGTCCCGGTGTTCGAAGTCGTGTGCATCTCGGACGGGCGCTTTTGGACCTACTGCTGTCCGGACACCCGATGCTGCCCACCGGAAGGCATCCCCCTGCTCAGGCCGGGCACCTCGGTCCTGGCGGCGGCCGCGACCTACATGGGCGTCCACGCGGGCGCCACACAGAGCGAGATCAGGGCGCGACTCACGCCGTGGGAGACCGCCGCGGCGACGGAGCAGGAGCGGGCGCTCGACGCGGCAGGTCTCGCGCTCGTGCCCAGAATGCTGGACGACGAAGGCCGGGGCGTCGCCGCGGAGACGCTCGACCTGGCCCGTCGGCTCATGGCGCGCCTCGAAGCCGCACCTCCCGTCTCCGGCACCCTCGAGGCGGACAACAGGGACGACGAACTGATCGCGCACGACGAGGCGGCCGCACTGATCCTCGGCCTCCAGGTCCGGACGACGCGTGACCGCGCGGCGGAGTGGATGGAGGGCGCCGACGCCCCTGCCGCGCTGCGCCTCTGGAGGGCCCTGGCCCGCCGCTGCGTCGGCGCCTACACCGAACACGCGGCGGCGCCCCTGTCCCTCGCCGGCTGGGTCGCCTGGTCTCTCGGCGACATCACGGAAGGCCAGGAAGCCCTGGACATGGCGCTCCACGCCGACCCCGGCTACACCTTCGCCCGCCTCCTGAACCACGCGTGCAACGAAGGCGTGGACCCGGAGTCGATTCGCCACTGCCTGCGCACCAGGCGCGACGAACACCACGATTCCGACGAGCAGTTGAGGGTGGCCCCGGGAGAGGTTCCGGAAGGTACTGCCCGGCGGCTGCGTCGCCGCCTGTCGCGCTCGGCGGGAGGAGGGTCCCGCGGTCCCGGAGGCTCTCGGACCTTGGGCAGCACGCGGTCTTCCGGCAGCGCCCACCCCTCCGGCGGTCGGGTTACGGGGCCGCGGAACCGCCCCCGCACCCTTCGGCGCGGCGCGAGGAACGGCCGATGAGCGCGTTGCTCCGGCGCTGGGCCGGACGGGCGGCACGGCTGTGGTCCGGCGTGGCGCACCCGGGGAGTCGGCTCCGCATGGTCGTCTTCCTGCCGTGGGGGCGTGACTTGGAGCCGGGCCGTTCCGTTCACCTGAGTGGCGGTACCCGCAGCCGGGTCGCGCCGTTGCACCGCCTCCGACCTTCCGTAGCGCAGACAACGCAGAAGAAGCCGCCTCATGACCCTTCCTGCTCCGTCTCCCGTCTCCGACAAAGAGGGGCCCCGGCGGACCGTGCCGGCCCCCGCGAGCCGGCCCGGTGGCCCGGTACCGGCGCCGAGTCCGGTGTCACGCCGCCCGGTGGAGCTCCCGCCCGCGCACACCGTGCTGATGTGCGTCGCGCTGCCCGCCCTCGCGATCTCCACGGACCAGGGGCAGTTGACCGGCCGGGGCCTGGAGGGCTTCTACCGCGCGGGGCGCCGGATCCTGTCCCGCTGCCAGGTGCGGGTGGCGGGGCGCGAGCCGGTCGCCGTGCAGGCCCGCATGCTGTCCGCGGACAGCGCCCGGTTCGTGGCGACGCTCCGGTTGTCCACGGACGGCGGGCCCGACCCGGAGGTCGTCGTCGAGCGGATCCGGTACGCGGACGGTACGGAGCGGATCACCCTGCACAGCGCGGCCGGGCGCCCCCTGCGGCTGCCCGTCGAGGTCTCGCTCGGCACGGACCTGGCCGAGGTGGGCGTGGTCGCGTCCGGCAGGGCCGGGCCCGAACTGCCCGCCAGCGTGCACGACTCGGGCATGCGCTGGTCCTCCGCCACGGCGCACTGCGTGGTCACCGCCGACCCCGCACCCGAGGACGCCCTGGCCTCCGCGGGCTTGCTGCGCTGGGAGGTGGACCTGCCGCCGGGGGCCTCGCGCAGCGTGGAGCTGCGGGTGCGTCCCGAAGGCGGTGGGCCCGTCCGCGCGGCGGGGCACGGCGCGCTGCGCTCCGTCGCCCAGGCGCGGGCCGTCGGCGACGACCCCAGGGTCCAGCCGCTCCTGGACCGGTCCGTCGAGGATCTGCAGGCGCTGCTGCTCCGTGACGCCGAGCAGCCGACCGACATGTACCCGGCCGCCGGGGCCCCGTGGCGCTGCGGACTCGCGCCGGCGGAGGCGCTGGCCGCCGCCCGCATGGCCCTGCCTCTCGGCACGCGCCTCGCCGCAGGGACGTTGCGCACCCTCGCCCGCGGCCAGCTGGCGGGTCCGGGGCCGAGGTCGGGCATGATCCCGGGCCCGCTGCGGGACGCGGGGCCGCACCTGCCGCCCGGCTGCACGGGCACCGAGGCGACCCTGCTCTTCCCCGTGCTCCTTGCGGAGGCATGGCGTTGGGGGCTCTCCGCACAGGAGGTGGAGGAACTGCTGCCCGCGGCGGAGCGGTGCCTGCGGTGGCTGCGCACCGCGGTCGACGAGGGCGTGTTCCTGACGGACGCCCACCCGGGCGGACCTGCGCGCTCCGAGATCCAGGCGTATGCGCACCGGGCCGCGCTGCTCGGCGCCGATCTGCTCGACGCCCATGGCCGCTCGGGCTCCGTCGGCCTGCGGCAGTGGGCGCAGCGGATGCGGTCCGCGTTCCAGGAGGCGTTCTGGGTGGAGGACCGGGCGGGTGGCAGACCGGCCGCTGCCCTGCTGGCCGACGGCCGGCCCGTTCCGCACCTGACGGGCGGCGCGGCCCACCTGCTGGACACCGGCCTGCTCGGGGCGGGCGCGCTCGCCCCCGGCCTGCTCGACAAGGTCAGGACCGAACAGCTCGCCCGGCTGCTCGGCGGGCCCGCCATGGACTCCGGCTGGGGGCTGCGCAGCCTGGGCGCGAAGGAGGCGGCGTACAACCCGTTCGGGCACCGGGGCGGTGCGGTCCGGGTGCACGAGACGGCGGTCGCCGTCGCCGGGCTGGCCGCGGCCGGGTACGAGAAGGAGGCGAGCTCACTGCTGCGAGGCGTCCTCTCGGCGGCCGAGTCCTTCGGCCACCGGCTCCCCGAGATGTACGCGGGGGAGCAGCGCACGGAGGGCGGGGCACCCCTGCCGCACCCGGCGGCCTGCCGCCCGGCGGCCACCGCCGCTGCCGCGGGGGTGCACGTCCTCGCGGCGCTCGCCGGGATCAGGCCGGACGCACCGGCCGGCACGGTGACGCTGAGGCCGGTCCGCAGCGCTCCGCTCGGGGAGCTGGGCCTGACCGCGCTCAGCGTCGCGGGCGCCCCGTTCTCCGTGCGCGTGAGCCGCCTCGGCCTCGCCATGGTCGAGGAGGCGGCCGACGGGCTGCAGTTGGGAGTGTGATTCCGCTGGACCTGGATCGCAGGCGCGCCGTGGAGCGGCTGCGTGTGCCCGGTGAACCGGACCGGGCGGCAATGGGCGAAGGAGGTGTTTATCGTCAGGCAGACGACTATGATCGCGGCATGTCGCCCTACGACCCGTCGGCCTTCCCGCCCTTCGCTGTCACTGTCGACCTGGTCGTGCTGACCGTACGCCGCCACGCGCTCTGCGCGCTGGCCGTGCGGCGGGGTGAGCAGCCGTTCCAGGGGCGTTGGGCGCTCCCCGGAGGATTCGTACGGCCTGACGAGGACCTGTCGGCAGCGGCGGCGCGCGAACTGATCGAGGAGACGGGTCTGTGCGCCCATGACCCGGACGCTCCGGCCCAGGCCAACGGGGCGCACCTCGAACAGCTCGCCACGTACGGCGACCCCAAGCGCGATCCGCGCATGCGCGTGGTCAGCGTCGCCCACCTCGCGCTGGCTCCCGACCTGCCCGCGCCGCGGGCCGGCGGCGACGCGCACAGCGCGCGCTGGGCCCCGGTCGAGGCCCTGCTCAAGCAAGGGGGGTACGGCCGCGAGGGCGAGCAGGCGGCGCCGCTCGCCTTCGACCACGCGCAGATCCTCGCGGACGGCGTGGAACGTGCCCGCTCCAAGATCGAATACTCCTCCCTGGCCACGGCCTTCTGCCCGCCGGAGTTCACCGTCGGCGAGCTGCGACGGGTGTACGAGGCGGTCTGGGGCGTCGTCCTCGACCCGCGCAACTTCCACCGCAAGGTGACGGGCACGCCCGGCTTCCTCGTGCCCACCGGAGGGACGACCACCCGCCAGGGCGGACGCCCGGCCCAGCTCTTCCGCGCGGGTGGGGCGACCCTCCTCAACCCGCCGATGCTGCGTCCCGAGGTCTGACGCCCGCGGTCGCTGTCACCTGCCTCTCCGGCCGGTCTGTGCCGCCCGGCGGACACCAGCAGCCCACACCCTGCCCGAAAAGGCAGAAATGTCGCGTTATCTTGCTGCAGTACCCACGGGGTTCGTCCGTCCCCGATCCGGCGGACGGATCCCGGCCGCCGAGCGGTCGCACATCCTGCGAGAGAAGCGATGATCCAGGCCATCGGACTGACCAGCAATCCCCGTCAGGAGCTCCCGCCCGCCGTCGACGACGTGTCCTTCGAGGCGCGCACCGGCCGTGTCACGGCGCTGCTCGGCGCCGAGGCAGCCGGCAAGACCACGGCGCTGCGGCTGATGCTCGAACTCCAACAGGGCCGTGGAATCACGTACTTCAGAGGCCGCCCACTGCACCGCATCGCCCACCCGTCGCGTGAGGTGGGCGTCCTCCTGGGAGATGTCCCGGGACACCCCGCGCGCTCGGTCCGCGGCCATATGCGCATGCTGTGCGCGGCCGCCGGAGTGCCCGGTCGGCGCGCCGACGACGTCCTTGAGGTCGTCGGCCTCGTCAGCCTCCGTGACCAGCGTCTCGGCACCCTCTCGCGCGGCATGGACCGCCGTCTGGGCCTTGCCTGCGCGTTGCTCGCCGACCCGCACACGCTCGTCCTGGACGGACCGGCCGACGGACTCTCGGCCCGTGAGGGCGCGTGGCTGCACGGGATCCTGCGCGCCCACGCGAGCCAGGGGGGCACGGTCCTGTTCACCACCGACGATCCCAAGGAAGCCGCCCGAACCGCTGATCGCGTCGTCACCCTGGCGGCCGGACGGCTCGTCGCCGACCAGGAAGTGGCGGACTTCGCGCGGACCAGGCTCCGCCCCCGCGTCGCCGTCCGGAGCCCGCACGCCGCCCGCCTCGGCGCGTTCCTCACCAAGGAGGCGCGCGCGGGGCAGCGCTCCATCGAGGTGGTCAAGGAGGACGGCAACAGGCTCTCCGTGTACGGCAGCAACTGCGCCGACGTGGGGGAGACCGCGTACCGGCACGGCATCCTCGTGCACCAACTCGCCGATGAGATCGGCGATGCGGGGCCGTCGCGGAGGGCGAGTGCGGCAGAGGCGACGACGGAGTCGACCACCTCCGAAGCCCCCGTCCAGGCGCGTCCGGCCGAGGACCGGGCCGAAGCTCAACCTGGGGCGGACGGCGAAGCGGAAGTCCGGGCCGAGGCCGCTCCGTCCTCGCTGATTCCCCTGGTACCACTGGTACCGCTGGAGGCCGATGACACCGTTCCGCTTGAAGACGGGGCCCCGCACGAGACCTCGCGCCCCGCTGCGGCCGCTTCGGTGCCCTCCGCTGCGCAGGACTCGGCGTCCTCGCTGCCGCCCCCCATCACCGTCCGCCCCGGCCGCAGCCCTCTTCGCCCGCTGCGCTACGAGCTGCGCCGACTGCTGGGTGTCGGCACCGGCTACCTCACCCTGGCCGCCGTCCTCGCCACCTCCGCCCTGATCTGCCTCTTCCTTGCCAGGGCCGGGCACACGCCACAGCCCCGCGTCCTCGCTGCCTGGCCCCACGAACTGCCTCTGCCGCCCGCCGCTCTGGGCGCCGGGCTGCTCGGCGCCCTCGCGTTCGGGGACGAGTTCCGCCACCCCGCCCTCGCCGCGGACCGGGGCACCGTGCCTCGGCGCCTGGGACTGCTGGGCGCCAAGCTGCTCGTCGCCGCCGCCACGGCGCTGCTCCTGAGCGTCCTCGCGGTGGCCTCCGACGCCGCGCTGCTCCACCTCGTATACGGAGAAGAGCTCACGAGAGTTCCCGCCGACTGGCTTTCGCTGAGCGCGAGTTGGGTGGCCCTGGGGGTGGGATGCGCCTGGGCGGGGGTGCTGGCCGCGGGCGTCTTCCGGTCCACGACCGCGGGGCTCGCCGCGGTTCTCGCGGTGCCGATCGTCGTCGTACCCCTCGTACAGAAGGCCGTCGAGGGACCGTCTGTGCGATCCGCGGCCGGACTCCCGGCGCGGCTGAGGGACCTGGCGATGGTGCAGTGGCCGTTCGGGGCCGAGCGGTATCTGGCCGCGGGAGTGCGCATGATCGCTCAACCCGTGGGCGGTGCAATGATGTTGTCGCTGACCGCTCTGCTCTGCGCATATTTGCTCACAGCCGTGCGTAGCAGAGTCCGTTGATGACCGTCCGGCGCCTTCCGGCGCGGGGCTGTGCGCAACTCCCCGGACAACGCCCATTTCTTTCCGATAAGGCGTCAATTGCGGCGGGGTGAGCGATCACCCTTTCGTGTGCTTTTCACCAAAGACCTCAAGGGAGTTGGAGGCAACGCCGACAACTGATCCGTGAGTACCCTTGCGCACACCATGATGACCACCGCCCGCTCCACCGACTCCGGTCTCGCAGGCCCGGGCGACCTCGACCGATACCCCTACGCCGAGCCCTCCGGCGGCGAGCGCGTCGTCGCGCCCGTGTGGGACGGCGCCGACCAGGACCTGGGGCGTGTGGGCCGGCGCGCCGCCGGAAGTCGCGGCCGCGGGCTGCACGGCCAACTCGTCCAGCAGCTGGGCCAGATGATCGTCTCCGGCGACCTGGGTGCCGACCGCCCGCTGGTCCCCGAGGAGATCGGGCAGCGCTTCGAGGTCTCCCGCACCGTCGTCCGTGAGTCCCTGCGCGTGCTCGAGGCCAAGGGCCTCGTCAGCGCCCGGCCGAACGTCGGCACGCGCGTGCGCCCCGTCAGCGACTGGAACCTGCTCGACCCGGACATCATCGAGTGGCGGGCCTTCGGGCCGCAGCGCGACGACCAGCGGCGCGAACTCGGCGAGCTGCGCTGGATGATCGAGCCGCTCGCCGCCCGGCTCGCCGCGGGACACGGCCGCGAGGAGGTGCAGCAGCGCCTCGCCGACATGGTCGAGATCATGGGCCACGCGCTGGGGCAGGGTGACTCGATCACCTTCTCCCGTGCCGACGCGGAGTTCCACTCGCTGCTCATCCAGGTCGCGGGCAACCGCATGCTCGAGCACCTGTCCGGCATCGTCTCGGCCGCCCTGCAGGTCTCGGGCGGGCCGATCACCGGCTGCGACCGCCCCAGCGAGGCCTCCCTCGTCCACCACTCCCGCATCGTCGACGCCCTCGCGGCGGGCGACGGCGCCGGCGCGGAGGCCGCCATGCGGCAGCTGCTCACCGTCCACCCGGAGGTGGAGCGCGTCGTGCCTGCCCCGCGCGAGCACTGACCGCGGCCGCGCCGACGTCGTCGGTGTGCGCTCGGCCATCGCACCTCGTCACCCTGTGTCGCCGGTCGCCGCGGGCTCCTCGGGAGTCCGGCGGGGGCCGGCGACGCAGGGTGAGGGTTGCTTCGCCAGGCATCTGGGGATCATTCGTGCATGTGTATAGGTCGCTTGTGACCGTATCTGGTTGCTTTTGAGCACTTACGGGGTGTGACTCGGGCCACGTAGATTGGGCGTAACGCTCCAAGGAACAGCGCGATGACCTAAGAGGTGATAGCCGAGGAAGGAATACAGCCGTCGTTCGCGGCGCTGTACAGCTCCCCGGCCCCGCCCGCGCCGTCGGCCCAATCCCCAGCCGCCGGTCGTCGGCTCCGGTCCACAGTGGACGGGGCCGGAAGCCGTTTTCCAACGTTCCGAGAGGTTGTTCGTGTCGGCCAGCACATCCCGTACGCTCCCGCCGGAGATCGCCGAATCCGTCTCTGTCATGGCGCTCATCGAGCGGGGAAAGGCTGATGGGCAGATCGCCGGCGATGACGTGCGTCGTGCCTTCGAAGCTGACCAGATTCCGGCCACTCAGTGGAAGAACGTTCTGCGCAGCCTCAACCAGATCCTCGAGGAAGAGGGTGTGACGCTGATGGTCAGTGCCGCGGAGCCAAAGCGCCCCCGCAAGAGCGTCGCAGCGAAGAGCCCGGCCAAGCGCACCGCGACCAGGACGGTCGCGGCCAAGACCGTCACGGCGAAGCCCACCGCCACCGCCGCCACTGAGGCGCCGACCGCGGACGGCTCCGCCGAGGACGCGCCCGCGAAGAAGGTCGCTGCCAAGAAGGCGACGGCCAAGAAGGCCGTCGCGAAGAAGACCGCCGCCAAGAAGACGGCGGCCAAGAAGGCCACCTCCAAGAAGGACGCCGACGAGCTCCTCGACGACGAGGCCACCGACGAGGCACCCGCCACCGGCAAGCCCGGCGAGGGCGAGCCGGCCGAGGAGGGCGCCCAGGGCTTCGTGCTCTCCGACGAGGACGAGGACGACGCGCCGGCCCAGCAGGTCGCCGCCGCCGGTGCCACCGCCGACCCGGTCAAGGACTACCTCAAGCAGATCGGCAAGGTCCCCCTGCTCAACGCCGAGCAGGAGGTCGAGCTCGCCAAGCGCATCGAGGCCGGTCTGTTCGCCGAGGACAAGCTGGCCAACGCCGACAAGCTCGCGCCGAAGCTCAAGCGCGAGCTGGAGATCATCGCCGAGGACGGCCGCCGCGCCAAGAACCACCTCCTGGAGGCCAACCTCCGTCTGGTGGTCTCCCTGGCCAAGCGCTACACCGGCCGCGGCATGCTCTTCCTGGACCTCATCCAGGAGGGCAACCTCGGTCTGATCCGCGCGGTCGAGAAGTTCGACTACACCAAGGGCTACAAGTTCTCCACGTACGCCACCTGGTGGATCCGTCAGGCGATCACCCGCGCCATGGCCGACCAGGCCCGCACCATCCGTATCCCGGTGCACATGGTCGAGGTCATCAACAAGCTGGCCCGTGTCCAGCGCCAGATGCTCCAGGACCTGGGCCGCGAGCCCACTCCGGAGGAGCTGGCCAAGGAACTCGACATGACCCCGGAGAAGGTCATCGAGGTCCAGAAGTACGGCCGTGAGCCGATCTCCCTCCACACCCCCCTGGGTGAGGACGGCGACAGCGAGTTCGGTGACCTCATCGAGGACTCCGAGGCGGTCGTGCCGGCCGACGCGGTCAGCTTCACGCTCCTGCAGGAGCAGCTGCACTCGGTCCTGGACACCCTGTCCGAGCGCGAGGCGGGCGTGGTCTCCATGCGCTTCGGTCTCACGGACGGCCAGCCCAAGACCCTCGACGAGATCGGCAAGGTCTACGGGGTGACGCGTGAGCGCATCCGCCAGATCGAGTCGAAGACGATGTCGAAGCTGCGTCACCCGTCGCGCTCGCAGGTCCTGCGCGACTACCTCGACTAGGCGTCGACGCTCCGCGGAGCACATCTCGGAAGGCCCGAAGTCCGCAGTACGCGGCTTCGGGCCTTTCGCGTGCGCGGGTGCGCGGTGTGCGGCACTGAATGACTCTGGGTATGCCTTGGCAACCCAGAGTGAGGAGATCGCATGCGTCGTCCCTTCGCCCGAGCGTGGACGGGGGCACTGGCTCTGGCGGCCGCGGCCGCCGCCCTGCCGCTGGCTTCCCCGGCACCCGCGGCGGCCGACAGCGTCGTCATCGGGGGCAGCCCGGCGCAGGCGTCGGACAGCCCATGGGCGGTGGCCCTCTCGAGCCGTGACCGGTTCGGAGGTACCCGCGCGGGGCAGTTCTGCGGCGGCGTGGTGGTCGGGCCCTCGACGGTCCTGACGGCGGCCCACTGCATGAGCGAGGACGTGCTCGGGGTGCCGTTGAGCGAGGTGACGGACCTGAAGGTCATCGCGGGCCGCGGAGACCTGCGGACGGCGGACGGCGGCGAGATCCCGGTCAGCGGGGTCTGGATCAACCCGGAGTACGACAGCTACACGAACTCCGGCGACGTGGCGGCCCTGACGCTGGCCGAGCCGCTCCCCGAGGGGTACGCGATCCCCATGGCGGGGCCGGGCGATCCCGCGTACGAGGCGGGGACGGGCGCTGCCGTGTACGGCTGGGGGGACACCACGGGAGCGGGCGACTACGCGCGCACACTGCGCTCGGCGCGCGTGCGGGTGCTGTCCGACGCCATCTGTGAGGAGGCGTATCCGGGCAGTGCCGACGGGAGGTACACGGCCGAGACCATGGTCTGTGCCGGGGAGATGGACGGCCGGCGGGACGCCTGCCAGGGGGACAGCGGTGGACCGCTGGTCGCGCACGGGCGGCTCATCGGGCTCGTGTCCTGGGGGAGCGGCTGCGGACGCGCAGGGAGCCCCGGCGTCTACACGCGGATCTCGGATGTCTCCAGAGTGATGCGTGTCCACAGCTGAGGTGGGCGCTCGCCCGGGGGCGGCCGGGCGTCAGGCCCAGGACGCCTCAGAAGGGCCTCAGAGGCCCCTGTGACGAGAGCGGGCGGCGGCCCCTGCTGTTGGCAGGGGCCGCCGCCCGTTCACCGGCCTGGTGCGCCGGAGCTGGCTCGTCGTGGATGCGAGGTGTCAGCGTTCCTCATCGGTGGCGCTCTCGGGGACGGCCGTCAGCCGCTCCGTCTCGTCCTGTATCTCAGCGGCGATCTTCTTGAGTTCCGGCTCGAACTTGCGGCCGTGATGGGCGCAGAAGAGCAGTTCACCGCCGCTCAACAGGACGACGCGCAGGTATGCCTGGGCGCCGCAGCGGTCGCAGCGATCAGCGGCCGTCAGGGGGCTCGCGGGGGTCAGAACAGTAGTCACGTCGCCTCTTCTCTAGCTCGACGAGCTGTCGTACCAGGGTCAACATCCAACCAGGCCGAAAACGTTCCCGCTCGTGGCTTTTCCTCGAAGTTTCTTTTCGAGGAGGTTGTCCGTTGCCGGTTGGCGGCGAATGTGCCGTATTGCGTCTCTTACGTGTCTTACGGTTTCGCGCTGTCTGTCAGGTCAGGTCGTCCCCGGCTGGCTTGCCGGTTGTTCATGAGGACGTGCCCGGAGCCTAAATGGTTCATGCCTGGAAGGGAACGTGACGTGCGCTTCACTCCAACGAGGGATCGAACACGTATGCGAGTCTGGACTAGTCTGAGTTGAGACGAGGGTGGCGTTACAACCGCTCTACCAGGCCTCGGTACCCTCTGACCGGCAACCCAAGCCGCGTCCTTACCCCAAAGGACTCCCCTTGAAATTCAGCGAGGAGCGAACCGCGTGACCGCCGAGACGTCCGTGCCGTCCACAGCGTTGCTGACCGGAGCAGACCGGGACGGTTCCAACTACACCGCGCGGCACCTGCTCGTCCTGGAGGGGCTCGAGGCCGTCCGCAAGCGTCCGGGCATGTACATCGGGTCGACAGACAGTCGCGGCCTGATGCACTGCCTCTGGGAGATCATCGACAACTCCGTCGACGAGGCCCTGGGCGGTTACTGCGACCACATCGAGGTCATCCTCCACGACGACGCCTCCGTAGAGGTCCGGGACAACGGCCGAGGCATTCCGGTCGACGTCGAGCCCAAGACCGGCCTCTCCGGAGTCGAGGTCGTCATGACGAAGCTGCACGCGGGCGGCAAGTTCGGTGGCGGTTCGTACGCCGCCTCCGGCGGTCTGCACGGAGTGGGCGCCTCCGTGGTGAACGCCCTCTCCGCGCGCCTCGACGTCGAGGTGGACCGCGCCGGGCACACCCACGCGATCAGCTTCCGGCGTGGCGTCCCCGGTGCCTTCGCCAAGCAGGGACCCGACGCGGCCTTCGACCCGTCGGCCAGGCTGAGCAAGGTCAAGAAGATCCCCAAGACCCGCAGCGGCACGCGCGTGCGCTACTGGGCCGACCGCCAGATCTTCCTCAAGGACGCCAAGCTCTCGCTGGAGAACCTCCACCAGCGCGCCCGCCAGACCGCGTTCCTGGTGCCGGGCCTCACCATCGTCGTGCGCGACGAGTTCGGCCTCGGCGAGGGTGGCACGAAGGGTGAGGAATCCTTCCGCTTCGACGGCGGCATCAGCGAGTTCTGCGAGTACCTGGCCCAGGACAAGGCGGTCTGCGACGTCCTCCGATTCTCCGGGCAGGGCACCTTCAAGGAGACGGTGCCGGTACTCGACGACCACGGCCAGATGACGCCGACCGAGGTCACCCGGGAGCTCGGCGTGGACGTCGCGCTGCGGTGGGGCACCGGGTACGACACGACGATCAAGTCCTTCGTCAACATCATCGCCACCCCCAAGGGCGGTACCCACGTCACCGGCTTCGAGCGCTCCCTCACCAAGACGATGAACGAGGCGCTGCGCACCCAGAAGGTGCTGCGCGTGGCCGAGGACGACATCGTCAAGGACGACGCCCTGGAAGGCCTCACCGCGGTCGTCACCGTGCGCCTCGCGGAGCCCCAGTTCGAGGGGCAGACCAAGGAGGTGCTCGGCACCTCCGCCGCCAACCGCATCGTCGCCAACGTGATCGCCAAGGAGCTCAAGGCGTTCCTGACGTCCACGAAGCGGGACGCGAAGGCACAGGCGCGCGCGGTCATGGAGAAGGCCGTGGCCGCCGCCCGCACACGGATCGCGGCGCGTCAGCACAAGGACGCCCAGCGTCGGAAGACGGCACTGGAGTCCTCGTCGCTGCCGGCCAAGCTGGCCGACTGCCGCAGCGACGACGTGGAGCGCAGCGAGCTGTTCATCGTCGAGGGAGACTCCGCGCTCGGCACCGCCAAGCTGGCCCGGAACTCCGAGTTCCAGGCGCTCCTGCCGATCCGCGGCAAGATCCTCAACGTTCAGAAGGCGTCCGTGTCGGACATGCTGAAGAACGCCGAGTGCGGCGCGATCATCCAGGTCATAGGAGCCGGGTCGGGCCGGACCTTCGACATCGACGCGGCGCGCTACGGAAAGATCATCCTGCTCGTCGACGCCGACGTCGACGGCGCCCACATCCGGATCTTGCTGCTGACGCTGTTCCAGCGCTACATGCGGCCCATGGTCGAGGCCGGGCGGGTGTTCGCGGCGGTGCCGCCGCTGCACCGCATCGAACTCAGCCAGCCGAAGAAGGGCCAGGACAAGTACGTCTACACGTACTCGGACCGTGAGCTGCGCGAGACGCTCCTCGAACTGCAGCGCAAGAACGTGCGCTACAAGGACTCGATCCAGCGGTACAAGGGTCTGGGCGAGATGGACGCCGACCAGCTGGCCGAGACGACGATGGACCCGCGCTACCGGACCCTTCGCCGGATCAACATCTCCGACCTGGACTCGGCCGAGCAGGTCTTCGATCTGCTGATGGGCAATGACGTCGCGCCGCGCAAGGAGTTCATCACGAGCTCCGCGGCGACGCTGGACCGCTCGCGCATCGACGCGTGACCGGCCGCGGGAGTTCGTGACGCGCTGCGGGAGCCGGGTCCTCCACCCACGGGTGGAGGACCCGGCTCCACCCGTTTTCAACCCCTGCTCCGATCCCGTGACCAGGCGATTTCCGTAGCGTCGAAGGCGTCGATCCTCCTCGGATCGGCCTCGCCCTCGCGCGTCGTACGGAGGCTGACATGTCCGGGCTCACCAACGCACTGGTGATCTGCGCCGTCGTGGCGCTGGTGGTCGTCCGCCAGTTCAAGGCGCAGCGGATCGACGCGGACCGGCGTTGGTGGGTGATACCGGCGGTGCTGGTCGTCATGGCCGTGCGCGAGCCCGATCTGATCGACTCCCGGCACCAGGCGGCGTCCGTGACACTGCTCGCCGCCGAGCTGCTCGTCGGCCTGGCCATGGGGGCCGGCTGGGCGCGGACCTCGCATGTGTGGGCCGAGCAGGACGGCACCGTGTGGAGCAAGGGCACCAAGGCCACCGCGGTGGTCTGGGCCGCCGGGATAGGCCTGCGGGCCGGCCTGTTCGGGATCGGCACGCTGCTGCACGTGCGTCAGGGCAGCGCCGCGCTGATGCTGGCTCTCGCGGCCACCCTGCTGGTCCGCAGCGGCCTGCTCGTCCTGCGCACCGGTGCCGCGCCCGGCCCCGGACGCCCGACGTACGGTGTGGGCGACGCGGCGTACGAGCCGATGCGGAAGGACCCCGTGTGAGGTGGGACCGGTGGACGAGATGGCCCTCCCAGGAGGCGCTCGCGTGGGCTGGGCTCAGTCTGGCCCGGCTGTGGTTCGTCGGCGTTGTGCGTGCGGTGGTCCTCGGCGCGCTGCTGTGGAACGCGTTCCATGAGGACCGCGGTTGGCGCCTGGTGGCCGGATTGGCGATGGTCGCCGCCGTCACCTGGGCGGGGTGGGCGTTCTTCCGCGTCTCGTTCGCCCATCGGTTGCGGCCGTCCCTGGCGCTGGTGGCCCTGCTGATGGGAGCCGCTCTCGCCGCGCAGTTCGGCGACTGGCGGATGCTCGCGCTGGTGCTGTGGTGCGGCTCGGCCGTCTCGGCCCTGGAGAGGCTGCCGCTCATCGCGTGCGTGCCGTGCGTCGTCGTCGCCATGGCCGGGTACGCCGCGTACACCGACGACAGCTGGCTCGTCACGGCGCTCACCGTCGTCGGTCTCGTGCTCGCCGGGTACACCCTGAGACTGGACGCCGAGGCGCGGGGCAGCTCCATCCGGCTGCTCGCCCAGGAGCGGGCAGCGCGGGCCGCGGAGGCCGAGTCGGCCGCGCTCGCCGAGCGGGCCCGCATCGCCCGCGAGATCCACGACGTGCTCGCGCACAGCCTCTCCGCGCAGCTCGTCCACCTGGAGGCGGCCCGCCTGCTGATCGAGGGGGACGCGACCAGGGAGCAGATCCTGGACCGGGTCGTGGCGGCGCGGTCCATGGCGAGGGAGGGGCTCGCCGAGACCAGGCAGGCGCTGTCGGCCCTGCGCGGCGAGATGACGCCGGTGGAGGACTTCCTGCGGGAGCTGGTCACCGCGGACCGGGCGTCGGTCACCGTGACGGGGGAGCGGCGGGCCCTGCCCGCCGAGGCCTCCCAGGCGGTGCGCAGAGTGGCGCAGGAGGCCCTGACGAACGTGCGCAAGCACGCGCCGGGCGCGAAGGTCCAGGTGTGCCTGGCCTACGGGGAGGGTGAAGTGAGGCTGGACGTAAGGGATTCGGGAGCGAGATCGCCGGGGGAGCTCGCCTCCTCCGGGGCCGGGTACGGTCTGCTCGGGATGCGTGAGCGGGCCGAGCTCCTGGGCGGGTCCCTGGAGGCAGGACCGGGCGAGGAGGGCTTCGTGGTGACGCTGAGGGTGCCGGGATGACGACGGACGACGGCACCGCCAGGGCAGTGGGCGGCAGGCCGGATGGAGCTGCCGGTGACCGGCCGGACCACACCGGTGGCGCTGTGGGGGACAAGCGGAACAAGCCCGTCGGGAGAGGCGGCAGGCCACCCGCGCGGGTGATTGTGGTCGACGATCAGACCGTGGTGCGCGAGGGCATCGTGATGCTGCTGGGGCTGTTGCCCGGGATCGAGGTCGTGGGCTCCGGCGGCGACGGCGAGGAGGCCGTGCGCCTCGTCGCCGAACTCTCGCCGGACGTGGTCCTGATGGACTTGCGCATGCCCCGCTGCGACGGCGCGGAGGCCACGCGGCGCATCCGTGCCGAGTATCCGCGGACACAGGTCGTCGTGCTCACCACCTACGCGGACGACGATTCGCTGTTCCCGGCGCTCAAGGCGGGGGCGCGCGGCTATCTGACCAAGGACGCGGGCGGGGACGAGATCGTGCGGGCCGTCGAGGACGTGCTCTCGGGCGACGCGGGACTCTCTCCGGGCATCCAACGACGGCTTCTCGAAAGGCTGTCGGAGCCGGATTCCGTTCCCGTGGTGGAGCCGCCCGACGGGCTCACCGCGCGCGAGACCGAGGTGGTCGTCCTGATCGCCGAGGGGATGAGCAACCACGAGATCGCCCGCGCGCTGCACGTCTCCACCGCGACGGTGAAGACCCATATCAACAATCTCTTCGCGAAGGCGGGCCTCAAGGACCGCGCGCAGGCGGTCCGTTACGCGTACCGGCACGGTCTCGCCAAGCCTGAAGGGGGTGCTCGTACCTGACGTGACTTCACCTGATGGGGTGAAGAGCGTGGGGAGAAGAGTTGGGGATCTTTCCGTTCTGTCCATCCTTGGGCACGCGGCCGAACAGGGCTGCGGACTAAGGAGAGTTCGGTGGAGAAGCACGACGGCTCCCATGGGGCGCCGGGCCGGGCCGAGGCCGGTCGGAGCCGGTCCGGTGACCTGAGGGACCCCTGGTACGACGCGCTCGCCTCCGGCTGGGGAGAGCTGGACGGCACGGGCGCGCCGGCCTCCGTGGCGCCGTCCCGGGCCGACGCCCGGCCGCGGACCCCGAGCCCGGCGGACATCTACCTGGAGGTGCAGCGGAGCGACGCCTTCCAGGAAGTGCGCAGCAGGTACCGGCGGTTCGTGATTCCGGCCGTCGCCCTCTTCTTCACCTGGTACGTGGCGTACGTCGTGACCGCGACGGCGGCGCCGGGGCTCATGGCACGCCCCGTGGCGGGCGCCGTGAACGTGGCGATGCTGGCGGGGCTCGGGCAGTTCCTCTCGACGTTCCTGCTGACCTGGGCGTACGCGCGGCATGCGCGGCTGCGGCGGGACAGGGCGGCGCTCGATCTGCGCTGGGCCGTGTTCGAGCAGAAGCGGGAACAGGCCCAGCGGCATGGGCAGGGCGTGGCACGGGGGACGGGGGCGGGGCGATGACGGGAGACCACCAGACCCTCGCCCTCGTGCTGTTCGGCGTGTTCGTGGCCGTCACGCTCGCGATCACTTCATGGGCGAGCCGCAACCGGCACGGTTCCGCCGAGGAGTTCTACGCGGGCGGACGGCTCTTCTCGCCCATGGAGAATGGTTTTGCCATCGCCGGTGACTACATGTCGGCGGCCTCCTTCCTCGGCATCTCCGGGCTGATCGCACTCTTCGGGTACGACGGGCTGCTCTACTCCGTGGGCTTTCTCGTGGCCTGGCTCGTCGTGTTGTTCCTCGTGGCCGAACTCGTGCGCAACTGCGGCCGGTTCACGCTCGCCGACGTCGTCGCCGCGCGGATGCGGGAGCGGCCCGTGCGGATCGCCGCGGGAACGTCGTCGGTGACCGTGTCCGTTCTCTATCTGGTGGCGCAGATGGTGGGGGCGGGCTCACTGGTGGCGCTGCTGCTGGGCGGGACGAGCGGCGCGGCGCAGACCTGGACGGTGATCGGCGTCGGCGCGCTCATGGTGATCTATGTGTCGTTGGGAGGGATGCGGGCCACCACCTGGATCCAGATCGTCAAGGCGGTCCTGCTGATGGGCGGCGCGATCGCGCTGACCGTGCTCGTCCTGGTGCGCTTCCACGGGGACTTCGACCATCTGCTGCGGACCGCCGCCGACCGCAGCGGGCACGGCGCCGGGTTCCTGGCGCCCGGCCTGAAGTACGGCGGCGACTGGACCGCGCGGCTCGACTTCATCAGCCTCGGACTCGCGCTCGTGCTCGGCACCGCGGGGCTGCCGCACATCCTCTCCCGCTTCTACACCGTGCCGACCGCGCGAGCCGCTCGTCGCTCGGTCGTCTGGTCCATCGGTCTGATCGGCAGCTTCTATCTGATGACGATCGTGCTCGGCTTCGGCGCGGCCGCGATCGTGGGCTCCGAAGCGGTGCGCGGTTCGAATGCCGCGGGGAACACGGCAGTTCCGCTCCTGGCGCTCGATCTGGGAGGCGGCGCGGACTCCACAGGCGGAACGGTTCTCTTCGCGATCGTCGCCGCCGTCGCCTTCGCCACGATCCTCGCCGTGGTCGCCGGTATCACGCTCGCCTCCTCCGCATCCGTGGCCCACGACCTGTACGCGTCCTTGAAGCGCCGGACGGCGAAGCCGCGCAGTGAAGTGGCCGTGGCGCGCGTGGCCGCGGCCGGGATCGGGGTGGTCGCGATCGGCCTCGGTCTGCTGGCCCGCGATCTCAATGTGGCGTTCCTGGTGGGCCTCGCCTTCGCGGTCGCCGCGTCCGCCAATCTGCCGGTGCTGCTGTACTCCCTGTTCTGGCGGAGCTTCACCACGCGGGGGGCGGTGTGGTCGGTGTACGGCGGACTGCTGCCCGCGCTCGCGCTGGTGATCCTGTCGCCCGTGGTCTCCGGAGGGCCCAACTCCCTTTTCCCCGGGGTGGACTTCCAGTACTTCCCCCTGGAGAACCCTGGCCTCGTCTCCATCCCGCTGGGCTTCCTCGCGGGATGGCTCGGCACGGTGACCTCGCGCGAGGAGGCGGACGAGGCCAAGCACGCGGAGACGGAGGTGCGTTCGCTCACCGGCGCCGGTGCGGCGTAACGATTCCCCGCGGCTGCCCTGAGCGGATTCCTGGCGGCCGCCCTGCAAGGGAGCCGCGCGGGAACGCTAGACGCTCGCCGCCCACTCGTAGCGGTGCTCGGGGCGGCCCGTGTCGCCGTACTTGAGGCTCAGCCGGACCCGCCCCGTGCGCTCCAGGAGCTTCAGATAGCGCTGTGCCGTCTGTCGGCTCAGCCGTGTGCGGTCCGCCAACTCCTGGGCGGAGAGCGGCCCGTCAGCGGCCATCAGGGCCCGGCGCACCAGTTCCGCCGTCGTGGGGGAGTGCCCCTTGGGCAGCTCGGGCGCCGGGGTCGAGGAGAGCGCGCCGAAGATCCGGTCGACCTCGGCCTGCTCGGCCTCGCCCCCGCCGTCCAGCGTGCGGCGCAGCGTCGCGTACGCATCGAGCTTGGCGCGAAGGCCCGCGTACGAGAACGGCTTGACCAGGTACTGGAGCGCGCCATGGCGCATCGCCGCCTGCACGGTGGCGACATCGCGTGCCGCGGTCACCATGATCACGTCGGTCTGATGGCCGCGCTCACGCAACGTACGGACGACCGAAAGCCCGGTCTCGTCCGGCAGGTAGTGATCCAGCAGCACCAGGTCGACGGGGACGTCGGCGACGAGACGCAGCGCTTCGGCGGCGTTGTGCGCCTTGGCCGCCACCCGGAAGCCGGGGATCTTCGCCACGTAGGCGGCGTTGACGTCCGCGACCCGGACGTCGTCGTCCACGACCAGGACGTCGATCAACGTGTCCTCCTCCAGGGCGGCGGTCATCGCGCGTCCTCCGTAGTGGCGAGCTCCGGCTCCCTGAGCGCCTCGGGCAGGACGACCGTGAACTCCGCGCCCCCGTCGGGCGCTTCGTCGACCGCGGCGCTTCCGCCCTGCCGCTCGGCGAGCCTGCGGACCAGGGCGAGGCCGATGCCGCGCTTGCCGTGGGCCGGCGGCTCCTTGGTGGTCCACCCCTCGGTGAAGATCGTCTCGCGCTGTTCGGCGGGCACTCCGGGGCCGGTGTCGCGCACTCGGAGGACCACGGCCCGCCCCTCGGCGCGCACGGCGACCTCCACGCGCGCGTGGCGGGTGCCCGCGGCGGCGTCGAGCGCGTTGTCGACGAGGTTGCCGACGATCGTGACCAGGCCGCCCGGGTCGACGAGCCGGTCGGGCAGCGCCGTCTCGCGCGGCACGGAGAGGGCGACACCACGCTCCGCGGCCACCGTGGCCTTGCCGACCAGCAGGGCCGCGAGCAGCGGATCGCGGATCTTCTCGGTGATCTGCTCGGCGGTCACCCGGTGCGCGCCCGCCACCTCGCCGACGAACTCCGCCGCCTCCTCGTACATCTCCAGCTCCAGCAGGCCCAGGAGCGTGTGCATGCGGTTGGCGTGTTCGTGGTCCTGGGCGCGCAGGGCGTCGATGAGGCCGCGCGTGGAGTCGAGTTCGCGGCCGAGCTGCTCCAGCTCGGTGCGGTCGCGCAGGGTGGCGACGGCACCTCCGTCGTCGGTGGGCATGCGGTTGGCGACCAGGACGCGCTGCCCGCGGACGGTCAGCAGGTCGGTGCCGGTGACCCGGCCCGCGAGCACATCGGTCGTACGTCCCGGGCCGAGCGCGTCGTCGAGCGGCTGTCCGATGACCTCCGTGCCGAGGCCGAGAAGGCGCTGCGCCTCGTCGTTGAGCAGCCGGATCCGACCGCCGCGGTCCAGGGCGACGACTCCTTCACGGATGCCGTGCAGCATCGCCTCGCGCTCCGCGAGCAGGGCGGAGATGTCGGAGAAGGCCAGGTCGCGGGTCTGTCGCTGCACCCTGCGCGAGATCAGATACGCGGCGAGCGCACCGACCGCGAGCGCGCCGCCCGCGTAGGCGAGCAGCCCCGGGATCGCATGCACCAGGCGGGCCCGCACGCTGTCGTACTCGATGCCTACGGAGACGGCGCCCACGATGTCGCCCTGCGCGTTCCTCAGCGCCACCTTGCCGCGCGCCGAGCGGCCCAGCGTGCCGTTGTCGATCTCCATGACCTCGCGGCCCGCGAGGGCGTCGCTGGGGTCCGTCGAGACGACCCTGCCGATCTGGTCGCGGTCGGTGTGGGACCAGCGCACGCCTTCCTTGTTCATGATCACGACGTACTCGGCGCCGCTGGCCCGTCGGATCCGCTCGGCCGCGGCCTGCACGGGCCCGCCGGGCGTGGGCCGCGAGGACTCCAGGTCCTCGGCGACCTGCGGCTGGGCGGCCGTCGTCTGCGCGATGGCGAGCGCGCGGCGCATGGCCTGGTCGTCGAGCTGATCACTCAGCGGTGCGAGGAAGAGTCCCGTGGCGAGCACCGCGACTCCGGCGGCGATGGCCAGCTGCATCAGCAGCACCTGCGAGAACACGCGCCTGGGCAGACCGAGGCGGAGGCGTCGCGCAGGGGAGGTCGGGCTCATGTGTACGAACGGTACGGGCGCGAGCGGGCTACTCCGAAGTCAGTGTGGCGGGGATCTCGTACGCGGAGCTCTCGCGGGCCGGCCGGTGGGCGGGCCCCTCGACCTCGCCCGCAAGCGCGCGCACCGCCACCACGTCCATCCGCGCGGGGGAGCCGAGCGCCGCGCCGCAGCTCTCCGGGCGGGGTGGCAGCGAAGCTCCCTGCGCGACGGTCACCCGCCACCGGCGGCCGTCGCGGTGCGCGACGGTCACCTCCCAGCGCGGGGCCGTGCCGTCCGTGCGCACCACGCTCAGGGCCCCCGCGGCGCCCTCGCCCGTCGACCTGCGCACCGCGAGCTCGGCGGCCTGTCCGGGGCGCTCCCAGGCGGAGTTGCCCCGGCAGCCCTCGGTGACGACACGACCCGTGCGTACGGCGCCGAGGATCCCCTTGACCGCGTGGGCGTCCGTCCGGCCGTACGCGTATCCGTACGGCAGCACGAGCAGCGTGGGCGAGAAGCGATGACCACCCAGATGTGTGATTTCCCAGACGCCCTCCTCACCCGCGTCGGCGAGCTCGGCGGCAAGGGGCCTGCCGAGCAGGGCACAGCAGCGGTCGCGCTTGCCGTTGGTGCAGACGAGCGCGAGCGGGGCGCCCGTGTGCGGAGTGCCGAAGCCGCCGTGGTCGCCCGCGCCGAGGGCCGCGAAGTCGAGGTTCAGCAGCTCGCCCGGGTCGGCGGTCACCGCGCCGCGCAGCCAGGTGCGGCCGGGCGAGGTGTGCCCCACGTACACCTGGTGCCGGGTCGGGGTGTGGCAGTCAGCGTGGCGTCCGGGGCGGCGGATGAGCGCGACGCGGACGCCGGTGCCCTCGGCGGCCGCCTCCAGGGCCCTGCCGACCTCCGGATCGAGGTGGCTGGACGTCAGCGCCTTGGCGCCCCAAGGGCCCGGCTGTTCCAGCAGGAGCCATGTCCTGGCGGTGGCCGCGGTCCCCGCGAGAGGCTCGTTCATGTCCCGCGAGGCGGTCGCGCACGTACTCACGCAGGTGAGCCTAACCCGCGTTCCCACGCGGGTCGTTCACGCCTCACGGGGCGAGGTCTCCGGAGAGGGCAGCGGCTGGGGCGGGCGCACGCCGACGTACTGGCCGCTGGGGCGCATGCGCAGCGGCCGTTCCTCGTACTCCTCCAGGGCGTGCGCGATCCACCCCGCCGTGCGGGCCACCGCGAAGATGGTCTCGCCCGCTTCCGCCGGCATTCCGGATGAGGTGGTGAGGACGGCCAGGGCGAGGTCGACATTGGCCCGCAGGTCCGTGTGGCGGGCGGTGGTGGCGACCACGTCGCGGGCCGCGGCGAGGGCGGGGCCGGCCTTCGGCATCACTTCCAGGAGGCCGAACAGGGCCTGTGCGCGCGGGTCTTCACCGGGGTAGAGGCGGTGGCCGAGTCCGGGGACACGGCGGCCCGCGCGCAGTTCGTCGGCCACTACGGGGGTGGCGCTGCCGCGGTCGAGCACGTCGAGGAGCATGCGGTGGGCGAGACCGCTGGCCGCTCCGTGCAGCGGGCCCTCCAGGACGCCGAGGCCGGCGGACACCGCCGCGTAGGGGTGGGCGCGCGCCGACGCGGCGACCCGCACGGCGAGCGTCGACGCGGCGAGGTCGTGGTCGACCAACAGCGCGAGGGCCGTGTCCAGCGCGTGCAGCGAGGCCTCGTCGGGTTTGGCGCCGGTGAGCCGGGCCCACAGGCGGCGGGCCAGCGGGCCTTCGTCCCGGTAGTCGCGCCTGACGGGCGGGAGCGCGGCGACGAGCGTGGGGATCAGCGTGCGCGCGGTGCCGATGACGGCCTCTTCGGAGAGGTCGAAGCGGAGCGGGTCGGCCGCCGCGGCGGAGATGGCGGCGACGCGCAGCCGGTCGGTCGGTCCGCTGTGCTCGGGCAGGGCGCCGACGGCGCGACGGGCCGCGGCGACGGTCTCCTTCGGGGCGGTGAAGCCGATGCCGGGGCGCAGGACGCCGGTCCACAGCCACTCGGCGACCTCTTCGTAGGAGTACGCCAGGGCGAGTTCCGCGGCGTCGACACCGCGGAAGTAGTAGCGGTCCTTGTCGATGAGCGTGATGCGGGTGCGTACGGAGAGTTCGTTGGCCGTGGTCTGCGCCGCGGGTTCGCGCCTGTTCTTGCGGGCCAGCGCCTCGACCTCCTTGGGGTCGAACGTGCTGCCCCGTGCCCCCGGTCCGCGCCGGCTGCTCAGCTGGCCGCGACTCACGTACGCGTACACGGTCTCGGGCTTCACGCCGAGCAACTCGGCGGCTTCCTTGGTGCTCAGCCGCCGCCGACCGTCGTGCGCGGCTCCTTGATCCGTCATGGGCGTCACCGTATCCGCATCCCGATGCCTGCATCTTGATATTGATTGAATCAATATTGACAGAGCTTCAGTCAAGCATGGACAGTCAAATCAAGTCCAGGGAGGAAGTCGAGGAAGAACATGCCGATCAATGGCTCCGCCGCCACCCCCGCCGAGCCCGTCGAGGTCCCACGAGGACTCGCGGGTGTCGTCGTCACCGAGACCGAACTCGGCGACGTCAGGGGATATGAGGGCTTCTACCACTACCGCCAGTACTCGGCCGTCGAGCTCGCGCAGAGCCGCGGCTTCGAGGACGTCTGGCACCTGATGTTCCACGGCGAGCTGCCGGACGCCGGGCAGAGCGCCGCCTTCGCCGCGCAGACCGCGCTCCTGCGCCACCTGCCCGACGAGGTGCGTGACGCGCTGCCCGCCATCGCCCGCGCCAGCGTGCTGTCGGGACCGCTCTCCGGGCTGCGCACGGCCCTGTCGCTCCTCGGGGCCTCGAAGGGCTTCCGTCCGGTGTACGACATCGACGACGACCGGCGCCGCGCGGACGCCCTGGCCGCGTCCGCCGTGGTGCCGACGCTGCTCACCGCGCTGTACCGGCTCGGCCAGGGTCTCGACCCCGTCGAGCCGCGCGACGACCTGTCGTACGCCGCCAACTACCTGTACATGCTGACTGGTTCGGAGCCGGACGCCGCGCGTGCGCGGGCGATCGAGCAGTACTTGATCTCGACCATTGATCACGGGTTCAACGCGTCAACGTTCACCGCGCGGGTCATCACCTCGACCGGCGCTGATGTGGCGGCCTGTCTGGTGGGCGCCGTCGGTGCGCTGTCGGGGCCTCTGCACGGTGGGGCGCCGAGCCGGGCCCTGGACACCCTTGACGCGATCGGCACACCCGAGCGTATCGACGGCTGGATCCGCGAGCGCGTTCTCGCGGGGGACCGCATCATGGGCTTCGGGCACCCCGTCTACCGCACCGAGGACCCGCGCTCGCGGATGCTGCGGGGCATCGCCGAGCAGTTCGGCGGCGAGATGGTGGAGTTCGCGGTCGAGGTCGAGCGGCGCGTCGAGGCGATCCTCGCGGAGCTGAAGCCGGGGCGGGAGCTGCACACGAACGTGGAGTTCTACGCCGGAGTGGTCATGGAACTCTGCGGCCTCCCGCGCGAGATGTTCACGCCGACCTTCGCGTCCGCGCGGGTGGTGGGCTGGAGCGCCAACATCCTTGAACAGGCGCGCGATTCGAAGATCATTCGGCCGGCGGCGCGGTATGTGGGGGAGGCCCCGCCGGTTCCGGTTCCTCCGGGGCCGGCGTCGCGGGAGGTCTGAACGGTGAGGGGGCCTGGCCGCTCTTGACGTGGCCAGGCCCAGGTGGTTGTGGACAGGTGGCTCCGGACGGCCCGTGCGGCGACGTGCGCCGGAGCGTGGCTCAGAGGTCAGACATCAGGGATGTCGATCTTGGCGCGAATTAGTGTCTCGCGGGTGATGACCACGATCCGTTCGTCATTCGAACGCCCCGCGTCGGACGGGAGTTTGCTGTCGAGTGCCGCAGTCCTGTCGGTGCCGATGACGGCGAAGGAGCCGTCGCTCAGCTCAAAGATGTCGGGGCACGTGTTGCCGTCGAGGCTGCCGCGCTGACGAGGGGAGGCGCCGATGCGGCGGGTGATGTCTGGTGTGGTCACGAGCGGTAGGTTCCCATTCGCCAGGGGCGTGATTGCGCCACTTTCACCCAACCAGGACAGGCGAGAATGAGCCAACCTGCGCTCTGATGCTCCCTCTTGTCAGAGGTGAGGGCGCGTGCCGCCTGTCAGGTGTGAGAGCGCGTGCCGCCCATCAGGGGTGGGGGCGCCTGTCGTCGGCGACCGCCGCTCTTCAGGAGGAGCCGTGCGGGGCGGACGGTGGGGGCGGGGGAGGCGGCACGAAGTACGCGGCGGACAGCACGGGCGGCCCCGCGGCCACGGCGGCGGCGTAAGCCTCGTCGGCGATACGCACGAAACGGCGCAGCCGGCGATCGGGGCTCGACTCGGTGAGGCGCTGCCACGACGGCCCGCTGTTCGCCCAGTAGGCGCGGCCGACCTCGCCGCGGAAGTAGTCCTCCAGCGTGGCCCGAATCGTGGCCTCGTCGTACAGGTTCAGCTTGAAGTCGCTGCTCCACATGCTGACGATCAGGTTGCTCACGAGGAGCTGACGCCAACGCTGTTGTGTGACGGGTGTGTTGGGCGGCTCCCAGCACACCAGGTAGTCCGGATCGCCCAAGGTGAGCTGAGTGAGCTCACGGTGTGCGGAGCGATGGGCCTCCTCGTGCTGGATGCGGGTCTGTCGCGCCTGGTGTGCGATGGAGAGGGCGACGCCCACCAGGGCGGCGGCCGAGAAGAGCGCGGACAGCGCGCCGTACGTCTGGCTGATGTCGCTGAGGTGGTTCCAGTCCATCCCGTGCGGCGCGAGGCCGCGGAGGACGAAGGGGGTCGCGGAGATGGCGGCGAGTGAGGCCAGAGCCGCACCGCCCCATATCGCCGCGCCGTGGGACCTGCCGCTGGGTGGTGTCACGATGGCGCCTCCTCCGGCCATGCCCGATGGGCGTGGCCACCGTGTTCGTCGCGGGAGGCCGCCCCGCGGCGCAGGCGTCGCCCGTACCGCGGAACGGTCACTGCGTCACTATTTGTCAGGGATGTCCGCCTTGGCCCGGATCAACGTTTCCCGGCTGATGACGACGATGCGTTCGTAGTCGGCTCGTCCGGCGTCGGGCGGCAGTTCCGGATCCAGCGCCTCGGTCTGATCCGTGCCGATGACAGCGAAGTTGCCGTCGGTGAGCTCGAACATGTCGGGGCAGTTCTGGCCGGTGAGGCTGCCTCGTTGACGAGGAGACGCACCAATGCGGCGCACAATCTTCAAAGGGATCCCGGTCCTGTGGATGCAGCGGATGAGTCGGCGGAAGAGTACGGCGATGTGATGGGCTATTCCGCTGATACGGCGACAAAGGTGAGATTCACAGGAGAGCGAGATCCACTTGTGACGTAGGGGATCCGCCTGCCGGGCCGGGTGGCTGCCCCGTCAGGGCGGCGATGACCTTGCCGTTCATTCCGGCGGCCTGCCCACGACCCACCACTCCTCGGTGTCCGCCTCGTCGAGGTCGTGGACCAACTCGTCCACCATGCGGCCGATCTGGGCCTCCACGGAGTCTTCTTCGAGGCTTGCCCTGGCGGCCCGGGTCGCCTCCCAGTACTCGCGGAAAATGGGGTTCTGCAGGGTGCCTCGCAGATGACCGAAGAGCTCCACCCGGTTGACGTTGCCGATGCGATAGGCGAGCAGGGCGTTGGTGTACAGGGCGTTGGCGAAGAGGAACTGGCGGTGTTTCGCGGGCGGAACCGCGCCGTCGTAGGTGTCGAGCACGGCGGCCAGCGCGGGATCTTCCAGCGCCTTGCTCAGCAGTTCCCACTGGAGCCGCTGCTGGTTGGCGAGGTCGACGTGCCGCTGCTGTTCGCTCCGGTCCGTCTGCTCGCATCGTTCGAGCCGCAGCCGCAACTTCTTGAGCTGGTGTTGCTGGTTGATGAGGGCACCGAAGGTGCCGACGGTCAAGGCCAGGCCCGCTGCGGCGGCAGGACCCACCCCCCGTATCCAACAGTTCTGTGTGGCCATGTCAACCCCCGAATCGGCGACCATCCGCCGGTCGTCGGATGCGGGTCGACAGGGAGCGGACCGGCGAGCGGTGGGCGGTGCGCTTGCCGTCTCCCAGGGTGCCGAGCGGCTCTGATCGGCGGGGAGGCGGAGAGGAGGCGCACGGAAGGAAGCAGTGGTCGCACATCCCGGCGCCGTGCCCAATGTGTGCCCCGCGAGCGCCGCTAACAATCGTTCACTTCGCGGCTCGACTACGCGCACATATCCTGGGGCCGTCTTCATTCGTCGTACGGGATCCGCCGGGGTCCGTACGAGCGTCGACACGAGAGGTCCACGTGAACAAGCAGCAGATCCCGGTCGTCGTCCTCGCCGGATTCCTGGGCTCCGGCAAGACGACCCTGCTCAACCATCTGCTGCACCGCAGCGGCGGCAGCCGGATCGGTGCGATCGTCAACGACTTCGGGTCGATCGAGATCGACGCCATGTCGGTCGCGGGACAGCTCGGCGACTCGACCGTCTCGCTCGGCAACGGGTGTCTGTGCTGTGCCGTGGACGCGAGTGAACTCGACGAGTACCTGGAGCGCCTCGCCCGGCCCTCCGCGCGGATCGACGTCATCGTCATCGAGGCGAGCGGGCTCGCCGAGCCGCAGGAACTCGTGAAGATGCTGCTCGCCAGCGAGAACCCGCACATCGTCTACGGAGGGCTCGTCGAGGTCGTCGACGCCGCCGAGTTCGACGCCACCAGGGAGCGGCACCCCGAGGTGGACCGGCATCTGGGCATCGCCGATCTCGTCGTGGTCAACAAGACCGACCGGGTGCCCGAAGCGGAGCGCGAGCGCGTCCTCGATGTCGTGCGCGGGCTCGCGGGGCGCGCCGCCGTCGTCGCGTCCTCGTACGGGCGGGTCGACGTGGAGCTGTTCTTCGACCGCGCGCCCGTGGGGGAGCGGGTCGGCCAGCTCTCTTTCGACGACCTGCGGGACGATGCCGCCGACGCGGAGGGCGACGGGCCTTGCGCGGACGGCCGCTGCGGTCACCACGACCACCTGCACTCCGCCTACGAGAGCCTCTCCTTCACCTCCGAAGTGCCCATGGGGCCGCGGCCCTTGATGGCCCTGCTCGACAGCAGGCCCGAAGGGCTCTACCGCATCAAGGGGTACGTCGACTTCGGCGCCGCCGACCCGCGCAACCGCTACGAGGTGCATGCCGTGGGGCGGTTCCTGCGCTTCTACCCGGAGCCGTGGGCTCCGGCCGAGCCGCGTCTGACCCAGCTCGTGCTCATCGGGTCGGGTGTCGACGTACCCGCCCTGGAGAAGGAGCTCGAGGCCTGTCGCGAGGACGCCCCACAGGCCGATGAGCACGGCATGTGGGGCGTACTGCGGTACGTCCAGGAACCGGACGACCCCGAGTCCGTCGACTGAGGGTCGCTACACCGGGCCCGCCACCGCCGCCACCGGCTTGGCCAGGGAGACGCCCGACCCGTCACGGCGCGGGTCGATCTCCGGCAGCTCGGCCGGCGTGCCGTTGCGCTGGGCCGCGCGCGGCGGTGTCGCGCCCGCCCAGGCGAAGCTCAGGCAGTCCTCGCCCTTCAGGAACCGCTGGACACGCACACCGCCCGTGGCGCGCCCCTTGCGCGGGTACTGGTCGAACGGCGTGAGCTTGGCCGTCGTCTGCACCGAGTCGTCGAGCGTGCCGCGCGAGCCCGCCACCGTGAAGACGACGCCGTCCGCCGCCGGGTCCACCGCCGTGAAGGAGATGACCTTCGCGCCGTCGGTGAGCTTGACGCCCGCCATGCCGCCCGCCGGGCGGCCCTGGGGGCGCACCTGCGAGGCCTGGTAGCGCAGGAGCTGGGCGTCGTCCGTGATGAAGACGAGGTCCTCCTCGCCCGTGCGCAGCTCGGCCGCGCCGACGATCCGGTCGCCGTCCTTGAGCGTGATGACCTCCAACTCGTCCTTGTTGGACGGATAGTCGGGGACCACGCGCTTGACGACGCCCTGCTCGGTGCCGAGCGCGAGGCCCGGCGAGGACTCGTCGAGCGTCATCAGGCAGATCAGCTTCTCGTCCTTCTCCAGGGAGAGCAGCTCCGAGACGGGTGCCCCTCCGGAGAGGTTGGGTGAGCCCGCCGTCTCCGGAAGCTGGGGGAGGTCCACTACGGAGAGGCGCAACAACCGTCCCTCGGAGGTGACCGCGCCCACCTCGCCGCGCGCCGTCGCCGGCACCGCGGAGACGATCACGTCGTGCTTGACGCGCTTGGTGTCGCCCTCGCCGAAGGGTTCGCCGTTCGCCGTACGCGCCAGGAGACCCGTCGAGGACAGGAGCACCCGGCACGGGTCGTCGGCCACCTGCAGCGAGACCGCGGGGGCGGGGGTGCCGGAGGACTCCAGGAGCACTGTGCGCCGGTCGGTGCCGAACTTCTTGGACACCGCGGCCAGTTCGGAGGAGACCAGCTTGCGAAGCTCCGCGTCCGAATCCAGGATGCCGGTCAGCTCGTCGATCTCGCCGTTGAGCTTGTCGCGCTCCGACTCCAGCTCGATGCGGTCGTACTTGGTCAGTCGGCGCAGCGGGGTGTCCAGGATGTACTGCGTCTGGATGTCGCTCAGCGAGAAGCGCTCCATCAGGCGCTCCTTGGCCTGCGCGGAGTTCTCGCTGGACCGGATGAGGCGGATGACTTCGTCGATGTCCAGGAGGGCGACGAGCAGGCCCTCGACCAGGTGCAGACGGTCACGCTTCTTGCCGCGGCGGAACTCGCTGCGGCGGCGCACCACGTCGAACCGGTGGTCGAGGTAGACCTCCAGCAGTTCCTTGAGGCCGAGCGTGAGGGGCTGACCGTCCACCAGCGCCACGTTGTTGATGCCGAAGGACTCCTCCATCGGCGTCAGTTTGTAGAGCTGCTCCAGGACGGCCTCGGGGACGAAGCCGTTCTTGATCTCGATGACCAGGCGCAGGCCGTGCGCGCGGTCGGTGAGGTCCTTGACGTCGGCGATGCCCTGCAGCTTCTTCGAGCCGACCAGGTCCTTGATCTTGGAGATGACCTTCTCGGGGCCGACGGTGAAGGGCAGTTCGGTGACGACGAGGCCCTTGCGGCGCGCCGTCACGTTCTCCACGGAGACCGTGGCGCGGGTCTTGAAGGTGCCGCGGCCCGTTTCGTACGCGTCCTTGATGCCGTTCAGGCCGACGATCCGGCCGCCCGTGGGCAGGTCGGGGCCCGGCACGAACTTCATCAGCGTCTCGAGGTCGGCCCCCGGGTGCTTGATCAGGTGCCGGGCGGCGGCGATGACCTCGCTGAGGTTGTGCGGCGGCATGTTCGTCGCCATGCCGACCGCGATGCCCGACGAGCCGTTGACCAGGAGGTTCGGGTAGGCCGCCGGGAGGGCGGAGGGTTCCATCTCCTGGCCGTCGTAGTTCGGCGTGAAGTCGACTGTGTCCTCGTCGATCGACTCCGTCATCAGGGAGGTGGCGTCGGCCATGCGGCACTCGGTGTACCGCATGGCGGCCGGCGGGTCGTCGTTGCCCAGGGAGCCGAAGTTGCCGTGGCCGTCGACCATCGGCAGGCGCATCGAGAAGGGCTGGGCCATGCGCACCAGGGCGTCGTAGATCGACGCGTCGCCGTGGGGGTGCAACTTACCCATGACCTCGCCGACGACGCGGGCACACTTCACATAGCCGCGGTCGGGGCGCAGGCCCATCTCGTTCATCTGGTACACGATGCGGCGCTGGACGGGCTTCATGCCGTCGCGGGCGTCCGGCAGCGCGCGGGAGTAGATGACCGAATACGCGTACTCGAGGAAGGAGCCCTGCATCTCGTCGACGACGTCGATGTCGAGGATCTTCTCCTCGAACGAATCGTCGGGCGGCGGGGTCTTCGTGCTGCGGCGGGCCATCGCTGCTGCGGCTCCTTCACCAAGCAAGTGCGGGATCTGACGCCGACCATTGTGGACTGTCCCACTGACAACGCCGACCACGACCCGTGCCGTGGTGGTGTCGGCCGCGACTACGCCGAGGGCGGACCGGGAACTTCGTCAGGTGTCAGCACGCTTGCATACAGTGGCAGGACTGACAGCGACTGTTCTGATCCAGTGTTCTTATTCCAGCGATGATCCAGCGATGATTCAGCGATCGAAGGGACGTACATGCCCATGGGTCACACGGCCACAGCCGAGGCCGGCTCCGGCGGCCTGACAGCGACCGAGCACCGGCTGGCCAACGGCCTGCGCGTGGTGCTCTCCGAGGACCACCTGACCCCGGTCGCCGCGGTCTGCCTCTGGTACGACGTCGGCTCGCGCCACGAGGTCAAGGGGCGAACCGGCCTCGCGCACCTCTTCGAGCACCTGATGTTCCAGGGCTCGAAGCAGGTGCACGGCAACGGCCACTTCGAGCTGGTCCAGGGAGCGGGCGGTTCGCTCAACGGCACGACGAGCTTCGAGCGCACCAACTACTTCGAGACCATGCCCGCCCACCAGTTGGAGCTGGCCCTGTGGCTCGAGGCCGACCGGATGGGCTCGCTGCTCTCCGCGCTCGACGAGGAGTCGATGGAAAACCAGCGCGACGTCGTCAAGAACGAGCGCCGCCAGCGCTACGACAACGTCCCGTACGGCACGGCCTTCGAGAAGCTGACCGCCCTCTCGTACCCCGAGGGCCACCCCTACCACCACACGCCGATCGGCTCCATGGCCGACCTGGACGCGGCCACCCTGGAAGACGCGCGCAACTTCTTCCGTACGTACTACGCGCCCAACAACGCCGTCCTCTCCGTGGTCGGCGACATCGACCCGGAGCAGACGCTCGCCTGGGTCGAGAAGTACTTCGGCTCGATCCCCTCGCACGACGGCAAGCAGCCGCCGCGCGACGGCTCCCTGCCCGAGCGCATCGGGCAGGAGCTGCGCGAGGTCGTCGAGGAGGAGGTCCCGGCCCGCGCCCTGATGGCCGCCTACCGCCTCCCGGAGGACGGCACGCGCGCGTGCGACGCGGCCGACCTCGCCCTCACCGTCCTCGGCAGCGGCGAGTCGTCGCGGCTCTACAACCGGCTCGTGCGCCGCGACCGCACCGCCGTCGCCGCCGGGTTCGGCCTGCTGCGCCTCGCCGGAGCGCCCTCGCTCGGCTGGCTGGACGTGAAGACCTCCGGCGACGTCGAGGTGCCCGTCATCGAGGCCGCCGTCGACGAGGAACTCGCCCGCTTCGCCGCGGAGGGCCCCACTCCGGAGGAGATGGAGCGCGCCCAGGCACAGTTGGAGCGCGAGTGGCTCGACCGGCTCGGCACGGTCGCGGGCCGCGCCGACGAACTGTGCCGGTACGCCGTCCTGTTCGGTGACCCGCAGCTCGCCCTCACCGCCGTCCAGCGCGTCCTCGCCGTCACCGCGGAAGAGGTCCAGGAGGTCGCCAAGGCCCGGCTGCGCCCGGACAACCGCGCGGTGCTCGTGTACGAGCCCGTGTCCGCCGCCGACGAGACCGCCGACGAGAACACCGGTGACGCCGAGGAAGAGGAGGCGGCGAAGTGACCGAGGCCGCGACGATGCAGTTCCATCCCCAGCCACAGGCGGGCACGGCCAAGCCGTGGGCCTTCCCCGCGCCCGAGCGGGGCGCGCTCCCCAACGGCCTCACCGTGCTGCGCTGCCACCGCCCCGGCCAGCAGGTCGTCGCCGTGGAGATCCACCTCGAAGCGCCCCTGGACGCCGAACCCGAGGGCCTCGACGGCGTCGCCACGATCATGGCGAGGGCCTTCAACGAGGGCACGGACAAGCACTCCGCCGAGGAGTTCGCCGCCGAGCTCGACCGCTGCGGCGCGACGCTCGACGCGCACGCCGACCACCCCGGCGTCCGCGTCTCCCTCGAAGTGCCGGTCTCCCGCCTCCCGAAGGCGCTCGGCCTGCTCGCCGACGCCCTGCGCGCCCCCGCCTTCGCGGACAGCGAGATCGAGCGTCTCGTACGCAACCGCCTGGACGAGATCCCGCACGAGGCCGCCAACCCGGCGCGCCGCGCGGCCAAGGAGCTCTCCAGGCAGCTGTTCCCGGCCACCTCGCGCATGTCGCGCCCGCGCCAGGGCACCGAGGAGACGGTCGCCGCCATCGACTCGGCGGCGGTGCGGGCCTTCTACGAGAAGCACGTGCGTCCCGCCACGGCCACCCTCGTCGTGGTCGGCGACCTGGCGGGCACCGACCTGGACGCCGTCCTCGCGGACACCGTCGGCACCTGGACGGGCGGCACGGCCGAGCCGCTCCCGGTGCCGACGGTGACCGCCGACGACACCGGCCGCGTCGTCATCGTGGACCGCCCCGGCGCCGTCCAGACGCAGCTCCTGATCGGCCGCGTCGGCGCGGACCGGCACGACCGCGTCTGGCCCGCCCAGGTCCTCGGCACGTACTGCCTGGGCGGCACCCTCACCTCGCGCCTGGACCGTGTCCTGCGCGAGGAGAAGGGATACACCTACGGCGTACGGGCGTTCAGCCAGGTCCTGCGCTCCACTCCGGAGGGCACGGGCGCCGCGATGCTCGCCATCAGCGGCTCGGTCGACACCGCGTCCACGGGGCCCGCGCTCGACGACCTCTGGAAGGTCCTGCGCACCCTCGCCGCCGAGGGCCTCACGGACGCCGAGCGCGACGTGGCCGTGCAGAACCTGGTGGGCGTCGCCCCGCTCAAGTACGAGATGGCGGCCTCCGTGGCGGCCACCCTCGCCGATCAGGTCGAGCAGAACCTCCCGGACGACTTCCAGGCGCAGCTGTACCGGCAGTTGGCCGCCACCGGCACCGTGGAGGCCACCGCGGCAGTCGTGAGCGCCTTCCCGGAGGACCACCTGGTGACGATCCTCGTCGGGGACGCCGCGCAGATCGAGGAGCCCGTCAGGGCCCTCGGAATCGGCGACGTGAGTGTGGTCACGGGCTGAGTGACAGTCAGGACATATAGGGACCCCGGCGACCGTTTCGGCCGCCGGGGTCCCCATATGTCCGAATTCATATGGAGGTTGCCTGTCTGGCGTGTGGCGTGCGCTACAAAAGCCGAGTTCTGTTTGTCGATTGACAGATGTCCCGCTTAGCGTCGGTCCGGCTGTCCGTCACGCAGTACGCCGCATCCGCGGCACCGGACAGTCATCGCCGAGTCCCCGTACGGCGCGAGCCAGGGGAGCCGGGGACCCACATGTCCCCTGGGGTGAATCGGGCACCTTGCCGAGAGGCGAGGGACCCGTAGGAGACCTTCCTGCTCCGAACCCGTCAGCTAACCCGGTAGGCGAGAGGGAAGGAAAGGATCAGCCGCTTCATGGCGTTCACCCGTGCCACCGGGAAGCACCGTCGTCCGAGCCGCCTGACGCGCACGACCGCGAACGCCGCGGGCGTCGCCGCGCTCACCACCACCGGCGTCATCGGAGGCCTCGCGGGTCCGGCGTTCGCCGCGGCCGACGACGCGGCCATCGAGCACACCGGCCTCACTCAGGCGATCTCCGTGGGCGACTCGCTCGCCGCGAGCATCGACGCGCAGGCCGCCGCGCAGCAGCAGGCCGCCGACGACGCCGCTGCCGCCAAGAAGGCCGAAGAGGCCGCCAAGAAGAAGGCGGCCGAGGAGAAGCGCAAGGCCGAGGCCGAGGCGAAGGCGAAGGCCAAGAAGGAGCGCGAGGCCAAGGAGCGCGCCGCCCGCGAGGCCGAGCGCAAGCGCCTGAACACCTACGTCGCGCCGATCAGCGGCTCGTACGTCTCCACGGGCTACAAGACCGGCGGCGCCATGTGGTCCTCCGGCAGCCACACCGGCGTCGACTTCCACGCCGCGTCCGGCACCACGGTCCACGCGGTCGGCTCCGGCACCGTCGTCGAGGCCGGCTGGGGCGGTGCCTACGGCAACAACGTGGTCATCAAGATGAACGACGGCACGTACACCCAGTACGGCCACATGTCGTCCCTCAGCGTCACCGTCGGCCAGACGGTCACCCCGGGCCAGCAGATAGGCCTCTCGGGCTCCACCGGCAACTCCAGTGGCCCCCACCTCCACTTCGAGGCCCGCACCGGCGAGGACTACGGCTCGGACATCGACCCGGTCTCGTACCTGCGCTCGCACGGCGTCAACGTCTGACGACTCCCGTACGGCTCCCGTACGCCTCCGAAAGCCCCGGCTCTCCCCAGAGCCGGGGCTTTCGTGTCCCCGAGCACTGTTCCCGACCGGCCGTCCTTGGCCAAAAGATATCCATGGATTCCGGCCCGCCGTCGGAAATTCCGGCGCCCTGCAATAGAGTCACGGAACAAGCGAGAAAGAGCGTCGGTCGACCGCGTTTCGCGGGGATTAAGGCGGAGGTCCGGTCATGCGCATTCCCGCGCACTCGGTATGCACGGCCATCCGGGACGACATTGTCTCCGGCGTCCATGAAAGGGGCAGCCGGCTCACCGAGGAGCTCCTCGCGCGCCGCTACGGCGTCTCCCGCGTCCCCGTGCGCGAGGCCCTGCGCACCCTGGAAGCCGAGGGGTTCGTCGTCACGCGCAGGCACGCGGGCGCGTGCGTCGCCGAGCCCACGGAGCAGGAGGCCGCCGACCTCCTGGAGATACGGGCGCTGCTCGAACCGCTCGCCGCGGCCCGCGCCGCGCAGCGCCGCACCGACGCGCACCTCAAGGTCCTGCGCGGCCTCGTCAGGCTGGGCCGGGAGCGCTGCAGGAGCGGCCACGGCGAGGACCTGCGCGCACTGGGCGGCTGGTTCCACGACACGCTCGCCCAGGCGTCCGGCAGCCCCGGGCTCAGCGCGCTGCTCACCCAGCTCCGGCACAAGATCGCCTGGCTGTACGCCGTGCGGCAGCCGACGGCGCCGGCCGAGTCGTGGTCCGAGTACGCCGCGATCGTCGACGCGGTGGCCCGCGGGGACGCGGACCGGGCCAGGGCGCTCACCGCCGCGCACACCGAGCGGACGACGGCCGCGCACCGGTGGCGCCATACGCAGGTGCAGGCACGGGCGCAGGCGTATGCGCGGCCGGACGGCCTGGCGCGTGTGAGGGATTCGCAACACCCCGTAAACACGGCGGGCCTCCGGAATTAACGGAGGCGCCGTATACAAAGAGAGGTAATTCCGTACGCGCTTCTGCGGAGCGCGCCTTTTCGGTGCGCGTCTCTTTGGTGCGCGCGCATTTCTCTTTGCGCACATACGTCGATGGGGTCACCCGGAATTCCGGGTGACCCCATCGACGTATTGCTGAAGAACGTGTCCCAGAAGGAACGTGTCCTAGACCGTCTCCGGAAGCTCCTCGAGCCCCTCGGCGACCAGCTTCGCCAGACGGTCGAGGGCGGCGTCCGCACCCTCGGCGTCGGAGGCGAGCACGATCTCCTCGCCGCCCTGGGCACCCAGGCCGAGCACCGCGAGCATCGAGGCCGCGTTGACCGGGTTGCCGTCGGCCTTGGCGATCGTCACGGGGACGCCGGCGGCCGTGGCCGCACGGACGAAGATGGAGGCGGGTCGGGCGTGAAGGCCCTCGGCCCAGCCGACGTTGACGCGGCGCTCAGCCATGTGTTGCTGCCCTTCCAGGTGTCTCACACTTGTCTAGACCAGTGTCTCATGCCGTCGCGGGTGCTCTGCCGGACGTACGTCCCGCTCCCGGTCGCCTTTCGACCTGTCCTAGCCTGCCCCGGGCCCGGCGGCCGCGCGACCCGTACCCTGGGCCCCATGCAGCTCCCGTCGGATCAGCAGGATCGGCACGACTACCCCTCCCACTGGGAAGCCGACGTGGTGCTGCGCGACGGGGGGACCGCCCGGATCAGGCCCATCACGGCCGAGGACGCGGACCGCCTCGTGAGCTTCTACGAGCAGGTCTCGGACGAGTCGAAGTACTACCGCTTCTTTGCGCCCTATCCGCGTCTGTCCGCCAAGGACGTGCACCGTTTCACCCACCACGACCAGGTGGACCGGGTGGGGCTCGCGGCCACCGTGGGCGGCGAGTTCATCGCCACCGTGCGCTACGACCGCATCGACGAACGCGGCATGGCGGCGAGTGCGCCCGCCGACGAGGCGGAGGTCGCCTTCCTCGTGCAGGACGCCCACCAGGGCAGGGGAGTGGCCTCCACGCTCCTCGAACACATCGCGGCCGTCGCCAGGGAGCGCGGCATCCGCCGTTTCGCGGCCGAGGTGCTGCCCGCCAACACCAAGATGATCAAGGTCTTCACGGACGCCGGCTATCAGCAGAAGCGCAGCTTCGAGGACGGCGTCGTCCGCCTGGAGTTCGACCTGGAGCCGACCGACCGCTCGCTCGCCGTGCAGCGCGCCCGCGAACACCGAGCCGAGGCCAGGTCGGTGCAGCGGCTGCTCACCCCCGGGTCGGTGGCCGTGATCGGCGTCGGCCGGATCGCCGGCGGCGTGGGCCGCAGCGTGCTGCGCAACCTCCGGGACTCCGGCTTCACCGGAAGCCTGTACGCGGTCAACGGCGCGTTCGACGAGGGGGCCGAGATCGACGGAGTGCCCGCGCACCGCTCCGTCGCGGCCATCGACGAGCCTGTCGACCTCGCCGTGGTCGCCGTGCCCGCCGACCGGGTGCCGCAGGTCGTCGCCGAGTGCGGCGAGCGGGGCGTGCAAGGCCTCGTCGTGCTCTCCGCCGGGTACGCGGAGAGCGGCGCCGAGGGGCGCGAGCGGCAGCGCGAACTGGTCCGCCAGGCACGGTCGTACGGCATGCGCCTGATCGGCCCGAACGCCTTCGGCGTCATCAACACCTCTCCGCAGACACGGCTCAACGCCTCGCTCGCGCCGCAGTCGCCCGCGCGCGGGCGCATCGGTCTGTTCACCCAGTCCGGCGCGATCGGCATCGCGCTCCTGTCCGGCCTGCACCGCAGGGGCGCGGGGCTTTCCACGTTCGTCGGCTCGGGCAACCGCGCGGACGTGTCCGGCAACGACGTACTCCAGTACTGGTACGAGGACCCGGACACCGACGTCACGCTGATGTACCTGGAGACCATCGGCAACCCACGCAAGTTCACCCGCCTCGCCAGGCGTTCGGCGACCGCCAAGCCGCTCGTCGTGGTGCAGGGCGCCCGGCACAGCGGCATCGCGCCCACCGGGCACGCGGTACAGGCGACCCGCCTCCCGCACGCCACGGTGTCCGCGCTGCTGCGCCAGGCGGGAGTCATCCGCGTCGACACCGTCACCGAGATGGTCGACGCGGGACTGCTGCTCGCGGGGCAGCCGCTGCCGTCCGGGCCCCGCGTCGGCATCCTCGGCAACTCCGAGTCCCTCGGTCTCCTCACGTACGACGCGTGCGTGGCCGACGGGCTGCGCCCGCTGCCGCCGCGCGACCTGACGACCGGGGCGACCCCGGCCGACTTCCGGGTCGCGCTCGCCGAGGCGCTGTCGGACGAGTCGTGCGACGCGGTGATCGTCAACGCGATCCCCTGGGTGGGCGAGGACGGGACCACCGCGGATCCGGAGACGCTGGCCACGGAGCTGCGCCTGGCGGCCGCGGGATGCCCCGCGAAGCCCGTCGCCGTGGTCCATGTCGAGCTCGGCGGCCTCGCCGAGGCCTTGTCGGCGGCCGCCAGCACACGGCCTGACGCCACTGTCTCGCTCCGCCGCGCGGAACGCCCGCCCACCACGGCTGCGGACGAGACGGCGGCGCCCACGGCAGAGACGGCCGCGCCCCCTGCCGAGCAGTACCGCATCCCCGCCTACCCCGCCGCCGAGCGCGCCGTCCGGGCCCTCGCCGAGGCCGTCAAGTACGCCCAGTGGCGGCGCGAGGCCGCCGAGCCGGGGAGAGTGCACGAGTACGACGACATCGACGAGAACGGCGCCGCGGAGCGCATCACGGAGCTGCTCGCCAAGGACGACGGGGACCCGCGCGGCGCCACCCTCGCCCCGGACGACGCCCACGAGCTCCTCGGGCGGTACGGCATCCACGTACGACAGGCCCTGCCCGCGCCCGATCCCGACGCGGCGGTGGAAGCCGCCCGCACGCTCGGCTACCCCGTGGCCCTGAAGACCACCGCCCCGCACCTGCGGCACCGGGCCGACCTCGGCGGGGTGCGCCTCGACCTCGCCGACGAGGACCAACTGCGCCGGGCCTACCAGGAGTTGACGGACGTCTTCGGCAGCCCCGCCGAGCTGCGTCCCGTCGTGCAGGGCATGGTGCCCCGCGGCGTCGACACCGTCGTGCGCGCGGTCATCGACCCCGCGGCCGGAGCGGTGCTCTCCTTCGGGCTCGCCGGCGCCGCGTCCGAGCTGCTCGGCGACACCGCGCACCGCCTCATCCCGGTCACGGACCGCGAGGCGTCCTCCCTGGTCAGATCCATCCGGACCGCACCGCTCCTGTTCGGCTGGCGCGGCTCGGCCCCCGTGGACACCCCCGCGCTCGAAGAGCTGCTCCAGCGGGTCTCCCGGCTCGTGGACGACCACCCCGAGGTGGTCGCGGTCTCCCTGGAGCCGGTGGTCGTCGCCCAGCGGGGCCTGTCCGTGCTCGGCGCCTCCCTGCGGCTCGCGCCCCCGCCGGCCCGCGACGACCTCGGCCCGCGCACGCTTCCCGGGTACTGACAGGGGCCGAGGCGGCCACAGGGCACCGTGCGCCCCGCACCGGGCCGTAGGATGGACGGCATGGCAAAGACCGGTACGACGACCCAGGGGCTGCGCGCGGCGATCGAGCGCAGCGGCTACTACCCGGCCCTCGTGGCCGAGGCGGTGGAGGCCGCGATCGGCGGCGAGGCCATCGGGTCGTACCTGGTCCACCAGGAGACCACCTTCGACGCGAACGAAGTGCGCCGGCACGTCACGGTCCTCGTCCTGACCGGCACGCGCTTCATCGTCAGCCACACCGACGAGCAGGCGGCGGACAGCACCTCCCCGACGCCGTACGCGACGACCTCCACCGAGTCGGTCGAGATCGGCCGCATCTCCTCGGTCGTGGTCAGCCGCGTCGTCGCCAACCCCGAGAAGTACGTTCCCGGGACGCTGCCCCGCGAGGTCGTCCTGACCATCGGCTGGGGAGCCGTCTCCCGCATCGACCTGGAGCCCGCGGCCTGCGGCGACCCCAACTGCGAGGCCGACCACGGCTACACCGGCAGCTCGACCGCCGACGACCTGAGCCTGCGCGTCAGCGAGGCGGGCGACGGCCCCGACGCCGTGCGGCAGACCCTCGCCTTCGCCCAGGCGCTGTCCGAGGCGACCGCGGACACCGCTCGCTGATATGGCCCTGCCTTCCTGGGACGACGTGCAACCGCTCGCCCTCGACACCGCACCCGTGCCCGAGTACGGCGCGGGATCGCTCGCCGACCTGCTCCCCACACTCGTCTCCCACCAGGGCGTGCCCGGCTACGAGACGCCGGGCATCCCCGAACTCGCCCCCGCCGACCGCAACTGCGTGTTCCTGATCGACGGCCTGGGCTGGGAGCAGCTCAAGGCCCACCCGGGCGAGGCGCCCTTCCTGACCTCGCTGCTGCACAGTTCGCGGGGCGGCACCGGCAGGCCCATCACCGCGGGCTTCCCCGCGACCACCGCGACCTCCCTCGCCTCGGTCGGCACCGGCCTGCCGCCCGGCACGCACGGCCTGCCCGGCTACACCGTCCGCAATCCGGCCACCGACGAGCTGATGAACCAGCTCCGCTGGAACCCGTGGACCGACCCGCACGCCTGGCAGCCGTACCCCACGGTCTTCCAGCAGGCGCACGCCGCGGGCGTGCACACCGCGCAGGTGTCGTCGCCGACCTTCGAGCACACCCCGCTCACCAAGATCGCCCTCAGCGGCGGTTCCTTCCGGGGCAGGCTCTCCGGAGAGGACCGCATGGACCTCGCCGCCGAGCAACTGGCCGCGGGGGACCGTTCGTTGGTCTATACGTACTACGCGGAAGTGGACGGCAAGGGTCACCGTTTCGGTGTCGACTCCGACGCCTGGCGCGGCCAGCTCATGTACGTCGACCGGCTCGTCCAGCGCCTCGCCGAGCAGCTGCCCCCGCGCAGCGCCCTGTACGTCACCGCCGACCACGGCATGCTCGACATCCCCTTCGACGACACCGCCCGCATCGACTTCGACGAGGACTGGGAGCTGCGCGCCGGCGTCGCCCTCCTCGGCGGCGAGGGCCGTGCCCGCCACGTCTACGCGGTGCCGGGCGCCGCGAACGACGTCCTGACGGTGTGGCGCGAGGTGCTCGGCGAGCAGTTCTGGGTTGCGGGCCGTGACGAGGCCATAGCCGCGGGCTGGTTCGGTCCACACATTGATCAACGTGTGTACGAGCGCATCGGCGACGTCGTCGCGGCGGCCCACGACGACGTGGCGATCATCGCCACGGAGCGCGAGCCCAAGGAGTCCGCCCTGGTCGGCATGCACGGCTCCATGACCCCCGTCGAACAGCTCGTCCCCCTCCTCGAAGTACGCTCCTGACCGAGCCCTCGACCGAGCCCTCGACCGTCGTCACGACGGTCTTCCGGCCGAGCCCCACCCGTCCCGTACGCCTCGAAAGGTCCTCAACTCCCCATGCCCGAGCTGGTGTTCTTCTCCGGAACGATGGACTGCGGAAAGAGCACGCTGGCTCTGCAGATCGAGCACAACCGCTCGGCCCGCGGACTCCAGGGGATGATCTTCACGCGGGACGACCGCGCGGGCGAGGGCAAGCTCTCCTCGCGGCTCGGCCTGGTCACCGACGCGATCGAGGCCGCGGACGACTTCGACTTCTACGCCCACCTCGTCGACCACCTCTCCCAGGGCGGCCGCGCGGACTACGTCATCGCGGACGAGGCGCAGTTCCTGGCCCCGGACCAGATCGACCAGCTCGCCCGGGTCGTCGACGACCTCGGCCTCGACGTCTTCGCCTTCGGCATCACCACGGACTTCCGCTCCAAGCTCTTCCCCGGCTCGCAGCGCCTGGTCGAGCTCGCCGACCGCGTCGAGGTGCTCCAGGTCGAGGCCCTGTGCTGGTGCGGGGCCCGCGCCACGCACAACGCCCGCACCATAGGGGGCGAGATGGTCGTCGAGGGCGCCCAGGTCGTCGTCGGCGACGTCAACCAGTCGCCGGACGAGGTGGGTTACGAGGTGCTGTGCCGCCGCCATCACCGGCGCAGGGCGACGGCGGCGCGTGCGCGGGCGGGCGCCCTGTCGCCCGACGTCCTGCCGGTCGACACGGCGGCCGCCCGCCGCTGACTCAGGCGTCGGCGTGTGAGCGTACGACGGTGAAGACCGCGCCCTCGGGGTCGGCGACCGTCGCCAGCCTGCCGTGCGTCCCGGCCCTGGCCGGCTTGACGACATGGCCGCCGAGATCGACGACCCGGTCCACCATCTCGTCCACGTCGGCGACTTCGAAGTACGTCATCCAGTGCGCGCCCCTGTCGCGCGGCAGCGCCTGGCCCACGCCGTGCACGGACGCCACGGGGCGGCCGTCGACGTGCAGCGTCAGATAGTCGAAGTCGGCCGAGACGACGGCCTCTTCGGTGTAGCCGAACACGGCTTGGTAGAACTTGACGACGCTCGCGGTCTCCCGCGTCACCAGCTCGTTCCAGGTCGGCGTTCCGGGCCTGCCGACCACCGCGGCGCCCAGGTGGGCCGCGGCCTGCCAGATGCCGAACACGGCGCCCGCCGGGTCCGACGCGATGGCCATCCGCCCCGCCTGGCCCGCGTCGATCGGGCCGACGCCGACCGTGCCGCCGCAGTGCCGCACCGCCTCGGCCGTCGCGTCCGCGTCGTCCGTCGCCAGATAGGGCGTCCACGCGATGGGCAGGTGCCGGTCGGGCGGCAGCTGCCCGATGCCCGCCACCTCGTGGCCCTCCAGCAGCGCCCGCACATAGGGGCCGAGCTGCTCGGGTCCCGGCCGGAACTCCCAGCCGAAGAGCGCGCCGTAGAACTCCTGCGTCGCGGTCAGGTCATGTGCCATCAGGCTCACCCAGCAGGGCGTGCCCGGCGTGTGCCTGCCGTCTCGCAGACCCTCGCCCAAGGACTCCGACGAGCTCCGTCCAGGGGAGACCCCATCCGCCCGCGCCTCGGTCATCGTCACCCTCTCCTCGGCCTGTGTGCCGGCCGCTCAGCTTCCGCTTCGCACGCGCGTACCCTCGCCGCGCGAACGCGCGCCCGTGCAGATGCTCGCACCACCTGTGGTGCCGCGCGTCCCGGCCGCGCCGCACTGTCCGGCTTCCCGCGGAAGATGCCCGATTTCCGGCTTCTCACCCGTGAACGCGCCATTGCGGGGCGGTGTCCGTCTGACGTACGGGGCGTGCACGATTCCGTACACCCTGTGTTCGGGCGTCGTCCGGCGGAGCAGGCTAGCCGGACCTTGGCGACGCGGCCACCCCGTACGCAAGGATGGGCTCCATGAATGCCATCATCTCCGCATCCGATCTCGCGAGCGACCTGGCGGGCGCGAACCCGCCGGTAGTGCTCGACGTCCGCTGGGAGCACCAGGGCTCGATGCGCTCCGCGTACGAGGAAGGGCACATTCCGTCGGCTGTCTTCGTCGATCTGGACGCCGACCTGGCAGGTCCCGCGGGCGCGGGCGGTCGGCATCCGCTGCCCGATCTCGACCGTTTCGGTGCCGTGATGCGGGCGGCGGGGGTCTCGGGGGACCGGGACGTCGTCGTGTACGACGGTGGCCAGAACTGGGCGGCGGCTCGCCTGTGGTGGATGCTGCGCTGGACGGGGCACACCTCCGTACGCGTCCTCGACGGCGGCATCGCCCTGTGGGCGGGGCCGCTGGAGCGGGGCGCGGGCACGGCGCCGGCCGAGGGCTCCTTCGAGCCGACCCCGAACAGCACGGACCTCCTGGACGCGGACTCCGCGGCGGCCCTGGCCCGCTCCGGCCTGCTCCTGGACGCCCGCGCCGCCGAGCGCTACCGCGGCGAGGTCGAGCCGATCGACAGCGTGGCCGGGCACATCCCGGGCGCGGTCTCGGCGCCGACCACGGAGAACGTCGCGGCGGACGGCCGCTTCAAGCCCGCGGCCGAGCTGGCTGACCGCTTCAAGGCGCTGGGCACGTCGAGCACTTCGGAGGTCGGCGTGTACTGCGGGTCGGGCGTCTCGGGCGCCCATGAGGTGCTCGCCCTGGCGGTGGCGGGGATCCCGGCCGCGCTGTACGTCGGCTCGTGGTCGGAGTGGTCGGCGGATCCGTCGCGACCGGTGGCCACGGGCCCCGACCCGCAGTAGCCCCCGCGGCAGCACGTGAAGGGGGCGGTAGCCCCCCCGCGGCAGTACGTGAACGGGCCCCGCACCCAGGAGGTGCGGGGCCCGTTCACGTACGACCGGTTATCCGGTCACTCCTGCTTCTTGCGGCGCGTGCCGAAGACGATCTCGTCCCAGCTGGGCACCGCGGCGCGGCGCCCGGGGCGCACGCCGTCGGCCTCGGCTTGGCGGTCCGTGGAGCCGACGAGGCGGTCGCGGTGGCTGGCCACCGAGCGCGGCATGAGCACGTCCGCGTAGGCCGCGCCGGCGCCTGCCGATGCCGCCGGGGGCTCCTCGGCCTCCGGCTCCTGCTCGGGCTCCTCGACCACGGGCTGCGGCAGCTCGGTGGTCGGGGCGGCCGAGGGGCGCTCGGGCACGACCATGTCGCCGCGGAAGCTGGGCACCGCCTCCAGGAGGCTGGTCAGCGAGTCGCGCTCCTGTTCGGCGACCGCGGCGGCGGCGCCGGTGCCCTCCTCCGGAGCGTCGGCGGGCGGCGCGGGGATGCTCGGGCGGTCCAGCTGACGGTCCAGGGCGCGGTCGAGCGGCCGGTCCAGCGGGCGGTCACGGGGCAGCCGGGCGATGCGCGGCACGAACGGGAAGCTGGGTTCGGGCGCGGCGATGTCGTCCGTCTCGCCGATCAGCGAACGCGCCTCGTCGTCCACGGCCTGGACGAGCCGCCGGGGCGGGTCGTACGTCCAGCTCGCGGAGTGCGGCTCGGTTGCGACGCGGTAGACGAGCAGGACTTCCCAGGTGCCGTCGTCACGGCGCCAGGAGTCCCACTGGACGGTGTCCTTGTCGGCGCCGCGCAGCAGCAGGCGCTCCTGGACGGCCTCGCCGAGCTGGGGTCCGGTGTTCTCGCCGGGACGGCGCACGGGGGTCTTCCTGGCCCGCTCCGCCATGAAGGCGCGCTCGGCGAGCACGGGTCCTTCGAAGCGGCGGACGCGATCGACGGGGATGCCGGCGAGCTGGGCCACTTCTTCCGCGCTGGCACCGGCACGTATCCGTGCCTGGATGTCGCGTGGGCGGAGGTGGCTCTCCACCTCGATCTCGATCTGTCCGAGTCGGGGCCGGTCGCCGCGGACGGCCGCACGCAGCCGTTCGTCGATCGGAAGCGTGTACTCCGTGCTGTCCGCAGCCTTCAGCACCAGCCGTGTGCCGTCGTTGCTGACGGCCACGACACGCAGTTCGGGCATGGGGACCTCCCGGGTGGTGCCTGCCGACGTCACGTGCGTCGCTGCTTCCGCTAGTCGAGTGTGGCCTGCCCGGGTGCAGCCTGCCACAACCTTGCCGAGTTGCCCGGCGTGTCGGGCATGGGCCCTGGAGCGCCGTTATGGCACGGTTACCTTTTCGCAACTCTAAGTGACGACGTTCGTCACCCTGTGCAGCGAGCCTCCCACCCGGCGGTCCTGGAAGGCCCCGGGCACCCTGGCGGGAGACCGGACCCAGGGCTCGCAACAGTACTCCATTCGGGCCATGCGGGTGGACCGCCGCGCCGCCGAACTTCTCACGGGGGAAGGGAGTTGGCACCCCTCCTCGCGCCGTTCGCCCCGCGCGCGGGTGGCGCACTTCACGGAAACACCAGAAACGGAACTAATCACTTCGCCCGTACGTCCCTTTCTCGTGTAGTCGGTCGAGAAAGGCAGGCAAGGGTCGGAGATGCGTGAAAAGCCGGATTCCGGCAAGGAGTCGAAGGACCAGGGGGAGCCGGAGGAGAAGCGGCGCCTCGATCTCAGCGTGCCGCAGGTGGCGGGGAGCGCCATCGCCGCGGTCATCGCGGCGAAGCTCGCGTCGAACCTCGGTGTCTACGGGACGATCCTCGGCGCCGGCGTCGTCAGCGCGATCGCGACCTGCGGCGGCACGATCTTCCAGCACTTCTTCAAGCGCACGGGCGAGCAGATACGTGACGTGACGGTCCAGGCCAAGCCGAAGGCGCGGCAAGTCCCGGTGACCGCCGCGACACCGGTGCCCGAGACGTTCAGAACCGCCGCCTACACAGGAGCGGTGCCCACCACCGGTCCCGTGACCACGACATGGGGGAGGCCGCAGGCCGCCGACGCCGACGAGACCACGGTGCTGCCCACCGCGGGAGCGGCGGATCCCACGGCCGTGCTGCCCGTCGCGGACCCCGACGCCGAGAGGACCCAGCTCCTCGGGTCGGTGGACGCCACGCAGCTGGTGCCGCGCGACGACGCCACGCGCGTGCTGCGCGCCACGGGGCCCGGCGCGGTGCCGCCGGCCGACCCCCCGTTCCCGTCGGAGGATTTCACCGAGGGCACCACGCACCGTACGCAGATGCGCAGCTGGAAGCGGCCGTTGATCGCCGCGGCCGTGGTGTTCGGCGTCACCATGGCGGGGATCACCACGTACGAACTCGTCACCGACAAGAGCTTCAGCGGCGGCAAGGGCACGACGATCGGCAACGGCCTGACGGGGAAGAACACCTCTCCGGAGAAGCAGTCCACTCCCTCCGAAGAGCACTCCGACCAGCCGTCGGACAACGGCACTTCCGGGACCGGCGACGGTTCGGGGACGGGCGGCGGGGCCACTCAGGACCCGAACGGCACCGGCGGCCAGACCCCCGACAAGGGCACCGGCACCGACTCCGGTTCCAAGGAGGACCCCGACAACGGCACCGGCACGGACCCCGACAAGGACAAGGGCACCGGCTCCGGAGACGACGGTTCCACGCCGACCCCGACGCCCACGCCGACCCCGACGCCCACCCCGTCGAGCGGCAGCGGCAGCGGGAGCGGGACGGGGACCGGCACGGGCGGCGACGACCAGCAGGGCGAGACGCCCGCTCCGTAGAGCGGGGCCACGCCGGTGCGCGGTCAGTCGCCGAGGACGCGCCGCAGGTAGTCGTTGCCGAACAGGCGGTCCGGGTCGAGGCGGTCGCGCAGGGCCGTGAACTCGCCGAAGCGGGGGTACGCCTTGGAGAAGTACTCCGCGTCGCGCGTGTGCACCTTGCCCCAGTGCGGCCGCCCCTCGTGCGCGGTGAAGATCCGCTCGGCGGCCGTGAAGTACGCCTGGTAGGGCGTGCCCCGGTACATGTGGACGGCGATGTACGCGCTCTCCCGGCCCGATGCCGTGGAGAGCGCGATGTCGTCCGCGGGCGCCGTGCGGACCTCCACGGGGAAGCTGATCCGCAGCCCCGAGCGCTCCACCATCGCCTTGAGTTCGCGCAGGGTCTCCACGAGGGCCTCGCGCGGAACGGCGTACTCCATCTCCATGAACCGCACGCGGCGCGGGCTGGTGAAGACCTTGTAAGGGATGTCCGTGTACGTGCGGGCCGAGAGCGCCTTGCTGGAGATCTTGGCGATGCCGGGGATGGCCGCGGGAACGGCGCGGCCCAGGGAATTGACCACCTGGAAGAGGCCGTTGGAGAGCAGCTCGTCCTCGACGAAGGCGGAGATCCTGCCGGGCGGGGCCGCGGGACCGGCGCTGCGGTTGTTGCGCTTGGTGTTGCAGTTGCCGGTGTGCGGGAACCAGTAGAACTCGAAGTGCTCGTTCTCGGTGAAGAGCGCGTCGAACTCGTCGGTGACCCGGTCGAAGGTCATCGGTTCCTCGCGGGCCGTGAGGTAGAAGACCGGCTCCACGGCGAAGGTGATCGCGGTGATGACGCCGAGCGCGCCGAGCCCGATGCGGGCGGCGGCGAAGACCTCGGGGTTCTCGTCGGCGGAGCAGGTCAGGACCGTGCCGTCCGCGGTGACCAGCTCAAGTCCCTTGATCTGGGCGGCGATCGAGGCCGAGTCGCGGCCCGTGCCGTGCGTGCCGGTGCTGACGGCTCCGGAGACGGTCTGCTCCATGATGTCGCCCATGTTCGTGAGCGACAGGCCCTCACGGGCGAGCGCCGCGTTCAGGCGCTTGAGCGGAGTGCCGGCCTCCACGGTGACCGTGCCCGCGGCCCGGTCGACCCTGCGGATGCCGGTGAGGAGATCGGGGCGTATGAGGACGCCGTCGGTCGCGGCGGCCGCCGTGAAGGAGTGGCCCGTGCCGACGGGCTTCGCCCTGAGGCCGTCCTCCCTGGCGCGGCGCAGGGCGGCGGACAGCTCCTCGACGGACGCGGGAGTGGCCTCCCTGACCGGCCGCGCCGTGACGTTGCCCGCCCAGTTACGCCACGCCGCTGTGCTCTTCCCGCTGCCCGTGCCCGTTCCCGTGCTCATGGGTCCCTCCCCGTTGCGGAACCGGCCGCTTCAGCCGGCGATACCCAAGGAACCCGACCGCGACCGCGACGGCTCCGGAGATCCCGGGAACCCCGTACCCGGCGTCGGAACCCGCGGCGTCGATGACCCAGCCGGCCGCGGAGGAGCCGAGCGCGACGCCGACCGCGAGCCCGGTGCTCACCCAGGTCATGCCCTCGGTCAGTTTCGCGCGTGGTACGTGCTGCTCGACGAGGGCCATCGTCGTGATCATTGTCGGTGCGATGGAGAGGCCCGCGACGAACAACGCCACGGCCAGAAACGGAAGGTTCCCGACCAGTTGAAGCGGGATCATACTCACGGCCATCGCGCAGACACCCAGCAGCCACCGGGGTGCCGGTGCTCCCTTGAAGTGCAGCAGCCCGAAGACCGCTCCCGCAAGGCATGAGCCAAGGGCGTAGACCGCGAGCACCAGGCTCGCCGCCGACTTGTGGCCCTGGTCCTCCGCGTACGCGACCGTCACCACGTCGATCGACCCGAAGATCGCGCCGGTCGCGACGAAGGTGGCGACGAGCACCTGCAGGCCCCCGGAGCGCAACGCCGAGCCCCCGGTGTGGTGTTCGCGCGGGTGCGGCACCGGCTCGGTGGCCCGCTGGGCCGTCAGCCAGAAGACGCCCACGGCGAGGAAGGCGCCGGCGAGCAGCGGCCCCGCCTCGGGGAACCACACCGTGGAGAGGCCGATCGAGATGATCGGCCCGAAGATGAAGCAGACCTCGTCCACCACGGACTCGAAGGAGTACGCGGTGTGGAGCTGCGGGGTGTCGCGGTACAGGACGGCCCAGCGCGCCCGGATCATCGAGCCCACGCTCGGCACGCAGCCGACCAGCGCGGCGAACAGGAACAGCGTCCAGTCGGGCGCCTCGAACTTCGCGCAGAGCAGCAGCCCGGCGACCGCGACGAGCGACACCAGCGTCGCGGGCCGCAGGACACGGCGCTGGCCGTGCCGGTCCACGAGGCGGGAGATCTGCGGGCCGATCGCGGCGGCGGACAGCGCGACGGTCGCCGACAGGGCGCCCGCGAGGCCGTACCGTCCGGTCAGCTGGGACACCATCGTCACGATGCCGATGCCCATCATCGACAGCGGCATGCGGCCGAGGAACCCGGCGGTGGAGAAAGCCTTGGTGCCGGGGGCGGCGAATATGGCGCGGTAGGGGCTGGGCACGTGGGACTCCGCTGAGGCGCCGGGGCGGCTCCGGGCAGGAGGGGCTCCGGTAAGGCGTAAAGGTGGCCGATACAGCTTACGGCCCCACAGGCCCCTGCCGCACCGAGTTTTTCCGGACGGCGGAGGCCGTTTTCCGGCTGTCAGTGGCGGGTGGCAGGATCGGAGACATGTCCGATGCGCTCGATCCCACTCCGTACGATGCCCTGCTGCTGCTCTCCTTCGGCGGCCCCGAAGGCCCGGACGACGTCGTCCCGTTCCTGGAGAACGTGACGCGCGGGCGCGGCATCCCCAAGGAGCGGCTCAAGGAGGTGGGGCAGCATTACTTCCTGTTCGGCGGGGTCAGCCCGATCAACGACCAGAACCGCGCCCTGCTCGACGCCCTGCGCAAGGACTTCGCGGAGCACGGCCTCGCCCTGCCGGTCTACTGGGGCAACCGCAACTGGTCGCCGTACCTGACCGACACCCTGCGCGAGATGGTCGCCGACGGCCACCGCCGCATCCTGGTCCTCGCCACGAGCGCGTACGCCTCGTACTCGGGCTGCCGCCAGTACCGCGAGAACCTCGCGGACTCCCTCGCCGCCCTGGCGGCCGAGGGCCTGGAGCTGCCCAGGATCGACAAGCTTCGGCACTACTTCAACCACCCCGGCTTCGTGCGCCCCATGATCGACGGCGTCCTGGAGTCCCTCGCCGACCTCCCCGAGGACGTCCGCGCGGGCGCGCACCTGGCGTTCACGACGCACTCCATCCCGAACTCCGCGGCGGACACCTCGGGCCCCACCGAGGACCACGGTGACGGCGGTGCGTACGTCAAGGAGCACCTGGACGTGGCCCGGCTCATCGCCGACGCGGTGCGCGAGGAGACCGGCGTCGAGCACCCCTGGCAGCTCGTCTACCAGTCGCGCAGCGGCGCCCCGCACATCCCGTGGCTGGAGCCCGACATCTGCGACCACCTGGAGGAGCGGCACGCGTCGGGCGCGCCCGCGGTGGTCATGGTCCCCATCGGCTTCGTCTCGGACCACATGGAGGTCCTGTACGACCTCGACACCGAGGCCGAGGCCAAGGCGAAGGAGCTGGGCCTTCCGGTGCGCCGCTCGGCGACCGTCGGCGCCGACCCGCGGTTCGCCGCGGCGATCAGGGAACTGGTCATGGAGCGGGCGGCCGTCGAGAGCGGCACGGCCGTCACCCCCTGCGCCCTGGGCTCCCTCGGCGCGAGCCACGACCTGTGCCCGGTGGGCTGTTGCCCCGCCCGCGCCCCCAAGCCCGCGGCCGCGGGCGCCGACAGCCCGTACGCGTAAGGACCTCCACGTGACCGACCCCACTGACCCGACTGACCTGACCGACCTCAAGGCGGAACTCCTCGACGTCGCCCTGGAGGCCGCCCACCGCGCCGGTACCTTCCTGCGCGAAGGCCGCCCCGCCGACCTGGGCGTGGCCGCCACCAAGTCCAGCGCGGTCGACGTGGTCACCGAGATGGACATCGCCTCCGAGAAGCTGATCACCGACTTCCTCGCCGAACGCAGGCCGGACGACGGCGTGCTCGGCGAGGAGGGCGCGAGTTCCGAGGGCAGCAGCGGTGTGCAGTGGGTGATCGACCCGATCGACGGCACCGTGAACTACCTGTACGGGCGCCCGGACTGGTCGGTGTCCATCGCCGCCCGCAAGGACGGCGAGACGCTCGTCGGTGTCGTGCACGCCCCGATGCGCGGCGAGACGTACCGCGCGGTCCTCGGCGAGGGCGCCCACGTCAACGACAGGCCCGCGCGTGTCCGCCCGGCCCCGCCGTTCGACCAGGCCCTGATCGGCACCGGCTTCGGGTACGTGGCCGAGCGCCGCGCCCAGCAGGCCGAGGTCGCCCGGCATCTGATCCCCGAGGTGCGGGACATCCGGCGCGGCGGGTCGGCCGCGATCGACCTGTGCGACGTCGCGGTGGGCCGGCTCGACGCGTACTACGAGCGCGGCCTCAACCCCTGGGACTTCGCGGCGGGCGACCTCGTCGCGCGGGAAGCGGGCGCGCTGACCGGTGGCCGCCCCGGAGAGGCCCTGTCGGGGGAGCTGACCATCGCCGCCCCGCCCGGCCTCTTCGAGACGCTCCAGGGCCTCCTGGAGGACCTCGGCGCCTGGCACGACTGACCCGCCTGGCACGCCTACCCGGGGCGAGCCCCGCGTTCGCGTCCCCGCGCACACAGAACGGCCCCGGCACCTCGTCCAACAGGTGCCGGGGCCCTTCCGCGTCTGGCTCAGGCGCCGCTCAGGCGTGCAGCGCGCCTACCTCGACTCCGTGCTCGGCGGCCAGGCGGTGGAGATCTTCCAGCTCCGCCTGCTCGACCTCGGCAAGGAAGTCGTCTCCCGTCTCACGGGCCATCGTGAGGTCGGACTCCGTGGCCTTTATGCGCTGCAGGAGACCTGCGGTGAATGCGTCCATGGTTGCGCCCCCTCGGCTGGGTCGTGGGTCGATGGCACGGGGGTGTGCCCTCAAGAAGGGGCGATCACGTCCAAGCCGCTCTGCGGAAAGCGGTTCGTGGCGTGCCACATACAAAGCGTGATCGCGGGTGTAAGGCCGTCCTCCCCTGGCTCCCTTCCGAAGAAACCTCAACCGCAGGAGAAAATCCCGCATTCCCGGGGCTCGGAGCCGGTCGCAGGCCGCCTTACAGCCGGTTTACGGCCGAAAGGGGCAGGATGGAGGTCTACCCCAAGACAAACCTGCCCTCAGGGCACAGAGGAAGGACAGCGACGTGCGCGTACTCGTCGTCGAGGACGAGCAGCTGCTCGCCGATGCGGTGGCCACCGGACTGCGCCGGGAGGCCATGGCCGTCGACGTCGTGTACGACGGAGCGGCCGCCCTGGAGCGCATCGGCGTCAACGACTACGACGTGGTGGTGCTCGACCGGGACCTCCCGCTCGTCCACGGCGACGACGTCTGCCGCAAGATCGTCGAGCTCGGCATGCCGACCCGCGTCCTGATGCTCACGGCATCGGGCGACGTCAGCGACCGCGTCGAGGGCCTGGAGATCGGCGCCGACGACTATCTCCCCAAGCCCTTCGCGTTCAGCGAGCTCACGGCACGCGTGCGTGCCCTGGGGCGGCGCACCAGCGTGCCGCTGCCGCCCGTCCTGGAGCGCGCGGGCATCAAGCTCGACCCCAACCGCCGCGAGGTCTTCCGCGACGGCAAGGAGATCCAGCTCGCCCCCAAGGAGTTCGCCGTCCTGGAGGTGCTGCTGCGCAGCGAGGGTGCGGTCGTCTCCGCGGAGCAGCTCCTGGAGAAGGCCTGGGACGAGAACACGGACCCGTTCACGAACGTCGTCCGGGTGACCGTCATGACCCTGCGCCGCAAGCTCGGCGAGCCCGCCGTCATCGTGACGGTGCCGGGCTCCGGCTACCGGATCTGATCCCCGGTGGCCGCGACCCCGGCGCCACCCGCGGCGCCTCCGAAGCCGACGTGGGACCCGAGGAAGGCCGAGCCGCCGTTCCCGTGGCTGCGTCCGACCATCCGCATACGGCTCACCCTGCTGTACGGCGGCATGTTCCTGATCGCGGGCATCCTGTTGCTCTCGATCATCTACCTGCTCGCCGCGCAGGCCCTGAACGTCGGCAGTGACCTGCCGTTCAGGGTCACGGGCAATTCCTCGGTCAGCAGCAGCGTCTGCACCAACTTCCGCGGGCTCCCCGAGCACCCGACGGAGTCGCAGCTCAACGCCGCGCTGAACGAGTGCGTCAACCAGGTGCGCCAGAGCGCCCTCGACAACCTCCTCAGCCGTTCGCTGCTCGCCCTGCTCGGCCTCGCCGTGATCGCCTTCGCCTTCGGGTACGCGATGGCGGGCCGTGTGCTCTCGCCGCTCGGCAGGATCACGCGCACCGCCCGCAGGGTGGCCGGCACCGACCTGACCCGCCGTATCGAACTCGACGGCCCGGACGACGAGTTGAAGGAGCTCTCGGACACCTTCGACGAGATGCTGGACCGCCTGGAGCGGGCCTTCACGGCCCAGCAGCGGTTCGTCGGCAACGCCTCGCACGAGCTGCGCACGCCGCTGGCGATCAACCGCACGCTCCTGGAGGTGCAGCTCTCCGACCCCGGGGCGCCCCCCGAGCTCCACCAGCTCGGCAAGACGCTGCTCGCCACCAACGAGCGCAGCGAGCAGCTCGTGGAGGGCCTGCTGCTGCTCGCCCGCAGCGACAACCAGATCGTGGAGCGCAAACCGGTCGACCTCGCCGAGGTCGCCAACCGCGCGGTGGACCAGGTGCACGCCGAGGCGGAGGCCAAGGGCGTGGAGATCCGCGGGGAGCGCGGTCTGGCCGTCGTGCAGGGCAACGGCGTCCTCCTGGAGCGCATCGCCCTGAACCTCGTCCAGAACGCCGTCAGGTACAACGTGCCGAATCAAGAGGGCCAGGGCGAAGCCCTTCAGGACAAGGGCGGTGGGCGACGGGAGGGCGGCTGGGTCGAGGTCACCACGGAGGCCCAGCACGGCCAGGCGGTCCTGGTGGTGTCGAACACGGGCCCGGTGGTGCCCGCGTACGAGATCGACAACCTCTTCGAGCCCTTCCGGCGGCTGCGGACCGAGCGGACCGGCAGCGACAAGGGCGTCGGGCTCGGTCTGTCGATCGCCCGGTCGGTGGCGCGGGCCCACGGGGGCCGTATCATCGCGGAGCCGCGCGAGGGGGGTGGGCTCGTGATGCGAGTCACCCTGCCCATCTGAGATGCTGCCGCGAACGCGCCGACGTGTTCGCTTTGCGCGGAATTTTCGGGTCCCATCCCCGGAGAAGCCGTGTGCGATCGATCACAGGCGCGATTTTTCGGCCATCTACTCTCCGTGATCGCGAAAGTCGTCGGAAAGCCGGGAAAATCCGGGTTTTCGGGGGTCTTGATCACGGGAAGTACACGGGGTGGCGCCCGTGAAGTGCGACATTCGGACCGTGTACGGTCCCGATCGCCATCCAACCCGATCACCTCTTCAGGGGTGCGGTTGGGTGTCGATTGAGTAACAGACCTTGATGTGAGGCAAAATCTCCGCCTCGGGTCGGGCACAAGTCCGGCCTCTCACGCGTTACGTGCGCTGGAGACACCGCAGACACCCAGAGGGGGAGAGCGACATGGCAACGGACTACGACACCCCACGCAAGACCGACGATGACGTCAACGAGGACAGCATCGAGGAGCTCAAGGCCAGGCGGAACGACAAGTCGACCTCGTCGGTCGACGTCGACGAGTTCGAGGCCGCCGAGGGCCTGGAGCTGCCCGGCGCCGACCTGTCGAACGAGGAGCTCGCCGTGCGCGTGCTCCCGAAGCAGCAGGACGAGTTCACGTGCATGAGCTGCTTCCTGGTCCACCACCGCAGCCAGCTGGCCCGCGAGAAGAACGGCCAGCCGATCTGCCGCGACTGCGACTGAGGCGGGGTCGGCCGTGACTGGCTCGACCCCGTCCAGGAAGCGCCGCTTCCGCATGCGCGGAGCGGACGAAGCCGGCGCCCCGGGCGCCGGTGCACGCGACGACGAGCGGGGCTCTTCCCGTCAAGGAGCAGCCTCGCTCGAACCGGCGCGCGCCCTTGAGGCGGCGCCGGACGGGACGGCGGTCGACAAGGCCCCCAGGACCGCTCGGACAGCCGGGAAGGCCGGGTCCAGGGGAAGCCGCGTTGCCGCCGTCGCGGACGGTCTGAAGGAAGGCGTGCGCAAGGGCGGGCGCGGCGCCAGGGCCGGCATCGGCTACCTCGCCGACCGGCTCATCGAGAACGCCCCGCGGATTCCGGTCCGCGATCTCGCGACCCTCCGCGAGCAGTTTCCGGGCCTTGGCCCCGAGCAGCTCGCGGACAAACTCATCGCGGGCGCCGCCAACGCCACGTCCACCGTGGGCGCGGGCGTGGGAGCCGCCGCGATGCTGCCGGTGCCGCCCGCGATGCCCGCCGAACTCGCGGCGGAGATCACCGGCGTCGCCGCCATCGAGCTGAAGCTCATCGCCGAGCTGCACGAGGTCTACGGCCTGCGGCCCGACGGCAATCTCAAGCAGCGCAGCACGGCGTATCTGACCTCCTGGACGGAGGAGCGCGGCGTCGAGGTCACCAAGCCGTCGAGTCTCAACGCGGCGCTGGGCGGCCAGATGAAGCGGGAGCTGCGCCAGCAGATCATGAAGCGGATGGTCCGGAACCTGCCGAACCTGATGCCGTTCATGGTGGGGGCGGCGGTCGGGGCGGTCATGAACCGCCGGGACACGAAGAAGCTCGCCGCGAAGGTCCGGGCGGACCTACGGGCGCATCAGGTGCCGTGGGATGCGCTGGTGGCGCTGCCGCCTCTGGAATCGCCCGCAGATCCTCTGCGGGTGGGGGAGATTCCTCGGGAGTTGGGGCGCTGAGCCCGGGTGCCGTCTGCGGGTCCGTCGTGGCTTGGCGCGCAGTTCCCCGCGCCCCTTACGGGGCGCCCCCGCGCCCCGCTCCTTACGCGGCGTCCTGTCGCACTGACTTCAGGGCCTCTGCCAGAGCCTCGGGGTTCCTCGTCGAGATGTACGCGTACGGCGTGGGATCCGTCGGGTCCGTGATCGGGATGCGCAGGGCCGAGGGGACGTAGGCGCGCAGCAGCATGTAGGCGCGCGGGTCGGCCTTGTACGAGCGCCAGGCGCGGGCCTCCTCGCCCGTCAGGACCTCCGCCTCGCCCAGGGCGGACACCGGGATCCTCGCGTCGCCCGCGACCAGGGAGCCGGCCACCACGCGGATCCGCACGGAGCCGTACGCGCTGGTGACGACCGCTGCCACGGCCGTGCCGCCGACCAGGCCGCCGAGGAGCGGGAGCGTGCCGAACGGCAGCATGATCAGGGCCATCGCCGCACCCACCAGGAGCGAGGCGAGCCACCACGAACGGGGCGCGGTGAGGCGTTCTTCGTAAGGCTGCATGGAACCAAGCTTGGCACGGTGCGGTTGCCGCGCTGACGCGGAGGTAAGGTCTGCGCCTGTGAGTGGTACATCTGCAGCTCTGACGCCCCCGGCCGACGCGATAGCGCCCGTCCGCCACCCCGACGCGCCCGCCCCCGGTGAGCTCATCGGAGCCCACTACGAGCACTGTTTCGGCTGCGGCGAGGGACAGGCGCACGGACTGCACCTCGCGGCGCGCGCCGGAGACGGCGTCTGCATCACCGCCGAGTTCACCGTGCGGGAGGCGCACCAGGGCGCGCCGGGGCTCGCGCACGGCGGGGTGCTCGCGACCGCGCTCGACGAGACGCTCGGCTCGCTGAACTGGCTGCTGCGGGTGATCGCCGTGACCGGCCGCCTGGAGACCGACTTCGTGCGGCCCGTGCCGCTGGGGACCGTGCTGTTCCTGGAAGCCGAGGTCACCGCCGTTGCCGGACGGAAGATCTACTCGACCGCCACCGGGCGGATCGGCGGCCCCGACGGGCCCGTCGCGGTCCGCGCCGACGCCCTCTTCATCGAGGTCAAGGTCGACCACTTCATCGACAACGGCCGCCAGGAGGAGATCCAGGCGGCCATGAACGACCCGGACCAGATCCGGCGTGCCCGAGCCTTCGAGGTGAACCCGTGACGTCCCGTACCCCTCTGAACGTACTGATCAGGCGCGTCGACCCCGAAGTGCCGCTGCCGGAGTACGCGCGGCCCGGTGACGCGGGCGCCGATCTGCGGACCACCGAATCCTGTGAACTCGCCCCCGGCGAGCGGGTGGTGCTGCCGACCGGGGTGTCCATCGCGCTCCCCGAGGGGTACGCGGCCTTCGTGCACCCCCGTTCGGGGCTCGCGGCCCGGTGCGGTGTCGCTCTGGTGAATGCCCCGGGGACGGTGGATGCCGGGTACCGTGGGGAGATCAAGGTGATCGTGGTGAATCTCGACCCGCGCGAGGCCGTGCGGTTCGAGCGCTTCGACCGGATTGCCCAACTGGTCGTCCAGCAGGTCGAGAAGGTCCGCTTCCAGGAGGTGGCGGAGCTTCCCGCATCGGCGCGGGCCGAGGGGGGCTTCGGGTCCACCGGCGGTCATGCCGCCGTGGGCGTCGGCTCGGGCGAACAAACGGGTGGGAATCGATACGCATCGGTCGTATCCGACCGGGAAGGACAGTGACGTGTTCGGACGTCGCAAGAAGGACAGTGCCGCCGAGGACGCGGCGGGCGCGGACGAGCAGGTCGTCGACGGCGTGGACAGCGATGACTCCGCTGACGACGTCGCGCGCTCGCGCGTGAGGCTCGAGCCCGAGCCCCGCCCCGACGGTCCCTGGGACATCTCCGAGGTCCGTGAGCCCGGCGAGGGCCGCGTGGACCTCGGCGGACTCTTCGTACCCGGGGTCGAGGGCATGGAGCTGCGGGTGGAGGTCGCGGGTGACGCGATCGTCGCGGCCACCGTCGTGCTCCAGGACAGCGCCATCCAGCTGCAGGGCTTCGCCGCCCCCAAGAAGGAGGGCATCTGGGGCGAGGTCCGCGAGGAGATCGCCTCGGGCATCACCCAGCAGGGCGGCGTCATCGACGAGGTCGAGGGCCCCCTCGGCTGGGAGCTGCGCGCCCAGGTTCCGGTGCAGCTGCCGGACGGCACCAGCGGTGTGCAGGTCGTGCGCTTCATCGGCGTCGACGGACCCCGCTGGTTCCTGCGGGGCGTGATCTCCGGGCAGGGCGCGGTGCAGCCGCAGGCCGCGGGCCTGCTGGAGCAGATCTTCCGGGACACCGTCGTCGTGCGCGGCGAGGGCCCGATGGCGCCGCGCGACCCGATCGTCCTGAAGCTGCCGGACGACGCGCAGATGGTCGCCGAGGGCGTCAAGGAGGAGCAGCAGGAGGGCTCGCGCTTCTCCGGTGGCATGGGACAGCTCCAGCGCGGTCCCGAGATCACCGAGGTCCGCTGACCCGTACGAGGCCTCGCCCCCAGGGCTGACGGTTTCTCAACTGCCTTGTGGCCCGTGGTGGTTCCGGTTCGTCCGGACCATTGCGGGCCACATTTGCGTACGCCCATACTGTGCCGGTCACTCGGGGGGAGACCGGTGCGGTGAGGGGACGACGTGCGCCCGCTGCGGTGCGGGGGAGTCGGCATCACGGGCTTGTCCTGGGGGCCGCCGCTCTCGCCGTGCTGCTTGCCGCGACCGTGCTCGCCGCGCTCGCGGCGCTGTCCGAGAAGGCCGTCGAGGGCGGGGTACAGCGGCGGCTCGCCGCGGACCGCGACGCCGTCGTCGAGGTCGCGGGGCCCCACCGTGCCGACGGCACAGGGGAGTTGGACCGTGACGTCCGGGCCGCGCTCGGCCGCACCTACGGCGACGTGCCCCATCACACCTGGTCGGCGCTGCGCGCTCCCGCGGCCCGCAACGGCGAACTCGCCGTCACCGAGGCCGCGGGCCACCCGCGCCAGGACGCCACCGTCTCCGTCGTCGCCCTGGAGGGCGCGGAGCGGCACGCCGCACTGATGTCCGGGCGGTGGCCGCGCGCCGGTGACGGACCGACCGTCGAGGTCGCGCTGACCGAGGCCGTCGCCTCGCGGCTCGCCGTGCGGCCCGGGGACGGGATCGAGGTGCGGGGCGCGGGCGAACGACTCGTACGCATGAAGGTCGTCGGGCTGTACGCGGCCAAGGAGCGCGCGCCGGCCGTGTGGGCCTCGCTGGGCAGTACGTTCGGGACGGCCGAGACCATCGCGGTGGTGCCGCGCCGGGACTTCGCGAGGAGCCGGGCGCTCGCCGGGGACGCCAGGGCGCTGTGGCTCGGGGTGCCGGACGCGGAAGGGCTGCGGCTCGGGGACATCGAGGCGCTCCAGGACCGGGCCGAGCGGTTCGCGGGCAGTGACGCCTCGCTCTCCGTGCTGCGCGGCACGTACGGCGGGATCGACGCGGAGGACCTGGCCCTCTCGGCCGGGCTGCGCAGGGCGCTCGACCGGCTCACCACGCCGATCGCCGTGGCCCGCGCCGGGCTCTACGTCCCCGCGACGCTCCTGGCCGCGCTCGCCGTGGCCGCCCTCGTGCTCACCGCGCGTCAGCTCGCCGAACACCGGCGTCCGGAGCTGGCGTTGCTGGCCGCGCGAGGGGCGGGCACCCGTCGGATCGCCCTGTCGACGGCCGCGCAGTGGGCCTGCGTCGCCGTGCCCGCGGGGGTTGCCGCGCCCTTCCTCGCGGGACCGCTGCTGCGCGGGCTCGAAGGGGCCGGGCTCATCGAGGGCGACGTCCCCGCGTCGGCGGCGACCGCCGTGGGGTGGACGGCCGCCCTGCTCGCCCTCCTCGCGCACGGCTTTGCGGTGCTCCTGCCGACGGTGCGGGCCGTGCGGGACCGGCGGGCGGTGGCGCGGCTGCGGCTGCGCGTCGCGAGGTTCGCCGGCGCCCAGCGCGTCGGGGCTGACCTGGCGCTCGCCGCCGTCGCCGTCCTCGGCTGGCTGCAGCTGCGGCAGTACCGCTCGCCGGTGACCGGCGGCAGCGGCGTCGACCCCGTCCTGGTGCTCGCGCCCGTCGCGATGACCGTGGCGGCCGCGCTGCTCGTCCTGCGGTTCCTGCCGCTGCTCGCCCGCGGTGTCGACCCGCTGGCGCGGCGCGGCCGCGGCCTCGTCCTGCCGCTCGGCGGCTGGCAGATCGGCCGGCGCGCGGCACGGCACGCGGGGCCCGCCCTGGTCGTGACGCTCGCCCTCGCGGTCGCCGCGCTCAGCAGTACGGCGCTGGCCGTGCTCGACCGGGGCGACCGGGACCAGGCCGCTTTCCAGGTCGGCTCCGACCTGCGGATCGAGCCGGGGGACGGGGTGCCGCCCGGGGAGCGCCGCGCCACCTACGAGGCGCTGCCGGGCGTCGAGGCCGTCACGCCCGTGATCACTTCGGAGGGGTACGTCGGGCAGGACGCGGTGGCGGTCACCGCGGTCGACACGGTGCGAGGGCCCGTGCCCCGGCTGCGGGGCGACCTCGCCGAGCGGCCCCTGCGCGAGCTCGTGGCGCCGCTCGGCAAGGGGGTTCCCGAGCACGGGCTTCCGGTGGCGCGGGAGGGGCGCGGCCGGGGGGACGAACTGCCGTTGCGGGTACGGCTGTCCGCGAGCGGGAGCGGGGCCGTCGTGCCGGTGCGGCTCACCGTCTACTTCGAGGACGGCGACGGACTGAGCCACTCCAGCTCGGTGGTGATCAAGGAGGGCGGCGCCAGGACCGTGCCGCTCCGCGTGGGGGTGCGCGGTGGCGACGTGCGCATTCTGCAGATCGACCTGAGCATGGTCGGCGAGCGGACGCGGCGCACGTACCGCCTGACCGTCGATCAGGTGCCGGGGCTCACCCGGGAGGCGCGGTGGCGCGATCTGCGGGTGGACCGGCCGGACCGGCATGCGGCCGGGTGTCCCGGGGCCGAGCGGGAACCGGAGCCGCCGCGGGGGCGGCCGCCCTCCGGAGAGGCGCCGGGGCCCGTGCTCTGCTCCGACCGGCCCGCGCGCGGCACGCTCGTCGACGCGGTGCTGCGCGGTCCCGACGGAGGGCTCAAGTACCCGACGTGGGGCGTGCGGCTCGGCACGGACCGGGCCAAGGGGCGTCCCGCCGCGCCCGCGCTCGCCTCCGACGCGCTGCTCGCGTCCGGCGCGGTGCGGGTCGGGGACACCGTGACGGTGCGGGGCAGCACGGGCGGGAGCGCGCGGATCGAGATCGTCGGACGGATCGCCGCGGTGCCGGGGGTGCCGCGCGACCGGGCGCGGCTGCTCGCCGACTCCCGTGCCATGGCGGCCCAGTGGGCGCTGAGCGGGGCGCTGCCGGGTGCGGAGAGCGCGTGGTGGGTGGGCGCCGGGGAGCAGGGCGCGGGGGCCGCGCTGGACGCGGTGCGCAAGGATCCCCGGCTGGGCACGGCCGTGGATGTGCCGCACGTCCGGGCCCTGTTGGCGGCCGATCCGCTGCGGCGTGGGGCGCGAGGGGCCCTCGTGCTCTGTCTGGTGCTCGCGCCCGCCTTCGCCGTGATCGCGTTCGCCCTGCACACGGTGCTGTCCGCGCGGGCCAGGGAACGGGAGTTCGCGCTGCTGCGGGCGCTCGGGGTGCGGAAGGGGCAGCTGGCCGCGTACCTGTGGACGGAGCAGTTGGCGCTGGCCGGGGTGGCGGCGGTGCTCGGCACGGTCCTCGGAACCGCGCTCGCCCTGCTGATCATGCCGGTGGTGACGGTCGACGCGGAGGGGGATCCGGTCTTCCCCGGGCTCGTCGCGCAGGTGCCCTGGGTGCGGGTGCTGGTGACCGCCGGGGTGACCGCGGGGGTGATCTGCGGGGTCGTGACGGTGGCCGCGCGGGTTCTGGGGCGGGTTGACCTGGCGCGGGTGCTGCGGGCGGGGGAGGACCGGTGAGGAGGGCTGGCGCGGGTGTTCCGGTGCGCCCGGCGCGGGACTCCGCGTGGGCGCGTCCGCTGCCGTCGGTCGGCGCGGGGCCGCCCCTGTGTGTCCCTCCTCGCCGTCCTGGCGTGGGCGCGCCGGACGTCGGGTGCGGGTGTGCGTCGGCTCGTCGGAGGGGGCGTCGTGTGGCGTGACGTGTGGCGGCGTGTGCCTCTCCTCGGAGGGCTCGGGCTGTTGATCGCCGTGCTCGTGGCCGTTGCCGGGGCCGGGCCCGGGGTGCTCGAGCGGCTGGAAGGGGCGGCGCTCGCCGATCGGTTCGAGCGGGTGCAGCGGGCCGTTCCCGGGCTCGTGCACAGCGCGCGGATCGACCCGGAGGAGCCGCGGGCCGGGGAGGAGAGCGACCTCGGGGCCGACCTCGACCGGTACGCGGACCTGATGGTGGACGCCGCTCCGAAGGCGCTGCGGGGCGGGCTCGTACACGACTCCACGCGCATCCGGCTGCCCACGGTGGAGGGGCGGGGCGCCTCGCTGTCGCTCGTGTACGCCTCCGATGCGCCGAGGTCGCACGCGTACGTCGCCGGGCGGGCGCCCCGCGCGCGGGGACAGGTCGTCGAGCTTGCCGTCTCGGTGCGGACGCGCGACGCGCTCGGCCTGCGCGTCGGGCAGCGGATACGGCTCGGGAAGGGAGCCCTGGGGTACGTCGACGCACAGGCGCGTGTCGTCGGCGTCTTCCGGGCCGAGGGCGGGCGGCGGCTGTGGAGGGAACAGCCGCTCCTGGCGCGGCCGTTGCCCGGGGTGCGCGGGGCGGCCCCGGAGGCGGGCGCCCTGATCGCGCCGCGCGGTGTCGAGGTGCTGCAGAGCCAGGCGAACGCCGAGCTCTCCATCGACTGGAACATGCGGTTCGCTCCCGGGGACGCCGTGGCGGGGCGGTTCGTGGGCGAGCGGGGCGAGCGGGCGTTCCGGCGCGCCATGGCCCGCTATCCGACCTCCGCGGGGGAGTCCTTCTGCACCGTCGGGGGGTACGGCGGGAAGTGGTGCATGATCGGCACCCATCCCTCGACGGAGCTGGAGACCGCCACCGAACTGCCCGACGCCTTCGAGGAGTTCCTGCGACAGTGGCGGCAGGCGGGCGTCGTGATCTCCTTCGCCCTGGCCTCGCTGCTCGGTGTGGGGCTCGCGGCCGTCGTCGTGGCCTCGCTCCTCGTGGTGCGCCGCGGGCTCGACGCGGACCGGCTGCTGCGGGCGCGCGGTGCCTCGGCCTCCGGGATCGCCCTGGGGCGCGCCCTGTGGAGTGCGCCCGCCCTGGTGCTCGGGTTCGCCGGCGGCTGCGCGGTCGCCGCGGCGGTGCCGGGGAGTTCACCGGCGTACGGCAAAGGGCTCGCCGTCGCGGTGCTCGCCTGGCTGCTGCTGCCCGTGCTGACCTGGTTCGCCGTACGGGACCGGGCCGTGCTGCGGGACCGCGAGCCGCGCGGTGCCGGGCGCCGCGTCGTCGCCGAGGCGCTGGTGCTGCTGCTCGCCGCGGGCGGTGTGTTCGCGCTGCGGGCGCGCGGGACCGAGGGGACTGCGGGGCCCGATCCGCTGCTCGCCGCCGTGCCCGTACTGCTCGGCCTCGCGACGGTCGCGGTGCTGGTGCGGTGCTACCCCTGGCCGGTGCGCGCCGTGGCGCGGTGGTCGGCCCGCGGGCGCGGTGCCGTCGCCCTCGTCGCGCTGTCCCGCGCCGCCAAGGAGGCCCCCGCGCGCGGGCTCGCGCTGCTCGTCCTCGTCGTGACGCTCGCGGGCGCCGTCTTCGGAGGCCTCGTCTCCGGGACGCTGGTGGAGGGGCGGCGTGCCGCGGCCGCCTGGCAGGTGGGCGCCGACGCCTCCTTCCTGGGGGCGGCGCGCGACCCGGACATGGCGGAGCGCCTCGCACGCGTGCGTGGAGTGCGGGAGACGGTGACGGTGCGGCAGATGCGGGTCGACCCCGTGAGCGGGACGGACGGGGGACGGTACGGGATCTCCAGCCTGATCGGGGTGGACGGGGCGAAGCTGCGGAAGGCGGCGGGCGGTTCGGCCGCCGCGCGTGCGCTGGAGGACGCCGGGCTCACCGGGGGCGGCGGAGGCGGGGACATCCGGGTGCTCGCATCCGAGGGGCACGCCGGAGACCTGCTCACCTTCACCCTGCACGGCAAGAAGACGCGGCTGAAGGTGGTGGGGCCGCTGCCCGACGCCGTGGAGCGCGATCCCGCGCTCGGCCCCCTGCGCGGCGCCACCCAGGACCGCGAGCAGCTGCTCCTCGCCGACGACCGGGACCTCAGGGCCGTGGCCGCCGCGGACTTCGAGGCGTCCGCCCTCATGCTGTACGGCGACCACCTGGACGCAGAGGCCCTGCGCTCCCTCGTGCCGCGCACCGCCCCCGGAGCCGCCACCGGAGACCTCCGCATCCGTGCCGAGGAGCAGGCCGAGGCCGAGGACGACGGCATGATCGCCGCCGTGACCACCGCGCACACCGCCTGCACCGCGCTCGCCGTGCTCCTCGCGCTGCTCGCCCTGGTCCTCGAACTGCTCCTGTCCGCGCCCGCGCGCGGGCGCACCACCGCCTATCTGCGCACCCTCGGCCTCGGCGGGCGCGCCACCTCCGCGCTGCAGCTGCTGCAGCTCCTGCCCCTGGTGCTCGCGGCGGTCGCGGGCGGCGTCGCGCTCGGCCTCGCGCTGCCCTCGCTGCTCGGACCCGCCCTGGAACTGCGGGAGTTCACCGGCGGGCCCACCGCGCCCGACCGGCACGTCGACGCGCTGTTCACCGCGGCCCTGGGTGCGGGACTCTGTGTCCTGGTCGCCGCGGCGGTGGGCGTGGAGACCTGGCTCGGGCGGCGCCGGGGGCTCGGCGCCGCCCTGCGACTCGGGAGAGCCGATGACTGAACTGGCCGAACTGGAGGCGCGGGCCCGCGCCGCGGGGCGCCCCGCGGCCGACGAGGGCCTGGTCGTCTGCGACAACCTCGTCCGCGTCTACCGCACCGAGGAGGTCGAGGTGCAGGCGCTCCAGGGCCTCGACCTGGTCGTCGCGGACGGCGAGTGCGTGGCCCTGGTCGGCGCGTCGGGGTCCGGCAAGTCCACGCTCCTGTCGATCCTCTCCGGGCTGGACCTGCCCACCGCCGGGCGCGCGAAGGTCGCGGGCCACGACCTGCTCTCCATGGGGCGCCGCGAGCGGCTCGGCTACCGCAGGAGCACCGTCGGCTTCGTCTGGCAGCAGACCGGCCGCAACCTGCTGCCCTATCTGACCGCCCTGGAGAACGTGGCGCTGCCGATGAAGTACACGCGCGTGCCCCGCCGTTCGCGCCGGGAGAAGGCCGCCGAACTGCTCGGCGTGCTCGGCGTCGCGCACTGCCGCGACCGGCGGCCCGCCGAGCTCTCCGGCGGCGAGCAGCAGCGCGTGGCGGTCGCGGTCGCCACCGCCAACTCCCCGCGGGTGCTGCTCGCCGACGAGCCCACGGGGGAGCTGGACACGGCGAGCGGCGAGGACGTCTTCGGGGCCCTGCGCCGCGCCAACGAGGAGCTCGGGGCGACGGTCCTGGTCGTCACGCACGACCCGCTCGTCTCGGAGCAGGTCCGGCGCACGGTGCGCATCCGTGACGGGCGCACCTCTACGGAGACGCTCCGCGAACAGGGCGGCACGGGAGAGGAGTTCACGGTTCTGGACAAGGCGGGGCGGCTGCAGCTGCCGGGGGAGTACGTCGAACGGTACGGGCTTCGGGGGCGCGTGCGGCTGACGGCGGAGGCGGACCATGTGGGGGTGTGGCCCGATGGGCCGGGGCCCGCGGCAGGGCCGCCCGAGCGGGATCTCTGACGTCCCGCCTTGACGGAGGGCTGGCCCGTACCCTTGGGGCGCGGGCCAACGCGCGTGTTCAGGGCGGCACTTGACGTTCACATACGAGCCACACGCGTACGGCCGCTTACGTCCATGCCCCACACCCGGAAGCCGACCGAGCGGAACCGTCCCGCGGGCTCCGACAACCTCCTCGTCGCCCGGGAGACCCGCACGCGCGCGGGCAACCCGGGCTGATCCACGCCTTGTCGGGCCGGGCGCCGGGTGACGATACTGGCGCCCGGCCCCTGCGGACCCAGGGGCGTACGGGGGGAGTGTCCGGTGCCAGAGGCCATGGTCGTCGTCGAGGACCTCCACCGGACGTACGGCACGGGCGCCGCCGCCGTGCACGCCCTGCGCGGCGTCTCCTTCAGCGTCCCGCGCGGTGAGCTCGTCGCCCTGAAGGGCCGCTCCGGATCCGGCAAGACGACCCTGCTCAACCTCGTCGGCGGCCTCGACACCCCCGACAGCGGCAAGATCGCCGTGGACGGCGTGGAGCTCGCGGGCCTCGGCGAGAGCGGCCTCCTGGAGCTGCGCCGCGACCGCCTCGGCTTCATCTTCCAGTCCTTCGGCCTCATCCCGATCCTCACCGCCGCGGAGAACGTGGGCGTCCCGCTGCGGCTCAGGAAGACCGACCCCCGCGCGCGGGAGGAACGCGTCGCCCTCCTCCTGGCCCTCGTCGGTCTCGCCGACCACGCCCGGCAGCGGCCCGGCGAGCTCTCCGGAGGACAGCAGCAGCGGGTGGCCATCGCCCGTGCGCTCGCCAACAGGCCGTCCCTGCTGATCGCCGACGAACCCACGGGACAGCTCGACGCGGAGACCGGGCTCGCCGTGATGGAGCTGCTGCGCGCCGTCGTCCGCAGCGAGGGCGTCACCGCCCTGGTCGCCACGCACGACGCGACGCTGCTCGACCTCGCCGACCGGGTCCTGGAGCTGCGCGACGGCGAGATCGTCGAGCACTGATCCCGGTACCGAGCCCCTCGTCGCGTACGCATCAGGGTTGTGTCAAGGACCGCACCCCCGCACCCCCTCGTCCCCAATGCCGGAATTGTTGGCCGTAAGGTCGACGCTGCGTACACAGCAGTTTCAGGAAGACAATGGGGCCATGGCACGCGGCAAGCTTCGGATCTATCTCGGTGCGGCACCGGGCGTCGGCAAGACGTACGCCATGCTCTCCGAGGCACACCGTCGCGTCGAGCGCGGCACCGACTGCGTGGTCGCCTTCGTGGAGCACCACGACCGGCCGCGCACCGAGGTGATGCTGCACGGCCTGGAACAGGTGACCCGCAAGGACCTGGAGTACCGCGGCTCCGCGTTCACCGAGATGGACGTCGACGCGGTCCTGGAGCGCGCCCCCGCCGTCGCCCTGGTCGACGAGCTGGCCCACACGAACGTCCCCGGCTCGCGCAACGCCAAGCGCTGGCAGGACGTCGAGGAGCTCCTCGCGGCCGGCATCGACGTCGTCTCGACGGTCAACATCCAGCACCTGGAGTCCCTCGGGGACGTCGTCGAGTCCATCACCGGCGTACGGCAGCGCGAGACCGTGCCGGACGAAGTGGTGCGCCGCGCCGACCAGATCGAGCTGGTCGACATGTCGCCCCAGGCGCTGCGCCGCCGCATGGCGCACGGCAACATCTACAAGCCGGACCGCATCGACGCCTCCCTCTCGAACTACTTCAGACCCGGCAACCTCACCGCCCTGCGCGAGCTCGCGCTGCTGTGGGTCGCCGACCGGGTCGACGAGTACCTCCAGCAGTACCGCGGCGAGCACAACATCCGCTCCACCTGGCAGGCCCGCGAACGCATCGTCGTCGGCCTGACCGGCGGCCCCGAGGGCCGCACGCTGATCCGGCGCGCCGCCCGCATGGCGGCCAAGGGCTCCGGCAGCGAGATCCTCGCCGTCTACATAGCCCGCAGCGACGGCCTGACCGGCGCGTCCCCCAAGGAACTCGCCGTCCAGCGCACCCTCGTCGAGGACCTCGGCGGCACCTTCCACCACGTCATAGGCGACGACATACCGGCCGCGCTGCTCGACTTCGCGCGCGGCGTGAACGCCACCCAGATCGTCCTCGGCTCCTCGCGCCGCAAGACCTGGCAGTACGTCTTCGGGCCCGGCGTCGGCGCGACCGTCGCCCGTGAGTCGGGGCCCGACCTGGACGTGCACATCGTCACGCACGGCGAGGTCGCCAAGGGGCGCGGCCTGCCCGTCGCCCGCGGGGCGCGCCTGGGCCGCTCCCGGGTCATCTGGGGCTGGCTGGTCGGCGTCGCGGGGCCCACGCTCCTGACACTGCTGCTGACCCATGTCGACGCCGACCTCGGCCTCGCCAACGACATGCTGCTCTTCCTGACGCTGACGGTGGCCGCCGCGCTGCTCGGCGGACTGCTGCCGGCCCTCGCGTCGGCGGCGGTCGGCTCGCTGCTCCTCAACTACTACTTCACGCCGCCGCTGCACCTGTGGACGATCTCCAACAACAAGAACATCGTCGCGATCGCCGTCTTCGTGGGCGTCGCGGTGTCGGTGGCCTCGGTCGTCGACCTGGCGGCACGTCGCACCCACCAGGCCGCCAGGCTGCGCGCCGAGTCGGAGATACTCTCCTTCCTCGCGGGCAGCGTCCTGCGCGGCGAGACCAGCTTGGACGCCCTGCTGGAACGCGTCCGCGAGACCTTCGCCATGGAGTCCGTGGCGCTGCTCGAGCGGGAGAGCGACACCGATCCGTGGACCTGCGCGGGCAGCGTCGGCGACGGCAGGCCGCTCCTGCGCCCCGAGGACGCCGAGGTCGACATGCCGGTCGGCGACCACATGGCGCTGGCCCTGTCCGGCCGCGTCCTGCCCGCCGAGGACCGCCGCGTGCTGGCCGCGTTCGCCGCGCAGGCCGCCGTGGTCCTGGACCGCCAGCGCCTGCAGTCCGAGGCCGACCAGGCCCGGGCGCTCGCCGAGGGCAACCGCATCCGCACCGCCCTGCTCGCCGCCGTCAGCCACGACCTGCGGACGCCGCTCGCGGGCATCAAGGCGTCGGTCACCTCGCTGCGGTCCGAGGACGTGGAGTGGTCGCGCGAGGACGAGGCCGAGCTCCTCGAAGGCATCGAGGCGGGCGCCGACCGTCTGGAGCACCTGGTCGGCAACCTCCTGGACATGTCCCGCCTGCAGACCGGCACCGTCACCCCGCTGATCCGCGAGATCGACCTCGACGAGGTCGTCCCCATGGCCCTCGGCGGCGTGCCCGACGGCAGCGCGGAGCTGGACATCCCCGAGACGCTGCCGATGGTCGCCGTCGACAAGGGGCTCCTGGAGCGGGCGGTCGCCAACATCGTCGAGAACGCCGTGAAGTACGCCCCCGAGGGCGAGCCCGTCAAAGTCTCCGCCAGCGCGCTGGGCGAGCGCGTCGAGGTCCGCGTGGTGGACCGCGGCCCCGGCGTCCCCGATACGGCCAAGGACCGCATCTTCGCGCCCTTCCAGCGTTACGGTGACGCTCCGCGGGGTGCCGGGGTGGGCCTCGGCCTCGCCGTCGCCCGCGGCTTCGTCGAGGCCATGGGGGGCACCCTCGCCGCCGAGGACACCCCCGGCGGCGGCCTCACCATGGTCCTCACCCTGCGGGCGGCGGCCGGACGGCCGCCGGTCCGCCCCGACCTCACGGCCCAGGTCACCTCGTGACCCGGACCCAGATCCAGAAGCCGGAAAGGCAGGTAAGCATGACCCGGGTGCTCGTGGTCGACGACGAGCCGCAGATCGTACGCGCCCTCGTGATCAACCTGAAGGCGCGCAAGTACGAGGTGGACGCGGCCCCCGACGGCGCCACCGCGCTGCAGGTCGCCGCCGCCCGCCACCCCGACGTGATCGTGCTCGACCTCGGTCTGCCCGACATGGACGGTGTGGAGGTCATCAGGGGCCTGCGCGGCTGGACGCGCGTCCCGATCCTGGTCCTCTCCGCCCGGCACAGCTCGGACGAGAAGGTGGAGGCCCTGGACGCCGGCGCCGACGACTACGTGACCAAGCCCTTCGGCATGGACGAACTCCTCGCCCGGCTGCGCGCCGCCGTGCGCAGGGCGGAGCCCACCGGGGCGGGCGAGGACGACGTGATGGTCGACACCGGGGACTTCTCCGTCGACCTGGCCGCCAAGAAGGTCAACCGCGGCGGCCGCGACGTGCGCCTGACGCCCACGGAGTGGCACCTCCTGGAGGTCCTGGTCCGCAACACCGGCCGCCTGGTCAGCCAGAAGCAGCTGCTCCAGGAGGTCTGGGGCCCCTCCTACGGCACGGAGACGAACTACCTCCGCGTCTACATGGCACAACTGCGCCGCAAGCTGGAGGCGGACCCGGCACACCCGCGGCACTTCATTACGGAGCCGGGGATGGGCTACCGCTTCGAGAAGTGACCGGATTCCGTGCTTCAGGCCCGCTTCAGCGGCGGCGGAGCGGGTACTGAGCAGGCACAGGCACAGATGAGCGCACCCCTTTCCGCTGTGTCGGCGCCCCCCGGTACGCTTCTTGTATGAGTGCTGTTCCTGGTTCCGAAAGGCCGGCGGGCCGCTTCCGGCGCATGCTCGACCGGCTGTCCTCCTCCCAGGAGGACCTGGAGTCGGAGGAGCTGCGCGAGGACGCCGAGACAGCGGGCTGTGTTCGCATCGGCGACTGCCGCGACCGCCAGATAGTCACCGTTACTGGTACCTTGCGCACGGTCACCCTGCGACCACGCGCCGGGGTCCCCGCCCTGGAGGCCGAGCTGTTCGACGGCTCCGCGGCGCTCGACGTGGTGTGGCTCGGCAGGCGCTCCATCGTGGGCATCGAGCCGGGGCGCAAGCTGATCGCGTCGGGCCGGATCTCGATGAGCCGGGGCCGCCGGGTGCTCTTCAACCCCAAGTACGAACTCAGACCCCTCGGACGGGAGTAACCGGTGACGTCCCTCGACAAGCCGACGGACCAAGGGAACGCGGATCAGGACGCCGATTCCAGGACCGTGACCGAGGCAGCGCTCTTCGAAGCCTTCGGCGGCGTGCGGGGCATGGTGGAGACGGTCGTCCCAGGCCTGCTCTTCGTGACCATCTTCACGATCAACAAGGACCTGCACATGTCGGCCATCGCGGCCCTCGCGGTGTCCCTGGTGCTCGTCGTGGTCCGCCTGGTCATGAAGGACACCGTCAAGCACGCCTTCAGCGGCGTCTTCGGTGTCGCCTTCGGCGTGGTCTTCGCGATGATGACCGGCAACGCCAAGGACTTCTACCTGCCGGGCATGCTCTACACCCTCGGCCTCGCCCTCGCCTACATCATCACGACCCTCGCGGGCGTCCCGCTGATCGGCCTCATCCTCGGCCCGGTCTTCAAGGAGAACCTCTCCTGGCGCACCCGCAACCCCGGCCGCAAGAAGGCGTACGCCAAGGCGAGCTGGGCCTGGGGCCTGATCCTCCTGGCCAAGTGCGCGATCCTCTTCCCGCTGTACTGGTGGGCGGACACCACGCAGTTCGGCTGGGTCCTGGTCGCCCTGAAGATCCCGCCCTTCCTCCTCGCCGTCTACCTGACCTGGGTCTTCCTGGCGAAGGCCCCGCCGCCGATCGACGTCTTCGCGGAGATGGAAGCGGCGGAGAAGGCGGAGGAGGAGCGCAAGGCGGCGCAGCGCCCGTAAGGGGCGCGAGGAGCTGCGCGCTCAGCGCACGAAAAGCCACGAAAAGCCGCAGTCGCGTCTGCCGAGATCCCGGCAGACGCGACTGCGGCTTCTTCGTGGTCGCTCGCGCAGCTCCTCGCGCCCCTTACGGGGCCTCAGCCCACCGTGTCCTCGCGGCGTACGGAGAGAAGGTCCTCCAGCTGCTCCTCACGGGCCTGAGCCGCCACGAAGAGGAGCTCGTCACCCGCTTCCAGGGAGTCGTCCGGGGTCGGCGCGAGGACGCGCGTACCGCGGATGATCGTGACCAGCGAGGTGTCCTCGGGCCACTCCACGTCGCCGACCCGGGTGCCCGCGAGGGCCGACTCGGGCGGCAGCGTCAGCTCGACGAGGTTCGCGTCGCCGTGGCTGAAGCGCAGCAGGCGCACCAGGTCGCCGACGCTCACCGCCTCCTCGACGAGCGCGGACATCAGGCGCGGCGTGGAGACCGCGACGTCGACGCCCCAGGACTCGTTGAAGAGCCACTCGTTCTTGGGGTTGTTCACGCGGGCGACGACCCGCGGGACGCCGTACTCGGTCTTGGCGAGGAGGGAGACGACGAGGTTGACCTTGTCGTCGCCGGTGGCCGCGATGACCACGTTGCAGCGCTGCAGCGCCGCCTCGTCCAGGGACGTGATCTCGCAGGCGTCGGCGAGCAGCCACTCGGCCTGCGGCACGCGCTCGACGGAGATGGCCGTCGGCGCCTTGTCGACGAGAAGGACCTCGTGGCCGTTCTCCAGGAGCTCACCGGCGATGGAGCGGCCCACCGCGCCGGCTCCGGCAATGGCGACCCTCATCAGTGACCGCCCTCCTCGGGGCCTTCGGCGAACGCCGCTTCGACCTTCTCGACCTCGTTGGTGCGCATCATCACGTGCACCAGGTCGCCCTCCTGCAGCACCGTCTGCGAGGTCGGCAGGACCGCCTCGCCCAGCCGGGTGAGGAACGCCACGCGGACGCCGGTCTCCTCCTGGAGGCGGCTGATCTTGTGGCCGATCCACGACGACGACGCGTGCACCTCGGCGAGCTGTACGCCGCCGGTGGGGTCGCGCCACAGCGGCTCGGCCCCCGACGGGAGCAGACGGCGCAGCATCTGGTCCGCGGTCCAGCGGACGGTGGCGACCGTCGGGATGCCCAGGCGCTGGTAGACCTCGGCACGGCGCGGGTCGTAGATACGGGCGGCGACGTTCTCGATGCCGAACATCTCGCGGGCGACGCGCGCGGCGATGATGTTGGAGTTGTCGCCGCTGCTGACGGCGGCGAAGGCGCCCGCCTCCTCGATGCCGGCCTCGCGCAGGGTGTCCTGGTCGAAGCCGATGCCGGTGACGCGGCGGCCGCCGAACCCGGAGCCGAGGCGGCGGAAGGCCGTGGGGTCCTGGTCGACGACCGCGACCGTGTGCCCCTGTTGTTCCAGGGTCTGCGCGAGAGCTGAACCGACTCTCCCGCAGCCCATGATGACGATGTGCACGACCGTCCTTCCGGCTGTGTCAATACTTTGTGCTCAGACTGAACGGTAAAAGCGTCTCAGACCGGAGCCCAAGCTACACACGCGCGGTCGGCGGAGGGCACCCCCGTGCACCGGCCGGTGCCGGTCGCGGGGGTCCGCGGGCCGGGCGGGGCCGTGGTCAGTCCACGCTGCGCAGCAGACCCTCCACGTTCTGCAGCCGGTGACCGAGCTCGACGAGCTGCAGGCGGGTCGCCTCCTGCTCGGACCGGGCGCGCTCGACGGCCTCGCGGTAGCTGTGCATGGCCTCCGCGTACTGCTGGTCGCGCTCGCGGTTGCGCTGCGACTGGAAGTACGCGACGGCGACGATCGCGGCGGCGAGCACCACGAAAAAAGCGATTGGGATGATCACGTCGTCCACTAGGACGTCCCCTTCGGTGAGTGCTGTCCGTCTTCGCCCGTCTGGTCCTGGCGGGCGGCCGCGATGATCGTATCCACGTTCAACCGCACGTCGAACGGCGCCAGTTGGAAGTACTTGAGCGCCTTGCCGTCGTCGGAGAGCTCCAGGCGGCCGGAGACGATGCCGGCCTTCTCCATGCGTTCGAGGTGCATGTAGAGCAGAGGGCGGGACACCCCGAGCCTGCGGGCCAGTTCGCTGACGTACAGCTCGCCCGACGAGAGCTCGGTGATGATCCGGATGCGCTGCGCATGGCCGACCGCGGCGAGAAAAGCCAGCAGCTCCTCGCTGTCCATGTAGTGCCTTTGCGCTGGTCCCGAAAGTTGTCGGTCAAGGCTTCAGCATGACGGGCTCCACTGTCAATCCGCTCTCCGCCCGCCTCGCATCCCCGCCCGTCACGAATGACAGTTGACGGCTTGATCGGTCACCTGTCAGTCTCAACTTACATGCCCTCCATGGCGGGGTGGCGCACGGACGCAGAGGGTGGGACGGACATGAGAGAGCGATCGGTCACGGTGCGCGTGGCCCGTTGGAGCGCGCTGCACCCATGGCGGGCGGTCGTCGGGTGGCTGGTCTTCGTGGTGCTGTGCCTCGGGGGCGGGATCGCCGCCGGCATGAACAGCGCCGCCTCCGCGGACTACCGCGTGGGCGAGGCGGGCCGGGCCGAGGCGCTGGCGACCGAGGGCGGCGTCCAGCTCAGGCCCACGGAGCAGGTGCTGATCCGCGCCGAGTCAGGCCCGCTGGACCGGAAGGCCGCCGACGCCGCCGTCGAGGACGTCACCGCACGGATGAAGGCCCTGCCCGAGGTCGCCTCGGTGGCCGCGCCGGTGCGCTCGGCCGACGGCCGTGTCCTGCGCGTCCAGGTGGAGCTGGCCGGCCCCGACCAGGACGCCAAGAACAACGTCGTCCCGCTCCGCGCCGAGACCGAGAAGGTCGTGAAGGCCCACCCGGACCTCGTGATCGAGGAGACCGGCGGCGCCTCCGTCAGCAAGGGCGTCAACGACCAGCGCGGCAAGGACCTCGCCTTCTCCGAGGTGATCACGCTGCCCATCACCCTCATCACGCTCGCGGTGGTCTTCGGCTCGGTCGTCATGGTCGGCGTACCGCTGCTGCTCGCCGTCACCTCGATCATGGCGACCATGGGCCTGGCGATGCTGGCCTCGCACCTGCTGCCGGACACCGGTGTCGGGATGAACATGATCCTGCTCATCGGCATGGCCGTCGGCGTCGATTACACGCTCTTCTACCTCAAGCGCGAGCGCGAGGAGCGGGCCCGCGCGGGCGGCCGCCTCACCTCGGAGGCGCTCGTCGAGGCCGCCGCCGCGACGGCGGGCCGGGCGATCGTGGTGTCCGGGCTCGCCGTGATCGTCTCGACCGCCACGCTCTTCCTGGCCGGTGACGTCATCTTCGACTCGCTCGCCACCGGCACCATCCTGGTCGTCGCCGTCGCCGTGGTCAGCTCGGTGACGGTGCTGCCCGCGCTCCTGGTCAGGCTCGGCCGGCGGAGCGAGCGCCGCGCGGCCAAGCGCCTGGCGCAGGGCAAGCCGGTGCGCGGCGACGAGGACGGGAAGCCGGGCCGGGTCTGGAACCTGCTGCTCGCGCCGGCCCGCAAGCGCCCCGCGCTCACCCTGTGCCTCTCGGTCCTCGCGCTGCTCGGCCTCGCCGTGCCCGCGCTCGACATGAAGCTCAAGGACCCCGCGCGCGACAGCTTCTCGCGTGAGATACCGGCGATGCAGGGGTACGACAGGCTGCTCGACGCCTTCCCGGAGCAGCGCGTCCGCCACCTGGTCGTGGTGCGCGCCGAGGCCGCGCGGGCCGACGAGGTGAAGGAGGCGCTGCGCGAGGCGCACCGCAGGGCGGCGGCCGACCCGCTCTTCGCGCAGCACGGACGTCCGGTCCTGCGCTCCTCCGAGGACCTGAGGACCACCACCCTGGAGCTGAACGCCGCGCACGCGACGTACTCGAAGGAGGCCGTCGCCACCCTCGACCACCTCCGCGACGACTTCCTCCCCGCGACCGTCGGCAGGCTGCCCGGCGTCGAGACGGCCGTCACCGGCGAGGTGGCCCGCGGCACCGACTACGTCGAGCACCAGAACGAGAAGCTGCCGCTCGTCCTCGGCTTCCTGCTCCTGATGACCTTCGCCATGACGGTCTACGCGTTCCGCTCCGTCGTCCTCGGACTGCTCGGCGTCGTCCTCAACCTGCTCTCCGCCGCCTCCGCGCTCGGCCTGCTCGTCCTCGTCTTCCAGGGCGACTGGGCCGAGGGCCTGCTCTCCTTCGTCTCGCTCGGCGGGATCTCCTCGCGCGTACCGCTCTTCCTCCTCGTGATCCTCTTCGGGCTCTCGATGGATTACCAGGTCTTCGTGGTCAGCCGGATCCGTGAGGCCGCCCTGAACGGCGTGCCCACGCGCCAGGCGGTCCTCGACGGCATCGCGTCCTCCGCCAAGGTCGTCACCAGCGCGGCGGTCGTCATGGTCACCGTCTTCGCGAGCTTCGTGATGCTGCACATCCTGGAGATGAAGCAGATGGGCTTCGTCCTCGCGGCGGCCGTCCTGCTCGACGCGTTCGTGATCCGCGTCATGATCCTGCCCGCGGCGCTGCTCCTGCTCGGCCGCGCCACCTGGTGGCCCTCAGGGGCGATCCGCCGGACCGGGGACAAGGCCGGGGACAAGGCCAGGGACATGGCCGGGGCCAGGGTCGCGGAAGGCGTGGACGTACGTCCGGATTCCGGTCACCCGGAGGGGCGCAGGGTCGCACAGGGCGGATAACCGGAGCAGTTGGGGGTGGTGGGTGGGCGGGCACCCATTCGAACGCTTACGATCCTCTGCGTGTCCAAACTGACCGACGTGCCCAAACGGATCCTCATCGGGCGCGCACTGCGCAGTGATCGGCTCGGAGAAACGCTCCTGCCGAAGCGCATCGCACTCCCCGTCTTCGCATCCGACCCGCTCTCCTCCGTGGCGTACGCGCCGGGAGAGGTCCTTCTCGTCCTCTCCATCGCGGGTGTGTCGGCGTACCACTTCAGCCCGTGGATCGCCGTCGCGGTCGTCGTACTGATGTTCACGGTGGTGGCGTCGTACAGACAGAACGTGCACGCGTACCCGAGCGGCGGTGGCGACTACGAGGTCGCCACCACCAACCTCGGACCCAAGGCCGGGCTGACCGTCGCGAGCGCCCTGCTCGTCGACTACGTCCTGACCGTGGCCGTGTCGATCTCCTCGGGCATCGAGAACCTCGGCTCGGCCGTCCCGTTCGTGGTCGAGCACAAGGTGCTCTGCGCGGTCGGCGTGATCGTGCTCCTCACGCTGATGAACCTGCGCGGCGTGAAGGAGTCGGGCAAGCTCTTCGCCATCCCGACGTACGTCTTCGTCGCCGGCGTCTTCATCATGATCGCGTGGGGTGCCTTCCGGGGCATCGTCCTGGACGACACCATGAAGGCGCCCACCGCCGACTACGAGATCAAGCCCGAGCACCAGGGACTCGCGGGCTTCGCGCTCGTCTTCCTGCTGCTGCGCGCGTTCTCCTCCGGCTGTGCCGCCCTCACCGGCGTCGAGGCGATCAGCAACGGCGTCCCGGCCTTCCGCAAGCCGAAGTCCAAGAACGCCGCGACGACGCTCGCGCTGATGGGCGGCCTCGCCGTCACGATGTTCTGCGGCATCATCGGCCTCGCCATGGCGACCAACGTCCGCATGGCCGAGAACCCGGCCAAGGACCTCGTCCACAACGGCGCGCCGGTCGGCTCGGACTACGTCCAGAACCCTGTGATCTCCCAGGTCGCCGAGGCGGTCTTCGGCAACGGCAGCTTCCTGTTCATCGTGCTCGCCGCGGCCACGGCCCTCGTCCTGTTCCTCGCGGCCAACACGGCGTACAACGGCTTCCCGCTGCTCGGCTCGATCCTGGCCCAGGACCGCTACCTGCCGCGCCAGCTGCACACCCGCGGCGACCGCCTCGCGTTCTCCAACGGCATCGTGCTGCTCGCGGGCGCGGCCGCGCTCCTGGTCTTCATCTACGGCGCCGACTCGACCCGCCTGATCCAGCTCTACATCGTCGGCGTCTTCGTCTCCTTCACGCTCAGCCAGATCGGCATGGTCCGGCACTGGAACCGCCACCTGGCCACCGAGAAGGACCAGAACAAGCGGCGCCGCATGGTCCGCTCCCGCGCGATCAACACCTTCGGCGCCTTCTTCACCGGCCTGGTGCTCGTCGTCGTACTCGTCACCAAGTTCACGCACGGCGCCTGGGTCGCGCTGCTCGGCATGGTGATCTTCTACGCGACGATGACGGCGATCCGCCGCCACTACGACCGCGTGGCCGAGGAGATCGCCGCCCCCGAGACCCCCTCCGACGAGAGCGTGCGCCCCTCCCGGGTCCACTCGATCGTCCTGGTCTCCAAGATCCACCGCCCGACGCTGCGCGCCCTCTCGTACGCGAAGCTGATGCGCTCCCACACCCTGGAGGCGCTCAGCATCAACGTCGACCCGGCGGAGACCAAGGCCCTGAAGGAGGAGTGGGAGCGCCGCGGCATCACGGTCCCCCTGAAGGTCCTCGACTCTCCCTACCGCGAGATCACGCGCCCGATCATCGAGTACGTGAAGAACCTGCGCCGCGAGAGCCCGCGCGACGTGGTCAGCGTGATCATCCCCGAGTACGTGGTGGGCCACTGGTACGAGCACCTGCTCCACAACCAGAGCGCGCTGCGCCTCAAGGGCCGCCTGCTCTTCACACCGGGCGTGATGGTGACGTCCGTCCCCTACCAGCTGGACTCCTCCGAGGCCGCGAAGAAGCGGGCCCGCAGGCGGTCGGAGTGGAACGCGCCGGGCGCGGTGCGGCGGGGGCCGGTGGAGAAGCCGAGGCGGACCAAGGAGCCGAGCAAGAAGGGCTGACTGTGCCGGGGACGGCTCTGTGGTGAGCGGCCGGACGACACCCACGTAGACTGGTGGGCTGTTGTCCGGCCGTTCCCCTTTTACGTTGTGGAGTCACCCCGCCATGCAGGCAGAACCGAAGAATTCGCAGGTTTCGCGGGCGGGGAACGCGCGGGCGGGCGCCTCCGAGGCGGCCGTCTCGCTGGTCGGCCAGGAGTACGAGGTCGAGGTCGGCCCCGTCGCGCACGGCGGCCACTGCATCGCCCGTACGGCCGAGGGCCAGGTCCTCTTCGTACGGCACGCGCTGCCCGGCGAGAAGGTCGTCGCACGCGTGACCGAGGGCGAGGAGGGCGCGCGCTTCCTGCGCGCGGACGCCGTCACGGTGGTGGAGGCGTCCAAGGACCGCGTCGAGGCCCCCTGCCCGTACGCGGGCCCCGGCCGCTGCGGCGGCTGCGACTGGCAGCACGCCAAGCCGGGCGCGCAGCGCCGCCTCAAGGGCGAGGTCGTCGCCGAGCAGCTCAAGCGCCTGGCGGGCCTGACCCCGGAGGAGGCGGGCTGGGACGGCACGGTCATGCCGGCGGAGGGCGACAAGGTGCCGGCGGGCGAGGTCCCCGCCTGGCGTACGCGCGTGCAGTACGCGGTGGACGCCGACGGCAACGCCGGTCTGCGCCGCCACCGCTCGCACGAGGTCGAGCCGATCGAGCACTGCATGATCGCGGCGCCCGGGGTCTCCGAGCTCGGCATCGAGGAGCGGGACTGGTCGGGCATGGCCTCGATCGAGGCGATCGCGGCGAGCGGCTCCCAGGACCGCCAGGTGATCCTGGCCCCGAAGCCCGGCGCGCGCCTGCCCATCGTGGAACTGGACAAGCCGGTCTCGGTGATGCGCGTCGGCGAGAAGGACGGCGGGGTCCACCGCGTCCACGGCCGGCCCTTCGTCCGCGAGCGCGCCGACGGCCGCACGTACCGCGTCGGCAGCGGCGGCTTCTGGCAGGTCCACCCGAAGGCGGCGGAGACGCTGATGCTCGCCGTCATGCAGGGCCTGACCCCGCGCAAGGGCGAGACGGCCCTCGACCTCTACTGCGGCGTCGGCCTCTTCGCGGGCGCCCTTGCCGACCGCGTCGGGGACAAGGGCGCGGTGCTCGGCATCGAGTCCGGCAAGCGCGCGGTGGAGGACGCCCGCCACAACCTCGCGGCGTTCGACCGCGTCCGCATCGAGCAGGGCAAGGTCGAAGCGGTCCTGCCGCGCACGGGCATCACCGAGGTCGACCTCATCGTCCTGGACCCGCCCCGCGCGGGCGCGGGCAAGCAGACGGTGCGTCATCTGTCGGGGCTGGGTGCGCGGCGCATCGCGTACGTGGCCTGCGATCCGGCGGCGCTGGCGCGGGACCTGGGGTACTTCCGGGAGGGCGGGTACCGGGTGCGGACGCTGCGGGCGTTTGATCTGTTTCCTATGACGCATCATGTGGAGTGCGTCGCGATCCTTGAGCCGGTCGCCAAGGGTGCCTGACGCTCGTTCTGACGGGGTGTGCTCAGGTGGGGCGCGAGGGGGCCCGTAGGGCGACTTTGAATCCGCCCTGTGGGGTGGGGGCGGCGGTGAGGGTGCCGTCGAGGAGTTCGGCGCGTTCTCGTAGGCCGATGAGGCCGTGGCGGGCGCTGGGCAGGGGGACCGACGGGCGGGTGGGGGCCGTGTTGGTGACCGTGACGCCGAAGTGGTGGGCGTCGTGCCACAGGCGGACCTCGGCGCGGGCTCCGGGGGCGTGTTTGCGCACGTTGGTGAGGGCCTCTTGGACCGTGCGGTAGATGGTGCGTTGGGCCGTGGTGCTGGTGTGGGGCGGGAGTTCGCCCGTCAAGGTGGTCTCGATGCCGCTGTTGGCGATCAGCTGCTGGAGGTCGGCGAGGGTGGGCTGGGGGGTGAGTTCGGTCTCCCTGCCGCCGGAGGCGCGCAGCAGGGTGACCATGTGGCGCAGTTCGTCGAGGGTGTTCACGCTCAGGGTCCGGATGGCGCGGGCGCCGTCGCGGGCCTGCGGGTCCTCGGCGGCGACCTGGAGGGCTCCGGCCTGTACGGCGATGAGGCTGACCTGGTGGGAGACGACGTCGTGCATCTCGCGGGCCAGTTGGGCGCGTTCGCGGGCGAGGACGGTCTGGGCGTACAGGGCGCGTTCGTGTTCGCGGGCCTCCTCGACCTCGGCGAGCTGGCGGGCCACGTCGTGCCTGGCCTGGACGAGCTGGCCGATCAGGACCGGGGCGGCGGCGGTGGCCAGCGTGTAGGCGAACTGCACGAGCGTCCAGGTCCGGTCGCCGGAGAACGTGTCGGACAGCGGCCAAGCGAGGGTGCTCACTGCCGCGCTGAGCAGGGCGCAGCCGGCCAGGAGCGGGCGGTTGCGGGTGACCGTGGCCAGTGTGTACAGGGCGGCGAACGGCGCAACGGCCACGTCCATGAACACGAGCAGGGGCAGGCTCAGCAGGAAGGCGATCAGCGGCAGCCGCCTGCGCAGGAACAGTGCGGCGCAGCTCAGGGCGGCCCAGGCCCACATGAACGAGGTGGTGTCCTCGGCGAAGAGGTTGATCCATGCGTCGAATGCGGCGAGTGCGACGAGGACCGTGTCGACGGCCCAGGGCGGCACGCGCCGCCACAGTGCCGGGCCGGTGCTCATCGCCCGCTGTCCCGGGCCGTGGGGTCGCCGTCGTCGCTGCCGCCGAGCAGCCCGGCACGCTCGGCGAGGAGCGCCGCCTGGACGCGGCTGGAGACCCGCAGCTTGGTCAGGATCGAGCTGACGTGGTCCTTGACGGTGCCCGCGCTGAGGTGGATGCGGGTGCCGATGTCGGCGTTGGAGAGCCCTTCGGCGATCAGGACGAGGACGTCGCGTTCGCGGTCGCTGAGCAGGTCCACCCGCGCCACGTCCGCGTCCTTGGGCCCGCCTGCGCCGGGGTGGCTGCGCAGCAGGGCGCGTGAGGCTTTCGGGGACATCACCACGCCGCCCGCGGCCAACGTACGTACCAGCTGGGCGAGTTGTTCGGGTTCGGTGTCCTTGAGGAGGAAGCCGGAGGCTCCCGAGCGCAGCGCGGTCAGGATGTACTCGTCGGTGTCGAAGGTGGTCAGCATCGCCACCTGGGGTGGTGCGGGAAGTTCCTGGACGTGCCGCAGGACGGTCAGGCCGTCGACGTCCGGCATGCGGATGTCGAGGAGCACGACGTCCGGCTGCTCGCGGCGAATCACGTCGGCGGCCTGCGCCCCCTCAGCCGTCGCCACGACCTGGATGCCGTCGGCGGCGTTCAGGATCAGCTCGAATCCGGAGCGCACCAGCGCCTCGTCGTCCACCACCACTACCCGGATCACCGGCGTTCCGCCTCACCCTCGTCCGTCCTGTCCCGCTGTACGGCGACTCGTACGCCCGTACGGTGATCGCTTGCTGTCGACCGTACGTGCACTGGCGCGCAAGGCGGCGCCACCGCTGCGGACACCAGCCACCCGGCAGACCCGTTCCAGCCGTTCGGGGGGAGCGCTCCGGCCCGTCGGCGGGGGCCTCACCGAAGCCTGCCGGATGGTCCGCCCGCGTATCGCACCGGGAGATTCGACGTATGACACGGATACCCCCACCGCAGGAGACACCCGCCCTCCCGGACAAGGCGTCGCCACGCCCCGCGACCTCGCAGGAGTCCGCCGGGCGAGCTCCCGGCGGTCCCTCCATGGGACGTCTGGTCGGGGTGGACCTGGCCCGCGCCCTGGCGGTGTTCGGCATGTACGTCGTCCACATCGGGCCGATGCCGGGGAACACGACCGGCCTCGGCACCTGGGTCCGCTTCCTGGCCGACGGGCATTCGTCGGTGCTGTTCGCGACCCTTGCCGGGTTCTCGTTGACGCTGATCGCCGGGCGTCGTGAGCCGAAGACCGGCCTGGCCGGGCGGCAGGCGAAGGTCCGGATCGCGATCCGTGCCGTGGTCCTGCTGGTGCTGGGCACGGTGATGGCGATGGAGTACGGCGGCGTGATCATTCTCGGCTTCTACGGTGTCTACTTCCTCTGCGCCTTGCCGCTGGTGCGGCTGTCGGCCAAGGCGCTGGCGCTGATCGCGGCGGGGCTCGCGCTCGTGATGCCCCAGCTGGCGTCCGTCCTGACCGCCCAGCTGAGCGACTCTCTCCGGCAGAGCGTCAACGCCCACGACCCGCTGCACCGGCTGAGCGAGGTGGGCGTGCTCGATCTGCTGCTCACCGGCTTCTACCCGGCGCTCACGTGGATGCCGTTCGTGGTCGCCGGTATGGCGCTGGCCCGCCTCGACCTGTCCGCCACTGTCGTGCGGTGGCGCGTGGCCGCGCTCGGCGCCTCCCTCACGGTGACCGCGTACGGACTGTCCCTGCTGCTTGCGGGCAAGAACGCGCTGCGCAGCACGGCGGAGGACGGGTCTTCGTCCAGCGGCTCCGGGGCGCCGCCCAAGGGCGGCGAGGAACTCGGGTCCCAACTGTTCTCCTCGGACCACCTCCTGACCGCCGGGCCGCACAGCGGCACGACGTTCGACATCATCGGCAGCGTGGGTGTCGCGATCCTCGTGATCGTGGGCGCGACCGCGCTCATGGACTGCCTGCCGCGGTTGCGCCGTCTGGCGAAGCCGGTCATCGCCGTGGGCGCTATGTCCCTGACGGCCTACGTCGGCCACTTCCTCGCGCAGTCCGCGTGGCCCGCTTCCGGAGCCGGCACCACGAAGTCCTGGGTGCCCGTGCTCCTGTACATCCTGGGGGCGATCGTGTTCGCCTCGGCCTGGTCCCGCTTCTTCCGCCGTGGCCCGCTGGAGTATCTGCTCAACGCCGCCACCAAGCCCGCCGCGTACATCCGGTGAGGTCGTCAGGGGCCGGTCCGCCCGTGCGGACCGGCCCCTGATGAGGGAACCTGAAACCCCCTGAACCGGAATGCACATGTCCTTCGTCCTGATCGTGATCACTGCCGTGGCCGCCGGGTGGTCGCTCGTCGCCCGGTGGCTGGAGCGCGGGCATGTCAGGGCCCCGCTGGTCCTGGTCCTCGCGGGAGTGGTCACCGGCCTGTTCACACACAGCCAGATCGCGGCCACCCTCAACTCCGAGACCGCCCAGCACGTGGCCGAGGTCATCCTGGCCGTCCTGTTGTTCGTCGACGCCACCGAACTGCCGGGCGGCCGCCTGTTCGGCAACAACCCCGGCGCGACCGCCCGCACCCTGCTGGTGGCGCTGCCGCTGAGCCTGGCCGCGACGGTCGGCCTCGGCGCGCTGCTGCTGCCCGCGGCGCCCGCGGTGATCCTGCTGCTCATCGCCTGCATCATCGTGCCGACCGACTTCGCACCGGCCGAGACCCTGGTACGGGACACGCGCATCGCGGCACGTGTCCGCGACGTCCTCAACGTGGAGAGCGGCTACAACGACGGCATCGTCTCGCCCCTCTTCCTGTTCGCCCTCATCCTGGCGGGCGCGAACTCGCAGGCCCGCACGCCCGCGCAGGCGCTGGGCACGGCCGTCCCGTTCGCCGTGAAGGCACTGGTCGTCGGCGTGATCCTGGGCTCCCTGCTCGCGTGGCTGATGAACGCGGCCGACCGCAGGCACTGGACGACCGGTCAGTCCCGCCGCATCCTCGTCCTGGTCGCGCCCCTGCTCGCGTACACCGTGACGGTGGCGGCCGGCGGCAACGGCTTCGTCGCCTCGTTCGTCTGCGGCATCGCCTTCCGGTACGTCCGTCAGGCGCCGGCCCGCCGACGAGGTGCCCACGCCCCCGACGCCTCGGACTTCCTCCTCGTCGAGGACACCGCCTCGATCATGACCATGTGCATGTGGTTCTTCTTCGGCAACGCCGTGGTACTCGCTCTGAGCGACGGCATCCACGCCCCGACCCTGCTGCTGTGTCTCGCCGCGCTGACCGTCCTGCGGATCGTTCCGGTCCTGTTCGCCTTCCTCGGCTCGGACTTCACCTGGCGCGAACGCCTCATGGTCGGGGCCCTCGGACCGCGCGGCACCACCTCGATCGTGTTCGGCCTGCTCGCCTTCAACGCCCTGCCCGAGGGCGTCGACGCGGACACCGCCCTGTACGCCATGACCATCACCGTGCTCGGCAGCGTGCTGCTCCACGGCATCGGATCGGTGCCCATCGCCCGTCTTCTGACGGGCCGACCGAGGTGACAGTCCCGTCCGTGACCAGGCCGCTGCCCGTGCGGTCGTCAGTTCCTGACGGAGCGTCTCCAGGGTCCGGTGGAGCGTGCTCCTGAAAGTCCTCCCGCGCCGCGAACCGTCGGGAGGTGGCAAGGCGCTCAGCCGTGGCGCCGGCGCTCGATGGCCTGGAGGAGGTCCGCGAAGGTGGTGCAGGTCGCCGGTTCACCGAGGGCCGTCATGGTCCACTCGGCTCCTGCCGTGCGGGCCAGGTCCGCCAGGATCAGCGCCGTGTGGGGGCCCTGGGCGGGGAGGGTGTACCGGGCCGGTTCGAGCCCCCGGCTCTCGTCGACGAGTCGGCAGTGCGCGGTGCGGACCGTCTCGAAGGTGCTGCCGTCGAAGGTGCTGCCGTCGAAGGAGCCGACGGCGAAGACGATGCGGTCCGCGTGGGGCGGCAGCCGGGACAGACGGACGAAGAACGCCTCCGTGTCCGCCTCACCGGCAGCGTCCTGCGCCGTCAGACAGGTGCTGTGCTCGATGGACTCGTCCGGGTTGCCGGGGTTCTCGGCGAACAGCGCGTCGAGGAACCTGCCGCGGCTGTGGAGGACGGCGAAGGTGCCGAGGCGGCCGCGGCGACGCAGCCCGAGGGCGCCGAGCAGCCCGGGGCGGGGAGCCGGCTGCCAGCCGATGCCCATGCTGATCAGGTTGAGCGGGCGGCCGTCCGGCCCGTTGAGTGGGACCTGCTGGCCCTTGGCCATGAGTACGGGCACGGGAACTCCAGTGCGGGGTGGCTGACCGGGTGAGGGGAGCGCGCCGCCTGGCGGCAGGAGCGCTGTCCTCAGCCTCACCAGGTGCGCGACTGCCCGGTATCCGGCGGCTGTCCGGGGCCACCCCGCCGTGCGGCGGGTCCGCCCCCGCCGCACGGCGGGGGCCGGACCCGTTCACCCGCGGGGACGTCCTGTCGAGGTCAGGAGCCGGGTCCCCGCGAGCCGCGCGTACAGCTCGTCGCTCTCCACCAGCTCCTCGTGGGTGCCGACCGCGCGAACCCGGCCCGCCTCCATGACGACGATCCGGTCGGCGTCCGTCACCGTCGACAGCCGGTGGGCCACCACCAGGACGGTGGTCTCCCGTGCCGCCTCGGCGATGACGTCCCGCAACGCCGACTCGTTGACGGCGTCGAGCTGCGAGGTCGCCTCGTCCAGGAGCAGCAGGCGGGGCCTGCGCAGCAGCGCGCGGGCGATGGCGACGCGCTGACGCTCACCGCCGGACAGCTTCGAGCCCCGGTGCCCGACCAGGGTGTCCAGGCCGTGCGGCAGCCGTTCGACGAGGGCGTCGAGCCGGGTCCGGGCCACCACCTCGCGGATCTCGTCGTCGCGCGCGCCCGGCGCGGCGAAGACCAGGTTCTCGCGCAGCGTGCCGGCCAGCACCGGCGCGTCCTGCTCGACGTACCCGATGACGGACCGCAGCTCGGACAGCGGCCACTCGGTCACGTCCCGGCCGTCGACAAGGACCCGGCCGCCCGTCGCCTCGTAGAACCGCTCGACGAGCGCGAAGAGCGTCGACTTGCCCGCGCCCGAGGGGCCGACGAAGGCCGTCATCCCGCCGCCGGGCACCTCGAAGTCCACCCGCCGGTGGATCTCCGGAAGGCCGGACCCGTAACGGAAGGACACCCCCTCGAAGCGGACCGACGCCGGACCGGGCCGTACGTCCTCGGTCGCCACGCGCCGCTCCCTCGGCTCCGTCGCCAGGCCGTCCACCTGCGCGATCCGGGCAATCGCGGCTGCGCCCTCCTGGTAGTGGGTGGCGGCGTCGACCAGCTTGTACACCGGCTCCATCAGGAAGAAGAGGTACAGCAGGAACGCGATCAGCGTGGACACCGGCATATCGCCGGACGCCACCCGCGCACCGCCCACGGCGAGCACCGCGAGGAACGCCAGCTCGACGGCGAGGTTGTCCGCCGTGCCCAGCAGGGCCTCCCACTTCGCGCCGCGCACGCCATGACGCCACGCCCTGCGCGCCGCCGCGTCGACGCGCGCGGTCTCCCTTTCCTGCGCGCCCGACGCCTTCACCGTACGGAACGCGCCGAAGACCCGTTCCAGGCCGGTGGACATCTCGCCGACCGCCGCCTGCGCACGCTCGGCGGCCTGCCCGATCCTCGGCATCACCAGGGCGGCAGCCACACCGACGAGGGCGACCACGCCGAGCGTGACGGCGAGCAGCACGGCATCGAGGAACGCCATCACCACGACCGCCGCCACCAGGGTGACCGTGCCGGTCGCGGCATGGACCACCGCCTGGGTGCTGACCGCCCGCAACAGCGTGGTGTCGGAGGTCACCCGCGACATCAGATCGCCCGGCTGCATCCGGTCCACCTCCGCGAGGCGCAGCCGCAGCATCCGCCCGATGAGGCTCCGGCGGGCGGCGAGCACCACCGACTCGGCGGTCCTCTCCAGCACGTAGGCGCCGAACGCCTCGGCCACCATGCTCAGCAGGACCAGCACCGTCATGGCCAGCAGGACGGTGCCGATCGTGCCACCGGACGAGAGGCGGTCGACCAGTGTCTTCGTGGCCAGCGGCTGCACCAGCCCACCGGCGGACCCGACCAGCGCCAACAGCAGCCCGAGCACGACAGGCCACCGGTGCGGACGGATGTGCCCGTACAGCACCCTGAGCGTCTCGCGCGTGCGCGGGGACTCGGCACCCGTCTCCTCCGGGCCGGATGCGGTGTTCACAGGGTTCCTTTCCTACGTGGTCTGACGCGCACGGTGGTGTGCCACCAGCCTGGGATCGTGGGCATCCCGCCGACCATCCGGCGATCGTCGGGTCGACCCCCGCCGGGTGGCTGGAACAACAACCGGCCCTGGACGGGTTCGAGGGGCCTGGTGAAGCAGCCGTCGTTCACGGCCGGTTCTTCGAAGAGCTGGTCCGCCTGGCTCGTATGGGCCTTCGGTACGGAGGCCCCGGGCGCGTCGTCGAAGGCGGGTGTGTTTCGGTGGGCGCGCCTGGGTTACGCGGAGGGCGCCTTTATACGTGTGATCTGGAGATCAGGCTGATGACTGACGCGCGTGATGTTCCTTCCGCCCGGCCGGACGGGGCCGGTGAGCCGGCGCCGCCGTATCGGTTCGAGCGCCAGCCGCGACCCGGCCTGGAGTCGAAGATGTCGACGCCGCCCCGCTACATGGCGCCGCGCTGTCGCGGGTCGGACAAACTGCGGGACAAGGTCGCGCTGATCACCGGTGGCGACTCGGGCATCGGCAGGTCCGTGGCGGTGCTGTACGCCCGTGAGGGCGCCGACGTGGCGATCGTGTATCTGCCCGAGGAGCAGGAAGACGCCGAGGAGACCCGCAAGGCGGTCGAAGCCGAGGGGCGGCGGTGTCTGCTGATACCGGGTGACCTGTGTGATCCGGACTTCTGCCGGCACGCCGTCGAGTCGACGGTGGACACCCTGGGCGCGCTGAACGTCCTGGTGAGCAACGCGGCTCGCCTCAACAGCCAGAACGCGCTCGAGGACCTGAACTTCGAGGACTTCGACCTCGCGTTCAAGACGAACGTTTACGCCTACTTCCACCTCGTACAAGCTTCCCTGCCCCACCTGGAGCGGGGGGACGCGATCATCGCGACGGCGTCGGAGGAGGGCCTCAAGGGCAGCGACATGATGATGGACTACGCGGCATCGAAGGCCGCGCAGATCATCTTCACCAAGTCGATCGCCTCTCACCTGGCCAAACGCGGGATCCGCGCGAACGTCGTGGCTCCCGGCCCGACCTGGACCGTCCTGAACCTCGCCGGCCAGCGCTTCCCCGACGACTACCTGAAGGAGAACCTCGCTGCCGCGGACCCGTTGGGCCGCGCGGCCCAGCCGGAGGAACTCGCCCCGGCCTACGTCTACCTCGCCTCCGAAGCCGATTCCAGCTACACGATCGGCGAGACCATCGCGGTGACCGGCGGGATGACCGACAGCCGTTGAGCGGCCACGAGGGTCACCCGACGAACGGTGTCCTCGGGGCGTCGGTCTTCGGGCATGAGCTTCTGCGCACGCGCATGCTGCGGCTGCTTCGGGCGGCTCTGCGGCTGCCACGCATACGCACAACTCGTCGTGGGCACCCGGCGCCGGACCGGATCGTGGTTCCCACCGGCCCTGAAGGAGCACCTGTGAGCGAGGACATCTTCGTCATCGGTATGGACGAAGCGAATCTGCCGACGCTGCGTGCGGCCGGCGCCGGGCGCGGCTGCCGGTTCCACGGCCTGCTGAGCATCGAGGAGCTGCAGGGCGGAGAGGTCTCCGTGCCACACGTGCTCGACCGGGCCCGCCGCGTGCTCGATGCCTTCGACGGCACCATCGACGCGATCACGGGTTACTGGGACTTCCCCGTCTCCACCATGGTGCCGATCCTCGCCCGCGAGTACGGCACCCGCGCCACCGATCTGGCCTCGGTCGTCAAGTGCGAGCACAAGTACTGGAGCCGCCTGGAGCAGCGCGCGGGCGCCCCGGAGGCCGTTCCCGCGTTCGGCCGGGTGGACCTCGACGCGGACGAGCCGCGACTGCCCGAGGGCGTCTCCTACCCCCTGTGGTTGAAGCCCGCCCTCTCCTACTCCTCCGAGTTGGCCTTCGGCGTGCGGGACGAGGACGGCTTCCGCGCCGCCGTGCGGGAGATCCGTGCGGGCATCGGCCGCATCGGCCGCCCCTTCGAGTCCGTCATGGAGCGACTGGAACTGCCGCCCGACATGGCGGACGTCGGAAGCCTGGTCTGCCTCGCCGAGGAGTGCCTCACCGGTATCCAGGTCGCGGTGGAGGGCTACGTGCACCAGGGCGAGGTGACCGTCTACGGAGTCCTCGACTCCATCAACTACCCGGGCAGTTCCTCCTTCCTGCGCCACCAGTACCCCTCCGCGCTGCCGCAGCCGGTGATCGCGCGTCTGCACGACGTGTCCGAGCGGGTGATGCGCCGGATCGGCATGGACGGCGCGACCTTCTCGATCGAGTTCTTCTACGACCCGGGGACGGAGGCCGTGCGCATCCTGGAGATCAATCCGCGCCACTCCCAGTCGCACGCCGAGCTGTTCGACTTCGTGGACGGCGTGCCCAACCATCACTGCATGCTCGCCCTGGCCCGCGGCGAGGACCCGCGCATGCCGCACAGGGAAGGCCGCCACGCGATGGCCGCCAAGTGGTACCACCGCTGGTTCGCCGACGGTGTGGTGCGCGACGTGCCCAGCCGCGAGCGGCTGGACCAGATCGAACGCGACCTGCCCGGTGTCCGCGTCGACGTGGCGCCCAGGGAACGCCAGCGCCTGTCCGACCTGCCGCAGCAGGACAGCTACAGCTACGAGTTGGCGCACATCTTCACCGCCGGTGACAGCGAGGAGGAGCTGCGCGAGAAGTACGACCGCTGCGTGGCCGCCCTCGGCCTCTCGTTCGAGGACACCGCCCCGGCCGGCGACCCGCAGCCCGACCCGGCCTGAGCACCCACGCCCCCTGCCCTCGAAGCGAGGAAGGAGCCGGACCCCCTCCATGCGCACCATGAACGACCTCCCGCACACGGTCCGCGAGGAAGCCCACGTCCGTATCCCGATGTCCGACGGCGTGCTCCTGTCCGCCCACATCTGGCGCCCCGCCTCCGGCGACGGGAATCCTGTACCGGCGGTCCTGGAGTACATCCCCTACCGGAAGCGCGACCTGTCGTCGGTGCGCGACTCGATCCACCATCCCTATCTCGCCGGACACGGATACGCGTCCGTCCGCGTCGACCTGCGTGGCACAGGCGACTCCGAGGGCGTCCTGACCGACGAGTACCTGGAACGGGAACAGCAGGACGCCGAAGAGGTCCTCGCCTGGCTCGCCCAGCGCCCCTGGTGCGACGGCGGCACGGGCATGATGGGCATCTCCTGGGGAGCGTTCGCCGCGCTCCAGGTCGCCGCACGCCGCCCGCCGTCGCTCAAGGCGATCGCCATCGCCTCCTTCACCGACGACCGCTACGCCGACGACATGCACTACATGGGCGGGGCGCTCCTCTCCGACAGCCTGGCCGAAGCCGGCACCATGTTCGCCTACGGCACCTGCCCGCCCGACCCGGAGGTGGTCGGCGACCGGTGGCGCGACATGTGGCACGAACGCCTGGAACACACCCGCCCCTGGGTACTGGAATGGCTGCGGCACCAGCGCCGCGACGACTACTGGCGGCACGCCTCGGTCTGCGAGGACTACGCGGCCGTCCAGTGCCCGGTGCTGGCCTCCAGCGGATGGGCCGACGGCTACTCCAACGCGGTCACCCGTCTCCTCGCGCACCTCGACGTCCCCCGCAAGGGGCTGATCGGCCCGTGGTCGCACAAGTTCCCGCACCTGGGCGAACCCGGGCCCGCCATCGGATACCTCCAGGAGCTCGTACGCTGGTGGGACCACTGGCTCAAGGGCGCCGACAACGGCGTGATGGACGGGCCCATGCTGCGCACCTGGATGCAGGAGAGCGTGCCCCCCTCCACCTCCTACGCCGAGCGGCCGGGACGCTGGGTCGCCGAACCGACGTGGCCCTCGCCCCACGTGCACGAGCGCGTCCACCCGCTCACCCGGCACCGCATCGGGGCGCCGGAGTCCGACGACGGTGCCAACAGCGGCGTGCTGACGGTGCAATCGCCGCTGTCCGTGGGTCAGTTCGCCGGCAAGTGGGCCTCCTACAACGCACCGCCCGACCTGCCCTACGACCAGCGAGAGGAGGACGGCGGATCCCTCGTCTTCGAGACGGAGCCACTGCCCGAGACGCTGGAGATCCTCGGCTCGCCCCGGGTGGACCTGGAGGTGACGGCCGGCGAACCGGTCGCCATGGTCGCGGCCCGCCTCTCCGACGTGGCCCCTGACGGGCGCGCGACACGCGTCACGTACGGCCTGCTCAACCTGACGCGACGTGACGGCGGCGACGAACCCGAGGCGCTGCGGCCGGGCCGCCGGTACCGCGCCAGTGTGCACCTCAACAGCGTCGCCCAGGCGTTCCCCGCCGGCCACCGGGTCCGCCTGTCCCTGTCGACCTCCTACTGGCCGCTCGCCTGGCCGCCGCCACGACCGGTCCTGCTCGGCGTCCATGAAGGCACCAGCACGCTGGCCCTGCCGGTTCGCCCGGCGCGGGACGATGACGCCGCGCCGTCCGACGCGGACCCGTTCGGCCCGCCCGAGGGGGCCCCTCCGCTGCGCACCACCCAGGTCACCCCGCCGGAGCAGCGGTGGGAGGTGCGCCGCGAACTGGTCACGTACGGCTCCGTCCTGGAGATCGTCAAGGACGCCGGGACGGTCCGCTTCGACGACATCGACCTCGAGGTGGGGCGCCGGGCCGTCGAGCGGTACGGGGTCGTGGCCGACGACTTCGCCACCGCGACCGGCGAGTCCACCTGGACCATGCGTTTCCACCGGCGCGACTGGGACACGGAGATCGTCACCCACACCGAACTCTCCTGCGACGAGCGGGATTTCCACGTGTCGGCGACCCTGGACGCGTTCGAGGGACGGCGCCGGGTCTTCTCCCGGACGTGGAACGAGTCCGTCCCGCGCGACCTCCTGTGAGCGGGCGTCGAGGGGCCGGGCGTGGGATGTGAACGGCCACGTCGGACGGGGCCCGGGGCGCGACCGGGAGTCCGGTGCGGGCAGCCCTGGCGGCCCCCTCTGCGGTGGCCGCCGCCCGGACCGTCCGACTCACGGTGTATCTCCTTGCGGCGTTCTGCTCGTTCCCGGCAGGGGGTGCGGCAGCGCGCTCCTGCCCTGGCGCCATCGGGTCAACAGGTGTTCTCCGAGGCGGTCTTCGAGGAAACCGGTGGCGCTCACGCCGAAGGCGACGTCACCGTCGAGGGAGGGCTCGGCGTGCAGCAGGCCGTCGACGACCTCGTGGCGCACCACCTGTTCGTGCACCGCGTCGGCTTCCACGTGCTCGTCGTAGAACCGCTGGGCCGCCGGGCCTGCGCCCAGTCGCCGCAGGGCGTCGGCCAGTCGGCGCGAGCCGGGCGACGATGTGATCTCGACCGTCGCGAAATGGCCCACCAGGGCGCCGCGCAGGCTGCGGTGCAGACCGAACAGGGACATGACGTTGACCGTGGCGAGGGCGGCTGCCGGGGCGACGTCGAGGTAGTGGCCGTAGGCGGTCTCCAGGCCGAGGTCCCTCATCAGGTCCGCGAACAGCCCGGCATGAATGTCCTCGGCCCGGCCGGCCCCGAACTCGTCGTACTCGACGGCCACCATCGCGGCCTTGGCCCGGCCGTGCAGGCGAGGAACGACCCAGGCATGGGGGTCGGCTTCCTTGAGGTGGTAGAGCGAGCGCAGGGCGGCGTACTCCCTGAACTGCTCTGTGGTGCCGTCGCGTCGGAGATGGTGGCTCACGCTGGCGGCCTGGTGGCCGACGGGTTCGATCTGCAGGTCGGCCAGCGCCCGGGCGGCGTCCGTTCGCGGCGCCGCGTCGGCGCGCAGTGAGGTGAGGAAGCGATCCTCGAGCCGGCGTCGCAGCGCCAGCAGGACCGGATCCCACTCCAGTTCGGGATCGACGCCCTGAAACCCCTGGTAGTGGAGCTCGTAGAGCACGTACAGGGCGAGTTGGAGGTCTTCGCCGTACGGCTCCGCCGCGATGGTTCCGCGCTGTCGCACCGGGAGGCCGCCCGGGGCGCCCTCGCGCAGCGCGGCGATCACCTGACCGGACAACGTCCCCCGTGGAACGGGGAGTTCGGGCTCTTGAGCGCGTGATTCCGGCGGACGCGTCGGGGGCTTCCTCCGTACGAGGGTCATGTCTCCTCTCCTTCGGCTTCGGCGCGATCCGGCCGCCGGGGCGCGGCGGGTCCCTGCGGGGCTTTGCGGCGGTGGCTCGTGTCGCACCAGGGGAAGGTCCGGCTGCGTCGGCACGTGCAGATCGCGACCTGGAAACGGCTGGACTCGTGCACCACGCCGTCGCCGTCGGTCACCTCGACCGGGCCCTCCACGAGCAGGGGGCCCTCGCGGTCGATCTTGACGCGACGCGGGCGCTCAGAGGAGTTCGGCACGGATGACCACCAGCTCTTCCGTCGTCGCTTCCCTGTCGAGCAGACCCTGGGCGCAGAGCCAGTTCCGGCGTGCGCGCATCACCGGCCCGAAAGGCACGAAGGCCCGGTCGAGCACCGCCGCCTTCATGCCGAGTCCGTCGAGGCGCTCCAGGCTCTCGCCTTCGCCGCACAGCGCGGAGTGGACCATCAGCAGCGTGCCACCGAGGCGCAGGGTCCGTGCCGCGGCGGTGCAGACCCGGTCCACGACGGTGCGCCCCGCGCCCCCGCCCTCCCATGCCACCGCGGCGCCGCGCGGCGGCAGTGACGCCGGGGAGGGAACATAGGGCGGATTGCTCAGGACCAGGTCGAACGTGCCGAGACCCGGTGCCGCGCCGAGGTCGCCGTGCCGGACAGTGACGGCGGCGCCGTTGAGCAGGGCGTTCAGGCGCGTCGTCCACACCGCACGCCAGGAGATGTCGACCGCGGTCACCCGCGCCCCGTACCGGGCCGCGGCGAGGGCCAGCGCACCCGATCCCGTGCCCAGGTCCAGCACGGCGGTGTGCGGGTCGACGGGTTCGTGGCCGAGGGACCGCAGCAGGAGTGCGGTGTCGTCGTCGGGCTTGTACACGCCCCGAGGTGCCAGCAGACGGCGTCGGCGGGGCGACTGTGCTGCGTCCCCCGCCCTGGGCTGTGTCGTCATGCGGTGCTCACCACACCGGGGATCACGGAGATCAGAACCGGACCGTCCTCTCACCTTGCGTCGCGGCGCCACCATCGGCCACGTGGAGCGCGGCCTGACGCACCGTGCACGTACGGCGGCGGGAGTGCGTCGACGAGGAGGAGTGCCCAGATGACGACCGCTGAATCGCGGCGGCCCGGGTCGTCGCCTTCGCGGGCGGGCGCCGGGCTGGTGAGAGGGGGCACGCAGGGTTCGTCGCGGGCGCCAGGGCGTCCCACCAGTCGTCGCCCTCTTCCATGCGACGCAGGAGGATGCCCTCGCGCACGGCCCAGGGGCAGATGGTCAGCCGACCGGCACCCGTCCGCTTCAGGGCGATGTGCCCCGCGAGCGCTCCCGCGAGCGCCCCCGCGAGCGCCCCCGCGAGCGGCTGCTCGGCGCGGGGTCCGGTGATGCCCGGCAGCCGGGCGCGCTCCTCGGCGGGTGCCTCCGCCAGGAGGCGCACCGCCCGACCGAGATCCGTGCGGAGCAACTCGCGCCGCACGAAGGGTCCTTGATGTCCGGGGGCCGCGCCGCAGAGACGTGAGAGCTGTGGGGCCGGGCGGGTCCTGGCCGCGGAGGTGGGTGCGGGGCAGCCTCGACCTCGCCCGGCAACAGGCGCAGGCGCAGGCGCAGGTGTACGCCAGACTTCTGCCGCACTTTGTCGAGGACCTCCGCAACGTTCGGGGCGTCACGCACGACCGACGTGGCGAAGGCCGGCGGCTCGCCCGAACCCTGTTGCAGGGCTTCTTCCCGCGCGGCGGTCACGGCGTCCACCAGCCGGGCCACGGCGTCGGGCCCGACGGTGCTGTCGGACTCGACGAGTTGGGCCAGGCGCAGTCGTCGCCTGGCGGTGTGGACCGGCATGGGGGCTCCGTCCTCGGTGACCGGCGCCGAAGCGGTTCCTCTCCGGGACCGTCGCCGGTCACGCGCCCGAGTGCCCCGCGCGCAGCAGGCGGTTCATGTGCTCGGCGGCCCGCACCGAGGCGTCTCCGCAACAGTTGTTGAACAGCACGTGGACCAGCTCCGCCTGTCCGGCCAGTTCGCGCAACCGGGGCGCCCACGAAGCGAGTTCGTCCTCGGAGTACGCGTACCGGAAGCGGTCCTCCTTGCTCCCCCGCCCCCAGGAGGCGCTGCGTCCGTGGAACCGCACGACGGCCAGCCGTGACGTGGTCACGGGCGCGACGGGCGGCAGGGAGGAGGGGAGCCCCTGGGCCATGTCGACGGCGACGGCGGTCATGCCGTGGTCCGCGAGCAGAGCGCACGTCGACTCGGCCTGCTCCTCACGCCACCAGCCGGGATGCCGGAATTCCACAGCGACCGGCCAGCCGGCCGTACGTCGCGCGGTCTGCGCCAGGATCCGCTCGGCCCGGGCTCCGGGCCGCAGCCAGGGAGGGAACTGGAACAGCACGCTGCCGAGCCGTCCGGCCCGCCGCAACGGCCCCACTCCCTCGGCGAACCGCGACCACACCTCGTCGAGTACGCCGCCGTCCCGCGCGTCGGCCGGCAGCCCGCCCGGCATCATCGCCTCGCGTGTGGGGTGCCCGGTCAGCAACGAGAACGCCTTTACGTCAAAGGTGAATCCGCCCGGCGTGCGCTCCACCCACATCCGGCTGACCCGTTCCTGAGGCAGGGCGTAGTACGACGCGTCGGCCTCGACGACCGGGAACTGCCCGGCGTAGTACCGCAGTCGTCCCTCGGCATCGCGCTGCCCGGCCGGATACCAGCCGCTGCGCACCAGTGCCGGATCGGTCCACGAGCACGTGCCCACGAGGATGTCGCCCATGAGGGACCGGTACCCACGGGAAGCGGGCGGCGTGTGAAGGGAACCGCATGCCGGGTGGCTCGCCCGGCATGCCGACGGGGTCGCCGGATCCGGGAGAGGGGTGGATCCGTGCTGCCGGGGGACTCGGAGCACGACACGCTTCAGCAACGAGGAGAGGCGGACAGGAATGGAGATCTCGGGCATTCTCACCGCGATCGTGATCGGCGTCGTCATCGGAATCCTGGGCCGTCTGGTCCTCCCGGGCCGCCAGCACATCGGCATTCTGTGGACGATCCTCGTCGGCATCGCCGCCGCCCTCGTCGGTACGGCAATCGCCGGTGCGTTCGACGTCGCCGACACCAAGGGCATCGACTGGATCGAACTCGCCGTCCAGATCGGCCTGGCCGCCGTCGGGGTCGCCGGTGTGGAGCGGCTCAAGGGCCGACGCTGAACGAACGGCTCGCCCCCTGCCGAGAGGGCGAGCCGCAGGAACGCGGAGTCGCGAAGGCCAGGTGCGTGCGGTCGCCTCGGCTCGGCCCTGCCGCCTTCGCCTCAGTCGAACACGCGGCCGTGTGGAATCCCGCCTCGCACAGCACGAGGCGGTCGTCGGGCGTGTGCCAGACCTCCAGGTGGAAGGTGGTGCACCCGGGGGTGGGCAACGCGTCGAGGACCTCGCGCGTGTGGGTGATCAGACGGTCCGTCAGGGGACGGTCGCCGCTCGGCTGGGCCGAGCGGGTCAGGTCCTCGGGGCCGCGCAGGACCTGGGTGCCGGTGGAGCCGGAGCCCAGTGCCGGTTTCACCACCACGGGGTAGCCGTGCTCGCGGACGAAGCCGAGGAGGCCGAGGACCACGCGTCTCGGGGCGAACTCCGGTACCTCGATGCCGTTGCGGCGCGCAGCGGGTCGCTCTCCATGCGGGCGATCACCGCGTCGAGCCGGACGCGCAGGTCGAGGAGGTGCGGTCGTACGCCCGTACCGGCCCCCCACTTGTCGTACGGAGTGTCCGCGTAGTCGCTGTCCACAAAAGCCGGAACACGCCGTTCTGCTCCCGATTTCACCAGCGCCTCCCAGGGCTCCTGAAAAGCACGCGCTCGGAGAGCACGCACCCGGAAAGCACGCACCCGGGCGCGTGCGGGACCAAGGGGAGAGGCGTGAGCCCAGGTCAGGGCGGTCCTCGGACATACCTCGGCTTTACCTCGGAAAGATTGTTCTGCTCATTCCGACCCTGTAGGAAGGGCAAGGAACTCAAGATCTTGTTCTTGCGCGTGTACTGGCCATCTATGGGGGGAAGTTGAAGGACCGACGGAATCTCGCGAACGTGGCCGAGGTCAACTCCGCCCGCGAGATGGAGTTCGAGGACCAGGTCGCGTTCGACTTCGGGGCCGAGTGACGTGAAGCTCACCGCGGGCGGTCGCAGACTCGCCGCCGCAGCCCTCGTCCAGTCGCTCGGCATCGGCCTGTTCATGGCGAGCTCCATGGCGTACTTCACCCGGCAGGTCGACCTCTCGGCGAACCAGGTGGCCTCCGGGCTCGCCGTCGCCGGTGTGGTGGCCCTGGGGATCTCGCTGCTCGGCGGGGTCCTCGCCGACCGGTACGGGGCGCGACGGGTGCTCGCCGCCGTCTACCTGGGGCGTGGGGTGTGCTGCGCGGCGTACGTCTTCGTCACGGACTTCTGGCAGTTCATGGCCGTGACGCTGTGCGCGGTGGCGTGCGACAGGGCGGGGCCTCCGGTGCTCCAGGCCCTGGTCGCCGTGGCCGTGCCGGAGCGCCAGGAGCGCACGCGGCTGCTCGCGGTGGTCAACGTCGTCCGCAACTGCGGCCTCGGGGTCGGCGCGATGGCGGCGGGCGTCGCGCTCGTCGGCGACACCCAGGCCGCCTACCGGGTCACGCTGTTCGCCATCGGGCTCGCCTTCCTGGGCGGCGCCGTGCTCGTGCTCCGGGTGCCCGAACTGGCCGCGCCCGCGGCCGAAGCCACCCCGCAGGCGGCCGGGCGGCAGCCGGTCAGGAGCCGGGTGGTGCCCGACGCGCGCTATCTGACGCTGACCGGGCTCAACTTCCTGCTGTTCTTCTTCGACACGATGCTGCTCGTCGCGATGCCCGTGTGGATCCTGGAGCACACGGACGCCCCGCGGGCCACCGTGTCCGTGCTGTTCGTCCTGAACACCGTGCTCGTCGTGGTGCTGCAGATCCCGGTCAGCAGGCTGGCCACGGGCCAGCGGCGCACCACACGGATGCTGACGTGGACGGGGGCCGTGCTCGCGGTGAGCAGCCTGTGCTTCGCCGCGTCCGGCTCCGTCGGGGGCGGGCCGGCGGTGGCGTGGCTGGCCGCCGCCGTGGTGACGCTGTCCCTGGCCGAGGTGATCGCCAACTCCGCGGTGTGGGACCTGTCCATCGCCCTGGCCCCCGAGGAGCAGCGCGGGCACTATCTGTCCGTCTTCAACCTGAGCGTGGCCGGACAGCGGGTCCTCGGGCCGGTGATCGTCACCGGACTGCTGCTCGGCTCCGGGGCGCTCGGCTGGGTGGTGGCCGCCGCGGTGCTCGTGGTAGCGGGCGGCGCGGCCGAGCGGGTGGCCCGCGCGGCCGGGCGGCGGATGCGTACGGGGGTGCCCGTCGATGCCTGAACTGTCCGTCTGGGCCTTCGCGTCCGTCGCGGTGTTCTTCGGCGCACTCGTCCAGGGCAGCCTGGGCGTGGGCCTCGCCCTGGTGTCGGCGCCGGTGGTGCAGATCGCCGCGCCGGACCTCATGCCGGGGTCGCTGCTCCTCGTCGCCGCCGTCCTGGCCGCGCTCGGGGCGGTCAGGGAGATCTCGCACACCGACTGGTACGGCGTCTCCTGGGCGATGGCCGGGCGGGTCGTGGGCACGGCGGCGGCCTCGTCCGTGGTCCTGGTGGTCTCGGTGCCGACGCTCGACCTGCTCTCGGCGGGCATCACCCTGGGCGTCGTGTCCCTCCTCGCCTTCGACCCGGCCAGGCTGCCCAAGAACCGGGGCACCCTGATCGCCTCCGGCGCCGTGGCGGGGCTGACCGGGACGACGTCGTCCATCGGCGGGCCGTTCATCGCGCTCGTCTACCACCGGGAGTCCGGGCCCACGGTGCGCGGCACCCTCAATGTCTTCTACACGGCGGGGACGCTGCTCTCGCTCGCCTCCCTCACCGTCGTCGGCCGGCTGCCGCGCGAGCAACTGGCCTTCGGGACCCTGCTGTTGCCCGCCGTGGTGGTCGGGTTCGCGCTGTCGGGCCCGGTCCGGCGGCAGGTGGACGGCAGCGGCCGGATGCGCGGCGCGGTGCTCGCGGTCGTCGCGGCGCTCGTCCTGATCGTCCGGGGGCTGGTCGCGATCTTCGCGGGATGAGCGTGAGTGCGAGCAACAAGTACCGAGAGAGGAGCGGAACATCGCGGGTGGGTTTCGCGGGACTGGGGTCCATGGGCGGCGGGATGTGCCGTCGCCTCGCGGAGCGCGGGTTCGACGACGTCGCGTACGACGCCGACGCGGGCGTCGCCGCGGCGGCCGGTGAGCATCCGGGAGAAGGCACACGACGAACTGCCGGCAGGCGTCGACAACGTCGAGGTCGTGCGCTGGCCGGAGAACGCATCGGGACGGGAGCTGCGCGCATGACGCACAAGCACGAGAACGAGCATAAGTACGAGTACGAGTACGAGAACGAGCACGAGAACGCGCCGCGGATCGCGGTGATCGGCGGCCAGGTCGCCACCCTGAAGAAGGCGCGGCAGGCGGGATTCGACATCGTCTGGGTGTACGGCCCGCACGAACTCGACCCGGCGGGCTTGGAGTTGGTCGCCGAGGCCCACCTCACGGACTACCGCGACCCGCAGGCCGTCGCGGACCTTCTCGCCGCCGTGCACCGGCACCGGCCGCTCGCCCGGGTCATCTCGATGATCGAGGACGGCCTGGAGTCGGCGGCGGCCGCGACGACGGCGCTCGGCCTGCCGGGCACAGGGCTCGACACCGTCCGCGTGCTGCAGGACAAGCTGGCCTTCCGTGAACTGCTCGCCGACCGGGGCATCGAGGGGGTCGCCGCGCGCCTGGGGCACGACGAGGCCGACATCCGCGCCTTCGTCGACGCGTTCGGGCCCGCGGTGATCAAGCCCAGGTACGGCTCCGGCAGCCTGGGCGTGCGCCTGGTGCACGGCCCCGACGCGGTCCCCGAAGTCGCGGCCTGGGCAGCGGAGTTCGGGCTGCACACGTTCATCATGGAGCAGTACCTGCAGGGCCCCGAGTTCAGCGTGGAGGCCTTCAGCTTCGCGGGCGAGCATGTGGTCGTCGCGTACACGGCCAAGGAGAAGCTGGACTCGTTCGTCGAGGTCGGCCACATACAGCCGGCGGGCATCGACGAGGACACCACGGCCCGCATCGCGTCGCTCGTCGCCAGGATGCTGGACGCCGTGGGGGTCGAGGACGGCCCCTCGCACTCCGAGGTGATCGTCACTTCCGACGGCCCCCGACTGGTGGAGTCCCACAACCGGCGCGGCGGCGACCGGATCGCCGACCTGGCCACCGAGGTGTACGGCACCGACATCGACGCGCTGGCCTTCCTCTGGTACGCGGGCCGTACCGGGCCCATCACACCGGGACCGGCAAGGGGCGGCGGCGCCATCCGCTTCCTGACCGCCGAGCCCGGCATCGTCGAGTCCGTCACCGGGGCCGACGAAGTGCGCGCCGATCCACGGGTGGTGGCCCTGCAGCTCTCCGTCGCGCCCGGCGACACGGTGGCCCCCATCGCCTGGTCGTACGACCGGTCGGGGCTGCTCATGGTCCGGGGCGATTCGGCCGACGAGGCGCGCGCCCTGGCCCACGGGCTGGCCGGCCGGATCAGCATCAAGACCAGGCCCGACACGGCTGCGGGCGCCCCGCGCCCCATCGCGGCCGTGGCCCCGCGCCCCGAACGGCTGCTGGGCGCCACGCCCTCCGGGGCGGAGTCGTGACCACCGCGGCCACGCCCGACGGGCCCGTCGGGGTGACGATCACGTCGTTCACCTCGGCGAGCGCCGAACCGGCGCTCGTCTCCTTCGCGCTCGCCGAGACGTCCTCGCCCCGGGCCAGGGCCAAGGACTGCGAGAGGTTCGGGATCCAGCTGCTCGGCGCCGGCCGGCGCGAGGTGGCCGAGCGGTTCGCGGCCACGGGCGTCGACCGGTTCGTGCCGCCCACCCGTCGGCACACCGGCCCGCACGCGTTCGGCGAGCCGAGAGAGGTCATCTGAGGGGCATCCCTGCGCAGCCCTCTGGGCCCACGGCAGCGTGACGCTCTTGAACGTGACGTGACGACCGGCGAATCGGCCGACGGCGGCGTCCTGATCGGACCCGGCTCACAGTTCGTGATCAACGGGGCGTGAGGTTGATCGTTACCTCGCCCACGAACGGGTGATATGAGGCGTATCGGGGGATAGGCCTGGGGAGCCACGGAGCGGCTCGTGTCGGACAGCGAGTCGTCGAACAACTCAGCCGCAACAAAGGAGAGTTCCCATGCGCCGCTCCGCCGCCGTCATCCTCGGTGCCGTCTCACTGCTGGGCGTCCTCGCCGTGCCCGCGAGTGCCGTGCCGGATCCCGTCGCGACCGTCGACTGCGTGGCGCAGTCGGCCGGCGACGTCACGACACTCGTCGACCCCGCGAGCCCCGGGCTCCCGTCGGAGGTCCCGGGCGCGGCCTGCCTCGCCCCGTGACCTGAAGAGGAGGGCGGGGCGCCGGCCCCGCCCTCGGCGCGTCAGGTTCCGCCCTCGGTGCGTCAGTCCCACCGGTAGCCGTCCCCGAAGTTGAGGGTGTGCTCCAGCACGTCCTCCAGCGGGTCGTCGATCTGGCCGGTGTTGATCAGTGCGACCTTGGGCGCGTTGTGCGCGTTCGTGTGGGTCTCGTCGGCGTGCGCCGTGCCGGAGCACAGGACGGCGGGCGCGGCCGCCATCGCCGCGACCAGCGCCCAACGGGACATTGCCTGCACCCAACTGCCGTTCACTGCAGCCTCCTTGGACCGTGCGGGTACGGGCCGCCGACCGCGGCTCGTTCTCACCGTGTGTAACCCCGACGCGACCTAGAAGTCACCGACGATCATACGAAAGGGTCGTCGGATGCGCGGGACGGCCCGGAAGGGGCTAGCCTCGCTCTTCTCCCGGCTCGGCTCCGTACGCTCCGTGCTCTCTGTGTTCTCCGTACGCTCTGTGCTCCCCGAGCTTTCGCCGTACTCCTCGACCATTCCAAGAAGACAGGTAGTCGCATGCCCTCTCGTCGCGTCCTGGTCGCCTCCGCCGCTCTGCTCGGCGCCCTCGCCCTGTCCCTCGCGGTGACGGCGTCGCCCGCCGCCGCTGCCATGGCCAACCCCGCGCCGTTGCCCGTCACCGAGTCGCTGATCACCGAAGGCGTCACCGTCGAAGGCCCGCTGGTCAACAACTTGACGCTGCCTCAGGTCGTCTGAGCCGGGTCCTCCGGCAGGTGCCGCGTGTCGTTCTGGAAGACGAGGGCGGCGGGGCGGCCCGGGGTGTAGCGGATGAGGGTCAGCGCGGTGTTGGAGTGGTCGAGCCCGATCCAGCGCCACGGCGGTGCGTCCAACGCGTCCCTGACCAGCCAGGCCACCAGGAAGTTGTGGGTGACGACCAGTTCGTGGCGCGGCTCGTCGCCGGGCACCGGGCCCGTGAAGCGCGCCATGGCCTCGCGGACCAGTGTGGGGCCGCCCTCGCGCTCCCGCGCAGGGAACTGCGCCAGGCGTCGCAGCGTGGACTCGGCGATGTCCTGCGGGAGTTCGGCCTCCTGCGGCATGTACGGGATGTAGTCCCCGGCGGGTTCCGAGCGGTGCAGGGGGACGCCGTCGAGCTGCTCGCCGATCAGGCGGGCGGTCTGCTCGGCCCGGGGGAGCGGCCCGTGGTGGACGGCCGACAGCGGTACGCCGCGCAGCCGCTCGCCGAGGAGGACGGCCTGGCGGCGGCCGGCCTCCGTCAGCCCGCTCTCGTCGGCGGTGGCCGCACCGTGGCGGGCGAGGTAGAGGTACCGGGTGGCGGTTGCGGCCGTGGTCATGCGGGCGCCCTTCTCCGTGCTGCGCTGCTGATCTTGCGTACAGCCTGCAGGGACGCCCGCCCGGTCGCCTCGGTTCCGCCGCCCGGCGGCTCAGCCCTCGTCCTCCAGGTCGCCTTCCGTCTCCAGGTACGCCTGGCGCAGCGCTTCGAGCACCGCCGGGTCCGGCTTGGCCCACATGCCGCGCGACTCCGCCTCCAGGAGGCGTTCCGCGATCCCGTGCAGGGCCCAGGGGTTGGCCTCCTGGAGGAACTCGCGGTTGGTCGGGTCCAGGACGTACGTCTCCGTGAGCTTGTCGTACATCCAGTCGGCGACGACGCCCGTCGTGGCGTCGTACCCGAACAAGTAGTCCACGGTGGCGGCGAGTTCGAAGGCGCCCTTGTAGCCGTGGCGGCGCATCGCCTCGATCCACTTGGGGTTGACGACGCGGGCCCGGAAGACGCGCGAGGTCTCCTCGACCAGCGTGCGGGTGCGGACCGTCTCGGGGCGCGTCGAGTCGCCGATGTACGCCTCCGGGGCGGTGCCCCGCAGCGCGCGCACGGTGGCCACCATGCCGCCGTGGTACTGGAAGTAGTCGTCCGAGTCCGCGATGTCGTGCTCGCGGGTGTCCGTGTTCTTGGCGGCCACCGCGATGCGCTTGTACGCCGTCTCCATCTCGGTGCGGGCCGGGCGGCCCTCCAGACCGCGGCCGTACGCGTACCCGCCCCACACCGTGTAGACCTCGGCGAGGTCCGCGTCGGTGCGCCAGTCGCGGGAGTCGATGAGCTGGAGCAGACCCGCGCCGTACGTCCCGGGGCGGGAGCCGAAGATGCGGGTGGTGGCCCGGCGTTCGTCCCCGTGCTCGGCCAGGTCGGCCTGGGTGTGGGCGCGTACGTAGTTGTGGTCCGCGGGCTCGTCCAGCGAGGCGGCGAGCCGCACCGCGTCGTCGAGCAGGCCGATCGTGTGCGGGAACGCGTCGCGGAAGAAGCCCGAGATGCGCAGCGTCACGTCGATGCGGGGGCGGCCCAACTCCTCGTACGGGATGGCCTCCAGGCCGGTCACCCGGCGTGACGCGTCGTCCCAGACGGGGCGGACGCCGAGCAGGGCCATGGCCTCCGCGACGTCGTCGCCCGCGGTGCGCATCGCGCTGGTGCCCCACAGCGAGAGGCCCACGGAGGTGGGGTACTCGCCGTTGTCGGACCTGTACCGCTCGATGAGGGAGTCGGCCAGGGCCTGGCCCGTCTCCCACGCGAGGCGGGAGGGGACGGCCTTCGGGTCGACCGAGTAGAAGTTGCGGCCGGTCGGCAGGACGTTGACCAGGCCGCGCAGCGGGGAGCCGCTGGGGCCTGCCGGGACGAAGCCGCCGTTCAGGGCGTGCACGGCGTGGTCGAGCTCGGCGGTGGTGGCCGCGAGGCGCGGCACGACCTCGCGGGCGGCGAACTCCAGGACGGCGGCGACCTGTTCGCTCTGGTCGGCGGGGATCGCGGAGAGGTCCCAGCCCGCGTCGTCCATCAGCTGGACCAGGGCACGGGCCTTCTCCTCGGCCTCGTCCGCGCTGGTGCGCGTGGCCGCCGACTCGTCCAGGCCGAGGGCCTCCCGCAGACCGGGCAGGGCGGTGGTGCCGCCCCAGATCTGGCGGGCCCGCAGGATCGCGAGGACGAGGTTGACGCGGTCGGTGTCCTTGGGGGCCTGGCCGAGGACGTGCAGGCCGTCGCGGATCTGGGCGTCCTTGATCTCGCAGAGCCAGCCGTCGACGTGCAGCAGGAAGTCGTCGAAGCCGTCGTCGTCCGGGCGGTCCTCGAGGCCCAGGTCGTGGTCGAGCTTCGCGGCCTGGATGAGCGTCCAGATCTGCGCGCGGATCGCCGGCAGCTTCGCCGGGTCCATGGAGCTGATCTGGGCGTACTCGTCGAGGAGTTGCTCCAGGCGCGCGATGTCTCCGTAGGAGTCGGCGCGCGCCATCGGCGGCACCAGGTGGTCGATGAGCGTGGCGTGCACGCGGCGCTTGGCCTGGGTGCCCTCGCCCGGGTCGTTGACCAGGAAGGGGTAGACGAGGGGGAGGTCGCCGAGCGCGGCGTCCGGGCCGCAGGCGGCCGACAGGCCCGCGTTCTTGCCCGGCAGCCACTCCAGGTTGCCGTGCTTGCCGAGGTGGATCATCGCGTCGGCGCCGAAGCCGCCGTCCGCCGCGGACGCCGCGATCCAGCGGTAGGCCGCCAAGTAGTGGTGCGAGGGCGGCAGATCGGGGTCGTGGTAGATCGCGATCGGGTTCTCGCCGAAGCCGCGCGGCGGCTGGATGAGGATCAGGAGGTTCCCGCGGCGCAGGGCGGCGAGCACGATGTCGCCCTCCGGGTCGCCGCCGTCGCCCACCCGGGACTTGTCGAGGAACATCTCGCCGGGCGGCGGGCCCCAGTGCCGCTCGACGGACTCGCGCAGCTCCTCGGGGAGCGTCGCGTACCAGCGCTTGTAGTCGGCGGCGGGGATGCGCACCGGGTTGGCGGCGAGCTGCTCCTCGGTCAGCCAGTCCTGGTCGTGGCCGCCCGCGTCGATCAGCGCGCGGATCAGCTCGTCGCCGTCGCCGGAGACGAGACCGGGAATCTCCTCGGTGGCCCCGAAGTCGTAGCCCTCGCCGATGAGCCTGCGCAGGAGTGCCACGGCGGAGGCGGGGGTGTCCAGGCCCACCGCGTTGCCGATGCGGGAGTGCTTGGTCGGGTAGGCGGACAGGACGAGCGCGAGGCGCTTGTCGGCGGCCGGGATGTGCTTGAGGCGTGCGTGGCGCACGGCGATTCCGGCGACCCGGGCCGCGCGCTCGGCGTCGGCGACGTACGCGGGAAGGCCGTCCTCGTCGATCTCCTTGAAGGAGAAGGGGACGGTGATGAGGCGCCCGTCGAACTCCGGCACGGCGATCTGGCTCGCGGCGTCCAGCGGCGAGACGCCCTCGTCGTTCTCCTCCCAGGCCGAGCGCGACCCGGTCAGGCAGAGCGCCTGCAGGATCGGCACGTCCAGGGCGGTCAGCGCGCCCGCGTCCCACGACTCGTCGTCACCGCCCGCGGAGGCCTCGGCCGGCTTGGTGCCGCCGGCCGCGAGGACCGTGGTCACGATGGCGTCGGCGGCGCGCAGCTCCTCGATCAGCTCGGGCTCGGGGGCGCGCAGCGAGGCCACGTACAGCGGCAGGGGCCGGGCGCCCGCGTCCTCGATCGCGCCGCACAGGGCGTCCACGAACGCGGTGTTGCCGCTCATGTGGTGGGCGCGGTAGTAGAGCACCGCCACGGTCGGGCCGTCCGTGCCGTCGGCGCGGGCGGCACGCTCCAGCGGGCCCCAGGAGGGGGCGGCCGCGGGCGGCTCGAAGCCGTGGCCGGTGAGCAGCACGGTGTCGGAGAGGAAGCGGGCCAGCTGCTCCAGGTTGGCGGGGCCGCCGTGCGCGAGGTAGGCGTGCGCCTCGGCGGCGATGCCGACGGGCACGGTCGAGGAGGCCATCAGCTGGGCGTCGGGCGCCTGTTCACCGGTGAGCACGACGACCGGGAGGCCGCTCGCGGTGAGCTGGTCGAGGCCGTCCTGCCAGGCGCGGACGCCGCCCAGGAGGCGTACGACGACGAGGTCGACGCCGTCGAGCAGCGCGGGCAGCTCGTCGAGGGCCAGGCGGGAGGGGTTGGCGAACCGGTAGTCGACCGGGCCTCCCGCCGCGCGGGCGCTGAGCAGGTCGGTGTCGGAGGTCGACAGCAGCAGAAGCATGCGGGCGCAGGCCTTCCTCGGGGTGTCCGCGCCCCGGGTGGTCGTATGGACGGCAGGAGTTCCTGGCTCACCCCACGTCGGTGGGGCTCACAGTGGCGGGACCGCGCCGGATTCGCACCGGGCTTCCTCCTTCGGGTCCTGGTGGACCCACGCCGTCGCTGGCGTCGACGGACCTGGCGGTCCGCCGCCTGCATAGTAAGTCCTGCCCGCGGTCGGCGGTGCGGCCACCTGCCAGGACGGCCCGTCTCGGGAGGCGACCGGCCGGATCCGCGTGGGTATGCTCGCCGCCATGCCGCCCACCCGAGCAACATCCCCAAAACAGGGCGAACCTCCCATACGTGACCGGGGTGACGCCTGCCCCGGAGCCCTGCGCCTGCACCGTGCCGACGACGGCCGCCTCGCCCGACTCCGCCTGCCCGGCGGTCTTCTGACGTCCCGTCAGGCCGAGGTCCTGGCCACTGCCGCGGAGCGTCTGGCGGACGGCGGCCTCAGCATCACCTCGCGCGGCAACATCGAGCTGCGCGGCCTCGGCGAGAGCTGCGGCGGCGACCTCTCCGCGCTGCTCTCGGGGGCGGGCCTGCTCCCCTCCGAACGGCACGAACGCGTCCGCAACGTGGTGGCGTCACCGCTGGCGGGAATCGACCGACTCGGCCATGGCGACGTGCAGTTGTGGGCCCGTGAGCTGGACGGACTCCTGTGCTCCGAGGAGTGGACCGCGGAGCTCTCGGGGCGCTTCCTGTTCGCCCTGGACGACGGGCGCGGGGACGTCGTCGGGCTCGGCGGCGATGTGACCTTGATCGCAGAATCGGGTGGCACCGCGGTCGTCCGCATCGGGGGACTGGCGTTCCGGGTCGCCGCGGCCGACGCCCCCCGCGCCGCGCTCACCGCCGCGGGCGCCTTCCTCGCCGCCGCGACCGCCGCGGGCAACGGCGCCTGGCGGGCGTGGGAGCTGCCCCGCGAACAGCGCGTGGACCTCGCCGGAGCACTGGAGCGCGCGGGCATCGACGCCGAGCGCGCCGAGCCGTGGTCCGTCAGCCGTAGCGCCCCGCAGGTGCCCGGAGTCGTCGGCGACGCCGTCGTCGTCCACGCCCCCCTCGGCCGCGTCACCGCCGCCCAGTGGCGGGCGCTCCTGCCGCTGCCCGCCGACGAACTGCGCGTCACGCCGTGGCGCGGCTTCGTCGTCCCCGGCTTCGCCGACGAGGCCGCGGCCCGCGAGCGCCTCGCCGTACTCGCCGACGCCGGGCACATCACCGACGCCGACTCGCCCTGGCTGGGCGTCGGCGCCTGCACGGGGCGCCCCGGCTGCGCCAAGTCCCTCTCCGACGTCCGTGCCGACGCCGTCCCCGGCCTCGGCGGCCTGCCCGTCCACTGGTCCGGCTGCGAACGGCGCTGCGGGCACCCGTGGGGCGACTGGGTCGACGTCCTCGCCACCGGCGACGGGAGTTACGAGGTGACGGTGCGCAGGGCCGGCGAGGACCGGGCGCCCGTCACCGGCGGCACTCTGACCGAGCAGGTCACCACGGCACGTACCACCACAAAACCGACGGCACCGACGGCACCGACGGCAACAACGGCCACGAGATGAGCGAGAGCACTGTGTTCGACTACGAGAAGGACGGCGCGGCCATCTACCGCGAGTCCTTTGCCACCATCCGCGCGGAGGCGGACCTCGGCGGCCTGCCCGCCGACGTCAGCCAGGTCGCGGTGCGGATGATCCACGCCTGCGGGATGGTCGACCTCGTGCGCGACCTCGCCTACAGCCCGCGCGTGATCGCCGACGCCCGCAAGGCGCTGCGCGACGGCGCGCCGATCCTGTGCGACGCGAACATGGTCGCGAGCGGCGTCACGCGCAAGCGGCTGCCCGCCGACAACGACGTGATCTGCACGCTCGCCGACCCGTCCGTGCCCGACCTCGCGCAGCGCATGGGCACCACCCGCAGCGCCGCCGCCCTCGAACTGTGGCGCGACCGCCTCGAAGGCTCCGTCGTCGCCATCGGCAACGCGCCCACCGCACTCTTCCGCCTCCTGGAGATGATCGAGGAGGGCGCGCCGCGTCCGGCCGCCGTCCTCGGCATCCCGGTCGGCTTCGTCGGCGCCGCCGAGTCCAAGGACGCGCTCGCCGAGCACGCCTCCGGCCTGGAGTACCTGGTCGTACGGGGACGTCGCGGCGGCAGCGCGATGGCCGCGGCGGCGATCAACGCGATTGCGAGCGAGGCGGAGTGAACACCGAGAACACCCGGGGGAAGCTGTACGGGGTCGGGCTCGGCCCCGGCGACCCGTCCCTGATGACCGTCCGCGCCGTGGAGACCATCGCCGCCGCCGACGTGGTCGCGTACCACTCCGCCCGGCACGGCCGCTCCATCGCCCGCTCGATCGCGGCCGCGCACATCCGCGCCGACCACATCGAGGAGCCGCTGGTCTACCCCGTCACGACGGAGGGCACCGACCACCCCGGCGGCTACCGCGGCGCCCTCGACGACTTCTACGAGGAGGCCGCGGCGCGCCTGGCAGCCCACCTCGACGCGGGCCGCACGGTCGCCGTCCTCGCCGAGGGCGACCCGCTCTTCTACGGCTCCTACCAGCACATGCACAAGCGGCTCGCGCACCGGTACGCGACCGAGGTGATCCCCGGGGTGACCTCGGTGAGCGCGGCGGCGGCCCGGCTCGGCGAGCCCCTGGTGGAGGCCGAGGAGGTGCTCACGATCCTGCCGGGCACGCTCCCCGAGGAGGAGCTTGCCGCACGCCTCGCGGCCACGGACTCCGCGGTCGTCATGAAGCTCGGCCGCACCTTCGGCAAGGTCCGCGGCGCCCTGGAGCGCGCGGGCCGTCTGGAGGAGGCCCGGTACGTCGAGCGCGCCACCATGCAGGGCGAGCGCACCGGCCAACTGGCCGACGTGGACCCGGAGTCGGTGCCGTACTTCTCCGTGGCGGTGCTGCCGAGCCGAGTGGCCCCGCTGACGGGCGGCCCCGCGCCCGGGCCTTCGGCGGAACCGGAGCGCGGCGAGGTCGTCGTGGTCGGCACCGGTCCCGCGGGCCCGCTCTGGCTGACCCCCGAGACGCGCGGCGCCCTCGCCGCGGCCGACGACCTGGTCGGCTACACCACGTACGTCGACCGTGTGCCGCACCGCCCCGGCCAGCAGCGGCACGGCTCCGACAACCGCGTGGAGTCCGAACGTGCCGAGTTCGCCCTGCAGTTGGCGCGGCGGGGCCGTCGCGTCGCCGTCGTCTCCGGCGGCGACCCGGGCGTCTTCGCGATGGCCACGGCCGTCCTGGAGGTCGCCTCCCAGGAGGAGTACGCGGAGGTGCCGGTGCGGGTGCTGCCGGGGGTGACCGCGGCGAACGCGGCGGCGGCCCGTGCGGGGGCGCCGCTCGGCCACGACTACGTGACGCTCTCCCTCTCCGACCGCCTCAAGCCGTGGGAGGTCATCGCCGAACGCCTGGCCGCGGCGGCCGCCGCGGACCTGGTCATCGCCATCTACAACCCCGGCTCGCGCAGCCGGACCTGGCAGGTCGGCAAGGCGAGGGAGCTCCTGCTGGAGCACCGGGCGCCGGACACGCCGGTGGTGCTCGGCCGGGACGTCGGCGGTCCGGAGGAGTCCGTACGCATCGTGCGGCTCGGCGACCTCGACCCCGCCGACGTCGACATGCGCACGCTGCTGATCGTGGGATCTTCGCAGACGCGTGTGTCGCGGCGGCGCGGGGGCGGGGAGCGGGTCGTCTGGACGCCGCGGCGGTATCCGGAGGGGTGACTCTCTTGTGGGTCGCCTGCGGGTGAGCTGTGGCTGAGCGCGCAGTTCCCCGCGCCCCTGACGGGGCGCGAGCCCCTGCTTTCAGGGGCGCGGGGAACTGCGCGACCAGCCGCAAACGGCCCGCACTCAGCCGCGCAGCGCACGCACCCAGGCAACCGCTTCCTCCGGCGTGGCGACGTCGGCGACCCCCTCCGGCCCGGAGGGCCGCCGAACCACCACCACAGGAACCCCCGCCTCGCGCGCGGCGACAAGCTTCGGCGCGGTGGCCGAACCCCCGCTGTCCTTGGTCACCACGACGTCGATCCGATGCCGCCGCAGCAGCTCCCTCTCCCCGTCGAGGGCGAAAGGCCCTCGATCGAGCAGCACCTCCATGTGCGGAGGGCACGGCGGCTCGGGTGCGTCGACCGAACGGACGAGGAACCAGAGACCAGCCGGTTCGGGTCCGGAGAACGCGGCGAGACCCATCCGCCCGGTGGTGAGGAACACGCGCCGCCCCAGCCCAGGAAGCACCCGTGCCGCCATGTCCAGGGAATCGACCTCGTGCCAGTCGTCCCCCTCCGAGGCGACCCAGCCGGGCCGCCGCAGCGCGAGCAGGGGAACATGGGCGAGCGCGGCGGCCTTCGCCGCGTTGAACGAGATCGTCCCGGCGAAAGGATGGGTGGCGTCGATGAGCGCGTCCACGCGGTGCTCCCGCAGCCACGCGGCCAGCCCCTCGGCCTCGCCGAAGCCGCCGACGCGCACCTCGCCCGGCGGCAGCCGGGGCGCCGCGACCCGTCCCGCGAGGGAGCTGGTCACCCGCACCCCCGCCTCGTCCGCGAGGAGCTCCGCCAGACGGCGGCCCTCGGTCGTTCCCCCCAGAATCAGTACGTGCACGGAGTTCGGTTTCCTTCATGAGTGAGGCAGCTAAGGCCAAGGGCGGGCGCAGCGCCCAACTCAAGCACACCGGTCTGCGGCCCGGCTGGACGACCGGTGCCTGTGCGACGGCCGCCACCACGGCCGCGTACACGGCGCTGCTGACCGGCGACTTCCCCGACCCGGTGACCATCACGCTGCCCAGGGGCCAGACGCCGGCGTTCGCCGTCGCCGCCGAGGAGCTCACCGCCTCGTACGCCATGGCGGGCGTGGTCAAGGACGCGGGCGACGACCCGGACGTCACGCACGGCGCGCTGGTCAGGGCCACGGTGCGGCGGCTGCCGCCGGGCTCGGGCGTCGTCTTCAAGGCGGGCCCCGGCGTGGGCACGATCACGCGCCCCGGCCTGCCCCTGGACGTCGGCGAGCCCGCGGTCAACCCCGTGCCGCGGCAGATGATGCGGGACCACGTGGCGCTGGTGGCCGAGCGCGCGGGCGTCGCGCCGGACGTCGAGATCACGATCTCCGTCGACCACGGCGAGGAGATCGCCCGCTCCACCTGGAACCCGCGCCTCGGCATCCTCGGCGGCCTGTCGATCCTCGGCACGACCGGCATCGTCGTGCCCTACTCCTGCTCGGCGTGGATCGACTCGATCCGGCGCGGCGTGGACGTGGCGCGGGCGGCCGGGCGCACGCACGTCGCCGGGTGCACGGGCTCGACCTCGGAGAAGACGGTCGTCGCCGAGTACGACCTGCCCGAGGACGCCCTGCTCGACATGGGCGACTTCGCGGGCGCGGTCCTCAAGTACGTACGCCGTCACCCCGTCGACCGCCTCACCATCTGCGGCGGCTTCGCCAAACTCTCGAAGCTGGCGGCGGGCCACCTGGACCTGCACTCGGCCCGCTCCCAGGTGGACAAGGGGTTCCTGGCGGAACTGGCCCGAGCGGGCGGCGCGGACGCATCCCTGACGACGCAGGTGGCGTCCGCGAACACGGGGTTGGAGGCCTTGCGGCTCTGCGAGGCGGCGGGCGTCCCGCTGGGCGACTTGGTGGCGACGAGGGCGAGGGACGAGGCGCTGGCGGTGCTGCGGGGTGCCCCGGTGGCGGTGGAAGTCATCTGCATCGACAGAGCGGGAACCGTGGTGGGACGAAGCGCCCCTTAGGGGCGCGGGGCTGTGACATGTGCGGCTCCGCCGCGTGGGCGCGACAAGCCACGGCACACCCGCACCCGAAGAACTCAGCAGACGTGCCGATCCCGCTCCGCCGAGTACAGATGACTGTCACGGAACTGCTCGGCGCCAAGAGTCCTGCCAACCATGATCACCGCGGTCCGCACGATCCCCGCCGCCTTCACCTGCCCGGCGATGTCCTCCAAGGTTCCCCGGAGAATCACCTCGTCGGGCCGACTGGCGAGCGCGACAACGGCGGCCGGGCACTCGGCCCCGTAATGAGGCAGCAACTCCTCGACGACCCGGTCGACATACCCCGCAGCAAGATGCAGCACGAGCAACGCCCCACTGCGCCCCAGCGTGGCGAGATCCTCGCCCTCAGGCATCGCCGTGGCCCGCTGCGCGATCCGCGTGAGGATCACGGTCTGCCCGACGGTCGGCACCGTCAGCTCCCGCTTCAGCGCGGCCGCGGCCGCCGCGAACGCCGGGACACCCGGGACCACTTCGTACGGTACGCCCGCCGCGTCGAGCCGCCGCATCTGCTCGGCAACGGCGCTGAACACGGACGGGTCGCCCGAGTGCAGCCGCGCCACGTCGAGCCCCTGCTCGTGCGCGCGCACCAACTCGGCGGTGATCTCGTCGAGGTTGAGCTGCGCGGTGTCCACCAGCCGTGCCCCCTCCGGGCATTCGGCGAGCAGTTCGCGCGGCACCAGGCTGCCCGCGTACAGGCAGACCTGGCAGGCGGCGAGCGTGCGCGCGCCGCGCACCGTGATCAGGTCGGCGGCGCCGGGCCCCGCGCCGATGAAGTACACGGTCATCGTTCTTGATCTCCTTGTGCCGCACGCTTGGTGACGGACCATTGGGTGACCGGCATGGCCTGTCGCCAGCCGGTGAAGCCGCCCACGGGGACGGCCTGCGCGACCGCGAGCCGGACCAGTTCGCCGCCGTGGCGCCGGTACCGGTCGGTGAGCAGCGCCTCGGACTCCAGCGTCACGGTGTTGGCGACGAGGCGGCCGCCGGCGGGCAGGGCCTCCCAGCAGGCGTCGAGGAGCCCCGGCGCGGTGAGGCCGCCGCCGATGAACACGGCGTCCGGCGTGGGGAGTCCGGCGAGCGCGGCGGGCGCCGCGCCGGTGACGACGCGCAGCCCCGGCACACCGAGCCGCTCGGCGTTGCGGGTGATCCGCTCGGCCCGCACGGGGTTCTTCTCGACGGTGACGGCACGGCACGCCGGGTGCGCCCGCAGCCACTCCACGGCGATCGACCCGGAGCCGCCGCCCACGTCCCACAGCAGTTCGCCGGGCTCGGGCGCGAGGGCGGCGAGCGTGGCGGCGCGGACGTGGCGCTTGGTGAGCTGCCCGTCGCTCTCGTACGCGGCGTCGGGCAGCCCCGGCACGGCGCCGAGCCGCAGGGCGTCGGGGGAGCGGCGGCACTCGACCGCGACGACGTTCAGGGGATCGCCGGGGGCGTGCGACCAGGCGTCGGCGACATCCTCGTACGACGACTCGTGCGGGGAACCCAGCTGTTCCAGGACGCGCAGCCGGCTCGGCCCGAAGCCGCGGTCGCGCAGCAGGGCGGCGACCTCGCCGGGCGTGGCCGCGTTCGCGCTGAGGACGAGGAGGCGGCGCCCGTCGTGCAGCGCGGCGGCGAGCCGGGCGGCGGGTCGGCCGACCAGCGTGACGACCTCGGTGTCCTCGACGGGCCAGCCCAGGCGCGCGCACGCGAGGGAGACGGACGACGGGTGCGGCAGGACGTGCAGCGCGGCGGCGCCGAGCTCCTCGCTCAGGGCGCGCCCGATCCCGTAGAACATGGGGTCGCCGCTGGCGAGGACGGTGACGCGGCGCCCCGCGTGGGCGGCGAGCAGGCCGGGCACGGCGGGCCGCAGCGGCGAGGGCCAGGCGACGCGCTCGCCCGCGCAGGCGTCGGCGGGCAGCAGGTCCAGCTGGCGCGGGCCGCCGATGAGCACGTCGGCTTCGGCGAGCGCCGTGCGCGAGGCGGCGGGGAGCCCGTCCCAGCCGTCGGCCCCGATCCCGACGACGGTGACGGCCGGTATGCCTGCGGGGGGTGCGGGGGTCACTGCTGGTACCTGACCTCGGGATTCGGGAAGGGGTGCGCAGCCGCACTCTACTGGTGACCGGGACGGGGGCCCTTGTCGAGGCGCCGGGGCCCTTGCCGGGGGAGGGCAGACCCAGAGGTGGTTAGCTTAGGCTAAGCTAAGTTGATATTGGCGTGCCGGGTGCGCGACGACCTCCCCCGCCGCACCCGGCGCGCCAGAAATCCCGAGCGACAGGAAGGGACGGCAACCATGCGCACCGGACCGAACGCCACGGGGCGTGTGGGGCCACGCTCCGCGCGATCCGCCGCACGGCCTCTCGCGCGAGGCGGCGCGCGAGGCGAGCCCGCCCCGGCCCCTCGCCCCGCCGCCCCGGCCCCTCGCCCCGCCGCCCCGGCCGTGCCCCGCGCCTCCAGCCCCGCCCTCCGCGCCCTCGCCTCCCGCGTATCCGAAACCGCCGAGTCCCAACTGCCCGCTCTCCTCGACGACTTCTGGCGCGACGTCGAACGGCGCGGCGGCGCCCCGCTGATCGAGGAGGTCGACGGCGACCCCGCGTCCCGGGCCGTCACCTTCCTGTGGCGCGGGCACCGGGCGACCCGGCAGGTGCTGCTGCTCGTCAACTGCCTCGCCGACCGTGAGTACCTGGCCGACGCCCTCCTCGCCCCGCTGCCCGGCACCGACGTGTGGCACCTCACCTACCGCCTCGGCTCCGACCACCGCGGCTCGTACCGCATCGCCGCCGACCTCTCGCCCGGTGACGTGCCGGCCTCCCCCGAGGCCCAGCAGCTCCGGCTGCGCGCCCTGTCGCCGTACGCGACCCGCGACCCGCTCAACCCCCGGCGCATGGAGTCCTGTTGGGGCCTCCCGGACAGCTCCGTCTTCGCCCTGCCCGACGCGCCCGCGCAGCCCTGGGCCGAGCGGCGCGACGGCATCCCGCGCGGCCGCGTCGAGCGGCACCGCCTGCCCGCGGGCGCGCTCGGCGAGGAGCGGAACGTGTGGGCGTACCTGCCGCCGGGCGGTCCGCGGCCCGAGAGCCCCGTGGTCGTCCTGTGCGACGGCGACACCTGGTTCGGCCCGCTTGCGTTCCAGGACACCCTGGACGCCCTCGTCGCCGACGGCGCCGTGCCCCCGCCCGTCGTCCTCGCCCCCGACGCGGTCGACCTCACCACCCGCTGGCGTGACCTCACTTGTCGCGACGAGTTCGTCGGGTTCCTCGCCGACGAGCTCCTGCCCTGGGCGGCCGGGCGCTGGCCCCTGACCGCCGACCCCGCCCGCACCGTCGTCGCGGGCCAGAGCCTCGGCGGGCTCACCGCCCTGTACGCGGCCCTGCTCAGGCCCGAGCGGTTCGGCGTCGTCCTCGCCCAGTCCGCCTCGCTGTGGTGGCGCCCCGGACTGCCGCCCGGCGTACCGGAGTCGGTGCCCGACGGCACGACGCCCTGGCTCGCCGAACGCTTCGCCGACGGGGCGCGGCGCCCCGCCCTCCGCGTCCACCTCGACGTCGGGCTCCGCGAGGGTGTGATGGTCGACCACAGCCGGCTCATGTACGAGACCCTGGCCGCGCACGGCCACGCGGTGACCCGCACCGAGTACAACGGCGGTCACGACTACGCCTGCTGGCGCGGCGGCCTCGCCGACGGCCTGGTGAAGGTGGCGAACCTCACGGAGCCGAACACCGGGAAGCAGGGGCATCCTGGTGCTCTCGAAGTGACGTGAACACCCCGAACCGGCCAGTCGTCGAGGTCGGCCTCCGTGTCGCTGTTGGGCTGAACGGGTGACTTGGCGTAAGAATTGCCCGGTGCAGAAAACAAGGACGAGCCAGGACGGGGTGGGTCAGTGAGTAGCAGTCAGCGCCACGACGTCACCGACGAACAGTGGGAAGGGCTCGCCCAGGTCGTACCGCTGCGCAGCCGCAACGAATGGCCTTCCTGGCCCGGACACCGCGCGCTGCCCGACGCGGAGACGGAGACGCGCCGCCGCTTCGTGGTGATGCGGGTCAACGTCTTCGCGGACGCCCGCGAGGTCGCCGAGACCGTCATGGCGCAGATCCCGGTCCTGCTCGACCTGACCGGCGCCGAGACCGAAGTGGCCAAGCGCGTCCTGGACTTCAGCAGCGGCGTGGTCCTCGGTCTCAACTGCGGCATGCACCGGGTCGACAAGAACGTCTTCCTCCTCGCGCCGCCCGGCACGGAGGTCCAGGGTCTGGTGGAGGCGGTCGCGCAGCCCTAGCCGGGCTGCCGGGCGCGCAGGGCGGTGCCCAGTGCCGTACGCGTGTGCAGCACATGGGCGCCGTGCCGTTCACTGACGATCAGGCCCGCGTTGCGCAGGGTCGTGGCGTGGCGGCTGGCCGTCGCGGGCGAGACGCGCAGCAGCCGCGCGAGCCCGCCCGTGGTGCGGCTGGTGTCGAGACCGCGAAGGAGCGCCGCCCTGGTGCGGCCGAGCAGTTCGTCCAGCGCAGGCGCCGGCCGCTCGCGGTCCGCCGCGGTGGGAATCCACAGCGGGGCGCGGGGGACGGGATAGACCAGGACGGGCGGGAGCTCGCAGAGCGCGAGCGTGATCGGGTGGTTGTGGCAGAAGAAGCTGGGGATGATCGTCAGCCCCCGCCCGGCGAGGTACAGGTCCCGCTCGACGGGATAGTCGGCTTCGAGCACCGGCGCCCGCCAGCGGCTGGTGGGGCCGAGCCCCGAGAGGAGAGCCTCGCTGCCGTGCTCGGTCAGCGACTGCGCCCGCAGGTGGCGCTCGTCGTGGAAGGCGGTGGCGGACACCGGCTGGTGCGGCCCCACCGCGGCGGCGTGGTAGCGGCGCAGGGCTGAGCCGAGCCGCCCCAGCGCCCCCGAGCGCCCCGCGGAGAGGTCGCCGAGCCAGGCGGGCGGACGGACGCCGTCGGCGGCGAGCCGGGCGATGTCGTCACGGAGCCTGCCGCGGCCGGTGGAGAGGACCATGTCGATGCCCGCCTCGACGCACGGGACGCCGCCGCCCGGGTGGGGCGGGGTCAGGAAGTCGGGGGAGTAGGAGCTGGGCGGGGCCAGGGTGGTGAGCATCCGGGTGTCGGCGCCCAGCTCGGCCCGGGCGAGCGCCCCGCGGGTGAGCCGCCGCCACGGCTGGAAGAACGGATCCGGTCTGACGAGCTGGTGCAGGCTCAGGACCGTCTCCCACAGCGGGTCCGGCCGGCAGGCCAGCCGGACCCTGCCGAGATCCTCGGCGGTGAAGTGGATGCGCAGCATGCTTGCCCCCCGGTGCTGTTGCCGGCGGAGCTCAGCATGCCCGAGCCGGACGGGGCGGTGAAGGCGGCTCGGCGGGCAGGACGGGGCTCTGGTTCAGCACCAGTTGACGAAATGGTGCGACAGGTAGTTGATGCCCGCGTCGGGGCCGGTGTTCCCGTACCACTCGTTCCTCAGGTACTTGGGGAAGCCGGGAGTCTTGACGTAGTGGGTCCTCTCGTAGAGAACGACGCACCGGCCGGTGGCGTTCTGCACCGACCTCACGTTGGTGCTCTTGGCCCAGCTGCACGAGATGTTGTCCCCCTCCTTGCTCGTCCAGTCGTCGTCGCGCCCGCCCCACGTGCACTTCTTGCCCGTCCGGTCGAAGCCGGTCCACGCGCAGAAGCTCGCGTACGCGCAGGAGTCGGCGGCGGCGGTGTCCGCCGAGAAACCGATCATGCCCGCGGCCAGCACGGTGAGCGTGGCGGTGCTCGCGCCCAGCTTCCTCAATCCCATGACGTCCCCCTCGAATCGCTTGAACGCCACGCCACTTGGCGTGTGCCGTCGACCGGTCAGTCTGCGGGGGGACCGGTCGGCCCAGAAGCTTTTGCACCAGGGCGCAATTGCTCCGGCCCGGCGCGGCGCGCGTGCCAGCCTGACGGCAGGAAGCAACCGCGCTCGGCATCGGAGGACCATGAGGACCATGAGGACCATGAGGATCGGTGTAGGCAGGAAGACGGGCCTCCTCGCGACGGTTCTGGTCGCGACCGCCATGGGCGTGGCGATCGCGCCGCCGGCGGCCGCGGATCGGTCCCAGTGCCCCCGCGAATACGTCTGCGTGTGGAACAACCGGGGCTTCCAGGGGGAGCCGACGTGGAAGTCGAAGGGGAACCTGTACAACCTGAAGGTGCCCCAGGGGATGTCGATCATGAACAACGGCAGGCACGATCCGGGGGCGGACCACATCCGCTACCACCTCGACGTCGGCAGCGGGGGTGACCTCCACGGCTGCCTGCACTACCCGCCGGATTCCCCGTACTTCGAGATCAGTCAGCTCCCGGGCACCGTGACCTCCGTGACATGGGGCGGCGAATGCTGAGGTGACGGCTCGGCGCGGCAGGGGCGGATCCGGTCGGCGCAGCGGAGGCGGACCCGCCTAGTGCATCGAGGGAGTGGCCGGGGCCTGTTCGCGGGGAATCGCTCGATCGTAGGAAGGTCGGTTCGGCGGAACGGTTCGCCGGAGGCGTGGCCGCCTACCTTCCGATCATGACGGTGCATTCCCCGGTGTCGGTCGCGGAGCCACCGGCGGGCCAGGGCCGCCCGCAGGTCACCGAACTGCGCCTGTCCGCCTTCGCGGGGCACCGGGGCACGGTGCTCCCGCTGGGGCCGCTGACCCTGGTCACCGGGCCCAGCGGCAGCGGCAAGTCCAGCGCCCTGCGGGCGTACGAGGCGCTGGCGCGGCTCAGCGCGGGGGCGGAGCTGACCGACGTCTTCGCGGATCCCCTGGCATGCGTGCCCGAACGCGCCCGCGCCGACGGCCAGCGGCGGCGCGGCTTCCGCATCGGCTGCACGGTCGACGGGCCCGCCGGAACCGTCCGGCTCGACCTCGCCGTGCAGGCCGAACCCGAACTGCGCGTCGTGGGCGAGCGGCTGGCCCGCGGCGACCTCGTCCTGCTGGAGACGGCACTGCGCGACCCCGGCCGCCGCATGGTCCAGGCGGCCTGGCACACCGCGGGCTCGGCGCCCGTGACACGCGCCCCGATGCCGGACGACCGGCTCGGCACGGCGCTGGTGCCGCTGCGGGTGGCGGGCAAGACCGACGGGCAGCGCCTGGTGCTCGCGGCGGCGGAGCAGGTCGTGGTCGCGCTGCGCTCGGCGTTCCCCTGCGACCCGCGGCCCAGCCGGATGCGGGCGCCGGTGCCCGCGGGGCTGATAGCGGCGGGGCAGGACGGCGCGGGTCGCCTCCTGAGCGGCTGCGACAACCTCGCCGAAGTCCTGTGGCGTACGCAGGCGGAGTGCGCGGGACGCCACGCGCTGCTCGTCTCCGCGGTGCGCGACGGCTGCGCGGGGCCGGTCGTCGACCTGTTCGCCGAGGAGGCGGAGGACGGCGCGGTGCACGCCTTCATCGACCGCGGTGGCGGCGTGCGCACCCCGCTCGGGCGGCTCGGGGACGGCGAGTTGAGGTACGTGGCCCTGGCCCTCGTGCTCCTCACCGGGCCCGGCGTGCTCGCCGTCGACCCGGTGGCGGAGGTGCCCGCGGCGTACCAGACCCTGACGGTCGTCGCCGACGGCCTCGACCGCCGCCTGGACGCGCGCCAGGCGCGGGCCATCGGGGACCTCGCGGCGCGCACCTGCGGGCGCGGGCACATCCGCGTGGTGGGGGCGGTGGGGGACGCGTCCTGGGCGGCCGACGCCGCGGGCGCCTCGGTGGTAGACCTGGAGCCGTGACGGAACGACTTGATGTGGCGGGACTGCAGCGCAGGCTGGCGGAGTTCGCGGCCGCGCGCGACTGGGAGCAGTACCACACCCCGAAGAACCTGGCCGCCGCGCTGAGCGTGGAGGCGTCGGAACTGGTGGAGATCTTCCAGTGGTTGACGCCGGAGGAGTCGGCGCGGGTGATGAGGGAGCCGGGCACCGCCCACCGCGTGACGGACGAGGTCGCCGATGTCCTCGCCTATCTGCTGCAGTTCTGCGAGGTCCTGGGCATCGACGCGCTGGCCGCCCTCGCCGCGAAGATCGACAGGAACGAGCGGCGGTTTCCGGTGCCGGAAGGGCCGTGAGGGGGCCTGAGGGGACCCGGGAGAACTTGAGGGACCGGCCGGCCCTGGGCCGGCCGGACTCTTCCGCTCCTTGCCCGCGCAGTCCCATTTGCCCTGCCGGAAGGCTTTGTTCCGGTACCTTCGTCACTCTTCGTAGTGAATGGCTTGGCCAAACTCGATTGCCTGTCCACAGATTTCCGGCTTCCCCTGGCTTTTCGCCCGGATGGGTATCACTCTGGGTAGTGGACAAGGGAGTTCGGGCGATCGTGCGGCGAGGGCGCGCGGGATGGAGGGGGGCCGGCAATGAACGCGATGCGGCTCATCGAAGCGAACCGCCGCGCTCTGGCGCGGAGTCAGGACCCGGCGGACGTGGTCACCGAGGTGTGGCAGTCCCAGGCGCTCGCCCAGGCCATCGGCAGCCGTCTCGCGGTCACGGGCCCTCCCGAGTTACGGGGCGAGGCGCTGGGCCTGAGTGAAGTCGGGGGAAGAGCCTGCGGGGTGCTTGACGCCCCGCGCCTGGGGACCGAGGACATACGGGCCGCGCGGCTGACGGAGACGGGTGACGCCCAAGAGGTCCTGCTCGGCCTTGGCAGGCTCCTCGGCGAGGTCGCCATCGCCCTGGTCAGCGTCGCCATGGGCGCCGAGGAGGAGGGGGTGTACTGGCAGTGCATGGAAGCGATCGACGCCGCCGACGAGTCGAGGGACCGGGTCATCGAGATGCTGCGCAGACTCGCGGTGCGGGAGCAGGGCCTGCCTGCTCCCGACTCGGCGGCGGGGCCGTCATGAGGCGGCTCCGTGGCGACCCCGCCGAGGGGCAGGGTCGCGGAGGCCCCGGGGAAGAGCCGGTGCCGTCAGAAGCGGCCGGGCTCGTCGCCGCTCTGCGGACGGGCGCCCGCGGACGTGGCGCCGGGAGAAGCGGAAGACACAGGGGACGTGGGCGTGACGCCGGGGGACGTGGACTGCTGCAGATCGGCGTCGAGCTGGGTCAGATCCGCGTTGAGCGCTGCCATCAGCTCCTCCATCTGCTGCAGCAGGCCCTTGGGTGCGCCCTGCTGCGCGGGCACGGGCGAATCGTGCGCGGCCTCCTGCTCGGGCACGGCTTCCTGGGACATGACGGCCTCCTCGGCCCTCGCCCTCCCGGTGGGGGAAGGCAGTTGATGCAGGCGACGCACCGGCAGGGGCCGCCGGCGCGGGTGCCGGGCGGTCCGGCTCCGCCCGAGCCAACGATCTCCGGACGGGCGGGGTCACTGGGGCGGGCCCGCACCGGTCGCCGTGTTGACGGATTTTCACCCGACCGGGGTGGCGGGGGATCGGCGGGACCGGTGGGGTTGACGGGCGTTCGAGCGTGCAGGATGGCGACATGGATCTTCGAATCTTCACCGAGCCCCAGCAAGGGGCCACCTACGACACTCTGCTCACCGTCGCCAAGGCCACCGAGGACCTGGGCTTCGACGCCTTCTTCCGCTCCGACCACTACCTCCGCATGGGTTCCTCCGATGGTCTGCCGGGTCCCACGGACGCGTGGATCACCCTGGCCGGCCTCGCGCGCGAGACCAAGCGGATCAGGCTCGGCACTCTCATGACCGCCGGCACCTTCCGGCTCCCCGGCGTCCTCGCGATCCAGGTCGCGCAGGTCGACCAGATGTCGGGCGGCCGTGTCGAACTGGGCCTGGGCGCGGGCTGGTTCGAGGACGAGCACAAGGCGTACGGCATCCCCTTCCCCAAGGAGAAGTTCGCCCGCCTCGAGGAGCAGCTGGAGATCGTCACCGGCCTGTGGTCGACGGAGGTCGGCAAGACCTTCAGCCACGACGGCAAGCACTACCAGCTCACCGATTCCCCGGCCCTGCCCAAGCCCGCGCAGGCCAAGGTGCCGGTGCTGATCGGTGGCCACGGCGCGACGCGCACGCCGCGCCTGGCCGCGCAGTTCGCCGACGAGTTCAACATCCCCTTCGCCTCGGTGGAGGACAGCGAGCGGCAGTTCGGCCGGGTCCGCGCGGCCGCCGAGCAGGCCGGGCGCAAGGGCGGGGACCTGGTGTACTCCAACGCCCTGGTGGCCTGCGTCGGCAAGGACGACGCGGAGGTCGCCCGGCGCGCGGCCGCCATCGGCCGCGAGGTGGACGAGCTCAAGGCCAACGGCCTCGCGGGCTCGCCCGCCGAGGTCGTCGACAAGATCGGGAGGTACGAGGCGATCGGAGCGAGCCGTATTTACCTGCAGTTCCTGGACCTGGCCGACCTCGACCACCTGGAGCTCATCTCCTCGCAGGTGCAGTCGCAGCTGTCGTAGCTCTCCCAGCCCCGACGGCGGGCGGACGGCCCACTGACGTGGCCGCCGGGCTCACCCCTCCGGTGCCCGGCGGCCACCCCCCTACTTCTCGGCGGGAGGCCGGGCGCCGTCGGAGGTCAGCTGGGTGATGTCCACCGACCCCTGCCCGGTGCGGGGTTCGGGGACGGCCGCCCACAGGGCGAGGAGGGCCGTGAAGGCGGCGACCAGGGCGAAGGCCCCGGCGCGGCCCTTCGCCCAGCGGGCGCGGAACCGTATCGGATCCTCCACCAGGACCTTCGAGAGCCAGGCCGCGGCGAAGGAGACGGCGACGACCACGGCGGTGCGGGGCCACCCGGTCAGGCCGATGCGCTCCTCGTCGAGGAGGACGAAGACCGGCCAGTGCCAGAGGTAGAGGCTGTACGAGACGAGGCCGGTCCGGCGCAGCGGGGCGCTGCCGAGCACCCGGCCGACCGGGCTGCTCGGGGTCCGCGCGAGGCAGGCGATGAGCAGGGCCGCGGCCAGCGCGTGCAGGAACAGGCCGCCCTGGAACAGGGACGGGGACTTCTGCCCGTCGGACAGCGCCCAGTACGCACCGATCGCGCAGGCCAGGAGCAGACAGATCCGGCCCGTCGTCCGCTCGCTCAGGCGGGACAGGATCCCGGTGGCCGGCGGCGTGGCCATGAGCGCGCCGAGGAGCAGCGAGAAGGCGCGGGTGTCCGTGCCCTCGTAGACGCGCGTGGTGTCGGCGGACGCGGGCGCGGCGAGGGCGACCATGAGTCCCAGGGAGGCGAGTGCTCCGGCTCCGGCGACGAGGGCGACGCGCGTACCGGCTCGTGTGGTAGGGACACCGGACGTCCCGCCGCGGAATCCCGACGTCCCGCCGCGGGCGCCGGTCTTCGTGCCGAGGGTCGCCAGGCACAGGACGACCGGTGGCCACACCAGATAGAACTGCTCCTCCACGGCGATGCTCCACAGGTGGCTGAACACCCGGGTGTCGGAACCGTTCCAGTAGCCGAGTCGGTCGCCGATGAAGTGCCAGTTGGCGAGGTTCGACACGACCCACGGGGTGTCGTCGAGCGCGAAGCGCAGCAGTTGCGGCGGCCCGAACACCCACACCAGGAGCAGCGTTCCCGCGACGGCGGTCGCCAGGGCGGGCAGCAGGCGGCGGGCCCGGCGGCCCCAGAAGGCGACCAGGTCGATCCGGCCCGTGCCCGCCGCCTCCTTGAGCAGCAGGCCGGTGATCAGGTACCCGGACAGGACGAAGAAGAGGTCGACGCCGAGGAAGCCGCCGCCGAAGTGCCCGGCGTGGAAGAAGAGCACGCCGAGCACGGCGACGCCGCGCAGCCCGTCCAGCGGAGCGATGTGCCCGCGGCGGACGGGCGGCGTGGCCCGTGAGGCGGGCACGGCACGTGTGACGGTCATCGTCGGCTACTTGCAGCCGAGCGGGCCGTAGACCTTGTCGCCGGTCCACGGTCCGGTGGCCCACTGGTCGGCGGGGGCGGGCGTGAAGGCGTACAGCTTGCCGAGCTCCGAGGTGAGCCACTGGGCGAACGCCGCCGAGCCCTGCTGGCAGGAGTGGATGCCGTCCTTGCTGCGCTGTGCCTTCTTCGCGGAGCCGTCGGTGCCCCACAGGGCGGAGGCGTCGAGGAAGTGGACCTTGTCGGGGTGCTTGGCCGCCACGTCCTTCGCGGACTTCGGGGCGGTCCTGATCTGTGCCTCGTGGGGCTTGTAGAAGTCGTCGATCTTGAAGGGCGGCGCGGAGACGAGGACGAGTTCGGCGCCGGCGTCGTTGACGGTCTTGGCGAGGCGTTCGTAGTCCGTGCGCTGCTCGGCCGGGGTGCCCCAGTCGTAGGTGGTGATCTGGTAGGCGACGACGTCCGGCGCGGCCGACTTCAGCTTCTTCGGGAGCTCGTCCCAGGTGGGCTTGGCGATCTCGCCGATGACGCCGCCGCCGCCCGCCGCGGCCATGGACGTGAAGGACGTCCCGCCGGCCTTCAGCGCGGCGCCGAGGGCCGGGGCCTCGGCCTCGCCGATGGAGTCGCCCATCCAGAGGAGCTTGGGCAGCTTCGCGTTGGTCTGCTCGTCCTTCCCGCCGTTCTCGCTCTTCGCGTGGTCGTCGGAGGAGACGGAGGACGTGCCGCCGCCCGATCCGGCACAGGCGGTGAGGGCGACGAGGCCCGCCGCGGCGAGGAGGGCGAGCGCGGCGGGGCGGCGGAGGGCGCGCCGGGGGCGGCGCGAGGAGGTGTCTTCGTGGTTCATGCCCTCCAGCAGAACCCCTGGAAGCCGCAGCCGGGAGGGCTGTCATCGGTTGCTCACAGAGCGGGGGAGAGCCCGTCACGCGGCGCGCGCGTGACGGTCATCCCGGTGCCGGAAGGCGCCGCTACTGCCCGGTCGACCGGCCGAAGAACTCCAGCTCGGCGATGGCCACCTGGCGGTCCTTGCCGGCGCCGTAGGCGGAGCGCAGGACAAGGCGTGCGGTCACCGCGTCCCGTACGCGTACGTCGATCTTCTGTACGCCGCCGTCGTTGATCCGGCGGTGCATGGTGTGCTCCTTGCCCGACGAGTCGCTGACCACCAGGTCGAACTCCATGGGCCTCGCCTGCTCGGCGGCCTGCGCGGTGCGGGGCGAGGTGCCGGGCGTGATCAGGAGGTTGAGCAGGTCGGTGGGCTGGCCGAAGTCGGCCTGGATCCACTGGCCCGCCGAGTCGCCCGCGTAGCCCGTTCCCCACCAGGTGTTGGAGTAGCCGTCGAAGGCGAGCTTGGCCGCCTGCTTCGGGGCGGCGTGCGAGGCGCTGTAGTCGGTGGGGTGGACGGGGACCCGCTTGGCGAAGTGGTCCTGGACGGCGCGGGCGGCCGGCGGCCCGCCGAAGATGCCGCCGACGAGGAGCCCCGCGACCACCGCGATGCCCACGGCGCGGGCGATCCAGCGGGTGCGGTCGCGGTGCAGGCGGGGCCGCTGTCCCGCGTACGGGCCCTCGGCGGTGGCGGTGGCGGAGTCCTTGAGGGGGATCGCGCAGCTGCGGCAGAAGTGCCGACGTGGGGCGTTGGGCGACCCGCAGCTCGGGCACGGCATGCCGGCCTCGGGCTCGGCGGGCACGGCGGCCTGCCGCACGCGGGGCCGCGCGGCCTCGGGCCTGCCCGGCAGCACACTGCCCGGCGTCTCCGGCGGCGCGACGGCATCGGAGGCCTCGGGCACGGGCACGAGGAGGGAGCGGATGGCGGTGTCGGAGGAGGAAGGGGAAGAGGACGAGGGGGAGGGAGAGGAGTGCGGCGGGGCCGCGCTTCCGTGCGCGGCCGAACCCGACGCCGCCCCCGACGCCGACGGCAACGGGACGGTGGTGTCGGCGGGAGCGGAGGGTTGCCGGGGAGCGATCGGCTGGTGGGAGGCAGCGGCTTGCCGCGGCGCGTGGTGCTGCTGCGGGGACGTCGTCGTACCGGCGGGGCCGGAGCCGTTCTCGGAACCGGAGCCGTTCCCGGAACCGGAGCCCGAGGCGGCGCCGAAGTCGGCTCCCGCGCCGGAGCCGAAGCCGGACGCCGCACCCGAGCCCGCGGGTTCCGAACCGGGAGCGGGGCCGAAGCCCGGACCCGGGTTCACGGCAGCGCCCGGGCCGGAGTCAGGGCCGGAGTCCGGGGCGGCCGGAGCCGAAGGCCCCGAACCGCCCGTCGCCGCGGGGCCCCCGGGGTTCGCCGCCGGGGTGTCCCAGCGGAGGAACGCGCCGCAGGAGCCGCAGAAGGACTGGCCCTGCTGGCGGACGGGCGTTCCGCATTCGGGGCAGGGAGCCTTGGGGGACGAGGAGTTGGTGCGTGCGTCGGGCTGCTCAGGCATCACTGGGTTCCTTCAGGGGAGGACGTGGCGACCACCTCGGCCGTGAAGGGGAGGTGTGCGGGACGTGCGGCCGCGACGACGGACCGCAGGCGGTGCGGGTCCACCGCGGCCGGGTCGGGCACGCGCAGGGTGACGTGCAGGGAGGGGTGCGGCGAGCCGGGGAAGCCGCCGAGCGGACGCGCGGACCAGGTCGCGCCGCCGCTCTCGGTCATCTCCGGGCGTACGCCGAAGGCGAGTTCGACGGCGGCGGAGAGCCCGCGGCGGGTGCCGCGGACGCGGTGCAGGGCGATGGCGGAGCCCACCGCGTGGCGGCGCAGCCAGAGCTGCTCGGTGCCGTCCAGCTCCGTGCCGACCCAGTCCGTCAGCCAGTCGACGAAGTCCTCGGGCGCCAGGGAGGGCGTGAAGTACGCCTCCAGGCAGTCCAGGACGGTGAAGACGGGGGCGAGCACGACGTCCAGACCGGAGACGAATCGCTGCGCGAAGTCGTCGTCCGCGAAGACGGCGGGCAGCTGCTCCCCGAGTGGATGGGCGGAGGGCAGCAGCGGCACCGTGCCCCGCCGCGTCACCTGTGCCGTCTGTGCCGTCTGTGTCGTCTGTGCCGTCGTCATCGCGCCTCGATCACACGGACGCGGTGGTCGAAGGGGAACAGGAGCGCGGAGGGGGCGAGTTCGATGCGGTCGGTGGCGTCGCCCCTGCGGGCGGTGAGCGGGTCGGCCGGGTGGAGGAGGACCTCGTCGACCAGCTCCACGCCGGGCACCCGCTGCAGCGCGGCGAAGATCTCGCCGGAGCGCAGAGGGCGCCCGAACGGCCAGCCCTCGCCGTGCGCACCGCCGGTCAGCGGGTCCAGGTAGGCGTAGAGCGCGTCCAGGGCGTCGGCCCGTACCTTCTCCGCCTGGGCGGCGCGGAAGGAGTGGAGCGTGGCGACGACCGTGACGCCCTGGTAGAACGGCGGGCCGACCGCGAGCCGGGTGCCGATCGGCCGGCGGTCGTCGAGGAAGTGCGTGACGCGGGAGAGGAGTTCCTCGCCCGGGACGAGCTGCTCGAAGCGGAGCCTGCCGCCCCGGTCGGACACGGCCTGCGGGACGACCAGGACCCGGACCGCGTTCTCGCCGGCCTCGGACGAGTCCGCGGCCAGGCAGTGGATGCGGGCCGTCTCCGGCGCCGCGCGGCGCGCCAGTTCCTCGTAGTCGCGCGCCGTCACGGCCCGCTCCTGCGCGCGCAGCGCGATCGGCGCGCGGACCTTCGCCTCCTCGACCGTCTCGCCGTCGACGCCGCCGCGCGCCGCCTCACGGTTCTCCACCCGGGCGACGTACGGAATGGAGCTGCGCAGCACCTGGATGGCGCCGCGGGCCACGTTGCCCGCCCGCCCGCCGCCCGTGCGGTAGCGGGACGCGCGGATCGCCGCGCCCTTGGCGGGCACGGAGCCGAACTGCCGCAGCGAGCCGTCCGGTTCACGCACCGCGGGACCGAACGCGATCTCGCCGGTCGCCGCGTCCAGGGTGACGTGGCGGTCGTAGGGGCCGGAGGACGCGAAGTCGTCCACGACCTTCCACTGCTCCCAGCCCGTGCCGTCCTCGAAGTCGCCGTCGCCGGAGCCCTCCGCGCCCGTCGGGTCCTCCGAGATCTCCAGGACCAGCGGCGGCCGGTCGGCGACCACCGGCGCCTGCGCCAGGCGGACGCGCTGGCCGGGCACGCCCGTGGACTCGCCGAGGAGTTCGTCGCGTACGACATCGGCGTGCGCGACGGCGGTCGTGCCGCCGATGGTGAACGCGGACGCGGCCCGCACGGTCGGCGACGCGCTGTAGAACGGCTGGCCCTGCTTGGCCTCCACGACCCGGCAGCGCACCCAGCCCGCGTCCTGCCGCCCGATGCGCGAGACGAGGTGCCCGGCCGGGATGTGCAGGACGACGTCGCCGGGCCGGTTGAGGCCACCGGTGGAGTCCTCCTCCACCTCGCACGCGGTCCAGCCCTCCGCCGTCCACGCCTCCCAGACCAGCGGCGGCTGGCGCGGGTCCACGCCCACGCCGTCCACCCGGCTGTCCAGCTGCAGCACGGCCGCGCAGCGCGGCACCGCGGCGCTCAGCCCGAACAGGAGCGTGTCCCCGGGCCGCGGGGACTGGGCGAACACCGAGACGTCGTTCCCGCCGAAGACGTCCTGCCCGCAGTCCTGCGGCGTGCCGCCCGCCTCCTGCCGCAGCACGGACTCCAGCTCGCAGGGCACCACCGTCAGGTCCGCCTCGGTCGCGAAGGCCACCGCCTCCTCGTTCTCGGTGCGGCTGGTCGCGACCTCCGTGCCCGAGGGCAGGACGACCGGCTCGGGCTGCGGCGCGGACAGCCAGAACGTGACGTCCGCGCGGGCCGGTGAGGGCGGGAAGAGCGTGACGCCGAGCAGATCGAGGAAGGCCAGGTGGTTCTTCTCCGGCACGCGGTTGAGCCGGTAGACGATCTGGTCGGCCATGTGCGCGACCGCCTCGACGAGGGTGACACCCGGGTCGGAGACGTTGTGATCGGTCCACTCCGGGCAGCGCTGCTGGATGTGGCGCTTGGCGTCGTCGACGAACTGCTGGAAGCGCCGGTCGTCGAGATGGGGGGCGGGCAGGGCCATCGGACTTCAGACTCCGCTCTCGGATTCCGCGGACGGGATCACATAGAAGGGAAAGACGAGACTGCGCGGGTTGTTGGTGCCGCGCACGCTGTAGCTCACGTCGATGAACAGGACGGACGGGTCGTCGGGCGCCGGGCTCACCTCGACGTCGATGACCTCGATGCGCGGCTCCCAGCGGTCGAGCGAGGTCCGCACCTCGTACCGGATCCGGCCCGCCGTCGCCTCGTTGACCGGCGCGAACACCAAGTCGTGCACGGCACAGCCGAACTCGGGCCGCATCGGCCGCTCGCCCGGCGCGGTGGCGAGCACGAGCCGGATCGACTCCTCGATCTCGCGCTCGCGCCGGGCAAGGGCGATGCCGCCGCCCGCGTCCGTGCGCAGCGGAAACGTCCAGCCCGCGCCGACGAACTGCTCACTCATGTCTGTCGCCCCCCCCTAGAACGGAATGCCGTTGCGCAGGACGGCCGGTGCGCTCAGCGCGACCGTGGCCGGCGAGCTGATGGCCGCCGCGGCGCCCGCGTTGACGGCCACCGCGCCGACCGCGCCGACAGTGACCGCGCCGACCGAGTTCACCGCGATCGCGCCCGCCGACTTGAGGCTGACGGCGCCGGTCGCGTTGATGTCCGCCGCGCCGCCCGCGGCGACGCCGAACTTCGCGCCCGCCTTGATGTCCACGGCCCCGCCCGCGCTCATGGTCAGCGAGCCGCCGGCGGTCAGCGACAGATTGCCGCCCGCCCGGATGCTGACGTTGCGGGTGCCGGTGATGGACACGGAGCCGTCGCTGCGGATGGTCACGCTGGTCTTCGTCTCGTCCATGTGGACGGTCAGGCGGCCGTTGCCGGTCTGCAGCCGAATGCCGCTCTTCATACGGGACTTGGCGTCGACGAGCTCCATGGTGTGGCCGCTGCGCGAGGAGATGGAGCGCCAGTTGACCCGGCCGCTGGTCGGGTCGACCGGCTGCAGCCCGTCCGTGTTGGGCGTCGGCTTGTCCCTGCCGTTGTACAACCCGGCCAGTACGTAGGGGTGTTCAAGGGAGCCCCGGTCGAAGGCGACCAGCACCTCGTCGCCCACCTCGGGCAGCATCAGGCCGCCGCCCCGCACGCCGCCCAGCTGCGCGATGCGGCACCAGTCGCTCTCGTAGGTGTCCGAGAGCCACGGGAAGCGCAGCTTGACGCGGTTCATCCTGAGCGGGTCCTTGGCGTTGCTGACGAGCGCCATGGCGACGCCCGGCATCGGCGGCGACACGTCACCGCCGCCGGAGGCCAGCCCGTACAGCGAGCGGAACTGCCGCCCCGAGACCGTCAGCCAGGTCATGAACTGCCGCCCGGACTCGAAGACATGGCGCACGCCGGTCGCCGTGTACTTCCCCTCGAACGGGAACCCCGCGCCCTTCAGCGCCACCGGCTGCCCCGGCTTCAGGTCCGGGTTGCCGGTGACCGCGACCTCCAGCTCCGCGAAGGAGCCCGCCGCGTCGTCCGCCAACGACTTGGCGGCGTGCGTGACTTGGGCCTGCGTGGTGTACGGGGTCTGCGTACTGGTCAGCTCGGCCTTGCCGAACGGCTGCGAGAGCTGCCCGGGAGTGATGTCGGCGACGATGTCCTTGCTGGTGACGGCGGGGGAGCGGGCCGACAGGGCGCGCTTGGCCCGCATGTCCCAGCCGCGCGCCCCGGCCGCCGCGACCTGCCCCGACGCGGTCACCGCGACCCGGCTGTGCAGCGCGTTGTGCCCGAATTCGAGGACGTACGGGCTCTGGGCCGCGGGCGTCGTGTCGGACGGCGCGCCCGCGGCCGGGGCGAGCTTGGCGAAGCAGAGCTTGCCGTTCTCGTCGAAGGAGAGGTGGGTGTCGTTCTCCTGGGCGAGGCGGGACAGGAAGTCCCAGTCGGTGATGTTGGGCTGCGTGGCCAGCTCGTAGACCGTCGGGGTGGAGTCGATCCTGCCGAGCTTGAGGCTGCTGAGGGAGGCGACGCGGCGCACGATGTCGGAGGCCGTCATGTTCGGGTAGCCCTGCACGCGGCGGTTGCGTAGGAGGCGGTGCCCCGGGTCGTAGCCGCGCACGACGAGGGACTTGCCGCCGCCGTCCGCGTCCACCTCCAGGGCGGTGACCTCGCCGGTCAGCATGGGCTTGCCGCGCACCCCGTCGGTGAACGGGCACAGCACGGCCTTGGCCCCCACCTTGATCTGCGGGAACTTCTCCAGGATGTCCCCGCCCGTGTCGGCGAAGGTCAGCTGGAAGGCGGACGGCACGTTCACGCTGGAGTCCACCCAGCCCTCGACGAGCAGCATGGCGAGCTTGTCCGGCAGCCGGGAACCGCCGATCTCGGCGTGCAGGACGCTGGTGTACGTCTTCTCACTCATCGCGTGTACGTCTTCTTCTCGCTCGGGTTCGCGCTCAGGTACGGGCGCGGATTCTCGCCGGGGTTCTCGCTCCGGTCACTCACGCGGACTCCCCGTGCTCGGGGGCGGAACGGGTCTCGTCGGCCGCGGGCAGCAGCAGCTCGGTGCCGGGTCTCAGCCGCATCGGGTCGTCGATCTCGTTGGCCTCGGCGATCAGCCGCCAGCGGGTGGCGTCGCCGTACTCCCGCCAGGCGAGCGACGCCAGCGAGTCACCGGCGACCGTGCGGTGCACACGGCGTGCGGAGAGCGCGCCCGACGTCGGGTTCTGCCCCTTGGTGGGCATCGCCACCTCGGTGAGCGAGAGCGAACAGGTGGCGCGGATCGGCTCGCCGGTCGGGTTGAACAGGGTGTACGTGGCGCTGACGTTGGTCACGTACGCCACGAACTGCACGGTGTTGAACGACCCCCACGAGAACCGCACCCAAGGCGGCGAAGGGCGCTTGGAGTTGACGCTCTGCGGGGTCACCTCGCAGCAGGACAGGAGCAGTTCGACCTGCTTCTGCACCTTGCCCGCGTTGGGGGTGCCGGAGGAGTCGAGGAAGACCTCCAGCTGGAGCGTGGCGGGCACGGAGCCGGTGAACTTCGGCGGGGCGCCGCGGGTGTAGGCGATCGCGGGCTGCGTGCGCCACTCCGCGGAGCGGGCCATCTGCAGCTGCGTCGGGTTGAACTGGAACTCCACCTCGCCGATCCGCCCGCCCATCGACCCGCCGAGGTCGGTGGGCGGCTGGTGGATGGCGAGCGCGGCGCGCACCAGGCTCGCGCCCGCCTTGCCGCCGGTCGGCGCGGCCATCTCAGGCACCTCCCGCGTCGGTGAAGCCGTGGTGCGCGATCTCCAGGGTCTCGGTCGCCACGGACGGGCTGTCCGGGCTCAGGCTCGGCCCCTGCCAGCGCACCGGAAGCACCTCGACGAGCCCCCACTGCGCGACGACGGAGCCGTCCGCGCGCAGGGCGGCGATCTGGGCGGTGGGCCGCGAGATCCCGGTCGCGATGGACGAGATCCAGGCGGCGACGCGGGAGGTGTCGGCGGTGAGGGGCCGGGTGAGGCGGATGGTGGAGAAGGTCACACGGGTGGGCAGCTGCCAGACGAAGCCGTTGTTGCCGCCCTCCTGGCGCTGCTCGACCTCCACCTCGGAGGAGAGCCCGTCGCAGCCGTTGAACAGACCGAGGTCCTGGCCGTCGATGGTGAGCTTGAAGAAGACGGTGGAGCCGGGGTCCTGTTGCGAGGGCATGGGTTCGTTTCCTGGGCTTCTTGTGGGACGGGGTCGGGTGGCGGGGGATCAGCGGCCGGGATCAGCGGCCGTGGTCGCGGAGCCGGCCGATCCGTTCACGGTCGCTGCGGAGCTCCGCGCGGAGCAGGCGGGAGAGGGGGGCGAGGAGCCGGCGGGCGAGCTCGTCGAGTTCGGAGGGGGCGGATTCGGAGGCGGGGGTGGCGGCGGCCGCGGGGGCGGGGGAGGAGGCCTGGGCGTCGGGCTGCTTCACGGAGGCGGAGGCGGTGGTGGTGTGGGGGCGTGCGGCGGCGGGCGACGGGGCGGGCGCGGGCCGGGGAGCGGTGGCCGCCGCGACGGGCGTGGGCGCGGGTCCGGGGGCCGGCTTGGCCTCGCGGCGTTGGACCGCGGGACGGGTCACGGGACCGGCCGCGGTTCGGGTGGCGGGACCGGCCGCGGTTCGGGCCGCGGTCTGAACGGGAGGGCGCCCGGGGGAGGGCAGGGGACGTGCGGGTCCCGAGCCTGGCTTGCCGAGCGGTACGACGACGGGGGCGGCGGATGCGCTGGTGGCCGCCCCGGCACCCGCTCCCGGCGCCGCTGCCACCGGCTGCTGGAGCGGTACGGGGGTGGGAGGGGGTGCCGGGGCGGAGCCTTGCCGCCCGGGAACGGACACGGGCCCCGCTCCTCCGGCCGCCGCCGAGGTCTGGACCGTCAGTCCTCGGGACGGCGCCAGGGGGCGAGGGCGGGCGACGCCGGGTTCGGCGGCGGGGGTCCGGTAACTGCCGGGCGCGACACGGCGGTTGAGCGGGACGACGGGGAGGGGCTGCTGAGGTCGCTGCGGCTGCGGGGGCTCCTGGGCGCGCACGGGTTCGGGGGCGGGCCCGGGGTCGGGCGCGGGGGCGGTGACAGGGGCGACGGGCGGGAGTGCGGTCGGCGACAGGGCGGGGGGCGACGGGACGGGAGGTGTGGCGTCCCCGGCTGTCGCCTTCTGGACAGGGGGGAGCGGGGCGCCGATCGGCGACCGGCGCGGACCGCCCTGCGGCCCGCTCTGTGACGCGGGTCCCGGCGGGGTGGCGGACTGCTGGCCCAGGGGCTGGCCAAGTCCGGTGCGGGGGCGGCCGGTTGGCGTGGTGCCGCCTTCCGGCGCGCGCCGGACCCTGCGTACGTGAGGCCGCCGCTGTACGGGTTGGACGGGGGAATCCGCCCGCACAGCGGCGGGGTTCGGTGCTGCCGCGGGAGCGGCAGGCGCCCCCGGGCCGGTGGGGGAAACCGGCCCGGGGACATCGGTGGGCCGGACGCGGGTCGTGGCGTCCGGTTCGGTGGGGGTGGCTTGAGTGGCTTGGGAGGGGACGCCGCCGCTGCTCGCGGCAGGCGCCTTCCCCACGGGGAACAGCTGCCGCTGCGGTACGACGGCGGGCGTCGCCGCCACGAGCGGAGAGCGCCGCGCGGCGGGCGCGGGCTGCACCACGGGTACGCCGGGGGAGCCCGCCCCGGCGTCCGTGCCCTCGCGTCGGCGCGGCACGACCGGGGTCACGGAGCGCTGGACGGCGGGGCGTTCGCCTCCGGCCGGGGCGGCGGGAGCGGGAGCGGCCACGTCCCGGGTGCCGACGAGCGGTGCCGTGGTGGTGTCGGCTGCGGTCGAGGAGGACTCCGTACGCGTACGGGGCCGGGGGCGCGGCGCCTGCCCGCCGCCGAGCGGGGCTTGCGGAGCCGTCGTGCCGTGCGCGGGCACGGCGGCGCGCGGAGCATCCGCCCCTGAGGGCGGCGTCGAGGCGCCGAGCAGAGGCTTGTCGGCGCTTGCACGGCCGGGCTTCTCGCGACCGGCCTGAGCGACGGCACGCTGGACGGGCTCGCCGGCTCCGGCGTCCGGCTTCGTCGACTTCCCCGACTCCTCCGGTTTCCCCGACGGCCCCGGCTTCGTGCGGGCGCCGGGCGTGGCACCGCCGGGTGCGGTCGACTGCGGAACGGACGTCTCTGGTACGGGAGTTGCCGCGGCGCGCTGAACGGGACGCCCCGCCCCTGCGCTCGGCTTCGCGCTCGGCGCGGAGGGGTGCGGGGCGGCCGTCTCCGGCGCGGGAGTTGCGGCGGCGCGCTGAACGGGCGGTCGGCCCGCACCCGCGCTCGCGGCGGTGGGCGTCGTTCCCTCGGGTGCGGAGGGCCGCGGAACATCCGTACCGGACAGGGGCGCGGTGGTGCCGAGCAGTGGCTTGTCGGCGGGGGAGTCCGCGCGGCTGTCGCGGTCGGACCGCGCGGTACGCCGGACGGGCTGCCCCGCCTCGGCGCCCGGCGCTTCGGGGGTCGTCCCGCCGGGTGCGGAAGACGGGGGAGTGCCCGTCCCTCGTACGGGAGTTGCGGCGGATCGCTGTACGGGACGGTCTGCCTTGGCGCCGGGCTTCGCGTTCGGCGTGGCAGGTGTCGTCGCGCCGGGTGCGGGTGACTGCGGGGCGTCTGCGCCCGGAAGAGGTGCCGTGGAGCCGGGCAGGGGCTTCTCGGCAGGTGATTCCGCCTGGTTCGCACGCTCGGGCTGCGCGGTGGCGCGCTGTACGGGGCGATCCGCTCCGACACCCTGCTTCGTGCCCGCCTCGGCGGCCGGAACGGGTGCCGACTTCGCGCCCGACTTCGCGCCCGGATTCGCGTCCGGAGCCTCGGCGCCGCCCGGCGCGGACGAGCGCCGTCCCACCGTCCCCGACGGCGAGGCCGGTGCCGCCCGTCGACCCGCCGCCCGCTGAACCTCCCGTACGGGAGCCGGTGAACCCGGGGTCTCCTCCGGCTCCGTCTCCCCCTGCCCCCGTACCGGCAGCCGCAGTGACGGCAGGTCGAGGTCGCCGGGGCGGCCCGTCACCGGGGTGAGGACGTCCCGCAGCAGGCCACCGGGGGCCGATGACCGCACCGCGTGGCTCAACTCGCCGCCGAAGGAAGGGTTCTGGTGGGTGGCGAGCGTCGCGCCGAAGCCGTACTCGGCGACCGTACGAGGGGCCGCGAGGACACGCTGCACCGGCGGCACGGCGTTCCACCCGCTCTCGCGGCGCCGCCCGCCCGTCACGTGACCGTCGCCGGAGGAGGCGCCGTCGACAGGGGAGCTCTCCGCACCGGCACCGGCACCCGCCGACCCCGCCGTGTCCGGCGCCGCGTCACCGCGCGACCCCCGTCGCCACCTGAACAGACCCATCACTTACCTCGACTCACTCACCGACCTGTCGACTCACCGACTCACCGACCCGCCCACGCGCATCTCGCGCTCACTGCCTCGCCTCCGCCTGCTCCACCAACGTGGCGGTCCGCGCCACGTACGCGCGCCGGTCCGCGTGTTCGAGGTCGAGGATGTCGTCCATGCCCCAGTGGAAGTGGTAGGCGAGGTACGCGACTTCCTCCTCGATGCGGTCGGCGGCGTACGTCACGATTCCCCCAGGCGGCTCCCGGCCAGCTCCACCTCGAAGGACTCCTCGCAGTGCGGACAGGCCACGGCCGCGCGGGTGTGGCCCTCCGCATTGATCTGCCGGTAGAAGTCCTGCAGGAAGGCCAGGTCGGAGGCGAACATGTTCTCCACCGTGCCGTCGTGGACGGAGCCGAGCGTGCCGAGCCGGGTGATGACCCGGCCCAGGAGCACGACCGACAGATAGGCCGGGTTCTCGCGCACCCGCACGTCCCGCAGCGGGACGAGCTCGTCGCGCGCCGTCGCCAGACGCATCGCGCCGTTGCGGTGCACGGTGCCGGACTCGTCGACGTACCCACGGGGAAGCTCGAACTCGAACTCCGTGCGCAGGGGTTCGCGCCCGACTGCCGTGTCCACGGCGCTCGGGGCGCTCGCCCCCGCCGGGCCTTCGCGCCGCATTATTCGATGACCAGCTCTTCGAAGACGATGGTGACCTGCTCGGTCAGCGCGGCCGCGTCGCCCGCCTTGACCCCGCTGGTCTCCACCTTGCTGCACCAGGCGTTGCGCAGGTTGTACCGCTTCACCGGGCTGTTCTGGTAGTCCATCATCATGATCGTCGCGTTCTTGCGCGCCGAACCCATGTCGCCCGCGATGGACTTGTTGATCCACTCGCTGAAGACGGGGCTCTGCGTCATGCCGCGCGTGACCGTGCACTCACCGGCCTTCTTCACGCCGGGCATCTTCTTCACGACGGGCTTGCCGTCCGCCGAGACCTGCTGGTACTCGATGACGTCCTGCTCCATGGACAGGCCGCTGACCTCCTGCAGGTACTCGACCATGACGCCGTCGATCTGCAGGCCGAAGTTGTGTGTGGTGAGCGCGTCACCGGGCTGAAGGGACAAGGGAGTTCTCTCCTGTACTGCTGGATCCTGCGGTTACGTGCGTAGGGGATGGCGTCCTTCGTCGACTACTCCTCCAGCTCGCCGCCCCCGCCGGAGAACTGCGCGAGCCGGAAGACCACGAACTCGGCGGGCTTGACCGGCGCGATGCCGATCTCGCAGACGACCCGGCCGACGTCGACCGACTCCGGCGGGTTGGTCTCCTCGTCGCACTTCACGTAGAAGGCGTCCTCGGGGCGCTGGCCGAACAGGGCGCCCGAGCGCCACTCGTTGACCAGGAACGCCGAGACGTTGCGCCGGATGCGGGCCCACAGGGCGTGGTCGTTCGGCTCGAAGACCACCCACTGGGTGCCCACGAGGATGGACTCCTCGAGGTAGTTGAAGTAGCGGCGCACGTTCAGGTAGCGCCAGGCCGGGTCGGACGCCATCGTGCGCGCGCCCCAGATCCTGATGCCGCGGCCCGGGAAGGCGCGGATGCAGTTCACGCCGATCGGGTTGAGCAGGTCCTGCTCGCCGCGCGTGATCTGCAGCTCCAGGTCCACGGCGCCGCGCACGATCTCGTTGGCGGGCGCCTTGTGCACACCGCGCTCGGCGTCGTTGCGCGCCCACACGCCGGCCATGTGACCGGACGGCGGCACGATCACGGACTGGCCGGACGCCGGGTCGAAGGACTTGATCCAGGGGTAGTAGAGCGCGGCGTAGCGCGAGTCGTAACCCGCGAGCTCCTGCCGCCACTGGCGCACCTGGCGGGCGTTGAGCGACGGCGGCGGGTCGATGATGGCCATCCGGTCGCCCATGAGCTCGCAGTGCGAGATGAGACCGAGCTGGACCGCCTTGACCTGCTCCTCGTCGATGAGGCCCTGCTGGTAGGCGGCCATCAGGTCGGGCACCGCCACCATGTTGACCTCGTCGAGGGCCTCCAGGCCGCCGAAGCCGGTGCGGTCCGCGGAGTCGCCGATGAACTGGGCGGTCTCGACGCGGGCCACGGCGCCGTTGGACGCGGGCACGGCCGGGGCGGCGGGCGCGGGGGCGGGCGGCGCGAGCGTCACGGTCTGCGCGTCGGGCCTGGCCAGCTGCGCGCCCGTCGCGGCCTCCTCCAGGACGATCGCCTTGGAGCGCTGCTTGACCTGGGTGACGACGTAGTTGCGCGCGGTCTTCTTCGCGCTGACGTCGAAGCTCTCGACGACCTTCTCGCCGTCCTTGACGATCAGCTTGAAGCGGTCGGCGGCGGCCTCGCCCTCGCCGTCCTGCACCTCGACGGTGAGCGCGCCGCCGTTCGTGCTGCCCGCGGCGATGGCGGCGACCTTGAAGCCGCCGAGCGCGACCGGCTCGCCCGCGGTCAGCTGCTTGGGCGCCTCGGCGGCGGCGGGCGCCGCGGCGGCCGGCTCGCTGCCGTCGCTGCCGCCGACGCGCACGACGTACGCGGCGCTGCCGCCGTTGTTGAAGAAGCCGTACACCGAGTGCGCCAGGTAGTACCCGTCCGTGAACTCGCCGAACGCGGCCACGTACTGCGACCAGTTGGTCACCAGCGTGGGCTCGTTGAGCGGCCCCTGCGGCGCCAGACCGACGAAGGCCGCGACGGACGTGCCGACCCCCTCGATGGGCCGCGAGCCGCTGGCGACTTCCTCGATGTAGACGCCGGGGGACAGGTAGCTGGGCATGTTCTGGTTTCTCCTTGCGAGGGCGGGACCGTGGGCCGCGCGCCGGCGGGACCGCGCGCCGTCGTACGGAATCGACGATGTCCCATGGGCGAACCGGCGAGTAGAGACGGACGGACGCAGCGGAGGGCAGACCGCACTGCCCCTTCGGCCACCGTCGGGCGGCGGCCCCGTGCCGAGCCGTCCCCAGGGGATCATCGACGCCGCGCGGACGGCTCCCCAGGGGCGCGGGGGCGTGCCCGGGGGCAGAGCGGACTGCCCCAACGGCCATGGCGGCGGAGCGTTTTCCCGTACTCGGCCGAATGTGACCGCTCCGTGGCGCATATGCCCCGCACCGCCGCTCATCACCGTCAATACCTGGTCAAGTGGGTGGCGCAAGTTGCCCACGCGTGACGGGCGACCGGTGGTGCTGACGTAACGTTTGGTTCGTACGGACATGCGCGTTCCGTACGAACGGGCACTGCGCGGTGCGTGATGGGGCAAGGGGTACGGGCTGACAATGCTGGGCGACACGGGCGGCGATCCGGGCCGGGGCGGCGAGTGGGGAGCCGGCCAGGAGCACCCGGGCGGGGCACTGTGGTTCCAGGTGCTCGGACCGATGCGTGCCTGGCTGGACGGCAGGCCCCTCACGCTCGGACCCCCGCAGCAGCGCGCCACCCTGGCCGCGCTGCTGCTGCGCGAAGGGCACCCGGTCTCCGCGTCGGAGCTGGTGGACGCGTTGTGGGGCGAGGAGCCCCCGCCGCGCGCGGTCGGCGCCCTGCGGACGTACGTCTCACGCCTGCGCACCCTCATCGAACCGGACCGCCGCGCCCGCGAACCCGCCAGGATCCTGGTCTCGGCGGGCGACGGATACGCCCTGCGGGTGCCGCGCGAGGCCCTCGACGCCTGCGAGCTGGAGGACCGGGTGGCCGCCGCGCGCCGGATGCGCGGGGCGGGGGAACACGCGTCCGCGCACATCGAGTTGTCCGCCGCGCTCGCCCTCTCGGACGGCGCCCCGCTGGCCGGTCTGCCGGGCCCTTACGCCCGGCGTCAGCGGGACCGGCTCACCGAACTGTCCGTCACCGCCCAGGAGGAGCTCTTCGCCTGCGCCCTCGAACTGGGCCGCCACGGCGAGACGACCGCCTCCCTGAGCGTCTTCGCCGCCGAGCACCCGCTGCGCGAGCGCGCCCAGGCCCTGCTGATGCTCGCCCTGCACCGCGGCGGCCGGCGCGCGGACGCCCTCGCCGTGTACGAGGCCACCCGCCGCACGCTCGCCACCGAGCTCGGCGTCGACCCCGGCAAGGAACTCACCACGCTGTACGAGACGCTGCTCAGGGGCGAGCGTGTACCGGCCGCGGCCGCGGCCACGCCCCGCGTCGGCGAGCAGCGGCGCCGCGCACCCGCACGGCAGGACCTCGGGCACGGGCCGCCGCGGCCGCGGTCACAGCCGCTGCCGAAGGCGGGCTCCGCGCAGGCGCGGGACGTCGTGGCGGCGACCGTCGGCCGCGCCAGGCCCGCCCCCGTCCTGCACCCGGCGGCCCCTCTCGTCCCCGCCCAACTCCTCCCGGACGTACCCGACTTCGCGGGCCGCGAGACGGAGGTCGACCTGCTGACCCGGACGCTGCGCACCGCCGCGTCCGGCAGCGCGATGGCCGTCGCCACGCTCACCGGCCTCGGCGGCGTCGGCAAGACCGCCCTCGCGGTGCACGCCGCGCACGCCCTGCGCGATCAGTTCCCCGACGGACAGCTGTACGTGGACCTGCGCGGCGCGGACCCGGCGCCCGGTGTCGACAGCGGCAGCGCGCTCACCGGCTTCCTGCGCGCCCTCGGCGTACCCGAGAAGGCGGTGCCCGACGGCCTGGAGCAGCAGACGGCCCTGTACCGCTCGCTCCTGGCCGGGCGCCGCGTGCTCGTGTTCCTCGACAACGCGCGCGACACCGCCCAGGTGCGTCCCCTGCTGCCCGGCACCCCGGGCTGCGCGGTGCTGGTGACCAGCCGCTCGCGGACCATCGCGCTGCCCGGCGCGCGCCTCGTCGACGTCGAGATGATGGACGAGCCGCAGGCGCTCGGCCTGCTCAGCGCCATGGTCGGCGCCGATCGCGTGACCGCCGAACCGGCCGCAGCCCGCGAACTGGTCGCCATCTGCGGCGGGCTGCCGCTGGCCGTCCGCATCGCCGCCGCCCGCATCGCCGCGAGGCCGGGGCGCCCCGTCGCCGACCTCACGGACCGGCTGCGCGACGAGCGCCGCAGGCTGGACGAGCTGCGCGTGGACGACCTCGGCGTCGAGGCCACCTTCCGGCTCGGGTACGAGGCCCTCGACGAGGGCCTGGCCCACGCCTTCCGCGTGGTCTCGCTCTGCTACATGCCGTCGTTCTGCCGGGGGGCCGCGGCCGCGCTCCTCGACACCGGCGACGAGGAGGCGGAGACGGCCCTTGAACGCCTGGTCGACGCGGGCCTCGTGGAGCCGCACGGCGAGGACCGCTACCGCTTCCACGACCTGGTCAGGCTCTTCGCGCGCCGGCAGTGCGAGCGCCACGAGAGTGCCCGCGAACGCGCCGACGCACGGCTGAGGTTCCTCGACTACGTCCTGGCCACCGTCGTCACCGCGATCCGCCGCACGAAGCCGAACAGCGTGCTGCCCGAACTGCTGCACCGGCCCGCGTCCGCAGGCAAGGCGCTGCCGGACGAGGCCGCCGCGCACGACTGGCTGGTCGTCGCGCACAGCCGGCTGTACGCGGCCGCGGAGAACGCGCTGCAGCACGTCTGCGACCCGGCGGACGACGCCACCGGCACGCCCTCCGGCGGCCCGCCGGGCCTGCGCCCCACCGTCGACCTGCTCACCGCCTGGTCCCACCTCGTGGTCGGCACCGCACGCCACCGCGACCTGGAGCCCCTCGCCGAACTCGCCCTGAGCACCGCGCGCGAGCACGGCGACAACCGGGCCGCGGCCCGCGCGCTGCGCCTCCTCGGCGCCCCGCACTACGGCACCGAGACATACGGTCGCGCCGAGCGCGCCCTGCGCGAGAGCCTGCGCCTCGCCGAGGCCTGCGGCGACCCGCTGGTCGGTGCCGAGGGCAGCCACGAGCTGGGCATCGTCCTCATGGGCACGGGCCGCCACGAGGAGGCCCTCGAGCAACTACGCCTCGCGTACGACCGGTTCGGCGCGCTCGGCGGACACGGCGACCGGATCCGCATCCTGTCCCACATGGCCCGGGTGTACGTCGCCATCGGCCGGCCCACGGAGGCGGACGCCGCCCTGGCCCGCGCGATGAGCCAGGCACGGCAGTCGGGCAGCACGACCACCCTCGCGCACGTCCTCTACCAGGCGGGCTGCACCCTGCTGGGGGCCGGCAGGGCGGCCGGGGCCGCGGACCTGCTGCGCGAGGCGCAGCGGCTGCACGGCCGCTCCCACAACCCCCGCTGGGAGGCGCTGTGCTGGGCCCGCCTCGCCTACTGCGAACTGGAGCAGGAGCGCCCCGGGGAGGCGATGGACTGCGCGGACGCGGCGCTGGCCGTCGAGGGCGAGCTGGGCGACGCGTTCTGCCACGCCCTCGCGATGGCCGCGCGCGGCCGTGCTCTCCTCGCCCTCGGCGACCCCGACCGGGCGAGAGCGGCCCTGCGGATCGCGCACCGCGTGATGGAGCGGCGCGGCGCCATGGAGGCGGCGGAGATCGCCGCGCTCCTGACGGAACGGGAGCCGCGCCCGGGCGCGTCGAGCCCCCTGCTCTCGGCGCGCGGCTGAGCCGCGGCAGGGCCGCGCGTCAAGTGGCCCGTACGAGAGGGCAGTCAGGGCTGCCCCCGGGGCCGCCCTTTCGTACAAGGAGGAAGGCCGTGGCGGGCTCTACCGTGCCCGTATGACGTGGTGGAACTCCCTGGACCCGGCCGCGGTGACCGTTGATCCTGGTGGCAGCGCCACCGTGCGGCTCCGTGTGCGCAACACTGGTGACACGGTCGAGGAGTACCGACTCTCCGTGATCGGCGCCCCCTCGGGCTGGTCCCGCGTCGAACCGGAGGTACTGCGGCTCTACCCGGGCAGCGAGGCCACGGCCGAGATCTCCTTCGCACCGCCCCGCTCACCGGACGCCGCGGCGGGTCCCACGCCGTTCGGCGTCCGCGTCGAGCCCCGTGAACACCCCGAGGCCCACGACGTCGTGGAGGGCCAGGTCACCGTCGCGCCCTTCTCGGAGATCCGGGCCGAGCTGCTGCCGCCCACCATCGTCGGACGCTTCCGCGGCCGGGCCTCCATCGCCGTGGACAACCTCGGCAACACCCAGCTGACCGCGTCCCTCACCGTCCGCGACGACGCCGACCGGCTGACCTTCGACACCGACCCCACCCGCATCCAGGTCGACCCGGGGCGGGCCGCGTTCGCGAAGGTCACCGTCCGGCCGCAGCAGGTGCGGTGGACCGGGCAGGGGCAGGCCCACCCGCTCACCGTCTCCGTGCGCCGCTCCGGCGACGAGCGCGCCCACGAACTGCCGGGCAGCTTCGACCAGCGTCCGGTCCTGCCGCGCTGGCTGCTCACGCTCGGCGGCGTCCTCGCGGCGCTGGCCGTGGCGTGTGTGGTCCTCTGGTTCTCCTACGCGCCCAAGTTCAACGGCTCGGCCCGCGAGAACCTGGCGGCGGCCGAGCCCGACACCGCGCCGCAGGGCGGCGGCAAGGACAAGCTCGCGGACGCCCCGCCGCCGCCCAAGGAGAAGGCGGGCGGTGGTGGTGACGACGACCTGATCGGCGACGACGGGGGCTCCGGCGACGCGGCGGACCAGGGCGGATCCGGCTCCTCCGGTTCCAAGGACGGCGGCTCGTCCGGCGGAGGCGGTGGCGGCGACCGCGCGGGGAGACCGGCATCCGACGGCGGCGACCCCCGCTCGGGCCCGCCCTGGCGGCGCGGCTACGAGCGGGACGTCGTGGTCGAGTACGCCCAGCGCCGCCTCGCGGCCCTCGGCCCGAAGAACGACTGCACGCTCACCGGCGACTACACCCCAGGCGTCATCGACGCCAACACCGAGGCAAAGTTGATCTGTTACCAGAAGGCCGTGATCCGTACCGGCCAGCACTCCGGAAACAACACCGCGCAGATATTCAGGACCGACGACGAGGGCGAGCTCGGCAGGGCCACCCTCACGTCGCTGTGGGCGCAGGGCATCCGGCCCGACGACGTCAGCTCCGGCGTCCGGAGCTGGGAGGTCGTGCAGCTGGAGGCCGCGTTCTGGTGGGCCTCACAGGCCGGTATCAGCGACAAGGACCTGGACCGCGACCGCGTCTACGCGAAACACGGCGTCGCCTACTTCAAGAACGACCGCACCGCGCCCGTCACGGCCAGGTACGGCAGCAGCCTGGCCGGCCACATCAAGGACTACCAGGCCTCCGTCGGCCTCCCGGCGACCGGTGTCGCCGACAGCAAGACCCTCCAGGCGCTCGTCGGCGGCAGCGTCACCAACCCCGGCGTGAAGGGGCGGTGAGCGGCATGTGGACCGCACTCGAACCCACCGCGACCAGCGTCGAGCCCGGCGCCACCGCGAGCGTACGGCTGCGCGTGCGCAACACCGGCGACACCGTCGAGGAGTACCGCCTGCAGGTGGTCGGCGCCACGGCGGGCTGGGCCCGCGTGGAGCCCGACGTCCTGCGCCTGTACCCGGGCGCCGAGGCCACCGCGGAGGTGCAGTTCGCGCCGCCGCGGACCTCGGACGCGCAGGCGGGCCCGACCCCCTTCGGCGTGCAGGTGCGGCCCCGCGAGACGCCGCACACCGCGGACGTCGTCGAGGGGCAGATCACCGTGGGCCCCTTCGCCGAACTCCGCACGGAACTCCTGCCGTTGATCGTGCGCGGCCGGCTGAGCGCCAAGGCGTCCGTCGCCGTCGACAACCTCGGCAACCAGCAGCTGACGGCCTCCTTCTCCGGCCGGGAGAACGGCGAGGAGCTGGAGGTCGAGGCCGATCCTGGCTCGGTCCAGGTCGCCCCGGGGCGGGCCGGCTTCGCGGACCTGCGGCTCAAGCCCGGCGCGGTCAGCTGGGTCGGCGGCACCACCAAGCACCCCTTCACCGTCTCCGTGCTCAGGGCCGGGGTGCCCGAGCCGGTGGAGCTGCGCGGCACGTACGTGCAGCCGTCGGTGATCCCGCGCTGGGCGATGGCGGTCCTCTCGGTCCTCGTCGCGCTGGCCGTGGCGTTCGCCGTGGTGTGGTTCCAGCACAAGCCGACCATGGCCACGCAGGCCAGGGAGAAGCAGGGCAAGCAGCAGCAGCTCCCGCAGGGCGACGGCATGAAGGAAGCACCGAGCGCGAAGCCGACCGAGGAGGAGAAGCCGAAGCAGGAGGATCCCCCGCCCAAGGAGGACGGAGGGGGCGGCGGCTCGGACTCCAAGCCGGGCGGCGGTGGCGGAGGCGAGGAGGACGACAAGCCCAAGGGCCCCAAGACGCACACCATCCAGAGCGCCGAGGGCGGCGGCTGGTACCTGGAGGTCAAGCAGGGGAAGACGGAGGACGAGACGTCCGTCGGTCAGAACCCCGCCCTCACGGACGAGTTCGGCAAGAACCAGGACTGGATCCTGCACCACTACCCCGAGTCCGACACCTACGCCCTGGAGCCCGCCAACGCCCCGGGCAAGGTCCTGGACGTGAAGGGCGGCACGAACTACGCCCAGATCTACAGCGCGCCGCCGGAGAACCTCAAGTCCGGCCGGCTGCCCGGCAACCAGAAGTGGAAGCTGGAGAGGCGTCCGGACGGGCTGACCCGCATCGTCTCGGTCGGCTCCGGCGAGTGCCTCGTCGACATGCAGAACGACAAGGGCGCGATCACCTGGCAGTGCGACGACAACAGCAAGGCCATGGGCTGGACGATCTCCGACTGGCCGGAGTGAGCAGACACGTCCAAGGGGAGGGGGGTGGGGGCCCCCGCGGGCGGCGCCCCCCCCCCCCCAGGCGCGGGCCCCCCGGACCGCCACTCGCGGGGCGGGCCGGACCCCCCCCCCACCCCCCCCCCGAG
>NZ_JBVHLZ010000017.1:159323-164600 GCF_055558735.1 Streptomyces sp. NPDC025651
GTTGGGCTGTTTGTGTGGGTGGTGCTGTTTCTGGGTTGGGTGGTGGGGGGGGGTGGGGTGCGCCCTCGCCCGCGCCCCCACCCCCCTCCCCTTGGACGGGCCCTCCCGTGCGTCACTGCCAGGGCAGTGACGCACCCGGCACGAGCCGCCCCATCTTGCGGTACTCGCGCCGCGCCCCCGCCCGCACGTCCTCGCCCGACACCGGGCCGCCGTGCCCCGCCGCCAGATAGGCGGCGGTCACCGCGGCGGACCGGATGGCGCCGCCCGCGAGCTCGAACTCCTTGGCGCACACGGCGAGTTCGTGATCCAGCTCCGGGGCGCAGGGCGTCCCGGCCAGGCAGGTGCGCCACAGGGCGATCCGCTGCTCGACGTCGGGGAAGGGGAAGTCCACCACCAGGTCGAGGCGCCGCGTGAACGCGTCGTCGATGTTGGCCCGCAGGTTGGTGGTCAGCACGGCGATGCCGTCGAAGGCCTCCAGGCGCTGCAGCAGATACGCGCTCTCCAGGTTGGCGTACCGGTCGTGCGAGCTCTTGACCTCGGAGCGCTTGCCGAAGACCGCGTCGGCCTCGTCGAAGAGCAGCACCGCGTCGGTGCGGTCCGCCTCGACGAAGATCCGCTCCAGGTTCTTCTCCGTCTCGCCGATGTACTTGTCGACCACCGCCGACAGGTCCACCACGTAGAGATCCAGGCCGAGTTCACCGGCCACCACCTCGGCCGACAGCGTCTTGCCGGTGCCGGAGTCCCCGGCGAACAGCGCGATCACCCCGCGCCCGCGGCCGCCGCCGGTGCGCAGCCGCCACTCGCCGAGCACCTTGTCGCGGTGCCGGGCGCGCAGCGTCAACTCGTGGAGCAGGCCGAGCGGTTCGTCCGGCAGCACGAGGTCGCCGAAGCCCACCTCGGGCCGGATCCGCCGGGCGTGCTTGTCGAGCAGCGGCGCGGACTGCAGCCGGGCGCTGTGCTGCAGGTGCGCGGCGGTCGGCCCGGTGCCCTCGAAGGCCGCGAGCTCCGCGGCGCCCCGGGCGGCACGCCGTATCTGTGCCTCGCTGAGCCGGTAGGGCGCGACGGCCTCGTCGAGGTCGAAGCCTGGCTCGACGTCGGGCTCGAACCCGGGGGAGTGCAGGGCCAGTTGGGCGCGCCAGACCTGGGCCGCCTCGACCCCGTCGTACGGCGCGTCCAGCGCGAGCAGCCCCGCGTCCGGCGCCCATCCGGGGTCGTGGGGATCGCCTCCGAAGAACACCACGGGTACGTCGCCGGTCGCCAGGGAGCGCACCAGCGCGCCGGGTTCGGGCGGCAGCGGTCCCACGACGAGCGCGGCCCCCCGCAGCCGTGCCTCGCGCAGCAGTGCGGTGGCCACCGCCGTGGTGTCCGCCGCGGGGGCCGCGGGCCGGTGGCGCAGGACGGGCAGCCCGGCCGCCCGCAGCGCGTCCGTCACCGGGGCGTCGGCCGTGCCCTCCCTGCGCTCGCGCAGATGGACCAGGAGCGGCCGCCCGGCGGCGAGCGCGGCGAGGCGGACGGCGAGTGGATGCCGGGGCTCCACGGCTCCTGCGGGCAGCAACTCCACCTCCTGCCCGACCAGTTCGGGATCCAGCGCGTCGTCGCCGAGGAGCTGGGCCACCACCCGCTCCGGCACCCGCAGCGCCCGCCCCGGCAGCGGCCGGTCCTCGTCGTCGAGGGTGAGCAGGCCCTGGGCGCGCAGCGGCGCCGAGGGGTGGAAGCGGGCGCGGGCGAGCGGGTCGTGGGGCCCGGTGCCCGCGAGGTCCAGGGCGAGCGCGACCGTGGCCCGGCGCCGCCCGACGTCGTCGTTGAGGAAGCCGTACAGCGGCTCGAAGCGGCGGTCCACGTCGGGGGCGAGGGCGGCGAGCAGGATGTGCCGGTCGAGCGGGGCGAGACCGAAGCGGAGCGCCAACTCGTCCAGGGGATCGCCCTGTTCGGCGGGGGAGAGGTCCGCCACGGACCGCGGCGTCGGCGGGGGAGCCGTGGCCAGGTGGTGCGCCGTCTCCTGCGTCACGTACAGGCCCCGCAGCGGATCCGTCGCCGTGGGGTCGCCCGCGCCGCGGCGCGCGACCAGCTCCGCCACGCCTTCGCGCAGCGATCCGAGCCGCGCGGTGAGCGCCTCGGCGCCGCTCACCGCGGTCCCGCCCCGCCGTCGTCCCGCTTCGTGGTCCGCATCAGTCGCGGCCGCGCGTCGCCCGGCACGCCGTCGATGCCGCGTACGGTCACGACCCCCTCGGTGACCGGTGGCGCCACGTCGTACACCGGCGACACCGGGAACGGCGTCGTGATCACCACGTCGAGGGACGGCTTGAGTTCACCGCCGAGCGCCGACCAGATGTCCGCGAGGGAGCGCGACTCGGGCGGCGGCACCGCCACGGTCAGCGGCAGCGTGGCCCGCAGCGCGGCGAGCGCGTCCGGCAGGTCGTCCCGCGGCAGCAGCTCGTGCGCGAGCAGGGTGCCGAGGGCCGCGGAGAGCAGCCGGTGCTCGTCCTCGGGGCGGTTGGTCCAGGCGGTGACGAGGTACGAGAGCCGGAACCAGCGCGGCGGCTGCCGTCTGCGCAGCACCACGCCGTCCGGGCCCCGCTCCGCGTACGCGCCGCGCTCGCGCCGGGCCACGTCCTCGCGGATGTCGTACAGGTACGAGTTGAGCGTGGGCGCGTTGCGGCGCGCCGCCCAGTCGCGGGTCGGCGCCTCGAAGACGACCTCGCCGGCCTCCTCGGGCAGCGCACCGCGCAGCAGCGCGCGCAGCGCCTCGTCGACTTCGTGGATCACGGCCGTACTCCCCTCGTACGCACGGGGAGTGGGGTCGGTCGCATCAGATGTATCCCTCCCGCAGCGCATACGCGACGGCATGCGCGCGGTTCTGCAGCTGCAGGCGCGTCATCAGCGCGTGCAGGACGTTCTTGACGGTGCGTTCGGAGTAGGCGAGCTTCTCGGAGATCTGCTTGGTGTCCAGGCCCTCCGCGATCAGCCGCACCACGTCCACCTCGCGCGGCGCCATGCCGAGCGTGGGCACGTGCGCTCCCGCGGTGGACGGCGAGCCGTCGAGCGCGGACAGGCGCAGCCGCCCCAGCTGGGTCATGAGCCGGTTGATGAGGTCGGGTGGCAGCTCCCCCTCGCCGCGCGCCGCGCTGTGCACCGCGCGCAGCAGCTTCTGCGGGGTCGCCTGGTGCCGCCAGAGGATGGCCCGCACGCCGTACTCGACGACGGCGAGCAGCTCCGGCTCGCGCAGTTCACTCGCGATCAGGACGACGCGTTGCTCGGTGGAGCGGGCCAGGCGGCGCAGTTCGGTGCCCGCCGGGTCGTCGAGCCGGTCCACGAGCATGACGGCGACCCGCTCGGGTGCCGCCCGCTGTGTCGTCTCCGACGGGTCCTCGGTGCGGTCCACCAGCTCGACGGTGGGCTGATGCCGGAGGTGACTGATGACTCCGGCTCTGCTGAGGGGATCGGTGGCGTGCACGGCCACCGAGATGCGTGTATCCGACACTGAGCATTCCCTGTCTTCCCCCGAATAGCGACCGGCACAGGGTGATCGGAGCCAATCAACAAACGATTGCCGACGGATCAACGCGGGTGTTTACCGACGTGGGGCTCAGGCGGACGCGGCGCCCGGTGTATACGGCAGGTGCGGCAGGCCGTAGTCGAAGGCCCCGCTTGCCGGCGAGGAACATCGTCGCCGCAGGAGCGCCTTCTGGGAAGAGGCGGGGCCGGGATCAGACGACGACCGGGTGGAACTCGTCGACGAGCCCGTCGGCCGGCACGTACGGGCGGGCGACCGCCGTCCATTCGGGGGACGACGGCCGCCCGGCGCGAGAGACGAGGGGCTCCCCTCCGTCGGCCTCTCGCGCGGCGTCCTCCGGGGGGCGCGGGAGTTCCCTCCGGGAGGACGGGGCCGGAGCCGTGTCGTCGGCGCTGCGGCTCCGGCCGGGCATGGGCATCCGGTCGCCGCCTGGGGCCGGGGAATGGCGGAACGGGATGCCGGTGCGGTCACGGAGCTTCATCCCAACTCCGTTTACGAGGCTATCTGTTCGATGCTCTTGATCGGAACCTCATAGCTCGGGCATTCGTAGGTCGGGAGGATCGTGCGGCGGCTGCCCGGTGAGCCGGGTGATCAGTTCGACGCACAGGTCGCGGAGTTTGAGGTTCCGGCTCTGCGACGCGGCGCGCAGGATCGCGAACGCCTCGGCGCTGGGGCAGCGCTGCTGGGCCATGATGATGCCGATCGCCTGGTCGATGACGCCGCGCGAGCGCACGGCCTGCCGGACGTCGGCGGTGAACTGCCGGGAGCGGGCCATGCGCCGGGCCAGTTCGATGGCGCCGGTGGCCTGGGCGGCCAGGGTGCGCAGGGAGAGCAGGTCGCTGTCGTCGAAGCCGTGCGGCACGGGCGAGTACAGGTTGAAGGCGCCCGCGGTGTCGCTGTGCGGGGCGATCGGCAGGGACAGCGACGAGCGGGTGCCCGCGGCCACGGCGTGCGCGGGGTAGGCGCCCCAGCGCTGCTCCTCCATCAGGTCGCTGACGTGGACCTCGTCGCCCGTGCGCAGGGCCTGCAGACAGGGGCCGTCGTCCAGGCCGTACTGCTTCTCGTCCAGGGCGGGGGCGCTGGTGCCCGCGCTGGTCACGGTCAGGAAGCGCCCGGTGCGCTGCAGGGTGATGCCGCAGCCGTCGGCCTTGGGCGCGTGGCTCATCGCCTGCTCGGCGAGGCCGCACAGGAATTCGTTGAGGGTTTCGGTGTCCAGCAGCAGGGCCACGACGCCGGTGACGTCGGGGGAGCCGCCGTTGGGGAAGTTCATCGGAGCTCCGGTGGTCAATTCGTGCGGCGGACCCGGGAAACGAACGGGTCCTCTCCCGGTTGCCCCTGACGCGCGGGCCTACACACGGGCGCTCCGGTTCACCGGGTCCGTCCGGAACCCGGACGGACCCGGCTGACCTGCCCTTCCGCCATCTGGCCCGCGATTGTGGCAAGTTGCCAAAGGCGTAGGCCGCGGCGGCTCCCGAGGCCGTGGGAGCGGTGGGGCGGAGGTAGCGTCCAGGTCGTCCTAGTGTTCGGGCACGTCCAGAAGGAATCCTGATGCCTCTCACCGCACCCGCACTGCCGTCGTTCCCCTTCGAGGTGTCACCCGAGGCCCCTGACCGCAATCTGGCCCTGGAGTTGGTCCGGGTCACCGAGGCCGCGGCGATGGCCGCGGGTCGTTGGGTGGGCCGGGGTGACAAGAACGGCGCGGACGGCGCCGCGGTCCGGGCCATGCGGACCCTGGTCCACACCGTCTCGATGAACGGCGTGGT
>NZ_JBVHLZ010000018.1:0-159031 GCF_055558735.1 Streptomyces sp. NPDC025651
TATGTGGTGGGCGCGGACGGGGCGGAGATCGCTCCCGAGGAGATGCGTGCGTATGTGGCCGAGCGGCTGCCGGAGTACATGGTCCCGGCGGCGGTCCTGGTCCTCGACGTGCTGCCGCTGACCGTCAACGGCAAGGTGGACCGGGCCGCGCTGCCCGCGCCCGACTTCGCGGAGCGGGTCTCGGGCCGGGCGCCCCGCACCGAGACCGAGCGGATCCTGTGCGAGGTGTTCGCGGAGGTCCTCGGTCTGGAGCGGGTCGGGGTCGAGGACGGCTTCTTCGAGCTCGGCGGCGACTCGATCAGCTCGATGCAGTTGGCTTCCCGGGCGCGCAGGGCGGGCCTGGTGGTGACACCTCGGCAGGTCTTCGAGGAGAAGACTCCCGAACGCCTCGCGGCCGTGGCGGAAGCCGCGGGGAAGACGGCGGCCGCGGCCGCCGCCGACGTCGGTGTGGGCGAGGTGCCCTGGACGCCGGTCATGCGGGCGCTCGGGGAGGGGGCCGCGCGGCCCGGCTTCGCCCAGTGGATGACCGTCGGTGCCCCGGCGGGGCTGGGCCTCGATGTGCTGGCGGCCGGTCTGGGGGCCGTGCTCGACGCGCATGACATGCTGCGGGCGCGGACGGTTCCCGGTGAGCCGAAGCTGGTCGTGGGCGAGCGGGGGTCGGTGGACGCCGGACGGTTGGTCGTCCGCGTGGACGCGGTGGGCGACGACGACGCGGTGCTGGACGAGATCGCGGGGCGGGCGGCGCGCGAGGCCGTGGAGCGGCTCGACCCGGCGGCCGGTGTGATGGTGCAGGCGGTCTGGGTGGACGCGGGGCCCGCACGCACGGGGCGCGTCGTCCTCGTCGTCCATCACCTGGTGGTCGACGGGGTGTCCTGGCGGATCCTGCTCCCCGACCTCCAAGCGGCCTGCGAGGCGGCCGCCGCGGGCCAGGTGCCGCAGCCGGACCCGGTGGGCACCTCGTTCCGCCGCTGGGCCGAACTGCTCGCGGCCGAAGCGAACGGTGAGCGGCGGGCGGCCGAGCTGGACGACTGGCTCACCTTGCTCGGAGATCCCCGGACCCCGCTGGGCAAGCGGCAGTTGGACCCGGAAAGGGACACCGTACGCACCCTCCGTCAGCAGACCTGGGTGGTGCCGACCGAGGAGGCGGCCACCCTCGTCGGCCGGGCGCCGAACGCCTTCCACTGCGGCGTGGACGACGTACTCCTCGCGGCCCTGGCGGGCGCGGTCGCGCACTGGCGGCCGGACACCGCGGCCGGGCTCCTGGTCGAGGTCGAGGGCCACGGCCGCGAGCCCCTGGACGGGGCGGACCTGTCCCGCACCGTCGGATGGTTCACCGGCGCCCGCCCCACGCGACTCGACACGGCCGCGATCGATCCGGCCCAGGTCATGGCGGGCGGGCCTGCGGCGGGGCGGCTGCTGAAGGCGGTCAAGGAGCAGGCACGCGCCGTGCCGGGCGACGGGCTCGGGTACGCGCTCCTGCGTCACCTCAACCCCGGGACCGCGCCCGCCCTCGCCGCCGCGCCGACCCCGCAGATCGGCTTCAACTACCTCGGCCGTTTCGCCTCGGGCGCCACTTCCACCGGCGAGGTCGTCCCGTGGCAGACGGCGGGAGACATCGCGCTCGGCGGCTCGGTCGACCCCGACATGCCTGTGCCGCACGCCCTGGAAGCCAACGTCACCGTCCGGGACACCGCGCAAGGACCCGAGCTGGAGATCCGGCTGAGCTGGCCCGCCGCGCTCCTGGAGGACGCCGAGGCCGAGCGGCTCGGCCGGACCTGGGTGGAGATGCTCGGCGGTCTCGCCGCGCACGCCGCCGACCCGGCCTCCGGCGGGCACACCCCCTGCGACTTCCCCCTCCTGGACGCGGTGACGCGCAAGGCCCTCACCCAGGACGGAGTCGAGCAGCTGGAGTCGGCCGTCCCGCAACTGATCGACGTATGGCCGCTGTCGCCGTTGCAGGAAGGCATGCTCTTCCACGCCACCTTCGACGACGAAGGCCCCGACGCCTACCAGAGCCAGCGCGTGCTCGCCGTGGACGGACCGCTGGACCCCGCCCGGCTGCGGGCGGCCTGGCAGGCGCTGCCTACGCGGCACGAGGCCCTGCGCGTGAGCTTCCACCGCCTCGCCTCGGGCGACGCCGTGCAGGTCGTGGCCCGGGACGTGGAACTGCCGTGGCGCGAGGTCGACTTGACGGGCCTCACCGAGACCGCCGCGCTCGCCGAGGCGGAGCGCCTGGCAGCGGCCGACGCCGCGGAGCGCCTCGACCTGACGGCGGCACCGCTGCTGCGGCTGCTCCTGATCCGCCTCGGCGAGCGCCGGCACCGCCTGGTCGTCACCAGCCACCACATCGTGGCGGACGGCTGGTCGACGCCGATCCTGCTGGGCGAGGTCGCCGCGGCGTACGCGGCGCACGGTGAGCCCGCCCTGCCGGGACGCACCGCCTCCTACGCGGACTATCTGGCGTGGCTGGACCGGCAGGACAAGGAGGCGGCGCGGGCCGCCTGGCGGGCGGAGCTGGCAGGGGCGGACGAGCCGACCCTCGTGGCACCGGCCGACCTGGGCGGAGCGCCGTCACCGGCCGAGGAACGCTCGGTACGCCTGTCCCGCAAGGCGACGCGGGCCGTGACCGAGCTGGCCCGCGCGCAGGGCCTGACGGTGAACACCGTGCTGCAGGGCGCGTGGGCGCTGGTCCTCGCACGGCTCGCGCGGCGCACGGATGTGGTGTTCGGCACCACCGTCGCGGGACGCCCCGCGGAGGTCACCGGCGTCGAGTCGATGATCGGCCTGTTCATCAACACGCTGCCGGTGCGGGTACGGCTCGACGCCCGGCAGCCGGTCCTGGAGATGCTCGCTCAACTCCAGGAACGCCAGACCGGACTGATGGCCCATCAGCACACGGGACTGGCGGAGATCCAGGCGGTCGGCGGCGCCGGAGCCGTCTTCGACACGATGCTGATGTTCGAGAACTACCCGCGTGGCGCGGCACCGGACCCGGACCGCGCCGAAGCGGGGGCGAGTCTCGAACTCGCCCAGGTGGACAGCCGGATCGGTACCCACTACCCCCTGGCCGTCGGCGTCGTCCCGGACGAGCGGCTGGGCGTGCGCGTCACCTACCGCCCCGACGTCTTCGACGGGCGGCAGGCCCTGCACGTGGGCAGGCAGCTGGTGCGGGTCCTGGAGCAGCTCGCCGCCGACCCGGCGCTGCGGGTCGGCGACGTCGACGTACTGGAGGCGGCCGAGCGCGCCACCGTGGTCGGGCGCTGGAACGCCACCGACCGGCCGGTCCCCGCCGGGACGTTGGGGGAGCTGTTCGCGGCGCAGGCCCGGCGCACCCCGGACGCGGTGGCCGTGCTCGCGGCGGACCGGCGGTGGACGTACACGGAACTCGACCGGGCCGCCGACAGCGTGGCCCGCGAACTGCTGGCGCGCGGGGTGCGCCGCGGCGACCTGGTCGGCGTCGTGATGGAACGGTCGGCCGACGTCGTCGCGGTCCTCCTGGGCGTGGCCAAAGCGGGCGCCGCCTTCGTGCCGGTCGACCCCGCGTACCCCGAGGAGCGCATCGCGCACGTGCTGGCCGACGCCGGCCCGGCGCTCGTGGTGTGCACGCCGACGACCGAAGCGGTGGTTCCCGGGGCGGCGGCCCGATGGGTGCGCGGGGCGCACGACGCAGACGACCCGCGCGACGCGCACGGCGCCGTGACGCCCCTCGCCGGGCGGGGCCGGGGAGCCGAGAGCGGCGCGGTCCGCGCGACGGATCCGGCGTACGTCATCTACACGTCCGGGTCGACGGGCACGCCGAAGGGCGTCGTGGTCACCCACGGCGGCATCGGGAACCTGGCGACCGGCCAGATCGAGCGGTTCGCCGTACGAGCCGAATCCCGCGTCCTGCAGCTGGCGTCGTGGAGCTTCGACGCCGCGGTCTCCGAGATGTGCATGGCGCTCCTTTCGGGTGCCGCGCTCGTGGTGGTCGGCGGGGACCTGCTGCCCCCGCACGGCTCGCTCGCGGACGTCGCCGCCGGGTTCGGGGTGACGCACATGACGGTGCCGCCGTCCGTCCTCGCGACGGTCGACGCGCTGCCGGAGACCGTGGAGACCCTGGTGGTGGCGGGCGAGGAGTGCCCGCCCTGGCTGGCCGAGCGCTGGTCGGACCGGCGCCTCGTCAACGCGTACGGGCCGACCGAGGTGACCGTCTGCGCCGCGATGAGCCGGCCGCTGCGCGCCACGGACGACGGGCCGGTGCCGGTGGGCCGCCCCCTCGTCAACACCCGGGTCTACGTCCTGGACGACTTCCTCAAGCCGGTCGCTCCCGGGATCGTCGGCGAGCTGTACGTGGCGGGTCCGGGCCTGGCGCGCGGATATCTCCACAGGCCGGGTCTGACGGCGGAGCGGTTCGTGGCCAGCCCGTTCGGGGCGCCGGGCGGCGCGGGCCGGATGTACCGCACCGGGGACCTTGCACGGTGGTCCGCCGAGGGTGAGTTGTTGTTCGTCGGGCGTGCGGACGAGCAGGTCAAGGTGCGTGGTTTCCGGGTGGAGTCGGGCGAGGTGGAGTCGGTCCTCGCCGGACACCGTGCGGTGGGTCAGGCCGTGGTGCTGGCCCGGCAGGACGGTCCCGGCGACAAGCGGTTGATCGGGTACGTGGTGGGCGTGGACGGCGCGGAGGTCGTCCCGGAGGAGATACGTGCGTACGTGTCTGATCGCCTGCCCGAGTACATGGTTCCGGCGGCGGTCCTGGTCCTCGACGCGTTGCCGCTGACCGTGAACGGCAAGGTGGACCGGGCCGCGCTGCCCGCGCCCGACTTCGCCGCCCGTGTGTCGGGCCGGGAGCCGCGCACGGAGACCGAGCGGATCCTGTGCGAGCTGTTCGCGGAGGTCCTCGGTCTGGAGCGGGTCGGGGTCGAGGACGGCTTCTTCGAGCTCGGCGGCGACTCGATCAGCTCCATGCAACTGGCGTCCCGGGCGCGCAGGGCCGGGCTGGTGGTGACGCCCCGGCAGATCTTCGAGGAGAAGACCCCCGAACGCCTCGCTCCGGTCGTGGAGGCCGCCGGTCACGAGACAGCCGCTGTCGACGACGTCGGCGTGGGCGAGGTGCCCTGGACGCCGGTCATGCGGACGTTCGGCGACCGCGCCACGGGGGCCGGGTTCGCGCAGTGGGTGGTGCTCGGCGCCCCGGCGGGCCTTGGCCTCGACGTGCTGGCGGCCGGTCTCGGTGCCGTGCTCGACGCGCACGACATGCTGCGCGCGCGGACCGTGCCGGGCGAGCCGAAGCTGGTCGTCGGCGAAGCCGGGTCCGTGGACGCCTCGGCTCTGGTGTCGCGCGTCGAGGCGGTGCCCGGCGAGGTCGGCGCGGTCGCGGAACGGGCGGCGCGCGAGGCCGCGGGGCACCTGGATCCGGCGTCCGGTGCGATGGTGCGGGTGGTGTGGGTCGACGCGGGCCCCGGCTGTGACGGTCAACTGGTCTTCGTCGCCCATCACTTGGTGGTGGACGGGGTGTCCTGGCGGATCCTGCTGCCCGACCTGCAAGCCGCGTGCGAGGCGGTGGCCGCGGGGCGTGTGCCGCAGCCGGACCCGGTGGGCACGTCGTTCCGCCGCTGGGCCGAGCTCCTGACGGCCGAGGCGACCACCGAGCGGCGAGTCACCGAGCTGGACGGCTGGCTCGCCCTGCTCGGCAAGGAACAAACCCCCTTGGGGGCAAGGGCGTTGGACCCGGCCCTGGACACCGCGCGTACCCTGCGCCGCAAGTCGTGGGTCATACCGCCGGAACAGACGGCCACCCTGGTCGGGCGGACCCCGAACGCCTTCCACTGCGGCGTGGACGACGTACTCCTCGCGGCCTTGGCGGGCGCCGTCGGGCACGCGCGGCCGGATGCCGCCTCCGGGGTTCTGGTCGAGGTCGAGGGGCACGGGCGCGAGCCCCTGGAGGGCGCGGACCTGTCCCGCACGGTCGGCTGGTTCACCAGCGCCCACCCGGTGCGGCTGGCCGCGGACGAGGCGGACGCGGCGCAGGTCCTCGCGGGCGGCCCTGCCGCGGGCCGGCTGCTGAAGGCGGTCAAGGAGCAGGTGCGCGCGGTGCCTGGCGACGGGTTCGGGTACGAACTCCTGCGCCACCTCAACCCCGAGACGGCCCCCGCCCTCACGGCCGCCCCGGCCCCGCAGATCAGCTTCAACTACCTGGGCCGCTTCGGAGCGACCCCAGGCGCAGGTGCGGACGCAGGTTCAGGTACAGGCGCCCCCTGGCAGATGGCAGGTGAGACCGCCATCGGCGGCTCCGTCGACCCCGACATGCCCGTCACCCACGTCCTCGCGGCGGGGGCGGCCGTGCGGGACACCCCTGCCGGGCCCGAGCTGACGCTCACCCTGAACTGGCCCGGCGGCCTGCTGCCGGAGGACGAGGCGGAACGCCTCGGCCGGACCTGGGTGGACATGCTCGGCGGCCTGGCCGCCCACACCGCCGACCCGGCAGCCGGCGGGCACACCCCCGCGGACTTCCCCCTCCTCGACGCGGCGACGCGCGAGGCCCTGACCCAGGCCGGAGTCGAGGAGCTGGAGTCGGCGGTCCCCGGCCTGGAAGACGTGTGGCCGCTGTCGCCCCTCCAGGCGGGCATGCTCTTCCACGCCACCTTCGACGAGGCGGCGCCGGACGTCTACGAAGGCCAGCGCGCCCTCGCCCTGGAGGGTCCGCTGGACGCGGCCCGGCTGCGCGCGGCATGGGAGACGGTGCTGCGCAGGCACCCGATCCTGCGGGCGAGCTTCCACCGCCTCGCGTCGGGCGAGGCCGTGCAGGTCGTGGCCCGGGACGTGGAACTGCCGTGGCGCGAGGCCGACCTGTCGGGCCTGACGGAGAATCAGGCGCAGGCCGAGGCGGAGCGCCTGGCCGCGGCCGACGCGGCGGAACGCGTCGACGTGACACGCGCCCCGCTGCTGCGGCTGCTCCTGATCCGCTTCGGCGAGACCCGCCACCGGCTGGTCATCACCAGCCACCACATCACGATGGACGGCTGGTCCCTGCCGGTCCTCATCGGAGAGCTCTCCGCCGCCCACGAGGCACACGCCACCCACCCCGACGCCCGCGACCTCCCCCCGGCCACGTCCTACCGCGACTACCTGGCCTGGCTGAACCGCCAGGACAAGGACGTCGCACGGGAGGCCTGGCGGGCGGAGCTCGCCGGACTCGACGAGCCGACGCTGGTCGTCCCCGCCGATGCGGTGCGGGTGCCGGTCGTCCCGGACCGGATCCGCTTCGCCTTCTCGAAGGACCTGTCGCAAGGCGTCGCCGAGCTGGCCCGCAGCCACGGCCTCACGGTGAACACCGTGGTGCAGGGCACGTGGGCGCTGCTCCTGGCGCGGCTCGCGGGGCGTACGGACGTGGTGTTCGGCGCGACCGTCGCGGGTCGGCCCACGGACCTGCCCGGCGCGGAGTCGGCCATCGGCCTGTTCATCAACACGCTGCCCGTGCGCGTGCCGGTGTCGGCCGGGCAGCCGGTCGCCGAGCTCCTCGCCGAACTGCAGGACCGGCAGGTGGCCTTGATGGCCCATCAGCACATGGGCCTGTCCGAGATCCACCAACTCGCGGGCCCCGGTGCGGTCTTCGACACCCTCGTGGTCTACGAGAACTACCCGCACCCGCCCTCGGCGGCCCCGGCCCCGGACGCCCTGCGCATCCGCCCCGACGGGGAGCCGCAGGACATGGGCCACTACCCGCTGACCTTCGTCGTGTCGCCGGGCGAGCGCATGCAGGGCGACTTCGTCTTCCGCCCCGACGTGTGCGACCGCGCGCGGGCCGAGGCGCTGGTCGCGTCGCTGGTGCGGATCTTCGAGCAGATGGTCGCCGATCCCTCGGCACCCGTCGGACGGGTCGAGGCCGTGGACGCCCCGGGGCGCGACCTCGTCGTACGCGAGTGGAACCGCACGCGGGACCCGGCGGCGAGCACGGCGCCGCTGCCCGAACTGGTCGGGCGGCAGGCCGCGCGGACGCCCGACGCCGTCGCGCTGACGTCGGGCGAACATGCCCTGTCCTACCGGGAGTTGACGGACCGCGCCGGGCGTCTGGCGCGGTATCTCACCCGGATCGGGGTCGGCCCGGAGCGCCGGGTGGCCGTCGTCGGCGAGCGGTCGGCGGCCATGGTGGAGTCGCTCCTCGCGGTGTCGATGGCCGGTGGCGCCTTCGTCCCGGTGGACGCCGGGTACCCGGCGGAGCGGATCGCGTACGTCCTGGACGACGCGGCCCCGACGGTGGCGCTGTGCACACGTGCGTCGCTGGGCGCGGTGCCCGCCGGATTCTCCGGACGCGTCGTGGTGACCGACGACCCGTCCGTGGCCGGCGAGGTGCGGCGGTGCGCGGGCGGACCGGTGCGGGACGAGGAACGGTCGGCGCCCCTGCGGGCGGCCCACACCGCGTACGTCATCTACACCTCGGGGTCGACGGGGACGCCCAAGGGCGTCGTGGTCACCCACGCGGGCCTCGGCAACCTCGCGCGGGCCCAGATCGACCGCTTCGGGGTGCGGGCGGACGCGCGGGTGCTGCAGTTCGCGTCGCCGAGCTTCGACGCGGCGGTCTCCGAACTCTGCATGGCGCTCCTGTCGGGCGCCGCGCTGGTGGTGGCGGGTCCCGACGACCTGCCGCCCCGGGTCTCGCTCGACGAGGCCGTGCGCCGGACGCGCGCGAGCCATGTGACGGTGCCGCCCAGCGTCCTCGCGGCCGAGGAGGAACTGCCGGACACGCTGCGGACCCTGGTCGTGGCGGGCGAGGCCTGCCCGCCGGGGCTCGTGGACCGGTGGTCGCGGGGGCGGCGCATGGTGAACGCGTACGGCCCGACGGAGACGACGGTCTGCGCGGCGATGAGCGAACCCCTGTCGCCGGGCCGCGACGTGGTGCCGCTCGGCCACCCGACGGCGAACGTGCGGGTGTTCGTCCTGGACGAGTTCCTGCTGCCCGCGCCGCCCGGCGTGGCCGGTGAGCTGTACGTCGCCGGTGCCGGGCTCGCGCGCGGTTACCTGGGGCGCGCGGGGCTCACGGCCGAACGGTTCGTGGCCTGCCCGTTCGGGGCGGGGGAGCGGATGTACCGCACCGGGGACGTGGCGCGCTGGACGGACGGGGGCGAACTGCTCTTCGTCGGCCGTGCCGACGACCAGATCAAGGTCCGCGGACACCGCGTCGAACCCGGCGAGGTCGAGACGGTCCTGACCGGCCGCCCGGACGTCGTGCAGGCCGTGGTCGTCGCGCGCCGCGACCGCCCCGACGGCAGCCGCTTGATCGGGTACGTCGTGCCCGAGAAGCGGCACGACGTCGACGCCGACGAGATACGTGCGTACGTGGGCGAGCGGCTGCCCGAGTACATGGTTCCGGCGGCGGTGGTCGTCCTGGAGCGGCTGCCGCTCACGGCGAACGGCAAGGTGGACCGGGCCGCGCTGCCCGCCCCCGACTTCGCCGAGCGGGTCACGGGCGGCGCGCCGCGCACGGACACCGAGCGGCTCCTGTGCGACCTGTTCGCCGAGGTCCTGAACCTGGAACGCGTCGGCGTCGGGGACGGCTTCTTCGAGCTGGGCGGCGACTCCATCATGTCGATGCAGCTCGCGTCCCGGGCCCGCAGGGCAGGGCTCGTGCTCACGTCGCGGCAGGTCTTCGAGGAGAAGACGCCCGAACGCCTCGCGCAGGTCGTGGAGTTCGCCGAGGACGAGCCCGCCGTCGAGGACGTCGGCGTGGGCGAGGTGCCCTGGACGCCGGTCATGCGGGCGCTCGGTGAGCGGGCCGCGCGGCCCGGCTTCGCCCAGTGGGTGGTCGTCGGGGCGCCGGCCGGGCTCGGCGTCGACGTGCTGGCGGCCGGTCTCGGCGCCGTCCTGGACACGCACGACATGCTGCGGGCGCGGACCGTGCCGGGCGAGCCGAAGCTGGTCGTCGGCGAGCGCGGGGCGGTCGACGCCGGGAAGCTGGTCGTCCGCGTGGACGCGGCCGGGGCGGCGGACGACGCCGCCCTCGACGAGATCGCGGGGCGGGCGGCGCGCGAGGCCGTGGAGCGGCTCGACCCGGCCTCCGGCGTCATGGCGCAGGCGGTCTGGCTGGACGCGGGACCCGCACGCACGGGGCGCGTCGTCCTCGTCGTCCACCACCTGGTGGTCGACGGGGTGTCCTGGCGGATCCTGCTCCCGGACCTGCGGGTCGCCTGCGAGGCGGCCGCCGCGGGCCAGGACGTGGCGCTGGACCCGGTGGGCACCTCGTTCCGCCGCTGGGCCGAACTGCTCGTGGCCCAGGCGACCGGCGAGCAGCGGGCGGCCGAGCTGGACGACTGGCTCGCCCTGCTCGGTGAGCACCGACCCCCGCTCGGCACGGCGATGCTGGACCCGGAACTGGACACCGTGCGCACCCTACGGAACCGGACGTGGGTCGTGCCGCCGGAGCAGGCGGCCACCCTGGTGGGACAGACACCGGCGGCCTTCCACTGCGGCGTGGACGACGTCCTCCTCGCGACACTGGCGGGCGCCGTCGGGCTCTGGCGGCCGAGCGCCACGACCGGGCTGCTCGTCGACGTCGAGGGGCACGGCCGCGAACCCCTGGACGGCGTGGACCTGTTGCGCACGGTCGGCTGGTTCACCAGCGTGCGACCGGTCCGCATCGAGCTGGCCGGTGCGCAGTTGGACGGCGCTAGGGCCGGTGGCAGGGCTGCGGGTAGCTTGGTGAAGGCCGTCAAGGAACAGGCCCGGGGGGTGCCCGGTGACGGCCTCGGTCATGAACTGCTGCGTCATCTCGACCCCGTGGCGGGCCCCGTCCTGGCGGCCGCGCCGACCGCGCAGATCGGCTTCAACTACCTGGGCCGGTTCGCGGCGGGCGGCGGTGCGGGAGCGGCCGGCGCGGGCGGCGCGGGACCGGTCGGGCCGTGGCAGTTGGCGGGCGAGACCGCGATCGGCGGCTCGGTCGACCTCGGCATGCCCGCCGCACACGTGCTGGACGCGGGCGCGGTGGTCAGGGACACCGCCGAAGGACCCGAGCTGACGATCACCCTGAGCTGGACGAGCCGGCTGCTGGAGGAGGCGGACGCGGAACGGCTCGGCGAGACCTGGCTGGAGATGCTCGACGGACTGGCCACCCACACCGCGGAGCCCGCGGCGGGCGGGCACACCCCGTCCGACTTCCGCCTCCTGGACCTCGCACAACACCAGATCGAGGAACTCGAAGCCGGATTCGCCGGCGAGTAGCCGAGCGCAAGGCGAGTAGCCCAGCACAAGCCGTTGTGAGGAGACAGAACGATGACCCGACCCCGATCCCTCGTCGAGGACGTGTGGCCCCTCTCGCCGTTGCAGGAGGGGATGTTGTTCCACGCCTCCTTCGACGACCAGGGCCCGGACGTCTACACCGTGCAGTCGGCAGTGGACGTCAACGGCCCCGTGGACACGGATCGGCTGCGGGCGTCGTGGCAGGCCCTGCTGGGCAGGCACGCCGCGCTGCGGGCCTGCTTCCGGCCCGTCACCGGCGCGCACATGGTGCAGGTCATTCCGCGCGAGGTCGTGCTGCCCTGGACCGAGGCGGACGTCTCCGGCCTCGCCGAGGCCGAGGCCCTCGCCGAGGTCGACCGGCTCGCCGCGCGTGAGCGGGCCGAACGGTTCGACCTCGCGGTCCCGCCGCTGCTCCGGCTCCTGCTCGTCAAGCTGGGCGACCACCGGCACCGCCTTGTCATGACGCTCCATCACATCCTGTTGGACGGCTGGTCGATGCCGGTCCTCCTGGGCGAGCTGCAGGCGACGTACGCGGCGGGCGGCGACACCGCCGCCCTCAAGCGCGTGGCGCCGTACGGCGAGTACGTGGCGTGGCTCTCCCGCCAGGACAAGGAGGCGGCGTCGGCCGCGTGGCGTGCGGAGCTCGCCGGAGTCGACGGACCGACGCTCGTGGCACCGGCCGACCCCGGCCGCACCCCCCTGCTGCCGGAACAGGCCCACACCACCGTCTCCCGGGAACTCACCGACTCCCTCGCCGAGTTGGCGCGCGGCAAGGGCCTGACGCTCAACACCGTGGTGCAGGGCGCGTGGGCGCTGCTCCTGGCGCGGCTCGCGGGACGTACGGACGTCGTGTTCGGCGCGACCGTCGCGGGCCGGCCCGCCGAACTGCCGGGCGTGGAGTCGATGGTCGGCCTGTTCATCAACACGCTTCCGGTGCGGGTGCCGCTGGACGGCGGACAGCCGGTCGCCGAGATGCTGGCGCGGCTCCAGGAACGCCAGTCCGGGCTGCTGCCGCATCAGCACGTGGGGCTCGCCGAGGTCCAGAAGCTCGCGGGGCCCGCGGCCGTGTTCGACACCCTCGTGCTGTACGAGAACTACCCGCTGCCCCCGGCCGGGCCCGCCCCAGGACCCGACACCGTCACCCTCAGCCCCGCGGGCGCCTCGCGCGACGCCTCGCACTACCCGCTCACGCTCGTCGCCGTCCCGGGCGGCGACCGGATGCGCTTCAAACTGGACTACCGCCCCGACCTGTTCGACCGCGCCGCGGCGGAGTCGATCGTCGAGCGGTTCGTACGCGTCCTGGAGAGGATCGCGGCCGACCCGTCCGCCCGCGTCGGCGACATCGACGTACTGGACCGGGCCGAGCGCTCGCGGGTCGTCGAGGGCTGGAACGCCACCGGGCGCCCGGTGCCCGCGGGGTCGGTCGTGGAGGCCTTCGAGGAGTGGGTGGGCCGCTCGCCCGACGCCGTCGCGGTACGGCACGGCGTCGACGCCGTGTCCTACGGGGAGTTGGAGGCGCGGGCCAACCGCCTCGCCCGGCACCTGGTGGGCCTCGGCGTCGGCCGCGAGCGCCGGGTGGGCCTGTGCCTGCCGCGCGGGATCGACATGGTCGTCGCGGAGCTCGCGGTGTGGAAGGCGGGCGGTGCGTTCGTCCCGCTGGACCCGGAGTACCCGGCCGACCGCCTCGGCTACGTGATCGCGGACAGCGCCGCCGAGGTCGTCCTCGGCACCGGCGACGCGCTCACCGACGTGCCCGTCGGCACGGCACGCGTCGTACGCCTCGACGACACGGAGACCGAGCGGGCCGTAGCCGCGCAGTCGCCCGAGCCGCCCGGCGTGACCGTCCTGGCCGACCAACTCGCCTACGTCATCTACACCTCGGGCTCCACGGGCCGCCCCAAGGGCGTGGCCCTCGCCCACCACGGCGTGGTCAACCTCGCGGAGTCGATGCGGCCCGCCCTCGACCTGCGCGCGGGCGTGGTCATGCTCCAGTTCGCCTCCTTCAGCTTCGACGGATCCGTCCTCGACGTGGCGGTCGCCCTGGCCTCCGGAGCCACCCTCGCCATCGCCTCCACCGAGGAGCGCACCGAGCCCGCCGCGCTGACCGGGATGATCCGCGAGGCGGGCGTCGGAGCCGCCAGCGTCGTGCCGTCGGTGCTGCGCGTCCTGGACCCCGAGGACGTGCCCGGCGTACGCAACTGGGTGCTCGGCGGCGAGCTCCTGACCGCCGACCTGGCGAGCCGCTGGACGGCACGGGCACGCGTGTGGAACACCTACGGCCCCACCGAGGCGACCGTCATGGCCACCGTCGGACAGGTGGACGCCGGCATCGGGACGCACGACGACCCGCCGCCGATCGGCCGCCCGCTGGGCAACATGCGCACCTACGTGCTCGACGGCTTCCTGCGGCCGGTGCCGCCCGGCGTGACCGGCGAGCTCTACGTCGCGGGACCCGGCGTGGCACGCGGCTACACCGGACGGCCCGAACTGACCGCGGAACGCTTCGTGGCCTGCCCGTTCGGCGCGGGCGGCCGGATGTACCGCACCGGGGACCTGGCCCGCTGGACGGCCGAAGGACAGCTGGTGTTCGCCGGGCGGGCCGACGAGCAGGTGAAGCTGCGCGGGTTCCGCGTGGAGCCCGGCGAGGTCGAGGCGGTGCTCGCCGGACACGCCGCGGTGGGCCAGGTCGCGGTCGTCGCCCGCGAGGACCTGCCCGGCGACAAGCGGCTCGTCGCCTACGTCGTGCCCGTCACGGACGCCGCCGCCGAGGCCGAGGGCATCGACGGCGCGATCGACCCCGAGGCGCTGCGCGCGTTCGCGGGCGCCCGGCTGCCCGAGTACATGGTGCCCGCCACGGTGGTCGTGCTGGACGCGCTGCCGCTCACGGTCAACGGCAAGCTCGACCGCGCCGCGCTGCCCGCGCCCGACCGCGCCGTACCGGGCGGCAGGGACCCCGAGACGCCCGTCGAGGCGGTCCTGTGCGGTCTCTTCGCCGAGGCGCTCGGCGTCGAACGTGTCGGCGCCGACGACTCCTTCTTCGCCCTCGGCGGCGACTCGATCCTGTCGATGATGCTGGTGTCCGCCGCCCGCCGCGCGGGCCTCGCGATCACCGCGCGCCAGGTCTTCCAGCACCGCACCCCGGCCGCCCTCGCCCTGGTGGCCGTACCGTCCGACACCACGGCGGTCAGCGGCGACCCCGGCACCGGCGAAGTGCCGCTCACCCCCGTCATGCACGAACTGATCGCACGCGTCGGCGCCGACCAGGTCGGCCGGGTCGTCCAGTCCGCCGTGGTCGAGGCCCCGGCCGCCCTGCGCCCCGAGACCCTGGCCGACGCCGTGCGGGCCGTGGTCGACCACCACGACATCCTGCGCGCGCGGCTCGTGACGGAGCCGGAGCCGCGGCTCGTCGTGTCAGGCCCCGGCACCGCACCCGCCGGTTCGTGGGTGCGCCGCGTCGACGCCACCGCGACCTCCCCCGACGAGCTGCCGCGGACGATCGCCGAGCAGACCCGGGCGGCGGTCGAGCGCCTCGATCCGCGGGCCGGCGTCATGCTGCAGGTGGTCTGGCTCGACCAGGGCCCCGACACCGCGGGACGGCTCGTCGTGGTCGTCGACCACCTCGTGATGGACGCCGTGTCGTGGCGGATCCTGCTGCCCGACCTCGAACACGCCTGCGCGGCGCTTGCCGCCGACCGCAAGCCCGAACTCGAGCCCGTGCCCACGTCGTTCCGGCACTGGGCGCGCGCGCTCGCCGAGCAGGCGCACAGCGAGGAACGGACGGCGGAACTCCCCGCATGGACCGCACTGCTCCAGGGCCCCGACCCCCTGCTCACCGCGGTGCCCGCCGATCCGGCACGCGATGTCGCGGCCACCGTGCGGCGGGTCTCGGTGACCCTGCCCGCCGCCGTCACCTCGGCCCTGCTGACCGGCGTGCCCGCCGCGTTCCACGCGGGCGCCGACGACGTGCTCCTGACCGGTCTGGCTGCCGCGGTCGCGCAGTGGCGCGACGGCCAGGACCCGCAGGGCGGCTTCCTGGTGGACGTGGAGGGCCACGGCCGGGTGGAGCTGACCGAGGGCATGGACCTCTCCCGTACCGTCGGCTGGTTCACCGGCACCCACCCGGTGCGGCTCGACGTGGGCGACGCCGACCTGGAGGACCTCCTCTTCGGCGGCCCGGCCGCGGGCGAGGCCGTGAAGCGCGTCAAGGAACAGCTGCGGGCGGTCCCCGGCGACGGCCTCGGCCACGGCCTGCTGCGCCACCTCAACCGCGAGACCGCGCGGGAACTCGCCGCCCTGCCCAGTGCCCGGATCGGCTTCACCTACCTGGGCCGCGTCCCCGGCGCGCCGGCGGACGACGAGCGGGACACCGCGGTCGAGCCCGCCGACGGGCGGCTGCCGGTCACCCACCCCCTGGAGGTCGTCGGCGCCGTCCACGACGTCGCCGGAGGACCGCGGCTCACACTGACCCTGGCCTGCCCCGAACACCTCCTGGACGAGACGGCGGCACGCGGCCTCGTCGAGGCCTGGGCGGCGATGCTCAAGGGCCTCGCCACCCACGTGGAGGAGCCCACCGCGGGCGGCCACACCCCCTCCGACTTCCCGCTGGTCGCGCTCACCCAGAAGCAGGTCGAGAAGCTGGAGGACGCGGCGCCCGGCCTCGCCGACATCTGGCCGCTCTCGCCGCTGCAGGAAGGCCTCCTGTTCCACTCGATGTTCGCGGACGAGGGCCCGGACGTGTACGTGGAGCAGATGATCCTCGGCCTGGAGGGGCCGCTGGACACCGAAGTCCTGCGCGCCTCCTGGCAGTCGGTCCTCGACCGGCACGCCAGCCTGCGGGTGGGCTTCCGGCAGGTGGCCGGGTCCGGGCAGGCCGTCCAGATCGTCATGCCGAAGGTCGTCCTGCCGTGGCGCGAGGAGGACCTCTCGGAGCTGGACGAGGAGGCCGCCTGGGAGGAGTCGGAGCGGATCGGCACGGACGAACGGGCCAAGGGCTTCGACGTGGCCAGGCCGCCGCTGCTGAAGGTGCTTCTGGTCAAGACCGGCCAGGACCGCTACCGGATGATGGTGACGCTCCATCACATCATCCTGGACGGCTGGTCGTTGCCGGTCCTGCGGCGCGAGCTGTGGGCCTGCTACGAAGCCGGGAGCACCGCCGAGGGACTGCCTCCGGTGACCCCGTACCGCGAATACCTCTCCTGGCTGTCGCGCCAGGACAAGGAGGCGGCGCAGGAGGCCTGGCGCGAGGAGATGGCGGGCGCCGATGAGCCGACGCTGGTCGTCCCGGTCACGCCCGGCACGACGGTCAGCCCGGACGGCGAGTCCAAGGAGGTCTTCGCCGTCGCGGGGCCCGCGCTCGACGCGGCGCTCGGCGAGCTGACCCGCACCCACGACGTGACGCTCAACACGGTGGTCCAGGCCGCCTGGGCCATGGTCGTCGGCCAGCTGGCCGGGCGCCAGGACGTCGTGTTCGGCGCGTCCGTGGCGGGCAGGCCCGCGGACCTGCCGGGCATGGAGGACATGCTGGGGCTCTTCATCAACACCGTCCCGGTACGGGTGCGGTTCGAGCCGCCGCAGACCGTCGCGGAGGTCCTCGCGGACGTCCAGGCGCGGCAGTCGGCGCTGATGGACCACCAGTACCTGAGCCTGGGCGACATCCAGCGCGTCGCGGGACCCGGCGCCACCTTCGACTCCCTCATGGCGTTCGAGAGCTTCCCCTCGGGCACGGACGCGCCGGACGCCTCCGGCGGGGGCACGCGCGAGGCCGAACCGGCGGGGCTCCGCTTCACCGAGGCAGTGATGCGGGAGTCCATCAACTACCCGCTCGGCCTCGTGGTGGACCCGCTCGGCGGGCTGCGCATGCGCCTGACCTACCGCGCGGACGTCTTCGAGGAGCGGGCGGCCCGCGCGCTCCTCGACCGGCTGCTGCGGGCCCTGAGGCAGATGGCGGCCGACCCGTCGCTCACCGTCGGCCGGATCGCGCTGACGGGCGACGCCGAGCGGACGCTGGTGACCGAGGACTGGAACGCGGCGGTGGCGGCCGCCCCGCACGCGCTGGTGCCCGAGCTGTTCGCGGGGCGCGCGCGGCGCTCGCCGGACCTGGTGGCGGTGCGGTGCGGTGCGGAGGCTTTGTCGTACGGGGAGTTGGAGGCGCGGGCGAATCGGCTGGCGCGGCATTTGGCGGACCTCGGGGTGGGTCCGGAGTCGCGGGTGGGTCTGTGTCTGCCGCGCGGGATCGACATGGTCCTGGGGGAGTTGGCCGTGTGGAAGGCGGGTGGTGCGTTCGTTCCGCTGGACCCGGAGTACCCGGCCGACCGTCTCGGCTACGTGATCGAGGACAGTGGCGCGGACGTGGTGCTGGGCGTCGGGGAGTCGCTGGCCGGGGTGTCGGTGGGTGCGGCGAGGGTCGTGCTGCTGGATGGCGCGGAGACCGAGGCGGCGTTGGCGGCGCGGTCCGCGGAGCCGTTCGGGGCGCAGGTCCTTGCGGATCAGCTCGCGTACGTGATCTACACGTCGGGTTCGACGGGGCGTCCCAAGGGTGTGGCGGTGGCGCACGGTGGTGTGGCGAACCTGGCGGAGGTGATGCGTCCCGCGCTGGGTGTGGCCGAGGGTGTGGTGGTGCTGCAGTTCGCGTCGTTCAGCTTCGACGCGGCGGTCCTCGACGTGGCGGTGACGCTTGCGGGCGGCGGCACGCTGGCCATCGCCTCGGGTCAGGAGCGGGCCGAGCCGGGCGCGCTGGCGGAGATGATCGAGGCCGCGGGCGTGAGCACCGCGAGCGTGGTGCCCTCGCTCCTGGGCCTCCTGGACCCGGACGCCGTCACCGGCGTGGAGAACTGGGTCCTCGGCGCCGAGCTGATGACCGCCGACCTGGCGAGCCGCTGGACCGAGCAGGCACGCGTGTGGAACACCTACGGCCCCACCGAGGCGACCGTCATGGCCACCGCGGGGCGCGTGGACGAGGACATCCGCCCCGATCACCAACCACCGCCGATCGGGCGCCCGTTGGGCAACGTACGCACGTACGTCCTCGACGGCTTTCTGCAGCCGGTCGGGCCGGGCGTGATCGGTGAGGTGTACATCGCGGGGCCCGGAGTGGCGCGCGGCTACGTCGGCCGTCCCGACCTGACGGCCGAGCGGTTCGTGGCGAGCCCGTTCGCCGGCGGCGGGCGGATGTACCGCACCGGAGACCTGGCCCGCTGGACGGCCGACGGGCAACTCCTGTTCGCCGGACGGGCCGACGACCAGGTCAAGATCCGCGGCTTCCGCGTCGAGCTCGGCGAGGTCGAGGCCGCGCTCACCTCGTATCCAGGGGTCCGCCAGGCCGTGGCGCTCGTACGGGAGGACCGGCCGGGGGAGCGGCGGCTCATCGGCTATGTCGTGCCCGACGCCGAGGAGACGGACGTGGACGTGGAGGCGGTCCGCGAGCACCTGGCGGCCGCCCTGCCCGAGTACATGGTCCCGGTCGCGGTCCTGGCCCTGGAGAAGCTGCCGTTGACGCGCAACGGAAAGGTCAACCGCAGGGCGCTGCCCGCGCCGGACTTCGGGGGACGCGTCTCGGGACGCGAACCGGAGAACGAGACCCAGGCACGGCTCTGCGCGCTGTTCGCGGAGATCCTGGACCTCGAACGGGTGGGCGTCGACGACAACTTCTTCGACCTCGGCGGCGACTCGGGCCTCGCCATGCGCCTGGCCGCGCGGGTCCGCGAGGAGTTCGGCATCGAGCTGAGCATGCGGCGCTTCTTCGGCGCCTCCACGCCCCTCGGTGTGGCCCGGCTGCTCACCTCCAAGGAACTCCCGGAGCTGCGGCCCGTCGACCACCCCGACGACATCCCCCTCACCGCGAGCCAGCGGCGCGTGTGGCTCCAGGAGCGGGAGAACCCCGGCTCCGCGGCCCGGCGCGCCTCGGTCGCGCTGCGCCTCAGCGGCAAGCTGAACCGCGAGGCGCTCCAGGCCGCCCTGGCCGACGTCGCAGCCCGGCACGACATCCTGCGCTCGCTCTTCACGGCCGACGAGGGCGCCGAACCGTGCCAGCGCGTCCAGGACATCGACGAGGTCCGGCCCGCGCTGCCGGTGACACCGGCGACCGAGGAGGACCTGGCGCGGCTGCTGAGCGACCACGCCGGGTACGAGTTCGACCTCGCCCGGGAGACGCCCTGGGCGAGCCGCCTGTTCGCGCTCTCGGAGACCGAGCACGTCCTGCTGATGGTCGTGCACCGGATCGCGACCGACGACGCGTCGCTGGTCGTCCTGGTCCGCGACCTGGCGGCGGCCTACGGCGCGCGCAGGGAGGGCCGGGCGCCCGAACGGGCCCCGCTGCCCCTGCAGTTCGCCGACTACGCGCTCTGGGAGAACGAGATGCTCCGGGACGAGCGGGACCCGGACAGCCTCATCGGCGAGCAGTTCGCCCACTGGAAGAAGGTCCTGGCGGGCGTGGGCGCGGAGCTGACCCTGCCGACCGACAGGCCGCGGCCGCCGGTCGCCTCCCACCGCGCCGACTCGGTGCCGCTGGCCCTCGACAGCGACACGCACGGCAGGCTGAAGGAGGTGGCCGACGGCGAGGGGGCGACGGTCTCCGTCGCCCTGCAGGCCGGGCTCACGCTGCTCCTCTCGGCGCTCGGGGCGGGACCCGACGTCACCCTCGGCACGGTGCTGCCGCTCCGCGACGAGGAAGGCGACCTGGACGGCCTGGTGGGCCCCTTCGCCGACCCGATGGCCCTGCGGACGGACGCCTCGGGCGACCCCACGTTCCGCGAACTCCTGGGCCGGGCACGGGACACGTACCAAAGGGCGGTGCAGAACACCGACGTGCCGTTCGCACGCCTCGTGGAGGCCCTGTCGCTGCCGCCCTCCGCGACACGGCATCCCGTGTTCCAGGTCCAGCTCGAAGTCCAGGGCGACGCCGCCGAGATCTGGGAGTCGCCGTCCCTGCCGGGCCTGAACACCACCCGCCTGCCCGTCGGGACACCGGTGGGCGAACTGGACCTGGCGATCAACCTCACCGAGCGGTACGGGATCGAGAGCCGCCCGAACGGTGTCGAAGGCACCATCCGCTACGCGGTCGAGCTGTTCGACCGGTCCACCGTCACCGCACTCGCGCGGCGGTTCGTCCGCGTCCTGGAGCAGGTCGCGGCCGATCCGGGGCTGCGCCTGAGCCAGGTGGACGTCCTCCTCGACCCGGCCGAGCGCCGTCAGGTGGTCGAGGCCTGGAACGACACGGCGGTGGAGGTGCCGGACCGCACCGTCGTCGACCTCCTCGCCGAACAGGCCGCGCTGCACCCGGACGCGGTGGCCGTCAAGGGCGGGCACGGCCCGCTCACCCACGGCGCGCTGGACGACGCCGCCGGGCGGCTCGCCGAGCGCCTGACCGTACAGGGGATCGGCGCGGAGGACGTGGTCCTCGTGGCGCTGCCGCCCACGTCCGCACTCGTCGTCGCGCTGCTCGGCGTGCTCAGGTCCGGTGCCGCCTGCCTGTTCGCCGACCCCAACCGGCCCATGGAGGACATCGCGTCCTGCATGCGCAGGGCCCGCCCGAAGGCCCTGGTGTGCGACGTGACCATGGCCCCGCTCCTGGCCGACGGCGTCACCGTGCCCATGGTGCTGCTCGAAGGAGTGCGCACGGCAGCGGCGAACGGAGCGGCCGGCGCGCACACCGGCAACGGCTCGCGCGGACGGCTGCCGCTGCCGGGACAGGCGGCGCTCGTGCTCCCCGCCACGGCACCCGGCGAGGCCGACGACTCCCTCGCGGGCGCGGTCGTCGACCACCGGACGCTGCTCGACCAGGCCGCGCACCGGATGCGGGTCGCGCCGACAGGCGGGGCGGTGACCGTCCTCGACGTACGCGCCCCCGTGTCCGCGCTCGTGACCCCGCTGCTCTCCGCCCTGTGCGAAGGCGGCGGCGTCCGGCTCGGAGTGGACCGTGAGGACTCGGCGCGGGACGACGCGCACCTCCTGGTGACCACCCGCGAGTTGCTGTCCACGCTGCCCGAACAGGACGCAGGACAGGAGCAGTTCACCGCGGCCACCGTGGTGGACGACACCGGGGCGACGACGGCGGACGACACCCGGGACTGGCTCGGCCGCAACCCGCGGTCCGCGCTGGTGAGCGTGCACGGCACCGCGGAGACCGCGGGCGCGTGGCTCGACCACAGCACCGCGCCCGGCGAACCCCTCCCCGCCCAGGCCCCCGCGGGACGTCCGGTGTCCAACACCCGCGCCTTCGTCCTGGACGACTTCCTGCGCCCCGTCCCGCCGGGCGGCACCGGCGACCTGTACGTCGCGGGATCCTCGCTGGCGCGGGGGTACGCGGACCGCCCGGGCGGCACCGGCGAACGGTTCGTCGCCTGCCCCTTCGGCGCCGAGGGGGAGCGGATGCTCCGCACCGGCGAACGCGCGAAGCGGACGGCCACGGGCCTGCTCGCCCTGCGCGGCAAGAGCCAGGACGGGACACACGGTGTCGGGGCGGCCCGCCACGCAGACGGCGACCACGGCGACCTGGAGGTCCTGCTGCCGCTGCGCCCGACGGGCACCCGCCCCCCGCTGTTCTGCTTCCACACCGGTACGGGACTGAGCTGGGCCTACGCGGCACTCCTGCGGCACCTGCCGCAGGACCTGCCCGTGCACGGCGTGCAGGCCCGCGGGCTCGCCGAACCCGAGCCCATGCCGCAGAGCGTGGAGGAGATGGCGGCCGACTACGCCGAGCAGATCAGGACCGTCCAGCCCAGCGGTCCCTACCACCTCCTCGGGTGGTCCCTCGGCGGTCTGATCGCCCACGCGGTCGCCACCCACTTCGAGGAGCAGGGCGAACAGGTGCGGCTGCTCGCGGTGATGGACGGCTATCCCGAAGGGTCCGGCGGGGCCGACCTCGGCCGCCGGAACGACCCCGAACAGGACGAGAACTCCGCACGCAGGCAGCGCGGCCGGACGCTGGGCCTGGACGCCGGCCGGGGCATGGACGAAAGCCTCAGGTCGAACATGCAGGCCGTGATCGACAACATCGGCCGTCTCACCCCGCACCACACGCCACGCCGCTTCCACGGCGACCTGCTGCTCTTCACCGCGACCGAGGACCGGCCCGCGGAACTGACCGCCTCAGCCGCACGGGAGAGCTGGCAGCCCTACGTCGAGGGGGACGTCGAGACGCACGAGATCGCCGCGAGCCACTACACCATGCTCCAGCCCGTGCCGTCGTCGGACATCGGAGGCATCCTCGCGGCGAAACTCCGGGCCGACGACGACACCGGAACGAAGTGAATCCCCCGACCCCCTGACGCGGACCACGGATGACGAAGGGACCCCCTGGATGTCGAAGCGACTGAAAACCGCCGCGCACACACGCCGCAATGGCATAGAACCCATGCCCGAACTGGCGAGCATCAGCGCGCAGACGCCGCTCGTACGGGTCGACGCCCAGGGGGCGTTCGCCGGCTGGCACTGGCTCGCCACCGGCTCGGACGAGGTGCGGGCGATCCTCAGCGACGACCACAGGTTCAGCATGATTCCGCCGCCCTCGCAGATGCAGGGCGTCGCGGGGCGCGTCGAGGTCGGCAACCTCCTGCGGTACGACCCGCCCGAGCACACCCGGCTGCGGAAGATGCTGGTCCCCGAGTTCACCGTCCGGCGCATCCGCCGCCTGGAGCCCTTCGTGACGGAGATCGTGGCGGACTGCCTGGACGCGCTGGAACTCGCCGGGCCACCCGCCGACCTCATGCCCACCTTCGCCCTGCCCATCCCCGGCCTGGTCGGCTGCGCCCTGCTCGGCGTGCCCCGCGACGACGCGGCCGACCTGGCACGCCACTTCGTCAACACCTCCTCGGCCTCCACCGACCAGCGCACCGACCCCAGGGAGCGGGAGCGGATGCGGGCCGAGGGAAACGCGTTCGTGACGTACATCAGGAGGCTCGTCCGGCAAAAGCGCCGCGACCTCGGCGACGACCTGCTGGGCATGCTGATCCGCGAGCACGGCTCGGACATCACCGACGAGGAACTGACGGGCATCACCGCGACGCTCCTGGGATCCAGCATCGAGAACGTCGGCGGCATGCTGGCCCTGGCCCCGCTCGCCCTGCTCCAGTACCCCGAGCAGCTCGCCCTCTTCCTGGAGAGGCCGGAGCTGACCGACCAGGCGGTGGAGGAACTGCTCCGCTACGTCACGTCCGTCCCGAACTCCATCCCCCGCTACGCCCTCGAGGACGTGCGCGTGGGCGACCAGGTGATCAGGACGGGCGAGGTGGTGATGTGCTCCCTGCTCGCGGTCAACCGCGCCCAGCTCCCGGGGGTGCCGCAGGACACCCTCGACATCACCCGTGAGAGCAGCGGCCACATGGCCTTCGGGCACGGCATCCACCACTGCCTGGGCGCGTCGCTGTCCAGGCTGGAACTGCGGATCGCCCTTCCGGCCCTGCTGCGCAGGTTCCCGGGACTGCGGCTCGCCGTGCCGCCCGAGCAGCTCCGGTACCGGACCTGGACGCCCAACTACGGACTCGACGTACTGCCGGTGGTCTGGTGACTTCACGCTCTGCCGTACCCGTGTGGGAAAGGAAGACCGTCCATGCCCAAGCCGTTGAAGGACTCCGATCAAGCGCCGCTCGTCGAGACCGTCGTGCCGGGGACCTCGGACCGTGCCTGGATCGCCAACGGCTACGACGAGGTGCGGGCGATCCTCAGTGACGACAGGTTCAGCACCATGCCGCCCGCGAAGACCGCCGAGGCCTCCCGGCGGCTGATCCAGCCCGGCAACCTCCTCCAGTACGACCCGCCCGAGCACACCCGGCTGCGCAGGATGCTGACCGGGGAGTTCACGCTCCGGCGGGTCCGAGCCCTCGAACCGCTCGTCGAGAGCGTGGTGAAGGACCGCCTGGACGCCATGGAAGGCGCCGGCCAACCGGTCGACCTCGTAGGGCACTTCGTCTGGCCGACCGCCAGCCTGTTCGGCTGCGCCCTGCTCGGCATACCGCGCGACGACCAGGCGGAGCTGGTCCGGCAGCTCGACACCAACCGGGTGGACAACCCCGACCGGGAACAGCGGGACATGGCGGGGACCGCGTACCTGGCCTACCTGGACAAGCTCATGCGGCACAAGCGCCGCAACCCCGGCGACGACCTGCTCGGCCGGCTGATCCGCGACCACGGCAGGGGCCTCACGGACCCGGAACTCACCGGAACCGCCGCGACCCTCCTGGCCTCCTTCATCCCGATCACCGGCGGCACCCTGGGCCTCGGCCTCGTCGGGCTCCTGGAGAACCCGGACCAACTGGCCCTGCTCATCGAATGCCCCGAGCTGATCGACCAGGCGGTGGAGGAAGCGATCCGCAGCGTGACGATCATCCCGCACGCCTCGCCCCGTACCGCCACACAGGACGTGACCATCGGGGACCAGGTGATCAAGTCCGGTGAGTTCGTGGCGTGTTCGCTCCTCGAGGCCAACGGGACCCGGCCGCCGGGAGAACCGCAGGACGCCTTCGACATCACCCGCGACAACAGCCACCACATGGCCTTCGGACACGGCCTCCACTACTGCATGGGCGCCTCGCTGGCCCGCATGGAGCTGCGGATCGCCATCTCGCGGCTGCTGCAGCGCTTCCCCAAGGTGCGCCTCGCGGTACCGCGCGACGAACTCCGCTTCACGGCACGGTCCGTGGAGTCGCTCCCGGTGGTCTGGTAGGGGAGGGGCGACATGCCGAACGAACCGGCGGCCGTTCCCCTGCACACCCGCCGTACGCGCTTCGACCCGGCCGACGAGCTGCGCGGCCTCGCGGCCGACGGCCCCGTCAGCAGGGTCCGCCTTGCGCCCGGCGCCGGGGACCGGCCCCTGTGGCTGGTCACCGGCTACGACGAGGTGCGCCAAGTCCTCGGCGACCACGTCCACTTCTCCACCAGCCGCTTCGGCGCGCGGGCACCGGCGGGCGGGAACCAGGCCCAGCGACCCGACGAAGGCATCGGGCTGCTCATGGACTACGACCCGCCCGAGCACACCCGGCTGCGCAAGATGCTCACGCCCGAGTTCACGGTCCGGCGGATGCGCAGACTCCAACCCGGGATCGAGGCCATCGTCGGGGAACGCCTCGACGCCGTGGAGCGCGCAGGACAGCCGGCCGACCTCGTCGAGCTGTTCGCGTCCGGCGTCCCCGGGCCCGTGCTGTGCGAGCTGATCGGGGTGCCGCGCGACGACCGCGAGGACTTCCTGCGCCGCTGCCACGCCCATCTGGAGACCGGCAGGGAACGGGGCGAACGGGCAGCCGCGGGAACGGCGTTCACCCGCTACCTCGCCGCCCTGGTGGCCCGCCAGCGCAAGAACCCCGACGAGGGCTTCCTCGGCATGCTGGTCCGCGACCACGGCGACGAGTTCACCGACAAGGAGCTGCGGGGCATCTGCGTCCTGCTGATGCTCGCGGGCCTCGACAACATCTCCGGGATGCTGGGCCTCGGTGTCCTGGCGCTCCTGGAGAACCCCGAGCAGCTCGCGGTCGTCCGTGCCGATCCCGTGGCGCTCGACCGGGCCGTCGAGGAACTGCTCCGCTATCTGTCCGTGCCGCACGCGCCCACGCCCCGCACCGCGCTGGAGGACATGACGCTGGGCGGCAAGCGGATCAGAGCGGGGGACACCCTCGTCTGCTCGATCCCGATGGCCAACCGCGACCCGGCGCTGATCGACGACCCCGACCGGCTCGACGTCACCCGGGAGCCGGTGCCCCACGCCGCGTTCGGCCATGGGATCCACCACTGCCTGGGCGCGGCGCTGGCCCGGATGGAACTGCGCATCGCCTACGGGCAGTTGCTCGACCGCTTCCCCGGCCTGCGCCTCGCGATACCCGCCGCGGACGTGGAGTTCCGTGACCGGTCGACCGCGTACGGGGTGGAGCGGCTGCCGGTGGTCTGGTGAGCGAGAGAGGAGAAGGGGATGGAGATACGGGTGGACCGTGACCGCTGCGCGGGATCCGGTCTGTGCGCGAGCGTCGTGCCCGCCGTCTTCGACCAGTCGGAGGAGGACGGCAAGGTGCTGGTCAAGGAGGTGCTGCCGGGCGCCGGTTCGGCCGCCGCGGTACGGGGCGCGGCCGCCAGGTGTCCGACCGGCGCGATCACCCTGCTGGTCCGGGACGCGGAGGACGAGCGGCTGAAGCAGGCGAACTAGAGGGGTCCCACACCCGGGGGACGGTGACGGCCACGCGCGGACGGCACGTGGCCGTCCGGCATGCCCGGTCGCGAATCCGCTGGTGACGCGGGGTCTGTGCGGACGCCGGGCTTTGTGTCCGCCGTGTGACCGCCCGCCGCGTAGAAGTTGGATCCATGTTCTTCACATACAAGCGAGCGACCGCGCACAAGCGGGTCGCACCCAAGCGAGTCATCGCTCCCGCTCTCCTGGCCGCCTCCGTCCTCGTCACGGGGGCCGCCCTGACGGGCTGCTCGGGTGATTCCTCCGCCGCGTCCAAGGACGACGACGCCTCGCCGACGAGCGCCGCCGACCGTGCCCTCGCCTACTCGAAATGCATGCGGAGCAACGGAGTCCCCGACTACCCCGATCCGGAGGAGCAGGCCGGCGGTGGCGTCAAGCTGGTGCCGGGCGAGGACGGCACCGACCCGAACTCCGACGCGTTCAAGAAGGCCGAGGAGGCCTGCAAGGACAAGGCGCCGCAGGGCCTCGGCGGTGCCGGGGGCGGCGAGGACATCGACTCGGCCAAGGTCGCGGCCTGGGCCAAGTGCCTGCGCAAGAACGGCGTACCGAAGTTCCCCGACCCCGAGATCAACGGCTCCACGATGAACATCGACCTCATCGGCGCGGGCGTCAACCCGCAGGACCCCTCGTTCAACGAGGCCATGCAGACCTGCCAGAGCAAGTACCCGGGTGGCGGCGTCCAGTTCGGGCCCGCCGGAGGTGGCGGACAGTGACTGCGGACGAGACCGACGGGCTGACCCTGTCCAGCGAGCCCTCCGGGGCCCTTGAGCGCCGTACGTCGGGCCGTGTGTCGACGAAGACGGCAGGTGCCCTCGACACGGCGGTCGAGGAGGAGACGGCGCCCGGCGCGCCCGCGACGGCGGTCGAGGAGAAGGCCGTGGCCGAGAAGCCGTCCGGCGACACGGCACAGGCACCGTCCCGCCGCAAGCGCCGCCCGCTGCGCACCTCGCTGATCGTGCTCGCCGCGACGGCCGTCGCCGCGGCGGCGGGGATCGCCGCCACCGGCGCCCTCGGCGGCGACGGCAACGACTCCGGGGGCTCCGCGCCCTCCGGGCCGCCCGCGACCGCGAAGGTCGAACGGACCACGCTGACCGACAGCGAGACCGTCGAAGGCAGCCTCGGGTACGGCGACGCGTCGACCGTGCAGGCCCCGGCCGCGTCGGGCAACACCGGAACCGACCGCTCCGGACAGGGCGGCGGCTCGGGCGGCGACAGCGGCGGCACCGTCACCTGGCTGCCCGAGGACGGCTCCGTGCTCAAGCGCGGCGACACCGTCTACCGCGTCGACCAGAAGAAGGTCCCGCTCCTGTACGGCTCCTTCCCGCTGTACCGCACCCTGAAGTCGGGCAGCGAAGGCGCCGACGTCGAGATGCTGGAGAAGAACCTCAGCGCCCTCGGGTACGACGGCTTCACGGTCGACGACGCGTACGACGCGGCGACCGCCGCCGCGGTGAAGGAGTGGCAGGACGACCTGAACCGCGAGGAGACCGGCACCGTGGCGCCCGGCGATGCCGTGGTGGCCGACGGGGCGCGGCGCGTCGCGGACGTGAAGGCCGCGCCCGGCGCCGCCCTCAGCGGGAGCCTGCTGTCCTGGACGGGCACCGAGCGGATCATCGGCGTCGACCTGGACGTGCAGTACGAGGACCTGGTGGAGAAGGGCACCAAGGCCACGGTCACGCTTCCCGACGACAAGACGGTCCAGGCCGAGGTCACGGACATCGGCACGCCCTCGACCTCCAAGGGCGACCCGGCATCGGACGGCTCCGAGGAGTCGGGATCCGGCGACTCCGGCAACGAAGACCCCACCCTCCCCGTCGAGTTGACGGTGAAGGACCAGAAGGGGCTCGGCCGCTACCAGGCCGCCGCGGTCGACGTCACCCTGAAGGCCGAGACCCGCAAGGACGTGCTCGTCGTGCCCGTCAACGCCCTGGTGGCGCGCGAGGGCGGCGGCTACGCCCTGGAGGTCGTCACGGCGAACGGCACCGAGCGCCGCCCCGTCGAGCTCGGCATGTTCGCCGACGGCAGGGTCGAGGTCTCCGGGTCCGGCATCAAGGAAGGAACTGTCGTGGGGGTCCCCAAGTGACCTCGCAGACCATGGAGTTGACGGCACCGGCGCGCCCCGTGGTCGAACTGACCGGGGTGTCCAAGACCTACGGGGACGTCGCCGCGCTGCGCGGCGCGGACCTGGTCATCCGGCGCGGTGAACTCCTCGCCATCGTCGGCCCCTCGGGCTCGGGCAAGTCCACGATGCTCAACATCATGGGCACCCTGGACCGCCCCACGGCCGGCATGGTGCGCATCGACGGCCACGACGTGGCCGAGCTGAGCGACCGTGAACTGTCCGCGCTGCGGGCCGGCACCATCGGGTTCGTCTTCCAGCAGTTCCATCTGGCCTCCGGCGTACCGGCGTTGGACAGCGTGGCGGACGGGCTGCTGTACAGCGGCAGGCCGCGCGGCGTGCGCCGCCGCCTCGCCGAACAGGCGCTGCGCAGGGTCGGCCTCGGCCACCGCCTCTACCACCAGCCCCACCAGCTCTCCGGCGGCGAGAAGCAGCGCGTGGCCATCGCGCGGGCCGTGCTCGGCGACCCCCCGCTGCTCCTCGCGGACGAACCCACCGGGGCACTCGACTCGCGCTCCGGCGCGATCGTGATCGAGCTGCTCCAGGAACTGCACGAGGCGGGCACGACGGTCGTCGTCATCACCCACGACCGGGACATCGCCGCGACGCTGCCCCGCGAGGTGCGCGTCAAGGACGGCCACATCGAGCACGACTCCGGCAGCCCCGACGACGGCGCCCCCCGACTCCTGGTGGCAGAGGAGGCCGTGCGATGAGCGCGACGAACACGATCAGGGAGCTGGAGCGGCCGGCGAACACCGAGCCGCCGAGGCGGCCGAAACCCGCCCGGATGAACCCGGCGGACGTGCTGCGGGTCGGCGGATCCGGGCTGCGCTCGCGCCCGATGCGGGTGTTCCTCTCGGCGCTCGGCATCGCCATCGGCATCGCCGCCATGGTCGGCGTGGTCGGCATCTCCACGTCCTCCACCGAGGACCTCAACCGCAGGCTCCAGGCCCTCGGGACGAACCTCCTGACCGTCACCCCCGGGCAGTCCTTCACCGGCGGCGCCGCCCATCTGCCCGCGGAGTCGGTCGAGATGATCGGCAACATGGACGACGTGGAGTCGGTCTCCGCCGTCGGCAAGACCGACGCCAAGGTCTACCGCAACGACCGCACGCCCAAGCAGGAGACCGGCAGCCTCAACGTCGCCGCCGCCCGGACCGACCTGCCGAAGTCCGTCGGCGCCGAGATCGTCGACGGCCGCTGGCTCAACGCCGCCAACAGCCGCTACCCGACCACCGTCCTCGGCCCCAAGGCCGCCGAACATCTCGGCGTGCACGAGGCGGGACCGGACGTGAAGGTGTGGCTCGGCGGCCGCTGGTACACCGTCATCGGCCTGCTCGCGCCCAATGAGCTCGTGCCCTCGATGGACTCGACGGCGCTGGTCGGCTGGGACGTCGCGGAGCAGGAACTGGGCTTCGACGGCTACCCCACCACCATCTACACGCGCGCCGAGGAAGCGCACGTCAACGACGTGCAGAGCGTGCTCGGAGCCACCACCAACCCGGAGACCCCGAGCGAGACCACGGTCTCCCGGCCCTCCGACGCGCTGGCCGCGAAGGAAGCCACCGACGACGCCCTCAGCGGACTGCTGCTCGGCCTCGGCGGGGTGGCCTTGCTCGTGGGCGGCGTCGGCGTGGCCAACACGATGGTCATCTCCGTACTGGAACGCCGCTCCGAGATAGGTCTGCGCCGCTCCCAGGGCGCGACCCGAGGCCAGATCCGCACCCAGTTCCTCGCCGAGGCCCTGCTCCTGTCCGCCCTCGGCGGGCTCGGCGGCGTCATCCTCGGCATCGCGGTCACCGGCGGCTACGCCTCCTACCAGGGCTGGCCGTCCGTGGTCCCGGTCTGGGCGATGGCGGGGGGCGTGGGCGCCACGCTGATCATCGGCGGCCTCGCGGGGTTCTATCCGGCGGTACGAGCGGCCAGGCTGCCTCCGACGGAGGCGCTGGCGACGACGTGAGGACTTGTCCGAGGAGCTGCTGCTCCGAGGACCTGTGAACCTGAGGAGTTGCTGCTCTGAGGAGCTGCGGACCTGAGGACCTGTGAACCTGAGGGGCTGCCGCTCTGAGGACCTGTGAACCTGAGGAGCTGCGAACCTGAGGGGCTGCTGCTCTGAGGACCTGCTGACCAGATGACCCGAGGCCCACCACCCCGGGCCTCCGAGACCGCGGTGCTTCCGCTGGAATCGTCCCCCGTGCCACGGGGGCACCGCGCCCGTCCGCGCCGCACCCGGGCCGACCCCGGGTCGCGACGCGGGCGGGACCTCGCACGTCCGGCCCCACGCCGCCCCGCCCCGCCTGACGGCTCAGGCAGACGTCAGGCCCGCCACGCGCGCCAGCCTCCGGAAGGAGTCCAGCAGGCCCGCGCGGTCGTACGTACTCGTCGTGACCAGGACCTCCTGCGCGCCGCTCTCCTTGATCACCCGCTCCAGCTCGTCGGCGACCTGCTCCTCGGTGCCTGCCACATGGCCGCGCAGCCCCGACGCGTAGAAACCGCGCTCCTTCTCCGTCATCGTCAGGGACTCCACGCGCTCGGCAGGCAGGAGCGGCGGGAACGTGCCGTGCGTGCGGGAGTACGCCATCGACCAGGCCTCCGGGAGCAGCAGCCGGCGGGCGGCCTCCTCGCTCTCGGCCACGGCGACGGTGCCCGCGATCACGACGTACGGCTCGGCCAGCCAGGGCGAGGGCCGGAATCCGGCGCGGTAGCGCTCGATGCCGTCCAGCATCTTCTCGCGGCCCCTGATGTCGCCGATGACCAGTGGGAGCCCCGCGTCGGCGGCGATCGTGGCGCCCTCTCCCACGGCCAGGACGTACGGCGGGACGGTCAGTCCCTCGGCGGGGCGGGCCCGCACCCCCGTCCCGGACGTGCCACGGAACCAGTCGAGCAGCTCGCCGAGCCGCGCCGCGAAGTCGTCGGCGTCGTGCTTGTCGCGCCCCAGCGCCTTGCGCACCCCGTCCGTGAACCCCACGGAACGGCCCAGCCCCATGTCGATCCGGCCGGGAAAGAGCGACTCCAGGACCCCGAACTGCTCGGCCACGACCAGGGATTGATGGTTCGGCAGCATCACGCCGCCGGTGCCGACCCGGATGGTGCGGGTCGCCGCGGCGACGGCCGCCGCGAGCACGGTGGGCGCCGACCCCGCGACCCCCGGCACACCGTGGTGTTCGGACACCCAGAAGCGGTGGTATCCGAGAGCCTCCAGATCCTGCGCCAGACGCACGGTGTCGCGCAGCGCCTCGGGCCCGTCATGCCCCTCACGGGTACGGGAGCGGTCGAGTACGGAGAACCGGGTTGCTTCGATCACTGAGCTCACACAGGGTTCAACACCTCGGGACCGCCAGGATTCCCGGTGCCCCTCGCGAGCCGTGCCGTGGCGCTTCTACGCTGGTGACGTGAGCGACGACAACAGACCACTGGCCGTGTTCGACCTGGACGGCACCCTCGCGGACACCGCGCACCGGCAGCGGTTCCTGGAGAGCAGCCCCCGGGACTGGGACGCCTTCTTCGCGGCGGCACCCCAGGACCCGCCGCTCGCGCGCGGCGTCGCGCTGGCCCTGGAGAGCGCCGAGGAGTGCGAGGTCGTCTATCTCACCGGCCGTCCCGAGCGCTGCAGGGCGGACACGGTGGACTGGCTGGCGCGCCAGGGACTGCCGAGCGGACGCGTCTGGATGCGCCGCAACGACGACCGGCGCCCCGCCCGCCGCACCAAGCTGGAGATCCTGCGCGACCTCGCCCGCAAGCGGCAGATCCGCATGCTGGTGGACGACGACGAGCTGGTGTGCGCGGACGCGGAGCGCGCGGGGTTCAGGGTGGTGCGGGCCCGGTGGGCGGACACGTCACAGGACCTGAGGGACGCCCAGGAGCGGGAGGGCCGCACCTGAGGCCGCGGGAAGTCCTGTCTACGCCTCGTCCCCGTCCTCCAGGCGGAACCCCACCTTCAGGCCCACCTGGTAGTGCTGGATCTCGCCGTTCTCGATGTGCCCCCGCACCTGTGTGACCTCGAACCAGTCCAGGGAGCGCAGCGTCTGCGAGGCGCGGGCGATGCCGTTGCGGATCGCCTGGTCCACGCCTTCGTGCGAGGTTCCGACGATCTCGGTGACGCGATAGGTGTGGTTCGACATGAGGGAGTTCCTCCCGGCGGGGGACGTCGTGTGGTGCCGTCACTCCACCGTGCCCCAGCCCGCGCGGACGCGCGAGGTGGCACGCGCCCCTTGACCGGCCCTTTGGTACATACCAAAATCCAGCCAGTACCCGTTCGAGCCACGTGCTCACCCCCCGCGTCGGGCTGCACCTCCCTGTCCTCAGGCAGAAAGTGACCCACGTGAAGCCGCACAGACGCGCCGCCGTGTCCCTGGCGCTGGCCCTCTCCTCCACCGTTCTGATCTCCGGGTGCGGCCTGCTGCCCGGCGGCGACGAGACCAGGACCGTGACGGTCTGGCTGATGCGGGGCAGCGCGTCCCCCGAGTTCGTCGAGCGCTTCACCGAGGACTTCGAGAAGGAGCACGACGGCATCGACCTGGACATCCGGATCCAGGAGTGGACCGGCATCGGCACCAAGGTGAAGAAGGCGCTCAAGGAAGAGGGCGGCGACGGGCCCGACGTCATCGAGGTGGGCAACACCCAGGTCGCGCAGTACGTCGACGAGGGCGGCCTGTACGACCTCACGCTGGAGTCGGCCCGCGACCTCGGCATGGACGACTGGCTGCCGGGCCTCGCCGAGCCGGGGCGCTACCGCGGCGCGCAGTACGGCATTCCCTGGTACGCCGCCAACCGCGTCGTCATCTACAACAAGGACCTGTTCGAGGAGGCGGGCATCAAGAGTCCGCCGCGTACCCGCGAGGAGTGGATCGCGGACACGGAGAAGCTCAACTCCGCCGGGAACCAGGGCATCTACCTCGCGGGGCAGGACTGGTACACGCTGGCCGGATTCATCTGGGACGAGGGCGGTGACCTCGCCGAGGAGACCAAGGAGTCCTCCGGCGACTGGCGCGGCACCCTGCACACGCCGGCGGCGCTGCGCGGCATGGAGTTCTACCGGCAGCTGCAGGCGCTCGGGAACGGCCCGCGCGACGCCGACGAGGAACACCCGGCGCAGGCCGGGGTGTTCGCACGCGGCGACGTCGCCCAGATCGTCGCGGTGCCGGGGGCGGCGCGGGCCATCGAGGAGAAGAACCCCGAACTGAAGGGCAGGCTCGGCTACTTCCCGATCCCCGGCAAGACGGCGGGCAAGCCGGGCGCGGTGTTCACCGGCGGCTCCGACCTCGTCGTGCCCGACCGCAGCGACGACCACAAGGGCGCGGTCGAGGTGATCGAGGCGCTGGCGGGCAAGAAGTGGCAGACGGATCTGGCGCGGACCATGAACTACGTCCCGAACAAGGCGAAGCTGGCCCCCGCGGTGGCCGGGGAGGAGGGCGCGGCGGCGATGGCGGTCGGCGCGGCGAACGGCCGGGCGACGCCCAACTCCCCCCGCTGGGCGGCCGTCGAGGCGGACAACCCGATCAAGGGCTATATGACCAAGGTCCTGACCGGCGGTGATCCGGCGGCCGAGGCCCGCAAGGCCTCGGCCAGGATCACCAGGGAGCTGGGCCTCGGCGGGGTCTGACGGCAGCTGGCGGGATCTGAGGGCGACTGACGGCAACTGAAGGGATCTGACGGCGGTGCGGCCCCGCCCGCGAGGGGCGGCGCCGCACCGGTCTCCTACTCCACCGTGCCCAGCGACAGCGCGAAGCGGTTCCTCTCGTCCGTCCACCAGTGGGTCAGCTTCAGGCCCGCGGCACGGAGTTCGCCCCGTACGCCGTCCTCCCTGAACTTCGCCGAGATCTCCGTGCGCATCTCCTCGCCCGCGGTGAAGTCCACCTCCAGGTCGAGCGCCGGGATCTTCACCGTCTGGTCGGCCGTGGAGCGCAGCCGCATCTCGATCCACTCGCGTTCGCGGTCCCAGACGGCGACGTGCTCGAAGGCGGCCGGATCGAAGTCCGCCGCCAGCTCGCGGTTGATGACCGACAGGACGTTCTTGTTGAACGAGGCCGTCACGCCCGCCCCGTCGTCGTACGCGGAGACGAGCACCGACGCGTCCTTGACCAGGTCCGTGCCGAGGAGCAGCGCGTCACCGGGGGAGAGGAGCCCGCGGACCGAGGAGAGGAACGCGGCGCGTTCGGCGGGCAGCAGATTGCCGATGGTGCCGCCGAGGAACGCGACCAGGCGCGGCCCCGGCGTGCCCGGCAGCGCGAGACCGCGCGTGAAGTCGGCGATCAGGGCGTGCACGTCCAGCGAGGGCCGCTGCGCGAGCAGCGTGTTCGCGGCCCCGGTCAGCGCGGTCTCGCTCACGTCGACGGGGACGTACGTGTGCAGGGACGACAGGGCGTCGATGAGGTGGCGGGTCTTCTCCGAGGAGCCCGAGCCGAGCTCGATGAGCGTGCGCGCGCCGGTGACCTCCGCGATGCGGGTGGCACGGGTGACCAGGATCTCGCGCTCGGCACGCGTCGGGTAGTACTCGGGCAGGGTGGTGATCTCCTCGAAGAGGGCGCTGCCGCGGGCGTCGTAGAACCACTTGGGCGGCAGCGACTTGGGGGTGCGGGTCAGCCCGTGCAGGACGTCGGCGCGCAGCGCGGCGTCGGTGGCGTCCTCGGGCAGGGTGCGGGTCAGCAGGAACGGGCTCACGCAGGGGGCTCCTTGAGCGGGGTCAGCAGTACGTCGGTGCGGCTGGCGGCGAGCAGTGTGCGGTCGGGCACCTCGCGCCAGTGGGGGTCGTCGTCGTAGGGCTCGGAGGCCACGACGGTGCGGCGGCCGGGTTCCGCGAGATACCAGAGGGTGTCGCCCCAGGCGGTCGCGGCGATCGTCTCGCCGTTGGTGAGGAGGAGGTTGAGGCGCGAGGCGGGGGCCGCCTCGGCGATCTCCAGGACGGTGTCCGCGAGGGCCTGGCCCTCCTCGTCGCCGCGGCGCAGCCGGGAAAGGACGAGCGCCCACACCAGTGCGGAGTCGCAGCGCGCCTCCATGGACAGGAGTTCCTCGGGCGGCAGTTCGCGGGTGAGCGGCGCGATCGAGCGGGGCCAGCCCGCCACCGCGCCGTTGTGGCTGAACAGCCACGGCCCGGCGGTGAACGGGGCGGCCGCGGCCTCCCCGTCCGCGCCCGCCAGCGTCGCGTCGCGCACCGCGGCGAGCACCGCGCCGGAGCGCACCACCCGGGCCAGGTCGGCGAAGGACGGGTCGCCCCAGATCGGCGCGGCACGGCGGTAGCGAGCGGGCACGGGGTCCCCCTCGGCGTACCAACCCACCCCGAATCCATCGGCGTTGACGGTGCCGTGCCGCTGCATCCGGGGCGCCCACGACTGGCGGTACAGGCCGTGCGCGGGCTCGACGAGGAGCCGTCCCAGCGGCTGAGGCGGGCCGAGGAAGGCGAGGTGACGGCACATCAGACGAGCTCCGCGGCTTCGGCGGGGGAGACGTCCCGGGCCGTGCGGAACCCGGAGAAGATCTGCCGTCGCACCGGATGGTCCCAGTTGCGGAACGTGCCGCGGCAGGCCACCGCGTCGACGGAGAACGCCCCGCCGCGCAGCACCTTGTAGTCGCCGCCGAGGAACACGTCCGAGTACTCGCGGTAGGGGAAGGCGGCAAAGCCCGGGTAGGGCAGGAATCCGCTCGACGTCCACTCCCACACGTCGCCGATCAACTGCCGCACTCCGAGCGGGGATTCGCCCGCCGGATAGCTTCCCGCGGGGGCGGGCCGCAGATGGCGCTGGCCCAGGTTCGCCCGCTCGGGCGTGGGGTCCGCGTCGCCCCAGGGGTAGCGCATCGACCGGTCGGCCACCGGGTCGTGGCGGGCGGCCTTCTCCCACTCCTCCTCGCTGGGCAGGCGCCGGCCCGCCCAGCGCGCGTAGGCGTCGGCCTCGTACCAGCTCACGTGCAGCACGGGCTCGTCGGCGGGCACCGGCTCGACCGTGCCGAAGCGGCGCCGCAGCCACCGGCCGCCCTCGTGACGCCAGAACAGCGGGGCGCGCAGCTCGTTCTGACGGACCATCGCCCAGCCTTCGGGAGCCCACCAGCGCTCGTCGTCGTAGCCGCCGTCGGCGATGAAGCGCTGGTACGCGGCGTTCGTCACCGGAGTGGTGTCGATGAAGAACGGCGGCACCAGGCGGTGGTGCGCAGGGCGTTCGTTGTCCAGGGCCCACGGCTCGGTGGAGGTGCCCATCGTGAACGGGCCGCCGGGGACCAGGACTTCGGGCGGCCCCGTGAAGGGCGCGCAGGGCTCCGGGTCGGGGGCGGTGAGCGCGGTGGGGCCCGAGCGCAGCTGGTGCGTGATGAGCATCGTCTCGTCGTGCTGCTGCTCGTGCTGCGCGATCATCCCGAAGGCGAACCCCGCCTCGGTCAGCGCGGTGCCGTGGAAGGGCGTCTTCTCCAGGACGTCGAGGGCGTGGCCCCGCACCTCGGCCGCGTAGCCGCGGGCCTCGGCGGGCGCGAGCAGCGGAAGGCTCGGCCGCTCGGCGCGGGGATGCTCGAAGGCGTCGTACAGCGGATCGATCTCGGGCCGCATGGCGTCGCGGCCCGCGACCGCGCGCAGCAGCCACTGCTCCTCCTGGTTGCCGATGTGCGCGAGGTCCCAGACCAGCGGCGACATCAACGGCGAGTGCTGCGCGGTCAGTTCGGTGTCCTCCACACAGCTGGTGAGGAGGGTGGTGCGGTCCCGGGCGGCCAGGAGCGCGGCGAGCGCGCGCTCCCTCAGGGCTTCCGGGTCGGCGGTGGAGCCGGTCATCGGAGGGCGTCCTTCCCAGGTGCGTCGTGAAGTCGGGGGGTCTCGCGCGCGGCGTCGAGCAGGTCGTCGGCCGGGCAGCGGCCCCGCGCCACGTACTGCGCCGCGTACGTCTCGACGGCGTCCCGCACCGTCGTGCCCACGCCCATCCGGGGCAGCGCGTCGACGGCGGCGGCGAAGCAGGTCACGGCGGCCTCGCGCAGCTCGGGGTCGGCCGGGCCGTGACGCGCCGCGTCCAGCCAGAGCGGGCTGTGCGGCGCGGGGGGCGAACCCGGCGGCCCGTCGCGTTCGGCCAGCGGCTTGACGGCGCGGTAGGCGGACTCGGCCGCCTCCGGGTCGTCGAACAGCGCGGCGGTCACGGCGAGCGGCACGATCCAGCCGTCCTCGCCCGGCTGCGCGTCGACCATGCGCAGCTCCAGGTGGCCGCGCGGGCGGACCGGCGGGAACAGCGTGGTCAGGTGGTAGTCGAGGTCGTCGCGGGTGGGCGGGCGCGGCACACCGCCACGGGCCCCCGCGCCGTCCCGGGCCCAGGCGCGGAAGCTGAGCCCTTCGGGCACGCTCCAAGGCCCTTCTCCGGGCGCCCTCTTGACACACATGACCGGCGCGTCCATGGCGTGCCGGGTCCAGGTCTCGCGCGGCTCCCCGTCGAGCGGCGGGGCGCCGGATCTGCCGGGCTCGATGCCCGCCCACACGGCCTGCCGGGTCGACCGCCAGCCGGTGGGACGGCCGTCCTGCAGCGGCGAGTTGGCGAACGAGGCGACCAGGACGGCACCGAGGAGATGCGCGAGCCGCCAGCGCCGCGCGTAGCCGAGGGGCCCCGGCTCCTCGTACCCGGCGTCCAGGCAGATCTGCACGGACGCGGTCGAGCACATCATGCGGCGCCCGGCGGGGCCGCCGCGGTCGAGGCAGGACTCCAGCGCGTCGTAGCGGGGCTCGCGCAGGATCCGGGCCGGTGGGCGCCACGGGTCGGTGCCGAAGCCGCTGAGGGTGAGGCGGTGGGGGCGTAACGCGTCGTGTACGGCGCGGAGATCGGCCCGCATGGCCGAGATGACTTCCGTCAGCGAGGCGGCGGGCAGCGAGCTGAGCTCCAGCTGGCCGCCGGGTTCGACGGTGACGGACGAGTGCAGGGACAGGTCCCGCAGAGCGGCGTAGGCCGCTTCGAGGCGGGCGGTGGGTACGGGCAGGTGGGGCAGTCCTGGCTCGTGGACGAGCCACTCCAGTTCGACGCCGGTGGTGCGAGGTGGTCCCGTCTTGAAGCAGATACCGCGGACCAGCGCCTCGACCTCGGCCTCGGACACCGCGTCGCGCACCTGGGCGGGATGCGTCGTGCGGTGGTTCGTACAGTCTCCCTCTGGCATGGTGGGGATCCCTTTCGTCAGTGGTGCTCGTAACACCCAAAACCCTCAAGGGCGTTCGCACAAGAGTGCCCCTAAGGCCGTTCGCGCACCGGGAATTTCTGTTGCGCTGCCCGACGCACACAGCTCACCATGCGTTCATGAACGACACGGGGGACGACCTGGGGCACCGCACGGGGGTGCGGGCATGAGCGCGCGGCTGCGCGGCATCGCGCAGGAGACGGAACAGATCGTGGCCGCGGGGGCGTACACCGCGCCGGGCGGTCGTGAGGTGGGGATCGCCGACGCGCTGGCGGCGGCCCGCGCCGGTACGCGCATGGTCGGGCCCGCCCCGGTGGACGTGACGCCCCGCGCGCCGGTGGCCACGCTCTTCGAGGTCACGGGCGAGAGCACCCTGGAAGCGGCCCGCAGGCTCACGGCCTCCCGTGCCGAGGGGGACACCGAGGGGGACGCGGACGCGCCGGTGGCCGCGCTGAACTTCTCCTCCGCGCGCAATCCCGGCGGGGGATATCTCAACGGCGCCCAGGCGCAGGAGGAGGCGCTGTGCCGCGCCTCCGCGCTCTACGCCTGCCTCCTGGAGGCCCGCGCGTTCTACGACCACCACCGCGCCGACCGCGACCCCTTCTACAGCGACCGCGTGATCCACTCGCCCGGCGTCCCGGTCTTCCGCGACGACCGGGGGCGGCTCCTCGACACGGCGTACACCGTCGGCTTCCTGACCTCGGCGGCGCCGAACGCCGGGGTGATCCGCAGCAGGACCCCCGAGCGCACGGCCGAGATACCACGCGCCCTGGCCACGCGCGCCGAGCGGGTCCTGGAGACGGCCGTCGCGTGCGGGTACCGCCGCCTGGTGCTCGGCGCGTGGGGCTGCGGCGTCTTCATGAACGACCCCGCGCAGGTCGCGGGCGCCTTCCGGGCGCTGCTCGGCGAAGGCGGCCGGTTCGCCGGGCAGTTCGAGCACGTCGTGTTCGGGGTCCTGGACCGCACCAGGGGCGCGGTCACGCGCGGCGCCTTCGAGAAGACGTTCGCCGCGGAAATCAGCGCCAGCCGTAGCGCTCCTTGAGCCGCAGGACGACGAGGTTGAACCGCCCGCGGTCCAGCGCGCACGCCTCGCGCCGCATCCCGCGCTCGTGCACCCGCAGGACCCGGTCGACGTCCACCCAGGAGTCGCGCCCCTCGCGGTCCCAGGGCCCGCTGCCGATCGGCACCCACTCGCGGTCGTGGTCGTGGCGCTTGCTGGACAGTTGTACGGCGAGCAGCGTGCCGGACGCCTCACGGGCGACCACGAGAACCGGGCGGTCCTTGCCGCGCCCGTCGTTCTCCTCGTACGGCACGAACGTCCAGACGATCTCCCCGGGGTCGGGGTCGCCGTCGTGCTCCGGCGCGTACTCCGTGCGGACCCGGCCCACCTCGCGGGGCTCGGCCTCGGTGGTCGCGGTGGCACCCGAGCGGCCGGGCGAGTCGGACATGTGCGGGTCATCGATGTAGGCAGTCACACGGGTCACCGTAGGACCTGTCCGGCCCAATCCGCAGAGCGGGACCGCCGGATGACCCGCAGGCTCGGTCCATGGTGCTACGACACATGCGCAACCTCCGGTCCCTCGTCGTCCTCGCCGTCGCGGGCTCGGTGCTCGCGCCGTTACCCGCCGCCTCCGCCCTCGTCTTCGCCCCCGAGCCGGGCCCCGCGCCCGCGGCGCACGCCGCCGCCCCGCCGCCCCGCACCACCTCCGCCTGGCTCCCCTACTGGGACCAGGACGCCGCGTACAAGAACGCCCTGCGCCACGCGGACCAGCTGCACACCGTCAGTCCCTTCTGGTACGAGGCGAAGGCGGCCGGGCGTGTCGACCCGCACCCCGGCGCGGGGGAGCGGCGGATCGTCGACGGGCTGCACAGGGCGGGCGTCAAGGTCGTGCCGACCGTCATGGAGAAGATGCCGCCCGGCGCGCTGGCCGCCGTCGTGACCGATCCGCGCCGCCGCGCCACGCACGTGGAGACGCTGCTGCGGGTGGTCAGGAGCCGCGCCTACGACGGCCTCGACCTCGACTACGAGACCATCGCGCCCACCGGTGACGCCGCGTACGAGAAGGTGCGGGCCGGGTACGCCACGATGGTCGCCGACCTCTGCCGCAGGCTGCACACCCTGCGCAAGCAGTGCGTCATCACCGTCTCCCCGAAGACCGCGGGAACCGGCCGCGTCTGGGACTACGAGCGGCTCGGCGCCGCCGCCGACCGGCTGCGGATCATGGCGTACAACCTGCACTGGGCCGAGGGCGCGCCGGGGCCGCTGTCGACCCCCGCCTGGTACGAGGAGATCCTGCGCCGCGCCACCGCCGAAGTGCCGCGCCGCAAGCTGGAGGTGGGGCTGCCGGCCTATGGCTGGGACTGGACCGTGGGCAAGCGCGAGCGCGCCCGGCATCTGACGTCGAGGCAGGCCGAGGCGCTGCGCCGCAGGGTCGGCGCGCCCTACCGCATCGACCCCGCCTCGCGTACGCCGCACTTCACGTACAAGGAGGGCGGGACCCGGCGGACGGTCTGGTACCAGGACGCGCGCGGGACCGCCGCGCATCTGCCGGTGCTGCGGCGGCACGGCGTGCGCAACACCGTGCTGTGGGCGCTGGGCTTCGAGGATCCGGGGCTGTGGAGGGTGCTCGCGCGCTCGTGACGCGGGTGCGGGTGCCGTTCATGACGCGGGTGTGACGTGATGTGGCGCCGGATGACGGCGGACAAGGCCGTGTGACGGCGATGTTGCGGCTTCGTGGATGGCCGTATGACGCCTTGTGCGGGCTCGCCCAGGTGACTTAATTTCTGAAACTAAGTCATTTACGTGACTGGGTTGTCTGTGTGGCTGAGTCATTTACGTGACTGAGTCATTTACGTGACCGGGTCATCTGCGTGACTGAGTCACCTGGAGCGCGTCACCGGGCAGGGGGAAACGCAGTGAGACCGGAAGGCATGCGGCGCGGGAACGCCTCGGCGGTGCTGCGCGCGGTGGTCACCGAAGGGCCGCTGCCGCGCGCGGACATCGCCCGCTCGACCGGGCTCTCCGCGCCCAGCGTCACGAAGCTGACGGCCGTCCTCGTGCAGGCGGGCCTGCTGCGGGAACACGCCCCTGCCGAGGCGACGCAGGGGCGCCCCCGGGTGCCCGTCGGCGTCGACCCCTCAGGGGCCGTGGCGCTCGGCGTCCACATCGGGCTGCTGCGTACCACGCTCGGCCTCGTCGGCCTCGACGGCACGGTGCTCGCGCAGCGCGTCCTCGACCACGGGGCTCCCGGCGACGGAGGCCTTGCGCCGCCCCGCGTCGCCGACCAAGCGGCCGACGGAGCACGGGAGTTCCTCGCCGGCCGACTCGGCGGGCGGCGACTGCTCGGCACCGGCATCAGCCTCGGCGGCTGGGTCGACGGCGAGCGCGGCGTCATCGTCGAGCACGGTGCGCTCGGCTGGCGCGACGTACGCCTGGTCGACCTGCTGGACGGGCGGCTGCCCGGCCCCGTACGCCTGGAGCAGAGCGTGCGGGCCGCGGCGAGCGCGGAGCTGTGGTTCGGCGCGGGCCGCGAGGTCGACGATTTCGTGCACATCTTCTTCGGGAACGTCCTGGGCGCCGCGCTCGTGGTCGACCGCGCGGTGCACCGCGGCCCCGGCGCGGCGGCGGGCGGCATCGAGCACCTGCCCGCCACCGACGAGCCGGGCGCCCGCTGCCCCCGGTGCGGCACCGGCTGCCTCTCGCTCCTGGCCAGCGACACGGCGGTCGTCGCGGCGGCTCGGGCCCGGGGGCTGCGGCTGCCCGAAGCCGGGCGGCTCCCGGTGGAGCACCTGGTCGCCGCGGCACGCCCCTCGGGGAGCGGCGCCGGCGACCCCCGCGCCCAGGACGTCCTGCGCCGCAGGGCCCGCCACGCGGGCCGCGCGGTCGCCACGGTCGTCGACCTGCTCAACCCGAGCAGGGTCGTCCTGGCGGGCGGCATCGTCGCCGCGGAGGAGTACCTGGACGACCTCCGCGCGGAGGTGACGTCCCGAGCTCACCGCGGCTGGGACGCCGCGACCCGGATCGTCCCCGCGAGGTTCGGCACGGGCCCCCTGCTCGTGGCCTCGGCGATGCCGCTGCTGGAGGCGGTGTACGAGGACCCGATAGGCACGCTGGGCCTGCACGGCCAGGTGGTGGCGACATCGTGAACGTGAACACGCCGCCGCGGCAAGGAAAAGGAAGCAGAGGGCTTTCAAGGCTCTCAGGGGCTGTTAGGGCTCCTGGAGAGGGCGCGCTCGTGCTGCGGGCAGTGCTCGCGGGGCGGTCAGGCGGTGGTCGCGCGATGATCGTGAACGCGGCACCGGAGCGCGGGGAAGCGGAGCGCGGGACACCGGAGCGCGGGACACGAGCGTTCTTCCGCTGCCCGGACGCCGTCCTGCCGACCTGTGGCCCCGGCCGCGTCACAGCTGCGCCCTTCGGCTCGGGCGTGCTCGGGTGTGACCGCCGGGCGGTGGTCGCGGCATGAGCGGCAGCGCGGCGGCCGGGCCCGAGCGTTGGGAGCTCTTCCGGGTTGCGGTCAGCGCTCGTACCGAGTGGCTGGTCCTGCGGGTCACCGGTGCGGACGGCACGCGCGGCCATGGCGAGTGCTCGGACGCCGGGAGCCTGGCGCAAGTCGTCCAGCGGCTGGCCTCGGGGCCGCCGGTGGACGGTGAGGGCGGCTTCCTTACGCGCACCGTCGCCGGAGGCGTGGAGCAAGCCTGGGTCGATGCCGCCGCGCGGCGCGACGGGCTGGCCCTGTGGGACTGGCTCGGCGGGGAGCATCCCGGTGAGATCGAGCTGTACGCCAACATCAACCGCGTTCCCGGCGGTCGGTCGCCGGGCGACGTCGCGGCCGTCGCGCGGGCCGCCGTGCGTGACGGGTTCCGTGCGGTCAAGCTTGCCCCCTTTGACGTGGCCGATCCCCACGGGGAACTCGCGCTGCCCGCTCTGGGCCTCGCCCGGCTCGGTGCCGCCCGCGCCGCCGTGGGGGCTTCGGTCGCGCTGATGGCCGACGCCCATGAACGGATCCCCCTCGACGAACTCGCCCCGCTGCTCGGGCCGTTGGCCGACCTGGGTCTCCACTGGCTGGAGGACGGCGTCGGCATCGCCCGCCCCGATGAACTCGCCGAACTGCGCTCCCTGACCGAACTCGCGCTCGCCGGTGGTGAGTTCGCGTGCGACATCGGCGAGGTCGAGAAAGTCCACGGGCTGGTCGATGTGCTGATGCCCGACGTCAAGCACGCCGGCGGCACCCTCCGGGCCCGCGACCTCGCCCGCTCCGCACCCGGTGCCCGGATTTCCTTCCACAATCCCTCCGGGCCCGTCGCCACCCTGCACGCCGCCCACCTCGCCGGTGTGTGCGGCGACTCGGCCGAGCCGCTCGAATACGCCTACGGAGAGGTGAGTTGGCGCTCGGCCGTCGTGCGCGGCGCCGAGCGGATCGGTGAGGGTCGTCTCACCCTGCCGGACGACGCCCCCGGCATCGGGCTCGACCTCGACACCGACCACCCGGCGGTGACCCGCGTGTGGAGCGGCCGTCTCGAACCGCACCCCTCCTGTCACCACTGACGCACGCCCCCCGGTGAGCTCTCCCGGCACACCCACACCCACACCCACACCCACACCCCCACCCACAGCTACACCCACGCCCACACCCACACACGCACCCACACCTCGCCCTCGCACACACCCGCCCCCTTTTCTGGAGGCCCCGTCATGCTCCCGACATCCACCACGAACTCCTCCGCGATATCCCGGCGTTCACTGCTCACCGCTCTCGCCGCCCTCGGCGCCGGAGGCACCCTGTTCGCGCTCCCCGCCTGCCGCTCCGCCGTCGACGAGGCGGAGAGGAGGGCTGGCGGCGCCGCCAGGGGCGGCACATTGAAGATCGCGCAGACCGCCGACGTCGCGCCCGCCACCCTCTTCGGCCACAACAACCCGAACTTCACGCTGGCCCGCACCGTCTTCAACACCCTCACCGAGTACGACCACAGGACCCTGCAGCCCAAGCCCTCGCTCGCCGAGTCGTGGCGCGAGGCCGAGGACGGCAGGTCGATCACCCTCAGGCTCCGCAAGGGCGTGACCTTCCACAGCGGTCGCCCCTTCACCTCGGCCGACGTCGCCTTCGCCGTCGGGAACCTGACGAAGGACACGACCGCCTCCCAGCTCAAGCACGTCGCCCAGGCGATCACGAAGGTCGTCGAGGACGACGAGCACACCGTCACCCTCGAACTCGCCCACCCCGTCAGCAACCTCTTCGACCTCTTCGAGCTCCTCCTCATCGTCGACAAGGAGACCGTCGACGACCTGGTCAAGGGCACCAAGTTCGTGGGTACGGGCCCCTTCCGCGTCGTCGACCGCCAGCCCGGCACCGGCATCGAGCTCAAGCGCAACGAGACGTACTGGAAGAGGGGCGCTCCACTGCTCGACGGCATCGAGGTGTCCGTCGTCACCCAGTCCACGTCGATGGTGTCGAGCCTGCGCTCCGGCGGCACCCACCTCCTCGTCGACGTCGCGCCCCTGGACGCCGCCGCGATCAAGAACGACCCCCGGTTCGAGGTGACCGTCTCCGACGCGCACGACTCCGCCTTCTACGTCGCCTCGAACGTGAAGGTGAAGCCGCTGGACGACAGACGCGTCCGACAGGCCGTCGCCTGGGCCGTCGACCGCGAGCGCGTCCTGGAACAGGTCCTCGGTGGCATCGGCACCGTCAGTTCCCTTCCCTGGGCGGCGAGTTCACCCGCGTACGACAGGACGAAGGCCGCCCACTACAGCCGCGACCTGACGAAGGCGAAGGCGCTGATCGAGGCGGCGGGCGCACGCGGCAAGCGCGTCAGGGTCGTCTACAACGCGGGCCTTCCCACCAACGCGAAGATCGCCGAGATCGTGCAGTACGACCTCGGGAAGATCGGCCTGAAGGCGCGGGCCGAACCCCTCCAGGCCCCCGACTTCCTCGCCAGGCTGCAATCCGGCGAGCTGCCGGGCCTGTTCATCAACGGCCACGGCTTCGGACAGCTCCACCCGGCCACCCTCGTGAAGGGCGCCTTCCCCTTCAACGCGGACAAGAACGCCTCCAACTTCGACAGCGACGCCTACCGCGCCCTCGCCGACCGGCTCTGGAAGGCCGGCGACGAGGAAACCGCCCAGCAGGCCGCCGACGAGCTCAACGACCTGCTCCTGGAAGAGCAGTTCGTCTCCGACCTCGTCGCGAGCTCCCACACCTTCACCGTCTCCGAGAAGGTGCGCGGCCTGAACTGGACGATGTTCGACCACCTCGACCTCGACCGCGCGACGATCGGCTGACACGTCATGCTCCGATACGCACTGCGCCGCGTCCCCTCGGCCCTCGTCGTCCTCGCCGTCGCGTCCGTCCTCGTCTTCTGCGTGCTGCGGCTGGCGCCCGGGGACCCCGCCGTCGTCCTCGCCGGACCCGACGCCCCGGCGGACACCGTCGCCGAGGTCCGCGCCTCGCTGGGCCTCGACGGCTCGCTGCCCGCCCAGTATTGGACGTGGCTGACCGGTCTCCTCACCGGAGACCTGGGCGCGTCCTTCATCCTCGGCGCGCCGAACGCCACCCTCATCGGCCGCGGGCTCGGCAACACCGTCGAACTCGCCCTCGCCGCCCTGGTGTTGGCGCTCCTGGGCGGCGGCGCGGCCGGGATCGCGCTCGGCACCAGCAGGCGCCGCACGGTACGGACGCTGCTCGGCGGGGCCGTGAGCCTCGCGCTCGCCGTGCCGCCGTACGTCACCGGCGTCCTGCTCGTCCTCCTGTTCGCCGTGACCTGGCGGGTGCTGCCCGCCTCCGGGCACCAGTCGCTGCTCGCCGATCCGGAGATAGGCGTTCAGTACCTGCTGCTGCCCGCCGTCTGCCTCGCCCTGCCCACCGGCGCGGTCCTGGCCCGCTTCCTCGCCGCGGCGCTGCGCCGGGCCCGTGAGGACGAGTACGTGAAGACGGCCACCGCCAAGGGCCTGCCGCGGCGACGGCTGCTCGGCCGACACGTGCTGCCGAACGCCCTGCCGCCCGTCGTCTCCGTCCTCGGCATCCAGATCGGCCAGTTGCTCGGCGGCGCCATCGTCGTCGAGGCGGTCTACGCCTGGCCGGGCCTCGGGCAACTGCTGCTCCAGGCCGTGATCGGGCGCGACTACCTGCTGGTCCAGGACCTGCTGCTGTTCGCCGTCGCGGTCTTCGTCGCCGTGCAGACCCTCACCGATCTGGCGCAGGCGGCGCTCGACCCGCGCGTGCGGACGGGGGGTGCGGTGTGACCACGCACAGGAAAGCCGCGCAGGAGCCACCCGTACAGCACGAGCCACCCGTACATGAGGCGGACGCCCTCCCTGCCCCCGAACCCCGCCCCGGCCGCCTCCGCCGCCCCGGCCGCCTCCGCCGCGCCGTCCGCTCCCGCGCCCCGCAGAGCCCCGCAGCCCGAGCCGGACTCGGTCTCGTCGTCCTCCTGGTGCTGCTCGGCCTCGGCGCGCCGCTGCTCGCCGGGCAGTCACCGCTCGACCAGGGCGCCGACGCGCTCGCCGGGCCGAGCGGCCACCACCTGCTCGGCACCGACGAGTTCGGGCGCGACCTCTTCAGCCGCGTCCTGTACGGCATCCGCCTGGACGTGCTCCTCGCCTTCAGCGCGGTGCCGCTGGGCGCCGTCACGGGGATCGCGCTCGGGCTCGCCTGCGGGGCGCACCCCGCGGTCGACCTGGTGCTGCAGCGGGCCTTCGACGTACTCCTCGCCTTCACCGCGCTGATCCTCGGCGTCACGCTCGCCGCGCTCCTCGGCCCGGGCACCGACGCCGTTTTCTGGACCGTCGCGGGAGTGAACGTGCCGCTCTTCGGACGGATCGCGCGCGACGCGGTCCTGTCGCAGAAGGGGCGCGAGTACGTCGTCGCGGCCATCGCCCTCGGCGCGAGCCGACGCAGGATCCTCCTGCGCCACATCCTCCCCAACACCCTCGACCCGCTCATCGTGCAGAGCGCGCTCTCCCTGTCCACCGCCGTCTTCATCGAGGGCGCGATGAGTTTCGTCGGCATCGGCGTCACGCCCCCCGATCCTTCGCTGGGCGGGCTGCTGCGCACGAGTGTGAATTTCCTCGGGGACAACGCGGCGTACGCGATCGGTCCGATGGTCGTCGTCACCGGCCTGGTGATCGGATTCAATCTGCTCTCCGACGGATTGAACAAGGGGTTGTCGAAACGATGAACACCACGCGGCACGGCACCACTGATTCCACCGCCTCCACCGACACCTCCGGCACCACCGCAGTCGTCACGGGAGCCGCCCGGGGCATCGGACGCGTCGTCGCGCTCGACCTCGCGGCGCGCGGGCACCGGGTCGTCGCGGTGGACGTCCTGGAGGCGGTCGAGGAGCTGGCCGACGCGGGGCTGCGGCCCGTCGTCGCCGACCTCACCGACACCGACGCGCCCGAGCGGATCCTCGACGCCGCGGACCCCGGAACCGCCGCGGCCGAGCCGCCGCGCACTCTCGTCAACTGCGCGTACGCCGAGGAGCGCGCCGCACTCCTCGACGGCACCGACGACGGCTGGGACCGCACCTTCGACGTCAGCCTCACCGCCGCGGTCCGCCTGGCCAAGGCCTTCGCGCGGCGGCTGATCGACACCGGCCGCCCCGGGGTGATCGTCAACATCGCCTCGGTGCACGCCCAGTTCGCGGCCCACGCGTTCGGCCCGTACTCCGCCGCGAAGGCGGGACTCGTCGCCTTCACCCGCACCGCCGCGCTCGAATGGGGGCCGCACGGCATCCGCGTCAACGCCGTCGCGCCCGGCCTCGTCGCCGTCGAGCGCAACGCGCACCTGCTGGAGGACCCGGCCGAGCTCGCCGCGCGCGTGCGGCCCTATCCGCTGCGCCGCCCGGGCCGGCCCGAAGAGGTGGCCCGCGCCGTCGCGTTCCTCGCCGGTGACGACGCCTCGTACGTCACCGGCGCCGTCCTGCCCGTCGACGGCGGGCTCGCCGCACGCATCCCGGAGACCGGCCTGTGAACGGAGTCCGCCCCCGCGCCCGACGCCTCTTCACCAAGGACGTCGTGATCCGCTGCGACCCGGGACCACGGCGGCCGTGACGATGCCCCGGCAGCCCGCGGTGACCCGCGGGCTCCACGGCGCCTACGACGCCGGTTCCGCGTGCGGGACCGGCGCCGGCCACCGCTCGTACCACCGCTGGTCCGCCTCCAACTGCGCGGCCAGGGAGATCAGGAGCGGCTCGCTGCCCGCGGGGCCGAGCAGCTGCGCGCCGACGGGAAGCCCGCCCGGCGTGCGCCCCGCGGGGACGTTGACGCCCGGCCAGCCGAGCACGTTCCACGGCCACGCGTAGGGGCAGGCGGCGATCATCGCCTGGTCGGTGCGCAGGGAGCTCATCGTGGACAGGGTGCCGATCCGCGGCGGGGGAGCGGCCGTCGTCGGCGCGATCACCACGTCGTACGTCGAGAAGACCGCGCCCACCTGACGGTGCAGGGCGGCCTCGGAGCGGCGCGCGAGGCGCAGCGGGGCGCCGCCCAGCAGCCGCCCCATGCGCGCCGCTTCGCGTGTGCGCCGGTCCAGGAGCGAGACGTCGGGCACCTTGCGGGTCCACTCCGCGATGCCCGCCGTGGCGCGCGGCACGAACGTCAACCCGATCTGGCCGTAGCGCGGATCGGCCGCAGCCACGTCGTGCCCCAGCGCGGCGAGGCGCTCCGCGAGTGCCACGACCCGGTCCCTCACCACGGGGTGCAGCTGCTTGGGCGTCGCCGTGAACGGCATCCGCAGCGACAGGGCGATCCGCAGCCGCCCCGGGTCGCGGGTCGCGGCCTCGGCGGCGCGCACGGCGGGCGGCCGGTGCAGATCGCCCGCGTGGCTGCCGCTCGCCGCGTCCAGGAGCAGCGCGGCGTCCGCGACCGTCCTGGCCAGCGGGCCGTTGACGGTGATGCCCTGGAACGCCTCGGGCCACGGCCACGTCGATATCCGCCCGCGCTGCGGCTTGATGCCGACCAGGTGGGTCCAGGCCGCGGGGATGCGGACCGAGCCCGCGCCGTCCGAGCCGAGCGCGGCGGGCACGAGCCCCGCCGCGACCGCGGCCGCCGAGCCGCCGGACGAACCGCCGGGCGTGTGGCCGGTGTTCCACGGGTTGCGGGTGTCACCGAAGCCGGGCCCCTCCGTGAACGGCCACTGGCCCAGCTCGCACGTGTTGGTCTTGCCGACGATCACCGCACCGGCCGCGCGGAGACGGCGCACGGCCTCGCAGTCCTCGGTCTGCGGCGGAAAGTCGCCCCTGCACCCGAACGCCGTCGGCTCGCCCGCCACGTCCATGTCGTCCTTCACCGCCAGCGGCACCCCGAGCAGCGGACGGTCCGCGGAGGCGCCGCCCGTGGCCAACTCCCGGTCGGCGGCGTCCGCTTCGGCGAGCGCGGCCTCGGCCCGCACCAGCTTGAAGGCGTTGAGGACCGGCTGCGACGCCTCGATCCTGGCCAGCGTCCGCTCGGTCAGCGCACGCGAGGACACCTCTCCCTCGGCCAGCGCGCGGGCGGTGCGCGCCAGGCCTTCGGCACGGTCGGCAGTCATGTGGGGGACACCTTCGCTCGACGACGGGTGTCCGAACGTTAACCGGCGAGTAGGGCAACGCGGAACGGCGCAGGGGAAGTTGTGAAACGGGGGGGGGAAGAGAGAGGCTTCGCCTGCCCGCCGGAGGGCCCCGCGGCACCATCTGCAAGGATTGCCGGTGTCATGGTGCAGATACCGAAGCAGCAGCCCGCGCGGCGCTCCGTGCCGACCAGCGCCGACGTCGCCCGCCTCGCGGGGGTCTCGCGCGCGACCGTCTCCTACGTCCTGAACAACACCAGCGCCGTCCGCATCAGCGAGCCCACGCGCCGCCGCGTCCACGAGGCGGCCAGAGAGCTCGGCTACGTCCCGCACGCGGCCGCCCGCAGCCTGCGCGCCGGGCACAGCCGCATGGTGCTCATGCCCACCGCGGAGGTCCCGATGGGGCCGCTGTTCAGCCAGTTCTTCAACGAACTGCAGTGGGCGCTCAGCCGGTTCGACTACACCGTCGTGCAGTACGCGAGCCTCGGCCTGACCGGCGAGGACGCCGCGCGCGCCTGGGCCGAACTGCGCCCCGTCGCCGTCCTCGCCCCCGACGCCTCCGCGCTCAACGCGCGCGGCGTGACGGTCCTGAAGCGGTCCGGCGCCAAGGCCGTCTTCACGCTCGGACCCCACCGCGTCGAGGGCGCGCACGCCCTGCTCATGGACGGCCGCAAGGTGGGCGAGGCGGCGGCCCTGCACTTCCTGGCCCGCGGGCGGCGCCGCATCGGCGTCGTCGTCCCCGAGGAACCGGGCCTGGAGAACTTCTCGCGGCCCCGCCTCGAAGGCATCCGCCAGACCGCCGAGGCCACCGGTACGACCGGGGCGTCGGTCACCGCGCTGCCCCTCGCCTACGACGAGGAGGCCGCGGCACGGCTCGCGGCGCGCTGGCGCTCACTGGGCCTCGAGGCCGTCTTCGCGTACAACGACGAGTACGCGATGCTCCTGATGCGGGCCCTCCAGGACGAGGGCATCACGATCCCCGACGAGACCGCGGTGCTCGGCTCGGACGACCTGATGCTGGGCAGGCTGCTGCGGCCCCGGCTCAGCACCGTCCGCATCGACCTTCCGACGGGCCGCGGTCTCGCCGAGCTCGTCGACCGCGTGGTGCGCGACCCGGGCGAGGAGCCCGAGGTGCACGACGTGCTCGGGGCGGACGTCGTGCACCGCGAGTCCAGCTGAGCGGCGCCTTACCGGCTCTGTCCCGTTCCTGTCACTGGCCCTGTTCCTGCTGCTTGGCCTGCTCCTCGGCGACCTGCCGGCGTACCTCGTCCATGTCCAGCTTCCTGGCCTGGCCGATGACGTCCGTCAGGGCGGCCTCGGGCAGCGCGCCGGGCTGGGCGAACACCGCCACCTGGTCGCGGACGATCATCAGGGTCGGGATGGACTGGATGTCGAAGGCGGCGGCGAGCTCCGGCTGGGCCTCCGTGTCGACCTTGGCGAAGACCAGGTCGGGGTTGGCCTCGGCGGCCTTCTCGTACACGGGGGCGAACTGCCGGCACGGCCCGCACCACGACGCCCAGAAGTCGATCAGGACGAATTCGTTGTCCGTGACCGTCTGGTCGAAGTTCTCCTTGGTGAGCTCCACAGTCGCGCTGCTCATGGTGTGTTTCCTACTTCCTGCTGTCGGGCGAAGCCGCTGTGCACAACGGCCGATGTGGCGGACGTATTCCGCCGCCTCCACGCGCGGACGGTGCCGCGTGTGTACCGGCGTGTTCCGCGCGCGTACCCGTGTGGCCACGGCGCACACCTGCCGACAGACTGTCCTCATGACGGAAGCCATCACGTACGACGTAGTTGTCATCGGAGCAGGCCCCGTGGGGGAGAACGTCGCGGACCGGGCCCGTGCCGCGGGGCTGAGCGCCGCGATCGTCGAGAGCGAACTCGTCGGAGGCGAGTGCTCGTACTGGGCCTGCATGCCCAGCAAGGCCCTGCTGCGCCCCGTCATCGCCCGCGCCGACGCCCGCCGCGTCCCCGGCCTGCGCCAGTCCGTCCAGGGCCCGCTGGACGCCGCCGCGGTCCTCGCCCACCGCGACGACTACACCTCGCACTGGAAGGACGACGGCCAGGTCGGCTGGCTGGACGGCATCGGCGTCGATCTGTACCGGGGGCACGGCCGCGTCGCGGGCCCGCGCAGGGTGACGGTGACCGCCGCGGACGGCTCGCGGCGCACGCTCGAAGCCCGCCACGCGGTCGCCGTCTGCACCGGCACCCGCGCCGCCCTGCCCGATCTGCCGGGCCTCGCCGACGTGAAGCCGTGGACCAGCCGTGAGGCCACCAGCGCCGACCACGTGCCCGGCGCTCTCCTGGTGGTGGGCGGCGGCGTCGTGGCCGTGGAGATGGCCACGGCCTGGCAGGCGCTGGGATCGGACGTGACGGTCCTCGTACGCGGCGAGGGACTGCTGCCCCGCATGGAGCCCTTCGCGGGCGAGCTGGTGGCCGAGGCCCTGACGGAGGCGGGCGCGCAGGTCCGCACCGGCGTCACGGTCACCGCGGTCAAGCGCGAGAACGGCACGGTCACCGCGACCCTGGACGACGGCTCGACCCTCCGGGCCGACGAGATCCTCTTCGCCACGGGACGCGCCCCGCGCACCGAGGACATCGGCCTGGAGACGATCGGCCTGGAGCCCGGCTCCTGGCTGCCCGTCGACGAGAGCCTGCGCGTCGAGGGCAGCGACTGGCTGTACGCGGTGGGCGACGCGAACCACCGCGCGCTCCTCACCCACCAGGGCAAGTACCAGGCCCGCATCGCGGGCGCCGCCATCGCGGCCCGCGCCCAGGGCGTTCCGCTCCTGGAGACCGACCGCTGGGGCGCCCACTCCGCCACCGCCGACCACGCGGCCGTCCCGCAGGTGGTCTTCACCGACCCCGAGGCCGCCTCGGCGGGCCTGACCCTCGCGGAGGCGGAGTCCGCGGGCCACCGGGTCCGCGCCGTGGACTACGACATGTCCGGCGTCGCGGGCGCGGGCCTCTACGCCGACGGCTACCGCGGCCGCGCCCGCATGGTCGTCGACCTGGACCGCGAGATCCTCCTCGGCGTCACGTTCGTCGGCCCCGGCGTCGGCGAGCTCGTCCACGCGGCGACGATGGCGGTCGCGGGCGAGATCCCCCTGGACCGGCTGTGGCACGCGGTGCCGGCATATCCGACGATCAGTGAGGTGTGGCTGCGCCTTCTGGAGACGTACCGCGGTTGAACGGAACAAGAAAAGGCGGACCGCTCGCGTCTTCCCGGAATCCGGCCCGTTCCCGAAGTCCGCCTGCGATTCCTTTGATTCACCGGGGAAGGAGCACTCCGTCGGGTTACCCTCGCAGCGATGAGCAAGGGCACAACTCATTGCATTCTCAAGGGCGGAGGGCAAATGGCGACGCAAGCAATAGTGGTCGGCGAATATGGCGGACCCGAAGTGCTCGAACTGACCGAGACCGAGGTCCGTGAACCGGGGCCGGGCGAGGTCCGGGTGGCCGTGGAAGCGGCGGGCGTGAACTTCAAGGACATCTACCAACGCACGGGCGTCTCCGCCGAAGAGACTCCCTTCGTGCTCGGCCTGGAGGGCGCGGGCACGGTCACCGCCTGCGGCGCGGGCGTCACCGGGCTCGTCGTGGGGCAGCGCGTCGCCTGGGCGGACGTCCCGGGGAGTTACGCGGGCGAGGTGGTGCTCCGCTGCGAACGCGCCGTCCCCGTGCCGGACACGGTCCCCACCGACGTGGCGGCCGCCGCGCTGGCCCAAGGCATGACAGCCCACTTCCTGACGCATGCCACCTACGTGGTCTCGCCGGACGACACCGTGCTGGTCCATGCCGCGGCGGGCGGCACCGGCCTGCTGCTCGTCCAGCTCGCCAAGCACCTCGGCGCGCGCGTCCTCGCCACCGTCTCCACCGAGGACAAGGAGCGCCTCGCCCGCGCCGCCGGAGCCGATGAAGTGATCCGCTACGACGGGCTGGAGCCTGCCGAAATCGCCGCCCAGGTACGGGACATGACGGGGGGTGAAGGAGTCTCGGTCGTCTACGACGGAGTGGGCGCGGCCACCTTCGAGGCGAGCCTCGCCAGTCTGCGCCCGCGCGGGATGCTGGTCCTGTTCGGCGCGGCCAGCGGCCTGGTGCCCCCCTTCGACCTGCAGCGACTCATCGCGGCCGGCTCGCTGTTCGTCACCAGGCCGGTCGGCGCCCACTACCTCGCGACGCGCGAGGAACTGCTGGAGCGGGCCGAGGCGGTCCTGCGCTGGATCGAGGAGGGCGTGCTCGACATCCGGATCGGCGGCCGCTACCCGCTGGCGAAGGCGGCCGAGGCCCACGCCGAACTCGCCTCCCGCCGTACCACGGGAAAGCTGCTCCTGATCCCCTGACCCGCACGCGGCGGGGCGCGTCGCGCGACGCGCCCCGCCGCGTGCGGGCCGCCGCGATAGGGTGCGGAGCCGTGCGCACCGCGCGGACTCCTTCACGGCGTGCGGACTCCTCAACCGGCGTCGTGGCGCACCGAGTTCCGCACAGAACCGCAGACGTGGGTGAGGCTTTCGTGACCGCTGCCGGGGACACCGACGACGTGACCACCGTGGAGGACCTGACCACTGTGGAGGACCCGACCACCGTGGAGGACGCCGGGGACACCATTCCGCCCTCGGTCGGCGCGATCCTCGTCGCCAGCTTCCCGCTCTCGCCCGGACAGTGGCTTCCCGCGCACAGCCACACCCACCACCAGCTGGCCTGGACGCGCCGCGGTGTCCTCGGCATCGGCGTCGCGGACGACTACTGGGTCCTGCCGCCCAACCGGGCGCTGTGGGTGCCGGCCGGAGTGGTGCACCGGACCGGCGCCACCCGCGACGCCGTGCTGTGCAGCCTCTATCTCGACCCGGAGCGCTGCGGAATCGACTGGACCGAGCCCATGCCGGTCGGGGTCGACGGCCTCCTCGCGCACCTGATCGTGTACCTGGCCAGGGACGACCTCGCGGACGACGCACGGCTGCGGGCCGAGGGCGTCGTGCTGGATCTGCTGGCCCCCTTGCCGGTGACCCCGCTGGACGTCCCGCACCCCAAGGACGACCGGGTGCGAGCCGTGGCCAACGCGCTGCTGCGCGACCCCGCGGACGGGCGAAACCTGGAGGCGCACGCGCGCGCCGTCGGCGTGAGCCGCCGGACCATGACACGGCTCTTCGTGCAGGACACCGGCATGAACTTCGACCGTTGGCGCACCCACCTGCGGCTGCGGGCCGCGCTGCCCATGCTCGCCGAGGGACGCCCCGTCTCGCAGGTCGCCCGCGCCGTGGGGTACACGACAGCGAGCGCGTTCCTCGCGGCGTTCCGGCGGACCCTCGGCACCTCTCCGAGGCGCTATCTCAAGGGTGACCCCGCCCCGGCCGCCCCGGCCGCGCCGTCCGGGCCGGACACGGCCGCCTGACCGGACGCGCTAACGAACGTCGCTGGTCGGACAGGGAAATTCGTTGCGCGTGGCCCGAACGCCAAGAGCAATATGAGTACTTGACCGGCTACGAGGCGCAGTTTACGTTCAGTACATGTCGTTGCAATCGCTCCACTTGCGCTCGCCCGGAGGGGCAATGCACCTCAGTACGCGGCAAATTGAGATTCTTTCTCTCATTGCCGAAGGCCATCGTGACAAAGAGATAGCGAAACATCTCGGCATGTCCGTTCGCACGGTTGATTCCCATCTGCAGCGCCTCTATGACCGGTACGGCGTGCGGAGCAGGGCGGCGATTGTCGCCAGATGGATTCTGGAAGGCGGCACCCCTCTGGGTATTCCGGTGCGGCAATAGCGGGGACCGGGTGGAGCCCCGGCGCCGGGCGCCGGAGCGTCCTGCTGCCGGTATCGTCGCCCTCTCCGGCAGGAGGAAGGGTGGAAGCGGATGGGAGCGCGGCGAGCGGGGGCGGCCGACGGCGGAACGCGGCCGCGGCGGATGGGCCGTCCGCCGATGGCGGACCAGGAGGCCGTCATCGGTGCGGCCCTGGGCATCGGCTTCACCAACTTGTCCATGTCGGCCGTCGCGGAGCGGCTCGGCGTCTCGCACTCGACGCTGTACCGCTACTTCCCCAGCAGGGACGCCCTCGCGGCGGCCGCGGCCGATCACGCCGTCCGCGCCATCGAGTGGCCCGAGCCCGGCGACGACTGGCGTGCCTACCTCTCCGCGACGGCCTGGGCGCACTGGCGACTGCACACGGCGAACCCCGGCCTCGCCAAGGAGATCACCACGCTGCGGCTCACCGGTCCCGCGCTGGTGGACCGCGACAACCGCACCGGAGTCGCTCTGCTGGGGTTCGGGTTCGCGCCGCGGGACGCCGCCCTGATCGTGGACATGCTGGCCGAACTCGTCATCCAGGCCTTCCTCGCGGTGCCGCCCGCGCGGGAGGGCGGCGACGAGGGCCGGGCCGGGCGGCGCGAGGCCGGTGAGCAGTCTGTCGACGCCGTCCAGCAGCGACGGCGCGAGCTGATCGGACCGTGGATGAGCGCCTTCGACCCGCGCCTGCGCGAGGTGCTGACCGAGGCGGTCTCGGGGCCCCCGGCGGACTGGTTCGAGCGCAAGCTGAACCTGTTCCTGCTCGGTGTCGCGGCCCTGCCGCACTGACCGGCGCCGTCGGTCCGCACTCCCCTCGCACGGCCCGGGAAAGACGTCTCCTACTTTCTGACAGGGTGTTGTAAAGTGTGCGCCGCATGGGAGTTGTACATGTCGACGAGAGTGGCACCAGGGCCGACTGTCGGCCGGTCCGGCGCGGAAGGTTGAGGCCATGAGCGGGGACCGGACGGCTGAACGCGACGAGGACACGGACCGGATGCCGGGCGTCGGAGACCAACGAGAAGAAGGCGCCGCGCTGCGCGCCCTGCTGCGCCCCGTGCGCGCCCGCATCGCGCTCGGAGTGGCGTTACAGGCGCTCGCGGGGATCGCCTCACTGGGGTCGTTCATCGCGATCCACCCGCTCGCCGTCGAGCTGTTGGAGGACGACCCCGACGAGTCGACGGTGTGGTGGATCGTCGGGTTCGCCGCCCTCGCGCTCGTGGTGCGATTCGTGGCACAGACGGTGAGCCATCTCCTCATGCACGACGCGGACATGGAGTTCCAGCTCCGCCTGCGCCGCCGCATCGCCCGCCGGCTGAGCCGGGTGCCGCTCGGCTGGTTCTCCGGCAGGAACAGCGCGACGGTGAAGAAGGCGCTCGCCGACGACGTGGACTCCCTGCACTACTTGGTCGCCCACGCCCTGCCCGACCTGACGACGGCCCTGGTCACGCCGGTCGCCGCACTCGTCTACCTGCTCGCCCTCGACTGGCGGCTCGCACTGATCACCTTGGTGACGACCCCGGTGTTCGGCGTGCTGTTCCGTATGACGGGCAAGCGCGGCGGGCGGCAGCACGAACGACTGGCGGGCGCGATCGTCGGCATCAACTCCGCGGTGATCGAGCTGGTCCAGGGCATCTCCGTGATCAAGGCCTTCGGGCAGCGCGACAGGGCGGGCGCCCGGTTCAGCAGGGCCGTGGACGACTACATGGTCACCTTCACCGCGGTCAAGGGGCCTTTGATGTCGCTCAGTTCGCTCGCCTACGCGTCGGTCAGCCCGGCCGCGATGCTGACCGCGTCCCTCGGGGGCGGCACCCTCTTCGTCGCCGCCGGCTGGACGCGGCCCGTCGACGTCCTGCCGTTCGTGCTGCTCGGCCTGGCGATCACCGCGCCCCTGGTCGTCGTCACCTACGCGCCGCAGGCCTTCGGCCAGGCCAGGCAGGCCGCGGACCGCGTGACCGAGCTCCTGGCCACGCCGACCCTTGCCGAACCGGAGCACCCGCTCACCGCCTCCGGGCACGTGGCGGAGTTCCGCGGCGTCACGTTCGGGTACACCGCGGACAGCCCCGTGCTGCTGGACATCGACCTCGTCCTGGAACCCGGCACCGTCACCGCCCTGGTGGGCCCGTCCGGCGCCGGCAAGTCGACGCTGGCCGCGCTGCTGCCCCGCTTCTTCGACCCGGACCAGGGCTCCGTGCGCATCGGCGGAGTCGACCTGCGCGATATGACGGCTCACGAGCTGTACTGCCACGTGGCCTTCGTCTTCCAGGACGTACGCCTGTTGCGGGCCACCGTCGCCGAGAACATCAGGATGGCCCGCCCGGACGCCACGTCCGCCGAGGTCCGGGCCGCCGCGCGGGCCGCCCGCTGCCACGACCGCATCCTCGAACTGCCCCGCGGTTACGACTCGGTGGTCGGTGAGGACGCGCTCCTGTCCGGTGGCGAGACCCAACGGGTCGCCATCGCACGGGCGTTGCTCGCCGACACCCCGATCATCGTGCTCGACGAGGCCACCGCGTTCGTCGACCCCGAGGCCGAAGCCGGCATCTACGACGCCCTCTCGGCGCTCATCGAGGGCCGCACCGTGCTGTTCGTCGCGCACCGGCTGCACACCATCGTGGACGCGGACCAGATCGCCGTCCTGGAGAAGGGACGCATCGTGGAGCGGGGAACGCACACCGAACTCCTGGCATCCGGACCGGTGTACCGCGGCCTGTGGGAGGCCTGCACGGACTCCGGCACCCGAGGACGGGATCACCGCATCGACGCTCCGGAGGCAGCACTGTGATCAGGCAACTCGTCCGCGTCCTCGGCACTGAGCAGATCCGTCCCATGCGATCCCATGCCCTGGCCGTGACCGCCTACGCGGTGCTCCAGGGGACGGCCTTCGCCCTGGTGGTGCCCGTACTGCGCGCCCTGCTGAACGGCGACGCGGCGGGCGCCGCACGGTGGTTCGGCGTGCTCGCGGCGGTGACGGCCGGGACCTGTGCCGCGTACTACGTTCAGGCCAAGCTGGGCTTCACGACCGCCGTGTCCAGCACGGGCGTGCTGTACCGCAGGTTCGGCGACCGGCTCGGACAGCTCAGCGTCGGCTGGTTCTCCAAGGCACGGCTCGGCATGCTGACGCGGCTGGCTACGGCCGGAGTGGGCGAGATCAACACGCTGTTCGCGCACGCGCTCCAGCCGCTCGTCACCTCCGTCGTCAGCCCGCTGACCGTGCTCGTGGTGATGCTGTTCCTCGACTGGCGTCTTGGCCTGGCCATGGCGGCGACGCTCCCGTTCCTCTACCTCACCTACCGCTGGTCGACCACCGCCGTCTCCAGGACCGACGCGGTCGTCGACGAGGCCGTCGCCCGGGCCAACGGCCGCATCGTCGAGTTCGCGCAGTCCCAGCCCGTCATCCGTGCCTTCGGCCGCGCGCAGAAGGAGAACGACTGGCTGGACGAGGCGATGACCGAGCAGCACGACATCGGGCGCCGCAGGCTGCGCGGGGCGACCGTCGCGCGCGGCGCCTTCGGCGTGACGGTCCAGCTCTGCGTGACGGCCCTGATCGCCTTCGCCACGGTGCTCGCGCTGCGCGGAACGGTCGACGCCGCACAGCTCATCGCCCTCGCCGTGCTGCTCGTCCGGTTCAGCGAGCCGGTCGTGGCGCTGAGCGAGGCCGGCGGGGCCCTGCGCATGGTGCGCCACCGGCTCGACCAGATGGACGAGCTCTTCCGCACCCCGTCGCTGCCCGAACCGATCGAGCCGCGTCACCCGGCAGACGCGGGCATCGAACTGCGCGGTGTCCGCTTCGGTTACCACGCGGACCACGAGGACGCCGCGGCCTCGCCCGTGCTCGACGGGCTCGACGCGACGATTCCGCCGTACAGCATGACCGCGCTCGTCGGTCCTTCCGGCTCGGGCAAGACGACCGTGACCCGCCTGATCGCCCGCTTCTGGGACGTGGACGAGGGCGCGGTGCGCATCGGCGGAGTGGACGTGCGCCAGATCCGCGGGAGCGACCTCGCGTCCCACGTCGCCATGGTCTTTCAAGACGTCTACCTGTTCGAGGGGACCATCGAGGACAACGTACGTGTCGGCCGCCCCGACGCGTCCGCCGAGGACGTCGCGGAGGCCGCCCGCCTCGCGCGCGTGGACGAGATCGTCGAGCGGCTGCCGGACGGCTGGAACACGGCGGTCGGGGAGGGCGGCACCGCCCTGTCCGGCGGCGAGCGCCAGCGCATCTCGCTGGCCAGGGCCATCGTCAAGCAAGCGCCCGTCCTGATCCTCGACGAGGCCACCTCGGCGCTGGACCCGGTCAACGAGATGGCGATCTCCGACACCGTGCGCGCGCTCAGCGGGCGCTGCACGCTCCTGGTCATCGCCCACCGGCTGCCGACGGTGGTGGCCGCCGACCGGATCCTCGTCCTGGACCGGGGCAGGATCGTGGAGTCGGGGACGCACGACGAACTGCGCGCGCAGGACGGGATCTACCGGCGCTTTTGGGAGGAGCGCAGCCGCGTCGAAGGGTGGCGCTTCCGCCCGGCGGCCGCCGAGGCGCGGTAGCCGGAGGCGCGGGGAGAGAGGAACGGCCCTGTCCGTGGCGAGGAGCCATGGACAGGGCCGCGGTTGTGGTGTGGCGGACGGCGTCAGACCGGCACCGAGCCGGCGAGGAAGCGGACGATCGCGTCCTGTGTCTCCTCGGGCCGTTCCAGGTGCGGTGAGTGCCCGCAGTCTCCGACTTCGACCCGCCGGGAGGGGCCGCCGAGGCCCTGCTCCAGGGCGTCGAGCTGACGGAGCGAGGCGTACTCGTCCCGGTCGCCCTGGATCAGGAGCGTCGGGCTCGTGACCCGAGGCAGGCTGTCCTCGATGTTCCAGCCGCGGAACTCCGGCGAGAGCCAGACGTCCGACCAGGCGCCGAAGACGCTGTCGGGAGCGTCGTGGAACCGCGCGAGCCGCCGGGACAGCTCCCCGGCCTCGAAGGCCGCGCGGGCCTTCTTGATCCCCGCCAGGGTCTCCGGCTCGACGAACACATGCGGCGCGAGGACCACGGCGGCGGCGACAGGATGCCGGGACGCGTGCAGCAGCGCGATGGAGGCGCCGTCGCTGTGGCCGACCAGGATCGGCTCCCGCACGGACAGCAGGTCGAGAAGTTCGGGGAGGACCCGGGCCGCCTCGTCGTGCATGTACGTGAGGGGGCGCGGGGTGCGGGCCGGCCCCGAACCGCCGTACCCGTGCCGGGAGTAGACCACGGCGGGCCGCCCCGTCGCGCGCGCGAGGGCGTCGGGGAAGCGCGCCCACATGGCGACGCACCCGAGCCCCTCGTGCAGGAAGACCAACGGCCGAAGACCGGCGCGCCCTTCGACGCGCCGGTACTCGACGGGGCCGTCACTCAGCTCGATGACCGGCAACTCGCTCTCCCTCCACCGCACTCACCAGTCGAAGTTGCGGGCGTTGAACATGTTGAAGCCCAAGGTCGCCTTGCCCACGTACTCCAGGCACTCGTCCGGCTTGGCCGGCATCACCGAGCAGAAGGCGGCCTCCCGCAGCAGGCGCTCCAGCGGCTCGCTCGCGCGCAGGGAGCCCGAGCCGCAGATGCGCACGGCGTCCAGGGCGAGCCGCGGTGCCAGCTCGCCGACGCAGTACTTCGCCGCGTGCACCGCGGTGTTGGCCTCCAGGCTGCCCTTCTCCTCGTCCACCAGACGCGCCGCCGAGTAGACCAGCGCCCTGGCCGCCTTGAGCTCCACGGCCAGCCTGCCCACCTGGGCCTGCGCAACGGGGGAGGAGCGGCGGTGTTCGTTGCCTTCCAGCAGGCGCACCACCAGGCGCAGGACGGACTCGGCGATGCCCAGATAGGCGCCCATGTAGCCGGACACCATCCAGTGCGGCTCCCGCATCAGCTTGAACAGCGAGAGCCCCTCGACACCGAGGAAGAGCCGTGCGCGGGGGATCCGTACGTCCCGCAGCGACATCTGCGCGGTCTGTGTGCCGCGCAGCGCCGCACTGTCCCAGGGCTCGGAGAACGCCACGCCGTCGTCGAGCCCGGACACCACGAAGTGCGACACCTCCTCCGCCTGCGAGGAGCCCTCTTCCCTGGCGGCCACGACGTAGTAGTCGGCGACGCCGGCCAGGGAGACGAAGGACTTGGTGCCGTTGAGGACGTAGCCGTCGCCGGACGCCCGGTAGGTGGCCTGAAGGTGCTGGAGCTTCGCGCCTGAGCCGGTCTCGGACGTCGCCGAGGCGAACATCCTGCCGTGCTCCACGACTTCGGTGAAGACCCACTCGCGGAAGCGCTCGGCCGCCTCCGGCAGCGGTGAGCGCGCCGTTTCGCACAGGGCGCCGATGGCCACGTTGTGCATGTTGAAGCCGAGCGCGGTCGCCCCGTCGCCGGTGGCGAGGGTCTCCAGGGCCTTGGTGTAGGCGAGGAACGAGAGGCCCTCGCCGCCGGACTCCCAGGGGACGAGAAGCTTCAACAGGCCCGATTCCCGGATCAGTTGATAGCTTCCGTGCGGGCCGACGCGGCCGCGGTCGACATCGGCGGCGAGTGCCGACAGCTCGTCCGCGGCCGCCTGCACGCGCTTGTCCAGGGTTCCGGCATCCTGTGGGTCGATGACTCGCATGGGGTCCTTTTCGTCCGACCGGGAGGTCAATTCTCGACAGGGAGACCCAGTTCACGGGCGACCGTGACCCGCAACAGGTCGTTGGGGCCCGCGTACGTCGATGCCGCCAGAGGGCTGATCGGATCGGCACAGAGCCCGGAGTCCTCGATGAAGGAGCGCACTCCGCCGAGCATGGCGGCCTGCTGGGTGAACTTCACGTAATCCTCGGCGACCGAGATCTTGGTGAGCGCCGCGTCGGAGGCCAGTTGCCGGGGACGCTCGCCGGCGTCGAGCCGCGCGGCCATGTGGTAGACGAGCGCCCGGGAGCGGTGGAGGGCCAGGGCCATGTCGGCGACCCGCGCCGCCACCAGGTGGCTCGACCCCATCCTGCGGCCGAAGTGCTCCCGCGACGTGCACCAGTCGACGGTGCGTTCGAGGACCCCCCGCATGGGGCCGAGTGCGTACGACAGGAGCATCGCGCGCTCCCAGGCCGTGGTGACGGTGAGCAGCGCCAGGCCCGATCCCTCGTCGCCCACCAGCCGGTCGGGCGTGAGCCGTACCCCGCCGAACGTCAGGGATCCCATGGGCACTTCGGTGAGGGCCGTCTTGGGGAAGGGCTCGCTGCGCTTGACCTCGGGCACGCGCAGGTCGACCAGGAAGGCGGACAGCGCGAAGGGGGTGCGCTCGGGCGAGGTGCGGGCGAAGACCAGGCCGATGTCGGCGATCGGCGCCGCGGTGACGAACGCCTTCATTCCCGTGAGGACGTAGCTGCCGTCCTCCTGGAGCTCGGCCGAGGTGGACATGGACAGCGGATCGCTGCCGCCGCCCTCCTCGGTCAGGGCGTGGCACAGCAGCACGTCGCCGCCCGCCACGTCTCCGAGGCCGTCCCGTACCTGTGGGGGCAGCATCGACTGCAGGGGGTACTGGATGCCGAACCGCTGCGAGGCCAGCGCGTAGCACAGCCCGGCCGGCGCCCCGGCCAGGCCGATTCCCTCAAGGGTGGCCAGTGCCGTGGTGACGGGGCCCAGGCCGTCGGCTTCGGCCGCGGGCGGCCGCGGATCGTCCTTCAGCAGGCCCTCGGCCACGAGCGCTTTCCACCGGGCGCGGAAGCCGGCGCCCGCGGTCCTCGCCAACGCGGACCGTGCGGCCGTCGCCGCGCGTGCGACGGCGTCCTCGACCGCCGAGGCGGATGCCTGCGCCGTCATGACACCGCGCCCTCGTGCCGGGCGGTGTCCTTGAGGGTCTCGATGGCCTCCCAGAGCGCCGTGGGCGTACGGAAGTTCCTGGCGACGACCGAGGTCTCCGGGAACGAGACGCCGGTCTGCTGCTCGACGCGGGCGACGATCCGCATGATGGTCAGGGAGTCCACGAGTCCCGAAATGAGCATCGGCGTCCCGGGATCGACCTTCTCGTCGGTCTGTCCCCCGGCCTCGTCGGTGATCTCCTGGATCAGTGAACACAGCTCGTCAACGTTCTTCATGGCCTCATTCCCGGGTCGGTTCTGCCGAAGCCAGCGCTTCGCGGTCGACTTTCCCTCGCTCCGTCAACGGAAGCCGTTCCGTCAGGTGGATGCGGTCGGGAAGCATGTGGCGGGGAAGCGAGGAGGACAGCTGCTCGCGGAGGTGTGCCTCCGTGGTGCCGTCCGCGGCGACGTGGAGCCGGAGCTCGCCGCCCGCGGCGCCCTGAGGAGCCCACACCGCCGCGCAGTTGCGCACCGAGGGGAACTCCTGGACGACGCTCTCGATGTCCTGGAGGTCGATCCGGTAGCCCCGCCGCTTGATCTGGTGGTCTCTTCGCCCCCGTAGGTGGATCTTGCCCTCGGCGCCGTAGTAGCCGAGGTCACCGGTGAGGTACGCGGGGCGCGTACGGCCGTCGGCCAGGTGGATCGGCGAGGTGAGCGGGCGGTGCCGGCCGTGCTGCAGATAGCCGAGGGCCACCGTCGGCCCCGAGACGGCAATCTCCCCCTCGTCGGAGGTGACGCGGTGCCGGTCGTCGACCAGTTCGACCTGAACTCCCGCTATCTCCTTGCCGATGGACAGCCCGTCAGGGGCCGACCAGCCGTGCGGCACCTTCTCGAAGGTGCAGACGTTCGTCTCGGTCGGGCCGTAGAGGTTGTAGAACTCCGCCGTCCTGAAGGCGCTCACGTAGCGCTCCAGGTCGCCGACCGGGAAGGGCTCCCCGGCGAACGCGATGATGCGGAGGTCGGGCAGGGGAGCGGTGCAGATCCCGCCCTGGTGCAGCAGCGCCTGATACAGCGTCGGGACCGCGTAGAAGGCGGAGATCCGCTCCGTGCGCAGCCAGCTCACCACGTCCTGGGGGAAGGCTTTGAGGGGTTCGGGGAGCAGGACGAGGCATGCCCCCGACAGGGCGCTGCCGAAGACGTCGAACGTGCTCAGGTCGAACGTCAGCGACGCCTGGGAGCCGACGCGGTCTGAGAACTTGAGCCCGAACTGCTCCACGGTCCACCGCGCGAAGTGCAGCACGTTCTCGTGCGAGAGGAGGACGCCTTTGGGCCAGCCGGTACTGCCCGAGGTGAACAGCAGGTACCCGCCGTCGCGGCCCTCGGTCACCGCGGCTCCGGGCGGGTGCAGGGGCAGGAGCCCCAGCCCGGGGGCGAGCGCCTCGGCCTCGCCCGGGCCCTGGCCGGTGAACTCCCGCACGCGGGCGGCCGACGCGGCGGTGCGGTCCGTGGTGACGAGGAAGCCGAGGGCGGCGTTGACGGCCATGCGTGCCGTCCGCTCGGGAGGGCCCTTCACGTCGATGGGCGCGGCGACCGCGCCGCACCGCAGGGACGCGTAGAGGGCGACCAGGGCGTCCGTGCTCTTGGGCACGTACACGCCGACACGGTCTCCGGGGCGTACCCCCGCGGCCGTGAGGCGGGCGGCGAGTTCACCGACTCGCGTCTCCAACTCCCCGTAGGTCAGGGAGTGTTCGCCCTCCGTCACGGCGTCCCGGTCCGGATGGTCGTGCGCGGCGTTCGCCAGGAGCGCGTCGAGCGGGCCCCAGGGGCCGGTCCGGCTCATGCGCGCGGCCCGCTCTCACCCTGCTCGGCCCTGATCCGCGCGGCCAGCACCTTCTTGTCCATCTTGCCGACGGGTGTCAGCGGCATCACGTCGAGGACGCGTATCTCGTCGGGTGCCTTGTAGGCGGCCACGCCCCGCTCCTGCAGGAAGGCGGCGAGCGCCTTGCGGTCCGGCGCGGGCCCGCCGTCCAGGACGAGGAAGGCGACGGAGCGCTCGCCCAGGTCCGGGTCGGGCGCCGGAAGCAGCGCGGCCGACTGGATCACGGGGTGGGCCAGCAGATGGCCCTCGACCTCGGTCGCGGGGATCTTCTCGCCGCCGCGGTTGATCTGGTCCTTCGACCTGCCCACCACGACCAGGTGCCCGGTCGGCCGGCGCCGCACGCGGTCACCGGAGCGGTAGAAGCCGTCGTGGGTGAAGCTCTTCGCGTTGTGCTCGTCGGCGTGGTAGTAGCCGCGCAGGGTGTACGGGCCGCGGACGAGCAACTCGCCCTCCTCGCCGTCCGCCACCTCCTCGTCGTCCGGTCCGGCCACGCGTACCTCGTCGGCCGGGGAGATCGGCCTGCCCTGAGTGGTGGTGATGATCTCCGGCGGATCGGAGAGCCGGGTCAGGCACAGCAGCCCTTCGGCCATGCCGAACACCTGCTGGATCACGCACCCGAACTCGGCGACCATCTTCTCGGCCGTCTCGTCGGCGAGCCGGGCGCTGCCGACCTGGAGGACCCGCAGGCTGGACAGGTCGGCGTCGGTCGCTGCCGCCTCGTCGAGCCAGACCGGGGCGAGCTGGGGATTGATGGCGGCGATCGTGACGCCCTCGCGTTCGACGAGGTCGAAGCAGTAGCCCGGGTCGGGGTTGCTCGCCAGCACGACCCGTCCGCCGACGGTGAGCGCTCCCAGGACGCCGGGGCAGTTCATCGTGTAGTTGAACGCCACGGGCAGCGCCGCGAGGTATACCGAGTCCTCGGTCATCTCGCACACCTCGCCGGCGGCGCGCGAGTTGTAGAGGTAGTCGTCGTGGGTGCGCGGGATCAGCTTGGGCAGTCCGGTGGTGCCGCCGGAGAGCAGCAGCAGAGCCGCGTCGCCACCGCGGGCCCGGGAGGTGATGGCCGGGCCCGTTTCTGGCGCGGCCGCCATGAGGTCGCTGAAGGGGGTGAAGCCGGTGCCGGTGCCCGAGTCGCCGACCACTACGACGTGCTTGAGCGAGGGGCTCACCGACCGCACCTCGGCGGCCAGTTCGCGGTGGTCGAAGCCCGCGTGCACATCGGGGATGACGTAGGCGGCCGCCTCCGAGTGCTGGGCGAGGTGCACCATCTCGCTTCTGCGGTGGCCCGGTTGGGTGTGCACCGGGACCGCGCCGATCTTCATCAGCGCGAACCAGAGCAGGAGGAATTCCGCGCGGTTGGGCAGTTGGAGCAGTACGCGGTCGTCGGCCCCGAGGCCGAGCCCGCGCAGTCCGTGCGCCAAATGATCGGTCTGCCGGTCGAGTTCGGCGTACGTCAGGCGCGTCCGGTCGTCGACGAGGGCGACGCGGTCGCCGTGGGCACGGGCCCGGGAGGCGAGGAAGTGGGCGAAGGTGTCCCCTCGCCAGTACCCCGCGGCTCGGTACCTCTCGACGTCTGCGCTGGGCCAAGGGGTCATATCGATGGCCATGGAGAGGATCCCTTTCTTTCGTGCGACTCCGGACTGCGCATGCGGTTCCCTGTGAATCTCCCGGAAGGGAAGGAAATTCCCTGCCCCGGGTGAATCCAATCGCCCTGATCGAGAATGTTAAGTGAGAATGCAAGGCAAATTCTAAATTACTTGCCTCATGGCGTCGATCGACAGTAACGCACCGTTGTCCGAACGGTCAATGCCCGTGCTGAGCAGGGCATACATGATGCGTGTGCCCTGAAATGGCCTGCAGCGTGAAAAATACTGCGGTGTTTTTACCGTGGGTGAAAACACCGCAGGGGAAAGGCTGTAGGGAGAACGCTTAGGTAATTGCTCCCGCGACTTCGATACGCATCCATAAATTGGTTGACAGTGTGTTCCGAGGGGTCGTAGCTTAATGATCCCGGACCGCCGTGGCTGGTGAAAGCAATTCACGCTCACGCCTCTGGGGCGGATGCGTGGAAATGGCTTTTCCCGGCGGCCGGCAGTGACAGTGACGCCTGCCCGACGGCTCCCGCCCTGGGCCACTCGGCGCTGCCTGAAACCTGCCAACCCGAGCCGACCATCGGAGGAGTGACCGTGGGAGACGTTGTGTGGGGCCGAGAAGAGATCCGCACGCTGGTGGCCGGCGAGCTCGAGCTGGATCCCGCAGAGATCGACATGGACGACAACCTGGTCACGCTGGGCCTGCACTCGATGCGGATGATCAAGATCGCCGCCGGGCTGCGCCGCAAGGGCGTCCGCGTCAACTTCTCCGAGCTCGCCCTGCGGCCGTCGGTGCGGGCGTGGACCGAGCTGGTGGCGGAGCGATCCGGCGGCAAGGCCACGGTGCGGCCGGAGCGCACGCCGCCTGAGCCGGGCGAACGCCCCTCGGACAGCGAGCCCTTCGGCCTTGCGACGATGCAGCACGGCTACTGGATCGGCAGCAAGGACGAGCAGGCGCTCGGCGGAGTCGCCTCCCACCTGTACGCGGAGTTCGACGGCCAAGGGGTGGACCCCGCACGCCTTGAGCGTGCCGTGGCCGCCCTGATTCGCCGCCACGGCATGCTGCGCAGCCAGTTCCTTGACGACGGGACCCAGCGGGTGCTCGACGCGCCCGGCGTTCCCGTCTGGTCGGTCACCGATCTGCGGGACGCGGAGCCCGCCGAGGTCGAGACGACCCTGGAGCGGATCCGCCAGGAGAAGACGCACCAGCGCATGCGGACCGACCTCGGCCAGCTGGTCGACATCTCCCTGACCCTGCTGCCCGACGGACGGACGCGGCTGCACGCGGACGTCGACATGATGGCGGCGGACGCGCTGAGCTACCGCATCCTGCTGGCCGACCTCGCGGAGCTCTACACCAGCGGGGCGAGCGACCTGGGGCCCCTGTCGTACAACTTCCGCGACTACCTGGCCGATTACGCCACCGTCAACGCCCCGGCGCACCGGCGCGAGCAGGAGTGGTGGCGCGAGGTCCTCCCGCAGCTGCCGGGCGCCCCCGCGCTGCCCCTGGTCCCGGAATCGGAACAGGAGGACCCGCTCCACAGCGTCCGCTACGAACACTGGCTCGACCCGGAGAGCAAGCGGCGCCTCGTCGAGCGGGCCCGCAGGAACGGTGTCACCCCGGCCACGGTCCTCGCCTCGATCTTCGCCGAGATCGTCGGACAGTGGTCGAGCGAGCAGCGGTTCCTGCTCAACCTGCCGCTGTTCAACCGTGAACCCCTGCACCCCGACGTGGAGAAGCTGGTCGGCGACTTCAGCAGCTCGGTGCTTCTCGACGTGGACGTCACCGGCTCGTCGACCATGCTCGAACGCGCCAGGGAGTTCCAGCACACCCTGCACACCAGGGCGTCGCACGCCGCCTACCCCGGCCTCGACGTCCTGCGCGACCTGGGGCGCCTGCGCGGCGAACCCGTACTGGCCTCGGTCGTCTACACCAGCGGACTCGACCTCGGCGAGCTGTTCCGCGACAGCGTCGTCGAGGCGTTCGGCGAGCCCGTGTGGATCATCTCCCAGGGGCCGCAGGTCGTGCTCGACGCCCAAGTGGTGGAGTTGCGCGGCGGGCTGTTGCTCAACTGGGACGTACGGGAACACGCCTTCCCCGCAGGGATGATGGACACGATGTTCCGTCGCCACCGGGAGATGATCGACGAGCTGCTCGGCGACGACGACAACTGGGACCGGATCCTCCGCGACGGCCTCCCGCCGGAGCAGCGCGATGTGCGCGCGAAGGTCAACAGCGTCGAACGGGAGGTTCCGGACGGGCTGTTGCACCGGGGCTTCTTCGCCCACGCGGCCGCCACGCCGGACGCGCCCGCCCTGCTGTGGGACACCGAAGGCACGCTGACCTACGCCGAGCTGAGCGACAGCGCCCTGCGGATCGCGGGCGCGCTCGCCGCGCACGGAGTGCGCCCGGGGGACACCGTCTCCGTGCACCTCCCCAAGGGGCCCGACCAGATCGCAGCGGTCCTCGGCGTCCTCGCCGCGGGCGCCTGCTACGTCCCCATCGGCATCGAGCAGCCCGCCGCGCGTCGCGCGCAGATCGAGAAGGCGGGCGACGTGTCCCTGACGCTCTGCGAGGACGACGCGGCCGCGGCCGCGGACCGCCTCCTGGGCGTCCGGGAGGCCGCACGCTTCGACGCGCCCCTGCCGGCCCCGGTCGAGGTCGACCCCGGCGAGACCGCGTACGTCATCTTCACCTCCGGGTCCACCGGCACCCCCAAGGGCGTGGAGATGTGCCACCGGGCCGCGCTCAACACGATCGAGGACATCAACGAACGCTTCGGCATCACCGCAGAGGACCGCGTCCTCGCCGTGTCCGCCCTGGACTTCGACCTGTCGGTGTGGGACATCTTCGGCCTCCTCGGCGCGGGCGGCGCGCTCGTCCTGGTGGCGGAGTCCGACCGCCGCGACGCGCAGCAGTGGCTGAACCTGTGCCGCAGGCACCGGGTCACCGTGTGGGACACCGTGCCCGCGCTGATGGAGATGCTCCTGACCACCACGGGCGGGGACCCGTTGCCGGAATCCCTGCGCCTCGCGCTCCTGTCCGGCGACTGGATCGGACTCGACCTGCCGGGCGCCCTGCGCGACGCCTCGGCAGGGCGGTGTGCGCTCGTGGGGATGGGCGGCGCCACCGAGGCGGGCATCTGGTCCAACTTCCACGAGGTCACGGCGGTGCCCGCCCACTGGCGGTCCATCCCCTACGGCACGCCGCTGAGCAACCAGCGCTTCCGCGTGGTCGACGCCCGGGGCCGCGACTGCCCGGACTGGGTCCCCGGCGAACTGTGGATCGGCGGCCGCAGCGTGGCCGAGGGTTACCGCAACGATGCCGCACGCACCGCCGACCGCTTCGTCACCCATGAAGGAGAGCGCTGGTACCGCACCGGCGACATGGGCCGCTACTGGCCCGACGGAACCCTGGAGTTCCTCGGCCGCCGCGACAACCAGGTCAAGCTGCGCGGCTACCGCATCGAGCTCGGCGAGGTCGAGGCGGCGCTGCGGGCCGTGCCCGCCGTGCACCACGCCATGGCCGAAGTGGTCGGCAAGACGTCGCAGAAGCTGATCGCCGCGGTCACCCTGACCGCGGAGGCCGACGAGGCGGCGCTCCTGCGGGCCGTGGCGGACATGCTGCCGCCGCACATGATTCCGGAACGGCTCGAGATCCTCGAGGAGTTCCCCCTGACCCCGAACGGCAAGCTCGACCGCAAGGCGGTCGGCGCGGTCCTGCGCGCAGGCACCCCGCCCGAGCTGCCGCACGTCGAGCCGGCCGACGACCTGGAGGCCGCGCTCGCGGAGATCGTGCGCAAGGTGCTCGGCACCGGACCGATCAGCGTCGAGGACGACTTCTTCGCCGTCGGTGGCGACTCCGTCCTCGCGACGAAGGCGGTCGCCCAGATCCGGGAATGGCTCGACACCACCGAACCGAAGGTGGCCGACCTCTTCGCCGCCCGGACGATACGCGCGCTCGCCGTGCGCCTGGCGTCGAAGCAGAGCGTGCCGGGCCGCATCGAGCAGGCCGCGGCGATCTACCGCGAGGTCGCCTCGATGACCGACGAGGAACTCCTGGCCGCGTCGCGGTCCGTGGACCGGTGACCCCGGCCGGCCCGCACCACCCCCTGGACCTTGTTTCCACCTGGCCGACCGTCATACCGAAGGGACAAGCACAGTGGCAGAGGCGAAGGAACCCGCACTTCCCCACGAGGCGCAGGACCCGAACGAGATCCTGAAGGCGTTCGCCGCCAACAGGGCGTTCCGGGCCGCGGAGTGGGACGAGCTGACGACGGAGGGAAACCCCTACCGGCGCCCGGTCCGGCCGGACGACCTGGCCTGGCTCGACTACAGCCGCCCGCTGCCCTCGGCCGACGCACTGAAGCTGAGCGGCTTCCTGGGACACCGCATGCTGCGGAACGTGTACGACCTCGACTCCCTCTACCTGCCGCCGGAGAACGCCGCCGCGGTCACCGCCGACCAGGAGGCCTTCTACAGCGACCGCAACCGTGAGCTGAGCGCACTCGCCAAGCCGGTGCTCGAACGGCACCTGTTCACCCTCCTCGACGGGGAGAGGACACCGCTGCGGACCCCGACGCGCGCCGCGCTCGAACGCCACGTCGTCGGGTTCCTCGAGGAGCGCGAGGGCCGCCCGCACCAGGGCATCGAAGCGGTCCTGAACACCAAGGACAAGCGCGAGGCCGCCACCTTCCTGCTGCTGCAGCTGAGCGCCTTCACGCCCGCCGTGAACAACGCGGTGGGCAGGGCGGCACTCGGCGAGTACGACCTCGCGCACGACTCCCTGCGCCCGCTCCTGGTCGACCAGTACCGCGACTGGGTCGCCGCCGCGCCGCAGTACGGCAGGCTGCTGGCCGGTGCCGGGCTGAAGACGGCCGCCGCCGCGTACTGGCAGCTGTACCTGAACTCCTCGCTGGCGCGCGGGAACTACCTCCACCACGTCTCCGCGAACCGCGAGCGCCTGTTCGCCTTCCTCGGCGCCCTGACGCACCAGTGGATCGACGAGGCCCTCCACCGCGATCGGCTCCGCGCCGTACTCACCGAGTGCCTGCAGACCGAAACGGCGTACTTCGAGAACGGCCACGAGGTCACAGCACCGGGCCTGACGGCTCGCGTGGGCCGGCTGCTCGACCCGCTGATCGACCGGTACGGCGAGCAGCCGGTCGTCGAGGGGTTCCACCGCGGATTCGCGGACGCCGCCTGGTACGCGGACCTGTGGGAGCGCGACCTGTACGCGCAGGTGACCTGGGCGGACAGCATCGGCGAGTACCAGGACAAGGCCAGGAGGATCCACAAGTACCTCGAGGACGAGCGCATCGAGATCGACCTGGACACCTTCGTCGAGTCCTGGGAGGAGACCTCCACCACCCACGTGCACGACGAGCACCGCCTGGTCGTCATCGAGGCCGGCCAGATGCACTTCTGGAACAACGTCACGCACAAGATCGAGCTGCACCAGGGAGACAAGCTCCTGATCCCGGTGTCCCGGCTGCACGGCTCGACCGTGCTCTCCGGAGAGTGCACGTACCACCAGCCGATCATCCCTGACGACCTGCTGAACAGGATCGTCTGACCCGCTCGGACGACTTTCGAACAGAGGTGGAGCGAGCCAATGCTGTCGACGAAATCCCAGTCGGTCGTCAGGGAGCTGACCTCCCAGGTGATAGGTGACCTACCGGACTGGGGAGTTCCGTACGCCGCGGACCTGCTGGAGACCCTCACCTCCACGGACGCGCCCTTTCCGTGCACCTTCGCGGTGTCCGCGGCGAAGAAGGCGGGGCTCCGGTTCGGGTTCATCGACGACGGGCCCGACCGGAGCGGCTGGGAGGCCCTCCCGGACATCATCCGCGCGTACCTGTCGGTCTACCGGAGCATCTCGCGGGAGACCTCCCTCATCGTCCTCTTCCGGCCGGGCCAGGAAGAGGTCGGCAAGGTCGGCGACTACTACCAGAAGTTTTGGGAGGTGCTGCAGTTCCTGCACGAGCGCGACACCGAGAGCTGGCCGGCGGAGATACCCAAGGACACCGACGACAAGCACTGGGAGTTCAGCTTCGGCGGCACCTCCATCTTCGTCGTGTGCAACACGCCCGCGCACACCGCCCGCAGGAGCAGGTCGAACCCCTGCTTCATGATCACCTTCCAGCCCCGGTGGGTCTTCGAGGAACTGGACCCCAACACCTCGCGGGGCTGGGCGGCCCGCCGCGTCATCCGCAACCGGCTGCGCGCCTTCGACGGCGGGGAGCCCTCGCCCGAACTCGGCAACTACGGCGACCCGGACAACCGGGAGTGGCGGCAGTACTTCCTCTTCGACGACGACGAGACGAAGGCCCCCGCGTGCCCGTTCCACCACACCTGACGCGCCCGTGCTCCGACTAGAGAAGGCATCCGAAGAGAAGGAATCCGACTAGAGAAGGCAAGGGTATGACTGAGGAACACCCGGGTCGGAACGAGGACGCGCCGGGCCGGACCGCCGCCACCGCGAGGCAGGAGCGCATCCGCCGGCTGCTCGCCGAGCGGGGCTTCGGCCATGAGGACGGCGCGTCCGAAGCGGACAGCTTCCCCCGGCTCGGGCCAGGCCCCCACACGCTGTCCTCGGCCCAGCGGCGCATGTGGTTCGCGCAGCAGCGGGACCCGAGCAGCGCCTCGTACAACATTTGTGTCGGCTTCAGGATCAGCGGCGACCTGGACCCGGCGCGGCTCCGCCGTGCCTTCGAAATGGTCGTCGCGCACCAGGACATCCTGCGGACCGTCTACCGGACCGACGCCGACGGCCTGCCCGTGCAACTCGTCCTGCCCTCCGTCGAACTGCCCTGGGACAGCGTCGACTGCCGGGACCTCCCGGCGGGCGACGCCCTCGACGCCACGGTCGCACGCCTCGCGGAGGAGCACGGCAGGCCCGCCTTCGACCTGGCCGAGGACTGTCCGCTGCGGCCGCTGCACCTTCGCCTGGGCGCACGCGAACACGCCCTGGTGCTCAGCGCGCACCACATCGCCGTCGACGACCGGAGCTGGGCGCCCCTGCTCAACACCGTGGCGGAGCACTACCGTTCGGACGAGGAGGGACGGCCGGACGGTAGCGCCCCGCCCCCGGTCACATATGCGCGGTTCGCGCGGTGGGAGCAACAGCGCGTCGCGTCAGGGGAGTTCGCGGAGTCGCTGGCCTACTGGCGCGGCAGGCTCGACCCGTGGCCCGCCCCCGTCGCGCTGCCGATGGCCGGCGGCGCCCTCAAGGAGCGGTCCGAGAACGGAGTCCGCCGGCGCCTGGCCCTGTCGCGGCGGACCAGCGCGGGCATCCGCGCCCTCGCGAAGGGCTCCGGCGCCTCCCTGTTCATGACGACGCTGGCCTGCCTGGCCGCTGTGCTCGGCCGTTACTCGGGCAGCGGCGACCTCGCCGTCGGCACGGTCGCCGTGCACCGTCCGAGCCCCGAACTGGAGCCGCTGATCGGCAACTTCGGCAACACGCTGATGCTGCGGTTCGACGCCGAGGGGGACCCGCGCTTCACCGAGCTCCTCACCGAGGTCCAGCAGCGCTGCATCGACGCGTTCGGAGAGCAGGAAGTGCCCTTCGACCAGGTCGTGGAGGCCGTACGGCCACCACGCAAGCGCGACGGATCCGGCCTGTTCAACGTGATGTTCACCCAGCGCGGGCTCACGCTGCCGCCGGACATCGACTTCCCCGGCCAGAGCTGGCAGGAGTTCCCGGTGTTCAACGGCACGACGCGCTTCGACCTCGCGGTCGAGGTGGTGTCGGGGCCCGACGGGCTCGTCCTCACCGGCACCGGGGCCCAGCGGATGTTCGACGCCGAGGGCGTCGACCGGGTCCTCGGCCATCTGGCCACCCTGATGGACGGGGTCATCGCCGACCCCGCACGCAGGATCAGCGAGCTGCCGCTGCTGCCCGACGCCGAGTACGAGCGGGTCGTGCACGAGTGGAACGCCACCGAACGTCCCGAGTACCTGCCGCGGACCACCCTCCCGGGCCTCTTCGCCGCACAGGTGCGCCGCAGGCCGGACGCCGAGGCGCTGGTCTTCGGCGACCAGCGCCTGAGCTACGCCGAACTGGACGCCCGCGCCAACCAGTTGGCGCGCCATCTGGTGGCGTGCGGCGTGACTCCCGGCGCATACGTCGGCGTACTCCTCGAACGGTCGCCCGAGCTGGTCGTGGCCATGCTGGCCGCGCTCAAGGCGGGCGCCGCGTTCATTCCCTACGACCCGGCCTGGCCGGCGCTGCGCAAACAGGAACTGATCTCCACGGCGGGCCTCGCCGCTCTGGTGACGAGCGGGCCGATGCTCTCCAGGGCCGAGCTCGCCGCCATGGCTCCGGACGTCGCCCACGTGGACCTGGCCGCCGACGAAGATCTCGTCGCGAGCCGGGAGCGGCACGCCATGGAGGTCACGGCTGCCCTGGACGACGTCGCGTACGTCATCTACACGTCCGGCTCCACCGGGGTGCCCAAGGGCGCGATGATCACCCATGCGGGCATCGTGAACCGGCTGCCCTGGCAGGCCGACCTCCTCGAACTGACGGACTTTGACACCGTCCTGCACAAGGCGCCGGTCAGCTTCGACATCTCCATCAACGAGATCTTCCTGCCGCTGGCGAGCGGCTGCCGCCTGGTACTGGCCAAACCCGGCGGGGAGGGCGACGTCTCGTATCTGCTCTCCCTGATCGCCGAGCACCGGGTCACCTTCGTCTATCTGGTCTCCTCCATGCTCGACCTGATGGTCGAACGCGACGACGCGGCCGAGGCGTTCCGCAGCCTCAGACACGTGTGGTGCGGGGGAGAAGTGCTCTCCCCTGAGCTGTACCTCCGGTTCCGGCAGCAGTGCGGCGCCCGCATGTACCACGGCTACGGCCCCGCTGAGGCGACGATCGGCGTCACCTGCCGCGTCTACGAGAGCGCCGACCACGTCCGGGACATCACCATCGGCAGGCCCAACCCGAACACCCGCATCCACCTGCTGGACGGCGCGCGCAAGCCGGTGCCGGTGGGCACGGTCGGCGAGATCCACATCGGCGGGCTCCCGCTGGCGCGCGGCTATCTCAACGACCCGGAGCGCACCGCGGAGCGGTTCGTCGAGGATCCGTTCCTGCCCGGCGAACGGCTCTACCGCACAGGTGACCTGGCCCGGCACCGGGCCGACGGGCAGATCGAGTTCGTCGGCCGCGCCGACAACCAGGTCAAGCTCAACGGGCGGCGCATCGAACTGGAGGAGATCGAATCCAAACTGGCCGCCCACCCCGGCGTCCGGCAGGCCGCCGTCATGATCCGCACCCGCGGCAGCCTCGGTCGTCAGCTGGTGGCCTTCGTCGCCACGGGCGACAGCGCCGCCACCCCCGAGGAACTCCGCGCCTGGCTCACCGACCGCGTTCCCTCGTACATGGTGCCGCCGACCGTGGTGCTGATGCCGTCGCTCCCGCTGAAGAGCTCGGGCAAGGTCGACAGGGACGAGCTGGGCTCGGTCGACATCCCACAGGACGAGCGCAGGAAGACGGCGTACACCGCACCGCAGGGCGCGCTGCAGGAGGCCGTCGCGGCCATCTGGGCACGGACGCTGGGCGTGGAACAGGTGGGCGTCCACGAGAACTTCTTCGACCTCGGCGGGCACTCCCTGCTGGTCGTGAAGGTGCAGACCGAGATCCGCCGCGAGCTCGGCCACGACGTCCCCGTGGTCGAGCTGTTCGAGAACCCGACGGTCGTCTCGGTGGCCCGGCACCTCGAAGCGGGCACGGGCGCCCTCGGCGACGAAGAGGCGCGGGAGGTCGAAAAGATACGGGGCCGTGCCGGCCGGCAGCGCCGCGCGCGCGTCGGCCGCGGCCGCACCGGCAGTGTGAAGGAGGCGTCATGAGCACGGACACGGGCACGGAGGACGCGGGCGGCGAAGCACCCGACATCGCGGTGATCGCGATGGAGGGGAGGTTCCCCGGGGCGCCGACGCTCCGGGAGTTCTGGGAGATGCTGAAGGCCGGGAAGGAAGCCATCCGGCCGGTCGGCGACCAGGAATTCATCGAGGCCGGAGGCGCGCCCGACCGGTTGACGGACCCCAACCTCGTCAGGGTCGCCTGCACCCTGGACGACATCGACCGGTTCGACGCCGAGTTCTTCGGGTTCCAGCCGGCCGAGGCCGAACTCCTCGACCCCCAGCAGCGCGTGTTCCTGGAATGCGCTCATCACGCCTTCGAGCAGGCCGGGTACGTGCCCGGCGAGTACGACGGGGAGATCGGGGTCTACGCGGGCGCCTCGTCGAGCCAGTACTACCTGGACAACGTCTACCCGATGTACGCCCGCAAACCGGGAACCGTCGACTCCTTCATCGGCTCGGTGGCCAACGCCGCCAGCGCCCTGGTGACCCGGGTCTCCTACCTGCTGAACCTGACCGGGCCGAGCTTCGTCGTGCAGACCGCCTGTTCGACGTCCCTGGTCGCCGTGCACACCGCCTGTCAGGACCTGCTGGAGTACCGGTGCGACCTGGCCCTGGCGGGCGGGGCCTCGGTGAACCCCAGCGCGAAACTGGGCTACCAGTACGTACCCGACGGGCCGTTCTCCCCGGACGGCCACTGCCGCCCGTACTCCTCGAAGGGAGCGGGCATGTCACCCGGGGACGGCGTCGGAGTCGTCCTCCTCAAGCGGCTGGAGGACGCGCTGGCCGACGGCGACACCATCCGCGCGGTGATCAAGGGTTCGGCGGTCAACAACGACGGCTCGCGCAAGGTCGGTTTCACCGCTCCCAGCGTCAAGGGACAGCGCGACGTCATCGTGGCGGCCCACGCGGTGGCGGGGGTGACCGCCGATGCGATCGGCTACGTCGAGGGACACGGCACCGCCACCCCGGTGGGCGACCCGATCGAGGTCAGCGCCTTGACGAAGGCGTTCGCGGCGAGCACCGACAAGAAGGGGTACTGCGTCCTCGGTTCGGTGAAGTCCAACCTCGGGCACCTGGACGCCGCCGCGGGGATCGCGGGGTTGATCAAGACGGTCCTCGCCCTGGAGAACGAGGCGATCCCCCCGACCGTCCACTTCGACGAGCCCAACGAACTGATCGACTTCGCGGGCTCCCCCTTCGTGGTCCTTGGCGAACTGCGGCCGTGGGAGCGCACCGACGTGCCGCGCCTGGCCGGGGTCAGCTCGTTCGGCGTCGGCGGCACCAACGCCCACGTGGTCCTCGAGGAGGCGCCGCACAGGACCGCGCGCGAGCACGACGGACGCCCGGAGGTCACCCTCCTGTCCGCGGCGACGCCCAAGGCGCTGAGCGACCTGGGCAAGGAACTGAGCGAGCACATCGCCCGAGAGCCCGGACTCCACATCGGCGACCTCGCCCATACGCTGCAGACCGGGCGGCGGCCCATGCACCACCGACGGGCCGTCGTCGCCGAAGGACCCGAGGAGCTCGCCGAGGCGCTGCGCGGCGGGGACGGCGTCCGGGGCGACACGGGCGGGCGGCCCAGGGACGTGGTGTTCATGTACCCGGGCGGCGGTTCGCAGTACCAGCGCATGGGCCAGCAGCTGTACGAGAGCTATCCGGTCTTTCGGCGGGAGATGGACCGGTGCGCGCGCATCGTCGAGTCGGCCTGCGGCGTGGACCTGCTGGCGGCGCTCTACCCGCCCGGTGACGCGGAGCCCAGCAGGGAGAACGTCGACGTTCCCGTCCTGCGCCTGCCGGCGATCGCCGCCAACGAGTGGTCCGTGACCGCCCTGCTGGCCTCCTGGGGCGTGCGCCCCACCGCCGTACTGGGCAACAGCCTCGGCGAGTACACGGCTGCCTGTGTCGCCGGTGTCATGGACCTGGAGGACATGCTGCCGCTGGTCGCCGAGCGCGAGCGGCTGATCGAGAAGGCGGGCGGCATGGCGCTGAGCGTGCTGCTCGACGGCGACGACGTCGGGCGGCACCTGATCGACGGCACCTCCCTGGCGGCCGTGAACGCGCCGGGCATGTGCACGGTCTCCGGCACCCATGAAGCCATCATGGAGCTGGAGAAGCGCCTCACCGAACAGGGCATCGACCAGCACCGGTTGCGCGTCCCCGGCGCCGTTCACTCGGTGGCGCTCGACCCGGTGCTCGACGAACTGCGCGCCGTGGTGAAGAAGGTGACCCTGCGCGAGCCCGCCATCCCGATCGTCACCAACCTGACCGGCGACTGGCTGACCGCGGAGATGGCGTGCGACCCCGAGCACTGGGTGCGGCACACGCGCGGCACCGTACGGTTCCGCGACTGTCTGCGGGCCCTGGCGGCCGACCATCCTCCCGCCCTGCTGGAGGCCGGGCCCAGCGGCGGCCTGGTGAAGCTCGCCGAGTACACCCTGGGGACCTCCACACCGGCCGTCGCGGCGATCCGGCACGCGTACGGCGAACAGTCCGACCCCCGCGTCCTGCTCAACGCCGTCGCCCGGCTGTGGACGAGCGGCGTGGAGGTCGACTGGACGGCGACCCGCGAGGGACGGCCCGGACGGACCGTGTCCCTGCCCGGCTACCCCTTCCAGCGCAAGCGGTTCTGGGTGGAGCGCGCCGTCGTGCGGCCCGACGCCGCCGAGCGGCCGGGACGAGAGGTGAACTCCCTGCTCACGGCCCGGGAATGGAGCGGCTCCGGCATGCCGGAGCCGCCCGTGGCGCGGCCGGCGGCGGCCCGTACGTCGGTCCTTCTCGTGGTCGGCGGTGAGGAGCGGCAAGGGCCCCCGGCCGACCTCCTGGAGGAGGGCGAGCGCGTGGTCCGGGTGCGTTTCGCCGACGCGTTCGAGAACCCGGGCCCGGACCACTTCGCCCTCGACCCCGCGGCACCCGCCGACGTACAGGCCCTGTGCGCACACGTGTGGGACGACGGCGACCGCGACGCGGAGGTCCGGTTGCTCGTCCTCGGCCACGCCGCGGGCCCCGCCGATCCGCTGCGTGCGGTCACCGCATCCGCGGACTTCGCCGAAGGCCTCCTTCTCGCGCTCGGCGGCGAGGAGAGGCGCCTGCGCGCCGTCGTGGTCAGCGGTGGGGCCTTCGACCTGACAGGGGCCGACATCGTGCCCGAACGCCGCTTCTTCCAGGGCCTGTTGGACCATTGGCGGCGCGAGGGCGCGCGCGTCGACGCCACGCTTGTCGACGTGGACGGCCTGTCGTCCCGCGGCGCCCCGGACGAGCGGACGTGGCAGGTGCTGCTGGGCGAACTGCGCCGCTCCGGAGCCGGGGAGACCGTCGCCTGGCGCGGCAGGCACCGGTGGTCGGCCGGCCCCGTGCCGGTGGAGCCGACCGAGGGCGACCTGACGGCGCTGCCCCGGCGGTGGATCGTCCCGGACGGCCGGCTGCCGTCGGCACGCCGGTGCGTGTCCTTCCTGACGGCCGCGTTCGACGGTGAGGCGCTCATCGATGACGCCGCCGACGCCGGGGCCGCGGCGGCCGACGGCGGGCGCCCCGGGCTGCTGAGGCTGCTCGACCACGCGCCCGACGGCGAGGGTGCGCCCGATCCGGCGGCCACGCCGGCCTGGCTGCGTGAGCTGTGGGAGCGGCGCGCCCAACAGCCCTTCGGCGCCGTGGTGTTGATCGACCCGCCGGCCGAACGCCCCAGTGCGGCAGAGGCCGCGGTGAGCGCCTTCGCCGAGGCATGTGTGGAAGCGGCCGCGGCGGAAGGCCTGCGCTGGCGGCTGCTGCGGTGGCGCAAGGGCCCCGAATGGAGCGACGAGGCGCTGCCGGTGGACGGCGAGGAGATCGGCGCACGCGGCCGGCTCGGCGCCGATGCCCTCGCCGCGGCGCTGCGCACCCCCGGCCACCCCGTTCTCACCGTCGCGGCCGGGAGCGGTGCGGTCGCGGCCCAAGACCGTGGCGCCGCGCGGGACCACGAGGCCGAAGCGGACACGGAGTCCGGGCCCTTGGACGGCCAGGACGGCCGGGCCCGTCCGCCGCTCAGCACGCCGTACGTGGCGCCGCGCAACGACCTGGAGCGCCGCGTGGCGGCGATCTGGCGCACCTCGCTCGGCATCGACGCCATCGGCGCCGACGACAACTTCTTCGAGCTGGGAGGCGAGTCCCTGCTGCTCATGCGGGTGGTCGCCAGTCTGCGCGAGGAGTTCACCGTCAACATGTCGATCCGTCAGCTGTACGTCAACGACCGGCTGACCATTTCCGGGATAGCCACTGTGCTGGAGGAGAAGGAAGCGTGACCACTTCAAAGAACGTCGAGTCCGTGCCGGCCACCCTGCGGGTCCGCGAGCTGATGACCACCGGACTGCTCTCGCAGGCCGTCTCGGTGCTGTGCGAGCTGAACGTCCCCGATGTGCTGTCGACCCCGCGCTCCCACACCGACATCGCCAAGGAGGTCGAGGCCGACGCGGAGGGCCTGCTGCCGTTCCTGCGTGCCGCGTGCGCCGCCGGTGTGCTGGCCGAACCGTCCCCCAGGACCTTCGAGTTGACCGATGTGGGCCAGGTCCTCACGTCCGACCACCCGACCAGCATGCGCAACATGTGCGCCCTGACCTGCCGTGAGGAGTTCAACCGCACCTGGGCGAACGCGATCCACACGGCGCGCACCGGCGAACCGTGCTTCTCCGTGCCCTACGGCAAGGGGTTCTTCGAGTACATGGCGTCCAACCGGGAGTTCGCGACGCTGTTCGACAAGGCCATGACGTCGTCGGCTGCCGTCGACAACCTGCTGTCCAGTTTCGACTTCTCCCGGGCGCGCCACGTCGTCGACGTCGGCGGCGGCCGGGGCGCCATGCTGGCCAGCGTCCTCAAGAGCCACCCGCACCTCACCGGAACGCTCCTCGATCTCCCGCACGTCGTGGCCAACGCGGAACGCACGATGACCGAGGCGGGAGTCGCCGACCGCGTCACCCTCGTACCCGGCAGCTTCTTCGACGAGATCCCGGACTCGGGCGACGTCTACCTGCTGTCCCGTGTGATCGGGAACTGGAACGACGCCGACTCGCTGCGCATCCTCGCGTCGGTGCGCTCCGTGATGAAGCCGGACAGCCGGATGGTCATCGTCGGCCAGACGCCGAGCGCGAGCGACCGCACGCACTACCCGCGCCAGCTCGATCTGTACATGTTCGCGCTGCTCGGTGCCCGGCTCCGCTCCTATGACGAGTACCAGGAGCTCTTCACCCAGGTGAATCTGACGGCCACCGAGCAGTGGAACTTCCCCGACAGCGAGTCGGTGCTGGAGGCGCGGCCGGTGTAGCGGTCCGCGGCAGGGGTGCAGGACCGAAATGACGTACCCACGTCCCAACTAGCGAGGATACGAAGAGGACTCGACATGCGCGTGTTGTGCACGGTGTGGAGTGTGAACTCCCACCTGGAACCCCTGCTGCCGCTGGTGCGCTCCCTGCTGGCCGCGGGCGACGAGGTACTCGTCGCCACCACGGAACAACTGGCCCCCGAGGTGAGTGCCACCGGGGCCCGGGTGGAGACGGTCCTCCAGGACCCCACCACGCCGTTCGCGGCGGGCAGCACCGGCCGGCCCCCGCTCGGCTCGCCGCTCGCGGACAAGATGGCGGCGCTGCTCGACGTGTCGGAACTGACCACCCGGGCCAAGCAGATCACCGCGCTGGCCGAGAGCTTCGGCGCGGACCTGGTGGTGCGCGACGACTCCGAGTTCGCCGGCTACCTCGCCGGCGAACAGCTCGGGCTGCCGGTGGTCTGTGTGTCCGGCGCGATGAGCAACACCTATGACCACGACGTCATGGCCGCCGTGCTGAACCTGTTCCGCGAGGAGCTCGGCCTGTCGGCCCTGACCGATCCCGCCGGGCTCTACCCGGGCGCGCTCCTCGACTACCTGCCCGAGCCGGTGTCCTTCAGCGTGGCACCCGCGGCGCGGACCCTGCGCTTTCGCCAGCCGCTCCGCGAGGAGCCGGGCGCGCGGCTGCCCGCCGTGGCGGCCACCGGCGAACGGCCGCTCGTCTACGCCGCGATCGGCACGGGCTGGCGCACCTGGCAGAACCAGGGGCACGGCGGTGACGATCCGTTCCGCGCCATGGCGGACCTGCTCGCGGCCCTGTCCGAGGTGAACTGCACGGCCCTGGTGTCATCGGGCGGCATGGACACCGAGGGGATGCCGAGAGGGGCGCACGTCGAGGTCCACGAGTTCCTTCCCCAGCAACTCCTGCTGGAGGCAAGCCAGTTGTTCTGCTCCCACGGAGGCTACAACGGCATCCGCGAGGCGATCCGGGCCGGCGTGCCGATGCTGCTGCGCCCCTCCACCCTGGATCAGCCCGCGAACGCGGCGGCGATGACCAGGCTGGGCCTCGGGTCCACGATCTCCGGACTGGACGTCGGGCAGCTGGCAGAGCGCATCGCGGGAGCGCTGGCGGACACCGAGCTGGCCGCGCGCAGCCGGGCCGCGCGCGCCGCGATGCTGGCGCTGCCCGGTCTCGACACGGCCCCGGAGACGCTGCGTACGGTTCGCCGAGAGCCGGGGGAATGACATGCGGTCCGGTGGAAGGACCACGATGAGCCTGGGCTGTTCCCTGGAGCCGGGGGGTCCGCACCTGGCCGGCTGGCGGCATGCGGCGGCCGACGTGCGCGCCGGCCTCGACTTCGCGCTCTTCGCCGAGACGGCCCGGTTGTGCGAACGGGCAGGCATGGACGCCATGTTCGTGTCCGATTCCCTGGCGGCCCCGGCGGGCGGGCCGGACGTCCTGTCCCGTACGGCGCTCGGGGCGCGGTTCGAGCCGACCACGATGCTGGCCGCGCTCTCCTCGGTGACCGAACGGATCGGGCTGGTGGCCACGGCCACCACCGCGTACAACCATCCGTATCTCGTCGCAAGGAAGTACGCCTCGCTGGACCACATCAGCCACGGCCGTGTCGGCTGGAACCTGGAGTCCTCGAAGGGGCCCGCCGAGACGCGGAGCTTCGGCGAGGGCCCCTTCCCCTTCCGCGGCGAGCGCTACGACCGGGCGGCGGAGTTCGTCGAGGTGGTGAAGAGCCTGTGGGACAGCTACTCCGACGAGGCGATGCTGCGGGACAAGGAGTCCGGTCGGTACTACGACCCGGGCGAACTGCATCTGACGGAGCACCGGGGCGAGAACTTCGCCGTGCGAGGGCCGCTGAACATCTCCCGTCCGCCGCAGGGCCACCCCGTGATCTTCCATGCGGAAGACGCCCCGGGCGCACGGGACTTCGCCGCCCGCCACGGTGAGGTGATCGTCACCGCCCCGAGCTGCCTGGACGAGGCGAGGGAGGCGTACCGGGACCTCAAGTCCCGATCCGCGGCCGCGGGCCGCGACCCCGACCAGGTGGTGGTCTGGCGCCGCTTCGCCCCGGTGCTCGCGCCCACTCGGGCGGCGGCCGAGGCCCTGCGGGAACAGCTCGACGGTCTGCTCCACGACGACGTGCTGTGGAGCGTCGTGCGGGAGCTGCTGCCGGGCGCGGACTTCACCGGTCTCTCTCTGGACGACCCGCTGCCGGAGGGAACCGGCGCCGGGGGCAGCATCCGCGCGTTCGCCCTGTCGGCGGCCGGCGGTGTGGTCCCCGGCAGCCCGGAGCGCATCGCCGACGACATGCAGGAGTGGTTCGAGGAGGAGGGCGCCGACGGCTTCCTGCTCTCCTTTCCCCCGCTCCCCGGCAATCTGCGGCTCTTCGTCGACGAGGTCGTCCCGGAGCTGCGCCGCAGGGGGCTGTACCGCACGGACCGTCCCGGCAGGACACTGCGCGAGAACCTCGGACTGCCGAGGCCGAAGGAGGTGTGGCGCTGATGAGCAGGCAGGACCATCTGCGTCTGTGCGCGTTCATCAAGCCGGGCGGCAGTTATGTGTCGTCGTGGCGGCTTCCCGACGTGCCCGCGAACGCGGGCGTCGACATGGCCACGGCGATCCAGGTGGCGAGGACCGCGGAGCGGGGCGGGTTCGACGCGCTGTTCTTCCCCGACACCCTGGCCATGCCGTGGACCGATCAGGAGATCGCGGTCCGGCAGGGACTGATCGCAGATGTGGTCGATCCCTTGCTCCTGGCATCGGCGCTGGCACCGCTGACGAAGCGCATCGGCCTCGTCATCACGGCGTCCACCACCTACAACGAGCCCTACCACCTGGCACGTTACTTCGCCTCCCTCGACCATCTCAGCGGCGGCCGGGCAGGCTGGAACCTGGTCACCTCGCTCACCGACAACGAGGCCTGGAACTTCGGGCGTGAACACCACCTCGGGCACGAGGAACGGCTGGCCCGCGCCGAGGAGGCCTATGACGTGGTGTGCGGGCTGTGGGACAGCTACGCGGACGACGCCTTCGGCCACGACAAGGAGGCCGGCCGGATGTTCGACCCGGAGAAGGCCTTCGCCCCGGGGTTCAGGGGTGAGCACTTCGAGGTCGACGGCCCGCTGAACCTGCCCCGGCCGCCCCAGGGCAGGCCGGTGATCGCCCAGGCCGGAGCGTCGGCGGGCGGACGACGACTCGCCGCACGGGTGGCCGACATGGTGTTCGCCATCGAGGCCGACCGGGAGCGCGCGAGGCGGCAGGCCGCCGAACTCCGGGAGCTCGCCGCCGACATGGGGCGCACCGGCGCGGGGCCGCTGTTCATGCCGGCGTTGACGGTGGTCCCGGGCCGCACCAGGGCCGAGGCCGAGGACGCCATGGCCCGCATGGAGGCCACCGCCGATCCCAGGGTGATCCTGGCGACTCTCTCCTACTACCTGGACTGCGACGCGTCCGGATTCGCCCTGGACGAGCCGTTGCCGCCGCTGCCGCCGACGAACGCTAGCCACAGCGAGCGCGACAGGCTGGTGGCCGAAGCGGCGAGGGACGGCCTGACCGTTCGCGAGCTGGCCCTTCGGCAGGACAGGGCCGACACGCTCGTGGGCAGCGCCTCCGAGATCGCCGACCACATCCAGGAGTGGTTCGAGACGCGTGCGGCCGACGGCTTCACCGTCATTCCCCCTTACCTGCCCGGCGCGTTGGACTCCTTCGTGGACCTGGTCGTGCCGGAGCTGGACCGGCGGGGGATGCTGCGGCCCGCGCGGGACGGCGAGACGCTGCGGGACCGGCTCGGCCTCGATCGTCCGGCCCACCGGGTTCCGGCCCGCCGTCGTGCCGCCGTCCGGGAGGGAAGCGGCTACTGACGGCTGGTCTCGCGCGCCATGGACCGGGGCTCGTCGGCCCCGGTCCGTGCCGTGCCGAGCAGGGCGGCGACGATGATCCCGCCGACCACGATGAAGCCCGCGGCGACGAGCATGCCGAACGAGAAGCCCTCGGCGGCGGCTTGTACCGGGCCCTCCGTGTCCCGGACGGACTCCGTGCGGCGGGTGGCCAGCATGACCAGCACCGCGATGCCGCAGGCGCCGCCGACCTGCTGGACGGAGCTGAAGAGCGCGGAACCGAGTCCGGCGTTCTCCTCGGTCGTCCCGTGGACCGCCGCCATGCTCAGGACCGGCAGGCTCAGGCCGCAGCCGAGGCTGGTCAGGAGCATGCCGGGGAGGATGCCGGAGACGTAGCCGTCGCTCGCCTCGATGCCGGACATCGTGACGAAACCCGCGGCGGTGATCAGGAACGACACCGTCAGGCTCGGGCGGAAGCCGAACCTGATCACCACCCGGGAGGAGCCCCACATGCCCACCAGGAGACCGGCGCAGAACGGCATGTACGCGAACCCGGCCTTGAGCGGTCCGTAGTCGACGACCGTCTGCAGGTGGATCATCAGCAGGAAGGACATCGCGAAGAGGGCGGCCGAGAAGATCAGCGTCGCGATGTCGGCGACGGCACGCGTCCGGACGGCGAGGAACCCCAGTGGGACCAGGGGATCGGCCGTGCGGGACTCGACCACGACGAACGCGACGGCCAGCGCCACGGAGAGGATCAGGGGTCCGTGACTGGTCGCGTCGTGCCAGCCCTGATCACCGGCCCGCAGCAGGCCGTAGACCAGGGACACCACGGCGAGGGTGCCCAGTACGGCGCCGGGCACGTCCAGGCGGGTGCGCCGGGAGGCCCGGCTCTCGCCGACGAGGCGGGGGAGCAGGGCGAGCGCCACGACGGCGACCGGAACGTTGATGAAGAAGATCCAGCGCCAGGAGGCGAGCCCGGTCAGGGCTCCGGAGATCACCAGACCGAACGTGCTGCCCAGACCCGCGATGCCGCCCCAGATGCCCAGTGCCTTGGCCCGCTCCTGGTCGCTCGGGTAGATGAGGGTGATGAGCGACAGCGCCGCCGGACTGGCCATGGCGGCGCCCGCGCCCTGGACGAGCCGTCCGAGGACGAGTTGCCACGGCTCCTGCGCGCTGCCGCACAGGAGGCTCGCCGCGCTGAACAGCGTGACACCGACGAGGAAGATCCGCCGGCGTCCGAGCAGGTCGGCCATGCGCCCGAACAACAGCAGCAGCCCGCCGAACGCGAGGAAGTAGGCGTTGACCACCCAGGCGAGTCCCGCGCTGCCGAAGCCGAGGTCGTCCCGGATGCTGGGGAGCGCCACGCTCACCACGTTGTCGTCCAGGATGAGCATGAACTGGACCAGGCAGAGGACGACGAGGGCGGGGCCGCGGCGGTCGGTGCGGTGCGTCGAGGGCGACGTCGCGGTCATGCCGAACGCCTCTTCGCGGACACCGTTTCGGCACGCGGGCGGCGGCGGATCGGTCCTCGACAGGGCCAGGTGGGAGACATGCCGCCACTCTAGGGAGCCGATGTCGTGGCCGCGATGCTCTACAGGGTCACGTCGTAGCGCGCTGAGGCCACGCGGTCTCAGCGCCCCGTGCCGGCCAGCAGCCCCGCCAGGATGATCTCCAACTCCTCGCGCTGTGTGCTCTCCACGACCGGCTCCGTCGCTTCGGGGACGGGCCTGGCCAGGGGCAGCACGGCGGCCGCGCGTGCCCGGCCGGAGGCCTGCCCGGGCTGTGGTCGCAGCTGTTGCGGAACCGTCGGTACCGCCAGCCTGCCGACCGTGTAGTGCCAGATGACGCGGTAGCTGTGGACGGCCGCGTCGAGGCTGAGCCCGCACTCCACGCAGGAGTCGATCACCGCCTCGACGGCCCACAGTGCCGAGACCGTCATCAGGTCGTCCGCCGTGAGGACTTCGGCGATCCACGGGCAGCCCACGAACATGTCGTGCAGGACCTCGGCGGAGGCGAGCAGGCGCTCGCGGGGGTCTTCGGGCAACTCGGGGCGGGGGAAGTGCTGGGCCTGCTCCTCCAGGAGGAGCAGCAGGAGTTCGTCCTTGTCCTGCACGTAGTAGTAGAGGGCCATCGGCGTACTGGACAGCTCCCGCGCCAGGCGACGCATCGTCAGGCGGCCGGGCCCTTCCTCCTCCAGGACGCGGTGGGCCGCTTGGAGGAGCGCTTCCTTTGACAGGCGGGGCGGACGGCCGACTCTGCCGGCGCGTGGCGATACGGGCTGCATCGCTCCATCCTTCCATCAGGGGCCGCGATGGGGCCCGACGGGGAGCGGGAGTACGCACAAGGGCGTACGCGGTGGTTGCCGGTGCGCGTACACAGGGCCTCCAGCGGCATCCAGACGAAGCACAGATCCTCAACAGAAGCGCGCAGCATGATGGGCCGGGCACGCCGCAGCAGGCGGCCCGATGGTGGGAGTCCGGAGTGGAGAGCGTCGTCCAGTGCGCCGTGGACACCATACGCGAGCGGTACAGCGAGCCCCTGACCCTTGATGACCTTGCCGACGCGGCCCTGGTGAGCAAGTTTCACTTCCTGCGCGTCTTCAGCCGCGTGGTGGGGGTGACTCCCGGCAGATATCTGAGTGCCGTCCGGCTGTACGAGGCCAAGCGGCTGCTGAGCGGGACGAAGCTGACCGTCGCCGAGGTGTCGGAGCGCGTGGGCTACGGCAGCCCGGGCAGCTTCGCGCGCCGCTTCACCGAGGCCGTCGGCATGTCTCCGACCCAGTACCGACGCCTGGGCCGCGGGGAGTTGCCGGACCGAGGGCAGGGCCTTGCCGAGGGCGGCGCGCAGGGGCGTGGCTCGCTGTCGGGCAGGGTGCTGGCCGACAGCGGGCCGGCCGGCGTGATCTATGTCGGTGCCTTCGACAGCCCGATCCTCCAGGGACACCCCAGTGCCTGGACGGCCTTGCGCGGCCCCGGCTCCTTCGTCCTGCGCGGTGTGCCGTCCGGGAGTTGGTACGTCCACGCGCTCGCGCGCAGGCCCGACGTGCCCGGGGTACCGGGCGACGCCGAGGACGCGGTGATGACGGACACGGTGGGGCCCGTGGCCGCCGGGCCGGGGTGCGGGAGCGTGGAGCTGACGCTGCGCGCGCCGGGCTGGCGATGTCCGCCCGTGCTGTCCGCGCTGCCGTTCGTGGGGCAGCCGCTGTCCGCCGCGAGCTGACCGGACGGCTCCGCGGCACCCCTCATGTCCGCTTCGACCGCCCCAACTCCCCTTTCCTGTGGCAGTGTTCATTGCGACCCCCTTGTTGTACGTGTATAAATACGTGGCGGGGGGACGGTAGTTGCTGCGTATCGACGTATTGAAGACAAGATCGACCCGGCTCCACGCGGCTCCGACGGAGCCACCGGCAGGTATCCGGCAGCACCGCTCTCGACGCGCGCCGGGCCCTCCCACCTGCTGGGTCGCTGCGCCCTCCTGCACAGGACAGTCGGACGGAACGGCTGCCGTGCCGGAGGGCTTTCGCGCCAGGCAGCCAGGTCCGGAAGGGAGGAGCCGTGGTCACGGTGGAGGATGTCCAGACCCGCACCACCTCCGGGGTGCCACCGTGTCCGACGCGCGGCGGGGAGCGGCCGTAGCCGTGTACTGAACGCCCCACCGGCCGGAGCACGTGACACCGTGCGCGCCGACATTCGGGGGTATCGCCGAACGGGACGCCACCTGATGGGCGGGAGGCGTCCAGGCGCACGGCTTGAACGTTCGGTACCCAGATGAACAAAGAGGTAGGGATGTCACGGAAGAGCGAGCCGCGCCGCATTCCCGGGAGCGCTGTCCAGACGGTCGGGGCCTGGACCATGGCAGCGCTCAAAGGGGAGGTCTGCGAGCTCTTGGGCGTGCGCGACGACCACGTCGCGGACACGTCGAACCTCTTCGAACTCGGCCTTGAGTCCTTGCAGTTGATGAGGCTGGCCCGCCGTCTCGCACGGTCCGGGGCCCCGGTGAGATACCCCGAACTCGCCCGTGACGCGCGCCTGACGGCCTGGTACGCACTGCTGAACGGCCGACCGGAACCCACGATGCCCGACGAGGACGAGAGCCGTGCCCCGGGGGGCGGATCCACCTCCCCGGCCCCACGCGTGGCGCAGGGGCATGCCCGGAGCGAGCCTCAGCAGCCTTTCGCCCTGACACCCGTCCAGCAGGCGTACTGGGTCGGCCGTGGCGAGGACAGGCCGCTCGGCGGCGTCGGCTGCCACGTCTACCTGGAGATCGACAGCCCGCCACTGGAACCGGAACGCCTGGAGCGGGCCGTGCACGCCCTGCACGCCCGCCACCCGATGCTCCGGGCCCACTTCACCGAGTGGGGCACCCAACGCGTCGCGGACACCTCGGTCTGGGCGGGCCTGACGGTCTTCGACCACCGCAGGCAGCCCCGGGACGCCATCGAGAGCGCGGTGCTCAACATCCGCACGGCCCTCTCGCACCGGCGGCTCGAAGTGGGCAGGGGAGAGGTCCTGGACGTCCAGTTGAGCCGACTGCCCGACGCGGTCGACCGCATCCACATCAACCTGGACCTGCTCGCCTGCGACATCCAGGGCATCCGGCTGCTCCTGGAGGACCTCGCCGCCCTCTACGACGCGGACGCCGGCACGGCACTGGACGACCTCACGTACAGCTTTCCGCAGTACCTCGCCGACCGCGCGGCCAACCTCTCGAAGGAGCGTGTGCGGGGCATGGAGCACTGGCGGCGCCGACTTCCCGAACTGCCCGGCGGGCCCGGGCTCCCGCTGGCGGTCGAGCCCAAGGACGTGGTCAGGCCCCGCTTCGTACGGCGCACGCACGAACTCACCTGGCGGGAGTGGGCCGCACTCCGCGTCCGGGCGTCGGAGCACGGGATCACCCCCGCCGCGCTGCTCGCCACCGCCTTCGCCGAGATCCTCGGACGGTGGAGCGACCACCAGCACTTCCTGATCAACGTCCCCATCAGCGACCGCGACCAGTCCGTGCACCCGCAAGTCGAGCGCGTCATCGGCGACTTCACCGGCCTCGTGCTGCTGGAGGTCGACCTGACGCGCGGCGCGGGATTCGCGCAGCGCGCCAAGGCCGTCCAGCGCCAGCTCCACGAGGACATCGGCCACGCGGCGTACACCGGCATCGACGTCCTGCGCGACATGATCCGTGAGGACGGCGAATCCCCGCGCGCCGCACCCGTCGTCTTCACCTGCAACACCGAGGCCCCGCTCGTGCCCGACGCGTTCGCCGCGAGCTTCGGCGAACTGTCGTGGATGGTGTCCCAGATCCCGCAGGTCTGGCTCAGCTCACAGGCGTACGGGACCCGCCAGGGCGGAGTGCTGCTGGCCTGGGACGCGGTGGAAGAGCTGTTCCCCGACGGCCTGTTGGACGCCATGATGTCCGCCCAGGCCGCGCTGCTGCGCGACCTCGCGGCACTGGACTGGAGCACCCGGCCCGCCGTCGAACTGCCCGCCTCCCAGCGGGAACGCCGTGCGGAGATCGCCGCGGCACCCCGCCGCGAGCACGGCAGGCTGCTGCACCAGACCTTCTTCGAACGGTCCCGCGATCGCGCCGACGACGCGGCGCTGCTCTGGGGCGTGGACGGCGTGCTGACCCACCGGGAGCTCGCCGGACAGGCACTGCGCATCGCCCGTTCGCTGCGTGACCGGGGCATCGGGCGGGGCGACACGGTGGTCGTCAGGGCAGCCTCGGGGCCCCAGCAGATCGCGGCCGTCCTCGGCGTGCTCGCGGCGGGCGGCACCTACGTGGCCACCGGCGCCTGCCGGCCCGCCGAACGCCAGGAGTGGATCACGCGCGCGAGCGGCGCCCGGCTGATCCTGGACGGCACCGGCGCACCGCCCCCGCCGTTGCCGTACGTCGAGGTGGTGTCATTGCGCGACGCCCTCCTGCCCGAGCCGCTCGACGCCCCGGTGCCCGCCGGCCCCGACGACATCGCGTACGCGGCCTTCGCCCTGGGCTCCTCGGGCACGCCGCGGTTGGTCGAGGTGACGCACCGCGCGGTGGTCGACACCGTGAAGGACATCGACGGCCGCTTCGGCATCGGGCCGCGCGACCGCGTGCTCGCCGTGTCCGACCCCGACTCCGACCTCGCCGTCTGGGACCTGTTCGGCCCGCTCACCGAGGGCGGGGCGCTGGTCCTGGTCGACGAGGCGGACCGGCGGGACGCCTTCGCCTGGCTGACGCTGTGCGAACGGCACGGCGTGACCGTGTGGAACAGCGTTCCCGCCCTGATGGACGTGCTGCTCGACGTCGCCGAGTCCGAGGGGCTGCCGCGCTCCCTGCGCCTCGCGCTGCTCTCCGGTGACTGGCGAGGGGCCGACCTGGAGCGATGGCTGCGCGCCGCCACGCACGGCAGGTGCCGGCTCGCCGGGCTCGGCGGTGTCGCGGAGACCGTGATCTGGGCCAACACGTACGAGATGCGCTTCGTACCGTCGCAGTGGCGCGCGGTGCCCTACATCAAGCCGCTGCCCAGCCAGAAGTTCCGCGTCGTGGACCCGCAGGGCAGGGACTGCCCCGACTGGGTGCCGGGCGAACTGTGGGTCGGCGGCGGCGGGTTGGCGCTGCGGTACCGCGACGACCCCGGTCTGACCGCCGAACGGTTCTGCGAGGTGGCGGGCGAACGCTGGTTCCGCTCCGGCGGCATGGGCCGCTACTGGCCCGACGGGAGCCTGGAGTTCCTCGGCCGGATGGGGCAACAGGTCAGGATCGACGGGATGCCGGTCGAGCTGGACGAGATCGAGGCGGTGCTCCAGGAGCATCCGCAGATCGCGCGCTCGGTCGTGGTGCCGGTCGGCGAGCGGCGCCGCGAACTGGTCGCCGCCGTCGTCGGCCCCGAGCCGCTGACCGGGATACGGGTGGCGGCCGATGCGGGCCGCACGCGCGCCCCCGTCGGCGAGTGCGCCGCGCTGTCCCTGGAGCACTCGCTGACCGAGACCGTCCTCGCCTCCCATGTCGCCGACCACCTGGGGGAGCACGCGGGTCCGCTCGACGCACGGTCGTTGCCGGTCGCCGAGGAACGCCGTCCCCATTTCGCGCTCTGGCTCGACTACCTCACCGAGCGCGACGTCCTGCGGGCCGCGGGACAGCGGCTGACGGCGGGCCCCCGCTGGGCCGAGGTGCGCGACGGAGGGCGCGCGGCGCTGCTGCGGCAAGGGGTGCGCGACAGCCCGTTGGAGAGGACGGCACAGGCCTGGTCACGGGCGCTTCCCCTGCTGCGGGCCGTGCTCGGGGCAGAAGCGTCCCCGGCTGAGCTGTACGACGATCCCGAACTGTCGCCCGAGCCTTTGAGCGCCGAGCTGGACGGCACGCGTGCGTGCATCGCGGCTGTCTCGCGCGCCCTGGCCGCCGGGGCCGAAAGGCGGCTCGCGCCGCTCGCGGTCGCCGAATGGGCGGGGATGAGCGGCAGGACCGCTGTACGCCTGCTGCGTCAACTGGCGCCGGGGGCCATCGACTTCACGCTGCTGGATCCCTCGGACACGCGCCTGGCCGAAGCGGAGGCGCGGCTGGCGTCCACCAGGCACGCGGCGAAGACCTTCCGTCAGGACGCCTCGCGCGTCACCGAGGGCCAACTGCACCGCTACGACGCCGTGGTGGTGAACGACGTGATCAGCCGCATGCCGCACCTCCAGGCGACCGCGGCCGCGCTCAGCATGGTGCTCAAGCCGGGCGGCCGGCTCCACCTCCTGACCCGCGTCGCCGCGTCGCCGCTGGCGCTGCTCACCGGTGCCTCGGCCGCCGAACCGCCCGTGCCGGCAGGGGTGGACGAATGGGCCGAGGTGCTGGCCCGTGCGGGCCTGGCCGAGGTGAAGGTGGCCAGGGAGGAGCCGGACGGAGTGGTGCTCGTCCAGGCCGTGAGGACCAGCGCCCACGGCTACCTCGACCCGCTCGCCCTCAGGGGCTGGCTGGCCGACAGGCTTCCCACCCACATGATCCCCGGCGCGATCGTCGGGTTGCCGATGCTGTACCTCACCCGGAACCGGGAGATGGACAGGCGGCGCGTGCGCCAGCTCCTCGCGGGCACCGCGGGCCAGGCCCAGGCGCACGGCGATCCGCCGCGCGGGCCGCTGGAGAGGTCGGTCGCCGCACTGTGGGCACAGACCCTGGGCGTGCCCGTGACAGGGCGCGACACGGACTTCTTCCTGCACGGCGGAGACAGCCTGCTCGCCGCCCGGCTCACGTTGGCCGTGCGGCGCCGTATGGGTGTCGAGCTGACGATGCCGGAGCTGCTGAGGGTCCCCACCGTCGCCGCGATGAGCGCGCTGATCGAGAGGCGGCGCGGCCCTTCGGGGCATGACGACAGGGCGCCGGGTTCAGGGCGGGAGTCGGAAGAATACGAGGAGTTCGGGAAAGGACCCCTGTGAGTACTGTGGAATCGTCGACGCGCGGTGCCCTTCGCAGCCCCGCCGCCCCTGTTCCGAGCCTGCGGAGCTTTCGCCCGCGCCGCAACGCCCCGGTCCGGCTGGTGTGCTTCCCGCATGCCGGCGGATCGGCGGGAACCTTCCGTACGTGGGCGGTGGGCGCCCCGGCCGACGTGGAGGTGTACGCCGTGCAGTACGCGGGGCGCGGCGACCGTTACCACGAGGGCGCGGCGCGCAGCATGGACGGCCTCGTCGGTCCCGTCGCCGCCGACCTGCTGCGGCCGGAGTTCGGTGCCCCGCCGAGCTCCCTGGTGCTGTTCGGCCACAGCCTGGGCGCCGTGGCCGCGTACGAGACGGCACGTCTGCTCAGCGACCGGGGGCACGCACCCGCCGCGCTGATCGTCTCGGGGCACCCGGCTCCCGCCCTCGCCCGGGGCGACACGGTCCACCTGGGCACGGACGCCGAACTCCTCGCCGATCTGCGCAGGTTGGGCGGCGCGGCGGCGGAACTCCTCGACGACGAGGACCTGATGGAGGTCATGCTGCCGACGATCAGGCTCGACTACCAGGTCATCGAGACCTACCGCCGGCGGCCGGGACCCAGGCTGGCGATGCCGGTCACCGCCCTCTACGGCGACCGGGACGAGGAGGTCCTGGCCGACGAGGCCGACGGCTGGCGCGAGGTGACGGAGGGGGAGTGCGCGACTGTCGCCTTCCCCGGCGCCCACTTCTATCTGGAGGAGCAGAGTGAGGAGGTGCTGGCCCAGGTGGTGTCCAGCGCCCGCGCCGGGGTGCGGGGCGGTCAGTCCGACGCGAGGGCGTCCGGCCGGTAGGTGGCGAGAATTCCGTCGACGATGTTCTCGAGACCGCGGCGGTGGGTGCTGCGGGTGACGAGTTCGGGCCAGCGGTCGGCCACCGCGGTGAGCCTGGGATGGTGCTCGGGCGAGGCCTCGTCGATGGCCGGGGCGTTCCCGGCCGCGCCCCCGCCCTTCTTCGCGCCGAGACGTTCCCTTGCCTGATGAGCCATCAACTCCCCTGCCGTGTAACGCCAGATGAGCTGTTGGGCCTTGGTGGCCTGCTCCGGAGGGAGGCCGCACGCGCCGGCGGCCTCGGTGATGCAGTCGGTGATCCAGGAGACCGCCACGGCCAACAGGTCGGGGGAGGTGAGGATCTCGGCGAGGAACGCGGCCTCGGACAGGAGGTCGTAGAGCAGTTGGGAGGCGGCGATGAGCCGCTCGACCGGCTCTTCGGGAAGCTCCGGGCGGGGGTAGGACTGGGCCTTCTTCGCCAGGAGCAGGATCAGCAACTCGTCCTTGTCGCGCACGTGGTGATAGAGCGCCATCGGCGTGATGGACAGGCTGCGTGCCAGCCGCCGCATGGACAGGCTCTCGTGGCCCTCCTCGTCGAGGATGCGCTGCGCGGCATCGATGATCACCTGTTGGGACAGGGCCGAGGCGTTGCCGCCCTTGCCGCGTGGTGATGCCGGTGTTCGCATCCGGTTCTCCCGTTCCTCAGGCCCGCGGGCCGGTCGCCGGCCGTCGATGTGCTGGTGCTCGTCACGAGCATAAGGAGCGGTTCGACTGTTGCGCCCCACGATGTCGGTGGCCGGGCCTTCCGAGGGTGTCCGGGCTCCGTCCTGATGCGGGGCAACTTGGGAGAGTGACATCCGCAGAGCGACCGGCTAGCGTTATCTTACGCGTACAACCTACAAGTACAAAAAGCCCTGGAGGCGCAGTGGACTTGGAGCGTGTGAGCAAAGGGAAGGTGCTGCTGGCTGTCGCGTTAGCCCAGTTCCTGGTCATGCTCGTGATGTCGATCGTCAACGTGGCACTGCCCGCGATCCAGACCGGCCTCGACTTCGAACCGGCCCAGCTCCAATGGGTCGTCAATTCCTACGCGTTGACGTTCGGCGGCCTGCTGCTGCTCGGCGGCCGTGCCGCCGACGTCTTCGGCCAGCGCCGCCTCCTCGTGGGCGGCACCCTGCTCTTCGCCGTCGCCTCGCTCGCCGGTGGACTGGCGCAGAACGACGTGCAGTTGCTCGTCGCGAGGGTGCTCCAGGGCGCCGGTGCGGCAGCCATGGCCCCCGCCGCCCTGGCCCTCCTGACGACCACTCACCGCGAAGGGGCGGAGCGCACCAAGGCGTTCGGTGTGTACGCGGCGGTGTCCGCCGTGGGCGGCACCTTCGGGGTGCTGCTCGGCGGACTGCTCACGGAGTACCTCGGCTGGCGCTGGATCATGCTGGTCAATGTGCCGATGGCGCTCGTGGTCGTCTGGCTGTCGATGCGTCACGTCCCGGCCGGGATCGTCGGGGCCCGGCGCCGGCTCGACGTGCTCGGCGGCATCCTCGCCACCCTCGGTGTCAGCCTCCTCGTGTTCGGTGTGGTGCGTACGACGGACCACGCCTGGACGTCGGGGACGACGCTCGGCACGCTGGCGGGCGCCGGCCTCCTGATCCTCGCCTTCGTCGCCGTGGAGAGCCGGGCCACATCCGATCCGCTGCTGCGGCTCGGCCTGCTGGCCAAGCGGAGCGTGGGCGGGGCCAACATCTTCATGCTCTTCCTGTGCGCGGGCCAGTTCGCCGCTTTCTACTTCATCGCGCTGTATCTCCAGCAAGTGCTCGACATGAAGCCCGCGGTGGCGGGAACGGCGTTCCTGCCCTTCTGTTTCGGGGTGATCGCCGGGACCGTGGTGTCCACGCGGCTCGTGCCGAAGCTGGGCATCAAGACGCTGCTGGTGCCCGGTGGCCTGATCGGCGCGGCGGGCTTCGGCTGGTTCGCGATGCTCGATGTGTCGGGCAGCTTCGCGGTCGACGTGCTCGGCCCCTCCCTGATCGCCGGCTTCGGGATCGGCGTGTGCTTCGTGCCGCTGACCGGTGCCGCCACCGGAGGTCTTCCGCCGCACGAGGCGGGGATGGCCTCCGCCCTGCTCAACAGCTCTCGGCAGATCGGCGGGGCCATCGGCCTTGCGGCCGTCGTCACGCTGCAGACCCAGCGGACCAACTCCCGCCTGGAGCAGGGTGATTCGGTGAAGGAGGCGATGACGAGCGGTTTCTCACTGGGGCTCGCCATCTCCGGCGGCATCCTGGTGGTCGCGGCGCTGACCGCCGTGTTCATCCTGCCGTCCGCGCGCCGCGCGGTCGGCGCGGAACCCGCGGGAGGCGTCGCCGCGCGAGGGGCGGGGCACCGGCGGGGCGGCGCCCCGGCGCAGGCCGAGGCGACGGACGTACGACACTGAAGCGGCGGGCGTGGTCCGCACGCCCCGAAGTGCGATGCCCGGCCCTTCGTGGCCGGGCTTTCGGGGGCGTCAAGTGAATTGGTCACCTGCCGAGATTAGTTCACCCTCGAACAATGAAAAGAAGGGAAAGTCATTGAGGTGTGAGTGAGTGATCCGGTATGTTGAACATTGATTCGAGCATCTCGGCTTTGGGTGGATAGAGTTGGTTCGTGCCTGCTGCATCGAGGCTGGTGACGAGCGGGAAACCCAAGGTCGCGCTCGTGTCAATATCGCCCGGAATTGCATGCGCCCGGATACTGGACCGATAAGGTTCGGTAATGGGTTGATAAGCGCCTAATAGGTTATGGTTCGACGGAAACGCGGTTGCTTTCCGCTTCCGGCGGGTGAGCGAATGGGCTCGCTTGAAGCGGATTTTGGCTGACTGTCCGCCGTACGCGTCGGGAGCGCGTCGGCTTCTCGCCATGCTCAAGTGGGACGCGGGGGAATTCCTGATGGACTGTGTGCCCTGGTCAACTCTGTTGTGTTGCCGTAAGCGTGATGTAGGTCACCGCATCGGTGAGACATCCGGCGATTGGCCGAGACTGTTCGCCGATCACCACCGAAGCCGGCCGCCGATCGCCTCGGTGGCTCCGGCCCGGCCGGCCGGCGCCGGGTGCGCCCGGCCCTTTCCGCCCTTGCCGTAGGTCCTTCCGCAAGGATGCGTCCCGTGGGCTCCATGCCCCCTTCACTTCCTCTCGCCGTCCGATGTCCTCGGTGCGGCGTGCCCCGCGTGTCCCCGGTGCCCCAGGAGGAGTCCGTCATGAGCGAGCCCGGCGAACGAGGGCCTCCACGCGCGTGGGAACGTTCGCGGTCGGGCCACGGCGCACGCGCGTGCCGGCCGGAGGACGAACGCTGAGGGTGTGGGTGGAGCCGGGCGTCAGCTCTGTTCACCCGGGTCGCCCCGGATACCCCCGCACTCCCGTGCGCGCCGCGCGAAGGCGACGGAGCTCGGGACCGTGCGCAGCGGGCACTGCCTGTCCATTGACTCGACCATGGGGAGCGGGAGACGAGTGCAGGTGAGGGATGGAGACCTGGCTCTGCAACTGCTGGGGCCGATACGAGCCCGGCGCGGAGCCGAAGAGGTGGTGCTGGGTCCCCCCAAGCAGCGCGCCGTGCTCGGTTTGCTGGCGAGCCGGGTGAACGAGGTCGTGGGCGTCGAGCAGGTGGTCGATGCCGTGTGGGGCACCGACGTTCCGCAGACGGCGGTCAACGGCGTTCACACCTATGTCGCGGGACTGCGCAGGGCGTTGGAGCCCGGGCGTGACCGTCGCGCCGTCGGCGGAGTCGTCGCCTCCATGGGTGGCGGCTACCTCCTGCGCATGGAGGAGGACTCCATCGACGCGGCGGTCTTCGTACGGGCGCACGCGGAGGCCCGCAGGCTGCGGGCCGAGGGCGATGTGGTGGGCGCACTGGCGCAGTTGGACACCGCGCTCGGGCTGTGGCGGGGCGACGCGTACGCCGGGATCCCCGGGCCGTTCGCCGACATCGAGCGCACCCGGCTCGGGGAGCTGCGGCTGACCGCCATCGAGGAGTGGGCCGCCGACATGCTGAGCGTGGGCCGCCACTCGGAGACGGTCGCCGTGCTGTCCGAGGCGCTGGTGGCCGAGCAGCTGCGCGAGCGCCTGCGATGGCTGCTCATGCTCGCCCTGTACCGCTGCGGCCGCCAGGCGCAGGCGCTCTCCGTCTACCAGGAGACCCGGCAGATCCTCCAGGACGAACTCGGGATCGAGCCCGGCAGCGAACTGCGCCACCTGCACGCGCAGATCCTCGCCGGCGACCCCGGGATCGCCGTGGGCGACGGCGCCGCCGCGGGGCCGGAGACGCTCACCGCGGCGGCCGGACCCGCGCCCCAGCCGGCCCCGGCCCCCGCACCGCCGTCCATGGACGAACCGCTGCCCGGGGACGTCCCCCGCCCGGCCCAACTGCCCAGTGGGGCGCGGGGGTTCGTGGGGCGGAGCGCCGAACTGGCCGCGCTGCGGCAGATCGTGGTGCCGAGCGAGGGCGAGCCGCGGGCCGACCCCACCACGTGCACCGTGGTGATCGAGGGCCCGGTGGGCGTGGGCAAGACGGAGCTCGCCCTGCGTCTTGCCCACGAGGTGGCGGACCACTACCGGGACGGTCAGCTCTTCGTCGACCTGAGCGGCACCCACCCCCAGGAGGTGCCGCTCACCTCGCACGAGGCGCTGGGGCTGCTCCTGGGCAGCCTGGGCGTCGCGGAGCCGCGGATCCCGGCGAGCCTCGCCGCGAGGACCGCTCTCTACCGCAGTCTGCTGTTCGGCCGCAGGATGCTCCTGGTCCTCGACGACGCCCTCAACCCCGAGCAGTTGCGCCCGCTCATCCCGCGCGGCCCCTCCTGCGTGCTGGTCACCAGCAGGCACCACCGGCAGAGCAGCCTCGCGGCGCGGGAGGGCGCGCACCGTGTCCGCCTCGGCCCGCTGGTACCCGCGGAGTCGGCCGAGCTGATCACCTGTCTCGTCGGCCGGGGACGTACGGCGGGCCAGGAGCAGGCGGTCGCACAGCTCGCCCAGATGTGCGGCCAACTGCCGCTGGCGCTGCGGATCGCCTCGGAAGTCCTCGCGGCCAACCCGAACATCTCGGTGGCGATGCAGGCGGCGCGGTACGCGGTGGAGCGCGGACGCCTGGAGCACGCGGGGCTGGAGGACGACGCGACGGTCAGCCTGCGGACGACGTTCCAGGCGATGTACCGCTCGCTGCCGCTCGAAGCGGCCCGTATGTTCCGGCTGTTGGGGCAGTACCACGCGGCGGTGATCACCGTCTCGGCGGCGGCCTCGCTCGCGGGACTCGGCTGGGACGAGGCCCGCAAGCAGCTGGAGATCCTGGCCGACAGCCACCTGCTGGAAGAGACGGGGCTGCACCTGTACAGGTTCCACGGCCTGGTCGCCTTCTACGCCGCCGAATGCGCGCAGGAGGTCGCGGGCCATCCAGAGGCCGTGCAGAGTTTCGCCAGGGAGGAGGGCACACCATGGTTGGGCGTACCGCAACAGGCCATTCTGTATCCAGTGGTGGGGGGCCAAGGTGGAGAGCGCCGTGCGGCGGGCGGTGTCCGTCGTGAGAGAGCGATACAGCGAGCCGCTGACTCTTGACGACCTCGCGGACGCGGCCGCGGTGAGCAAGTTCTACTTCCTCCGCGTCTTCACCCGGGTCACCGGCGTCACACCCGGACGATTCCTGAGTGTTGTCCGCCTCGCCGAGGCGAAACGCCTGCTGACCGACACCGGCCTGACCGTGGTGGAGATCTCGGCGCGCGTCGGCTACGGAAGCGTGGGGAGCTTCGCCCGCCGCTTCACCGAAACGGTCGGCATGTCGCCCATCCAGTACCGCGGACTCGACGGTGGCGCCGCGCTGCCGCGGCTCCACGGCGCCGCGGACCGGCCGGGACCGGGACCTCATGGCGCGCTCATGGGCCGCGTGTCGGCGGACGGGGTGCCCGCGGCCTCCTTCTACGTGGGGGCCTTCGACAGCCCCGTACTCCAAGGCCGCCCCGCCGCCTGGACCACTCTCGTGCGCCCGGGGCCCTTCACCCTGCACCCTGTGCCCGCCGGCCGCTGGTACGTGCACGCCGTCGCCCGCGACGCGCTCGGCGCCCTTCGGGGCTCCACGGACGGTCCTGCCGCCGCATACGCGGGGCCGCTGCAGGTCGCGCCCGGAGCGACCGGGCGGTGCCCGGAGCTGATGGTGCGCCGCCCGGACTGGAGCCGCCCGCCGCTGCTGTCGGCACTGCCCTTTCTCGAGCAGCCGCGGACGGTCGGCTGACGCCGCCCCTCAGCCGGGGAAACGTCCCAACTCCCGCCATGCGTCGATGCCCGGGCGCATGCCGGCGTCGACGTACTCGAACCGGAGCCCCGTCGGCCCGGGTTCGGTGATCACCCAGTGCGGCACGGCCTCCTCGACCAGACCCGTCGTGCCCTCCAGGCCTACGCCACTGGCCTCGATGGCGATGCCCCTGGCCCGCAGGTCCGCGACCCGCTTCGCCATGTCGCGCTCCCATACGCCGACATGGTGCACCTCCCCGTGCGCCACCGAGGGGAAGATCCCGGAGACCGTCGCCTCGATGAGCTCGTAGAAGGGTGCTCCCTCCTTGGAGTAGACGACCCGGATCTCATGGCCGAGGCCGGGACCGCCGGGGTCGGGAATCCGGATGGAGGCAGGTTCGGGAAAGGTGAGCCCATGGTGCAGGGAGAATTGGGTCATGGCCTCTTCGAGGTCGGGCACCACGACACCGATGTGGAAGTAGGGCGGCTCAGCCATCAGGGCTCCGATGCTGTCGGGACACCGTCTCTCACGGGTCTGACAATTTCCTGTTCTCAGAATGGGTAACGCGTGCATGGCTGTCCTCTCCCAAATTGCTCGGAACGCGCGAAGGGCGCCTCTCCCGCGGATTGCGCAACCTGGGATAACGCGCACGGCCTCCGGACCCCGGAAAATCGGAGGAAATCCCGGGCGGCACTGCCCGGTTCGAGGACGTCCAACAGGAGGACCCATGGGCCCGGTCGGTCGGCACGCGGTGGTCATTGGCGGATCCATGGGAGGCCTCGTCGCCGCCCGCGCACTGTCCGACCGGTTCGAACGCGTCACCGTCCTGGACAGGGACACGCTGCCCGACGAGCCACGGACCCGGCGCGCGGTACCCCACGGCGGGCACGCCCACGCGTTGCTGATCCGCGGCAGGCGGGCCCTGGAGCAGCTCTTCCCCGGTCTCGGCGACGAACTGGTGGAGGCGGGAGCCGTGCGCTTCGACCCCGGCCAGGATCTGCTCTTCCATCAGATGGGCGGCCTGCGCGCCCGGTTCAACAGCGGGGAGCTGGGCATCAGCCTGAGCCGCGCGCTGCTCGAACTCTCCGTGCGCCGCAGGGTCGTCGCCCTGCCGAACGTGACGCTGCGGGACCGCACGAGCGCCGTCGGCCTCAAGGGCGGCGCGGCACGGATCACGGGCGTGGAGGTGGCGGGCGGCGACGTGCTCGACGCCGACCTGGTCGTCAACGCGACCGGCCGCGGTGGCGGAGGGCCCGACGGCTGGCTGGAGGGCCTCGGCTGCCCGGCGCCCGAGGTCGACACGGTGAAGATCGACGTGGGCTACACGACCCGGATCTACCACAGGAAACCCGGCGACCTGCACGAGGGCGGGCTGCTCTACCTCATGAGCGCGACACCCCCGCACGACAAGCGGGCCGCGGCCGCGTTCGCCATCGAGGGCAACCGCTGGATGGTCACCCTGGGCGGCTGGCACAAGGCCCACGCGCCCGTGGACCCCGCGGGCTTCGAGAAGTTCGCGGCCGAACTGCCTGCCCCGCACGTCGCCGACCTGCTCGCCCGCGCCGAGCCGGTGGACGACGGCGACGCCCGCAAGTTCACCTTCCCCGCGGCCAGGCGGCGCTACTTCGAGCGGCTGCGCGAGCTGCCGTCCGGTTTCGTCGCCCTGGGCGACGCGATCTGCAGCTTCAACCCGCTCTACGGACAGGGAATGACGGTGGCGGCCCTGGAGGCGCTCCAACTCGGCCGCTGCCTGGACCACTTCGGGATCCCCTCGGCCGACATGGCCCGCCTCTACTACCGGGCCGCGGGCAAGGTGATCGACACCCCGTGGCAGATGGCGACCGGCGGCGACTTCGTCTACCCGGAGACCCAAGGGCCCAAGCCGCTGGGCAACAAGGCGATCAACTGGTACGTGAAGCAGGCGATGCGGGCCAGCCAGACCTCGGTCGAGGTGCACCGCGTCATGCTCGACATGCAGCATCTGCTGGCGCCGCCGACGGCCGTCATGCGCCCCGCGACGGTGGTACGCACCCTGCGCGCCGCCCGCCGGAGCCGCCGCGCCGGGTGAGCAGGCCGCTCGCCCGCGGTGAAGCGCCGCGTCCCCGCGCCCCCGCTCGTACCGGGGCGCGGGGACGCGGCGCTCGCGGCTCACCGCTCGGCCGGCACCCGGTCCGCCGCGTGGCCCGCCGCGATGAACCCGAAGACCATCGCCGTGGCCAGCGAGGCCCCGCCACCGGGATAGGTACGTCCCGTCATGCGGGCCGCGGTCGAACCCGCCGCGTAGAGACCGCCGATCGCGAGGCCGTCCTCGCCGACGACCCGGGCGTGTTCGTCCGTGAGCAGTCCGCCGGCGGTGCCGGTGTCGCCCGGGAACTGCTGGACCGCGTAGAACGGCCCCTCGCGCAGCGCACCCAGGTTGGGATCGCGCCGGTGCCCCTGGTCGCCGCCGGCCCGGTCGTAGGCGCTGCGCGCCCGGCCGAAGTCCTCGTCGACGCCCGCGTCGGCCAGCTTGTTGAACCGCTCCACCGTCGCCCGCAACCGCTCCGGCGGGAGGCCGCACAGCCGTGCCAGCTCCTCCAGGGTGTCGGCCTTGCGCATATAGCCGCTGCGCAGCCACTCCTTGGGGGTCCGTCCGGGCAGCGCGGCGCCGTACGGATAGCGGTGCCGGTGGCGACTGTCCATGATCAGCCACCAGGACGCGCCGTTCTGCTCGTACATCTTCTGCCCGATCTCCATGTAGTTGGCGGACTCGTTGCAGAAACGGTCGCCGTCCCCGTTGACCATGAGGCAGTACGGAGTCTCGCGTTCCCACACGGTTCCGGCGACATTCCCGTCGGGCAGCACGGAGACGGGTGTCCAGATCGCCTCGTCCATCAACGCGGTGGCGGCGCCGACGTCGAGGGCGGCGCGGATGCCGTCGCCTGCGTCGTGGGGCCCGACGGTGGTCCACCGCGCGGAGGACGGCCGGGGGTGGTACCGCTCGCGCATCTCGTCGTTGCGGGCGAAGCCGCCCGCGGCCAGGACCACGCCGCGGCGGGCGCGCACCGTCCGGGTGCGGCCGCCGGCGTGGACAGTGGCCCCCACCACCTCGCCGTTCTCGACGACGAGTGCGCGCAGCGCGGTGCGGGGCGCGAAGCGCACACCCAGGCGCTGCGCGACGAGCAGGACGTGGGCGACCAGCGCCTGCCCCAGGCTCACTTCGTCACGGCCGGCCGCCTTGCTCCACAGCGTGCGGGCGAGCACGCGGGACAGGGCGCTACGGCCCTGCGGGGCGACACCGGCGAACGGCAGGTCCATCACCTCGCGCACGCTGTTGACCAGGAGCTTCATCGCGAACCCGGGTACGGTCGCGACCTGCCCGCGCCAGGAGCCGAGCCTGCGCAGGTCGAACGGCCGTGGCAGGATGATGCGCCCGCGCTCGTGGCCGCCGGGCAGCTCGGGGAAGTAGTCCGGATACGGGTCCGAGTACTGGAACGCGACGCCGTGCTTCATGAGGAACTCGACGAGCCGCGGCCCCTCCCTCACGAAGGCGGCCTTCCGCGCGTGCGAGGTGACGGGGCCCTCGTCGCCGATGCACTCCTCCAGGTACCGCAGCCCCGCCTCGGCCGAGTCCTCGACGCCGGCCGCCCGCATCACCGGGTTGTCCGGTATCCACAGCGCCCCGCTGGACAGCGGGACCGTGCCGCCGAACCGGTCGGCGACATCGATGACCAGGGGGTCGAGGCCGAGCGCGCGTGCCCGTACGGCGGCGGACAGGCCGGCTGCCCCCGAGCCCACGACCACGACGTCGACGGTGATTTCTCGCTCTTCCAGGGGGTGTTCCCGTGGCACTTCCAGGGCGTGTTCCTGTGGCACCGGACCCGCTCCTCGTGGTGGATTTCCGAATGGCTTATGGCTGCCGATGATGTGGGGTCGACGCGGAGAGCCGCACCTTCCAAATTGCTCAGAATCCTGGTGCGTTGGCCGTGGTGCCCCGAGTCCTGGCAGGTCCCGGACGTCCGGAAGGGGCCTGTAAGACATCGTCCAGAGGGCCTGTAGATCCCATTCAGCGGGCCTGCCGCAAGCTGACCCGGCCTGCCGGGGATATGCGCGCTCTTGCGTCGCCCGGCGTTCCGCCTTCCCCGCAGGCGCTTCCGGATCGCAGCGAGAGAGGGTCAGAAATGGCGTCCACGCTCTACGGAGTTCCTGACCGATTCGATGTCATCGTCATTGGCGGTGGACCGGCCGGCGCGACGACCGCGGGCCTGCTCGCCAAACGCGGACACAGCGTTCTCGTACTCGACAGGGAGCGCTTTCCCCGCTACCACGTGGGGGAGTCGCTCATTCCCGCGTTCATGCGCCCCATGGAGGAATTGGGGCTCACCGAGCGAATGGACCAGCGGGGGTTCGAGCGCAAGTACGGCGGCACCCTGGTGTGGGGGAACGAGCAGATTCCCTGGAACTTCTCCTTCATCAAGGGCGGCCCGCACGCCTACGCGTACCACACCCGTCGCGCCGACATGGACGCCCTGATCCTGGACCGGGCCCGCGAGTTGGGCGCGTACGTCATCGAGGACGCCACCGTGAAGGAGGCGATCCAGGAGGACGGCCGGGTCACCGGCGTCCGCTTCACGCTCCGCGGCCTGGACGGCGTTCAGGAGGCCAGGGCCTCCTTGGTGGTGGACGCCTCCGGCCAGTCCCGGGTGCTCAGCAGGAAGTTCTCCGACATCTCCTGGCACGACCAGCTGCAGAACGTCGCCGTGTGGACGTACTTCGACAACTGCGAGCGGCTGCCGGGCGACGAGTACACCAACATCCTCATCGAGGGCCTCGACGAGGGATGGTTCTGGGCCATCCCGATCGACAAGGGCACCATCAGCGTCGGTTACGTGACCCGCTCCGCGACGGCCGGAGCGACCGAGGGGTCCCTGGAGGACCTCTTCCACCAGGAACGTGAGAAGTCCACCAAGCTCAAGAAGATGCTGGGCAACGCCCGTCAGTCCGCGGGGTTCCGCACCGCGCGCGACTGGTCCTACACCAGCTCGCGCTTCCACGGCGACGGCTGGGTGCTCGTGGGCGACTCCGCCGCGTTCGTCGACCCGCTGTTCTCGACCGGTGTCGCGCTCGCCACGCTCGCGGGCAGCACGCTCGCCAAGATCGTCGACCAGATCATCAAGCACCCGGACATCGAGGAGAAGGCGCTCGACCGCTATTCGACGGCATACCGCTCCTTCTTCGACGAGATACGCCTGTTCGTCGAGCGCTTCTACGACAGGACGAAATACAAGGAGTTCTACTTCAGCCTGGCGCAGGAAATGGTCGACCCGGAGAAGAAGAACGAGCCCAGCGTCGACTTCGTGACGCTGATATCCGGCCTCAGCGGAAAGCACCCGATGTTGAACATCGACCTCGAAGACCTCGTGGGTGATGTCTCGGACCCGCTGTCGGCGTGATCCCAACAACCGGATGAGGATGGGTGAGGCGGCTCCTTCATGACCAGTCACCAGGTGCAGCTCCTGCTCGCCGATGTCGCACTGATCCTGTTCCTGGCCAGAGTCCTCGGCGCCCTGGCGGCGAAGCTGCGTCAGCCGCCGGTGGTCGGCGAGATCCTCGCGGGCATCCTGCTCGGCCCGACGCTCTTCGACGGCGTCATGGCCGACACGCTGTTCCCCGCGGAGGTGCGTCCCCTGCTGACGGCGCTCGCCAACATCGGGGTGGCGCTGTTCATGTTCGCCGTGGGCCTGGACATCGACCACGGCACCCTGCGCGGCAGGGGGAGGCTGACCGCCGGAGCGGCCATCGGGTCCACCCTGGTGCCTTTCGGTGTCGGCCTCGCCCTGGCGTACTACCTGATGCGGGCCCACGACACCGACAAGCCCGTCGCGTTCACGGTCTTCATCGCGCTGGCGGTGTCGGTGACGGCCTTCCCCGTCCTCGCCAGGATCCTGGACGACCGGAAGCTCTCGCGCACCGCCCTCGGAGCCATCGCCCTGGCCACGGCGGCGGTCGTCGACATCGTGGCCTGGGCGGCGCTCGCCGCCGTGCAGGCCTCGGTCGGCGGCGACGGCGGACAGCACTGGCGCGTGGCGCTGATCCTGCCGTTCATCGCCGTCATGCTGACGGTCGTACGTCCGCTGCTGCGCCGCTTCATGGTGCCGGGGGGCAAGGCCGCGACGCTCACACCCGGATGGTTCTCGGTGGTCCTGGCCGGCGCCCTGTGCTCCGGCGCCGCCACCGAGGCCATGGGCATGCACTACATCTTCGGGTCGTTCCTCTTCGGCCTCGTGATCCCCAGGGAGGGCGCCCTCGGACTGCGCGAGTCGATCAACGGCCGCGTGCAGCACATCACCACGCTGCTGCTGCCGATCTACTTCGTGGTGGCGGGCCTCAAGGTCGACCTGAGCGGGTTCGGCGTCTTTGAACTCACCCAGTTCGCCGCCATCATGCTGGTCGCGGTCGCCGGAAAGTTCGGCGGTACCTACCTCGGCGCGCGGCTCCGAGGCCTGCCCGCGAGGCCCTCCGTGGCGCTCGCCGCCCTGATGAACACCCGCGGGCTGACCGAGCTGGTCATCCTGGGCGTCGGCCTGGAGGCCGGTCTGCTGAGCGAGTCGCTGTACGGGCTGATGGTGACGATGGCGCTGGTGACCACCGCCATGACGGGGCCGCTGCTGACACTCGTCTACCGCAAGAAGGTCGAGGTCCCCCGCGACGGCGCGGGCGGCGAAGGGCAGGAGGCGGCCCGGGCCGCCGCCCGGGACCTGTCGGACGTCACGGAAGGCGAGGACAGCAGAGGGGAGAACCATGCGCTTGGCCGAACGTGACCAGGAGCTGCGCGCGCTCGCCGACGTACTCGACGCGAGCGTGCGGGGCACCGGCGGGGCCGTGGTGATCAGGGGCGGCATCGGCTGCGGCAAGACCGAGCTGCTGACCGCGCTCAGGAGCCGCGCGGCCGACGCCGGTTTCCTGCTGCTGAGCGCGGTCGGCTCCTGGCCCGAACGGCGATCCCCGGGCGCCGTGCTCAGCCAACTCCTGTGCGACGCGCCGGAGATGGAGGTGTGCCGGCCGGTCGTCGGCGAGGTCGTCAGGAGCGCCGCCGCGGCCCCCGCGGGCAGCGCCCCCTTCGGGGAGCAGCCCCTGGACCCGGCCACGGCCGCGGCCCTGCACCGGCTGTGCACCGAGGTCACCAGGGCGGCCGTCCGCACACCCGTCCTGCTCTGCGTCGACGACGTCCAGTTCGCCGACCCGCTCTCCATGCACTGGATACTCCACCTGCTGCGCGTGCTGCGCTCCGCGCGGATCGTGCTCGTCCTCACCGACTGCACGCTGTCCCGGCAGGCCCACCCGCAACTCCACTCGGAGCTCCTGCGCCAGCCCAACTACGTGGGGATGACCGTCCCCCGGCTCGGCCCCGACGGGGTGACCGAACTGCTCGGCGCGGCGCTCGGCGACGCCCTCGCACGAGAACTGGGCGACCAGTGCCACGCCGTCAGCGGCGGCAACCCCCTGCTCGTACGGGCCCTGGCGGAGGACCACCGCAGGGCGGTGGCCGTGCTCGACCGGGCACCCGACCGGCTCGTGGTGGGGGAGTCCTTCGCGGACACGGTCCTCAGCTGCCTGCACCGCGGGCGTCCCGTACTCCTGCGCGTGGCGCAGACGCTGGCCCTGCTCGACGAGCGGGCCACCGACCCGGGCCGTCTTGCCCGGGCGCTCGACGAGGACGCCACCGTGGTGGCCCGCGGCATCCACGCGCTGGAGACGGCGGGGCTCTTCGACGGCGGTCGGCTGCGCCACCCGCTGGCCAGGAAGGTGGTCCTGGAGAGCCTGGACGTCGGCGAACGCCGCGCGCTGCACGGCCGGTTGGCGACCGTCCTGTACGAGGAGGGGGCCGCGGCCACCCAGATCGCCGAGCAGGTGATCCGCGGCGAGGTCGCCTCGTCCACCTGGACCGTGCCGGTGCTGCGCGAGGCCGCGGAGCGCTATCTCCTGGCCAACCGGGCCGTGGAGGCGCACGCCTGCCTGGACGCGGCGCTGCGGGCCTGCGACGACGACGGCGAGCGCGTGGTGCTGCGCGCCCTCGTCGCCAGTACGGCCTGGGTGCTCAACCCGTCCATGAGCGCACGGCATCTGGGCGAGCTGGCCGTCGCGCTGCGCGCGGGGCGGCTGCCCGACCAGCACGCCCTCAAGCTCGCCAAGTACCTGCTCTGGCACGGCAGGTTCGAGGAGGCGTCCCACGCGATCGAACGCATGGAGGCGCGCGGCCACGACGCGGACCCGGCCGCCGGCGGAGAGCTGCGCGCCACGCGGGAGCTCCTGTCGGCGACGTACCCCGGTCTGGTGGCGGCGCTGCGCCCCGGGCCCGGTGACGCGGCCGACCCGCGGATCCGGGGCGCCGCCTCGCTCTCCCGTGTGCTCGCGCGGGGCCCCGACGACCGTGCGGTGGCCGACGCGGAGGCGGCCCTGCGGACGCTGCGGCTGAGCGGGGACACCCAGGAGTGGCTGATGTGCGCCGTGGCCGCGCTGTCCTTCGCCGACCGGCATGAGTCCGCCGCGATCTGGTGCGACCACTGGCTGGGGGAGGCGCGGGCCCGCCATGTCCCGCTGTGGGAGGCGGAGTTCTCCTCGCTGCGGGCCGGCATCGCGCTGCGGCAGGGCGATCCGCTGCTGGCCCGCAGGTACGCGCAGGTCGCGCTGGAGCGGGTGCCCGCCGAGAGCTGGGGGGTGTGCCTGGGCGGCCCGGTGGCCAACCTCGTGCAGGCCGCGGTCGACACGGGGGATCTCGAAGCGGCCGCCGAGTACCTGGAGATCCCCGTCACCGAGGGGGTGTTCGACACCCGGTTCGGGCTGTACCTGCTGCACGCGCGCGGCCGTTACCACCTCGCGGCCGGGCACCCGTACGCGGCCCTGGACGACTTCACGACGTGCGGCGACCAGATGCGCCGCTGGGGGTTCGACCATCCGACGGTGGTGCCCTGGCGCTCCGAGGCGGCGCGGGCGCACTTCGCCGTCGGCGATCAGCGGCGTGCGCAGGCGCTCGCCCGCGAGGAGCTGGAGATGACGGGACCCGGGCTCTCGCGTGCCCGGGGCATCGCGCTGTGCGCGCTGGCCGCGGTCGGCCCGGCCGCGGCGCGTGCCGGGCGGCTCACCGAGGCGGTGGAGAACCTCCAGAAGGCCGGGGACCGGGTCCGGGTCGCGGGCGGCCTCGCCGACCTGGCGCGCGCCCACGTGGCGGCAGGCCGTGCCGAACGGGCGCTGCCCGCCCTGGAGATGGCGATGCGGCTGGCCGATGAGGCCGGCATCGCCGCCTCGCTCGGAGACCTCGGCGAGCAGGCCCGGAGGATCGCCGCCCTGCGTACGACGTCGAGGAAGCCGGAGGCGGCCGTCGCCACGCTGAGCGGCTCGGAGCGCAGGGTGGCGGTCCTCGCCGCGCGCGGCTGCACCAACCGGGAGATCTCCGAGCGGCTGACGATCACCGCGAGCACCGTGGAACAGCACCTCACCCGGATATTCCGGAAGCTCGGCGTCAGATCGCGCCAGGAGCTTCCGGCCGAGACGGTTCTCGGCGGTTGACGAACCGCGCCACATCCGAAGCAGGGGAAGGAAGGCCAGGAATGCAGAAGAGCGCCGCAGGACGGAGTCCGCACTACGATGTCGCGATTCTCGGAAGTGGAATGGCAGGAGGCATGCTGGGCGCGGTCCTTGCGCGCAACGGTGTCAAAGTGCTGCTGCTCGACGCGGGAACACATCCGCGGTTCGCCGTCGGTGAGTCCACGATTCCCTACACCTCGGGGCTGACCCGGATCATCGCCGACCGGTACAACGTGCCGGAGATCAAGCCGCTTTCCAGCTTCAAGGGCATCATGCGCACGGTGTCGAGGAACTGCGGACAGAAGCAGAACTTCGGATTCGTCTACCACGAGGAAGGGCGTCCGCAGGACCCCGGGCAGATCAACCAGATGGTGGTGCCGGCCGCGCTGCGTACCGAGACCCATCTCTTCCGGCAGGACATCGACGCCTATTTGTTCCACCTCGCCGTCAAGTACGGTGCCCACCCGCAACTTGCCACCCGGATATCGGACATCGAGATCGACCCCGAAGCGGGTGCGGTGCTGCGCACCGAGAGCGGCCAGGAATTCCGGGCGAGCTATGTCGTCGACGGCAGCGGGTTCCGCTCACCGCTGGCCGACAAGCTGGACCTGCGCGAGATGCCCACCCGGGCACGCACGCACACGCGGACCCTGTTCACCCACATGGTCGGCGTGCGGCCCTTCGACGACGCGCCGGCCGCGCGCGGCCACGACAAGCCCAACCCCTGGCACCACGGAACGCTGCACCACGTCTTCGACGGCGGCTGGCTGTGGGTGATCCCCTTCGACAACCACGCGGGGGCCGTCAACCCGCTGTGCAGCGTCGGCCTCACGCTCGATCCCCGTGTGCACCCCAAGGGGGAGGGCACGCCGCAGCAGGAGTTCGACGACTTCCTGGCCCGCTTCCCGGAGATCGCCTGGCAGTTCCGCGGCGCGGCGGCGGTGCGCCCCTGGGTGTCCACCGGCCGCCTCCAGTACTCCGCCAAGCAGGTCGTGGGGGAGCGGTTCTGCCTCACCTCGCACGCCGCCGGGTTCATCGACGCGCTGTACTCACGCGGCCTGACCAACACCCTGGAACTGGTCAACGCCCTGGGCTGGCGGCTCATCGCCGCCTCCAGGGACGGCGACTGGTCGCTGGAGCGGTTCAGCTACCTCGAACCGCTCCAGCAGGGGCTCTTCGACTTCCACGACGACCTCGTGCACAGCTCCTTCGTGGGATTCAGGGACTACGAACTGTGGAACGCCGTCAACCGCACCTGGATGCTCGGCACCATGCTCGGGAACGTCATGCTGGAGGACGCGCACTTCCGCTTCTCGAAGACCGGCGACGACTCGATATTCAGGGATCTGGAGAAGAGTGAACGCCCGGGATCACCGTTCCCGGTCAGCGCTTCGTTCAACGAGATGGGCGTTCTGACGCGCGATCTGTGCCGGTCGGTCGAGGACGGGAAGACGGATCCGAAAGATGCGGCGGCACGCATTCTGGAGCACATCAGGAACGCCGACTTCATTCCGCCTGTATTCGGTTTCGGTGAGCGCGACATGCGCTGCTTCAACATGTCTCCGATGAAGATGCTGAAGAACGCGGTGTGGTGCAGGAGGGATGCCCCGCCGGAGATGGGAAAGCGCATGATCAGCGCATCCAAGGGCCTGGTGAGCATGCGTGTCCGAGGAGGTCGCTGAATCCCCCTACTCGGGTGCTAGGGGGTTGCCGGTAACTGCCCGGAATAGTCAGGGGTGTTGTCGGCTGGAGACGGCGAATTAGGCTGCGATCACATGATGGATTGACGTCGGGAAAATGACTTCCCGCGGATCGCACCAGGACGAGAAGGCAGGGTATGGACGCGAACACCGCGCACGATCCCGCAGACCTGATCGCCGTCGTCGGGATGGCGGGAAAGTTCCCCCAGGCGCCGGACGCGGAGAGTCTGTGGGCGCTGTTGATGGACCGGGGCGACGCGATCGGCCCGGTCCCGGCCGACCGCTGGGACACCTCCGCCCCCCTGGACCCCGAACGTGACATCCAGGCGGTCGGAGGGTTCCTCGACGGCGTCGACCTGTTCGACGCCGGCTTCTTCGGGATCTCCCCCCGCGAGGCCGCCGCCATCGACCCCCAGCAACGCCTCATGCTCGAAGTGGGCTGGCGTGCGCTGGAGGACGCCGGCCAGCCCGCGGCAGCGCTGGCCGGCACCCGCACCGGCGTCTACGTCGGCGCCTCATGGCACGACTACGAGATCCTGCGCGCGGCGCGCGGCGCCCGCCCCACCCCGCACAGCCTGGTCGGCAACGCGCTCGACGTGATCGCCGCCAGGCTCTCGTACTTCCTCAAGGTGCGCGGCCCCAGCATGACGGTGGAGACCGGCTGTTCCTCGTCGCTGGTCGCCCTGCACCTGGCCGCCCAGGCGCTGCGCCAGGGCGAGATCGACGCGGCGATCGTGGGCGGCACCAACCTGATGGTCGACCCCCATGTGACCGTCGGGCTCACCCACTTCGGCGGCCTGTCGCCCGACGGCCGCTGCAAGGCCTTCGCCGCCGACGCCAACGGCTTCGTACGAGGGGAGGGCGTGGCGGCGCTCTACGTCAAGACACTGCGCCGCGCCCTCGCCGACGGCGACCGGATCCACGGCGTCGTCGTCCGCACGGTCGTCAACAACGACGGTGGCGGCGAAAGCCTGGTGACGCCCAGTCAGGAAGGCCAGGAGGACCTGCTGCGCCGCGCCTATCCGGAGGGTGGGACGGCCCTGCCGAAGCCCTCGTACATCGAGGCGCACGGCACCGGAACCGGACGCGGCGATCCCGTCGAGGCCACGGCCATCGGCCGGGTGCTCGGCGCGGGCCGGGACGGGGACCCCCTGCTGATCGGCTCCGTGAAGACCAACATCGGGCACCTGGAAGCCAGTGCGGGCATGGCCGGGCTCTTCAAGCTGCTGCTCGCCCTGCGGCACCGTGTCGTGCCACCGAGCCTGCACAGCGAGAAGACCAACCCGGCCATCGACTTCGACGGGCTGGGCCTCGAAGTGGTGCGCGAGCCGCGCCCGTTGCCGCCGGGCCCGGTGACCCTCGGCCTCAACTCCTTCGGCTGGGGCGGCACCAATGCCCACGTGGTCCTCATGAGCCCGCCGGAGGCCGCCCCCGGCGAGTCCCCCTCGCTCCCCGACACCGGGCTGCCGACGCTCGTGCCGCTGTCCGCCCGGCAGGCGCCCGAACTGCCCGTACGGGCCGCCGACCTCCTGGCGGCGCTGCCCGCGGCCGAGGCCGCCACGGCAGCCGAGCCCCCCACCGGAGCCGGGCTGCCCGAACTGGCCGGAACGCTGGCCTGGCGCCGTGACCACTTCCCGCACCGGGCCGCCGCCCTGGTCACCGAACCCGCCGAACTGCGCGCCGCGCTCTCGGGCTTGGCGCAGGACGGTGCCGAGGGCGAGACGCCCGGCCTCGTCACCGGCAAGGCCCTGCCCGTGGGCCGTACCGCGTTCGTCTTCCCGGGCCAGGGCTCCCAGTGGAGCGCCATGGGCCACGAACTGTACGCACACAGTCCGCTGTTCGCCGACGTCGTCGAGCGCTGCGCCACCGCGCTGCGCCCGCACGTCTCCTGGGACCCGCTGGACGTCTTCCGCGCCGGCACCGACGGCGCGTGGATGAACCGCATCGACATGCTGCAACCCGCCCTGTGGGCCATGTCGTTGGGCCTGGCCGAACTGTGGCGCGCCCACGGCGTCGAGCCCGACGTCGTCCTCGGGCACAGCCAGGGCGAGATCACCGCGGCCACCCTCGCCGGTGTGCTGTCCTACGAGGACGCGGCCCTGGTGATGGCGCGGCGCAGCGCCATCGCACGCCGTGCCTCGGGCCACGGGCGGATGCTCGCCGTCGACCTGGACCGGGACGCGGCGCTCGCCGCACTCGAGGGATTCGAGGAGGTCGTCTCCCTCGCCGTGCACAACGGCCCCCACGCCTGCGTGCTCTCCGGCGAGGAGAACGCGGTGCTGATGCTGAAGGAGCTGCTGGAGGCGGACGGCACCTATTGCCGCCTGGTCAACGTCGACTACGCCTCGCACAGCCCTCAGATGGACCCCCTGCACGAGGACCTGCTGACCGCGCTGGCACCGGCCACACCCCGTGAGGGACGGATCGGGCTGATGTCGACGGTGCGCGTCGGGCGGCTTGCCGGACCCGAGATGGACGCCGCGTACTGGGCCGAGAACCTCCGCAGCCCCGTGCTGTTCGCCGACTCCATGACCGCCCTGTTCGACGAGGGCGTCACCCACGTCGTGGAGATCAGCCCGCACCCCGTGCTCGCCCCCGCCCTCGAACAGCTCGCGGCGGACCGCCCCGAGCCCGTGGCGGTCCTGACCACCCTGCGGCGCGACAGGGGCGGACCCGGCGAGATCGGCCGGGCCATCGGCCGCGCCTACACCTCCGGCCTCGCCCCCTTCGCCGGGCTGCCGCGTGACGCGCTGGTGCCGCTGCCGGGCCACCCGTTGCGCCGGGAGAGCCACTGGACACCGGACCGCGGCGCGGCCACCGGCGCGGCCCGCGGCCTGGAGACCACGCTGGAGCCCGTCCCCGGGGAGCCCGGCATCCGGCAGGGCACCCTCGAACTGTCCGTCACGGACCTGCCCTGGCTCGCCGACCACCAGGTCTACGGAACGCCGGTGCTGCCGGGCACCGCGATGCTGACCCTCGCGGTGAACACGGCACGGGCCAGGACCGGCGCGCGGCCCGCCCGGATCGAGCGCGTGGCCTTCCTCAAGGACGTCACGCTCGGCGAGCGCCCCGCGCGGCTCGCCACCCGCTGGCAGGACGACACCCCCGACACCGGCACGTTCAGCCTCTGCTCGCTCGACGACGGGGCCGAGGCCTGGGAGACCGACGTCACCGCGCTGATCCACCGGACCGCCGCGGAGCGGAACGCGCCGGAGTTCCCCGCGTGGCCGGACGGCACCGAGTCCGCGTCGACGGAGGACTTCTACCGGGCCTGCGCGGACCGCGGCCTCGGCTACGGGCCGGCCTTCCGCGGCGTACGCAGTCTGCGCCTGCACCCCGGCGGGCAGGAGGCCGCGGGCGAGGTCCGCCTCTTCGAGGGGCTGCGCGTCGGCCGGCAGCCACAGGCGCTCCACCCGGCCCTGTGGGACGGCGCCCTGCACGTGGCCCTCAGCCTGTACGACACCCCGGTGGCCCTGGTCCCGACGGCCGTCGAACGGATCGACCTGTACGAGGGTCCCGCCGAACCCGTGACGTCCGTGTGGTCGCACGCCGTGCGGCGCGACGACGGCCGGTGCGACGTGCACCTCTTCGACGCGGAACGCGTGCCGCTGTTGACGATGCGAGGCCTCGAACTGACGCCGCTGCCCGGCGCCGACGACCGGGACCCCTTCGACGAGCGCCTGCACCGCGTCGAGTGGACCGACATCACCGGCACCGCGGTCGGTACGGACCCCGCGGGCACCGCGGCACGCTGGATCGTCTGCGGGGACGGGCGCGGCGCCGAGGAACTCGCCGATGCCCTGACGGCCGCCGGGGCCCCGGCGGTGCGTGCCGACACCGTGGAACCCGGCCCGTCGCCGAACGGCGAGGCGCCCGCCGACGCCGTCGTGTTCGTCGCGCCGGGCGCCGACGAGGGCTCCGACGCACAGCGCCGCGGCCTTGGCCGCCTCACCGAACTCGTGCGCGCCTGCGCCGCCTTGCCCACGCCGCCCGCACTGAGCGTCCTGACCGACCGCGCCCTCGCGCTGACCGCCACGGACCTGCCGGACCCCGGCGCCGCACTCTACTGGGGCTACGCCAGGGTGCTGCGGCGCGAGCACGACGAGCTGGCCCCGCGGATCATGGACGTCGACGTCACCGAGCCCGCCTGGCACGCGGTCTGCGCATCGGCGCTGCTCGGCGGCGACCGGGCCGAGGACCAGACGGCGGTGCGCGGCGGACGCCTGCTCGCCGCGCGGCTCTCCCGCGGCGCGGCCCGCGACGCGACCACCCCCGCGCTGCCCCCGCCCACCACCGGCCACCAGCCGTTCAGGGTGGGCCCGCGGCCCGCGGGGCGCGGCCCCGGCACCTCCTTCCTGCCCCTGGCCCGGCGTACCCCCGAACCTCACGAGATCGAGGTCGAGGTCACCGCGGCGGCGCTCAACCCCAGCGACGTACTGAAGTGGGCGGGCCGGTACCCGGCGGCGCTCCGCGGCGGCGACGTGCTGGGCGGCGAGTGCGCGGGCCGGGTCACCGCCGTGGGCGACGAGGTGACCGGACTGGCCGTCGGCGACCGCGTGGCGGCCTGCGCCCACGGCGCGCTCGCCTCCCACGTCACCGTCCGCGCCGCGCACGCGCTGCGCGTCCCCGAGGAGATGACGGACGCTCAGGCGTGCGCCCAGCCCCTGGTGATGGCCGCCGCCTGGTACGCGCTGGCGGAGGTCGGGCGCCTCGACGTCTCCGAGACCGTCCTGATCCACAACGCGGCGGGCCCCGCGGGACTCGCCGCGATCCAGGTCGCCCGCGCGCTGGGCGCCCGCGTCCTGGCCACGGCCGCGACCCCGGACGAGCGCGCCCACCTGCGCGAGGAGGGGATCGCCGAGGTGTACGACAGCACCGGCCTGTCCTGGGCGGACGAGGTGCGGGCCGCGACCGGCGGCCGGGGCGTGGACGTCGTCCTCAACTCCCTGAGCGGTACGGCGCTGCGGGCGGGTCTCGGAGTGCTCGCGGAGGACGGCCGCTTCCTGGAGACCGGGAAGCAGGACATCCTCGCCGGACGGTCGATCGGGCTCGCCGACTTCCACAAGGGCATCAGCCTGTCCGCCGTGGACGTGAACGGGCTCGTCGCCCGGCACCCCGGCAGATTCGCCCGCGTTCTCGCGACCACCTGGGAGATGCTCACGGCCGGGAAGCTCGAACCGCTGCCCGTGCACACCCGTTCCTTCGCCGAGGTCGATGCCGCGCTGGGGACGATGGCCGCCGGGGGCCGCATAGGGCGCGAGGTGGTCACGGACCCGGCCACGGTCGGCCGCGTCACCGCCGACCCGATGCCGAGCGGCCGGTTCCGCGCGGACGGGACGTATCTGATCAGCGGTGGTCTCGGCGCGCTCGGGCTCTCGCTCGCCGAGTTCCTCGCCGAGCAGGGCGCCGGAGGCCTGGTGCTGCTCGGCCGCTCCGAGCCCCGCCCCGAAGCGGCGCGGCGCGTGAGGGAGCTCCGCGCGAGCGGCGTCCAGGTGGAGACCCTGCGGTGCGACATCGCCGATGAGGAAGGGGTGCGCGCGGCGCTGGACGGAATACGCGCCGGGCTGCCGCCCCTGCGCGGTGTCGTGCACGCGGCGGGCCTGCTCGACGACGCCACCATCAGCACTCTGACCGAGCGTCAGCTCACCGATGTGCTCGCGCCGAAGGCGGCGGGTGCCCGCTGCCTCGACCGGGTGACCGCCGATGACCCGCTCGACCTCTTCGTCCTGTTCTCCTCCGCCGCCACCCTCGTCGGCAACGCGGGCCAGGCGGCCTACGCGGCGGCCAACGCCTCGCTGGACGCACTCGCCGAACTCCGGCGCCGCCGCGGCCTGCCCGCGCTGAGCGTCCAGTGGGGTCCGTTCACCGACGTGGGCCTGGCAGCCGACGACGAACGGCGCGGCGCCCGCCTCGCGGAGCGGGGCATGGGCGGCTTCCCGACGACCGAGGCCTGGCCCGCGCTCGTCCGCCTCCTCGAACGCGACGAGCCCGTCGTCGGCTATGTGCCGATCGACCCGCGCCAGTGGTTCGACGCGAACCCGGACACCGCTGCGCTGGCGAGCTGGAGCCGGCTGCACGCCGCGGCCCAGGACGCGTCGCAAGGGCTGCCCGGAGGCGACGGCGCCTTCCGCGCCCGCCTGGTGGCCGCCTCCCCGGACGCTCGCGTGGAGCTGGCGCGGGACAAGGTACGGGAGCTTGCGGGGCGGGTCCTGCGGCTCGACCCGGACGGCGTCGAGCCCGACAGCCCCTTCAAGGCCCTGGGGCTGGATTCCCTGATGAGTCTCGAACTTCGCAACCGGCTGGAGGCGGCGTTCGGCATGAAGCTCTCGCCGACCCTCCTGTGGGCGTACGGCAACACCAAGGCACTGGCCGGCGCGCTGTGCGACCAGTTGGAGCCGACGGAGGAGGCGCACTGATGGCGAAGAACCCACAGACGGCGGAGGGCGCCAAGCGGACTCCGCTCACCCGCGCCATGGACACCATCAAGGACCTCCGCAGGCGCCTGGCCGAACAGGAGGGCAACCAGCCGATCGCGGTGGTCGGCATGGGACTGCGGCTGCCCGGCGGCATCAGTGACCCCGACTCCTACTGGGAGGCACTGGCCGCGGGCCGCGACCTGGTCACCTCGATGCCGGACTCCCGCAAGGGGCCCTTCGCCAAGGACTGGGAAGGGCTGCCGCAGCGCGGCGGATTCCTCGGCGAGGTCCTCGACTTCGACGCCGACCACTTCGGCATCAGCCCGCGCGAGGCCCGCCACCTCGACCCGCAGCACCGGCTGCTCCTCGAGGTGGCCTGGGAGGCCATGGAGGACGCGGGGCTGCCCGCGGGCCGGATCGCGGGCACCTCCGCGGGCATCTACCTCGGCATCATGTGGCAGGACTTCCGCGACTGGCTCGAACACGAGCCGGACGTGTACGCGACCACGGGCAACGGCCACAACTTCGCGGCCGGGCGCATCGCGTACGCCCTGGGACTCGACGGTCCCGCCGTCTCGGTGGACACGGCCTGCTCCTCCTCGCTGGTCGCCGTCCACCTCGCGGCGCAGGCGCTGCGGCGCGGCGAGTGCGAGATCGCGTTCGCCGCGGGCGCCAACCTCATCATGTCCCCGCGCTCCATGCGACTCGTGCAGGAGACCCGCTCCCTGGCGCCCGACGGCCTGTGCAAGACGTTCGACGCCCGCGCCAACGGCTTCACACGGGGCGAGGGCTGTGGCGTCCTGGTCCTCAAGCGCCTGGACCACGCGGTGCGCGATCACGACCGTGTGCACGCCGTCCTGCACGGCTCCGCCGTCAACCAGGACGGCCGCTCGGGCGGGTTCACCGCGCCCAACGTGCTCTCCCAAGTCGCCCTCACCGAAGCGGTGCTGGCCCAGGCTGGCCTGGCACCGGCCGACATCGGCCATGTGGAGGCGCACGGCACCGGCACCGCGCTCGGCGACCCGATCGAGATGGAGGCCCTGGCCACCGCTCTCGGCCGCCGCAACGGCGGGGCACGGCTCCCCGTCGGGGCCGTCAAGACGAACTTCGGCCACCTGGAGAGCGCCGCGGGCGTGGCGGGCCTGATCAAGGCGGCGCTGTGCCTGCGGCACGCCAAGGTGCCGCCGGTCGTCCACTTCCGCACCCTCAACCCGCGCATCGACCTGTCGGGCACGGGCATCACAGTGCCGACCGAGCTCACGGCGTGGACCCCGGAGAGCGGACAGTACGCGGTGGTCAGCTCGTTCGGGATGAGCGGGACCAACGCGCAGATCGTCCTCGGCCGGCCCCCCGAGGGCACGGGAGAGGGCGAAAGGACCGCCCCGGACGCATCCGCCCGCGCCGACGGCTTCGAGATCTCGGCGCGGACCGACGAGGCGCTGCGGTCCCTGGCGGCGCGCTACGCCGACCACCTGGAGACCCTCCCGCCGGACCGTTACGCGGCGTTCGCCTACACCGCCACCCAGGCCAGGTCCCGGCACGACGTGCGCGTGCGGATCGCCGCGGCGAACGCCCCCGCGGCAGCCGAGGCCCTGCGGTCCGTCGCGGCGGGCACCCCCTCGCCGGCCGTCACCGCGGCCGGGGACGCCCAGGAACCCGGCGCGGCACTGCCGCGCGACGTCATCGCCCTGCCCGCCTACCCGTGGCAGCGCCGCAGGCACGCGCCCGATCCGGGCCCGGCCGCGGCCGCCCCGGCCCGCACCGTGGAGGAGCCCGGCGCCGCCCCGCCCTCCGCGTCCACGCCCACGGCGTCGTACCAACTCCGCTGGGAGAGCGCGCCGTTCACCGCGGCCGCCCCCTCGGCAGCGCTCGTCGTCGCGGGCGACGACACGGAACTCGCCGGACGCACGGCGCGCGAGGCCGCGGCCCAGGGCGTACGCGGCACGCTGCTCACGCCCACCGCGGTGCCGGGACCGGAAGGCTGGGAGCAGGGCACCCTGCCCCGCACCGCGGCGGACTGGCTCGGCTTCTGGCAGGGGCGGACGGAAGGCCACACCCTTCTGCTCGCGCCGCGGGCCCCCGACCTTCCCGACACGCCCGGCGAGGGTGATGACCCGGCGCGCGACGCGGGCGCCGTGTGCGCGGCGGTCTGCGTCGCGGTGACCGCGCTCGCCGGAACGGACACCGGGCACCGTGCCTTCGTCCTGACGCGCGGAGCCCGCCGCACCGCCGACGACGACCGGGCCGACGGCGTCGGCCACGGACCGCTGCACGGGCTCGCCCCCGTCCTCGGCCTCGAACTCCCCGCCGTCTGGGGCGGCGTGGTGGACCTGCCGACGAACCCGCAGACCGAGGACCTCCGCGCGCTGCTGGCGTTCACCGCGGGACAGCACGCGGCACAAGGGGCCCCGAAGCCCGACGGGCTGGAGGACCTGGCGGCCGTACGAGACGGGCGGATACGCGTGGCCCGGCTTGCTCCGGTGGTCGCGCACACGCCGGAGCTGAGTGTGCGGGACGACGCCACCTACCTGGTCACCGGCGGACTGGGCGCCGTGGGCAGGGAGTTGACCGCGGACCTGGTGCGGCGCGGCGCCCGCCATCTGCTGCTCGTCGGCCGCCGTCCGCAGGACGCGCTGGACGAACCGGCCCGCACCCTGCTCGCCGAACTGGCGGCGTCCGGTGCGGACATCACGTACCAAGGAGGCGGCTGCGACACCCCGGCGGCCTGGCGGGAGACCGGTGAACTGCTGCGCACGATGCCTCCCGTACGCGGTGTGGTGCACGCGGCAGGCACCCTGGACCGCGTTGCGGTGGCGCGGTGCGGAGCCGACGACTTCGCCGCGGCGCTGCGCGCGAAGTACACCCCCGCCTGGTGGCTGCACCTCGCCTCGCGCACGTGGCCGCTGGACTTCTTCGTCCTGGTCTCCTCGGTGTCCGCGGTATGGGGCACCGAGCACTGCGGGGCGTACTCGGCCGCCAACGGCGCCCTGGACGCCCTGGCCGCCCACCGGCGCGCCCTCGGGCTGACCGCGGTGAGCCTCGCGTACGGCCCCTGGGACCTGGACGGCGCGGGCATGGCCGACGACGCGTCGCGCGCGTCCTTCGAGCGGGTCGGCGTGGTGGCCCAGGGCTCCGCGGAGGCCCGCGCCGCCCTGACCGCCCACGTGCCGGGTGCGGACGGGCACATCGTGTCCTGCCGACTCGACGCGGCCCGCTTCGCCCGGATCATGTCGGGGCTGCGCCCCCGCGGCCTCTACGCCGGACGGCACGACGCCCGGGACGCGACGCGCACCGCGCCCGAGGCCGGTGCGGCCGCCGCGCCGGAGACGGCACCGCCCGAGCCGGAGGCGTCCGTCGTCGCGGAGTTGGCGGCGCTGCCGGAGAAGGCCCGTGCGGGAGCGGCCCGCGCCCACGTGGCCCGCATGCTGGCCGCGCAGCTCGGCCACCAGGAGACCACCCGGCTCCGTGAGGACGTCGGCTTCCTGGACCTCGGCCTGGACTCGATCACGGCGGTCGACCTGGCGGAACGGCTCTCCCAGGCCTTCGCCGCCGACGTCGTGGTCGCCGACGTCTTCGACCACCCCACCGTCACCGAACTGGCCGACCACCTGCTGCGGCGCGCGCCCGCCGAGCAGACCGACGGCATCGCCGCACCGGCGCCCGGGCGGCGTCCTCTGCCGCCGTCCGTCCCGACCGGCGCACCGATGACGGCGAAGGGGCCCGTCGCGCGGGAGCCCGCGGAGCCCGCCGCGCCCACCGAGCCCATCGCGATCGTCGGCATGGCCGGCCGCTTCCCCGGCGCCGACTCCGTCGAGGAGCTGTGGCAGCTGCTCATCGAGGGCCGTGACGGCGTCGGGCCGGTGCCGGAGGGCCGCTGGGACACCGACGTCCGCGCCGTCCCCGGCGGCGACCCCGACGGGGGCACGCTCACCACCGACCAGGGCGGCTTCCTGCGCGACCTGGCCCGCTTCGACGCCTCGTTCTTCGGGATTCCCGCACGCGAGGCGGAGAACCTCGACCCCCAGCAACGGCTCCTGCTGGAGTCGGCCTGGCACGCCCTGGAGGACGGCGGCGTCGATCCCCACGGGCTCAGGAACTCCCGCACGGGTGTGTTCGTCGGCGTCAGCTCCAGCGACTACGCGCGACTGCTCGCAGGGAGCGGCGCAGAGGGGATCGACGCCTACTACGGCACGGGCACGGCGCTCAACGCCGTCGCGGGCCGTGTCGCCTTCACGCTCGGACTCAACGGACCGGCGCTCGCGGTCGACACCGCCTGCTCCTCCTCGCTGGTCGCGCTGCACCTCGCGGTGCGCTCGCTGCGCTCCGGCGAGAGCGACGCGGCCCTGGCCGCAGGCGTCAACGTTCTGCTCGACCCGATGTCCTGGGTCGCCGTCAGCCGGGCCCACATGCTGTCGCCGGACGGCCGCTGCCGCACCTTCTCGGCCGACGCGAACGGATTCGTACGCTCCGAAGGCTGCGGAGTCCTCGTGCTCAAGCGGCTCCGCGACGCCCGCAGGGACGGCAACCGCGTCCTCGCCGTCATCCGCGGCAGCGCGGTGAACCAGGACGGCGCCTCCTCGGGGCTCACCGCGCCGAGCGGCAGCGCCCAGGAGGCGATGCTGCGCGACGCGCTCGCGGACGCGGGAATCGAGGGCTCCCAGGTCTCCTACCTGGAGGCGCACGGCACCGGCACCGCCGTCGGCGACCCCATCGAACTCGGTGCGGGGTGGCGGGTCCTCGGCCCCGGACGGCGGCCCGGCGAGCCGCTGCACGTGGGGTCCGTGAAGAGCAACATCGGGCACTGCGAATCGGCGGCGGGCATGGCCGGGGTCATCAAGACCGTGCTCGCCCTGCGGCACGGCCGGATCCCGGCCAACCTCCACTTCGACGCGCCCAACCCACTGGTTCCCTGGGCCGACATGAACGTCCGGGTCGTGGACACCCCGACACCGTGGCGCCCGGGCGGCACGCCCCGCGTCGCCGGGGTCTCCGGATTCGGCTTCACCGGCACCAACGCGCACGTACTGATCTCCGACGACATCGCGACGGCCGACGTCGCGACGGCCGACGCCGCCGCGCCCACCGCCCCCGACGCGTCAGAGGACGGGAGCGCCGAAGCGGTGCGGCTGCTGCCGCTGTCCGCCCCGGACCCGGAGGGGCTCGAACGCCTCACGGCGGCGTGGGCGGAACGGCTGACCCGGGCCGAGCCCGGTGAGCTGGCCGCCCTCGCCGCCACGGCAGGCGCGGGCCGGGCCCACTTCCCGTACCGCAGGTCCCTCTGGGGAAGCAGCCGCGAGCAGCTCCTGAGCGCGCTGGACGCCGCCCCGCCCACCGGGCACGCCACCCGCGCGCCGCGCGTCGCCTTCCTCTTCTCGGGCCAGGGCAGCCAGCACTTCGGCATGGGCAGGGAGCTGTACGAGACCGAGCCCGTCTTCCGGGACGTCTTCGACGCCTGCGACCGCGCCGTGTCCGGCACGCTCGGCGCCTCGCTCACCGACCTGGTCCTCCACGGGACGGACACGGAAGCCGTCAACGAGACCCGGGTGACCCAACCCGCCCTGGTCGCGCTGGAGATCGCCCTCGCCGCCCTGTGGGAGTCGTGGGGCGTCACCCCCGCCGTCGTCATGGGGCACAGCGTCGGAGAGATCGCCGCGGCCCTGCACGCCGGAGTGATGGACCTGCCCACGGGGATGCGCCTGATCGCCGACCGCTCCCGGCTGATGCAGGGCACCGAACGCGGCGCGATGCTCGCCGTCACGGCCCCCGAGGAGCGTGTCCTGGAGTGGATCGAGGGCACTGTCCTCGACATCGCCGCCGTCAACACCCCCGACGCCACCGTGGTGTCCGGGCGCCCCGACGCCGTCGCCGCACTCGCCGAACGGCTCAAGGACCAGGGGGTCAGGGCCCGTGGGCTGAGTGTGTCCCATGCCTTCCACTCGCGCCTCCTCGACCCCATGACGGAGGAATTCGCCCGCTGCCTGGAGCCGTTGGAGTTCCGCCCCCCGGCCCTTCCGCTCGTCGCCAACCTCACCGGGGACCTCGCGGGGCCCGACACGTACGACGTCCGCTACTGGTGCGCGCACGCCCGCGAACCGGTCCGGTTCCACAGCGGGGCACGACGCCTCGCCGAACTCGACGTCGACCTCTGCCTGGAGATCGGCCCCGACCGGACCCTGATCAACCTGTTGCGGGCCGGCGGAACACAGCCCGCCGAGAACCTGGCGTCCTCGTTGCGGCGGGGCAGGTCCGACAGGACCGGCATGCTCACCGCGGCCCGGACGCTCTACGAGCGGGGCCAGGACCTCGACTGGCGGCGCGTCCATGCCCGGGACACGAGGGCCGCGGCGTACCGAGCGGCGGCCGACGCGCCCCGCTACCCCTTCGGCGGGCAGCGGTACTGGCGGCAGGCGGCCACCGGTTCCGGCGCCTCCGCGCCCGCCGCGCGGAGCACCTCGCAGGACGCGACCGCGCCTCCCTGGGGCATCGAACTGCGCTCGCCCGCGCTGCGCGGACGGGTCTTCCGCACCGAGCGCAGCACCGTCTTCCCGCCGCACCTCACCGACCACCGGCTGTTCGGGACGGTCTCGGTGCCGGGCGCCTCCCAGACGGCCACCGTGCTGTCCGCGCTCGGCGCGGGCGGAGCTCCGGTGACCCTGGAGGACCTGCACTTCCCCCGGGCCCTCGTGCTGCGCGAGGGCGAGCGCTACGAACTCCAGATCACCGACACCGAGCAGGAGCACGGTACCCGCACGGTGGGCGTGGTCAGCCTCGTCGACGACGAACAAGGGCGCTGGCAGGAGCACTTGGCGGCCCGGGTGGGCGACGCCGGGCCCGAGCCCGACGGGCTCGACGCCGCGCGGAGCCGCGCGGCCCGCGACACCTTCGTGGCCGCGGCCGAACGGCACCTGGAGGGCGCCGACTTCTACCGCCACCTGCGGTCCCTCGGATACCACCTCGGCCCGTCCTTCCGCTGGATCCGCGAGGTGTGGATACGCGGCGACGAGGCGCTGGTCCGCTTCGACGAGCCCGCGGACATGAACGAGCCCGCGGCCCGGTACGAGATCCACCCCGGCCTGCTCGACTCGTGTCTGCAGAGCACGGTCGCCTTCGCGGTCGGCCTCCAGGACCCGGACCAGGTGGGTGAGGAGGCCTCGCTGGCCATTCCGTTCGCCGCCGCCCGGTTGTCGTTCCCCGGACGGCCCGTGCCGGGCGGCGAGCTGTGGGCCCATGTCCGCGCCGTGCGCGACGCGGCGGGGCCGACCGACTTCTCCCAGGTGAGCTCGGCCGATCTGCGGTTGTGCGACGCCGACGGCGCGACCGTCGTCGCCGTGGACGGCTTCCGCTTCCGGCGCGCGCCTCGCGCGTTGCTCCAGCGGTCCCTGCGCGAGAGCGTCCGGCACGCCTACGCATGGGAGTGGACCGAACGGCAGGCGCCCGCGCCCGCCGTGGCCGCGGACGCCGGACACCCCCGGCGTGTCACGCTCCTCGGTACGGGCGACACCGCGCACGCCGTGCACGAGGCGTTCGCACGCCTCGGTCACCAGGTGACGGTGTCCGGCAGCCAGGACCTGCACGACGTCGCGGCCGACCTCGTCGTCGACGCCCGGTTCCGCGACGGCACGGCGCCCGTCGGCCCCCGGGCCGTGCTGGCCTCCGTCGTGGAACTCGCCAGGTCGCTCCGCGCCGCCCCCGCCCACGTGCCGTACGCGGTCCTCGGCGCCGCGGACAGCTCGGGAGACGCCACGACGGCACCGCTCCACGGGGCGCTGCGCGGACTGCTGGCCTCCCTGTCGGCCGAACAGCGCGACCGGCGCCTCCTGGCGATCGCCCTCACGGCCGACGCGGACACCGACGTCCTCGCCGTGGAACTGAACCGCATGCTCGCCGACGGAATCACCGAGACCCGGCTGGAGATCGGCCCCGACGCGGTGCGGGTGGCCCGCCTGAACCCTCACAGGGAGGACGCCGACCGCACCGGCCCGCAGGGCGAACCCGCCGTCCGGGACGGGGTGTTGATCACCGGCGGGCTCGGCGCGCTCGGTCTGAGCGCCGCCCGGATCCTGTCCCGGCAGGGTGCCGCGGCCCTCACCCTCATGGGCCGCTCGGACCCCGGCCCCGTGGCACGCGAGGTCATCGCCGAGATCACCGCGGGCGGCACCCCGGTCACGGTGGTCAAGGGCGACGTGACCGACCCCGGATCCTGCCGTGCCGTGGTGGCGGCGGCCGGCGCCCACGCCCCGCTGCGCACCGTCCTGCACCTCGCGGGCTCCACCGCCGACCGCGCCTTCGAGCAGCTGACGGAGGACGACTTCGAGGAGGTCTTCGCCGCCAAGGCGTACGGGGCCGCACAGCTGGCCGGGGCGCTGCGCGACCACGACCTGGACGCCTTCGTCCTGTTCTCCTCCGCGTCGAGCGTGCTCGGCTCGGCGGGACAGGTCAACTACGCGGCGGCCAACGGTTTCCTCGACGGACTCGCGGCCTCGCTGCGGGCCGCAGGAGTGCCGGCCACGAGCGTCAACTGGGGCCCCTGGCTCCCAAAGACGCAGGGCGGCCTCGCGGCCACCGACGCCGTCGCGCGGGCGGTCGAACACGCCGGCATCCGGCCCCTCACCGATGAGGAGGCCGCGGACCTGCTGACACTGGCGATGGCAGGACGGGCACCCCGCCTGGTGGCCGTGTCGGTCGACCGGGAGCGCTACCGCGACAAGCTCGCGGGCCACCCGGGCGCCGCGGTGTTCCGGAGTGCCGCCCCGGCACCGTCCGCCCCGTCGGCCGCCGCCCAACCCCGGGGCTGGCTCCGTGAGTTGCTGGACGAGCTGGCCCCCGACGCGCGTGAGCGGCGACTGGCGGAGACGGTACGGGAGATGGCGGGCGCGGTCCTCGGGGACGGCTCGGCCGTCGCCGAGGACTCGGGGTTCGGCGACATGGGCCTCGACTCGATCATGATCATCGATCTGCGTTCCCGGCTCGCACAGGCACTGGGCGTGGACCTGGCCGCCACGGTCGCCCTCGACCACCCGACCGTCTCCCGGCTGGCCCGCCACGTCGCGGGACTCGTGTTCCCCGCCGGGGCGGCCCCCGGCGCCCACGACCCGGGCACGGGCCCGCTCCGCACCGCGCGTCCCGACGACGGGGTGGCGGCCGCGGGGCCCGAGGGCCTGGCGGGTCTGTCGTTCGACGAACTCGTCCGAGCCGTGCGGGCCGACGTGCGAGCGGAGAAGGACGTGCGAGCAGAGAAGACGGAGAAGTCATGACCGACACGATGGACCCCGCGGACATACGGAAGTTGATGGAGGACCAGCTCAGCCTGTCCCGACGACTGCGCGAGCGGGTACGCGAGCTCGAGGAGGAGAAGCACGCGCCGCTGGCCGTGGTCGGCATGGGGCTGCGCCTGCCCTCCGACCTGACGTCACCGCAGGAGTACTGGGACTTCCTGCGCGGCGACACCGACGCCCTCTCGGACCTGCCCGCCGATCGGCCGGGGCTGCGGACCGTGTACGACCCGACGCCCGGCAGGCCGGGCCGCTCCTACGTGGACCGCGCCGGCTTCCTCGCCGACATCGCGCACTTCGACGCGGAGTTCTTCGGGATCTCACAGCGCGAGGCCAAACGGCTCGACCCGCAGCAGCGCCTGCTCCTCGAGGCGTCCTGGGAGGCCCTGGAGCGGGCCGGGATCGCCGTGCGCCGGGCCGACCGGCTCGATGTCGGCGTCTACCTGGGCATGATGGCCTCGGAGTACAACGAGAGGCTGCAGGACCGGCGGGACACCAGCAGGATCGACCCCTACTTCACCACGGGCGGGGGCCTGTGCTTCGGCGCGGGACGGATCAGCTACGTGATGGGCTTCTCCGGCCCCGTCGTCAGCGTCGACACCGCCTGCTCCTCCTCACTCGCCGCTCTGCACCTCGCGGTACGAGGACTGCGCGGCAACGAATGCCGCTACGCGCTCGTGTGCGGCTCCAACCTGCTGCTCTCCGCCGACCTGATGGTGTCGCTGAGCCAGGCGCGGGCCCTGTCGCCCGAGGGGCGCTCCAAGTCGTTCCTCGCCTCGGCCGACGGCTACGGCCGCGGTGAGGGCGTCGGGGTGCTGGCCCTGATGCGCCTCGCGGACGCCGAGCGCGAGGGGCGGCCCGTGCTCGCCGTCGTACGGGGCACGGCGATGGGACACGACGGCGCGGCGTCGGGCCTGACCGCGCCCAACGGGCCCGCTCAGCAGGAGGTGATCGCGGCGGCGCTCGCCGACGCGGGCGTCGACGCGGCGGACCTCGGCTGGATAGAGGCGCACGGCACCGGGACCGTGCTCGGCGACCCCATCGAGATCGGCGCGCTGGACGCGGTCCTCGGACCCGCGGTGCGCGAGCGGGGCGTCCCGCTCGCGCTGGGCAGCGTCAAGTCCCGCATCGGCCACCTCGAAGCGGCCTCCGGGGTGGCAAGCCTGATCAAGACGGTGCTGATGCTGCGTCACGCGGAGATACCGGCCGCTGCCTCGCCCGACGACGGGGAGCTGAACACCCACATCGCCTGGGACCGCATGAACTTCACGGTGCCCCGGCAGCACGGCCCCTGGCCCGCGGAACTGCCCCGCAGGGTGGCGGGCGTCAACTCCTTCGGCATGAGCGGCACCAATGTGCACGCCGTACTGGAGGCCTACGACCCGCCCGCCCCGCCCGAGGCACACCAAGAAGACCGCGCCACGGGCGAGTTGCTGGCGCTCTCGGCGAAGGACCCCGCGGCGCTCGCCGAACTCGCCGCCGCCGTACGCACGTGCCTGAGCGCGGCGGACGAAGCGGCCGTCCCCTCCATCTGCCACACCCTGCGGGCCGGACGGGCCGCCTTCGACCACCGTCTCGCGGTCACCGGCACGAACGCCGCCGAACTGACACGGGAGTTGGACGCCGCCCTGGCCGCGCCGCACGGCCCGGTGCCGCCGCTCAGGACGGTCGTGCTGAGCGTGGGCGCCGACGCCGCGGCGCTCGACGGCACCGTCACCACGCTGGCCGGTGCCTTCCCCGCCCTCACCGGGGAGAGCACCGGCGCCTCGCCCGACGCCCCTGAAGGGCAGGACCCCGTCGAGAGGCTGGCGCACATGATCCGCCGCCTCGGCCCCGCGGTCGAGGTGCGCAGGGACGGGAACGTCCCGTCGGCCGCGGCGACACTGGAGTGGCCGGTCCCGGGGGGCGCCACCGCCTCCGCCCCCTTGGCGCACGGCGGCGCGCGTGACTGCGCCGCGCTGTTCCTCGACGCCGCGGCCGCCCTGTTCACCGCGGGCGCGCGACTGCGGTGGGACCGGCTGCGCGCCCCGGGAGCTCGGCTGCTGGGCGATCTGCCGACGTACCCGTTCCGGCGCAGGCGCTACTGGATCGAGGAGCCCGCCCCCGGAGCGGACGCCACGGCGCACGGTGCCGAGGCGTCCGGCCCCGGGGCAGCCGACGCGGGACACGTCCCCTTCGACTCGCTCACCCCCGCCGATCTGGAGGCGTACCTCCTGGCGGAGCTGCGGGAGGTCCTCCAGGAGACCGAGGAGCTCGACGCCGAGAGGTCGTTCCTGGACGCGGGCGGGGACTCGTTCACCTCCACGCTGTTCATCACCAAGGTGGAGGAACGCTTCGACGTCGGCCTCACCGCCGAGGAGCTTCCCCTCGACCTGCCCCTGGCGGAGATGATCAGCAAGCTGGCCGCGAACATCACGCTCCGGGACGCCGGGGCGGGGCGGGAGCCGTCCGTATGAGCGTCTTCGTGCGGCCCCGCCGCGTCGCCGACCCCGCGCTGCGCCTGGTCGTCGTCCACCACGCGGGCGGCTCGGCAGCCGCCTACCACCCGCTGGCCCCACACCTGCCGGACGACTGGGAGGTGCTCCTGATCGACCTGCCGGGCCGGGGCAAGCGGCACACCGAGGCGCCGCTGGAGGACATGGCGGCGCTGGCCGCGACGACGGCCGACGCCGTCGCGCCGTGGGCAACGGGCCCGCCGCTGGCCCTGTTCGGACACAGCCTGGGAGCGCTGGTCGCCACCGAGGCCGCACGCTGCCTGGAGGCACGGGGCGCGGCGCCCGCCTGGGTCGGCGTGTCGGGCAGGCCGGCGCCGGGCGCTCCCGGCGCCGGGGTGGAGCTGCATCCCGCCATGACGGACGACCACCTCATGGCGCGGCTGAGGGCGATGGGCGGGATCCCCGCACGGATCGACGACGTGCCCGGATTCCGGGACCGGTTCCTGCGCCTCGTACGGGCCGACCTGCGGGCCCTCGTCTCCTACCGGCCCGCGCCCGGCCGACGCCGCCTGGCCGCCCCGATGACGGCCATGAGCGCCACGTCCGACCCCCTCGCGCCCCTGGCCGAACTGGGCGCCTGGCGGCGGGAGACGACCGGGGAACTGCGCCAACGCGTCTTCCCCGGCGGCCACTTCCACTTCCTCGACGACGCTTTCGCCCGCCTCGGCGACGTGCTCGTGGAGGAGATCGAGCACGTCGTCCCGACTCCCCTTCTCCGCCGTGCCCCGCGGCCCCGCGCGGTGGTGTGAGGGCCGATCACGCGCGGCACACGCCCACCAACCGTCAGGAGACACCTGTTGTGATGTCAAAGTCCACGTCGGTACAGCTCAGTGATGTCGAGCCGCATGCCCCGACCCGCCGGGAACCCCTACATCGGAGCACCGCCGCCCGGGACTCCGCGGCCGACATCCGTCCCCTGATGGCGGGCTTCCCCACGGGCGTCTCCATCGTGACCTCGACGACGGCCGAAGGCAGGCCGTGGGGCATGACCTGCAGCTCCCTGTGCAGTGTCTCCCTGGATCCCCCGGTGCTCCTGGTCTGCCTGAACTCGGCGAGCCTCACCCTCCAAGCGGTCCGCGCCAGCGGCACGTTCGCGGTCAACCTGCTGCACGCACAGGGCAGGTCCACCGCCGAGCTCTTCGCCTCGGGCGCACAGGACCGCTTCGACCGCGTCGAGTGGAGGTGCGGCGAGGGCGCGGCGGGTCCGCACCTGCACCGGGCGGCGCACACCGTCGCCGACTGCTCGGTGATCAGCGACCAGACCGTCGGCGACCATGCCGTGATCATGGGCAAGGTCGCCGCGGTGACCTCGCTGTGCCGGCCGAAGCCGCTGCTGTACGGGCTGCGGCGGTTCAACACCTGGTCGGAGAGTGCCGAGGGCGGCACTCCGTGATCACTGACCGAAGGGCGGCCGGGGCCGCTGCGCGCACGCTCCGCCCCGCCCCGGTGCGTCCGCGGCGGACCGAGGCGCCGGCGGACACGCTGGACGCCGTGTTCGCCAGGACGGCCCGCCACCGGCCGAGAGCCGTCGCGGTCAAGGACGGGCCCTACGAACTCACCTACGGTCATGCCGAGACGAGGGCGGGGCAGCTCGCCTCGGCCCTTATCGGCACCGGTGTGCAACTGGGGGACCCGGTACTCGTGCACTGCCGGGACCATCGCAGGGCCGCCGTGGCCCAGCTCGCCGTCCTCAAGGCCGGCGGGGTGTGCGTGCCGGTCCCCTCGCACACGTCCCGCGAGGACTTCCGGCGCCTGGCGCGACTGGTCGGTGCCCGGGTGGTGCTGTGCGGCTCGTCCGTCGTCGCGGGGTGGGCCGGGCTCGGCCGGGCCATCGTGCTCGACGAGGAGACGTGGCAGCGGATCGGCGCGATGCGGGTGGACCACTCGCTGCCCAGGTCGGGCCCTCTGGAAGGGGCCCATCTGTTCGGCTCCGGCGAGGAAGGCACCGGGCCCGACGCCCAACTGACCGACCACAGGGCGTGGTTGCGTGCGCTGGCCGCCCGGCCGCGCGGGTCCGGAGGCACCACCGTCGTGGCGCACGAACCGCCGATGGGCGCGAGGAGCCTGTCCGCCCTGTGGTGGGCCTTCGCCATGGGCGGCACCTTCAGCTCCGGGTTCCTCCCCGGCCAGGCGCCTTTGGCTCCCGCCCGGCGCCCGGACACCGTCGCGGTGTTCGGCGCCGACGAGTACGCCGGGTTCCTGGACAGCGCGCGGGGCGCGAGGCCGGTCCAGGCGCCGCGTGCCGTCGTGCTCATGGGCGGCCCGTGCCCGCCCGAGCTCGTGGCGCGGCACTTCAGGCTGCTGCCCACCACCCGGCTGTGGTGCGAGTTCACTCCCGCGGGCGGCGTGCTGCCGTGGACGGCGCGGCGCATCACGCCCGGCCAGGCGTTCGCCGCGATGTCCGACCCCGGCCCTGGCGAGCCGCGCTCCGCGGCGTGGCGGAACGTCGGGCGCCCCGCACCGGGCGTCCGCGTGCGGATCCTGACCCCCGAAGGGTTCGACGTGTCCCGCGGCGGGACCGGCGAGGTGTGCGCCACGGGGGACACGTTGCCCTGCGGAGTCATCCACGCGACGGCGTACGGCCCCGGCCCGGTCGACGGGTCCGCGCTGCACCGCTCGGGACGGTACGGCCGGGTCGCGGACGACGGAACTGTAGAGATCAGCTGGGCGCGCGGCCCCGTGCGGCGCGCCATGAGAGGAGCCAGGTATGCCCACCTCTAGCGGACGGCGCGGGCTGGTGCTCGGCGGAGGACTCGCCGGACTGCTCGCGGCGCGTGTCCTCGCCGCCCGCACGGGCGAGGTCACCGTGGTGGAGCGCGACACCTATCCCCAGGGCCCGAGGGCGCGCAAGGGCGTGCCGCACGCGCGCCACACGCACCTCTTCCTCGGCACGGGCGTGCGGGCCATGGAGTCCCTGGTCCCCGGCACCCTTGCCGCGCTGCTCGCCGCCGGTGCCCGCCGGGTGGAGATGCCGTCCGAGGTCGGAGTGTTCACCAAGTTCGGCTGGGTGCCCCGCACCCGGCACGACGCGTTCATCCTGTGCTGCAGTAGGGACCTCGTCGACTGGGCGGTGCGTGAGCAGGTCCTGCGCGACGAACGCATCACCGTACGCCAGGGCGCGGAGCTGGTGGAGCTCGCCGGCGACGCCTCCCGGGTGACCGGCGCGGTGATCCAGGACCGCGGCACCGGCGAACGGGAACGCCTCGACGCGGATCACGTCGTCGTGGCCACCGGCCGCTCGACCCGCACCGGCGAACTGCTGGAGCGGCTCGGTCTGCCGCCCGTACCCGAAGAGGTGGTGGACGTGGGCACCGCCTACGCCACCCGCATCTTCCGCGCGGACCAGGCGACCGCCCCCCTCGCGCCCGTCGTCAGCGTCGCGGGGGACCCCACGGGCAGCGCGATGGGTGGCGTGGTGCTGCCGTTGGAGGGCGACCGTTGGAGCCTCACCCTCATGGGCATGCGCGGCACCGAACCCCCGGTGGAGGAAGGCGAGTTCATGGCGTACGCCAAGGCTCTCGCCCATCCGGCGCTGTACGAGCTGATGTCGGAGGCCACCCCCCTGGGGCCCATCCGCGGCTTCCGCGGCATGGTCAACCGCCGCCCGCGCCTCGACCGATCGCGGAAGTGGCCGGACGGCCTCGTGGTGGTGGGTGACGCCGCCTGCACCCTCAACCCGGCACATGCCCACGGCATGACCGTGGCGTCCATGGGCGTCGTCGCCTTCCGGGACCGGCTCGCGCGCCTGGGCGAGGGGCCGGGGGCGGCGCGGCGCGTCCAGCGCGCCGTTTCACGGGCGGCCGCCGGGGCCTGGACCCAGTCGGTCAACGACGACCTCCGGCATCCGGCCGTGGTGGGCCCTCCGCTGCGGGCTGCGGCACGCCTGGGGAACGCCTATGCCGACCGGGTGCTGCGCGCCGCGGTCGTCGATCCGCACGTCGCGCGGGCGTTCGTGGACGTCTTCACCCTCGCCAAGGGGCCGGCGTCCGTGCTGACGCCGCGCATCCTGCTCGCGGCGTTCTCCGCCGGCCGCGGCTAGGCGCCACGGTTGCTCCGGCCTCGGACGGCCGGAGCAACCGACGTATGTGCGGCTTGCGTTGACGCGCGCTAGGCCGAGGTGTCCTCCCGCCGGCCGTTGAGCAGCGCGGCGATGACGACGGCGCCGACCGCGAGGAACGAGGCGGCGACGACGAGGGCGAGGGAGAAGCCCTCCGTCGCGGCGTTCAGCGGATCGGTGGAGTCGGCCACCGCGTCGGTGCGGAGCGCGGCGAGAGCGACCAGGACCGACAGGCCCACCGCGCCGCCGACCTGCTGCACGGAGCTGAGGATCGCCGAGCCCAGACCGGCGTTCTCCTCGGTGGTGCCGGTGACCGCGGCGACGGTCAGGGTGGGCAGGCTCAGACCGCCGCCCAGGCTCGCGACGAGCACCCCCGGGAGGACACCGGCCACGTAACTGTCGTCCGGCGAAGCGCCGGACAGCAGGAGCAGACCGGCGGCACTGAGCAGGAACCCGGTGACGAGCGTCCAGCGCATCCCGAACCTCGCCGAGGCCCGGGAGGCGAACCACATGCCCGTCAGGATCCCGGCGCCGTAGGGCAGGTAGGCGAAGCCCGCCTTGAGCGGTCCGTAGCCGAGCACGGTCTGCATGTGGAGCATCAGCAGGAAGGCCATCGCGTAGAACGAGGCGGAGAACAGCAGGCTCGTGACCTGGGCGACGGCACGGGTGCGGAAGGCCATGAACGGCAGCGGCACCAGCGGGTCGGCCGTGCGTGACTCGACCGCGAGGAAAGCGGCGGCCAGGACGGCGGCCAGGATCAGGGGAACGACGACCGTCGTGTCCCCCCAGCCCGTCTCGCCGGCCTGCAGCAGCCCGAAGACCAGGGACAGAACGGCGGCGGTACCCAGGACCGCGCCGGGGATGTCCAGACGCGCCCGGCGCGTGGCCCGGCTCTCGGCGACCAGGCGCGGAACCAGGAAGAGGGCGAGCGCGGCGACGGGCAGATTGATCAGGAAGATCCAGCGCCAGGAGGTGAATCCGGTCAACGCACCGGAGATCACCAGCCCCATCGTGCCGCCCAGGCCGGCGATCGCGCCCCAGATCCCGAACGCCTTGGCGCGCTCCTCGGCCCCGGTGTACATCAGCGTGATCAGGGACAGCGCGGCCGGACTCGCCATGGCGGCGCCGCCGCCCTGGACGAACCGTCCGACCACCAACTGCCAGGGTTCCTGGGCGAGTCCGCAGGCAAGGCTCGCGACGCCGAACAGCGCCACGCCACCGAGGAACACCCGGCGGCGGCCGAGCAGGTCGGCCGCGCGACCGGACAGCAACAACAGCCCGCCGAAGGCGAGGAAGTACGCGTTGACGACCCAGGCCAGGCCCGCCGTGGTGAAGCCGAGCTCGTCGCGGACGCTGGAGAGGGCGACATTGACCACGGTGTCGTCCAGGACGAGCATGAACTGCACGAGGCACAGCATGACGAGTGCTGGTCGGCGGCGATCGGTGCTTGTGGAAGCGGCTGTTGCTGAGGTCATGCCGACGACGCTACGCACCGGGCGTGCTGGCTACAATCCGTAACGAGGACATGCGATGTCGTGTTGGGGCCACGGGATTTCGGCACCTGGGCACGACGCCGTACACGGCCACCGGCAGGCCCACGACGTGTGTACCGGGGCCGCGCGGGGACGGTCTCACGCCTCGTCGAGCCACTGCGCCGCCGCGGCGAGAAGCGCCGTCACGCCGACGCGGATGGTCGGGTCCGGGACCGGCGCGAAGTGGGGGGAGTGGTTGGAGGGGATCGTGGCGGGGATCCCGTTCTCCAGGAGGTCACCCAGGTCGATGCCGGTGAACGCCGCGGGGTCCGTGCCGCCGAAGTGCCAGAAGACCGAGGGGACTTGGTACGCGGAGCCGAAGGTTCCGAAGTCCTCGCTGCCGGTGACCGTCTTCGGCAGGGTGAAGACGTGGCCCTCGCCCAGCGCCGCGGTCAGCGCGGACTGCACCGTGGCGGTGGCCGCGTGGTCGTTGACGGTGACGGGGAAGGAGTCCAACGGCTCGAACTCGGGCTCCTTGGGCGCGCCGGACGCGGCGGCCTCGGCGCGGACGATCCGCTCGACCGCGGCCAGGACCTTCTCCCGCACCGCCTGGGTGGTGGAGCGGATGTTGACCTCCAGCTCCGCGGTGTCCGGGATGATGTTGTCCTTGGTGCCGGCGTGCAGCGACCCGACGGTGACCACGGCCGTCTGAGAGGCCGCCACCTCGCGGGAGACCACGGTCTGTAGACGCAACACGACCGACGCCGCCATCACCACCGGGTCCACGGTCGTCTCGGGCATGGACCCGTGACCACCCCGCCCGAAGAGCCGGATGCGCATGCTGTCCGAGGCGGCCATCAGCGGTCCGGGCCGGGTGCCGACGAAGCCGACCGGCGCGGGCGCCACATGCTGGCCCAGGCACACGTCGGGGCGCGGGAAGCGGTCGAGGAACCCGTCCTCGATCATCGCGGGGGCCCCGCCGACCTCCTCGGCGGGCTGGAACACCGCCACCACCGTGCCGCGCCAGGCCGACCTGTGGGCGGCGAGCAGCGCGGTGGTCCCCAACAGACAGGTGACGTGCATGTCGTGGCCGCAGGCGTGCATCACGGGGACCTCGTTGCCGGCGCCGTCGAGCGCGGTGCGGGTGGAGGCGTAGGGGAGTCCGGTCCGCTCCTCGACGGGCAGCGCGTCCATGTCGGCGCGGAGCAGTACGACGGGGCCCGCACCGGAGGCCGAGCCCTCCTCGGACGAGAGCACGCCGACGACCCCGGTGCCGCCCACCCCCTCGGTGACCTCCCACCCCTGCTCCCGCAGACGCGCGGCGACGACGCCCGCCGTACGCACCTCCTGGAAGGACAGCTCGGGGTGGGCGTGCAGGTCCTCGTACAGCTCGCGCAGACCGGGAAGCCGGGCGTCGAGTCCGTTCAGGAGGGGGGTCACGCGGACGGTCATGAGTACTCCGATGCCAGAGGGATACGCCGGGCCGATGCGGTCCGGAGGGATGCGGTGTCCCTACCCGCCACCTGCCCGTCGAAGACGATCACCACGGGCCCGATGAAGCGGCGCACGGCCTGCCCGGTTAGCCTGGTGTCGGCGGCGATCTCCCGGGCAGGGCCCTGAGGCGCCGCGCGGCGGTGGGGCCCGCCGTACCCGAACCGCGGCGCGGAATGCCGCCAACGGTCCCTACTTGCGAACGAGCGCGCCCGGCGACGGGCGACGGCGAGTAGGAGGCACGGAGGCACATGGACCCCGCAGAGCCCACAGGACCCGCGGAACCCACCGATCCGGATGTCGACCTGTCCGTGCCCGCCCAGCGGCGCGAGCTGACGCGCGGCCGGGGAGCCGTCCTCGCCGCCGTGGCCGTCGGCGGCGGCATCGGCGCCTGCGCGCGCCACGCGGCGTCCCTGCTCTGGCCGAGCGCCGCCGACGGCTTCCCCTGGACGACGCTCGTGGTGAACGCCGTCGGCTGCGCGGCGATCGGCGTCCTCATGGCGTTGGTCGCCGAGGCGCGGACGGCGCGGGCGCACCCTCTGGTGCGGCCGTTCCTCGGCACCGGCGTCCTCGGCGGCTTCACCACCTTCTCGACGTACGCGGTGGACGTCGAGCGCCTCGTGAGCGCGGGCCACGCCCGCACGGGCCTGGCCTACCTGGCCCTGACCCTGCTCGCGGCACTCGCGGCGGTCTGCTGCGGGGCGTGGACGACGCGTCGTCTGCTCGCACGGAGGACGTCATGAACTGGCTGCTGGTCTTCGTCGGGGGAATGATCGGCGCCCCGCTGCGCTACCTCACCGACCGCGCGGTGCAGACGTGGCACGGCACCCGCTTCCCCTGGGGGACCTTCACCGTCAACGTCGTGGGCTGCCTGGTCCTCGGCGTGCTCACCGGCGCCGTCACGGCGGGCGCCGCCTCCTCGCACGCCCAACTGCTCCTCGGCACCGGGCTGTGCGGGGCGCTGACGACGTACTCGACCTTCTCGTACGAGACGCTGCGGCTCGCCGAGAGCGGCGCGCGGTTCCACGCGGCGGCCAACGCCCTGGGGAGCGTCGCCGCGGGCCTCGGCGCGGCCTTCGCGGGGATGGCCGTCGCCGAGGCCCTGTGGCAGTGACGCGGGTGCGGGGCGGGTTCCACGGCGCCGCCGCACCGCCAGGCTCGGAGTCGAAGCACTCCCACCCGGCCATCCCGCCGAAGCTGGTCGGCGGGGATCAGAGGTCAAGTCGGAGCCAGTGCACATCAGTTGATGAGCTCGTAGCGGAGCAGGACGACGCCGTTGCCGAACGTCCGCGTCTGCGTGAGCCTGAGGTCGGCCTTCACGTCCGACGCCTGGAACATGGGCTTGCCCCGGCCGATCAGGACGGGATGGACGTACACGTGGATCTCGTCGACGAGCCCGAGGCGCAGGAACGACGCGGCGAGATCGGCGCCGCCGAGGGAGAGGTCGCCGTCCGCCGACTCCTTGAGCGCGCGGATCTCCTCGGGGACCACCTCGCGCAGGATCGTGGTGTTCCAGTCGGCCCGCTCCAGGGTCCTGGAGAACACGTACTTGGGCATGTCGCGCCAGATCGCGGCGAACTCCCGCATCGGCTCCGTGCTCTCCGGATCGGCGTCCGCCGTCGGCCAGGCCTCGGCCATCAGCTGCCAGGTGACGCGACCGTCCAGGAACGCGCCCATGGCGCTGGTCACTTCGTTGAAGTGGCGGTGGAGTTCGTCGTCGACCAGGTGCCAGTCCAGCTCGCCGTCCGGACCCGCCATGAAGCCGTCCAGAGATGCCGACATCGCCCAGGTGATCTTCCGCATCGCGGTCCTCGCCATCGTCGTAGCCGCTCAAGGGCTCATGGTCGTGACGATACGCCGCCGTGCCGGGGCCGTCAGGCGGGGCGCGTGGCCCCCAGCCGTGCCCGGGCCGCTCGCGCGCCCCGGCGCACGCGGCGTCGCACGGCTCCCGCGCGGGACCGGCACCAGCGTCGCAGCGCGCCCGCCCGGCGCCGCCACGCCCGCGCGTGCCGCGTCGCGCCCAGTTCGGCGAAGAGGTCCTCGTGGCGGCGGACGATCGGGTCCGGGTCGTAGCGGTGGGCGCTCTCCTGCGCGGCGGCCCCCATCTTGCGGCGCAGCGGGGCGTCCTCGATGAGCTCCACGAGCGCCTTCGCCAGCGCGTGCCCGTCGCCGCGCGGCACGAGCCGCCCGTCGTGCCCGTCCCGGATGATCTCGGCGGGACCGAGGGGGCAGTCGGTGCTGACCACCGGCACCCCGCAGCGCATCGCCTCGACCAGCGTCATGCCGAAGGACTCGGCGTCGGACGCGGACGCGACCAGGGACGCCTTCGCGAACTCCGCCTCGATCGGCGAGCGCACCCCCATCAGCCGGACGTGCCCGCCGAGTCCCAGACCGTCGATCATGTCCTGGAGCTCCGCCTTGGCCGGGCCGCCGCCGTAGATCCGCAGCTGCCACTCCGGATGCCGCGCGGCCACCGCGGAGAAGGCCTCCACGAGCAGGTCGAAGCGCTTGCCCGGCACGAGCCGCCCCGCGGCGGCGACCACCTTGGCGGAGCCGTCGGAGGGCGGGCCCTCGGGGGCGGGCACGATGTTCGGCACGGCGAGCACCCGTACGCCCGGCAGCGGCATGCGCTTGCGGTACACGGCGGCGTCCGCCTCCGTGGTCGTGACCACGGCGTCCAACCCCCGGTAGTGGCGGGCGAGTTCGGCGCGCAGTCGCTTGCTGTGCGCGTCGTGCCGCAGGTGCTCCTGGGCGATGCGCAGGGCGCGGCGCGGGCCGAAGCGGGCGAGGTAGACGTTGATGCCGGGCCGGGTGCCGATGACGACGTCCGCGTCGCAGCCGCGCAGAAAGCCCTCGACGCGTACGTCGTGCAGGCGCGTGTACTGGTGATGGCGCCGGTCGGCAGCGGGGAAGTCCCGTGCGGGCTCGGCCAGGAGCGGATCGCCGGTGTCCGCGCTGCCCACCCGGGTGTCGACCAGCGGCACGAGCGCGATCCGCGGGTCGACCGCGAAGCGCGGCGCCTCGCGGTGGCGCGTCATCGACACGACGCGGACGTCGTGCCGGTCGGCGAGCGCGGCGGCGAGGTTGAAGGTGGTGCGGATGGTGCCGCCCACGCCGTAGGCGTTGTGCAGCAGAAACACGACCTTCATGCGGTGCTTTCCCCCTGCTTCATGCGGTGCTTTCCCCCTGGCGGCGCGACGGGACCGCGCGGGTTCGGTTCGGCGGGCCGCGCGGTGGTACGGAGTCCCACCCTTGCGCTCCGGGGTAAGCCGGGGGCCCGCGGCGGGTGAGGGGCGGGTAAGAAGCGAGGGGAATTGAGGGAAGCAAGGGGAAACGAGGGGGCGCAAGGTGAGAGCCGGGTAAGAAGAGGACTCTGCGGGCACCCGGCGACGGGGCCCTTCCGGGCGGCTTGGCAGACTGTGCGGATGCCCCACACCGTGCTGCTCGCCGAGGACGACCGCGCCATCCGGCATGCCGTCGAACGCGCGCTCACCCTGGAGGGGTACGAGGTCACGGCCGTGGCCGACGGCATCCAGGCCCTCGCCAGCGCCCATCTGAGGCCACCGGACATCCTCGTCCTCGACGTGATGATGCCCGGCATCGACGGACTCCAGGTCTGCCAGGTGCTGCGCGCGGAGGGCGACCGCACGCCGATCCTGATGCTGACGGCCCGGGTCGAGACCGCGGACCGGATCGCGGGCCTCGACGCGGGCGCCGACGACTACGTGGCCAAGCCGTTCGAGATCGAGGAGGTCTTCGCACGGCTGAGGGCGCTGCTGCGCAGGGCCGACGGGGCCGGCCGGCGGCTGGACGCGGCGGGGGCCGCCGAGGGGCGGTCGGACGGCAGGGCTTCCTTCGGGGACGGCGTCGGGGGCGGCGGGGGCGGCTCGCGTGGTGGGGACGACTTGAGGGGCGGGGACGGCTCGGGTGGCGCGGGTGGTCTGGAAGGTTCGGACGGTTCGCGTGGCTTGGGTGGCGTAGGTGGTCTGGACGGTGCGGGCGGCGCGGATGGTGTGAGTGGTCTGGGTGGTCTGGGTGGTCTGGGTGGTCTGGATGGTTCGGACGGCTCGCGTGGTGGGGGCGGACCGGGTGGTCGGGGCGGCGTGGGCGGTCTGCACGGCCCGGGTGGTCTGCAGGGCTCTGGTGGCCGGAGCGGCGTGGGCGGACCGGGCGGTCTGCACGGCCCGGAGGACCGGGACGGTGTGGGTGGGTCGGGCGGTCTGCCCGGCTCGGATGGCCGGGGCGCCCCGGACAGCCCGCACCGGTTGGACGAGCCGCACGGGCTGGGCGGCCTACATGGTCTGAGCGGCCCGCATGGTCTGAGCGGCCCGCATGGTCTGAGCGGCCCGCATGGTCTGGGCGGTGCGGACGGACTGGTCACGGCGGCCGATCTGCGGATCGATCCGCTGGACCGCCGCGTGTGGCGCGGCGGCGTCGAGGTCGAACTCACCCGCACGGAGTTCGACCTGCTCGAACTCCTCGCCCGCAACGCCGGGATCGTCCTCGACCACCCGACCATCTACGACCGCATCTGGGGCTACGACTTCGGCCCCAGCTCCAAGAACCTCGCGGTGTACGTCGGCTACCTGCGCCGCAAGCTCGACGTGGCGGGCGCGGCGCCGCTGATCCACACGGTGCGGGGTGTGGGGTACGTCCTGCGGGAGCCCTGAGCCCGGCATGCCGTTCCGCCCCCGCTTCCGGGCCCGCCCTCGGCCCGGCCCCCGCTTCCGGGCCCGCCCCCGGCTCCGCCTGCGCCTCCTGCGCCGCGCCCGCCGTTCGCGGACGAGTCTGCGTACGACATTCGCGGCCTCCTTCGCGGCGGTCGCCGCCGGCGTGACGCTGCTGGTCGGCCTGGTCGGCTACGACGCCGCGGCGCACCTCGTCCGCAGGGACCAGCAGTCGGTCTTCACCGAGGTCGTCGGCGATCTGCGCACCCAGGTGCGGCACCGGGCACTCGACGCGGAGGACTACGCGACCGGCGACCTCGACCACGACGGCCTGCGCGACGGCCTGGCCAGGCCGACCCGCGCGGACGTGCAGGTCCTCGACGCCGGTGGCCGGATCGTCGACCAGGGCAGCCGCCCCCTGCCCGTCGGCACGGTCGAGCAGGAGATGGCCGCCGACCTGCAGCCGGGCAAGGTGGCGCGGCGGAACATAGAGATCGGCGGCGAGGACTACCGCCTCGCGACGGTCGCGCTCGGCGGCGGCAGAGGCGCCGTCCAGGTCGCGCAGCAGTTCAGCGACACCGAGGACCTCCTGAAGGAACTGCAGGACCGCACGGTCCTCCTCGCGTGCCTGGTCGTGCTCGCGGCGGGCCTGACCGGCTGGTGGCTCGCCCGGCGGATCACCCGTCGCCTGGTGCGCCTCGCGCACGCCGCGGAGGGCGTCGCGGCGACCGGGCGGGTCGACATCCAGGTGCCGGTCGCCGGGCGCGACGAGGTGGGCAGGCTCGGCCGCTCCTTCGACCACATGCTGGGCCGCCTCGCGCAGTCCGAGGACGACCAGCGCCGCCTCGTCCAGGACGCGGGCCACGAGCTGCGCACCCCGCTCACGTCCTTGCGTACGAATATCGCGCTGCTGCGCCGTATCGACGAACTGCCGCCCGACGCGAGGGCGGAACTCGTCGCCGACCTGGCCGAGGAGTCCCGCGAACTGACCGACCTGGTCAACGAGTTGGTCGACCTCGCGGCGGGCAGGACGGACGACGAGCCCACCGAGGAGCTGACGCTCGCGGAGATCGCCGAGGAGGCGGCGGCCGCGGCGCGGCGCCGCACGGGCCGCGAGGTCACGGTCACCGTACGGACGCCGAAATCCCCCGCGTTCCCGGGCCGCCCCACGGCCCTGCAGCGCGCCGTGACGAACCTCCTGGAGAACGCGGCGAAGTTCGACCGGGGCGGCACCGAGCCCATCGAGATCGCCGTGACGGACGACCGCGTCGAGGTCCTTGACCGCGGCCCCGGAGTGGCGGAGACGGACGCGGCCCACATCTTCGCCCGCTTCTACCGCGCCCCGAACGCCCGCAGCCTCCCCGGCTCGGGCCTTGGCCTGTCGATAGTGCGGGACGTGGCGACCGCGCACGGGGGCACGGTGTTCGTGCGAAGACGACGGGGCGGGGGAGCGGTGATCGGGTTCACGGTGGGGGAGGAGGGGGCGGCGGATCGGAACGCCCCACGGTGAGCGCCGCGAGGTGAGGCCCCACTTCTGGACGCGGTGGCAAGGGGGCAGGGGGGCAAGGGGGCAAAGCGAAGGCTCCCGCGCCGGAGCGTGGGAGCCTTCCTGTGGTGCGTGGTGCGTGGTGCGTGGTGCGTGCTGCCGGTGTCGGCTACACCTCCAGCTGAGCGAAGTCGCCGCTCAGCGCGGCGGCCATCCGCAGGTGCGGGGTCGCGTCGGCGGGGCGGCCCTGCCGCTCCAGCGTGCGGCCCAGCATGAGCCGGGCGTAGCTCTCGACCGGGTCGAGCTCCAGGACCTTCAGCAACTCCGTCTCGGCGCGCAGCAGTTGAGCCGAGTGGTAGTAGGCGCGGGCGAGCAGCAGACGCGGGGCGACCTGCTCGGGCACCTCGTCGGCCAGGGCGTCGAGGATGCGTGCCGCGGTCGCGTACTCCTTGGCGTCGAAGAACTGCCGCGCGCGCTCCCAGCGCTCCGCCGCCGTTCCGTGGTCGTAGTACGTCATGTCCACTGTCTGCCTCCTTCGAGGCCTGCAACGACGAGGTGTAGTTGAATATTCCACGATGCCTGGCGGGGTACGAGGCGGAGCCGTGACTGCCCCGCGGTGCCCCAGGGGGCTAGGTTGTGCGGCATGAGCAATCTTGATCGCGAGGCGGCCCCGTCCCTGTGCGGCGGACGCGGATTCGTCGTCGCGGAGCCGGTACGGGAACTCCTCAGCCCCCGACGGGTCAAGCTCGGCGAATCCACCGAGGTCCGCCGCCTGCTGCCCAACCTCGGGCGCCGCATGATCGGCGCCTGGTGCTTCGTCGATCACTACGGCCCCGACGACATCGCGGACGAGCCCGGCATGCAGGTCCCGCCCCACCCGCACATGGGCCTGCAGACCGTCAGCTGGCTGCACGACGGAGAGGTCCTGCACCGCGACTCGACCGGCAGCCTGCAGACGGTCCGCCCCCGCGAGCTGGGCCTGATGACCTCGGGCCGGGCCATCTCCCACTCCGAGGAGAGCCCCCGATCGCACGCCCGCTTCCTGCACGGCGCACAGCTGTGGGTGGCCCTGCCCGACAGCGACCGCCACATGGCCCCGCACTTCGAGCACCACGCGGAGCTGCCGCAGATCACCGCCCCGGGCCTGACCGCGACCCTCATCCTGGGCACCCTGGACGGGGCGACCTCACCCGGCACGACGTACACGCCCCTCGTCGGCGCGGACCTCGCCCTGGCCCGCGGCGCGGACGTACGCCTCCCCCTGGAGCCGGACTTCGAGTACGCCGTGCTGTCCATGTCCGGCGAGGCACACGTCGACGGCGTCCCCCTCCTGCCCGGCTCGATGCTCTACCTGGGCTGCGGCCGCAGCGAACTCGCCCTGCGCGCCGAGTCGGAGGCGGGCCTGATGCTCCTGGGCGGCGAGCCGTTCGAGGAGGAGCTGGTGATGTGGTGGAACTTCGTCGGGCGGTCCAATGAGGAGATCGCACAAGCGCGTTCGGACTGGATGAACGGCAATCGTTTCGGCGAGGTGAAGGGGTACGACGGCGCCCCGCTGCCGGCCCCGGAACTCCCGGCGGTGCCCCTGAAACCGCGCGGGCGGGTGCGCTGACCTGGCCTGACGTTGGGGTCGGTAGAGGAGGCTCCCGGTCCTTGCTCAGCTGGGGAAGGCGGCTGGATCAGAGTGACGAGGCGGCCCTCCCGGGCGAGCCGGGCGGGAGCCGATGTTGATCGACTGTGCGTTGGAGGTGGCCAACGGCAGGTTGGCATCCCATGGTTGGGCCTTTGGACGAGATGGCTCGGGTACAGAGCCACTCAGGTCCATGTGAGGAGGGCTGGCTGCTTTTGTTGTAGATCCTCGACAACTGCTTGCCGTCCACCGCCGACCGCGGGACGACGCGCCCTCCGCGATGCCCGGCATCCGCCTCGGTGTTCCGCAAGCCTGAGAGGTTGGTGGCTGGCGGTTGGTGCGTCTCTCATGCACGCCACGGTGCGCGCAGGTCAAGAACGCCAGGATTCCGGTCATGGGCTTGAATGCGCGTGAGTGATCTCCGTGAGAGTGCGAGCGCGGTCCGCTACGTCAGCGGACCGGGATTCCATGGGGCGCATGCTGTATGCCCCGTGGGCGGTAGTACCAGCAGATTCTTCGTCTGCTGGTGGTACAGACTCGATACCCCCGTTGACCATTGGAAACGGAGGATTTCAAGGCTCGAGGAGCAGTGTCGGCCCGCGTATGGTCCGGATCTTGGGAGGGGCCGCGGAATGCCTGTGTCAGCTCCGCTGGTCTGGCGGCAGCACGGTGAGCGGGGAGGGATTGTGGCTGATCCAGTGGTGGCGGTGGTGGCGAACATGGTCGCAGTTGATGTAGTGCCATCGGTGGCGTTTGAGTTCGGTAAGCAGGCGGTCCGCCACGGTGTCGACGACCGTGAGGTCGTCGGTCAGGACGTACGCTCCGGCGTCGAAGAGGACGTGGCAGTTCGGGCAGAGGCACAGCAGGTTCTCCGTGAGGTCGAGACCGCCGTGCTCCCTGGCCCGGATGTGAGCCGCTTCGCTGTAGCGATGGCGGGGCGAAGGGAGGACCAGGGTGGTGGCACAGATCTGGCAGGAGTCCCGGTACCACCGCTTGAGCTTGCGGACGGCGTTCTCGCTGTTCTGCGAACGGCTCCCATGGGTGTCTTCGTGGCGAGGCCGCCGTTCGGGGTTGTCCGAAGGGACGGGAGCGGCCTCGTCTTCTGACGTCGACATGCCGCGAAGGGTGTCGTCCACGCCCTTGATGATCTGATCCACCGTGTCGCTGTCCATGGCGACAAGACGGCAGGTGTCGCGAACGGCGCGGCGGGCGAGTGACCATGCCGCCTCGATGTGGGCGCTGTTGATGGCGGCGCGTTCGGCAGCGGCGAGTGCGCCGGCCATGCGCGAGACGTGATCGCTTACTCGGAGGAAGAAGCCGCTGTGTTCCTCGGGCAGAGCCGTGTTCCACCTGCGCTCCGCATAGCGGATCACGTCCCACATCTTGCCTGCGGGAGGGGTGTAGGGCAGGCACGGCCGGGTGTGAAAGGCCCAGCGGTATGCCGTTGCCAGGTCGTGCTTCCAATGGGCCGACGGGGCTGTCTCCCGAGGGGTGGGCGTGTCGCGCTGGACGAAGTGCAGTACGCGGGACCAGGTGGCGGCATCTGTGGACAGGAAGCCGCGCCATGCCCGAAGGGTGGGCGTCCACAGGGCGCCGACACGCGGGGGAGCGGATATCCCAGCGGCTCGGTAGCGCCTGAAGCCCCGGGTGGGGATGAAGTGTTCACCGTCCCAGGCCGTGCGCGTATGGAGTTCCAGCAGGGGACTTTTCCAGGAACTGCCGGGCCCCATCGTGAACGGCGAGCCGGTCAGGAGAAACGCGGAGGCGCCCGTACCGGCGTTTTCCCTGCGGCGGGTGGCATGAACTGCTGCGCTGTACATCTTGCCGTTCGTGACGTTGTGATGGGTCGTCAGCGGAGCAGGCTCTCCGAGGTGGCGGCGTAGGACATCGACGATCCGGGACTGGTCAGGCGTCTCGTCGTGCACGTGGGACATCCAGACTGTCAGCGGGGCACTCGGCCAGGAGGCGATCGAGACCGCGGGGGAGACGGCTGTGGACCACCAGCTGATGGCTCCCGCATAGAGGTCTGTCGGGTTCAGCCCTGCCGAGGCTGCTTCGGCTGCCGCCAGCTGCCCGAGGGGTCCTCGCAGAATGACGTCGTCGTCCAAGGCGCTTCCTCGTCGTCGTGCGGCGTTGTCAGGAGGGCTGATCCTGCCCTATGCCTCTGACAACGGCCGAAGGAGGAGGCGATGCGACGAAGCACAGCCGCCGACGGAGAGCCACTGGGCCATCAGCGCCTGTTCGAGGGGGCAAGGTGCCGTGACGGTCAACCTGTTCTCTATGACCCATCATGTGGAGTGCGTCGCGATCCTTGAGCCCGCCGGGAAGGGCCGCTGACCTGCAGTTTCGCCTGGTGTGCATGATGTGCGTTGTGGGCGTTACGGGCGATATCTTGACGCGCGAGCGACGCACGTGACGCACGTATGACGCACGTTCGCAGCACTTTCTGATGAGGCGTCAGGCGCATGAAAGCCGCCCCTGTTCCCCAGGTCACCTGGGGAACAGGGGCGGCTTTCACGTGTTCAGCGAGAGTCAGTCGACCGGGAGCCGCTGGCTGAAGCCACGCATGGCGGCCTCCTGGGCCAGGTCCAGGAGCTGAGCGGTGTCGACGGCTCGGACGGTGCGGGGAAGGGGCGGGGTCATGTCGCGATGATGCCAAGAAGCCAGTGCGGCGCCGAGAGGTCAGCTGGGCCGGGATGCGATCTGCTGACGGGCAGGGCTCCAGACGTCCTCGAACTCCTCGAAGGTGAGTTGTTCGGGGTCGTGGCCTTCCCATTCCGAGACGGGCAGCTCGGCGGTGATCCCGAATCTGCTGTCGTAATCACCGAGGCGGCCTGCGTCGCGGGCCCGCTGCCACTCGGCGAGGGAAGCAGCTGCGATTGGGATCAGCTCTGGCCCTTCGAGTTCGATCTGCCGGATCACCCAGCCTTCGGCGTCGACCTCGAAGTAGAACCAGGTGTCTTCCTCGTCCCAGTAGCAGCGCATCCATGTGGTCACCAGGCCATGATGCCGGGCCAGAGGTGCCGCCCTACTCCGCTCTGTCTCATGACTGGGCGATGAATCCTGCGGATCGGTCGAGCTGGAAAGGAGAACCGACCCGGGTTGGATCCCAGCCTTGATCCCGTGCCTCTCGAATGCTGGCAGCAACGTGGGCCGGACGAATGGGCTCCGTCTCGACGCCCACCCAGTTGCTGGGATGGGCCTGACCGCTGGTGACGATCAAGGTCGTGCCCGGCTGGCTGCCGCTGGCCGCTTCAACCGCATAGGTCAGCGGTGTCCAGCAGAGTCCCTGCATGTAGGAGGGCTTCCTGCGGATCCGCCAGCGGTACTCGATCCCGTCAAACGGTTATGCGCCGGGAACCCTTCTTGTCCAGCGCCATCTTCGCCTCCTCCGCTGTGGGACTCTGCTGTGTCGCCGCGGTCGCGAAAAGCAGGTTGCACGCGAACGTACCGAACGTTGTCGCCGACAAACGCCTTCGGGACTACGGATGGGTTGATCAGCCCATAATTGGAGTCAGTGCCGAGCGACCCGGCGCATCGCACCCGCCCCGGGTGCACTCACCGCGATCGGAGAGCATCGTGAAGAACAGCCCGTTGTGGCGAGTGGTTGACAACGAGAGTGGTAGCCAGTCCATCGTCAGCACGCCCTCCGAGGCGGTCGCGTTCGTCAACAGCCGGTTCGACACCGATGACGACGACGAGCCGTTCAGCATCACCGAGGTCGGTCCTCTCCTTCCGAAGCCGCTCGGGGTCATCACCGCATGGGCCGCCGAGAAGGACGGCGAGCGAACCGACGGGCGTACTGCCCCGATCACCATCAGGCCGGTTGTGACGGACAACGCCGGCGAGTGCGATGACGTGGTGCTCTGGCGCGACGTGTACGTCTCCTGGGACCACGACATGTACACCGTCGAGGAGCCGGACAGCTCCGAGTACAGCGAGGCTTACAGCACTGCCGAGTTGAGCGCGATCCTCGACGAGTACGCAGACGACTACGAGTACGCGCCTGAAGGGCCTGAAGGGCCCGACAGCCACAGGTGGCCGAAACCGGAAGAGTTGATCACCTACGGCGCCCAGGAGTGCGCCAAGCGGTTCGGGCACCTTGACGACGACGCCCTGCTGTGGCTCGCTGCCACCCGCATCACGCTCGCGGTGTGGCGCAACACACCCGTCGAGAACTGGCATGCCGGGAAGAGTCCGCTCCACGACGGCACAATGATGCGGATCAACACGGCAACCACCCGCCTCGTGCGCTCGATGCTGTCGTTCGACCATGTCGACTGGATCGGTCTCGGTCTCGCGATCGTCAACCCGTCCCGGGTTCTACCGACCGGGCAGTCTGTTCTCGAGCTCGGGCTGGCCTGCCGCAACCTTGACGACCCGGCGCACGAGGCTGATCCGCGCGAAGAACTCGCGGAGATGGCACAGGACGCGATCGCTTGGGGGCGAGCGTACTGCCTTCGCGAGAAGAAGTTCGGCCTGCGAACCCTGATCGAATTCTTCTGCGCGTCCGACAACGGCTGGTTCGGAACACCGAGTTGGGGGCGCATCGTCGATCGGTTCACTACGGCTGTCGACGACCGGGAGAATGCGCACTGGCACGTGCACCGAGACAAGCCTTGGTTCGACGAGTGGTTCACCAACCGCCCGGTCGACATTGCGGACACCACGGAACTTCGTCGGCTACTCCATGCCGGGCCCGACCTGCTGTCCGAGGAGGCCGCCGAATGGTGCGTGGATGGTGCCATCGGCTACGTCTGCCGGGACGACCACGCGAACGGCTGCCTGCAGTGCGGCATCGCGCTGGCAGCGGAGTCCCCCAATGAGTGAACGTGGGCACCAGCGTAGAAAAGCAGCAACCCACTGACCGCGCTCTCTCTTGCCTACTGTCCCGTCTCATTAGATCTTGCCGAGAGAGGGCCGCTGACCTGGGGGGTGACAGGTTGGGTTGCGACTCAGAGCGTGGAGGCTGCAGGCTTCGGGAGGAGCTGAGCACGGCGCCGAGTGCGCGTCTCATCGATCATGGCGAAACCGGTGGTTCCTGAGCTGGGCATTGTCAGGATGGTGAGACGCCCTGCTCCAGGATTCGCAGTGAAGGTGGCAGTTTCCGGACCAGTCCCGACGCGAGCTGGGTCTGATCAACGCCGAAACGGCGTGCTGCCTCCGCGGGCAGCTGGGGATGGTCTCGCCAGTGCGGGGAGGCGAACAGGCCGGTGAGCACGATGACTTCGGGGTAGGTAGCCACCTCGATCCGGTGCTCCGAGGGACGGTGGGGATCACCGAACGGGTCCTCGCCCAGCACTGCGAGTCGGCGGTTCCACCTCTGCCGAAGAGGCTCTCCGCTTCTCTCGCCGGTGAACCACCTGGTCAGGCGGTCGCGGGCGTCGATGAAGGCCAGCGCGGTGAAGGGATGGGTGCCGCGGCGGACGATCCGGTGATGCTGGAGGTTGGCCCGCAGAACCTCAGGCAGTCGCGTCAGATCGTGTTGCTCCTCGCCGAGGAGCCAGCGGCTGTGGCGGTGGCAGACACCTTCATGGTGCGGGGTGCTGCGGACGACAAGCCCGTGGACGTGCCGCCGGGCCATGCAGAGGCGGCAGGCAGGACGCCTCCGTGGCTCGGTGACCTCCTCGGTGGCGGACCGATGGTGTCGAAGCAGGTCGCCGATCGAGCCAAGCGGCGGCATCGCGTGGACCAGGGATGACGGGTGCCGGCCGGTCAAGACGGCGAGCCGTCGCAGTGCGTCTGGGGTCCAGTAGCCGACCCGGTTGTCGCCTCGGCGGTGTTGGCGGGACGGGCCGATCAGGTGCGAGAGGTAGCCGATGGTGAGGTGGTTGGCATCGGCGAGGCGGTTCAGGTAGGAGCCGATGGTCTCGTGATGGACGGGCGGCGGCGCGAGGGGCAGGGTCCGGGGCCGGGTGGTCATGCGACGTGTTTTGTGCCGCGTCTGCGGCGCCGACGCGCGCGAGGGATGTTCTGTTGTTCGGCGCTCTCGTCCAGGTCGACTCGTTCCAGCGAGGCTTTGGTGATCCTCTCGCTGCCGTCGAGGAGGGCGTCCAGCGCGGCTTCCCGGACGAGGTGGGACAGGCTGCCGATCATTCCCCCGGTGCGGTCGTGCAGGTAGGAGCTCAGGTCCAGCAAGGTCCCCGGCCGGTGTGCTCGCAGCCGCAGGGACTCCTCCAAAGTCGCCACGAGGGAACGCCAGGAGCCGCGTTGTTCCTCGGTCTTGTGGCGGAACGCGCTGGTGGGAATGAGGGTGTAGCGGCTGGCGATCTGTCCGCCGCGGCGTCCGGAGAACAGTCCGGTGCCCTCGACGTCGACGCCGGCCAGGACGAACGTCGCGGGGATGCGCTCGGACAGGTACTTGATCTGGTCGGATGCCTCGGCGCCCACCCGCGTACCGATGTCGAGATTGTGCAGCTCGTCGATGAGCACGAGACGGCAGCCAAGGGTGCAGAGCAGGTCGCAGACCTTGTTGGTGACTTCGACCTGGCTGAAGCGCGAGGGCAGCGGCAGGCCGATGAACCGGGCGAACTCGATGGCCAGCATCTTCGGGGTGGCTGCGGGTGGGACGGTGACGTAGACGACCGGCAGGGAGTCCGGCAGGATCTCGCCGCGGCGGCGTCCCAGCTGTTCGTAGTTCTTGCCGAGTTGGGTGATGGCGGTGGTCTTCCCGGTCCCGGCGGGACCCGAGACGATCAGTCCGCGGCGGGCGGAGTGCTGGTGCCGGTTGAGCAGGATGCGCTTGCGGCCGGTCGCGGTGACATGGCGGATCGTCGGCGTGGAGACGATGACGAGTTGCGCGTGGTAGTCCTCCAGGGCCTGGTCGTAGGCGGTTCGCTCCGCCTCGGGGAGCCGCTGCAGGGCTGCGGGCGCCATGACGGCCGGCGGGGTGGTGGCCTCTGCGGTGAAGGCGGTCCAGCCCTCCTTGGTCGTCAGCGGATGGTCGACCTCTTCCGGATCGAGGAAGTGCGTCATCAGCGGCTCCCGTCGGTGAAGGCATCGAACACCCCGAACGGGATGACCTGGGCGATGTCTCCTTCGCTGCCTGCTTCCTCGTCCGTCTCCGGTTCGGGTTCGCGCCGTGCCTGCGGCTGCGCGGGGACGGCCGTTGCCGCCTTGGTGCGGGCGGCGATGCGCCGGTCGGGCCCGTTCTCGGCGCGGGTCAGCAGGTCGTCGATGACGACGGCGATGGCGTCCTCGTCGGTGTCGTCGGCGCCCTTGGCGGCCAGCACGGCTCGGGCATGGCGCCAGGTGAAATCGGCGAACGGCGCGGAGACCGTGCCCAGCCGGGTCCAGGGAACGGTGATCCAGCCTCCGGCCCGGGTGTCGCGTACCCAGACATGGGAGAGGTCATAGGGGTCGTAATGGACCTCCCAGAGGTTGCCCTTGGTGTCCACTCCGGACGGCTGGCGCCGGTAGGAGCCCAACTCCCGGCAGTCGTAGGTGCGGTAGTCGAGTGTGATGCCGTAGTCGTTGATCTTCCGCCACTCGACGGGCAGCAACTCGATGTAGTCATCGCCGCCGAGGCAGACCGGCAGGTAGCCGGTGCGGGAGACGAGCATGGCGTAGACCTCGTTCGGCGAGAGAGCCTTGCCCGGCAGGAACGGACTGCGCAGAGCGTCATGCGGGCGGGTCTGCCACCGGGCGACAACCCACTCGTGGAAGAGATCGGCGAGTTCCGCGATCGTCCAGACCGCCTGGACGTCCCGGCCGCGCCGGGTGGTGTCGGAGCCGACATATCCGGCGACGTGCTGGCAGAACATGGAGTTGATCGACTCAAAAGTTCGCTCCACGACTCCCTTGTCCGTAGGTGTGGCCGGACGTGCGGGCTGGAAGGACATGCCCAGCGAACGGCAGGCCGCGACGAACGTGTCCGAGACGAACACCTTGCCCCGGTCCACGATGATCGTGTCCGGGACGATCACCGGACGTGCCGCAGCGTGCTCCAGGCGGGCGTCGACGCTCATCAACCGGGCGTGCGGGATCAGCGAGGCCGACATCCGCAGGGCGTCCGACCAGCCGGGCCGCATCGGTTCAGGCACCAGCATCCGCGCCAGCAGCAGCGCGGCGTCCACGGCCTTGGTTCCGGCCGGCCGCAGGATCGCCGCGCAGATGGTGCGGGAGGCGACATCCACCGCGATCGTCAGCTCGACCCGCCCGGTCACGCCGTCGTCCAGGACGGCCAGCACATCCAGCGGAGTGGTGTCGATCTGCACCACCTCGCCGGGCCGGGCGGCCAGCGTCGGAGTGAACGGAGCCTCCGGCCGCCCGGCCAGAGAACGCCGGGTCGTGGCGGCCCCGAAGCTGTGACGCCCCTCGGAAAGCGACTTGAGCAGCCGGAAGTACGTTGCCCGCGACGGAAGAGGGACCGTGCCCTTCCCGTGCCGCTCGGCGACCAGCTTCTCGGCCTGCCGGATCACACGGGTGCGGGTTCCCGTCGATGAGTCTTCCTGCGCGGTCAGGACCTCCAGCACTGCCTCGACCAGGCGCTCGTCCACCCGGCCGGTGCCCGGTGCCATGGACAGCCTGGTGGCCCGCCGATCCACCAAGCCCCAGAGCCCCTCGTCCCGCCACTTCGACCTCAGCCGGAACAGCGTCCGGTCCGACACATCGTTGCCCGCCGCGGTCAGCTCGGCTGCTTTGGCCACGAGGCGTTCGTTCACGGTTCGCCACTGCGGGTCGTACTCCGGCCTGGGAACAGTCCCCTTCGGCGCGTCGGGAGGCAGACCGGTCTCCACCTCGATCAGATGCTTCTCGAAGAACCGGGCCTTGCGCAGGGCCACTTCGGGAACGGTGTCCAGCAGGCCGAAGGGCGGAAGCCCCGGCGTAGGCGCCGTCGAGTCGAGCAGCTCGAATCCGTCCGAGGCCATCAAGTGGGCGAACATCACCATGCTCGCGGTGTTGTGCTCGTCGACCAGGCGGACGGTCGTGCCCGACAGGCCCACCACCGTGTGGACCCGGTCCTCGAACCGGACGCGGTCGCCCACCCGCAGCACGCCCTTGGGCCGCTCGTGCTCGGTCATCAGCCCTCCACCCGGCTCACCAAAGAGTGATCACCCAAGGGGCGCGACAGGTCCGTCGCCAACCGTCCGCACCACAGCAGATGAAAGACGACCGGCAGCACCAGGACCGGGTCACCGACGTGCGCTGCCTGGCCCACCAGTGGTCCGGGAACGGCGAACGCGGCCTCCACCGCCTCCTCCAACCCGCCCTGAGCAAACCGCGGATGACGAAACCCGGCAAGCCACCGCAGGTTCGCCACCCGCACCCGGTCGATCTCGCCCACCAGCCGGAAATCCCACCCCACCGCCTCGCATGCAATCTGCGTACCGGCGAACTTGGCCAGATCCCGCGGCTTGCTCCGACGGGCTTCCGGCCGGCAGTCCACCACCACGGCCGAGCCGTCGGCCCGCCGGGCGAAGTAGTCCGGCGCGTGGGACAGCCGCACCCCCTCCGGCGATGTCCAGGACAGCCAGAACGGCTGCGACGCGAACCACGTGACACGCGGGTCGAAGTCCATCGAGATCGCGTGATCCCGCTCCAGCCAGGACTCGAACCCCACGTGCCGCAGCATCGTTGCCGCCCAGTACAAGCCCGGAAAGTTCCTCTGCCCCCGGTACGACGGGAACTCCCGTACCGGAGCGGCCTCTTCGAAGGCCATCCCGCACGAGTCCGTCAGCGGCCTGCGTACCTCGACACCATCCCGGACCCAGGCCACCTCGAAACCGGCCGCCCTGCCCCCGCCGCTCAGCGGCTCCCCCTGATCATCCACACCAGGACGATGTCCACTGCAATGAGACAAGCCACCTGAACCGAGACAAGAGCCACCCCAAAGCGGGACACCGTCTCACTCAAACCTGTCCCACCCCTCGTACCGCAGGCTCAACGCACAGATCAGTGCGACAAGCTGCGGTTCGATGAGACGGGACACCTACTGCGACCTGTGAATCTCAGCATGGTGTCGGATCCGACTTCCATCCGACACCGACCGTGAGATCCCGACACGGAATTTGAGATCCCACAAGAAAGTCGCGCCCGGCAGTTCGCCGGGGGCAGACAGGAAAGATCGCGAAAGGAGTGGTGGAAGCCGCCAGGGGCATGTCAACGTAGACGACCTTCCCCGAAACCCCAGGTCAGAGAGTTGATGCCCGTGACCGTGGACGCGTCCACCCCCGGATTCTCCACCACCACCGAAGCCTTGCAGCTGCGCTCGTGGCAGCTTGGCCCCGGCCAGTCGACGATGGTCACCGACCTATTCAAGGCCGAGTTCTTCCACCTCGTCGTGGATGACCGGGCCGATGTCCACGTCAGCAGCAAGGACGGCCGCTTCTACCTCGGATGGTTCCCCCTCGGCCGCCCCGGCACCGACGGCGACGGCTGGATCCTCGCTGTCACCGGCACCGCCAAGGTCCCCGGCTACCGGATCCGGTTCGACACCGAAACGCCGGCGGAGATCGTCGCGGCCACGGTCCAGCGCGTCCTGGCCACCTCCCGGCCTCTGTGAACCGACCGCAGACCCTGCGCGGATCAGAGCCGCTGCTCACGTACGGCACGTACCCTGCCCTCGGCCCCTGCGGGGGCGCCCGCTCCTGCAAGGAGATGCGTCTTGGCCCCGGAGCTGACCGTCGGCGACCTGCTCGACCAACTGTCGGCCTGCGACCGCGACGCCGTCGTGCAGCTCGCCCTCAACCCCGACTTCCCGATGGCCCACCGCCCGGGCCCCGTTGCCGCCGCGACGAGAAGGACCGTCCCGTGCTGCTCCTCACCGAGCCGGACGAGGACGAGGCCGAACAGTTCGGCCCCCTGTTGCCCGACGTCGCGGTCGCGCTGACCTGGCACGCACCGACCGAGGCCCCGCCGCGCCGACGGCGCGGCACCGGCCCCGGCGGCGGGGAGTGAACCACCCCCGAGCCCACGGAGGCGCCCCTGCACCCGCACCATCCCACTGATCCCTCCCACCCCGCTCCACCGGACCCCGTGCGCTGGGTCACCCCGCGCCATCTGGCCGGCGATGACGACGTCCTCGCCGAGCGCATCGGCGACACCCTCACCGGTCTGGGGTGGCGCATGTGGCCGACCTCCCGCGACACCCTGTTGTATGTGAGCCCGGACGAGCTGCGCGGCGCCGAATGGATCCTGGCCAGCAGCCCGTTCACGCTCGGCGGCCTGCGGGCGGCCCTGCAGATCTCCGCCCACCCGGATGCCACCAGTGCCCTCGTGCAGTGGAACGCCTACTTCACCACCGGCGTACCGCACGAGGTGCTCGCGGACTTTCTCGTCGCGCTCGACGCCAGCGCGGTGCCCGATACGGGCTTCGAGGAGCCCGAGGCGGTGGTCATGGCACTGAGCGCCCAGGGCTGGATCCGTGACGTGGACCGCCCCCGCACCGCCGCCACGGACCCCGGTTTCGCCTCGCACATCTCGCTCGAGCTGCTGCCGGACCTGATCGCCGACGCCGACCCGCGGGAGGACCTGATGGGTTGGCAGGCATGGGCGGAGCCCACGTTCGGCGCACCCTACCTGTGGTGCGCGAACTTCAGCCCGAGCGTCCCCAACGAGCTGGTCGCGGCCTTCGCCGCCTCGCTCGCCTCCCCGACCCCGGTGGCACGCCACCGGCTGCCACAGAGCGCGGAGAAACGCATCACCATCGTCCGTCGCGGCTGACCAGCGGGGCCCGGCACGCTGCCGGGCCCTGCCTTCCGCGGGCCGCGTTCACGTCTCAGCCCCTGGAAGAGGTGTCCCCGGCGAACCCGCCTCCCGCTGCCGAGGCTCAGTGCTGCGAGCGCTGCGGCTCCACCGGCTTCCTCGCTCGCCACCGCGACCTCGCCGAGGCGCCCGCCTGGTGCATCGACTGCCACGAACAGGTCGACACCGCCCAGGCTCGTGCCGGCCACCCCTGCGAGGACGGCTGCGCCCTCGCCACCGGCCACAACGGCCTGTGCGCCGTACGCGTCTGACCGCTTCCTCCCCGCCGCCTACCTCAACGGAGGTTCCTTGTCCCTGCCGCTGATCCGGCTCGCCATCGGCCGTACGAACGGCACCGCCCACTACGGCGTCCTGCTCGACGCCACCCAGCCGCTGACCGTGTGCGCCACCCACTCGCCCGACCTCCAGCCCATCGGCGAGAACACCGCGCACACCCTGTGCCAGAGCTGCACCCGCGCCTTTCTCATCCTCACCACGCCGCCGCACCCCGGCGGCGAGCCGGACTTCCGCCCTGCCGCAGGCGCGGGCAAGAGCGCCGCCGTACACCGGCCGATCCCCGGGCACCTCCTCGGGTACTGCGGCAAGTCGCTCGACGACCGGGCCTCCACCGCCCGCCGGGTATGCGCCAACTGCATCGGACTCAGCACCGCCCTCGACCGCTTCCGCCACACCGTCGGTGCGCTGGTGCTGCCCAGTGGTGAACCGTGCCATGTGGACGACAACGTCCTGTGGACCGCGAGAGGGCGGGGCAACCTCGTCACGGGCCACCGCCGCGATGCGCTCGTAGGCACGTCCTGGTGCGCGCAGCCGCTCTCCGGCCCCAACCCCGACGCCTCCCACGAGTGCGCGGCGTGCCGACGCATCTGGCAGGAGGCCGAGGTCACCCGCCAGACCTACACGCTGCCCCGCGCCCGTGAACGCGCACGCTGGTGGTATCAGCGACAGGACCGTGACCTCGATGTCTTCGACGAACGCGCCGACGCTCTGCAAGTCGGCGACGCCTACTCGCTATCGGGGTGCGCCGAGACGCATCACGTCGTGGCCGCGGCCGACCGCATCCGGAAAAGTCACCGGGATCTCGTCGTCTACCTGCCGATCGACGACCGGCTCGCCGACGTACGGGTGCACCGCGACCGCGTGGTGGCCATCCAACGGCCCTCGCACGTAACCGAGGCGATGCTTCAGCCCACACCGCGCATTCCGTAGTTCGCCCCAACCTGCCTCAGCCCGGTGGACGAGCCTCGATGGCTTGGCCACCGGGCTTTCGCCATATCGGGGACCGTCGGTGCCGCCAGGTTCGACACCGTGGCAGATCAACGCCGGAACCGGTCGAATGGCATCGAGGGAATTCATTGGCTTTCTGCGTATTCAGCGAGGAATGAGCGGTGTGCATCGTGAAGTGGCTGGTCACGGATCTGGCGTGACGTTGTTCCGAGGTGCTCGTGCTGGTCGCGCGTGGCAGTCTGAGGTGTAG
>NZ_JBVHLZ010000019.1:0-155974 GCF_055558735.1 Streptomyces sp. NPDC025651
GGCTTTCCTCCGGGCGCTTCCCTTCGGTGTTTCTTTTGTTCTTGCGTTTCCGACTCTATCAGACTCTTTCGTGTCCGATTTCCTCGGTGCCTTTCCGGTTCCCGGTCCGGCCTTTCGGCCTTCCCGTTCCCCTTTCCGGCGGTTCCGACTTTATCAGATCTCATTCGTCTCTCTGACCACGGTCACCGCAGGCATGCGGAACCGGACCCAGGGATAGGATCTGATGTGAAGGATGCCGCCGAGACCGGACGCTGTTACCGCGTCCCACGGCCTCAGGCAGGAGTCCGACTGTACATCCGGTCCGGGGCAGGCGCAAATCGTTTGTGCTCTGCCTCTACGTCTGCCAACCGGGACCTCTCGTGCGGAACCGGGACTTCTTATGACTTACCCTTCTGAACAGTGCGCCGTCCAGGACAGGTAGTGACGGCGGCCATGAATCTCCACCCCCTGGGAGGCTTGCCATGACGAGTGTTTCGTCCCCGCTTGCAGGACGTGCCATTGGGCTCTCTGCTGTACCGGATCCCGTGTTCTCGGGCGCGATGGTCGGGCCCGGCACGGCCATCGACCCCGTGCGCGAGGCTTCCGAGGCCGTCTCTCCCGTGGACGGCATCGTCGTCTCCCTTCACCCCCACGCGTTCGTGGTGGTCGACGATCAGGGTCACGGCGTGCTGACGCACCTCGGCATCGACACCGTTCAGCTCAATGGCGAGGGCTTCGAGCTGCTCGTCAACAAGGGCGACACCGTACAGCGCGGCCAGGCCGTGGTGCGCTGGGACCCCGCCGCCGTCGAGGCCGCCGGCAAGTCCCCGGTGTGCCCGATCGTGGCCCTCGAGGCCACGGCCGAGTCCCTCTCCGACCTCGTCGAGGGCGGCGACGTGAAGGCCGGCGACGCTCTCTTCAGCTGGAAGTGACGTCATCGCCGTCGCTGACGGCAGGTAGTTCAACCACCGCGGCGGCTGGGCCCGTCGCACTATCGGAGACGGGTGAAATGGAGACAACGCTGCGAGGCGTCGGTGTGAGCCACGGTGTGGCGATCGGCGAGGTTCGGCACATGGGCACGGCGGTTCTCGAGCCGCCGGCGAAGCAGATTCCCGCGGAGGAGGCCGAGCGCGAACAGGGGCGCGCTCGCCAGGCCGTGGAAGCTGTGGCGGCCGACCTGATTGCGCGCGGCAATCTGGCCGGTGGCGAGGCCCAGGCGGTGCTCGAGGCGCAGGCCATGATCGCCCAGGACCCGGAGCTCATGTCCGACGTCGATCGGCGCGTGACGGTCGGCAGCACGGCCGAGCGTGCCGTGTACGACGCGTTCTCCCACTACCGCGAACTTCTGGCCGGTGCCGGTGAGTACATGGCCGGTCGTGTGGCGGACCTCGACGACGTGCGGAACCGCATCGTCGCGCGGCTGCTCGGCGTTCCGATGCCCGGTGTGCCCGACAGTGACCAGCCGTACGTACTGATCGCGCGTGATCTCGCGCCCGCGGACACCGCGCTGCTCGACCCGGCGCTGGTGCTCGGCTTCGTCACCGAAGAGGGCGGGCCCACCAGCCACAGCGCGATCCTCGCGCGTGCGCTCGGGGTGCCGGCCGTCGTCGCGCTGCCGGGTGCCGGTGAGCTCGCCGAGGGCACGGTCGTCGCCGTCGACGGCAGCACCGGTGAGATCTTCGTCGACCCGAGCGCCGAGAAGCGGGAGCAGCTCGAGGCCGCCGCCGCCGAGCGCAAGGCCGCGCTCGCCGCGTCGACCGGTCCGGGCGCGACGTCCGACGGGCACAAGGTGCCGCTGCTCGCCAACGTCGGCGGTCCCGCCGATGTCCCGGCCGCCGTCGAGGCGGGTGCCGAGGGTGTCGGTCTGTTCCGTACCGAGTTCCTCTTCCTGGACGACAGCACCAAGGCGCCGTCCGAGGAGAAGCAGGTCGAGGCGTACCGCAAGGTGCTCGAGGCCTTCCCCGAGGGCCGTGTCGTCGTGCGTGTGCTGGACGCCGGTGCGGACAAACCGCTCGACTTCCTGACGCCGGCCGACGAGCCGAACCCGGCCCTTGGTGTGCGTGGTCTGCGGTCGCTGCTCGATCACCCCGAGGTGCTCCGGACGCAGCTGACCGCGCTGGCCAAGGCCGCCGAGGGGCTGCCCGTCTACCTCGAGGTCATGGCACCGATGGTCGCGGACCGCACCGACGCCAAGGCGTTCGCCGACGCGTGCCGCGAGGCGGGGCTGCAGGCCAAGTTCGGCGCGATGGTCGAGATTCCGTCGGCCGCTCTGCGGGCGCGCTCGATCCTTCAGGAGGTCGAGTTCCTGTCGCTGGGCACCAACGACCTGGCGCAGTACGCGTTCGCCGCCGACCGTCAGGTGGGGGCCGTGTCCCGGCTGCAGGACCCGTGGCAGCCCGCGCTGCTCGACCTGGTCGCGCTCTCCGCGGAGGCGGCGAAGGCCGAGGGCAAGAGCTGTGGCGTGTGCGGTGAGGCCGCGTCCGACCCGCTGCTCGCGTGCGTGCTGACCGGTCTGGGTGTCACCTCCCTGTCCATGGGTGCGGCGTCCATTCCCTACGTGCGTGCGACGCTCGGCAAGTACACGCTGGCGCAGTGCGAGCGTGCCGCGTCGGCGGCGCGTGCCGCGGACACCGCCGAGGAGGCCCGCAAGGCCGCGCAGGCGGTGCTTTCGGGCGAGTAATCGGCCCACCCGCTGTTTCCGAGGGGCGCTCCACCAGCTGGTGGGGCGCCCCTCGGGCGTTCAGTGCGTGTGTCCGCCTTCGGGCTCGCCGGGTTCGAGGTCGGGTGCCGTGCAGTAGTCGACGCCGGATTCGGGGGCGACGAGCTCTCCCGAGATGGCGTCGGTGCAGTACGCGTCGAAGACCTCGGCCGCGGTCAGGGGTTGGAGTCGTCCGCCGTTCATGCGCCAGCCGTGGACGCGGTCGCGGGTGCCGTCGGCGGCGGCGCGCAGCACCATGCCCGCCGCGCTGTGGGTCGCGATGCCGACGGCGAGGACCGAGGCGAACTCCAGGGCCTCGGTCTCGTCCAGTCGGGCCCGGCCGTCGGCCTCGATCTCGACATGGAGTGCGGCGAGGAGGGTCTCCGTTTCCGAGGGCACGCTGCACACCAGGTGCCGGGTGCCCGGGCCGGAGGGGTCGAGGGCCTTGGCGATCAGCTCCGACGCCCGGGTGAACGCGGCTCGGCCGATGTCCTCGCCGCAGGTCGCGCAGGTGCCGGCGCGGGCGAGCACCATCGTCGCGTACTCCCACGTGGCCTGCCTGACCGCCTCGTCGACGAGGTCGGGGAGGAGGTCGGTGAGGGGCTGGCCCTCGTACGGAATGGTGGGGCCGTCTGCCGCGAGTTCGGAGGTGAAGCGGGTGCGGCTGGCGGGGGTGTCCGGGTCGAGGCCCGCCTCCGCGCAGTACTCCTCGAACTCCTCGGGGTCGAAGAGGGCGACGGTGGTGTGCCCGCCCTGGGAGGCGAGGCTTCTGAGCAGGGTCTCGACCTGCTGGAGATAGGTCTCGTGGTCGTCGAAGGTAAAGGTGCGGTAGCGGCGCATCGCCGCGAAGTCCTCCTCGTCGGCCAACAGGCCGATGGTTCCGGCGACTTCGCGGCGCAGGGCGCGTCGCATCGTGTCGTGTCGGCTGTGCGCCATGGTTCCCCCTGCATTCGGTCGATCAATGCTCACTCACCGTAACGAGAGGCACTGACAACGTCCGCTGAGCTGCGAGGGGACGCCGGGGTCAGGGTCGCTTGCGGGCCAGGTCCTCGTAGAACCTGAGGAGGTCGAGGTTGTCGACCGAGCCCGGATTGACCGCCTTGTCCAGGGCGGTGCCTTGGAGGAGGCGCTTGACGGGGACCTCGATGCGCTTGCCGGTAAGGGTGTGCGGGATGCCGGGGACCTCGATGACCTCGTCGGGGACGTGACGGGGTGAGAGCTGTTCGCGGATGGTGTGCTTGATGCGGTCGCGCAGGGCGTCGTCGAGTGCGGCGCCCTCGGCGAGGTGGACGAAGAGCGGCATCCAGTAGCCGCCGTCGGGCTGTTCGACGCCGATGACGAGGGACTCGCGGATCTCCGGGAGGCGTTCCACCGCTTCGTAGATGTCGGCGGAGCCCATGCGGACACCCTGGCGGTTGAGCGTGGAGTCGGAGCGGCCGTGGATGACCACCGAGCCACGCGAGGTGAGGGTGATCCAGTCGCCGTGCCGCCAGACGCCGGGGTAGGTGTCGAAGTAGCTGTCGTGGTAGCGGGTGCCGTCCGGGTCGTTCCAGAAGTGGATGGGCATGGACGGCATGGGGTTGGTGACGACCAGTTCGCCGACCTCGTCGGTCAGCGGCTTGCCCTGCGGGTCCCAGGACTGGAGGTCGGTGCCCAGGCAGGGGGCCTGGAGCTCGCCGATGTGGACGGGCAGGGTCGGGACGGCGCCCGCGAAGCAGGAGCAGACGTCCGTGCCGCCGCTGACCGATGCGGTCCACAGGCCGCCCGGGGTGTCGGCGAACTCGTCGTGCAGCCAGCGGAAGCCGTCGGGGGGCAGTGGGGAGCCGGTCGTGGCGACGCACGTGACCTTGGAGAGGTCGAAGTCGCGGGCCGGGTGGACGTCCGCCTTGCGGCAGGCCATGACGTACGCGGCCGAGGTGCCGAAGAGGGTGGCTCCGGTGCGTTCGGCGATGCGCCACTGGGCGCCGGTGTCGGGGTGGCCGGGACTGCCGTCGTACAGGACGATCGTGGTGCCCGTCAGGAGGCCGGAGACGAGGAAGTTCCACATCATCCAGCCGGTCGACGTGTACCAGAAGAAGCGGTCGTCGGGGCCCAGGTCGCAGTGCAGGCCGAGCTGCTTGAGGTGCTCGACGAGGATGCCGCCCTGGGACTGGACGATCGCCTTGGGCAGGCCGGTGGTGCCCGACGAGTAGAGCACCCACAAGGGGTGGTCGAAGGGGACCTGTTCGAAGGTGGGGGCCACGTCGGCGGAGGTCAGGGCCGCCCACTCCAGGGCGCCTTCGGGGGCTGCGGTGCCGAGCAGCGGGATGTGGACGACCGCGCGGAGGCTGGGCAGTTCGGAGCGGAGCTCGGCGACGGTGTCGCGGCGGTCGTGCTCCTTGCCGCCGTAGCGGTAGCCGTCGACGGTGAACAGGACGACCGGCTCGACCTGCTGGAAGCGGTCCAGGACGCTGCGGGCTCCGAAGTCGGGGGCGCAGGAGGTCCACACGGCGCCGACCGCGGCGCTGGCCAGGAGGGCGACGACGGCCTGCGGGATGTTCGGCAGGTAGCCGCTGACGCGGTCTCCGGGGCGGACGCCCAGGGTGCGCAGTTCCGCTGCCAGGGAGCCCACTTGGCGACGCAGCTCGGCCCAGGTGACGGGCTGCGGGTCGTGGCTCTCGTCGACGTGGAGGAGCGCGGGGGTGTCCGCGCGCGCGGGGTCGTCGGCGGCGCGCAGGGCGTGCTCGGCGTAGTTGAGGGTCGATCCGGGGAACCACTCGGCGCCCGGCATGGTCCGCTCGCCCAGCACGCGCGCGTAGGGGGTCGAGAACCGGACGTCGAACCACTCGGTGACGGCCTTCCAGAACGTGTCGAGCTCGGCGACCGACCAGCGGTGCAGCGCTTCGTAGCCACCGTCGGCCGGGGCCCCGTGGTGCTCGGCGGCCCAGGCCTGGAACCTGGTGACCTGGGCGTCGGCGATCCTCTCCGGGCTCGGCTGCCAGAGCGGCGCAGGGTTCGCTGAGGACGTCATGGGGCGGCTCCCGGACTGTACGCGTCGTATGCGTGTGAGGTGCGCACGTGCTGGGTGTGCGCGTGAACACGGCTGAAGGGGACGATGCCACGTGATCGACTTCCGCACCAGGGTGTGCCCCACACAGTCGGTCGTGGGGCTATGTGCCGTCACCCCAGGTGAACGGCAGTTGAACGAACCACACACACGGCTTCTTCGGTGGCAGGGTGAGCAGCATGAACGGTCGTGACCTGGTGCGTTCGGTGAAGGCGGTCGGCATGGTCGGCACGGCGCGGGGGTTGCGCACGGTGCGCTCGTCGTGGCGCAGGTGGCGGACGGACGCGGCGGGGCTCGCCCCTCGGGGTGCCGAGCGGGCGCGGGTGCCCGGGGCGGTGACGGCCGTGGAGCCGGGTCCCGGTGGTGGTGTCGTGCGGTTCGCCCGTTCCGAGCTGCGGGTGCGGGTGACCACCGCTGGGGCCGTCTTCTGGGGCTGGGACGGTGCCGAGCCCGAGCCGTCGTACGCGCTGCCGTGCCGGAGTCCCGAGCCGGATCCGCGGGCCGTCCTCGAGCCCGACAAGGAGGGCGGCTGGCGGGTGGTGTCGGAGCGGGCGACGGTCGTCGTCTCGCGGCACGGGGCCGTCGAGCTGCGTACGCCCGGCGGCGTGATGCTGCGGCGCGATCTGCCGCCGCGCTGGTGGGAGCCGGCCGAGGGCGGCGCGGCGCGTTGGGTGCAGCGGTCGGAGGTGGCGGCGGACGCGCGGTTCTTCGGGCTGGGGGGCCGGGCCGGCGGGCCGCGGCTGCGGAACGGGACGTACCGGCTGTGGAACACCGATCCGGGTGGTTCCTTCGGGCCGGGGGACGATCCGCTGTACATCACCATGCCGGTGCAGATGGTGGTGGCCGACGCGGGTGCGCATCTGGTCTTCCACGACAACTCGTGGGAGGGCTCGGTCCATGTGCACGAGGGCGAGGAGGGTGCCGGGTCCGGGCATGACCGGACCGGGTCGTGCGAGGTGCGGATGGACGGCGGGCCGCTGCGCTGCTGGGCGATGGTCGGTACTCCCGCGCGCGTGCTGCACACCTGGGCGTCGCTCACCGGGCCTCCGGCGCTGCCGCCGTCGTGGGCCCTTGGGCACCATCACGCGCGGTGGGGCTTCGGCAGTGAGCAGGAGGTGCGGCGGATCGTCGCGGGGTATCAGGAGCATGGGCTGCCGCTGGACGCCGTACACCTGGACATCGATCACTACGAAGCTCATCAGGTGTTCACCGTCGACAAGGAGCGCTTCCCCAAACTGCCGCAGTTCGCGGACGAGTTGCGCAGGGACGGCATCCGGCTCGTCTCGATCGTCGATCCCGCGGTGAAGGCCGAGCCGGGTGTCGAGCTGTACGACAGCGGGACCGCGGTCGGCGCGTTCGTGCGGGACGGTGCGGGGCGGGCGGTGCGGGGTGTCGTATGGCCCGGGGAGGCGGTGTATCCGGATTTCACCGACCCACGCGCGCGGGAGTGGTGGGGCCGACTCTACGAGGAGCGTCTCGACCAGGGGTTCGCGGGTTTCTGGCACGACATGAACGAGCCGGTGTCGTTCGCCGCGTTCGGTGAGGCGACGCTTCCGCGTTCGGCGAGGCACTCCTTGGAGGGGCGCGGTGGCGACCATCGGGAGGCGCACAACGTGTACGGCCTTGCGATGGCCCGTGCCGGGTACGAGGGTCTGTGTGAACTGCACCCCGAAGAGCGTCCCTTCTTGTTCTCGCGTTCCGGGTGGGTGGGGATGCAGCGCTACGGAGGAACGTGGTCCGGCGATGTGTCCACGGGCTGGCCCGGGTTGCGCGCGTCGCTGTCGCTGGTGCTGGGGCTCGGGTTGTGCGGTGTGCCGTACTCGGGTCCCGATGTGGGCGGGTTCGACGGCAGTCCCTCGCCGGAGCTGTATCTGCGGTGGTTCCAACTGGGGGCGTATCTCCCGCTGTTCCGTACGCACGCGGCGATCGAGGCGGGGCGGCGCGAGCCCTGGGAGTTCGGTGCCGAGGTGTTGGAGCACGCGCGTGTGGCGCTCGTCGAGCGCAGGCGGCTGCTGCCGTACTTCGTGACGCTGGCCCATCTCGCGCGGCGTACGGGGGCCCCTTATGTGCGGCCCCTGTGGTGGGGCAGCCCGGAGGACCGGGGTCTGCGGGACTGCGAGGACGCGTTTCTGCTCGGGGACTCCTTGTTGGTGGCGCCGGTCCTGGAGCGGGGTGTGGTGCGGCGGTCGGTGCGGCTGCCGCGGGGGCGGTGGTACGACACGGCGACCGGGAAGGCGTACGAAGGGGGCGGGCAGGTGCTGTTGGACGCTCCGTTGTCACGTATCCCCGTGCTTGCGCGGGCGGGTGCGGTGGTGCCCGTCAGGGGGCAGGACGGCGGCCTGGAGTTGGAGGCGTGGGCGCCTGCCGAGGGGCGGACGGGTGGGGGGCTCGTGGTCCCGGACGCGGGTGACGGGTGGGAGGAGGCCGCGCTCGAGCGGTTCACGACGCGGTGGAGCGAGGGGAGTGTGGTCGTCGAGCGGGACGGCGGCGAGGACGGGCCCGCACCGGGGCGTCCGGTGCGGGTGAGGGGGCTCGGCGGCTAGGGGGCGGTGCGAGGGGGCCTGCGCGACGGCCGGGGGTCAGTAGCGGCCCTCGAACCACGCGCGTGCCGCCAGCGTGTGCAGCGGGAAGGCGAGGTCGTCGGGGCGGCGCAGCAGGTGCCAGCCCTCGGTCTCGTCCGTCGGCGCGGAGACCGGCAGGTCCGCGGCCGGGCGTTCGGGCAGGAGGCCGAAGATCAGGAGGTAGCCGTCGGGTGCGCTCATGGCGTCGGCCAGGCGGATGTCGCGGCTGTGCGCGCCGATGCCCGTCTCCTCCTTGAGCTCACGCACGACCGCGTCGCGCCAGTCCTCCCTGTCGTCGATGAACCCTCCGGGCAGGGCGATGCCCCCGCGCGCGGGGGCGATGGTGCGGGTCACGACGACCAGTCCGGTGCCCTGTGTGTCGTACACGGGCTGGAGGGCGACCGCGACGGGGAGCGGATTGCGGTAGGCCACGGCGCCGCAGGCGGCGCAGGTGCGGGGCCAGCCGGAGGGCTGGTCTTCGTAGGACACTCCGCAGCTCGAACAGTGGGAGCCTGGAACGGAGTTGACGGGATGTGGGGATGCGGACACGCCGCGGACTGTATCCGATCCCTGCCGCGTCGGTCTTTCCCGGGTGGCGGTGATCCTGGTAGACGCAGGGAGCATGACAGGACTTCTCCCCGCCCTGCGGAATCTCGCCGTCGGCGCCGCCGCCCTGCTGGCCGTGGCCGCCGCCCCCTCCCCCGCGCACGCGAAGCCCGAGCCGAAGGCTCCCGAGGAGTTCGTGGCGCTGCGGGACGTCGACCCGACGATCATCCAGGAGATGCGCTACTTCACTGCGCACAACTTCGTGGGTGAGCGCGTCGACGGCTACAGGAAGCCGATGTGCATTCTCACCGAGCCCGCAGCCGAGGCGTTGCACAAGGCTCAGCGCAAGCTGCTGCGCAAGGGCTACTCCCTGAAGGTGTACGACTGTTACCGGCCGCAGCGGGCCGTCGACCACTTCGTGCGCTGGGCCGAGGACCTGGGCAATGAGCGCATGAAGGCGGAGTTCTATCCCCGTGTCGACAAGTCGCGCCTGTTCGCGGACGGGTACATCGCGGAGAAGTCAGGGCACAGCCGCGGTTCGACGGTGGATCTGACGGTGGTGCGGCTGCCGGCCGTGCCGACCCGGCCGTACGTCCCCGGGGAGCCGCTCACGCCGTGCCATGGGCCCAAGGACGAGCGTTTCCCCGACAACTCGGTGGACATGGGTACGGGGTTCGACTGTTTCGACACGCTGTCGCACACGGACGACCCCCGGGTCACGGGCAAGCAGCGGATCAACCGCGATCTGCTGCGGAACGCGCTCGCCAAGGAGGGCTTCGTCAACCTCCCCGAGGAGTGGTGGCACTTCACGTACAAGCCCGAGCTGTTCCCCGACACGTACTTCGACTTCCCCGTGTCGCGCAGGTCGCTCCAGGGCGGGTAGCGCCGCGTGCGGCGGAGAGCGTCCGGGACCACCCCCGTCGACCCCGGACGCTCTCTCCGGTACTCGGACGCGAAAGTGGGCCATCCGGTTCACCTGCGGGCGCCGCGCTCTCTCCTGGCCCTCCCCCTGCCGAAACACGGTTGCCCGTGGCACACTTCTGACGTTCCGTCAGATCCAGTGCCTGGAGGAGCCTTGTCGCGTGCGCGCACGCCCGTAGTGGCCAACTGGTTCGCCGGGGAGGGTGAGGACTTCCGGCTTCTGGGCACGCGCTGTTCCGCGTGTGCCGCCGTCTTCTTCCCACGTGAGGACGGCTTCTGCCGCAACCCCGGCTGCGGGGGCGGTGAGCTCGTCGAGGTGCCCCTGTCGCGGCGCGGGCGCGTCTGGTCGTACACCGACGGCCGGTACCGGCCGCCCGCGCCCTACGTCTCCGACCCGGAACTTCCCTGGGAGCCCTACACGTTGATCGCTGTGGAGCTGGCGGCGGAGCGCATGGTGGTGCTCGGCCAGGCGGCTTCGGGGGTCTCCGTCGCCGATCTGGAGGTCGGCATGGAGGTGGAGGTCGTCCCCGGCGTGCTCAACGAGGACGACGAGACGACGTGGACGACATGGCACTGGCAGCCGGTGGGGGTGGGCGCGTGAACGGCGAGGTGGCGGTGCTCGGCGCGGGCATGCACCCCTGGGGCAAGTGGGGACGCGGATTCGTCGAGTACGGAGTGGTGGCGGCGCGCGCGGCGCTCGCGGACGCCGGGGTCGACTGGCGTGACGTGGGCTCGATCGTCGGCGCGGACACCGTGCGGGGCGGCTACCCCGGTTACGTGGCCGGGGCGACGTTCGCCAAGGCGCTCGGCTGGCAGGGCGCCCGGGTCGCGAGCGTGTACGCGGCGTGCGCGTCCGGCGCCCAGGCCATCAGTGCGGCGCGTACGCAGATCCTGGCCGGCATGGCCGACGTGGTCCTGGTGGTCGGCGCCGACGCGGCGCCCAAGGGGTTCTTCCGGCCTGCCGGCGGCGACCGGCCCGATGACCCCGACTGGCTGCGGTTCCGCGTCCTCGGCGCGACCAACCCCGCGTACTTCGGCCTCTACGCCCGCCGCAGGATGGCCGTCCACGGCGACACCCTGGAGGACTTCGCCCAGGTCAAGGTGAAGAACGCCGCGTCGGGCGCCCTCAACGCGCACGCGCGCTACCGCAAGGCCGTCACCGCCGACGAGGTCGCCGCGTCGGCCGTCGTGGCCGATCCGCTGCGGCTCCTCGACATCTGCGCCACCTCGGACGGGGCCGCGGCCCTGGTCCTCTCCAGCATGGAGTTCGCGCGGCGCCACGGAGCGGCGGATCCGGTGCGCGTCCGCGCGGTGTCCACGGTCACGCCGACCTATCCGAGGACGGCACTCGACCTGCCGGACATCGCCACGGACTCGGCCGCGGCCGTGGACCCCGCCGACGGGACGTACCGCGCGTCCATCGCGCGAGCGGCGTACGAAGAAGCGGGCATCGGCCCCGAGGACCTGTCCCTCGCGGAGGTCTACGACCTGTCCACCGCCCTGGAGTTGCAGTGGTACGAGGACCTGGGGCTCTGCGGCGAGGGCGAGGGCGCCAAGCTGCTGCGCGAAGGGGCGACCGCCCCGGGCGGGCGCATACCGGTCAACACCAGTGGCGGCCTCGCCTCCTTCGGAGAGGCCGTGCCCGCTCAGGCCATCGCTCAAGTCTGCGAGCTCACCTGGCAGTTGAGGGGGACGGCGGGGGCGCGGCAGATCGAGGGGGCGCGGGTGGGGATCACCGCGAACCAGGGGCTGTTCGGGCACGGGTCCTCGGTCGTCGCGGTCCGCTGAGTTCCCGCGCGGCGCTCCGGAGAGTTGCTGCCCGGTCCTCCGAAGGGAAGCGCTCCCACCGGTTAACCGTTGCCGTCCGCGACCTTGACGCTCCATCACCATCGGTGAACACTTCCGGGTGTCAGTCGGCGTCGCCGTACCTCGGCTCCACGGCGTTCAGAACCTCTGCGCGCGAAGGGTCACGTACAAAGGGCCTGCTCACCGGGTCATCCCCCAGGGCGACGCGACTGCGACGGCACGCTCGTCATGGACGCCGGGCGGGGCGCGGGAGACTCCCTGCCTCCGGCTGATTCAGCCGGGCGTATCCAGGCAGTAGTCGTGGGAAACGCACCCTTCACGGAGTACCGGGGCGCACCGCCTCGGGCGAAGGCCTAGGAGCCGCCATGTACTCGAATGGGGACATCTTCGTCGGTGAGGTCATCGGCACGGCGATTCTGATTCTGCTCGGCGCCGGTGTGTGCGCCGCCGTCACGCTCAGCCATTCGAAGGCGAAGGCCTCCGGGTGGGTCGTCATCGCCTTCGGGTGGGGCTTCGGCGTGCTCGCGGGCGCCTACACCGCGGGGCCGCTCTCCGGCGGCCACCTGAACCCCGCCGTCACGCTCGGCATCGCCATCGACACCGAGAAGTGGGACAAGGTCTGGGTCTACCTGCTCGGGCAGATGGTCGGCGCGATGCTCGGCGCCGTCCTCGCGTACCTCGTGTATCTCGCGCAGTTCAACGCGAACGTCACGCGGGGCGCGAAGGGCGACTCCGAAGGCGTGCACCAGCCGACGCCGACGCTCGGCATCTTCTCCACCATCCCGGAGATCCGGAACCCGGTCGCCAACCTCGTCACCGAGGTCATCGCGACCGTCGCGCTGGTGCTGCCGATCCTCGCCTTCGGCCTCACCAAGGGGCTCGGCGAGTCCGGCACGCAGACGCTGATCGTGGCCTTCCTGGTCGTCGGCATCGGTCTCTCGCTCGGTGGGCCCACGGGCTACGCGATCAACCCCGCGCGCGACCTCGGTCCGCGCATCGTGCACACGTTCCTGCCGATCCCCAACAAGGGCACGTCCGACTGGAGCTACGCGTGGATTCCGGTGGCCGGACCGCTGATCGGCGGAGCCCTCGCGGGGCTCATCTACAACGCAGCCTTCTGAGTCTGCGCATCGACCCGAGTCTTCTCGTCAAGGGGTAGCCATGCCGGACAGCTCCGAGAAATTCGTCGCCGCCATCGACCAGGGCACCACGTCGAGCCGCTGCATCATCTTCAACCAGGACGGCGCGATCGTCGCCGTGGACCAGCGCGAACACCGCCAGATCTTCCCCAAGCCCGGCTGGGTGGAGCACGACGCCACCGAGATCTGGTCGAAGGTGCAGGCGGTGGTCGCGGGGGCGATCGCCAAGGCCGGGCTCCGCGCCGACCAGCTCAGCGCGCTGGGCATCACCAACCAGCGGGAGACCACGGTCCTGTGGGACCGCGCCACGGGCAAGCCCGTGCACAACGCCATCGTCTGGCAGGACACCCGCACATCGGCGCTCTGCAACGAACTGGGCGGCGCGGACGGCCAGGACCGCTTCCGCGAGCAGACCGGGCTGCCCCTCGCGAGCTACTTCTCCGGGCCCAAGGCGGCCTGGCTGCTCGACAACGTGCCGGGGCTGCGGGCCCGCGCCGAGCGCGGCGAGATCGCCTTCGGCACCATCGACTCCTGGCTCATCTGGAACCTCACGGGCGGCACCGACGGCGGCAAGCACGTCACCGACGTCACCAACGCGGGCCGCACCATGCTGATGAACCTGGAGACGCTCCAGTGGGACCGGTCGATCCTGTCGGCGATGAACGTCCCCGAAGCGGTCCTGCCGGAGATCAGGTCGTCGGCCGAGGTGTACGGAACGGCCGTGGGGCAGCTCTCCGGAGTGCCCGTCGCCTCCGCGCTCGGCGACCAGCAGGCGGCCGTCTTCGGGCAGGCCTGCTACGACACGGGGACCGCGAAGAACACGTACGGCACGGGCAGCTTCCTGCTGCTCAACACCGGTAACCGGCCCGTCCCTTCGAAGAGCGGGCTGCTCACCACGATGGGCTACAAGATCGGCTCCGAGGCGCCCGTGTACTGCCTGGAGGGGTCCATCGCGATCACCGGCGCCCTGGTGCAGTGGTTCCGCGACCAACTGGGCATCATCCGCAGCGCCGACGAGATCGAGTCGCTCGCGGCGAGCGTGGACGACAACGGCGGCGCGTACATCGTGCCCGCGTTCTCCGGTCTCTTCGCCCCCTACTGGCGCTCCGACGCGCGCGGCGTCGTCACCGGACTGACCCGGTACGTCACCAAGGGGCACCTGGCGCGCGCGGTCCTGGAGGCGACCAGCTGGCAGACGCGTGAGGTCGTCGACGCCATGTACCAGGACTCAGGAGTGCGGATCACCACCCTCAAGGTGGACGGCGGCATGACCAAGAACAACCTCCTGATGCAGCACCAGGCGGACGTCCTCGGGGTGCCGGTGATCCGTCCGAAGGTCTCCGAGACGACCTGTCTGGGCGCGGCGTACGCGGCCGGGCTCGCGACGGGCGTGTGGAACGACCTCGACGAGCTCAAGGCGCACTGGCAGCAGGACGTCGAGTGGTCGCCGCAGATGGACGCGCAGACGCGCGAGAGGGAGTTCCACAACTGGCACAAGGCGGTGGAACGGAGCTTCGGCTGGCTGGAGGACGGAGAGGGCTGAGCCGAGCCGAGCTGCGGCCCGTACCCCGGTCGGCGGGGGTGCGGGCCGTAGGTCCTTGCGCGGCCCGGCGGACCGTGCCGGCTAGGTGGTCGGCGGACCGTGCCGGCTAGGTGGTCGCGGGCTCCCTCGTGGCGGCCGCGGCCGTCATCGCGTGCTCGACGACGTCGATGAGGACCTCCTTGACGGACTCGCGGTCCCGCGCGTCGCACAGGACGACGGGCACCTGCGCGTCGAGGTCGAGCGCCTGGCGCACGGCGTCGGCGGGGTAACGGTCCGCGCCCTCGAAGCAGTTGACGCCGACGACGAAGGGTATGGAGCGCCGCTCGAAGTAGTCGACGGCGGCGAAGCAGTCCTCCAGGCGGCGGGTGTCGGCGAGGACCACGGCGCCCAGCGCACCGGTGGCCAGCTCGTCCCAGAGGAACCAGAAGCGGTCCTGCCCAGGTGTGCCGAAGAGGTACAGGACGAGGTCCTCGCGGAGCGTGATGCGGCCGAAGTCCATGGCCACCGTGGTGGTGTGCTTGCCCGCGACGCCGCTGGTGTCGTCGATGGGGCGGCCCGCCTCGCTGAGGGTCTCCTCGGTGCGCAGCGGCTTGATCTCGCTGACCGCGCCGACCAGCGTCGTCTTGCCGACGCCGAAGCCGCCCGCCACCAGGATCTTCAGCGTCACCGGCTCGACGGGGGCCTTGCCGCGCTCAGAACGCCTGAAGATCATCGCTCACTTCTCCTGCATCGGTGACTGCGTCAGTGACTAGGTCGGTGGTGGCGCGCGGGGCCGGTCCGTATCCGCCGCCGCCGGGGGTTTCGATCACGAGTACGTCGCCGGGGCCCAGGTCGGCCGAGTCGCTGCCGCCGAGCTCCAGGACGCCGCCGTCCGCGCGTTCCACGCGGCCCGCGCCGAGCGCGCCGGGGGCGCCGCCCGCCATGCCGTACGGCGCGACCCTGCGGTGCTGCGACAGGGTGGAGACCGTCATCGGCTCGCGGAAGCGGATGCGGCGCACGGCCCCGTCCCCGCCGCGCCACCTCCCGCTGCCGCCGCTGCCCGGCCGGACCGCGAACTCCTCGAGGAGGACGGGCAGCCGCCACTCCAGGACTTCGGGGTCGGTGAGCCGCGAGTTGGTCATGTGGGTCTGTACGACGGGCGCTCCGTCGAAGCCGTCGCCCGCCCCGGAGCCGGAGGCCACCGTCTCGTAGTACTGGTGGCGGTCGTTGCCGAAGGTGACGTTGTTCATCGTCCCCGATCCCTCGGCCTGCACGCGCAGGGCGGCGTAGAGCGCGCCCGTGATGGCCTGCGAGGTCTCCACGTTGCCCGCGACGACCGCCGCGGGCGGCTCGGGGGCGAGCAGGGAGCCGGGCGGCACGATGATGCGCAGCGGACGCAGGCAGCCGTCGTTGAGGGGGATGTCGTCGTCGACGAGGGTGCGGAAGACGTACAGGACCGCGGCGTTGACCACCGCGAAGGGTGCGTTGAAGTTCGTGTCGAGCTGGGGCGACGTACCGCTGAAGTCGACGGTCGCGGAGCGTTCTTCGCGGTCGACGGTGACGCGGACGTGGATCGTTGCGCCCGAGTCGGTTGGATATGCGAACTCGCCCTCTTCAAGGACGTCGATGACCCGGCGTACGGATTCTTCGGCGTTGTCCTGGACGTGCTTCATGTACGCCTGGACGACGTCGAGGCCGAAGGTGTCGATCATCCGGGCGACTTCGTCGACGCCCTTCTGGTTGGCGGCGATCTGCGCGCGCAGGTCGGCGAGGTTGGTGTCCGGGTTGCGCGAGGGGTACGGCGCGTCGGTGAGCAGGCTCCGGGTCTCGGCCTCGCGGAATCGGCCCTCTTCCACGAGGAGCCAGTTGTCGAAGAGGATGCCCTCCTCCTCGATGGTGCGGCTGTCCGCCGGCATGGAGCCGGGGGCGATGCCGCCGATCTCGGCGTGGTGGCCGCGCGAGGCGACGTAGAAGAGGATCCGCGCCCCTGAAGTGCCGTGCTCCCCTGGTGTAGTGCTGTCCTCTTCCGGTGAAGTGCCGTGCTCCCCCGGCCTGTCGAAGACCGGGGTGATGACGGTGACGTCGGGGAGGTGGGTGCCGCCGTGGTAGGGGTCGTTGACGGCGTAGGTGTCCCCGGGGCGCATGGTGCTGCCGCGGCGCTCGATCACCTCCTTCACGCTGGTGCCCATGGAGCCCAAGTGCACGGGGATGTGCGGGGCGTTGGCGACGAGGTTGCCGTCGGGGTCGAACAGCGCGCAGGAGAAGTCGAGCCGCTCCTTGATGTTCACCGACTGGGCCGTGGACTCCAGGCGGGCGCCCATCTGTTCGGCGATGGACATGAAGAGGTTGTTGAAGACCTCCAGGAGGACGGGGTCGGCGGCGGTGCCCGCGGTGGAACTCTCCGGCGCCGCGACGCGTTCCATGACCAGATGCCCCGCCTCCGTCGTCGTCGCCCGCCAGCCGTCGTCCACGACCGTCGTGGCACTGGCCTCGGTGATGATCGCCGGTCCGGTGACGGTCTCGCCGGGCGGCAACTCCTCACGACGGTGCAGGAGTACGTCGTGCCAGGCGCCACCGGTGTGCAGGCGCACGCACCGCGCGGTGCCCGGTGTCGCCGTGCCCGTGAGGGCCGACAGGTCCGGCTGTTCGGTGAGCCCGGTGGCCTCCACGGAGAGGGCCTCGACGACGACGGGCCGGTCCAGCGTGAAGGAGTAGGTGGCGCGGTGGCGGTCCTCGAAGGCGCGGGTCATGGCGTCCGGGTCCGTGAGCTCCACGGTCAGGGCGGTGTCCGTGCCGTCGTAGCGCAGTTGGGCGCGGCGGGTGACGCGGATGCGGTCGGCGGGCACGTCCTCGGCGAGGAGTTCGTCGCGGGCGGCGCTCTCCAGGTCGTCGGCGGTCTTGAGGACATGGGGCATCGACGACGCCTCCAGGGGCGCTTCCACCGACTGCTCGCGCATCGCCGTGGTGTCGGCGAGACCGATGCCCAGGGCGGAGAGCACACCGGCCATCGGAGGCACCAGGACGGTACGGATCCCGAGCGAGTCGGCGACCATGCACGCGTGCTGGCCGCCCGCGCCGCCGAACGTGGTCAGGGCGTAGCGTGTGACGTCGTGGCCCTTCTGGACCGAGATGCGCTTGATCGCGCCCGCGATGTTGGCCACCGCGATCCGCAGATATCCCTCGGCGACCTGATCGGGCGTGCGGTCGTCGCCGGTCGCCTCACGGATCTCGCGGGCCAGCTCGGCGAAGCGCTCGCGGACGAGTGCGTCGTCCAGGGGCTGGTCACCGTCCGGGCCGAACACCCGTGGGAAGTGGTCGGGTTGGACGCGCCCCAGGGCGACGTTGGCGTCGGTGACGGTGAGCGGTCCGCCGCCCCGGTAGCTCGCGGGGCCGGGGTCGGCGCCCGCCGAGTCGGGGCCCACGCGGTAGCGGCTGCCGTCGAAGTGGAGCACGGAGCCGCCGCCCGCGGCGACGGTGTGGATGTCGAGCATCGGGGCGCGCAGCCTGACCCCGGCGATCCGCGTGGTGAAGACCCTCTCGTACTCGCCCGCGTAGTGCGACACGTCCGTCGACGTGCCGCCCATGTCGAAGCCGATGACGCGGTCGAAGCCGGCCAGGCGCGACATGCGGGCCATGCCCACGATGCCGCCCGCGGGACCGGACAGGATCGCGTCCTTGCCGCGGAACTGGCCGGCCTCGGCGAGACCGCCGTTCGACTGCATGAACATCAGGCGCACGCCGTGGAGTTCGTCGGCGACGTGCTGGACGTAGCGGCGCAGGACCGGTGAGAGGTACGCGTCGACGACCGCGGTGTCACCGCGTGGGACGAGCTTCATCAGGGGGCTGACCTCGCTGGAGAGCGAGACCTGGGGGAAGCCGGTGCGGACGGCGAGGTCACCGATGGCCCGCTCGTGGGCGGGGTACAGGTGGCTGTGCATGCAGACGACCGCCACGGAGCGGATGCCGTCGTCGTACGCCTGCCTCAACGGCCCTTCAAGGCCCTGCAGATCGGGTGGGCACAGGACGTCGCCGTCGGCGGTGACACGCTCGTCGACCTCGATGACGCGGTCGTAGAGGAGTTCGGGGAGCACGATCTCGCGGGCGAAGATCTGCGGGCGGTTCTGGTAGGCGATGCGCAGGGCGTCGCGGAAGCCGCGGGTGACGACCAGGGCCGTGGGTTCGCCCTTGCGCTCCAGGAGGGCGTTGGTGGCGACGGTGGTGCCCATGCGGACGGCATCGACCGTATTCGCGCCGCCGTCGGCCCCGCTGCCGGTGTCGCCGTCGGCCTCGCTTTCGGTCCCGCCGGCGGCGAGGAGTTCACGGATTCCCGCGACCGCCGCGTCGCGGTACCGGGCCGGGTTGTCGGAGAGGAGCTTGTGCGTGCGGAGCCGACCGTCCGGGTGCCGCGCGACGATGTCGGTGAAGGTGCCGCCCCTGTCGACCCAGAACTGCCAGCCAGTCACGTTCTCACTCCCGCTTCCGCGCTGTTCAGAGCGCCCGGAGGCCGTTGATCACGTCGCGCAGAATACTCTCGTCCGGCAGCTCGGCGGGGGGTACGGGGCGGGTCACGTGCACCAGTTCGTCGTCCACGAGATCACCGATGAGTACGCGGACCACGCCGATGGGCAGGTCGAGTTCGGCCGCCAGTTCGGCGACCGACTGGGGCGTGTCACGGCAGAGTTCGACGATGTCCACGTGCTCCGGAGACAGCGTCTGGTCGGCCTCCGGCACTCCGTGGGCGCGGGCCTCCGCGATGACGACCGCGATGAGGTCGAGGCGGTGCTGGCCGACGCTCGTGGTGCGGCCGCGCGTCATGGCGTACGGACGCACCACTGGACCGGCGTCGTCGTCGAACCAGTGGGGCGCCTCCTGCGCCCCCGATATCCCCTGCCCGGCCTCTGCTCTCTGCGTCCCTCGACCGTCGTCGCTCATGACCTCCCACTACCCCCCGGCGGGCAGGTCCGTGCGCGGCGCCGTACCCAGATGCACACCCACCCTCTTGACCAGCAGCGTCATTTCGTACGCCACCAGGCCGACGTCGGAGTCCGCGTCCGACAGGACGGCGAGACAGCTGCCGTCGCCCGCGGCCGTGACGAAGAGGAACGCGTCGTCGAGCTCGACCACGGTCTGGCGGACCCTGCCCGCCTCGAAGTGGCGGCCCACGCCCTTGGCGAGGCTGTGGAACCCGGAGGCGACGGCGGCGAGGTGCTCGCTGTCCTCCCTGGTCAGGTTCTTGGACACGCCGGTCGGCAGGCCGTCTCCCGAGAGCACGAGCGCCTTGCGGATGCTGGCGACGCGCTGCACCAGGTCGTCGAGGAGCCAGTTCAGCTCTCCCCGTCCGCCGGTCGTGGTGGTGCGTGCGTCGGCCTTCGGTGCGGTCATCGACCGTCCCCCTCAGATGTCGTTCCTGGTGCTGTGCCGTTCGTGGCGTCGTCGCCCGCGGCGTTCTCGTCGCGGCCGCGCTGCCAGCCCCGCTGCAGCGAGGCCATGCGGCTGCGTACCTCTTCCGCGTCGCGCTCCTCCGGCCGGGTCCCGGCGCGGTCGGAGCGGCGGTCGGGGCCGTCCTTCAACTGCGGGGCGAGGCTGGCCTGCCGGACACGGCGGGGCAGTCCGCCCGGGGCGGTCGTGGTGGTGGGGCTCCGGTCCCGATCGCTGTCCGCGACGGGGGCCGGTGCGGGGCGGGGCCTGGTCTCGGCCCGGTCCTGGGTGGTGGTGCGGCGGCTGCGGCGGGGCAGCTCCGGCGGCGCGTCGTCGACGGCCGTGACGTCCCGGTGCGGTGGGGCGAGATCGGGCCATTCGGTCCGGGACCGCAGGGGCTGCGGGACCTCGTCCTCGGCCGCCGGGTCCAGGGGCCTGCTGTCCGTAAGACTGGTGTCCGTAAGGCTGCTCTCCGGAGACCTGCTGTCCGAAAGACCGCTCTCCGAAGACCTGCTCTCCGGGAGCCTGCCTCCTAGGAACCTGCTTTCGGGGAATCTGCTGTCCTGGCTGCGGCTGCCCTGCGTACGACTGTCCTGGCTCCGGCCGTCCTGTGTACGACTGTCCTGTGCACGCGCGTCTTGTGCGCGCCCGTCTTGTGCACGGCTGTCGTGCGTGCGGCTGTCCTGCGGCCTGCCGTGCGTGACCGGGCGGCCGTGCGAGCTGACCAGCTTCGGGGTCCTGCGGCGTGGCAGCGGGACGGGGCCCGCGGAGTGGTCGTCCTCGGCGGGCTCGTCGTCGACGCGGGCCGGGCCCGCGTCCCGGCGGGTCGGTTCCGCGCGGCCCGCCTCGCGGTCGTCGCGGGCCTGCTGGTGCTGCTCGCCGGGCGTGCCCGCGATCCGGCGGCGCGGGCGGAAGAGGCCGCCGCGCTCGCTGTCCTCGTCGTCGAGCGCGCCGGGGAAGGCGTCGAGGTCCGCCATGCCGACCGGCGCCTCCAGCTCGACGGGGCCGTCGAGGACGGAGGCGGGCAGGCCGGGCAGCTGGACGGGCACCTGGGAGAGGGCCGCCGTGCGGTCGGCCGCCTTGTCGGTGCTCACCGCGGGCCCCTTGGACTGCGGCCGGTCGAGCCGGAAGCCGACGCCCCCGGTGTCGGGCACGTCGTCCGTGAGCAGCGCCTCCGGGATGAAGACGACAGCGGTCGTGCCGCCGTACGGAGAGGGCTGCAGCGAGACGCGGACGCGCTGGCGCTGCGCGAGCCGGCTGACCACGAACAGACCGAGCCGGTCGGTGTCGGACAGCTCGAACTCGGGGGTCTCCGCGAGCCGCAGGTTGGCGTCCAGGAGTGCGTCGGGGGCCATGCCGAGGCCCCGGTCGTGGATCTCCAGGGTGAAGCCGTTCGCGACGTGCTCGCCGAGGACCTGCACCGCGGTGTGCGGAGGCGAGAACACCGTGGCGTTCTCCAGGAGTTCGGCCAGCAGGTGCGTGAGGTCGGCGACGGCGGGTCCGGTGACCGCGATGCGGGGCAGACGGCGGACCTCGATGCGTTCGTAGTCCTCGACCTCGGCGACGGCGGCGCGGACGACGTCCATGAGCTGGACGGGCTTGCGCCACTGCCGCGACGGGGCGGCGCCGGAGAGGATCACGAGGCCCTCGGCGTGCCGCCGCATGCGAGTGGTGAGGTGGTCGAGGCGGAAGAGGTCGGCGAGCTCGTCGGTGTCCTCGGTCCTGCGCTCCATGGTGTCCAGGAGGGTGAGCTGCTTGTGCAGCAGGACCTGGCTGCGGCGGGCGAGGTTGACGAACACCTCGGAGACGCCGCGGCGCAGGTCGGCCTGTTTCACGGTGGCCTCGACTGCGGCGCGCTGCAGGGTGTTGAGGGCCAGCCCGACCTGCCCGATCTCGTCCTTGCCGTACGTGAGGCGGGGCGCCTCGGTCTCCACGTCCACCTGCTCCCCGGCCGCCAGGCGGCGCAGCACGCCCGGCAGCCGGACGCCGGACGCCTCGTGGGCCTCCAGCCGCAGGCGGCGCAGGTCCTTGATGAGACCGCGGCCGATGCGTACGGACATGAAGAGCGAGAGCAGCAGGGCGAGCAGGCCGAGCACACCGGCGAGGATCACGCGCAGGATCACGTCGAAGGCCTCGGGCTCGACGCGTTCCCGGAAGCGGTCGCTCGCCTCGATGTCGCGCTCGGAGAGGTCCTTGAGGACCCTGCCCGCGGCGCCGTCCCAGTGCGAGGAGGTCACCGCGCGCGGGGTGCCGGGCGAGGACTCGACGATGTCCTTCTCCGCCTTGCGGAGCTGGGCGGTCTCGGCGCCGTTCCAGTAGCGCTCGTAGCCGCCGCGCTCCTCCTCGGGGAGCTGCGCGAGGTTCACCTCGTACAGGAGGGTGCGCTGCGCGCGGATCTCGGCGATCTGCCGGAGCTCGGCGCCGGTGATCCGCCGCGCGACGAGCGCCGAGCCGATCATCGCGTCCTCGCGGGACAGCAGTTCACGCGCGCGTGAGATGCCGACGAGCGCGCGGCCCTGCTGGTCGAAGCTCACGTCGTCGAGACCGGCGAAGCCGTTGAGGCTGTTGAGCAGTTCGAAGCAGGGGTCGATCAGCTTGGTGTACATCTTCACGGCGCCGACGCGGCCGATCGTGCCCTCTTCGACGCTGCGGCGCAGCGACTCGATGCCGTCCAGCGCCTCGACGAGCGCGGTCAGACGCTTGCGCGAGCCGCCGTCGATGCTTCCGCGAACGTTCGAATCCGCGGCGTTCGAGCGGACCTTGGAGATCACGTCGTCGGTCGCGGAGCGGCTGCGGCGCAGCGCGGCCATGGCGTCGGAGGCGCGCGGGTCGGCGAGGTAGACGGCGGTCTGGCGGCGCTCCTGCTGGACGACGCGGACCGTGTCCTCGATCGGGTAGCCGATCTTGTCGACGACGTTGGCGGTGTCGATCAGTCTGACCGCCTCGCGGCCGGTGATGACGGTGGCGAAACCCCAGATCGCGGTCAGGGAAACCAACGGCACGAGCAGCAGTGCCACGATCTTCCGGCGGATGGACTTCCCGCGAAAGCGCATGGCCTCCCCTAGATCGGCCCCCTGAGGCCGTTGCATGGGCCAGGGGCACACATGTGCGTCAACAAACGGCGCGAGCCTACTACCGACTCACGAGCAACTCGAAGACGCATCCGAGCACTTTTCAGCCGTGACGCGAAAGGGACGTCCCTAGTTGTCCCTCCATTACGGGAGATTGCGTCCCAGCATGTGGCGCATGCCGCCCGGCCTCATCCTCCGTTCCACGAAGGCCAGTTGGCCGGAATTCTTCGCTTCACGGAAGCGGAACGGGAATCTTTCCGATCTCCCGCTCGTCCAACAGGAAGAGAGCCGCGGGTCTGGGGCACGGCGCCGGGCAGGCGACATAAAGCGCAGTAAAACGGGCAGCCACAGGTGAGTTGGGCGTGAGGGCCGAGGGCCGGACTGAGGACGGAGGACCTGTCTGAGGACGGAGGACCGGCCCGAGGACCGAGGAACGAGGACCGACCCGAGGACCTGAGGATGCTCGATGAACGGCCGCGAGGAAGCGGGGGGAGTGACGAAATGATGGGCACGGCAGAGCGCCACAGGGCGTCCGGGAGCGCGACACCCGGGAGCGGCGCGTCCGGCCCCGCGGGGCGGACGGCCGCGGGGGCGGACGAAGCGGCATCGGCGCGCCAGGCGGCGCCGGCCGGCAAGGCGGCGCTTGACGAGGTCGCGGCGGCGTGGGGTGCGGTGCCGCGGGAGGCGGCTCCGTGCGAGGCAGTACCGAGGGAGGCAGTGCCCAGGGAGCGTGAACGCCCGGCGTCACGGCCGTCGTTGTGGGTCGAGGAGCCTGCCCGCAGACGGCGACTGCCCGATCCGGTGCGCACGGCCGCCGTGCGGGCCGTGATCATAGTGGCGGCCACGCTGGTGCAGGCGATGATCGCCGTCCTGTGCACGCTCGCCGGGTCCTGGCTCTCCTTCCCCATGGTCCTCAGCAGCGTGGCCAGCACGGTCGTGGCCACCTGGGGCGTGCTCGACGTATGGGTGACCCGTCAGGTGTGGAACCAACGGCACGGAGTCGTGTCGATGCCGAGCAGCACGGCGCGGCAGCTGCGGCGCGAGCGGCGCCGGGCCCGACGTCAGGCACGGGCCGCGGCGCGCGGCAAGGAGCGGATACGAAGGCGGGGCGGGGCAGGGCAGTTGTCGCACTCCTGAGTGGAGGGTGCGCCGGGTAGCTGTCGCGCTCCTGGATGCCGGGGTTGGCAGGGTAGGTGTCGCGCCGCCGAGTCGGTGCGCGGCGAGGATCGGCACGTGAAAGCGGCCTGCGGTTGGCTCCTCCCGTCGCCGCAGCGCATCGGCGCTCCGGCCGGGCTTCCGGGTATTTCGGCGCGTCCGTACGCCTCAGCGCGTCCGTACGCCTCAGCGCCTCCCCGCTCCCGGCCCCTCCTCAGCCCCCCCCGCCGGCTCCCCCGCGCCCTCCGGCGTCCGAGCTGCCGCCAGCTCTCTGCGTGCTCTCATGAACGGTCGGGGCCGGTCGATCGCCACCACTGCTGCCGTTCGGCCCTCCCGTTCGTAAACGGCCAGGAAACCGCCCTTGTCGAGGGCGTCCGGCGAGCCCTCGACCACGCGTACGGTGTCGCCCTCGCTCCTCCGCCCCGCGAACTGGACGCGGGAGCCGTACTGGTCCGACCAGAAGTACGGCAGCGGGCGCGCCGTCGCGACCGTGCGACCGGCCAGCAAGTTCCTTACGGCGGTACGGGGTTGCTCCGTGGCGCTCGTCCAGTGCTCGGCGCGGATGCCGCCCACCCTGGCGACGTCCCCCACCGCGACGACCTGCGGGAGGGCGGTGACACAGCCGTCGTCGCACAGGACTCCGTCGTCCACGGCGAGGGGTGAACCCGCGAGCCACGCGGTGTTGGGTACCGCCCCGATGCCCACGACGACCACATCAGCGGGCAACACCCGGCCGTCGGCAAGCTCCACCGCCGTCACAGCGCTGCTGTCGCCTGCGGTCACGGCGCCGCCATCGCCCATGGCAACCGTCTCCGCTCCGCCCCGCAGCCCCGCGACCCCGACTCCCGCCAACAGCCGCGCCCCGCCCCGCGCGTGCAGCCCCGCGCACACCGAGGCCATCTCGGCCCCCAGTTGGGCCACGAGCGGCAGCGGCGCGGCCTCCACGACCGTGACGTCATGCCCGAGCGCCACGCACGAGGACGCGGTCTCCGCCCCGATGAAGCCGCCGCCGATCACCACGACGCGCCGCGGCCCGCAGGTCAGCTCCGCCCGCAGCGCGCGGGCGTCGTCCAGGGTTCGCAGGGTGTGGACGCCCGCGAGCCGGGGCCCGGGCAGGGGGCGCGCGGACGCCCCGGTGGCGATCACCACGCCGTCGGACGCCAGGGTGCGGCCGTCGTCGAGGAGGACGGTGCGGTCCCGTGCGTCCAGGGCACGCGCGCGCGTGCCGAGAATCCACTCGGCGGCGAGCTCCGCGCTCTCCTCCGCGTCGGACAGGGCGAGTTGGCCGTCATCCGCACCTCCACCCGTGGCTCCGCCCGCACCTCCACTCGATCCTCCGCCCGCGGCTCCACCCACACCTCCGGCCGAACCTCCGGTGAGGAAGTCCTTGGACAGCGGTGGCCGGTCGTACGGCTGGTGCGGTTCCGCCCCGACGACGACCAGGCGGCCGTCGAAACCCTGGGCGCGCAGCTCCCGCGCCGCGTAGAGCCCGGCGAGCGAGGCGCCGACCACGGTGACGGTCCTCATCCGCCCCGCGCCGCCGACGCTCACGCGGCGGACCCCTCTTCGGTGACGGTCAGGCTCACATGGATCATGCCGTCCTCGACGTACACCTGGTGGGTACGTACGGACCGGCGGGCAGGCAGGCACGTGGGCCGGCCCGTACGCAGATCGAATGAGGCGGCGTGCAGCGGGCATTCGACCAGACAGCCCTCAAGCCATCCCTCGGACAGGGACGCGTCCTGGTGGCTGCATGTGTCGTCGATGGCGAAGAGCTCGCCGTCGGCGTTGAACACCGCGACGGGCGGCGTGGTGTCGAGGCGGACGGACTCGCCCGCGGGGAGGTCTTCGAGGCGGCATACGGGAATCATGGGCCCCCCTCTTGGTGTCGTTCGGCCCGGTCCTCGCCCCTTCTGGGGCCAAGACCCTTCGGTAACATGATGTTTCGCATGGCGCACGAGGGAGCGCTATGCGCAACAGAATCCGGTCGGGGCGCCCACCGCGTCAAGGGCTTCCCGCATACGCGGCTTCAACAGGCCGCCAGGTGGTGAGAGTTCAGATATGACGGGCACGCGGAAACAGGCTGATCAGGACAGGGAGACACACCAGGAACCACGGGAGCGGCAGCCGAAGGGAGCCGCCGGATCCGTCCAGTCCGTGGACCGCGCGGTGAGCGTTCTGGAGATCCTCGCGCGCCACGGGGAGGCCGGAGTCACCGAGATAGCCGACGAGTTGGGCGTCCACAAGTCGACGGCCTTCCGGCTGCTCGGCGTACTCGAGAACCGCGGCCTCGTCGGCCAGGCGAAGGACCGGGGGAAGTACTTCCTGGGTGCGGGCGTACTCCGCCTGGCGGGGGCGGCGGCAGTGCGCATGGACATCTCGCAGGAAGGCGGCCCGGTCTGCCGCGAACTCGCGGACGAGCTGGGCGAGACGGTCAACATCGCGGTCCTGGACGACGACGCGGCGGTCAACATCATGCAGGCCAGGGGCCCGGCGTCGGTCACCGCGCAGAACTGGCTCGGCCGGCGCACCCCGCTGCACGCCACGTCCAGCGGCAAGGTGTTGCTCGCGCATCTGCCGACGACGCTGCGCGAGGGTCTGATAGCCCGCACGCTGCCGCGCCTGACCGAGCACACGGTGACCGGCACGGTGGCGCTGCGCGGTGAGCTCGACACCGTGACGGAGCAGGGATTCGCCGTCGCCGTCGAGGAGTTGGAGGTGGGCCTGGCCGCCGTCGCCGCGCCCGTGCGCGCGCACGACGGCAAGGTGATCGGCGCGCTCAGCGCGTCGGGGCCCGTCTACCGCCTCACCGAGGACCGGCTGACCGAGCTCGCCAAGCGCACGGTCGCGGCCTCCGTGGAGCTCTCGCGGCGGATGGGGTACGGCTTCTGAGCCCAGGGCGAAGACAGGGGCGAGGAGCTGGGCAGAGGCAAAGACGAGGACGAAGACAGGGCGGGGCCAGGGAACTCCTGGCCCCGCCCTGGCGCGTGTCGGCCTCGCTCCCCCGTGCCCCGCGCCTCGTTCCGCCGCGCCCCGCGGCCGAGTCCCATCGCGCCCCGCACCTCGTCCCACCGCGCCCCACGGCCCTGTTCCGCCGCGCCCCCACGGCCTCGCTCCAGCACACCCCCACGGATTTACGAACGCTTAACTCCACCCTCTTGACGGCCTCTTGATGGCGTTCCCAGTATGTCTCTCATAGCGCAACCGATCGTGCAGTGCGCAACACACCGGCAATACCGTCTCCCGTCCCGCGCCGCCGCAACGTCTTCCCGTCATGCGCAACAGCAGAGGAGTCTGGCCGTGCCCCACGAGGTCCGTGCCGTCGTCGCCGTGAAAAAGGGCGCACCCGTCGAGGTGCAGACGATCGTCGTGCCAGATCCCGGCCCGGGAGAGGTACTCGTCTCCGTGCAGGCCTGCGGGGTCTGCCACACGGATCTGCACTACCGGGAGGGCGCGATCAACGACGACTTCCCGTTCCTGCTCGGCCACGAGGCGGCCGGCACCGTCGAGGCGGTCGGCACGGACGTCGCCGACCTCGTCCCCGGCGACTGTGTCGTGATCGCCTGGCGCGCGCCCTGCGGGTCCTGCCGGTCCTGCCTGCGGGGCCGCCCCTGGTACTGCTTCGACTCCCGCAACGCCGCGCAGCCCATGACGCTCCTGGACGGCACCCCGCTCAGCCCCGCCCTCGGCATCGGCGCCTTCGCCGAGAAGACCCTGGTGGCCGCGGGCCAGGCCGTGAAGGTCGACCCCGCGGCGCGCCCCGAGGCGGTGGCCCTGATCGGCTGCGGCGTGATGGCGGGGTACGGCGCCGCCGTGAACACCGGCGAGGTGGGCCGCGGCGACACCGTGGCGGTCATCGGCTGCGGCGGCGTCGGCAACGCGGCGATCGCCGGGGCGTCACTGGCCGGGGCCCGCCGCGTCATCGCCGTCGACATCGACGACGCGAAGCTGGACGGCGCGACCCGGTTCGGGGCCACGCACACCGTCAACTCCCGTGGCACGGACCCGGTTGCGGCGGTTCGCGAGCTGACCGGCGGCCACGGCGTCGACGTCGCGATCGACGCTGTCGGCATCCCCACCACGTACCAGCAGGCCTTCTACATGCGCGACCACGCGGGCGTGCTCGTCCAGGTCGGGGTGCCCGATCCGGAGATGACGATCGATCTGCCGCTGATCGACCTGTTCTCGCGCGGCGGTGCCCTCAAGTCGTCCTGGTACGGAGACTGTCTGCCCACCCGGGACTTCCCGATCCTCGTCGACCAGTACCTCACCCGCCGCCTCGACCTGGGCGGCTTCGTCTCCGAGACCATCACCCTGGACCAGGTGGAGGAGGCGTTCGCGCGGATGCACCGGGGCGAGGTGCTGCGATCGGTGGTGGTCCTGTGAGCGACACCAGGGGCCCCGGCACCCAGCCCGTCCAGTCTCAGAGCCCCGGGCCCACCGCCCAGCCCCAAGACCCCGTGCCCACCGCCCGGCCCCAAGGCCCCCGCGTCGTCGTCATCGGCGCCGGCGTCGTCGGCTGCTCCCTCGCCGACGAGCTCACCGAGCGCGGCTGGACCGACGTCACCGTCCTGGAGCAGGGGCCGCTGCCCGCGCCGGGCGGCTCCACCTCGCACGCGCCGGGCCTGGTCTTCCGGACGAGCCCGTCCAAGACCCTGACCGCCTTCGCCGCGTACACCGTGGAGAAGTTCGGCGCCCTGGAGTCGGACGGGCTGCCCTGCTTCCACCCCGTCGGCGGCCTCGAACTCGCCACCACGCCCGAACGCTGGTCCGACCTGCACCGCAAGGCGGGGCTCGCCGCGTCCTGGGGCGTGCGCGCCGAACTCGTGGGCCCGGCGCGCTGCAAGGAGCTGTGGCCGCTCCTGGACGAGACCAAGGTGTACGGCGGCCTGTACACGCCCGACGACGGTCTGGCCCGCGCCGTACCGGCCTGCCGCGCGCAGATGGAGCGGGCACGCGCGCGTGGAGCACGATTTCTCGACCGGCACATCGTGACGGGCATCGAGCGGGACGGCGGCCGCGTCACCGGCGTCGTCACCGACCGCGGCGCCTTCCCCGCCGACCACGTCGTCTCCGCGGCCGGATTCTGGGGCCCGGTGATCGGGCGGCTGGCGGGCGTCGACGTCCCTCTGCTCCCGCTCGCCCACCAGTACGCGAAGACGGCGCCCCTGCCCGAGCTCGCCGGCGTCAACGATCCGCGTACGGAGGCCTCGCGCCCGATCCTCCGCTTCCAGGACCGCGACCTGTACTTCCGCGAGCACACGGACCGCATCGGCATCGGCTCGTACGCCCATCGTCCGCTGCCCGTCGATCCCTTCACGGTCCCGGCGTACGACGACTCCGAGGACATGCCGTCCTCGTACCCCTTCACCGAGGAGGATTTCGCGCCCAGTTGGGAGGACTGCAGGTGGCTGCTCCCCGCCCTGAAGGGGACCGAGGTCACCGAGGGGTTCAACGGCGTCTTCTCCTTCACGCCCGACGGCATGCCGGTGCTCGGCGAGTCCCGTGCCCTGCGCGGCTTCTGGCTCGCGGAGGCCGTGTGGGTCACGCACTCCGCGGGCGTCGCCAGGGCCGTCGCCGAGTGGATGGTCGACGGGCGTCCCTCGCTCGACCTGCACGACTGCGAGCTGACCCGCTTCGAGGACGCCCAGCGCTCCCCCGCGTACGTCGCCGAACGCGGCGCGCAGCAGTTCGTCGAGGTCTACGACGTGATCCACCCGCTCCAGCCGATGGACCGGCCGCGCCCCCTACGGGTCAGCCCCTTCCACGCCCGCCAGCAGGAGCTGGGCGCGGTCTTCCTGGAGGGCGGCGGCTGGGAGCGCCCGCACTGGTACGAGGCCAACTCCCCCCTGGCCGAGGGCATCGAGGCGCCCGAGCGCGACGCCTGGGCCGCGCGCCACTGGTCACCGATCGCGGCGGCCGAGGCGCGCGCCACCCGCGAGAAGGTCGCCCTCTACGACATGACGCCGCTGCGCCGCCTGGCGGTCACAGGACCCGGCGCCCTCGCCTTCCTGCAGCGCATGACCACCAACAACCTCGCCAAGAAGCCCGGTTCGGTGACGTACACCCTCCTCCTCGACGAGGCGGGCGGCATCCGCTCCGACCTGACCGTCGCCCGCCTCGCGCCCGACCGCTTCCAGGTGGGCGCCAACTCCCCCACCGACCTGGACTGGCTGCTCCGGCACGCCCCCAGGGACGTCCACATCAGGGACATCACCTCGGGGACCTGCTGCGTCGGCGTCTGGGGGCCGCTGGCCCGCGCGCTCGTCCAGCCGCTCACCCGCGACGACTTCTCGCACGAGGCGTTCGGCTACTTCAAGGCCAAGGAGACATACATCGGGCACGTCCCGGTGACCGCGATGCGGCTGAGTTACGTCGGTGAACTGGGCTGGGAGCTGTACACCACCGCCGATCTGGGGCTCCGCCTCTGGGACACGCTGTGGGAAGCGGGGCGCGAGCACGGCGTGATCGCGGCCGGGCGGTCCGCCTTCAACAGTCTGCGCCTGGAGAAGGGCTACCGCGCCTGGGGCCAGGACATGACCACCGAACACCACCCCTACGAGGCGGGCGTCGGCTTCGCGGTCCGCATGAACAAGGGCGACTTCGTGGGCCGTTCGGCGCTGGAGGAGCTCGGAAGGCCCCGGCGCAGGCTGACCCCTCTCCTGCTCGACGACCCCGCCGCCGTCGTCCTCGGCAAGGAGCCCGTGTACGTCGACGGCGCCCCTGCCGGGTACGTCACCAGCGCCTCCTACGGGTACACCCTGGGCCGCTGCGTCGCGTACGCCTGGCTGCCGCCGCTGGAGACGGGCACGGGCGTGCACGTCGAGTACTTCGGCGAGAAGGTTCCCGCGACGGTCGCCGAAGAGCCCCTGTTCGACCCGGAGATGACCCGCATCCGCCGCTAGCCGCGAGGAGCCTCCCCATGTCCCCCACCTACGACGTGATCGTGATCGGCCTCGGCGGCATGGGCAGCGCCGCCGCCCACCACCTGTCCGCGCGCGGCGCCCGCGTCCTCGGCCTGGAGAAGTTCGGCCCGGTCCACAACCGCGGCTCCAGCCACGGCGGTTCGCGCATCACCCGCCAGTCCTACTTCGAGGACCCCGCGTACGTACCGCTGCTCCTGCGCGCCTACGAGCTCTACGACCGCCTCGAACGCGACACCGGCCGCGACATCGCCACCCTGTGCGGCGGCGTGATGGTGGGCCGCCCCGACAGCCGCACGGTCTCCGGCTCGCGCCTCTCGGCCGAGCGCTGGGACCTGCCCCACGAGATGCTCGACGCCAAGGAGATCCGCCGCCGCTTCCCGACCCTGACCCCGCGCGCCGACGAGGTGGCACTGTACGAGGCGCGGGCGGGGCTCGTCCGCCCCGAGAACACCGTGGCCGCGCACCTTCAGCTGGCGACGCGACAGGGCGCCGACCTGCACTTCGAGGAACCGATGACGCGCTGGGAGCCGTACCGGGACGGCGTCCGCGTGCACACCGCCGAAGACGTCCACACCGCGGGCCAGTTGGTGATCTGCCCGGGTGCGTGGGCGCCTGAGCTCCTCACCGACCTCGGGGTGCCGTTCACCGTCGAGCGGCAGATCATGCACTGGTTCCAGCCCACCGGCGGCGTGGAGCCCTTCCGGCCGGAGAACCACCCGATCTACATCTGGGAGGACGCGGAGGGGGTCCAGGTGTACGGCTTCCCCGCCATCGACGGGCCGGGCCTCGGCGCGAAGGTCGCCTTCTTCCGCAAGGGCACCCCCTGCACGCCCGAGACGATCGAACGCACGGTCCACGACCACGAGGTCGCCGCGATGGCCGAGCAGGTGGCCCGGCTGATCCCCGACCTGCCCGGCCGCTTCCTCAAGGCCGCCACCTGCATGTACTCCAACAGCCCCGACGAGCACTTCGTCATCGCGCGCCACCCGGCACACCCCGGTTCGGTGACCGTCGCGGCCGGGTTCTCCGGGCACGGGTTCAAGTTCGTGCCCGTGGTCGGCGAGATCGTCGCCGACCTGGCCCTGGACGGCACCACCGGACATCCGATCGAGCTCTTCGACCCCAGCCGGCTCACGGCAGCGCCCGCGCCCGCGTGAGGAGTACGACAACCGTGACGACGACCCCCGCCCTGCCGCCGAGCCTCATCGCGACCCTCCCCGGCTCCTCCTACACCGACCCGGAGATCTTCCGGCAGGAACAGGAGCGCGTCTTCGAAGCGCTCTGGATCTGCGCGGTGCGCTCCGCCGACCTCGACGCACCCGGCACCTTCCGCACCGTCCAGGTCGGCCGGGAGAGCGTCCTGGTCACCCGCGCGCGCACCGGGGAGCTGCGCGCCTTCCTCAACGTCTGCCGCCACCGCGGCGCCCGCCTGTGCACCGAGGAGTCGGGCCGGGTGCGGCGCGCCCTCCAGTGCCCGTACCACGCATGGACGTACGACCTCGAAGGGCGCCTGGTCGCCGCGCCGAACCTGACGAAGATGCCGGACGTGGACCGCGCCGCGTACGGCCTGGTGAAGGTGGCCCTGCGGGAGTGGCTGGGCTATGCCTGGGTGTGCCTGGCCGACGAGCCGCCCTCCTTCGAGGAGACCGTGATCGGCGCCGCGGTCGAGCGCCTCGGGGACGCGGCGTCGATCGAGCGCTACGGAACCGAGCGGCTCGCGCTCGGCAGGCGCATCACCTACGACGTACGCGCCAACTGGAAGCTGATCGTCGAGAACTTCATGGAGTGCTACCACTGCGCGACGATCCACCCCGAACTCACCGACGTCCTGCCGGAGTTCGCGGACGGGTTCGCCGCCCAGTACTACGTCGGGCACGGCGCCGCGTTCGGCGAGGAGGTCGGCGGCTTCACGGTCGACGGCAGCGCTGGCTTCGGCCGCCTTCCCGAGGTCTCCGAGGACCAGGACCGCCGCTACTACGCGATCACCGTGAAGCCGACCGTGTTCGTCAACCTCGTCCCCGACCACGTGATCCTGCACCGGATGTTCCCGCTGGCCGAGGACCGCACGGTCGTCGAGTGCGACTGGCTGTACGCACCCGACGTCGTCGCCTCCGGAGCCGATCTGACGAAGTCCGTGGAGCTCTTCCACCGGGTCAACGCCCAGGACTTCGCGGCCTGCGAGCGCACCCAGCCCGCGATGGCGTCACGCGCCTACCGCGAGGGCGGGGTACTGGTACCGACCGAGCACCACATCGGGCTGTTCCACGAGTGGCTCACGAAACAGCTCGCTACGGAGTGACCGTGCGGGACGCTATGCGGGGGTCGTCGGGCGCTTGTACATCCGCGTCGCCGTGATCTCCCCGTGCACCGTCTCGCCGTCCGGGTCCTGCTGCGGCAGGCCCGGACGCAGGTGCTCCTCGACGCTGATGTACTTCAGGCCCGCCCGCAGGTCCGCGTCGTTGCGCAACCGGATGACCAGCGGGAACTCCGCGAGCGCGGTCGTGTCGAACAGGCCGGTCGTGTAGAGCAGCTGCACGCCGAGCGCGTCCGAGACGGCCCGCTGGAGCTCCAGGAGGTACGTCGCGTTGGCGCGGCCGATGGGGTTGTCCAGGAAGAGCGTGCCCGCGTGCCGGTGCTTGTCACGGCCGCGGTCGTTGCTGCGCAGGGCGGCCATCGTGCAGTACAGGGCGATGGCGGCGGTGAGCAGCTGGCCGCCGGAGAACACGTCGCCCATCTGCCCGACCGGCACGCGCTCGGCGCGCAGCACGGCGTCCGGCTTGAGGATCTCCACGGCGACGCCGCGCGGCTCCAGGGCGGCCTGGACTCCGCGCAGCAGCAGGGACATTCCGTCGCGCCGCATGTCGGAGTTCTTCTTGACGGCGGCGCGCGTGGCCTCGTCGATGACCTCGCCGAGCCGCTCGACGAGCGTGGCCTGGTCGGGCTCCTCGAAGCGGACGCGCAGGAACTCCTGCCCCGACCACTCGCCGAGGCCCTCGGGCAGGCGGGAGAGGCGCTGGGCGGACCTCAGGGTCGCGAGGGCGGACTCGACGAGGCCGCGCAGCCGGTCGACGATGCTGTCGCGGTTGCGCTCCAGCTGCTCCAACTCGTCGGTGAGGACGCGCAGTCGGGGCGCGAAGGCGTCGGCCCACTTCTTGGCGTGCTCGGGCAGCGCGGAGGCGGGCAGCTCGCGGATCTGCTGACGGGCGGGGGTGCGCACCTGCTCGTACCGGGTCGAGTTCGCGTGGCGTACGAGGATGTCGCTGGCCTCGCGGACGGCGGACTCGGCGGCCGACAGATCGGCGGCGCAGCCGCGCAGGGAGCGGCGGGCCTCTGCGGCGGACTGGCGGGCCTCTTCGAGGGAGCCGGGGTAGGCCTCGGGGGCCTCCTCGCCCTCTTCCTCCTGGTGCTCGCGCAGGAGGTCGCGCAGCAGGGCCGCGGTCTCGTCGAAGCCGCCTGCCGCGTCCTCGGTGACGCGGTGGGTGTGCAGCAGGGCGGCGTGGGCCTCCTTGGCGCGGCTCAACGCCTCGGTGTGCGCGGCCAGTTCGCCGGTGGCCGTGCGCAGCAGGGCCTGGGCCTGCTCGGCGTCGGCGGGGACGAGGCCTTCGGGGAGCTCGGTGTGGGCCTCGCCGTCCTCGGGGGCGTGCCGCTCGGCCTCTCCGCGCAGGCGGCCGAGCTGCTCGCTGGCGGTGGAGGCCCGCGCCTCGATGAGCTGCACCTGGGCCTCCGCGCGCGCGGCGGCGGCCTGCCGGGACGGGCCGTCGGAGCCGTCCGGGCCTTCGAGGAGGAGGGCGGCGCGGGTGCGGACCTTGTTGCTGAGCCGGTCGAGCTCGGCGAGGGCCGCGCTCTCGTCGCTCTCGGCGCGGGCCTGTTCGGCGCGGAGGTCGGCGCCGACGCCGACCTTCTCGTAGAGCTGGGAGGCGGCGCGGTAGGCCTCGCGCAGGGCGGGCAGCGACGCCTTGGGGGCCTCGCTCTCCTCCGGTACGTCCTCGGGGGCGCCCGCGATCTCGGCGCGCTCGGCGCGCAGCGCGCGGGCGGTGCGGCGGGCGTCGTCGGCGGCGCGCTGGGCGGCGCGGCGGTCCTCGTCGGCGGCGCGGGCACGGTCCAGGCAGGTCTGGGCGCGGGCCTCGGACTCGACCGCGTCGTCGGCCAGTTCGCGCAGCTTGGCCTGCCATCCTGCCCGCTCACGGAGCCGGAACGCGAGGCCCGCGAGGGCGTCGGCGGCGCGGCGGGCGCGCTGGGCCGCCTCCTGGCGTTCGTCACGCACGCGTGCAGCCTCGCCCGCGGCCTCGTCGGCTTCGGCGCGCGCGGTGCGAGCCTCGGCCAGCTCGGCCTCGGCCTCTTCGGCGAAGGCGCGCGCTTCCCGGGCCGCGGCGGCGAGCTCGGCGAGGCGGCCGCTCGGGCAGCCGCCGCGCCAGGAGGTCAGGCGGGCGGCGAGCTCGCGGTCCTTGGCGAGGCGGACGGCGAGCGCCCGGATCTCGTCGTCCCGCTGCGCGGCGCGCTGCCGCAGCGCCTGCCGCTCCTCGTCGGCGGCGTGCTCGTCGTGCATGGCCGGGTTCGGCGGTACGAGGAAGACGCCGCTGTCCGCCGCCTGTTCGCCCGGGGTGGGGGCGAGGAGAGCGGCGGCGGTGCCGACGGCGACGGCGGAGCGGGGCAGCAGGGCGGCGTCCGCGAGGGCGTCGCGGGCGCGGGCGTGCGTGTCGGGGTCGGTGATGACCACGCCGTCGACGAGCTCGGGCCGGGCGGCGAGCACGCGCGCGTGGTCGGCGGGGTCGACGGCCTGGGCGAGATAGCGCCAGCCGGGCAGCGCGGGGATGCCGTGCTCGCCGAGGAACTCCACGGTGGCGAGCACGTCGGGTCCGGGCGGGAGGAGGCCTCCGTCACCGAGGGCGCCGAGGATGCGGGAGTCGTCGGCGGCGGCGGTGCGCAGTTCGAACAGCTGCCGCTCGGCGGAGGCGACGCCCTCTTCGAGGAGGGTGCGCAGGTCGTCGGCGGAGCGGTCCAACTCCTCTACGGAGAGGGCGCCTTCGCCCGAACCCGTCTCTTCGGAGCCTTCGGACCCTTCGGCTCCCTGGCGGGGCTGCGGCACCCCGCCACCGCCTCCCGGCAGGCTCAGCAGCTCGGCGATCCGCGGGTCCTGGGCGATGGACCCGGCGGCGCGGCGCTCCGCGTCGTGGGCGGCCTCGGCGGCGGTCGCGGCGTCCGAGGCGCGGGCCGCGGTCAGCTCGGCGCGGGCCTCGGCCGCGGCCGCCTCCTTGGCGTGGTCGGCGGCCCGGCGTGCGGCCTCGCGCGCGGTGTCCCAGGCGGCGACGGTGGTCTTCTCGGCGTCGCTGGCGGCGAGCGCGGCGCGGGCCGGGTCGGCGTCGGGCGCGGTGTCGTCGATCCAGCCCGCGCGCACCGCCTCCGCGGTCTCCTGCTCCACCTCGGCGAGGCGCTGCTTGAGGTGCCCCGCCTCGCTGCGGGCGCGCTGGGCCTCGGTGGCGGCGGCGGTGGCGTCGCGGTGGGCGGTCTCGCCGGTCTCCTGGAGGGCGGCGGAGCGCTCCTCCTCTTCGTTGGCGAGGTTCTCGGCGCCTTCGGCGGCGGTGTGCAGGGCGCGCACGAGGTCGGACGCGGCCTTCGCGCGGGCGGCCAGGGCGGGCGCCGCGTCGCGCTCGGCCTCGCGGATCGCCGCGGCCACGCGCGCGGAGCGGTCGGCGGCGGCGCGGTGGCGGAGCACGGCCTCGGCGGCCTGCCAGGCGGAGTGCAGCGTGCGTGCCTCGACGAGTTCGCGGCGCTGGGCGGCGGCGGCCTTCTCGGCGACGGTGAGCGCCAAGGAGGCGTGGCGGTAGGCCAGTTCGGCGGAGATGAGGGCGCTCTTGCCGCGGGCCCGCTCGGCCTCGGTGACGGTGTGGGCGGCGGCGGTGACCTGCTCGGCGAGGTCGGCGGCGCGGCCCCGCTCCTCGACGCCGCGCGCGGAGAGCCTGCGGGCCAGCGTCCTGGTGCGGCGCTCGGCGGCCGCGTGCACGTCACGCGCGCGTGCCCGGGTGTCGGCGGCGTCGACGATGCGCCCGAGCAGGTCGACGGAGCCGGCGGTGAAGTCCCGCTCGGCCATCAGCTCGGCGCGGCGGCCGAGCTTGTTGCCGAAGCCGTGGACGAGGTCGGCGAGGCCGTCCGTGTCGCGGGTGTCCGTGACGGCGCGCAGCAGCAGGTCGGTGAAGTCGGAGTCCTTCTTGACGGCGAAGAGGCCCGCGGCCTCGCCCTCGTCGGCGTTCATCTCCCGCTGGTAGCGGAAGAGTTCGGGGTCCAGGCCCAGGTCGCCGAGGTGTTCGTTCCAGCGGTCGTGGATCTCTTCCCAGTGGACTTCGAGGTGGGGGTACGCCTTGACCGCCTCGGTCATGGCGTCGCGGAAGCCCTTCATGGTGCGCCGCCGCCCCTGGGCGCCCGACGCGCCCTCCGCGGACGGCCGCACGGCGGTGGACTCGGCGACGGGCAGCGAGTCCAGGCTCATGCCGGGTCCCGGCCGGAAGGAGTACCAGGCCTCGGCGAACTTGCGCGGGTCGTTGGAGACCTGCCGGCCGCGCCATTCGCTGACCTTGCCGACGACCACGCACTCGCCGGTGAGGGTGTGCTGCCACTCCAGGGCGACGTGCCCGCAGTCGTCGGCGAGCAGGAACTTGCGCAGCACGCCGGAGCTGGCGCCGCCGAGGGTGTTGCGGTGACCCGGCAGCATCACCGAGAAGATCAGCTTGAGCAGGACGGACTTGCCGCCGCCGTTCTCCAGGAAGAGCACGCCGGCGGGCGCGGGGCGGCGCGGCGGGCCGACCGGTTCGTCCTCGAAGAACTCCGCCTGGGTGGGCGCGGGGTCGGGCACCTCGGCGCCCACGCCGCGCAGGTCGAGCACGGTGTCGGCGTAGCGCGCACCGGCCGGCCCGATGGAGTAGAGGCGGACCCGGGACAGCTCGTACATGGCGGCGGACTCTCGTCGTAAGTCGTGCGGAACGGCAGGAAGTTGGGGGGCGGGGCGGGCCGGGGAGGCCCGCCGGGGACGCGGGCGGCGTCAGGAGTGGAACGGCAGCCCCGCGTCGGCGGCCAGCTCCAGGTCGTCGGTGTCTTCGGGCGGCAGCAGGGTCGCCGAGCCGTCGGTGACCGGCACGACGCCGAGCTCCAGGAGTTCGGCCATGGCCGCGCTGCCCGCCATGTCGCGGACTTGGAGCTGATAGCGGGCGGTGGTGCGGTACGTGCCTCCGGAGTCGTCCCCCGTGCGCTGCAGGAACCCGGAGTCGGTGAGGAACGCGACGGCCTTGCCGATGATGCCGGTGGTCGATCCGGCGAGGCGGCGGGCGTCCTTGGTGGCGCCGGTCGAGCTGCGCCTGGCCCAGATCCGCCAGGCGGCTTCGAGGCCGGGGGCGTCGGTGGCCGGGTCGGTGTTCTCGCCCTGCTCCGCGGCGCGCTCCTCCAGGCGGTGGCAGGCCTGGCGCACGAACGCGTCGACTCCGTTGACCGTGACGCGGCCGATGTAGCCGTCGTCGGCGAGGTCCTCGGGGCGCGGGAAGGCCATGGCGGCGACGGCGAGGTGGGCGAGGCCGTGCAGGAAGCGGTCGGTGGAGTCGGTCGCGGCACGGCGGGCGTAGTCGCCCATGCGGACGGCGAAGACGGAGTCCTCGGCGGCGGTCACGGCCATGCCCGCGCGCGGGGACACCTCCAGGACGACGAGGCCGAGCCCCGCGGCGACGGCGTCGGCGAGGCGCGCGAAGGGCGGGTCCTCGCGGTGGCGGCGGAGCAGTTCCGCGTACTCCTGGTCGCGGGCGGGCTGGAGCTTGGGCTGCAGGCCGAAGGCGACGAGCCGCGCGGCGTCGGCCGCGTCGGCCGGGGTGACGGGCGCGGTGGCGGCGGGCGTCGCGGTGGAGTCCGGCTCGCCCCACGCGGCGTGCTCTGCGGGGTGGTCGGTCACGGCGTGTGCTCCTTGCGGCGGTGGATCGGTCGTACGTCCCCGGGGGTGCGGGGCGTCGTGAGGCGGGGTGTCGTGAAGCGGGGTGTCGCGGCGGACGGGGCCACGGACGACGGGGCCGCGGAGGACGACGGGGCCGTGGGCCGGAAGGCGACGGGCCGCCGCCCGGTCCGGGCCGGTGCGGCGGGCGAAGCCGGGGGCTGCGGCCCCGTGATCGTCGGGCGGGTGGGCATCAGGCGGCCTCCGTCCGGTCGGCCGCCATCCCGACGGCGTCCAGGAGAGCGGTGCCGACGATGAGGTCGGCGCCGCCGAACTCCTCGTCGTCGAGCTCGGTGCCGTCGTCCACGGCGAAGAGCAGCTTCTCCTCGCCCTGGCGGTAGGCGGTGCCGACCGGCGGGCTTGCCGCGTGCACGGCCAACAGAGCAACCAGGTAGGGCAGTTCGGGGTCGCGGTCACGGGCTTCGGCGAGCAGGCCGGAGAGGCGGCGCGGGGCGTCCGACGGCAGGTCGAGCAGTTCCATGGCGCTCGCGAGCTGCTCCTCGCTGAAGCGGCTGTCGTCCGGGGTGGCGATGAGGTCGGGCTCGGGCATCTCGACGCCGAGGTGCTCGCGCTCTATGGGCGGCGTGAGCAGTATGTCGACGAGGTCGCCCACGCGGACGGAGACCGGTGTGCGCAGGCCGGTCCCGCGCGCGAAGAAGGCGTCCGTCACGCGGCTCGCCTGCTCGGCGGGGAGCGGCAGGAGGGGGGCGACGAGCTGCCCGTACAGATCGAGGCCCGCGCGCGCGGTGGGGGTGGCGAAGGCCTGCCGGTCCTGCTCGGCGCGGAACAGGGGGCCCGCCTCCAGGAGGCGGGACTGCAGTTGGGTGTGGCGGCGGATGCAGTCCTTGACGATGTCCACCAGCTCGGCCGCGCGGCGCTTCTGCTCCGGGTCCTCGGACTCGTCGCGGGCCTTGCGGATGTTGGTCAGGATGGCGTTCTCGTGGCGGTAGCGGTCGGCAACGTGGTCGAGCGCCTCCGCGATCATGTCGGGAACAGCCTGCAGCCAGTCCACCGCGCGGACGTTGCGCCGGGTGGCGTCGAGGGCCTTGCGGAGCGTTTCCGAGTACTGCACGGTGCGGTAGCGCGCCTGCTCGGCGGCGAGCTGGGCGTCGGCGAGCCTGCCGCGGCTGATCAGGACCTCCAGCTTCACCTCGGCGGCGATCTGGGCGCTGGTGACGTCCGTGTCGAGGGCGCCCACCAGGACGTTGACCGCCTCGTCGGTGGTGCGCAGGTAGACGCTGCCGCCGTAGCCGGGGACCTCTTCGAGGAGCTTGAAGTCGTAGTCCCTGCGGACATATGTGCCGTCCGGCGCGAACGTGCCGTACACCGCGCGGAAGCCGCGGTCGACGCTGCCGACGTTGATCAGGTTCTCCAGGACCCAGCGGGCCACGCGCTCGTGCTCGGCGGCCGGGCGCCGCGGGGCCTGGGCGGCGACGCGCGGGAGCAGCCTGGCGACGATCTGCTCGTGGTCGGCGCCGGTGTCGAAGTCCATGTTGAGCGTGACGAGGTCGATGGCGGAGAGGGCCACCTCCGCCATCGCGTACACCGAGTACTCGCCCGCGAGGTTGGCCTTGCGCACGTCGAGGTCGTGCAGCGGAGCCGTGCAGGCGAGGGCGCGCAGGCGGCGCGCCAGGCCCTCGTCGGCGGCCGGGCCCAGAGCGGGCCGCGGCCCCGCGCTGAGCTGGGGCGGAGCGGTGTCCGTAACGGCAGGCGAAGTCACGGTGCACAGACTAGATCCTCGGTCTGACAACGGTCGAAACGGCGCAGACCCGGCAGGGCCCGCCCCTGCCCTTTCACCGGCCGGGCTGAGCTCGGTTCCCTGCCCTTTCACCGGCGGGGCTGGGCTCGGTTCCCTGCCCTTTCACCGGCCGGGCTGAGCTCGGCTCCCGGCCCGTTCCCCGGCCCGGCAGGCTTCAGCCGCCGGCCCGCTCCCCCTCGGCGACGCGCCCCGCGTAGGCGTCGACGACCCTGCGCAGCGAGTCGTCGAGGTACTCGGCGAGCAGCGCCTCGGCCTCGTCGCGCCGCCCCTCCTGGAGCGCCTGGAGGATCTGCCGGTTGCGGACCAGGTAGGGCTCGTGGAGCCGCCGGGGATCGTCCACCACGTGGAAGGCGAGGCGCAGTTCGGCGAAGACGCTGCGCATCAGTTCGTCGGTGCGCTCGCTCCCGGCGAGGGCGACGAGCTCCCGGTGGAAGTGGATGTTGGCGGTGGAGACGCCTTTCCAGTCGGCTTCGCGCGCGGCGCGCCGCCCCTCCGCCACGGCGTCGGCGAGCCCGTCCACCGTGTACGGCGGCGTGCCGAGTCCGCGGACGACCGCGCATTCGACGAGGGAGCGGGTGCGGTAGATGTCCACCACGTCCGCTTCGGTCAGCACGCGCACGAACACCCCGCGGTTGAGCTGGTGCTCCAGGAGCCGCTCGTGCGTGAGCAGCCGGAAGGCCTCGCGCAGGGTGTTGCGCGAGACGCCGAGGGCGCCGCCGATGCTGTCCTCCGAGAGCCGCGTCCCGGGCGGGAAGTAGCCCTCGGCGATGCGGCTCCTGAGGATGTCCGAGACCCGCTCGGCCGTGCTGGTGCGCCCGAGGAGCGCGCGGTCGTCGGCCAGTCCGTTCACGTCAGCCATCCCCTCCGCCATGCCCGGATTCAATCGCAGATGCAAGAACGAGACAACATGGGTATTGAAGGATCGTTCAACGATCCTCTACGTTGTCGGGCACGGTTCACCGCTCCACCCCTCCACGACCGCTCCAGCACCCTCTGTCCCTCACCTGCGAGGTGCCCATGAGCACGACCCCACCACCCAAGACGGCCCCGGCCGAGATACGCCCCGGGAAGGATGAACTGCCCGACGACAGCGGTGCGTTCGGCTGGCTGCGCGCCCTCGGCCCGCGGGGCCGCCGCGCCTTCGCCGGCGCCTTCGGGGGCTACGCCCTCGACTCGTACGACTACTTCACGCTGCCGCTGAGCATGGTGGCCCTCGCCGCCTACTTCGGCCTCGACAGCGGCCAGACCGGGCTCTTCACCACCGTCACGCTGGTCGTCTCCGCCGTGGGCGGTGCCGTCGCGGGCGTCGTCGCCGACCGGATCGGCCGCGTCAAGGCGCTGATGATCACGGTCATCACGTACGCGGTCTTCACCGTGGCCTGCGGCTTCGCGCCCAACTACGAGACGCTGCTCGTCTTCCGCGCCCTCCAGGGCCTCGGCTTCGGCGGCGAGTGGGCGGTCGGCGCGATCCTGGTCGCCGAGTACGCGAGCGCCAGGAACCGCGGCCGCACGCTGGGCGCGATCCAGAGTTCCTGGGCCGTGGGCTGGGGTCTCGCGGTGATCGTCTACACCCTGGTGTTCCAGTTCCTGGACGACGACATCGCCTGGCGCGTGATGTTCTGGACCGGCGCGCTGCCCGCCCTGCTCGTGATCTACGTACGGCGCAACGTGCACGACGCCCCGGAGGCCGCCGAGGAGCGGCGCAGGAGCGCCGACAAGGGGTCGTTCACGGCCATCTTCAAGCCGGGCCTGCTGCGCACCACGCTCTTCGCGGTGCTCCTGTCCACGGGTGTGCAGGGCGGCTACTACACGCTGGCCACCTGGGTGCCCACCTACCTCAAGTCCGACCGCGGCCTCACCGTCGTCGGGACCGGCGGGTACCTCGCCTTCCTGATCTCCGGCGCCTTCATCGGCTATCTGACCGGCGGCTATCTCACCGACAAGCTCGGCCGAAAGCGGAACATCACGCTGTTCGCGTTCCTCTCCGCGGCCTGCATCCTGGCGTACACGAACATCCCGGACGGGGCCAACGGCCTTCTCCTTGTGCTCGGTTTCCCGCTGGGCTTCTGCATGTCGGCGATCTTCAGCGGCTTCGGTTCGTTCCTCAGCGAGCTGTATCCGGCCGCCGTGCGGGGCACGGGCCAGGGCTTCACGTACAACACGGGCCGCGCGGTGGGCGCCGTCTTCCCCACCATGGTCGGCTTCCTCGCCGACAGCTGGGGCGTCGGCGGAGCACTGGTCTTCGGAGCCGTGGGGTACGGCCTCGCCGTCCTCGCCCTGCTCGGCCTCCCGGAGACGCGAGGAAGGGAGCTCCTGTGACGCGCGGCGCCAAGGATGCCCGCGCGCGGTTCCGCGCGGGCGACACGAGTCCGACGGCGGGGTGGGCGCCCGGTTTCACCCAGGCCAACCTCATCTCCGTGCCCGCCGACTGGGCGTACGAGATGCTGCTGTTCTGCCAGCGCAATCCGAAGCCCTGCCCCGTGCTCGACGTGACGGACGCGGGCTCCTGGGCCACCCCGCTCGCGCCGGGCGCCGACCTCCGCACGGACCTGCCGCTCTACCGCGTCTGGGAGGACGGCGAGTTGACCGAGGAGCCCACGGACGTCGTCGGCCACTGGCGCGAGGACCTCGTGACGTTCCTCCTCGGCTGCAGCTTCACCTTCGAGTGGGCGCTGGCCGACGCCGGTGTCCCGCTGCGCCACATCGAACAGGGCCGCAACGTCCCCATGTACGTCACCGGGCGCCCCTGCCGCCCCGCGGGACGCCTGCACGGCCCGATGGTGGTGTCGATGCGCCCGGTGCCGCCCCGGCACCTGGCCGACGCCATCAGCGAGAGCGCCCTGATGCCCGCGGTGCACGGCAGTCCCGTGCACTGCGGTGACCCCGGCGGGCTCGGCATCGAGCACCTGGACCGGCCCGACTTCGGCGAGGCGGTGGCCCTCGAACCGGACGACATCCCGGTGTTCTGGGCCTGCGGGGTGACACCTCAGGCCGCGGTGATGGCGTCGCGGCCGCCCTTCGCGATCACGCACGCACCGGGCCGGATGTTCGTCACCGACGCCAGGGACGAGCAGTACCGCGTGGCGTGAGGACCCCCGCGCCCCTGACGCCACGCCTCGAGAACCACGGGAGTTGTACGCACATGACCACCGCCTCCATCGATCTCAACGCCGACCTCGGCGAGGGCTTCGGCCGCTGGCGCCTGACCGACGACGAGGAGTTGCTGTCCGTCGTCACCAGCGCCAATGTGGCCTGCGGGTTCCACGCGGGGGACGCGGCCACCATGCGCAGGGTGTGCGATCTCGCCGCCGGGCGCGGGGTGCGGATCGGCGCGCAGGTCTCCTACCGCGACCTGGCGGGCTTCGGGCGGCGCGCCATGGACGTGCCCGCCGCCGAGCTCGCGGCCGAAGTGGCGTACCAGATCGGCGCCTTGGAGGTGTTCGCGCGGGCGGCGGGCACGCGTGTGTCGTACGTGAAGCCGCACGGCGCGCTCTACAACCGCGTCGTCCACGACGAGGACCAGGCCCGCGCGGTCGTCGACGGCGTACTGCTCGCCGACGCCTCGCTGCCCCTTCTGGGACTGCCGGGGTCACGCCTCCTCGCGGTGGCGGAGAAGGCCGGACTCCCGGTCGTCACCGAGGCGTTCGCGGACCGCGCCTACACCGAAGAGGGCACATTGGTTCCGCGTGGCAGCGAGGGAGCGGTCCTCACGGAGGAGGACACCGTCGTCGAACGGTCCGTCGGCATGGCCCGCCTCGGCGTCGTCACCTCCCACGGGGGCCACGAGATCGCGGTCCGCGCGCAGTCCCTGTGCCTGCACGGCGACACTCCGGGGGCAGTGGGTCTGGCCCGCCGGGTGCGGGCCGAGCTGGAGTCGGCGGGCGTCCGCGTGGCGGCCTTCGCATGAGGGTCCTGCCGGTCGGCGACCGGGCCCTGCTCGTCGAGCTCGCCGACGGCGCCGAGGCCCAGGCGCTCCACGCCGAGCTGCTGCGCCGCCGCGCGTCGGGCTCCTTGCGGGTACGGGAGATCGTGCCCGCGGCCCGCACGGTGCTCCTCGACGGTCTCGACGAGCCCGCCCGCGTCGGGGCCGAGCTGCCCGGCTGGGAGGTGCCGCCGCTGCCCGCGCGCGCGGAGGCCGTCCTGGAGATCCCGGTGCGGTACGACGGTCCTGATCTCGCGGACGTCGCGGCGCACTGGGGGGTGCCCGTGCCCGAGGTGGCGCGGATCCACTCGGCGGCCGAATTCCGCGTCGCCTTCTGCGGGTTCGCGCCCGGCTTCGGCTATCTGACCGGCCTGCCGGGGCGCTATGAGGTGCCCCGCAGGGCGACGCCCCGGACGTCCGTGCCCGAGGGCAGCGTCGCCCTGGCCGGCCCCTACACGGGCGTCTATCCACGTGCCTCGCCCGGCGGCTGGCAGCTGATCGGCTCGACGGACGTGGTGCTGTGGGACCACGCGCGCGTGCCGGCCGCGCTGCTGTCGCCCGGGGTGCGTGTCCGCTTCGTGGCGGCGGACACCGCGTCTTCGGCGCACCCGGAGCACTTGGTTCACCCGGCTCACCCGACCCACTCGACACACCCGGCTCACCCGGCTCACCCGGCTCACCCGGCTCACTCGGCTCCGGAGTCGCGATGACCGATCGTGCCTTCGCCGTCGTACGGGCCGGCGCGCTGACCACCGTGCAGGATCTCGGGCGCCCCGGGAACGCGCACCTCGGGGTGCCCCGCTCCGGGGCCCTCGACCCGCCCGCGGCCCGTCTGGCCAACCGCCTGGTGGGCAACCGGCCCGAAGCCGCCGTCCTGGAGACCACCGTCAACGGCTGTGCCGTTCGCCCGCGCCGCCCCGTCACGGTCGCCGTCACGGGCGCGCCCTGCCCGGTGACGGTGGACGGCCGCCCCGCTCCCTGGGGCGCACCGGTCCGGATACCGGCGGGGGCGCTCCTGGACATCGGAACCGCCGTCTCCGGAGTGCGCGGCTACCTCGCGCTCGACGGAGGCGTGACCGTCGATCCGGTGCTCGGCAGCCGGTCCACGGACCTCCTCTCCGGACTCGGGCCGCCCCCGCTCGCGGACGGGGCCGTGCTGCCGCTGGGCCGTCCCACCGTCACGCACGCGCGCGTGGACACCGCTCCGCAGCCCGCGCCGCCCCAGGAGCTGGTGCTGCGGGTGACGCTCGGGCCGCGCGCCGAGTGGTTCACGGCGTCGGCACTGCGCACGCTCACCACGCGCGCGTACCGGGTGTCCTCGGCGAGCAACCGCATCGGCCTGCGCACGGAAGGCCCCGCCCTTGAGCGCGCACTCCAGGGCGAACTGCCCAGCGAAGGGATGGTGTTGGGCGCCGTCCAGGTGCCGCCGGACGGCAGGCCCGTCGTCTTCCTGGCCGACCACCCGACCACCGGGGGGTACCCGGTGGTGGCGGTCGTCCGGGAGGCCGACCTCGCCGCGGCGGCCCAGGCGCGGCCGGGAACGCCGGTACGTTTTGTCGGCGCCGGACGGCGCTGATGCGGCGCTGACGGCGGCACCGGCGGAGGCACCGACGGGGGCGCCGCCCTCAGGTCGCGAGCGCGGCCAGCGCCGACGCCACCGCGCGCGAGGAGCCGTGGTCGAGGCGGGCGCTGGTGCCCCGCACCTGGTGCCGCACCTCGTCGGCCGCGAGGGCGACGAGCTGGGGCAGCAGATCGGTGCAGCGGCGCACCACCCAGCCGGTGCCCGCGGTGGCGAGCCACCACAGGCTCGCCGACCGGGTGGGCGGCGGCAGTTCGGGCTCGCACGCGGGCGCCGCGCCTGCGGCGAGCCCCCGCGCCGCGAGAAGGCCGTGGCAGCGGGCCGAGAAGAGGCGGTGACCTCGCTCGCCCGGATGCAGCCGGTCCGCGCTCCACAGGGCCCGGTCGGCGGCCAAGTCGCCCTCCGCGGCGTGCAGATGGACGGCGTCGTACCGCTCGGAGAGCGCGTGGACGACGGCGTTGACCGCGCGCTGCCTGCGGGCCAGCGGACGGGCCAGGGCGCCGGGCAGGCCGAGCATCGCGCCGGGGTCGGGCAGACAAGCGGTCAGGAGCACGGCTCCCCGGGCGGCACAGGCCTCGTAGACCTCGTCGAGGCGGGCGGCCACGTCATGGATGTCGAAGGTGTGCCGCAGGGTGTCGTTGACGCCCACGACGACGGACACGAGGTCGGGCCGCAGGGCGAGCGCGGCGGGCAGCTGGCGCTCCAGCACGTCGATGGTCAGGGCCCCGCTGACGGCGAGGTTGTGGAACTCCACGGGCGCGTCGTCCCCGGTGATCCCCTCGGCCAGCAGGGCGGCCCACCCCCGCCACGCCCCGCCCACGGGGTCCCCCACCCCTTCGGTGAGCGAGTCCCCGAGCGCCACGAACCGGAAGGGCGCATCCGCCCCGGTGTCCAACCGGCAGGGCACCTCCGCCCCAGCGTCTCCGCGCACCCCCGCTTCCCTCCCCTTCGCGTCCGTCCCCTGCGCGTCCGTCGCCCTCACGGCTGTCGTCCCCCTCACGCGAAGTCCTCCGTCTCGTTCCCGTTCCGTACGAGGACCCGTGGCGAGGCCTCGTGTGCCGCGAGGAAGGCCGCGACCGCCGCGTCCCACCCGAACCGCTCCGCACGCGCGCGTGCCGCACCGCGCCGTGTGTGTTCCGGGCGCGCGAGGAGGGCCCGCACCGCGAGGGCGAACCCCTCCCCCGTGTCGCGCGCCGCGGCTCCGGCACCGCCGACGACCTCCGGCAGCGCGGACGAGGCGCTGGCCACCACGGGGGTGCCGCACGCCAGGGCTTCCAGGGCGGCGAGCCCGAACGTCTCGCAGGGCCCCGGTGCCAGGCACACGTCCGCCGAGGCCTGCAGCGCGCCCAGTTCCGCGTAGTCCGCGACATGGCCGAGGAAGGTCACCGGCAACCGCCGCTCCCGCGCCCGCTGTTCCAGGCGGCCCCGCAGCGGCCCGTCGCCCGCGACGACGAGGGCGGCCCGCACCCCGCTCCCCCGCAACTCCGCCAAGGCGTCGAGGGCCGTGCCCGGGCGCTTCTCCACCGAGAGGCGGGAGCACAGCACGAGCAGCACCTCGTCCCCGCGCGCGTGAAGGGCCCGTACGCGTGGATCGCGCAGCCCCGGGTGACTGCGCGCGAGGTCGACGCCGAGTGGGGCGCGTACGACATTGCGCGCGCCGATCCGCAGGAACTCCCGCTCGGCCCACCGCGTGGTGCACACCACGCGCGCGTAGGCGTGTGCGGTACGGGAGTTGAGGGCGTCGGCCGCGCGCCGGGCGGCCCCGGGCGGCAGACCCCAGGTCCTCAGGACCCCGTCGGCCGTCTCGTGGGAGACCATCACGGCGGGGACGCGGGCCCGCCTGGCCCACGCCCCGGTCCAGCGCAGCGTGGTCCGGTCGCAGACTTCCAGGCGGTCCGGCGCGAGGCGTTCCAGGAGCCGGGCGACCCGGCGCCGGTCCGCGAGGACGCGATAGCCGCCGCTGCCGGGCACCAGCGGCCCCGGCACGGTCAGGACGCGCCCCTGCTCGCCGTCCTCGACCGAGGCCCGCTCACCGGGCACGATCAGCAGGGGCTCGTGCCCGGCCGCCCGGTAGCCGCGCCCCAACTCCCGCAGCGCGGTGCGCAGTCCGCCGGAGGCGGGCGTGACGAAGTTGGCGATCCGCACGATCCGCAACGCTCTCGCCCCGCCGCGGGGCCGAGCCGCCCCGTCCCGCGGCCAAACCACCCCGTCCCGCGACGAAGCCGCCCGAGCACCCTTCGGACCCCCGGCAGCCTCCGGCCCCCCGGCACTCCCCAGGCCCCGGGCACCCTCCGGCCCGCCCCGCCACAAAGTCGCACCCACACCCCCCGACCGCACGGCCGCACCCGGGCCACCCGAAACACCTGAGCCGTCCAAGCCACCCAAGCCACCCGAGCCGCCCAAGCCACCCGAAACACCCGAGCCGCTCAAGCCACCCGAGCCGCTCAAGCCACCCGAGCCGCTCAAGCCACCGGAGCCATCCAAGCCACCGGAGCCATCCAAGCCACTCAAGCCACCCAAGCCACCGGAAACACCCGAGCGACCGGAGCCACCGGAGCCGCCGCCCAAGCCCTCACCCCCCACGGCCCTCACGCCGCCACCACCGTCCGCGCCGCAAGGACCTCTTCGTAGTGCCCGATGAGCTGCTCCCCCACCGCGTCCCAGGACCGCCCCACGACCGCCGCGCGACCGGCGGCCCCGTACGCCGCCCGCAGCCCCGGATCGGCCGCGAGCGCCCGTACGGCGTCGCCCACCGCGACCGCGTCGCCCGGCGGCACCAGGACGCCGGTCCTGCCGTGCGCGACGAGGTCCAGCGGTCCGCCGGCCGCGGGGGCGATCACCGGCACCCCGCTGGCCATGGCCTCCTGCACGGTCTGGCAGAACGTCTCGAAGGGGCCTGTGTGCACGAAGAGGTCCAACGAGGCGAAGATCCGGGCGAGTTCGTCACCCGTGCGGCGCCCGAGGAACAAGGCCCCGGGCAGGGCTTCCCGCACCGAGCCCTCGCTCGGCCCGTCGCCCACGACGACCACGCGCACGCCCGGCAGGCCGCACACCCCGGAGAGGAGTTCGACCCGCTTCTCCGGAGCGAGGCGCCCCACGTATCCGACGATCACCTCGCCGCCCGGTGCCAGCGCGCGCCGCAGGTCGGCGTCCCGCAGGCCGGGCCGGAAACGGACGGCGTCCACCCCGCGGGGCCACAGCCGCACCCGCGGCACCCCGTGCGCCACCAGATCGCTCAGCGCGGCGGAGGACGGGGCGAGGGTGCGGTCGGCGGCGGCATGGACGGCTCGTATGCGCCGCCAGGCGGCGGACTCCCCCGCCCCCATGTACGTACGGGCGTATCCGCCGAGGTCGGTCTGGTAGACGGCGACGGCGGGCATCCCGAGCCGCGCCGCGGCCGCCATGCCGCGCACGCCGAGTACGAACGGACTGGCCAGATGGACGACTTGGGCCCGGTGCCCGGTCAGCGCGGCGGCCACTCTGCGGCTGGGCAACGCGATCCTGACCTGCGGATAGCCGGGCAGCGGAAGGGAGGGGACGCGGACGACGGGGCAGGGCGCCGCCCTGTCGTCGGCGGCTCCGGCCGCGGTGGCCGGGGCGACGACGAGGGCGTGGTGACCGCGCGCGGCGAGCTGCCGCACGGTCTGGGCGGCGCAGTGGGCCACGCCGTTGACGTCGGGCGGGAAGGATTCGGTGACGATGACGACACGCATACCGGTGTTGACTCGCATACCGGTGTTGTCGTCGTGCGGGGCGTGGCCGCGTCAACGTGGATCTTTCCTGGCGAGGAACGTCCCATGAGCGTTCGCCTCATGAACGTTCGCCTCATGAGCGTTCGCCCTACCAGCCTCAGCCCTACGAGCCTTCGTCACAGAAGCGCCCGCCCCACGAGCCTTCGCCCTACGAGCCTTCGTCACAGAAGCGCCCGCCCCACGAGCCTTCGCCCTACCAGCCTTCGTCACAGAAGCGCCCACCCCAGGAGCCTTCGCCCGATGACCGCTTGCGCTCCCCTCCGCGCCCGTCACGAGGCGGGCGCGGCAACCAGAGGTGGGGCTCCGGAACTACACCGCGGGCGCGTCGGGCCCGATCCTGCTCCGTACCGCGGTCTGTACCTCGTCCTCCTCGGCGGGATCCGCGGCGAGCCTCCTGAGCCGGTTGACGACGCGGGCGTCTCCGGTCTCGGCATGCCGTGCGGCGACTTCGCGGGTGGACTCCTCGCAGTCCCAGAGGCACTCGACGGCGAAGCCGGCGGCGAAGGAGGGGTCGGTGGCGGCCAGCGCGCGGGCGGCGCGGCCGCGGAGGTGGGAGGACGCCGTCTCCCGGTAGACGTGCCGCAGCACGGGGGCGGCACAGGCGATGCCGAGGCGTCCCGCGCCGTCGACGAGGGTCCACAGCGTCGGCGCGTCCGGGCCCTCGCCGCGGACCGCCTCGCGCAGCGCGGCGAGGACGAGCTTGCTGTCCTGGGCGCCGCCCCTGCAGGCGAGCATGCGTCCGGCGGCGGCGCCGAGGGCGTCGGGCCGGTAGGCCCAGCGCCGGGCGCGCTCGACGGCCGCGACGCTCCGCATCCGTTCGAAGGCGTCGGTCGCGGCGTCCACCACGACCGGTGACGAACTCTCCACGGCGTACTCGATGAGGTCGAGGACGTCGGGGTCGTGGGTGTCCGCGAGGTAGCGCAGGGCGGTGCCGCGCGCCCCGTCGGAGCCGCCGCGGGCGGCCTCGACGATCTCGGCCCGGTCCTCGGGACCTGCGACGGCGCTCAGGCAGCGGGCGGCCGGGACGTGCAGCACGGTGCCGCGCTCCAGGCCTTCCTGCGCCCAGTCGAAGACGGCCTGGACGCTCCATCCCGGGCGTGGCCCCGAAGGCCGCATCTGGCGCTGCCAGCGGTCGAAGGAGCCCTGTTCCCGCGCGGCACGCACGCGGGCGCCGATATCGGCCCGGGGGTCCTCCTCCCACAGCCGCCAGGGCCGCGGTTCGTAGGCGTCGCGGACGGCGGCGGCCAGGTCGGCCTCGCCCTCGGCGTCGGGGGCGAAGCGGGCGAGCACGGGGGCGGCGAGGGCGCGCAGGCCCGCGTCGTCGTCGCGCAGCGCGAGCTCGTCGAGGGCCCAGGCCCAGTTCGCGCCGTAGGCCGCGTACCTCCGCAGGAGCTCGAGGGCGTCCTGCCTGCCGTACGAGGCGAGGTGGCCGAGGACGGCGAGGGCGAGTCCGGTGCGCGAGTCGTCCGTGTCCAGGACGTCCTCGGCATCGAACAGGTGCCGCTCGATCTCGTGGAGCCCGCCGTGCAGGTCGAGGTAGAGCCGCGCGTAGTACAGCGAGCGGTTCTCGACCTGCCAGTCGTGGCGGGGATCGTGGAGCACGCAGTGGTCGAGGGCGGCGAGCGCCTCGGTCCGTGGTGCGGTGAGTGCGTGCAGCGTGCCGTCGCCGCGGCCCCGCTGCAGCAGGCCGAGCAGCGTACCGCTGGGCGCTATGACCGGATCGAACATGGGAAACAGCCTCACATCAAGCGTCGACGCAACCGGGAATCACGCATTACCTGGCCGTGCGCCAACACGTCGGGCCGCCCGCCGTCTTTTGCTTGTCGAAGACCATCTTCCTCTGCCTCTCGTCGGTGGCCCTGTGGGATCCCGGACGGGAGGTCCGGGGGCGGGCCGCTCACGGTCCACGCGGTGCGGCAACACCTGCCCCGCCGTCGTGTCCGTGAATCACGTCGTCATGATGACCCGGCGGTCATGTCCGCCGCGACCACATTTCCAGCGCCCCCGTTGCTGCTGGTCAGGTACCCCGCTCAGGCGGCCCCGAACAGCTGAAGCAGCTCCGCCTTTCCGAACATCCGGGCGGTGTCGATCGCCGACGGCATGCCCGCGGCCGGATCCGCGCCGCCGTCCAGGAGGGCCCGGACGACGTCGGTCTCGCCCTTGAAGACGGCCCCGGCGAGCGGGGTCTGCCCCCGGTCGTTCGCGGTGTTCACGTCGGCGCCGCGCGCCACCAGGGCACGGACCGCCTCGGCGTGCCCGTGGTAGGCCGCCAGCATCACCAGCGTGTCACCGCTGTCGTTCGTGAGGTTCGCCGGAACGCCCGCGTCCACGTACGCGGCGAGCGCCGCGGCGTCGCCCTGGCGTGCCAGATCGAAGATCTTGGTCGCCAACTCCACGACCTCGGGGTCGGGGGCTTCGCTCATGAGGGCGTCCGCCTTTCTGTGGTGCGCTTTTCCGGGGTGCGCTGCCGGGGTGCGGTGCACCGTGCAGCCGTACGAGTGAATCGACAGGGTACTGCCCCCACCCGTACATGACCCGGCCCGGCCGAGGCAAAGATCACGAAGGGTGCGGGAGACCGCCCGAACCCCCTCCCGAGCGGCCCAGCAGACCGCTGCCATTCGGGGGAAATCTCGGGAAATTAACCCATTTGCACCTTTTATCGTATGGATACATGCTGTGAGCCTGGAAGAACTCATGGTGACTGTCCCCATCAACCAGGAGAACCCTCATGATCCTGTCCATCTCAGGCGTCGTGCTGCTCGGAATCATCGTCTTCCTCTTCTTCCGCAAGGACGGACTCAAGGCGTCGCACGCGCTGGTCTGCGCGCTCTTCGGCTTCTACCTCGCGGGCACCGCCATCGCCCCGAGCATCAAGGCCGGCGGCGCGAGCCTGGCGAGCCTCCTCGGCGGGATCAAGTTCTGACGTCCCTGCCTTTCGTACGCACCTTCAGGAGACCCACGTGGCCAGGCGCCCACTCCCCCGCATTCTGAGCAACGGCACCGCCCCCATCGCCCGTAGCCGGGAGCTGGCACGGTCGGCAGCCGACAGCGCCACCGACGTTCTCCATCCGCTGATCACGATCACCCGCGGACTGCGCCGGCTGGCTGCCGCCGGGCGGCGCAAGTGGGCCGACACCCCCAAGGACAAGCGCGGACCGCTGCTGTTCCTGGTGGCCTCCGTGGTCCTGGTCGTGGCCCTCGTCCCCTACGGGCCGCTGCTCGCGCTCATCTGCCTGATGGCGGCGGCCGCGTGGACGGGCCGCGAGCGCACCGCGCCCGCGCCGACCGGCCCCGACGAGGCGCAGGTGCAGCGGCTGCAGTCCCTCTACGAAGCGCTCGTCCCGTACTTCTCGGTCCCCGAGGATCCCGCCCCGCTCTTCGCGCACGGCGGCGAATGGGACAAGGCCTTCACCGAGTACGACTTCGACGACACCGGCCGCGTCTCCCGCCTCGTCGTGCGCTACCCCGCGTACTTCACGGACGGCGAGGCCGAGTCCCGCGCGCGGATCGAGCAGTTGCTGCACGCCAAGTCGGGCCGCGGCCGCGAGTACCACTTCGCGTGGGACGAGGAGGGCAACCAGCTCACCGTCACGGTGCTGCCCCCGCTGCCCACCGACATCGCCGCCCAGCGTTTCGTCACCGCCCCCGGAGAGACCGTCCTCGGCTTCACCGACGAGACCGGCGTCCAGCGCACCCTCCCGGTGACCGACGGCGAGGAGCAACGCGACGTGCCCCCCGTCGTGTGGCGCACCGGGATCCGCTCCACCGAGCCCCATCTGCTGATCGCGGGCCAGCCGGGCAGCGGCACGACGACGCTGATGCGCTCCATCGCCCTCCAGGCCCTTCAGTACGGAGATGTCCTCGTCGTCGAGGGCAGCGGCACCGGCGACTACGCCTGCCTGACCGGCCGCGCCGGCGTCCTGGCCGTCGAGTGCGGGCTCGCCGGGGCGCTCGCGAGCCTCGAATGGGCGGCACACGAGACCGAGCGCAGGCTCATCTCGGCGAACCGCGCCCGACAGGCGGGCCACCCGCCGCCGGAGGACACCAAGCGCCCTCTGTGGATCCTCCTCGACCGCCCGGGCGCGCTCGGCCATCTCGCCGCGGCCGACGGCCGCAGGGACCCCCAGTCACTGCTGCAGGTCCCCCTGCGGCACGGCAGGGCGGCCAACGTGACGGTCGTGGTCGCCGATCAGCTGGACGGCCTGGACGCCCTGATCGACCCGGTGCGCCAGCACACACGCGCGCGCGTGGTGCTCGGCCCCGCGACGCCCGACCAGCTGGAGGAGGTCCTCGGAGCGCCGCCCCACACGACGCCCACCGCGGACGTCCCGCCCGGCCGCGGCTACGCCCGGCTCGGCACGGGGCAGGTCCACCGCCTCCAGGTGCCCGCGACGCCCGATCCGTACGACGACGCGACCAGCGAGGCGCACCGCCGCGCGGTCATGGAGCTGCTGCCGGAGCGGACCACTCCGGCGGACGCGACGGAAGCCGCCGAAGAGGCCACGGAGGCGGAGCCGGTCCCGGCCGAAAGCTGAACCCGCGGCCTCCGGAGACGGGCGTCAGGCGACGAACGGGTGCGGGACCTCCGCACCCGCGCCGGCGCCCGTCACCACGAGCCCGGCCGCCGCGGCAAGGCGCACCGCCGCCTCCTCGGCCACGGCGCCACCCACGGTGAACGGCAGCCGCACATACCCCTCGAAGGCGCCGTCCACTCCGAAGCGCGGCCCCGACGGAACCCGCACCCCCACGCGCTCGCCCACCTCGGCGAGCCGCGACCCCGAGATCCCCCCGGTGCGCACCCACAGCGTCAGGCCGCCGCTCGGCACCTCGAACTCCCAGTCGGGCAGCTCGCGCCGCACGGCGGCCACCAACGCGTCGCGGTTCTCCCTCGCCTGCTGCCTGCGCACGTCCACGGCGGCCTGCCAACCGCCGGTGTTCAGGAGCCAGTTCACGGCGAGCTGCTCAAGGACGGGGGTGCCCAGATCGGCGTACGCGCGCGCCGCGACGAGGCTGCGGATCACGTCGGGGGCGGCCCGCACCCAGCCGATCCGCATGCCCGCCCAGAAGGCCTTGCTCGCCGAGCCGACCGTGATCACGGTGGAGCCCGCGGGGTCGAACCCGCAGACGGGGCGCGGCATGTCGAGGTCGGCGTCGAGCCCGAGCTCGCTCATCGTCTCGTCGACGACGAGGACGGTGCCCGCCGAGCGGGCCGCCTCGACCAGCTGCCTGCGCTGGTCCTCGCTCGCGAGCGCGCCCGTGGGGTTGTGGAAGTCCGCGACGACGTACGCGAGTCGGGGCGCCGCGTCGCGCAGGACCTGGCGCCAGCGGTCCATGTCCCAGCCCTGGAGCCCCTCGGCCATGGCGACGGGGACGAGGCGTGCGCCCGCCTCGCGCATGAGCTGCAGGATGTTGGCGTACGAGGGGGACTCGACGGCGATGCGTTCGCCGCGGCCCGCGAAGAGATGGCAGATCGCGTCGATGGCGCCCATCGCGCCGGTCGTCACCATGATCTGCTCGGGCATCGTGGGGATCCCGCGCGCTGTGTAGCGCTCGGCGAGCATCTCGCGCAGCGCGGGCAGGCCCGCGGGGTAGTCACCGTGCGTGTGGGCGTACGGCGGCAGGGCTTCGAGGGCGCCCTGCACGGCGCGCGTGAGCCAGGGCTCGGGCGCGGGCAGCGCGGCGCAGCCCAGGTCGATCATGGAGCCGAGCGCCTCGGGCGGCAGCGGTTCGAGCCCGCGCGCGGGAAGGGGGTTTCCGGCGGGGACGGCGGTCCAGCTGCCCGCTCCCCTGCGGGACTCCAGGAACCCTTCGGTGCGCAGCGCCTCGTACGCGGCGGCGACGGTGGTGCGGCTGACGGCGAGCGCGACCGCGAGCTCGCGCTCGGCGGGCAGGCGCGCGGCGACGGGGACGCGGCCCTCGAGCACGAGCAGCCGGATGCCGTCGGCCAGCGCGCGGTAGGCGGGCGGGCGGCGGGTGCCGGTGCCCGCGGGGCGGTCCTGCTGGGAGGCGAGGAGCCGGGCGAGCTGCGCCGAGCCCATCGCCGAAGTCCACTGAGCCATGATTCCCAGTCCACCTTCCCCGAATTGGCCATGGTTGGCTTCTCAGTACAAGCCACAGAGTGTCATGCGTCAGGCCACTACCACCACCAGCAGGGGGCACCTCTTGTCCGGCACGACACACGAGGCGACGAAGCGACAGCTGCCACGGAGACTCACGCAGCTGTACGTCGGCCTCACTCTGTACGGCGTGAGTTCCGCGCTCCTGGTGGTGTCGGGCCTCGGCCTGGAGCCCTGGAACGTGCTGCACCAGGGGCTCGCGGAGCTCACCGGCCTGTCGATCGGCGTCGTGTCCATCGTGGTGGGCGCCGCGGTCCTGCTGCTGTGGATCCCGCTCAAGCAGCGTCCGGGCCTCGGTACGGTCTCCAACGTCTTCGTCGTCGGCCTGGCGATGGATGCCGCGCTCGCGCTGCTCCCCGACGCGCACGGCCTGGTCGTGCGCATCCCCCTGCTGGTGTCCGGGATCGTCCTGAACGGCGCGGCGACCGGCCTCTACATCGCGGCCGCCTTCGGCCCCGGTCCCCGGGACGGCCTGATGACGGGTCTGCACGAGAGGACGGGGCGCTCCATCCGTCTGATGCGGACGCTCATCGAGGTGGCGGTGGTCGCCACCGGCTTCGCGCTCGGCGGCACCGTGGGAGTGGGCACCGTCCTCTACGCGCTGTCCATCGGCCCGCTCGCCCAGTTCTTCCTGCGCCGCTTCGCCATCCCCTCGACCGCCACGGGCGGCGTCGTGGCCTCCGGCGGTCCATCGGAGCAGGCGATACTTCAGCGGTGACCACGCGCGTACGCCACCCCTATCTCGACCATCCGGGCCCGCTCGCCCTCGCTCACCGCGGCGGTGCGGCGGACGGCCTGGAGAACACCGCCGCGGCCTTCCGGCGCGCCGTCGACCTGGGCTACCGCTACATCGAGACCGATGTGCACGCCACGGCCGACGGCCGCCTCGTCGCCTTCCACGACGCGACGCTCGACCGCGTGACGGACACGGCCGGGCGCATCATCGACCTGCCGTGGAGCGAGGTGCGCCACGCGCGCGTGGCCGGCACCAAGCCGGTGCCTCTCTTCGAAGAGCTCCTCGAAGCCTTCCCCGAAGTGCGCTGGAACGTGGACGTGAAGGCCGAGCCCGCGCTCCGTCCGCTGCTCGACCTGCTGCGCCGCACGAACTCCTGGGACCGCGTCTGCGTCGGCTCGTTCTCCGAGGCGCGCGTGGCCAGGGCCCAGCGCCTCGCGGGCCCGCGCCTGGCCACCTCCCTGGGCACGCGGGGCGTGGCGGCGCTGCGCATGCTGTCGTACGGCGTACCCACCGCCCTGCGCCGCTCGGCCGTCTGCGCCCAGGTGCCCGAGACGCACGGCGGGATCCGGGTGGTGGACCACCGCTTCGTGCGCGCGGCCCACGCGCGCGGGCTGCAGGTCCACGTGTGGACCGTCAATGACGCGGAGCGGATGAGGGCCCTCCTCGACCTCGGCGTGGATGGCATAGTTTCCGATCACATCGAGACGCTGCGCGAGGTGCTGGGGGACCGGGGGACCTGGGTCTGACGCCCGAGGGCGGCGTCGCACCACGGGGAACAGCGAGGTCACGGGTGGGCACCGACACCGTGCGGACAGCGGCGGCCGACGAAGTCGCCGAGCGGCGGCGCGAACAGCGGGGCTGGTACTTCTACGACTGGGCGTGCTCGGTCTATTCGACGAGCGTCCTGACCGTGTTCCTCGGCCCCTATCTCACGGAGATCGCCAAGGCGGCCGCGGACCCCGAGGGGTACGTGCACCCGCTGGGCGTCCCGATCCGGGCGGGCTCCTTCTTCGCGTACGCGGTGTCCGCGTCCGTGCTCGTCTCGGTCTTCGTGATGCCGCTCGCGGCCGCGGCCGCCGACCGAACGGGCCGCAAGAAGCCGCTGCTCGCCACGGCCGCCTACCTGGGGGCGGCCGCGACGGCCGGCATGTTCTTCCTGGCCGGCGACCGCTATCTCCTCGGCGGCTTCCTGCTGATCGTCGCCAACGCCTCGCTCGCCGTCTCGATGGTGCTCTACAACTCCTACCTGCCGCAGATCGCGCCTCCAGAGGAGCGCGACGCGGTCTCCTCGCGCGGCTGGGCCTTCGGCTACGCGTCGGGCGCCCTGGTCCTGGTGGCGAACCTCGTCCTGTTCCTCGCCCACGACAGCTTCGGCGTCTCCGAGGCGACCGCGGTCCGCATCTGTCTGGCGTCGGCGGGCGTGTGGTGGGGCGCCTTCACCCTCGTACCGCTCAAGCGGCTGCGGGACCGCAGGACGCCGTCACCGGAACCGGGGGCTCCGTCGCGGAGCGGTCGGCAGCAGCTGCGGGAGACGCTGCGGGACATGCGCCGCCACCCCCACACGCTGGCCTTCCTGCTCGCGTACCTCGTCTACAACGACGGGGTCCAGACCGTGATCTCGCAGGCGTCCGTCTACGGCTCGGAGGAGCTCGGGCTCAGCCAGTCCACGCTGATCGTCGCGGTGCTGCTGGTGCAGGTGCTCGCGGTCGCGGGGGCGCTCGGCATGGGCCGGCTCGCTCGCGCGTACGGCGCCAAGCGCACCGTCCTCGGCTCGCTGGTGGCCTGGACGGCCACGATCGGGGCCGGATACTTCCTGCCCGCGGGCGCGCCCGCCTGGTTCTTCGTGCTGGCCGCCGGGATCGGCCTGGTCCTCGGCGGCACGCAGGCGCTGTCCCGCTCGCTCTTCTCGCACCTGGTGCCGCGCGGCAAGGAGGCCGAGTACTTCTCGGCGTACGAGATCAGCGACCGCGGCATGGCCTGGCTCGGACCGTTGATCTTCGGCCTCACGTATCAGCTGACGGGCAGCTACCGGGACGCGATCGTCTCGCTCGTGGTGTTCTTTTTGCTGGGATTCGCCCTGCTTGCACGGGTGCCGGTGCGGCGCGCGGTGCGCGACGCGGGCAATCCCGCACCCGATCGGATTTAGCAACTGAAGGCAAAGGCCGGTAGTGTACGCGTTTGGCCTGCCAGGCGGACCGTTACTGCGAGCTGAAGAATCAGAAACGCTGGGTGACATCTGCTGCCAGATGTGACAAACCGGGCGCTGGTGGGTACAACAAGGGGCGGCATACGACGGCGACGCATGACCCTGAACGGGAATCTTTACCGCCGACCGGACGTTGACCGGATGACGACGACAGCGACACCTGTCCTGTGGGCGACAAGCCCGGGAGGCACGATTCATGAGTGAGCGAGCTCTTCGCGGCACGCGCCTCGTGGTGACAAGCTACGAGACCGACCGCGGCATCGACCTGGCCCCGCGCCAGGCCGTGGAGTACGCATGCCAGAACGGACATCGTTTCGAGATGCCGTTCTCGGTCGAGGCGGAGATCCCGCCGGAGTGGGAGTGCAAGGTCTGCGGGGCCCAGGCACTCCTGGTAGACGGGGACGGACCTGAGGAGAAGAAGGGCAAGCCGGCGCGTACGCACTGGGACATGCTCATGGAGCGCCGTACTCGAGAGGAACTCGAAGAGGTCCTGGAGGAGCGCCTTGCGGTCCTCCGGTCCGGCGCAATGAACATCGCGGTGCATCCGCGAGACAGCCGCAAGTCCGCCTGACGGCGGACAGAGCGGCACACCGCACAGCACGAAAAGGGCCGGGGCCACTGCTCAGCAGTGGCCCCGGCCCTTGTGCGTTCGACCGCCTTGGCGTTCGACCGCCCGTGCGTTCTCCGTCGGTGCGTCTCCGGCGCGGCCCGAGTGCGCTTCTCCGGCGCGCTCCCCGGGAGGAACGCGCCGGGAGGATCAGCGCGGCAGCTGCGGGTCGTCCGGGCGCGGGCTCCGCGTCGGCGGCTCGTCGTCCCTGATGACCTCGCCCTGGACGACCTTGCCGTCGGGGCGGTGCATGCGCGCCTGCTGGTAGGCGTCCCCGAGGGTGCCCGGCGTCGCCTCGCGGACCTTGCGCTCGAAGGTCCGCTCCGCATACCGGCCGAGGGCCTTCTGGACCGGCGGGACCAGCAGGAGCAAGCCGATGGCGTCCGAGATGAGCCCCGGCAGGATGATCAGGAGGCCGCCCAGCATCGTCAGGGCGCCGCCGCCGCCCGAGCTCTGCGCCGTGGGCGTGACGCCGCTCTGCTGCTGTTGCACCGCCTCGCTGAGCTTGCGGAAGGCCTTGCGCCCCGCACGCTTGATCACCGCGGAGCCGAGCACGAGGCCGCCCACCAGGAGCAGGAAGACCACGAACCCGCTCGTGGCACCCGCCACGACGGTGAGCAGCCAGATTTCCAGGACCAGCCACGCGGCGATGCCGAGCGGCAGGAACCTCAGGGGCCCGGAGCGCCTGGGCCGGGCAGGTCGGATGGGAGGCGGTGCGCCAGTCGTCATGCTCCCAGTGTGCCTGGGCCCGCCTCAGTCCGGGATAAGGGGGATGATCAAGAAGACCGGGCCCCTGGAGGGGCAGGGCCGGGGTCAGGGCTGCTTGCGGCCGATGACCTTTCCCACGCGCTCCCCCACGCCCCAGGCGGTGACCCGCCACAGCGCCTCGACCACGATGTTCTGGCTCATCTTGCTGTCCCCGAGCTCCCGCTCGACGAAGGTGATGGGCACCTCGACAACGTGGTAGCCCGCCTTGACCGCGCGCCGTGCCAGGTCGACCTGGAAGCAGTACCCCTGCGACTCGACCTCGCCGAGGCCGAGGCCTTCGAGGGTCTCGCGGCGGAAGGCGCGGTATCCGCCCGTCACGTCACGGATGGGCACGTCGAGCAGGAGGCGCGAGTAGGTGCTGCCGCCGCGGGAGATGAACTCGCGGTGCTTGGGCCAGTTGACGACCCGTCCGCCCGGCACCCACCGCGAGCCGAGCACGAGGTCGGCGCCCTTGAGCGCGGTGAGCAGCCGCGGCAGCTCCTCGGGCTGGTGGGAGCCGTCGGCGTCCATCTCGATGAGCACGCCGTAGTCGTTGTCGAGCCCCCAGCGGAAGCCCGCGAGGTAGGCGGCGCCCAGCCCCTCCTTGCCCTTGCGGTGGAGCACATGGACCTGGTCGTCCTCGGCCGCGAGCTCATCGGCGATCTTGCCGGTGCCGTCGGGGCTGTTGTCGTCGGCGACCAGGACGTGCGCGTCCGGTACGGAAGCCCGCACCCGGCCGACGATGGACTGGATGTTCTCCGCCTCGTTGTAGGTCGGAATGATCACCAAGGCCGTGCCGAGCGAGCCGAACTGCCTCCCCTGGTCCCCCGTATCGGAGACCCGACCGCCGTCGTTCACTAATGCCCCTTCGTTCGTACGCAGAGGACCACCATAGTGGCCGCGGCCTGCGACGCAGCGGCGGCACGGAGATAGGGGCGGGGAGTACCCCGCACGCACGCGCGGGACGTCCTGCGGATCGGGGCCCGGCACCCTTCGGGCCGACCTGGGACCCGCTGGCTGCGGGTCGACCGAAAGCCGTTGTCTACTGAGCGTCCGGGCCCCACCCGGGTCACACCTGCCGGCCGGCTGATACGTTCCCTCGCCTCCGCGTCGCGGGCGCTGGACCTGGCTCCCAGTGGTGGTGCGCCGGTGCGGCACACCACCCATGACCCAGCGGCGTTCGACGACTGCGTGGAGGTTCGCCGGTCGGACGTCCTGTGGTGGACCCGGCCGAACCTACCGGCCCACGGCGGCTCTCTGTCAATAGCCGCCTGAGCTGCGCCGATCGTGGAAGGCGCCAGGTCAGTGCCGAGGATTCCCAGGTCGTGCGACGGGACGGCGGGCCGCGATCGGCGCCGCGCACCGCCGGTACATCACTCGTCCGGCCGCACGAAGACCGGCCGCCCGGCCACCACGGTGCGCAGACAGACGGGCAGTTCGGTGCCCGGCGACAGGTCGGGCAGGCCGGGTGTCCCCGAGCGCGGGTCGGTCGACCAGCGGGCCACCCGGTCGTCCGGGGCCTGCACCACCAGATCGGAGGTGCGCCACACGGCGTAGTCCGCGGGTGCGCCCGGCACCAGGACGCCGGCGTCGTCGCGGCCGACGGCCCGCCAGCCGCCGCGGGTGTGGGCGGTGAACGCGGCCCGCACCGAGACCCGGTGCTCGGGGGTGTGGTGGAAGGCGGCGGCACGGACCGTGCCCCAGGGGTCGAGCGGGGTGACGGGGCTGTCGGAGCCGAACGCGAGGGGGACACCGGCGCGCAGGAGGGCCGCGTACGGATTGAGGGTGCGGGCCCGCTCGGCGCCCAGGCGCTGGGCGTACATGCCGTCCTCGCCGCCCCACAGGGCGTCGAAGGCGGGCTGCACGGACGCGGTGAGGCCGAACTCCGCGAAGGCGGCGATCGTCTCGGGGGTCAGCATCTCGGCGTGCTCGACACGGTGCCGCGCGGCGCGGACACGGGACAGGCCGACCTTCTCGGCGGCCGCGCGCATGCCGGTGACCACGGAGGTCACCGCGGCGTCCCCGATGGCGTGGAAGCCCGCCTGGAGGCCCGCCTCGGTGCATGCCACGACGTGGGCGGCGACGGCGGCGGTGTCCAGGTAGGCCCTGCCGGTGTGGGCGGCGTCCGCGTACGGCTCGTGCAGGCAGGCGGTGTGCGAGCCGAGGGCGCCGTCGACGAAGAGGTCGCCCGCGGCGCCGACCGCGCCGAGTTCCTTGGCGCGCGCGACGTTCTGCTCGGCCCAGTAGCCGACGACGCGGGGCCCCGGCTCGTCGGCGGCGAGCCGCAGCAGGCCCGTGAAGTCGTCCTCGTCGGAGATCTCGGGGCCCGCGCACTCGTGCACGGAGCCGGTGCCGAGCGAGGCGGCGTGGCCGAGGGCGGCGCGCTGGGCCTCGGTGCGCTGCTGAGGGGTGATCGCGGCGAGGGCGGCGGCGCGCACTCCGTGGTGGGCGTCGGCGGTCAGCGGGGCGTCCGGGTGGAAGCCGGTGCGTTCGGTGACGCCGGGCACCAGGTCGAGCAGCGCGGTGGTGACGACCGCCGAGTGGACGTCGATGCGGGAGAGGTAGAGCGGCCTGCCACCGGTCGCCTCGTCGAGCTCCGCGCGCGTGGGCGGGCGGCCGCCGGGCCAGCGGGCGGCGTCCCAGCCGTGTCCGAGCAGGACGGTGTCGTGCGGCCGCGCGGCGGCGTGTTCGCGTACGAGAACGAGTGCGTCGTCCAGCGAACGGGCCCGCGTCAGGTCGAGTCCCGTCAGGGCGAGGCCGGTGGCCGTGGTGTGCGCGTGGGCGTCCGTGAACGCCGGGGTGACCAGGGCCCCTTCGAGATCGACGACCTCGTCCACGCCTTCGGCGAAGGCGTCGGCGGCGCCCTCCGAGCCGACCCAGGCGACATGCCCGCGCTCGACGACCATCGCGGTCGCGAACGGATCGGCGGGGCTGTGGACGTCGCCGCCGCGCAGCAGCACGGTGCGGTGGCTCTGGGGGTCCTGCGGATCCCGGGGGTCGTTCCCGGGGGCGGTGCTCTGACTCATGGGACCAGTCTCGCCCCTGTCGGCGTGCGGCCGACGCGCGGGTCACACCTGGGGCGGGCGCGCCTCGTACGGAGTGGAGAGCACGACCGTCGTGCGCGTGGAGACGCCCGCGAGGGCCCGCAGGCGGCTGAGGAGGTGCTCCAGCTCCAACGGGGTGGCGACGCGCACCTTGAGGATGTAGTTCTCGTCGCCCGCGACGCTGTGGCACGCCTCGATCTCCGGGACGCCCGCGAGGCGTTCGGCGATGTCGTCGGGGGCGCTGGGGTCGAAGGGTTTCACCGAGATGAACGCCGTGAGCGGCAGCCCGACGGCTTCGGGGTCGACGACCGCGGCATAGCCGCGGATGACGCCCCGCTGTTCGAGCCGGCGCACCCGCTGGTGCACGGCCGACGTGGACAGGCCCGTGGCCTTGCCCAGGTCTGTGTAGCTCATCCGCCCGTCCTTGACGAGCAGCTGCACGATCTGTCGGTCCAGCTCCTCCATGCGCCGAACCTACAGGGCTCTTGATCCCGTCGGGTACCTGAGCGCCCGAAGGTCCCGCACACCGGTGACCTCCGGCGCCGTGCCCCGGCGCGCCGCGCGGGTGCGCGGACCGCCGCGGGGGCGCGCGCCGAGCCGTGCGCGACGGTCGCGGGAAGCCTCCGACCGAGCGGTTCCTCGCCCGCACGACCAGGCAAGTCCCCGCGGCATGTGACGAACGACACACGCTTATGACCGTGTCCTGCGGGAAGCCGCGATTACCTCCACGACGTGGCGGGAAGTGCTTGCTGTGGTCGAGGCCGCAGCGCCTTGTCGGCCCACCCGAGGGGGAGATTCCCATGCAGAACTTGAAGCGCCCCGGCCGGTCTGCCCGCGCCAAGCAGCAGCCGGTCGCCGAGCCCGAGCCGGAGGGCGTCGAACCGGCCGACGACCTTCTCGACGCCTACGACACCTTTGAGATGTACCGCGTGACCTGCCCCGACTGCGGGCAGCCCATCGCGCTCCTCGCCGACGAGGACGTTCTGCCCGAGCACGCGCTGTGCCCCACTCCGTGGAACCCGTTCGGGCTCACGGTCTGTGCCGGCACCGGCCGCGCCGCCGCCGACGCCGCGCCCGCCGACGAGTCGATGGAGGCCCAGGAGCAGGACACCGCCCTGCTGTTGACGCTCCCTCAGGGACTCGACTGGCGGACGCAGCCCTTCTCGCACGTGGGCGGTCCGGGCTCGCGCCCCATCCGTGTGCCGCAACAGCACCGGCCGGCCGCCTGATTCACCAGTAGCTGCCCTGCACCATGGCCGCCAGGCTGCCGTGGTGCAGGATCAGCCCGTCCGCGTCCTCGGCGGTCGCGGGCGCGGCCGCCTCGCCGAAGTGGACCTGGCGGTAGGCGACGCGCAGCATGACGATGCCGTGCCGCAGCGCCGCGTACAGCGTGTAGAAGTCCATGTCCCGCGGCGTGTGGCCGGTGAGGTGCGCGTAGGCCTCCTCGACGCGGTCGCGGCGGAAGAACTCCGGCAGGCCCGGCTGGCCGAAGCTCACCGTCAGGTCCTGGAAGAAGCGGTGCAGATAGACCATCCAGCCGAGGTCCACCTCGCGCGGGGCGAGTGCCGCCATCTCCCAGTCGAGTACGGCCGCGGGCTCGAAGCCGTCGTACACGATGTTCCCGATGCGCGCGTCGCCCCAGTTGAGGACGGCGTCGCCCTCGGTGTGCGGCCACAGCTCCTCCAGGCGGTCGAAGGCGCTCTCGATCAGCGGTGAGCGGGGCAGTCCGCTCACCACCCAGTCGTAGTAGGCGCGTTGGGCCGCGACGTGGCGGCGCAGCGGGCTGCCCTCGCCGGGCAGCGCCAGGAACTGTGCGGCGCCGGGCGGCACGCGGTCGTGCAGGTGGGCGAGGATCCGGACCGAGGCCGCCTCCAGGTGCGCGCGTTCGGCGTCGGTCGCCGCGTGCAGCCAGTTCCCCTCGTACGTATAGGGCATGACGTCCGGCGGGACGCGTCCCTCGACGCGCTCCATGACGAAGAACGGCGCCCCGAGCGGGCCCGGGTCCTCCTCCAGCCACAGCACGCGCGGCACCGGCAGGTCGGTGTGCACGGCGACGAGCCGCATCGTGCGGTACTGACGCGGCATGTCGTAGACGGGGAAGATCGTGTACGCCGCCGGGTCCGCCGCCACGCGCAACGCGCAGTCCCTGAGCGGCGGTCGGGGGTGCGCGACGGTGAAGAGCAGGGTCTCGCTGGACATGCCGTTGGACTCGGGGACGGTCACGTCGACCGCCTCGGCGCCGGGCAGCCGGGTGCCGAGCCAGGCGGTGAGGCGGCGGGCGAGCTCTTCCGGTTCACGCGTGGTGGTGCGGGGGCGGGGTGCCGTTGCCATGTCCGTGCTCCTTCCTCCAGCCCGTGCGTTCAGGGCGCCTTGGAGTCGAATCCGGTGAACCCGCTCGGGTCGTGGCGGCCGAAGCTGCCGTGCTCGAAGATCCCGTACCCGGTCCGCCCGTTGAGGGTGAAGCGCGAGGCGTGGTCGATGACGCCGTACGCCGCGAGGGGGTGGGACGCGGGGTCCGAGAGGTCGTAGGTGCGGCGGTCGGTCCAGTCGCGGCCGCGCCAGGTGCCGTGCTGCCAGTCGTCGGCGGGCGGGTAGCCGGCGCCCACGGCCAGTGGCAGCGAGGCGAGGACCTCGACGCCGAGCTCCAGGGGCTTGCGACCGTCCGGATCCGTGAGGTGGACGACGGCGCGCTCGGGGTGACGGGTGCCGGAGCGGTAGCCGATGTCGGCCTGCGGCCAGCCGAGTTGGCGGTCGCGCGCGCCGGGGCGGACGAGGGTGGCGTCGTTGAGGGTGCGGTAGCCGTCCGCGTCCTCCTGGACGATGACCATGAGGAACCGGTCGTCGAAGCGCACCGGGCACCAGATCCAGTGGAAGCCCTCGGTGGCGAACTCCTCCTCCAGGCGCCCGCGTTCCTCGCCGGGTATGGGCCGCACGCCCCAGCTGCGGTCGCGGGTGCCGGTCCACTCCCCCGCCGCCACCGGGATCTCCTCGCCGCCCGCGCGGATCACGCCACTGGGGCGGCCCGCCTGCACGAAGCGCCGCCCTTCGAGGCTGAGCCGGTCGCCGCGGCGCTGGATGTGGTGCGGCTCCCACAGCGCGGGGAAGTCGGCGGTCCAGGTGAGGTCGTAGGACAGGGACTCGGGGTCGTCCGGGTCGGCGGCGCAGTGCAGGCGGATGCGGCGCAGCGGTTCGTCGACCGTGATGCGCAGCGGTCCGACGGCGAGCTTCATCCGGTCCTCGCCCAGGGCGTCGCTGGCGCGTACGGCGTGGAGCGTGTCCCCGATGCGCAACGTGGCGTACGCGTCGATGACTCCGGTGTTCGGGTAGACGCCGAGACCGAGGATGAGCAGGGCGCGGCCCCGGTGGTCGAAGAGGTGGAAGATGCACCGGTCGTAGGCGTTGCGATCGCCCGTGGCGACATGTTTCATCGACAGCGGGACCTGGTGCACGGGGTACTCGTCGAGCGGGACGGGACGGTCGTCTGCCACGGCAAACCTCCCTGGATGCACGGCAGTTCAGGGTGGCGGGAGGCGGTGGGGGCCTCCGGCGCGGAGATGACGGTACGTCAGTTCACGGGACGGAGCCATACACGTGCCGGGCCGGGGTCCGCGGGCGCGCGTCCGCGCCCGCCGCACGGACATGCCGTGAACTGACGCTCGAATCCACGGGACGGTGACTTCGACGCGGCGCCAGGCGTTGGCCTTGCATGACCCCCACGGACATGGGCATGGACATGGGCCCGGCACACCTCCCCACCGGACGCAGGCGGCGCACCCTGGTGACGGTGCCCGCCTCCGCAGAATCGGTTCCCCAGAGGCCTCAACAGCCCCTGCAGCCACCGCCGCACCCGTCGCCACACCAGCCGCCCCTGCAGCAGGCGCACGCTCACGCACACCCTCAGGCGCACCAGCCGTCACGCCTGCCCCAGCCCCACCAGCAGCTGCATCAGCAGACGCATCAACCGTCACATCCGCCGCACCCGCAGCCGCTCCTCCAGGACCCGCCGATCTACCGCGCCCTGATCCACCACTGGGCCGACCGCGGCCGGACGCTGCCCGGGCGCCACGACCCGGAGTGGGCCCGGCTCGTGGCGCCGCCGGTGCACCGCGGTCAGTTCAGCGCGAGTCGGGACCCGCGAGGTGACGCGCGATGACCATGCGCTGGATCTGATTGGTGCCCTCGACGATCTGCAGCACCTTGGCCTCGCGCATGAAGCGCTCCACCGGGAAGTCCGCGGTGTAGCCGTACCCCCCGAGGACCTGCACGGCGTCCGTCGTCACCTTCATCGCGGCGTCCGTGCACATCAGCTTGGCCATGGCCGCCTGCTTGGAGAACGGCCGCCCCGCGTCGCGCAGCCTGGCCGCGGCCAGATAGAGCGCGCGGCCCGCCTCGATCTGCGTCGCCATGTCCGCGAGCATGAAGCGCAGGCCCTGGAAGTCCGCGATGGGCCGGCCGAACTGCTGCCGCTCGGTGGCGTACGCGACGGCCTCGTCCAGCGCCGCCTGGGCCACGCCGATCGCGCAGGCCGCGATGCCGAGCCGCCCCGAGTCGAGCGCGGAGAGCGCGATGGCGAAGCCCTGGCCCTCGTCACCGATGCGCCGGGAATCGGCCACGCGTACGCCGTCGAAGTGGACCTGGGCGGTGGGCGAGCCCTTCATGCCCATCTTCTTCTCGGGCGCCGCGGCACTCAGACCCTCGGCGCCGCCCGGCACCAGGAAGGCCGTGACGCCGCGGGCGCCCTCGCCGCCGGTGCGGGCGAGGACCGTGTAGAAGTCGGCGACGCCGCCGTGCGTGATCCAGGCCTTGGTGCCGGTGATGACCCAGTCGTCGCCGTCCCTGACGGCCTTCGTGCGCAGCGACGCGGCGTCGGAGCCGGACGCGGGCTCGGAGAGGCAGTACGCACCGAGGAGGCCGCCGCCGAGCATGGCGGCCAGATGCTCGGTCTGCTGCTCCTTGGTGCCGTAACCGGCGAGCGCGTGACAGGACAGGGAGTGGACGCTGACGCCGAGACCGACGGTCAGGCGCGCGGCGGCGAGCTCCTCAAGGACCTGGAGATAGACCTCGTACGGCTGGTCGCCGCCGCCGAACTCGGAGTCGTAGGGCAGCCCGAGCAGACCGGACTCGGAGAGCAGGGCGAAGACCTCGCGCGGGAAGCGCCCGGCGTCCTCCTCCTCGGCCGCCTTCGGGGCGACCTCGCGCTGGACGATGTCCCGGACGAGCGAGAGCAGATCCCTGGCCTCTTCCGTGGGCAGCTGACGGTCCACCGGGGTGTGGTCGGGCATGACGCTCTCCTCCCTGTCGGGCTGCGACGGACTCCCGCACTGGGTGGGGCGGCGCCGCCGGGAAACGATGCCGAGCCAGGGTCTCCTTCCGGGTCACGGAAGCGGCTGACCAGCGGCTGCGGCGCGTTGAGTATGCCCGATCAGCGGCAGTCAGTCACTAGTTAACGACCGCTTACTCGAAAGATAACCGAAGATCGTTGATGCGGGCGGGATTGGTACGAACCATTGACCACACTGGTCTAGTCCTCCTACTGTTCCCCCCGATGTCTTAACGCGTTCATGCCAAGTCACGGACGCACGTCACCGATGCAGGTCCACAGCACCACTTCCCCCCTCCCCTGTTTCCCCCCACGAGGAGACACGATGCTCAGACCGCACACCCCCCGCGCCCGGTTCCGGGCGCTCGTCGCCACCGCCTGTTGCGCCGTCCTCGGCGCGGGCCTCCTGGCCGGAGCGGGCACCGCAGCCGCCGAGCAGGACAGCGGCTCCCGGGCGAAGGCCGCCGCCGGCTCCAAGGTCGTCGGCTACTTCACCGAATGGGGCGTCTACGACCGGAACTACCACGTCAAGAACATCGAGACGTCCGGCTCGGCCGACAAGCTCACGCACATCAACTACGCCTTCGGCAACGTCCAGGGCGGCAAGTGCGCGATGGGCGACGCCTACGCGGCGACCGACAAGGCCTACACCGCCGACCAGTCCGTGGACGGCGTCGCCGACACCTGGGACCAGGAGCTGCGGGGCAACTTCAACCAGCTGCGCAAGCTGAAGAAGAAGCACCCCGACCTCAAGGTCCTCTGGTCCTTCGGCGGTTGGACCTGGTCCGGCGGCTTCACCGAGGCCGCGAAGAACCCCGAGGCCTTCGCCCAGTCCTGCTACGACCTGGTCGAGAACTCCAAGTGGGCCGATGTCTTCGACGGCATCGACATCGACTGGGAGTACCCGGGCGCCTGCGGTCTGACGTGCGACACCAGCAGCCGTGACGCGTACAAGAAGCTGATGGGCGCGGTCCGTTCGAAGTTCGGCGCGAACAACCTGGTGACCGCGGCGATCCCGGCGGACGCCTCGGACGGCGGCAAGATCGACGCCGCCGACTACGCGGGCGCCGCCCAGTACGTCGACTGGTACAACCCGATGACGTACGACTTCTTCGGCGCCTGGGACGCCAAGGGTCCGACGGCTCCGCACTCGCCGCTGACCTCGTACACCGGCATCCCCAAGGAGGCGTACCACTCCGACGCCACCATCAAGAAGCTGAAGGGGCTCGGCGTCCCGTCCGAGAAGCTGCTCCTCGGCATCGGCTTCTACGGCCGCGGCTGGACGGGCGTCACACAGAAGGAGCCCGGCGGCACCGCGACCGGGCCCGCCGCGGGCAAGTACGAGCAGGGCATCGACGACTACAAGGAACTGAAGACCAAGTGCCCGGCCAACGGCACGGTCGGCGGGACCGCGTACGCGCACTGCGGGAACAACTGGTGGAGCTATGACACCCCGGCGACCATCGCGGGGAAGATGGACTACAAGAACCAGCAGGGCCTCGGCGGCACGTTCTTCTGGGAGCTCAGCGGGGACACGTCCAATGGCGAGCTGATCAAGGCCATCAACTGACCTTGTGACGCGCGGGACGTGGGGCGGGGGCCGGTCGGCGGCCCCCGCCCCGCGTCATGACCGGCACTCGCACTCCCCGCCCCTGCGTCACGGGCGCGCGGGCGCGGGATACGACGGCTCGAAGTCCTCGATGGCGCGCAGCGTGTCCCCGAGGGTGCGCACGAGGAGGGCGCAGACCCTGTCGCGCGCCAGGCCCTTGTGGCCGATCCAGTCGAGCGCGATCCCCTCGACGCTGCACAGCCAGCCGAGCAGCGCGGTGCGCGCGAGCAGCGGGATGTCCCCGCGGCCGTAGGCCCCTTCGGCGATCGCCCCGATCATCGCCTCGCGCACGCCGTCGCGTATGGCGTGCACCTCGGTGTCGAAGCCGACGCCGCCGCTGATGATCGTGCGGTAGGCGGCCTGGTGGTGCTCGGCGTAGCGCAGATAGCCGTCGATGGTGCGCTGCACCCGCTCCACGGGAGGGAGGTCGTCGTGGCGTCCGGCGCGCGCGACGAGCTCGGCGACGGAGTCCTCGATGATCGCGAGGTAGTAGCCGCGCTTGGACTTGAAGTAGTAGTAAATCAGCCCTTTGGCGACGCCCGCCTGCTTGGCGATGTCGTCCATCGACAGGGCGTCGTAGGACGTGTCGGCGAACAACTTCCGGCCGATGGCGATGAGTTCGGCGCGGCGCGCCGCGGAACGGTCGGTGCCGCGCTGTTGACTATTATTCAATTTCGGCCCTAGTCTCCAACTGCCTCGGGATTGTCCGCAGTATGGCAGAACGGTGCCACCTGCCGGTTCGCCTCCCGACGGCGCTTCACGCACTCCCCTTACGCACGCTCAAGGACGCGGAACGACGTACGGGAGGAAGACAGTGAGCGCAGCACGCAGCGCGTTACGCGAGGGCAGAACCTCCTGGAAGAAGACGGCCGTGGTGGCGATGCCGGCCGTCCTGGCCGTCGGTGTGATGGCCTCCGTGATGGCCGAGGGCGCGCTCGCCGCGTCCTTCGCGGTCTCGGGCACCAGCTTCCAGGTGGCGTCCGGGAAACTGACCAGTCAGGGCCTGTCCAGTTACGTCCAGACGGACCGGGACATCGACGGCAAGGGGCACCCCGTGGCGCTCCTCGGGATCGGTGACGCGACCCTCTCCGACATCTGCCAGGCCGCCGAGGTCAAGACCCCGGTGGGCAACGTCGTGTTCAAGCTGACCGCGGGCGGCGACGCGGGCAACGTCACCGCGAGCAACCTCATCATCGACGGCGAGGACCTCGTCGGGGACGCCCGCTTCGGCACCGCGCAGATCGGCCGGGACGCCTCGACGCTCGACGAGGTGCCCGGAGTCCAGGGCGAGAAGGGCAAGTTCGGTCTGCAGGCCGGGGACATCACGGTCTCCGGGGTGAAGTCGCACGCCTGGTCGGCGACCGGCGGCAACTTCCGGCTCAAGGGCATGAGGGTCGATGTCAGCGTCGGCGGCAAGAAGTGCTTCTGACCGGCGGCGGCAGAGGCGGTGTCAGACCCTTCCGCACGGACGGCGGCGGCTGGCTCGACCGGCGCCTGCCCTGGCCCGAGCAGCGCCGGGTGGTACGCAGATGGCGGCGCACCCGGCCGTTCTGGGGCGGGCTCCTGCTGATCCTCGGCGGCGCGGAGCTGCTCCTGGTGCCGCTCTCGCCGCTGACCGTGCTCGTCAGCCTGGGGCTCGGCGGGATCGCCGCGCTCGGCATCGGGATCGCGCTGGTCGTGGCGGGGCTCTTCCTGTGGCTGCTGCCGCACACGCACCACTACGTGAGCGTCAACGCCCTTATCTTGTCGGTGCTTTCGTTCGCGGCGACGAACCTCGGCGGGTTCCTGGTGGGCATGCTCCTCGGGATCGCGGGCAGCGCCATGGGGTTCGGCTGGACTCCGGTGCCTCAGGACGCCGAGGAGGATCCGGCGCGGCCGAAGGTGCGTGACGGGCAGGGCACGCGGACGCTCGCCGTGCTGCTGCCCGTGGTGATCGTCGCCGCGATCGTGCTGAACGGCGGGCCCGCGAGGGCCGCGCCCGCCGAGGCGATCGTGGCTCCGCGGGTGCCGCCGACCGTGACCACCACGCTCTTCGCGCCGCAGGGCTTCACGCTCGCGGGCGTGACCGAGGTCCCGACCGTGGACGGGCCGCTGAAGGTCATGGTCCTGCGGATGAAGGCCGCCTCGCTCACGGACTACCGGCTGACGACGCGCGACGGCAACGGGCCCGAACTCGCGCTGGGCGCCGACACGTTGGACCTGAGCGGTGAAGTCACCCTGTATCTGACCAAGTTCAAGGGGTGCCTGGAGGGCATCCTCTGCCTGACCTTCACGCCCGACAAGCTGCCGGTGCCGCCCGTCGTGCCGCCGTTCGTCTTCATGACGGACGTGAGCGCCGAACAGGCCCTGGTCACCTCGGACTTGATCGTGGCGGGCGGGCTGACCCTGAAGGCTTCCTGATGTGCCTCCTGACGTACTTCCTGAGGTGCTTCCCGACGGCGGGGGCGGGCGCATGATCCAGATCCAGGCCGCCCTCTTCTGGGCGTACGCGATCGGCGCGACGTTCGCCGTGTCGGCGGGACGGCAGCTGCAGGTGTGGGAGCGGATCAACGCGGGCGAGGGCCCGCGCACGCGCAGCCGCGCCGCCAATCCCTACCTCGCGCTCACGGCGCTCTTCGCCGCCGTCCTGATGGTGCCGACCGGGCTCTTCCTGCTGTGGCAGAACCCCGCCTGGTCGACCATGCACGTGGCCGAGGGGCACGAGGGGGTGTGGGCGGGGTTCGTGCTGTGCTACGCGGGCGGGCTCCCGGTGGCCGCGATCCTCGGGTTCCTGGCGGCACAGGCGCTGGTGCTCGTGGGGGCCGGCTACTGGGCGTACCTCCAGTGCGTGGGCGGGTACTTCCTGCTGTTCGGGACGCTGATCCACGGGTGGGACGGCAGCGGGTACGAGCGGTTCCTGTCACCGGGGGCGAAGGACTTCGCCGGCTGGTCGCGGGACAGCGTCGTCAATCACGTACTGGACTTCGTGACCTCGGGGACGTTCCTGGCGCTGCTGCTCTTCGGGGCGGCGGTGATCGGCACCATGCTGGTGACCGAGATCGGCTGGCTCATGGAGGGCTGGTCGCTGCCGGGTGCCGACGAGGACCGCAAGGTGCCGCGGATCCTCGGCATCGCCATCGCGGCGGCCGGTGTCTACGGCCTGCCGTTGGTGGGCGCGCTCTTCGCGAGCGTGCTGGTGCGGCTGGTCGGCGGGTGGCTCGGCCTGCCGCTCTTCGCGGTGGTGGCGGGGGTCGTGCTGCTGCACGGGCGCTCGCCGGTGCGGTGGCTCTACGGCCTGGTGGGCGTCCCGCACCGGCACTGGCGGGCGGAGCTCGACGACGGGAGCGGCGTCACAACAGGCCGGCCTGCGTGACGAGCATCGCGAGGACGACGACGAGGGTCCAGCCCGCGAGGTGCTCCAGGAGCTTGGGTCCGTCTTCCTTGGGGCCGCCGGTGCGGGCCTGGGTACGGACGGCGGTGGCAGAGGTCGCGGTCATGTCTTCTCGCTGACGTTCGTCTGGCAGTGGCTTCCCCCCACTGGGACCACTCCACCTTGCCAGCCGGAGACGTACTTGTGGGAGAGACCTTGGTCACCCACAACTCGGACGGAATGCTGTGCGTCTAAGACTTCGCCCCGGGCGACGACCGGGGCGGACACACGTCCGCGCAGCATCCGACCGAAAGGTTCCCGATGAGCACCGACCGGACGCCCCGCCGCAGAGCGCGGCTCGCCCTCGCGGCCGCGATCACCGCGGCGGCCGCCCTCACCGCACCGGTCTCCCAGGCCGCGCCGGCGGCCGTCGAGAAGCCGTCGCCGGGCGCTCCCGGCCTCGGCGACCCGATGTTCCCGCTGGACGGAAACGGCGGGTACCGGGTGGACCGGTATTACCTGGACTTCGACTGGCAGGCGCCGAAGACCCCCTTCGAGGCCACGACGACGATCAGGGCACGGTCCACACAGGCGCTGTCCCGCTTCAACCTGGACTTCGGCGGCAACACCCTGCACGACGTCACCGTGAACGGCGCGGCGGCCGACACGTCGCGCGCGGGCGACGAGCTGACGGTCACGCCCAAGTCCCCGATACCCAAGGGCAGTTCCTTCACGGTCAAGGTGGCGTACACCGCGGACCCGACCCAGACAAGGCACCGTGACGACGCCATCGAGGACTACGGCTGGATACCCACGCCCGACGGCACCGTGGTCTATCCCCAGCCGAACGGCGCCCGGCTGATCTTCCCGGCCAACGACCATCCGAGCCAGCGCGCGCCGATCACCTTCCGGATCAACACGCCGGGCGACCGCACGGCCGTGGCCAACGGCAAGCTGGTCTCGCGCGTCGCGCGGCCCGACGGGCGCGTGCAGTGGACGTACGACTCCGAGCAGCCCCTGTCCACCCAGCTGGTGCAGCTGGCGGTCGGCAAGTTCCAGCTGGTCGACAGCGAGGGGCCGGGCGGTCTGCCGCTGCGTGACGTCGTCCCGGACGCGCTGGTCGAGGCGACGGCCGCGTACCGGGGGCTCACGCCGGACCACCTGAAGTGGCTGGAGGAGAAGCTCGGCCCCTACCCCTTCAACCGCTACGGACTGCTCGTCGGCGACACGGACCTCGGCGTGGCCCTGGAGACGCAGACGCTGTCGCTCGTCCCGAAGGCCGACCTGCTCGGCACGAAGGTCGACGCCGAGCGGAACATGGTGCACGAGCTCACCCACCAGTGGTTCGGCGACAGCGTGGCCCTCAAGAGCTGGTCCGACCTGTGGCTGAGCGAGGGGCACGCCCGCTTCTACGAGAGGGAGTACTCCGAGCAGCACGGCGGGGACAGCTTCGAGGCCGCCATGAAGACCGCGTACCGGAACCACGACATCTGGCGCCGCGACTTCGGCGCCCCCGCCGAGCCGACCGAGCCGAACCTGTTCAAGCGCATGCGGTACGACGGCTCGGCCCTGGTCCTGTACGCGCTGCGCGAGCAGGTGGGCGACGCGACGTTCCAGAAGATCGAGCGCGCCTGGGTGAGCGGCTTCAAGGACAGGACGGCGAGCACGCAGCAGTTCATCGACCTGGCCTCGAAGGTGGCGGGCGAGGACCTCTCCGACTTCCTGCGCCCCTGGCTGTACGGCCCGAAGACACCGCCGATGCCCGGCCACCCGGACTGGGTGGTGGACCCGGCGAGCTGAGGCGCTCCCCGGGCTTGCCGCGGGGCCGAACCGGACGATCCCCTTCGGCCCCGCGGCGCCCCTTGCCCCGGGCGGTGGTCGTGCCGTGCGGCGTCGCGCGAAGGTCAGGACTCGGCGGCGTCGGCCGGAGTGCAGTGGTAGAGCATCGGCAAGCTACGGCCACGGCGACCGCTGTCCTGACCGCTCTCCCTGCCGCTGCCCTCGCCGCTCTCCCCGCGGCCGTCACCGTCGACACCGTAGGCCCGGGGATCGACCTTGTCGCAGGCCGACTTCACCCAGGCACTGATCTGCGAGTCGCTGAATTCGGTCTGGGTGACCAGCGCGAAGCCGACGTCCCCGGTGGCGACGAGTTCCCGGTGCTCGGCGAGACTCCTTCCGGTGAGCGGAAGGACGGGCAGCGCCTCGGCGTAGATGTACGGGGCCAGGTCCATCCACATCTCGGCGGACATCGCGTACTCGGCGGAACCGTCGTGCTTGTGGACGTAGGCGAGGAGCTTTCTCTGGTCGGCGGTCATCGACGTCTCGGCGCTCCCGGCGAAGCGGCCCGTACCCCCGCGGGAGCAGGGCCCGCGGACGCGTCGAGCGCCGACCCCCCGTGCCGTTCGTCCGGCACGGACACAGACCACGCCGTGGGTGCGGCGAACATCGCGAGGCACCCGGCGAGCAGCCCGGCCGCCGTGGCCCGAAGACCAAGGCGGACAGTGCGAGGGGGTACAGCCAGCCGATCTGCGGGGTGAACCTGGAGTCGAGGAGGAGCTTGAACCAGTCCGAGGAGCCGGGCTTCCCTGACGGCCGCTGACCACCGTCCGGCCCGTACCAGCCCGGCTCCTCGGCCTCTCCCTTGCCCTGGCCTGCGGAGGCCGTGCTGTCGTCTCGGCCGGGAGACGTGCCGGACGGTTGGCCTGTGTTCCGGTGAGCCGCCTCCGTCCCGCCTCCGTCGCGGCGAGCGAACCCCCCGCCGTCGATCAGTCCGGGAAGCAGGCGGTCAAAGCCGTTGTAGCCGAAGGCCATGGCGACAGCGCTGTTGTTGGTCGAGGCATCCACGTAGGGACGGTCGTCCTGCGGAGTGAAGGTCACCAGGGCCACCCACGACAGCGACACCGTGAAGAGCACCACGCCCGCCACCGCGAGCTGGCCGAGGCGCCGCCGCAGCCGGACCGGAGCCGCCACGCGGCGAGCAGCCCGGCGGCCGGTCCCTGCCAGCGGCGCACCAGCCGGTACGTCACCAGGACGGAGATCACGCCCATGACGCACTGCGGCAGGGTCAGGGCCCAGTCGTGGAAACCGAAGACCCGCGCCGAGAGGGCCTGCGGCCACAGAAAGCCGCCGATCTTGTCCAGGGTGAGGCTGGCCGAAGGGTCGACGGTGGTGAACAGGAACGCCTTCCAGCTCTCCGACATGCTGCGGACGGCCACCGAGTAGTACGGGGCGAACCCGCTGCTGGTGATGTTCCAGGCGTAGAGCAGGGAGGCGAGGCCCGCGATCCCCAGGAGCGAGGGCCTCGCCCAGCGCGGCTGATCGGGCGGGGAACGCCAGAACCTCCCGCGTGACCAAGGTGGTGGGGACTCCGAGGGCGCGGCCGCGCTCGACGTACTGGACGCTCGGGGCGTACTGGACGTGCCGGTCAGAAACATCATGGTCGCAGCAGGCTCCTTGGTCCCGGACGCGGTTCTCGGAACACGGTCCAGCGGACGCGGTTCCCGAACTCGGCCGCCGAGTGGCCGACCACTCGCTTCTACCGGCGCGTGAACGTCCGGCGCCGGTGACGCGGCGCCGGACGACAAGCGCCGGACACAACAAGCGCCGGACAACGACCCGCGGGCCTGGCGGGGCGCCTGCCGGTCGGCCTAGCCTGGCCGTCCTTGCACGAGACGGATCCCGCGACAGCTGACGGCGCTCCCTGTTGGGTACTCGACACTCCCTTCGGGCCGCGGGAAGCTTCCCGCGATGGCGCAACGCACCGATCGACCCTCCCGCATGGGACGAGCGCACTGAGCTGGAGGAGAGCCGCGAGGGGCACGGCCGGATGCCGGAGTCGGCGAGGTGCCGCGGCTGTTCGTGGTCGGGGCGCAGTAGGCGATGCAGATGCCGGAGACCGGGCTGGGCCGGAGCGAGCAGATCATTGACGTCGTCCGCCCGGCTTGACGGGGGCGGCGCCCATCGCGACGGAACCGGCCGTGCCCGGGGCGCGAGGAGGAGGGCAGATGACGGTGTTGGTGGCCGGGGCAGGGCCGGCCGGGCTCATGGTGGCCGCGGAGCTCGCGCTGGCCGGGGTCGAGGTGACCGTGGTGGACCGGCTGCCGCGGCGCTCGCCGCACTGCCGGGGCTTTACCCTCCAGGCCCGCAGCCTGGAGCTGCTGGATCGGCGGGGCATCGCCGACCGTTTCCTGGCCGAGGGCACGACCGTGCCCTACGCCATGTTCGCTGATCCCAGCCGGCCGCTGGATCTGACCGCGATGGACACCGATCACCCCTACACGCTCGGTATCGCGCAGACCCGCGTCGAGGAGCTGCTGGAGCAGTGGCTCGCCGAACTGGGAGTGTCCGTCTGCTGGGACCATGAGGTCACCGGGCTTCGCCAGGATGCCGAAGGGGTCGAGGTGACTGTGCGGGGCGGCGGTGTCCAGCAGCGGCGCCGGGTCGGCTATCTCGTCGGCTGCGACGGCAGCCGCAGCACCGTCCGCGGCCTTGCCGGCATCGGCTTCCCCGGAACGTCGGCCACCACCTTCGGTCTGCTCGCCGACGTGGAGCTCACCGATCCCGACCCCTTGCCGTTCGGTGTGACCGAGACAGAGCGCGGTCAGGTGTTCGTCATCCCCCGGCCCGGCTATGTGCGCATCGTCCTCGACGAACCGGACCCGCCCGCCGTTCGCGACCAGCCGGTGTCGCTGGACTACTTCCAGGACGTGCTGGCGCGGGTGCACGGCCGCCGGGTGGCGCTGCGCGCCCCCCGCTGGCTCACCCGGTTCTCCGACGCGGCGCGGCAGGCCGAACGCTACGTCGAGGGCCGTGTGATGCTGGCCGGGGACGCCGCGCACATCCACCCCCCGGCCGGCGCGGTGGGCGTGAACGTGGCGCTGGCCGACGCGGTCAACCTCGGCTGGAAGCTCGCCGCGACCGCACTCGGGCACGCCCCCGACGGCTTGCTGGAGACCTACCACAGCGAGCGGCACCCGGTCGGGGCGCAAGTGCTGCGAACCACCCGCGCGCAGGCACTGCTCGGCCGCCGCGATCCGCACCTCAAACCGGTGCGGGACCTGCTCACCGATCTCGCCGCGCTCGCACCGGTCAACACCTACCTCGCCGAACTCACCACCGGGATCGCCACCCGGCACGACCCGCGGATCCCCGGAGACCATCCCTGGCTGGGCCGACTCACCCCGAACCTGACGCTGGTCACCGGCGACAGGACCACCACTACCGTCGAGCTGCTGCACACCGCCCGCCCCCTGCTCCTCGAACTCGGCGACCGCGCGCTGCCCAGGGCAGCGGACGGCCGATTGGAGGCTCGCCGTGCCCGGTGCCCCCAACGCCCGGACATCGAAGGTCTGTTGATCCGCCCCGACGGCTACACCGCCTGGATATCCACCACCCCCGCCCCGCAGCCAGACCGCTTCCTCAGTACCGCCCTGACCACCTGGATCTCCCCGACGGCAGCAGACTGAAGAGTTCAGACAGCGGGACGGTCATGTGATCCATCGGACACGCCCTGGGACGGACCTCGCTTCGGCGACTGGGGCGTCGGGGTCACGGGCTGGAGGACCGTGCCGACGATCTGCTGGGCCAGGTCGATGCCGAAGCCTGCGAAGCTCTGGGCCGTCAGGAGGGAGAGTTGCGTGGTCAGGGCCGTGCCGGAGGCCAGGAGGGCCGGGTAGTCCGTCCTGGCTCGGGCCTCGGCCATCGCGCGGGTCTCCTTCTTGATCGCCTCCACGGTGGCCTTCAGGATCGGGTTCGCCACGCGTGGGCTCGGCGGGCCGCCCGGGATGATGGCCAGCAGGTTGTCCAGGGAGGCGTCCACCTTCGCGAGGCTCTCGCGGACCTCGTCCGGCTTCATCTCTCCTTGGAGGACGTCACCCGCGAACGTGGAGACGGTGGCGTTGGCGTGGCCCGTCCTGCCGAAGCTGTGGAAGGTCCTGGCCTGGTTCTTCAGCTCGCGTTCGGTCATGGCGTCCGGTGTCGGTGGCGGTTCCGCCGCGGCCGCCGGCAGCGGACCGAGGACCGTGACTGCGCACACCAGCGCCGCGGCACATCCCAGAAGTCTCTCGCGCACACCCAACTCGTCTCTCTCAGCGGTTGCCTGTCTGCTGGTCAGATTCCGTGAGGGGTGAGCGCGCCGCCATTCGAAGGGGCACGCCTTGCTCCACTCGGCGGCTGGGCGTCGATACCGAAGGGGCTCAGCCGCCGAGCAGGCGTCGTCAGTGGATGCCCACCGCCGCCAGCGCCTTGCGCTGGGCCGTGGAGAGCTTCGTGGGGAAGTAGAGGTAACAGACTCCGCCCGTGCCCGAGACGACCTTGCCGGAGGAGTTGTACCTCTTCGTCCGGAGCCAGATGTTCTCCCACTCACGGCGCTTGTAGACGCGGCGGACCGCCGGGTTGCTCGGGGACGCCGGGTCGTTGGCGATCACGTCGCCCGTGTCCGTGAAGCCGATCACCGTCATCAGGTGGCCCGCCGTGCCGTAGCCCGCGCCCGTCAGCTCCTCCTTGAGGAACGACTGGGACGTTATGGCCGGGATGCCCGCGGCGATCAGCGACTCCAGTTCCGTGAGCGAGGCCAGGCGGGTCACGACGCCCTGGAGGTCCTTGTACGTCGCGGCGTACGCGGCGTTGAACGGCCAGTTGCCGCAGCCCCCGTACTGGTAGTCGTACGTGAAGCGGGCCGCGTGGCACACCTGGGGGTCGGCGAAGGCCGGGTCGACCCAGGCCAGGTCCTCCGGGGTCGGCTTGCGGCCCCAGTACTCGATGATCATCTGCGAGGAGGTGGGGCTGCACCAGGCCTCGCCGCCGTTGTCGTACTCGGGGTACTGCCCGACGTGCGTCTCCTGCGAGTACCGCGGGACGGTCAGCTCCTTGGCGAGGCCCGGCTTCGACGCGGGCACCGTGAAGCGGTCGGGGACCGCGGAGGCCATCGCGCCGAGCCGCCAGACCGTGGGGGTCGCCGTCGCGCCCGGCTTGCGGTACAGCGTCAGGCGCAGTCGGTACGAGGCGACCCGCAGGCCGGTGGTCGTGTCGTCCAGGGAGACCGTGTCCGTCCAGACCGTGGACCTGCCGTCGGTCTGGTCGTCGACCGAGGTCCGCCGGATGTCGGTCTCCTCGTCGTCGCCGGAGGTCCAGCGGCCCATCACGTACCAGGGAGTCTTCGTCCCGTCCGAGTACGTGCCCCGCAGCTCGACCTGGAGCCAGGTCCCGGCCGGGGTGTGCGCGTTCCAGGACGCGATCAGCTCGGTGGCGGGGACGGTGGAGCGGTGCGCGGGCGTGGTCCACCGGGCGTACTCCCAGGTGGCGGTCCCGCCGGTGTGCGGGTCGGTGTAGTCGGCGCGGCCCGCGGGCTTCGCGATCCGCAGCCCGGGGCGGGCTCCGGCGACGGCCGCGGTGCCCTCGGCGGTGCCGGACCGCCAGTCCTCGTACGAGGTCCAGAAGCGGTTGTCCACCGCGCGGTCCGCGCGCGGCGGGCGGCGCCCGGCTCCCGCTCCGCCCGCGGCCAGGGCCGGGGCCGTCGTCGCCGCGAGGGCGGCCACCGCGGCCGCCGTGGCGAGGACGGATCTGCGGGACATGTCATCAGCTCGGTCCATGAGGGGACCCCCAGTCGACGTGGTTTCCGGCAAGATCCGGAAGGGTCGGGTCAGGTGCACGGAAGTGGGCCAACTATGGCCGGTCCCGGCCGACTTCTGCCAGCGCTTCGGACACTGCCGCGCGCACCAATATTGGCCTCAACCAATGCAAAAAGGGGAGCGGCCCGCCGAGCCTCGTTACAAGGGTGGTGGTGGGAGAGGGGTGGGCCTGCAACGGCACGCGGAACACATCCTTCCGCGCCCCTTCCGCGGCCGTACCCTTGCCGGTGATGACCGGACACCCGCACACCCCGCTCCCCCGCCTCGCGGACACCCTGCGCCGCCTGCCGCCGTCCTGCGGCCCCGTCCGGCTGATCGCCGTGGACGGACACGCGGGCTCGGGCAAGTCGACCTTCGCCGTGCGCCTGGCCGAGGCGCTCGGCGGCGCGCCCGTCCTGCGCCTCGACGACATCGCGAGCCACACCGAGCTGTTCGACTGGTCCGAGCGGCTGCGGGAGCAGGTCATCGCGCCGCTCTCCCGGGGCGAGACGGCGCACCACGCGACGTACGACTGGAACGAGCGCCGGTTCGGCCCCGCCGAGCGGGCCCTGCCGCCCGCGCCCGTGGTGATCGTCGAGGGCGTCGGCGCGGGCCGCCGCGCGCTGCGGCCGCACCTGGCCGCGCTGCTGTGGATGGACGTGCCGCGCGAGGAGGCGTGGCGGCGCGGGCGCGCGCGGGACGGTGCGGTCCAGAGGGACTTCTGGGACGGCTGGGAGCCCGCGGAACTCCGGCACTTCACGGATGACCCTTCCCGGCCCTTCGCCCAGCTTTTGGTACGACAGTGTCCAGAGGGATACGAGGTACTCCGCGGGCCCGGTGAGGCGCCGGAAGAGACCCAAGTCGTCACGCAGGGTGAGGGACCGTCGGCGGTCCGCTGAACCTCCGGAAAACCACTTCCAGTTGGCCCCACGAGTTTTCGCGAGTGCCCCAACTCGGCTTGACCCAGGGGCCTTACAGGACTTACGTTCTGAATGTGCGGTCCTACGGGGCCGCGCCGCAGACGCGAAGCCCCCGGTTGTTCCCCCGTGATCGGGGGCTTCGTTCTGCCCTCCGGGCCGATTTCCGGCCGCTGCGAGCGGCCATTCGCTCACCCTCGGTCACCATCGAGGCCATCCCTCTCCGCCCCTTTCCGGCCGATCCGCCGGTGCGGCACCCTACGGCCGACCGCTCCCCCGCAGGTACGATGCTTCTCGGTGCGCCTTTTCGGACGGCTGCTCTACGCACCGAGTCAACTCCCGTCCGCAGCACAGTGGTTCAGCGCAGTGGCCGGCGGGCACCGGTCCGGCGGTACGCAAACGGGGGCACGGTTTGTGGGGGACCTGATGGACTTCGACGCGGTGGGCTCACTCGCCCCGGCCGACCTCGCCTGGCTGAGGGGCGTCGACGCCTACACGATGGGCGCCTATCCGCAGGCGGAGGAGGAGTTCCGGACCGCGGTACGGATGGATCCCGGGATGGCCGACGGCTGGCTCGGGCTGCACGCGTTGCGGATCGACACGACGACGGCGCTGCTGCGGATGTTCCAGCACCGGGACCGGTTCGGGGAGCAGCGCGCACGGCACGCGCGCACCCTCAACTCCTGGTACTGGCTCGGCTGGTGGGTGCAGCCCGTCCTGGAGAGCGCGCGTGACCTGCTGCTCGCGCACGCCTCGCACTGGCTGGACGGCCGCCATGTGCCGGAGCTGGACCGGGCGCTCGCGGGGCTGCCACCGGTCGACGCGGACCCGCAGGTGCGCTTCCTGCACGCCTGCCGCTCCTACCTCGTCAAGGACTGGGAGCAGCTGGTGCGGCACACGGACCCGCTGATCGACGACCCGATGCTGGGCATCGAGGCCGGGCTCTTCGGCGGCATGGCCCGGGTGCGCCTGGAGACGTACGGCCAGGCCGAGCCGCTCCTGTCCGCCGCCCTGATGCGCTGCCGCAGCGAGCAGCCGCAGCGCAAGGAGCTGCGCTACTGGCTGGCCCGCGCGCACGAGGGGACCGGCCGCTCGGCCGCCGCCCTGCCGCTGTACCGCGCGGTGCACCGGGTCGACGCCTCCTTCATGGACACCTCGGCACGGCTCGCGGCCATCGCCGAGGGCGACGGGTACGACGAGGCGGCCGACCTCGCCGCCGCGATCAGCCTGGCCGGCCCGGGCCAGGACGTCCTCGAGGGGCCCGACGGCATCGACGTGCTGTTCGGCACCGAGGGCCGTGACGTGAAGGTCACCGGGCCCGAACTCCTGCCGGGCGGGGCCCCGCCGGGCCCCGGCGGTCTCAACGGGCCTGCGGGACCCACCGGTTCAGGGACGCCGGGCGGACCGGCCGGGCCCTCCGAGGCCGACGCCGTCCGCGAGAAGGCGATCATCCCGATCAAGGCGGGCCCGCCGCAGCTGCCGCCGGGGCCCACCGACCCCGCGCTCCTGGAGGCCGCGCTCGCCGAACTGGAGCGCATGGTGGGCCTGGAGCCGGTCAAGCGCCAGGTCAAGGCGCTCTCCGCGCAGCTGAACATGGCCCGCCTGCGCGCCGCGCAGGGCCTTCCCGTCCAGCCGCCGAAACGACACTTCGTCTTCTCCGGCCCCTCCGGCACCGGCAAGACCACCGTGGCCCGCATCCTGGGCCGCGTCTTCTACGCCCTCGGGCTGCTCGGCGGCGACCACCTCGTGGAGGCGCAACGCGCCGACCTGGTCGGCGAGTACCTCGGCCAGACCGCGGTGAAGGCCAACGAACTGATCGACTCCGCGATCGGCGGCGTCCTCTTCGTCGACGAGGCCTACTCCCTCTCCAACTCCGGCTACGGCAAGGGCGACGCGTACGGCGACGAGGCCCTGCAGGTCCTCCTCAAGCGCGCCGAGGACAACCGCGACCACCTCGTCGTGATCCTCGCGGGCTACCCCGAGGGCATGGACCGGCTGCTCGCCGCCAACCCCGGCCTGTCCTCGCGCTTCACGACCCGCGTCGACTTCCCCTCGTACCGCCCCCTCGAACTGACCTCGATCGGCGAGGTGCTCGCCGCCGAGAACGGCGACGTGTGGGACGAGGAGGCGCTCGACGAGCTGCGCTCCATCAGCGGGCACGTCGTCGACCAGGCCTGGATCGACGAGCTCGGCAACGGCCGCTTCCTGCGCACCCTGTACGAGAAGAGCTGCGCCTACCGCGATCTGCGGCTCTCCGGCTATCCGGGCGAGCCGGGGCGCGACGACCTGTCGACGCTGCGGCTGCCCGACCTGATGCAGGCGTACGGAGAGGTGCTCTCGGGGCGCGGGCCGCAGAACCCGTCCGGCCTCTGAGGACAGACGCGTCTTGCGGGCCACGCCCCGCGCGCTCACCCCACGAGGGCGCCACCGCGCGCCTCGCGCGCCTCGCCTTCGGGTGTCTCCTGGGCCTTGCGGGGCACCGCCACGCGGTGCGCGGGGTCGCGGACCTCGCCGACCAGGAGCTCCAGGACGTCCTCGAGGGCGACCAGGCCGAGCACCCTGCCGGAGGCGTCGGCGACCTGCGCCAGATGTGTCGCGGCGCGGCGCATCACGGTCAGGGCGTCGTCCAGCGGGAGTTCGGCCCGCAACGTGGTCATCGGGCGCCAGACCTGCTGCGGCACGGCGCGCTCGGTGTCCTCCAGGTCCAGTACGTCCTTGACGTGCAGGTAGCCCATGAAGGCGCCGTTCTCCGCGCGGACCGGGAAGCGGGAGTACCCGGTGCGCCCGGTGAGCGCGACGACCTGGCCCGGGGTGACCGAGGGGCCCACCGTCACCAGGGACGCCGCGTCCAGCAGGACGTCCGTGACGGGGCGCGAGCCCAGTTCGAGGGCGTCCTCCAGGCGCTCCTGCTCCTCGGGGTCCAGGAGCCCCGCCTGGCCCGAGTCCTCGACGAGGCGGCCCAGCTGGACGCTGGTGTACACCGCCTCGACCTCGTCCTTGGGCTCCACCCCGAAGAGCTTCAGGACGACTCGCGCACACGCGCCGAGCGCCACGGTCACCGGACGGCACAGGCGCGCGAAGGCGACGAGGCCCGGGCTGAACCAGAGGGCGGTCTTCTCGGGGGCGGCCATCGCGAGGTTCTTCGGGACCATCTCGCCGATGACGAGGTGCAGGAAGACGACGACGGCGAGCGCGATCACGTAGCCGAGGGGGTGGATCATGCCCTCGGGCAGGTGGACCGCCGCGAAGAGCGGCTCCAGGAGGTGCGCGACGGTCGGCTCGGCGACGGCGCCGAGCGTCAGCGAGCAGACGGTGATGCCGAACTGGGCGGCGGCCATCATCTGCGGCAGGTGCTCCAGGCCGTACAGGACCTGGCGGGCCCGCTTGGAGTCCAGGGGCTCGATCTGGCTGCGGCGCACGGAGACGAGCGCGAACTCGGCGCCCACGAAGAAGCCGTTGGCGAGCACGAGGAGGACGGCGAAGAGGAGTTGGAGCAGGCTCATCGCAGCGCCTCCGCGACTTCGGGAGCACCTTCAGGAACAGCTGCCGGAGTTGCTTCCGCACCGGCCCGCGCGGCGGTTTCCGGCGTGCGGCGGGCGACGTCCCCGGCGTCGGCCTCACGCATCCGCACGAGGCGCACCCGCTCCGCGCGGTAGTGCCCGACCTGGCGCACCGAGAGCCGCCAGCCGGGCAGTTCGGCCCGGTCGCCGGGGGCAGGGATGCGGCCGAGCAGGTCGGCGACGAGGCCGGCCACGGTCTCGTACGGGCCTTCGGGTACGTCGAGTCCTATGCGCTGGAGCGTGTCCACGCGGCAGCTGCCGTCCGCGTCCCAGGCGGGCCTGCCCTCCTCGGCCGGCGCCACGCACAGGTCGGGCAGGTCGAGCAGGTCGTGCTCGTCGCGGACCTCGCCGACGAGCTCCTCGACGATGTCCTCCAGGGTGACGACGCCCGCCGTGCCGCCGTACTCGTCGACGACGACGGCCATGGGCTGCTCGCTGCGCAGCCGCTCCAGGAGGGGCTGCACGGGCAGCGTCTGGGGGACGAGCAGCGGGGACTGCGCGATCCGGCTGACGGGGGTGCGCAGGCGCTCGTGCGCGGGCACCGCGAGGGCGTCCTTGAGGTGCACCATGCCGACGATCTCGTCGATCCGCTCGCGGTAGACCGGGAAGCGGGACAGGCCGGTGGCGCGGGTCAGGTTGACCACGTCCTCGGCCGTCGTCGAGGACTGCAGCGCGCTGACCTTCACGCGCGGCGTCATGACGTGCTGCGCGGTCAGTTCACCGAGGGAGAGGGTCCGTACGAACAGGTCGGCGGTGTCCTGCTCCAGGGCGCCGGCCTGCGCCGAGTGCCGGGCCAGGGAGACCAGTTCACCGGGGGTGCGGGCGGAGGCCAGCTCCTCGGCGGGCTCGACGCCGAGCGCGCGGACGACACGGTTGGCCACGGCGTTCAGCAGGGAGATCACCGGGCGGAAGAGCCGCGAGAAGGCGTGCTGCGGGCCCGCGACGAACCGCGCGACCTGCAGTGGCCTGGACACCGCCCAGTTCTTGGGCACCAGTTCGCCGATGACCATCTGCACGGCGGACGCGAGCAGCATGCCGACCACCACGGAGGCGCCGCCGACGGCGCCTTCGGGGATGCCGATCGCCGTGAACGGGCCCGCGAGCAGATGCGCGAGGGCCGGTTCGGCGAGCATGCCGACCACGAGCGAGGTGATGGTGATGCCGAGCTGGGTGCCGGAGAGCTGGAAGGACAGCTCCTTGAGGGCGCCGACGACCGTGCGGGCCCGTCGGTCTCCGTCGGCCGCGGCCTTCTCGGCGTCCGGCCGCTCGACGGTGACGAGGCCGAACTCGGCCGCCACGAAGAAGCCGTTGGCGAGAATCAGCAGGAATGCCGCCCCGAGAAGCAGCAGGGGGACTGTCATGCCGCCGCCTCCCCGGTCGTGCCGGTCCCGGTATGTCGGGAGGGGGCGGCGCAGGTACTACAGGACGATCCGTCCATCGCCGGAGGGAGTCACTCCTCGGGTAGCAGGAGCCCCTGGGGGCCGGGCGGGCCCGTCAGGGGCGGGGCGGCACTCCATGCGCGCCCCGCCACCAGATTAATCAAGACCGGGCGCGGGACGTCTAGTCCCCGAGGGCCGTGCGGGCGTCGGTGAGCGCGCGCAGGGCGCGGGCGTCGCCGATGGCCTGCTGCTTGCCGATGCCGGGCTGGATGCCGAGCGCGGGCAGGCTGGTGCCGTCGCTCAGGTTGAGGAACACCCAGGGGTCGCCGGGGCGGAGGTTGACCTGCACGATCTCGGCCCAGGCCAGACGGCGGCTCGTCGCGATGTTGACGACGGTCACGCCGGACTCGTCGGCGACGACCTTGGGCCTGCTGAGCAGCACGAGCACGCCGAGGAGCAGCGCGCCGGTGAAGACGAAGCTGGTCCGCTCCCCCGCGCTGAGATCGGGCAGCAGAAAGGCGATGGTGCTGATCGTCACGAAGATCAGCACGCCCGCGGTGAGCAGGACGGCCCGGGTCCGCGTCGGCCGGAACGTGACGGGCAGCGCGGGGAGGGCGGGGCTGTCGGACATGAGGCGGTGCTCCTACCGGATCAGGGGCCGGTCAGAGGCGGCAGGCGTGGATGGCCGTGGTCAGGATGGCCCGCGCGCCGATGGCGTACAGGTCGTCCATGATCCGCTGGGCCTCCTTGGCGGGGACCATGGAGCGGACGGCCACCCAGCCTTCGTTGTGCAGCGGGGAGATCGTCGGCGACTCCAGGCCCGGGGTGAGGGCCACGGCCTGCTCCAGGTGTTCGGCGCGGCAGTCGTAGTCCATCATCACGTACGACCTGGCGACGAGGACACCCTGGAGGCGGCGCAGGAACTGCTGCACCTTCGGGTCGTCGGCGTCGGCGCCGGTGCGGCGGATGACGACCGCCTCGGACTTCATGATCGGCTCGCCGAAGACCTCCAGGCCCGCGTTGCGCAGGGAGGTGCCGGTCTCCACGACGTCCGCGATGACCTGGGCGACGCCCAGCTCGATGGCGGTCTCCACGGCGCCGTCCAGGTGGACGACGGAGGCGTCGACGCCCTGCTCGGCGAGGTGCTTGGCGACGATGCCCTCGTACGAGGTCGCGACCGTCTTGCCCGCGAGGTCGGCGATGCCGCTCGCGGTGCCCGGCTTCGCGGCGAAGCGGAAGGTGGAGCGGGCGAAGCCGAGGGGCAGGATCGTCTCGGCGTTGGCGCCCGAGTCGATCAGGAGGTCCTGGCCGGTGATGCCGATGTCGAGCTTGCCGGCCGAGACGTAGATCGCGATGTCCTTGGGCCGGAGGTAGAAGAACTCGACCTCGTTGTCGGGGTCGACGAGGACGAGCTCCTTCGACTCCTTGCGCTGCTGGTATCCGGCCTCATGGAGCATCGCCGACGCAGGTCCGGACAGTGAACCCTTGTTGGGGACGGCGATGCGCAGCATGAGGCGGGATTCCTTTGCGTGATGGGTGAGTTGGGGTGACTTGTGGACGTACGGCTCAGAGGTGGGCGTACACGTCGTCGAGGGAGATGCCGCGGGCGACCATCATCACCTGCACGTGGTACAGGAGCTGCGAGATCTCCTCGGCGGCGGCTTCCTTGCCCTCGTACTCGGCGGCCATCCAGACCTCGGCGGCCTCCTCGACGACCTTCTTGCCGATGGCATGGACGCCCTTGTCGACCAGCTCGGCGGTGCGGGAGGTCGCGGGGTCGCCGCTTTCGGCCTTGTGCTGGAGCTCGGTGAAGAGCTCCTCGAAAGTCTTCTTGGACATGATGGTCGCCACTCTACGCGGCCGCCCGGCTCCCCTCAGCGCCAGGGTTCGGAGATCGTACGCAGCGTGGTGGCCGTGGCCACGGCCGCGGTGACCGCCTCGTGGCCCTTGTCCTCGCGGGATCCCTCGATGCCCGCGCGGTCCAGGGCCTGCTCCTCGGTGTCGCAGGTCAGCACGCCGAAGCCGACCGGCACCCCGGTGTCCACGGAGACCTGGGTGAGGCCCTGCGTGACGCCCTGACACACGTACTCGAAGTGCGGGGTGCCGCCGCGGATGACGACGCCGAGCGCGACGATCGCGTCGTAGCCCCGTCCGGCCAGGACCTTCGCGACGACCGGCAGCTCGAAGCTGCCGGGCACGCGAAGGACGGTCGGCTCGCTGATGCCGAGCTCGTTCAGGGCCCGCAGGGCGCCGTCGACGAGGCCGTCCATGACCTTCTCGTGCCACTGCGCGGCGATCACCGCGACCCGCAGGTCGCCGCAGTTCTTGACGCTCAGTTCGGGTGCACCCTTGCCGCTCACGCGCTTCTCCTTGCCGTTGTACGTCGTAGGGGTCGTCGGTGCTTACTGATTGCCGCAGGCGGACACGTCGGTGGTGTCCAGCCAGGGCAGGTCGTGCCCCATCCGGTCCCGCTTGGTGCGCAGGTACCGGAGGTTGTGCTCGCCGGCCTTGATCGGCATGGGCTCGCGCCCGGTGACCTTCAGGCCGTGCCGCAGGACCGCGTCGGTCTTGTCGGGGTTGTTGGTCATCAGGCGGACGCTGCGGACGCCGAGGTCGTCCAGGATCCGGGCGCCCGCGCCGTAGTCCCTGGCGTCGGCGGGCAGGCCGAGCTCCAGGTTGGCGTCGAGGGTGTCGCTGCCGCGCTCCTGGAGCTCGTACGCACGCAGCTTGGAGAGCAGGCCGATGCCGCGCCCCTCGTGGCCGCGCAGATAGACCACGACGCCGCGCCCCTCCTCGGTGATGCGCCGCATGGACGCCTCCAACTGGGGGCCGCAGTCGCAGCGCAGCGAGTGGAAGACGTCGCCGGTCAGGCACTCGGAGTGCAGCCGGGCCAGGACGTCGACGCCGTCGCCGATGTCGCCGTGGACGAGGGCGACGTGCTCGACGCCGTCGACGGTGGAGCGGTAGCCGTACGCCGTGAACTCGCCGAACGCGGTGGGCAGGCTGACCTCGGCCTCGCGGCGGACGGTGGGCTCCGAGAGACGGCGGTAGGCGATCAGGTCCTCGATGGAGATGATCGTCAGGCCGTGCTTGCGGGCGAACGGGATCAGCTCGGGCAGGCGGAGCATCCTGCCGTCCTCGCCCGCGATCTCCACGATGGCGCCTGCGGGGCGCAGGCCCGCGAGCCGGGCGAGGTCGACGGCGGCCTCGGTGTGGCCGTCGCGCACGAGCACGCCGCCGGACTTGGCGCGCAGCGGGAAGACGTGCCCGGGGCGCACGAAGTCGTCGGGGCCCGCCTCGCCGCCCGCGAGGAGCTGGAGCGTGGTGGCGCGGTCGGCGGCGGAGATGCCGGTGCTCACGCCGTGCGCGGCGGAGGCGTCGACGGAGACGGTGAAGGCCGTGCTCATCGACTCGGTGTTGTGCTCGACCATCTGCGGCAGCCTGAGCCGGTCGAGCTCCGCGGCCTCCATGGGCGCGCAGATCAGGCCGCGGCACTCGCTCATCATGAAGGCGACGATCTCGGGGGTCGCCTTCTCCGCGGCGATGACGAGGTCGCCCTCGTTCTCCCGGTCCTCGTCGTCGACGACGACCACGGGGCGGCCCGCCGCGATGTCGCGGATGGCCTGCTCGACGGGGTCGAGGGAGAGGTCTTCGGCGTTGTCGGTGGTGTACCAGACAGGTGCCACGGTCATGCCGGGGCTCCTTCCATGACGGGCTGAGAGGCCGCCGCGCGGGAGCGCAGCCACCAGTCGCGCATGCCCCAGAGGACGAGGGCGAGGTAGACGACGTACACGAGGCCGGAGAAGGCGAGGCCGCTGCTGAAGGCGAGGGGCACGCCGACCACGTCGACGAGCAGCCAGGCGAACCAGAACTCGACGAGCCCGCGGGCCTGGGCGACCATCGCGGCGAGCGTGCCGACGAAGATGTAGGCGTCCGGCCAGGGGTTCCAGGACAGCGAGGGGACGGCGCTGAACAGGGCGCCGACGGCGACGGTGCCGGCCGCGGTGCCCGCGAGCAGGACGCCCCGCTCCTTCCAGGTGGCGAAGCGGATGGCGATGGAGCCGTCCTGCGCCTGCTGCCTGCCGCGCGTCCACTGCCGCCAGCCCCACAGCGCCACGCCGATGACGAGGAGCTGCTTGCCGACGCCGCCGGAGAGCTGCGCGGAGGCGTACGCGGCGACGAGGATGACGCCGGAGAGGAACTGCGCGGGCCAGGTCCATATCGAGCGCCGCCAGCCGAGCGCGAGCGCGATCAGGCCGACGGTGTTGCCGATCATGTCGGACCACATGATGTGCTGGTCGAAGGCCGTGAAGGCTTCGGAGTTGAGCCAGTTCACCGGGTGGCCTCCCGATCCGGGACCTGGGCGCGGTCGCCGAGCAGGCGCTCGACGTACTTGGCGATGATGTCGACCTCGAGGTTGACCGGGTCGCCGGGCTGCTTGATGCCGAGCGTGGTCAGCGCGAGGGTCGTGGGGATGAGGCTGACGGTGAAGTAGTCGTCTCCCGCGTCGACCACGGTGAGGCTGACGCCGTCGACCGTGATGGAGCCCTTCTCGACGACGTAGCGGGAGAGGCCGGCGGGGAGGGAGACCTTGACGATCTCCCAGTTCTCGGACGGCTTGCGCTCGACGATCTCGCCGGTGCCGTCGACGTGCCCCTGGACGATGTGTCCGCCCAGGCGCGCGCCGACCGAGGTGGGGCGCTCCAGGTTGACGCGGGAGCCGACGGTGAGCGCGCCGAGGCTGGAGCGGTTCAGGGTCTCGGCCATGACGTCCGCGGTGAACTCGTCGCCCTCGTGCTCCACGACCGTCAGACAGACGCCGTTGACGGCGATGGAGTCGCCGTGCTTGGCACCCTTGGTGACGACGGGGCCGCGCAGGCGGAAGCGGGAGGCGTCGGGAAGGTTGTCGACGGCGGTGATCTCGCCGAGCTCTTCGACGATTCCGGTGAACACGTCAGTGCTCCTTCGCTACGAGGGTTGCGGTGATGCGGAGATCGGGGCCGAGAGGCACGGTCTCGCTCACGTCGAGCCGCAACGCTTCGGTGATGGTGGTGATTCCGCCGCCGGTCAGGACCGCGGGGCCCGCGCCGAGCAGGACGGGCGCGAGGTAGCCGACGACGCGGTCGACGGCGCCGGCGGCGACGAAGGCCCCGGCGAGCGTCGGGCCGCCTTCCAGGAGGACGGAGCGCACCCCGCGCGCGTGGAGCACGTCGAGCAGGGCCGGCATGTCCAACCCGCCCTCCGCGCGCGGGAGCCGGACCGTCACGTCGGCGGCGTACGCGGGTGCGGCGTCGTCGGCGACGGCGATCAGGGTGGGTGCCGCGTCGTCCAGGACGCGGGCGCCCGGGGCGACGGCGGTGCCGTGCGTGTCGACGACGACGCGCAGCGGCTGGGTCGCGCCTTCGATGCCGCGCACGGCCAGGTGCGGGTCGTCGGCGCGCTGCGTGCCGGAGCCGACGACGACGGCGTCGCACTCGGCGCGCAGCCGGTGGACGTCGGCGCGGGCCTCGGCGGAGGTGATCCAGCGGCTGGTGCCGTCGGCGGCGGCGATGCGGCCGTCGAGGGTGGCGGCGTACTTCCAGGTGACGTGGGGGCGGCCGAGGCGTACGGAGGTCAGCCAGGCGGCGTTCCCCTCGGCGGCCTCGGCCTCCAACAGGCCCTGCTCCACCGGGATTCCGGCCGCGCGCAGAGTGTGCGCGCCGCCGGTCGCGGTGGGGTCCGGGTCGCCGACGGCGTAGACGACGCGGGCGATTCCGGCGTCGATGAGGGCCTGCGCGCAGGGGCCGGTGCGGCCCGTGTGGTTGCAGGGTTCGAGGGTGACGACGGCGGTGCCGCCGCGGGCCCGCTCCCCCGCCGCGCGCAGGGCGTGGACCTCGGCGTGCGGGCCGCCGGCGCGCTGGTGCCAGCCCTCGCCGACGCTCTCGCCCGCGGCGTCGATGATGACGCAGCCGACGACGGGGTTGGGGCTGGTGGAGCCGAGGCCGCGCGCGGCCAGCGTGAGGGCGCGCCGCATGGCGGCTGCTTCGGCTACGGCGGTGGCCACCGGGTCCTCCTGCCTCTTCGGGCACGGACTCCGGGGCCTGTCGATGACGACAGAACGTACGGGCAGCGGCACCGGGAGCGACGCCGACGCCGGATGACACCTGTTCCCGGGATGCCCCAGGAACCGCCCCCGGCGGTGCCGGGAACGAGCCACAAACGACGGCGTGCAGAGATGCCCGCCCGCCGCGCACTGCCTCCCATCCGGACTTTCACCGTCGGTCCAGGAATTTCACCTGGTCAACCGGCCGCTGGAGGCGGCCGGGTCGCGGACTGTAACCGCCGGTTCGGAATTACACCGACCCCGGAGTGCGCTGCTTCTGGTACGAGGCCAGTGTGCCACGCCTGATCGTCGGCCATACGGGCGATGGGCTGTGGCCTAGCTCACAGCATCACCGTTCAACATCATGTTCAACCAAATTGGTCCGGACTTATTGACTCAATGGTCTAGTCCTCTTAATCTCTGCGACACCTCCGAGGAGCCGGAGCCGACGGTGTGCGCACACCAGGCCCCAGAACGCTTCACATCTTTGCCAGTTGTGTTCCGCCCGTTCGTGTTCCGCACCTCCCAGGAGGATCCCTTGTCATCCCTCGCGTCATCCCTCACCCGAGCGAGACCCACCCTGCTCGCGGCCGGCACCGCCGTCGCCGGACTCCTGGCCGGCCTGCTCTCCGGTGGTGTCTCACAGGCCGCCGACAACGCGTCCTGCCGTCCCGACGGCCTCTACCAGACGCCCGGTGTCGACGTTCCCTACTGTTCGGTCTACGACAGTGAGGGACGCGAGAAGATGGGCGCCGACCACCAGCGCCGCGTCATCGGCTACTTCACCGGCTGGCGCACCGGCAAGAACGGCGAGCCCGCCTACCTCGCCCCGGACATCCCCTGGGACAAGGTCACCCACGTCAACTACGCCTTCGCGCACGTCGACAAGGACAACAAGGTCTCCGTCGGCTCCGACGGAGAGAAGAACGCCGCCACCGGCATGACCTGGCCGGGCGTCGCGGGCGCCGAGATGGACCCGGAGCTGCCCTACAAGGGCCACTTCAACCTGCTCAACAAGTTCAAGAAGAAGCACCCGAACGTCAAGACGCTGATCTCGGTGGGCGGTTGGGCCGAGACCGGCGGCTACTTCGGCGACGACGGCAAGCGCGTGAACTCCGGCGGCTTCTACTCGATGGCCACCAACGCCGACGGCTCGGTGAACCAGGCGGGCATCGACACCTTCGCGGACTCCGCCGTCTCCTTCATCAAGAAGTACGGCTTCAACGGCGTCGACATCGACTACGAGTACCCGACCTCGATGAAGGACGCGGGCAACCCGCTCGACTACTCGATCTCCAACGCCCGGCGGGGTGGCCTGGTCAAGGGCTACGCGGCGCTGATGAAGACCCTGCGCCAGAAGCTCGACAAGGCGGGCGCGGCCGACGGCAAGCACTACATGCTGACCGTCGCGGCCCCCTCCTCCGGCTATCTGCTGCGCGGCATGGAGACCTTCCAGGTCCAGAAGTACCTGGACTACGTCAACATCATGTCGTACGACCTGCACGGCGCCTGGAACGAGTACGTCGGCCCCAACGCCTCGCTCTACGACGACGGCAAGGACGCCGAGCTCGCGGCCGCGGGCGTGTACGGCAGCCAGCAGTACGGCGGGATCGGCTATCTGAACACCGACTGGGCGTACCACTACTTCCGCGGCTCGATGCCCGCGGGGCGCATCAACATCGGTCTGCCGTACTACACACGGGGCTTCAAGAACGTGCAGGGCGGCACCGACGGGCTGTGGGGCAAGGCGCCCGCCACCAGCTGTCCGGCCGGGTCGGGCCTGACCAAGTGCGGTGACGGCGCGGTCGGCATCGACAACCTCTGGCACGACAAGGACGACAACGGCAAGGAGTCGCCCGCCGGGTCCAACCCGATGTGGCACGCGAAGAACCTGGAGAAGGGGATCGTCGGCGACTACGTCACCAAGTACGGCTTCCCCGCCGACACCAAGCTGACCGGCTCCTACGCCCGCAAGTACAGCTCCTCGCTGGTCGCGCCGTGGCTGTGGAACGCGGACAAGAAGGTCTTCCTCTCCACGGAGGACGAGGAGTCGGTGGCGAAGAAGGCCGACTACGTGGTCGACAAGGGCATCGGCGGCACGATGGTCTGGGAGATGGCCGGCGACTACCGGTGGAACGCCACCAAGGGGCAGTACGAGATCGGTGACACGCTCACCTCGCTGATGTACGACAAGTTCAAGGCCGCGAAGCCCTACGGCGCCAAGGTCTCCAACAAGGAGCTGCCCACCAAGGCCGTCGACATCGGCGTGGAGTTCGGGGACTTCAAGCTCGGCGACTCCAACTACCCGATCACACCCAAGGTGAAGATCACCAACAACACGAAGACGACGCTGCCCGGCGGCACGGAGTTCCAGTTCGACTACTCCACCGCGGCTCCCGGCAACGCGTCCGACCAGTCGGGCTTCGGCACGAAGGTGATCAGCAGCGACCACACCGGCAGCAACGTCGGCGGCTTGAAGGGCGACTTCCACCGGGTCTCGCTGAAGCTGCCCGCCTGGCAGTCGGTGGCGCCGGGCGCGTCGATCGACCTGTCCTTCAACTACTACCTTCCGGTGTCCACCCCGTGGAACTGGACGGTGAACATCGGCGGCACGAACTACGCGCTCGCCGGTGACCTGGCGCGCGGCACCACGGTCGTCGAGCCGGGCGCGGGCACCGGGCCGACCGACCCGCCGGGCCCGACGGACCCGCCGGCCCCGGGCAAGTGCACCGCCCCCGCGTGGAGTTCGTCCTCCGAGTACGGCTCCGGGACGACCGTGTCCCACAAGTCCCACACCTGGAAGGCCAAGTGGTGGACGAAGGGCGACGAGCCCGGCGCCGGCGGCGAGTGGGGCGTCTGGCAGGACCTCGGCGCCTGCTGACGCGCGCGGGGCGCTGACCTCTGCGCTGCTCACGCCCACGGGGTTTGGCACCCTGTGGGCGTGAGCAGCGCAACGGCACTGGCCGAGGAGTTCGAGACCCACCGCCCCCGGATGTTCTCCCTGGCCTACCGGATGCTCGGCTCCGCGCAGGAGGCGGAGGACGCCGTGCAGGACGCGTATCTGCGCTGGAACGGCGCGCGGCGCGAGGACATCGGGCGGCCCGCCGCCTGGCTGGCGAAGACCGTCACCAATCTCTGTCTGAACAGGCTCACTTCGGCCCGTGCGCGGCGCGAGGAGTACGTGGGGACCTGGCTGCCCGAGCCGGTCCTGACCTCCGGCGGCGCGCTCGGGCCGCTGGAGTCCGCCGAGCAGCGCGACGCGGTGTCGATGGCGCTGCTCGTCCTCCTGGAGCGGCTCACGCCGACGGAGCGTGCGGTGTACGTGCTGCGGGAGGCCTTCGCCTACAGCCACCGGGAGATCGCCGAGGTCCTGGAGGCGAGCGAGGCCAACTGCCGCCAGCTGTACCGCAGGGCGGCCCGCGCGGTCGCCGACGAGCGGTCCCGTTTCGAGCCGGGGCGCGAGCTGCGGCAGGAGTTCGTCGCGTCCTTCCTCGCGGCGGCGCGTGAGGGCGACGTGGCGGGCCTGGAGAAGATGCTGGCCGCGGACGTCACGTGGTGGGGCGACGGCGGCGGCAGGGTCACCGCCGCGCGCAGGCCGATCCTGGGGCGCGCGAAGGTGACGCGGTTCCTGGTGGGCGGCCTGGAGAACCTCGGCGCCGCGATGGACTTCTCGTACGCGGAGGTCAACGGCGCACCCGCCCTGGTCGCACATGTGGCAGGACGGCTGACGGGGGTCGCTTCCTTCGAGCTGGGCGGTGGGGTGGTGACCGGGGTGCGGGCCGTGGTCAATCCGGACAAGCTGGCGTACGTGGAGCGTCAGCCGGCCGCCGCGGTCCGACCCGGCCGCCCCGCGCTCGGACCCGGCTGTCACGTTTCCGAGGGCTGTCCGGTTCTCAGCATGTGAGGGACGCGTCCAGGGCGTCCCGCACTGCGAAGGAGCTTGTGATGACCACGATCCTGGTGACCGGCGGCACCGGAACCCTCGGCCGCCTCGTGACCGAGCGGCTGCGCGCGGAGGGGCACGAGGTGCGGGTGCTCAGCCGTCGTACGCGGCCGTACGCCGTCGATCTGCGCGAGGGCACCGGCCTGGACGCGGCGGTGGCGGGTGTGGACGTGATCGTGCACTGCGCGAGTTCGCCGCGCGGGGGCGACGAGAAGGCGGCGCGGAACCTGATCGCGGCGGCGCGCGGGGCCGGGGTCGGGCACCTGGTCCACATCTCGATCGTCGGCATCGACCGGGTGCCGCTCGGCTACTACAGGACGAAGCTCGCCGTGGAGCGGCTGATCGAGGAGTCGGGGCTCGGCTGGACGGTGCTGCGGACCACGCAGTTCCACGATCTGGTCCTGCGGATCCTCCAGGGCGCGGCGAAGCTTCCCGTCCTGCTGCTGCCCGCGGGCGTCAGCGACCAGCCGATCGAGGTCGCCGAGGTCGCGGACCGCCTGACGGAGCTGGCGACGGCCCCACCGGCGGGCCGGGTCCCCGACATGGGAGGACCCGAGGTCCGCACCTTCCCCGACCTGGCGCGCGCCTACCTGCGGGCGACGGGCAGGCGCCGCGCGGTCCTCCCGGTGCGCCTGGCGGGCAGGACGTACCGAGCCGCCCGCGCGGGCGGCCACCTGACTCCCGGACAGGCGGTGGGGAAGGGCACGTTCGAGGAGTATCTGGCCAGGCGCCAAGGCAGCCGCCGCCAGGGCTCGGGGCTGTGACCTGTGCGGCTGCGCCGCGCGGGGGCGCGCTCAGCCACGGCGCACCCGCGGACGGAAACACTCAGTGCCCCGGCGGCGGCCCGAAGATCTCGTCCTGGGCCGCGTCCCGCGCGGCCAGCAACGCCCCCCTCAGCACCGCGGAGCCGCCCAACGCGCTGGCACGGACCTCGGTGCGCAAAGGGGACATCGCACCGACCCGCGCCGTGACGCGATCGGCCAGCGCGGCGCCCCCCGCGCGGCCGATCTCCCCGCCGAGGACGACACACCCGGGATCGAGCAGCGCGGCCATCGCCGCCGCGCCGACGGCGATCCGCTCGGCGACGGCGTCGAGGAAGGCGCCCTCGTCGGCCTCCACCGCGTACCGCACGACGTCCGCCGCGGACATGTCCGGCTTCAGCACGCCGTACTCCGCCCCCAGTTCACGGAGTGCGTCCGCGCAGGCCAGCGAGTGGAAGCCGCCGTCGCACCCGGTGGCGGACGGCAGCGCTCCGGTGCCGGGCACCGGCAGGAAGCCGATCTCCCCCGCGCCGCCCGAAGCGCCCCGGCGCAGCACCCCGTCCAGGACGACCGCGGCGCCGACGCCCTCGCCCAGCCAGAGCAGCACGAAGGTCTCGCGGTCGTGCGCGGCGCCGTCGCGGCGTTCGGCGCGGGCCGCGAGGTTGCTCTCGTTCTCCACGAGGACCCGCGCGCCGAACCGCTCCTGGAGGACCCCCGCGAGGCGGCGGTGCCAGGCGGGCAGCGACGTCGTGTCGTGCAGCTCGCCGGTGGCGGGGTCGATGAGGCCGGGGGCGCCGATGCCGACGGTGTGCAGCCGCTGGACGCCGCCTTCCCGCGCCGCGCGCTCGACCAGCGCGACGGCGCGCTCCACCGCGGAGCCGGTGTCGCCGCCGACGGGCGCGGAGGCCTCGGCGAGCACCGCGCCGAGCAGATCGGTCACGACCACGGAGACGCTCTCGGTGCGTACGTCGAGGGCGGCGAGGTGGGCCCGGTCGGCCACGATCCCGTACAGCCGGGCGTTCGGGCCGCGCCGCTGGGCACCCGCCTCGCCGACGACCGTGATCAGCCCGGAGCCCTGGAGCCGCTCGACGAGATCGGCCACCGAGGGCCGCGACAGGCCGGTGAGCTGCTTCAACTGGTTCGCCGTCAGCGGCCCCTCGCTCTGCAGGAGGCCCAGCGCGAGCCGGTCGTTGATGGCCCGAGCGGTACTCGGTGAGGCGGGCGAGACAGGCATGGCCGGATCCTCCCACAGAAGGTCTTCTATTTATCAGGCAGGGTTCCTGATAGTTTACGTCGCCGAAGCGGGGCGGCACTGCCCCCTGTGTCGGGCAGCACTCGGGAGGGGCGGAGCGGAATGAGTGAAGTGGTCTACGACAAGCAGCGGTTGAAGCGGGCGCGCATCGCCGTCGCGGCCGTCTTCTGCGTGCACGGCGCGGTCGCGGGCTCCTTCGCGACCCGGGTGCCCTGGATCCAGGAGCACGCCGACGTCAGCGCGGGCAAGCTCGGCCTCGCCCTCGCCTTCCCCGCGATCGGCGCCTCCCTCGCGATGCCGCTCGCGAGCCGCATCAGCCACCGCTTCGGCGCCCGCAACGCGCTGCGCGGGCTGCTCGCGATGTGGACGCTCGCGCTGGTCCTGCCCTCGCTCGCGCCCAATCTGCTCACGCTCTGTCTGGCGCTCTTCGTGTACGGCGCGACCTCGGGCATGTCCGACGTGGCGATGAACGCGCTCGGCGTCGAGACCGAGAACCGCATGAAGAAGTCGATCATGTCGGGCCTGCACGGCATGTGGAGCGTCGGCGCCCTGATCGGCTCCGCGGCCGGCACGGTCGCCGCCCACCTCGGCGCGGACGCCCGGCTGCACCACGTGCTCGCCGCCGTCGCGCTCACCACGATCGGCCTCGTCGCCGTCCAGGGCGTGCTCGACCTGCAGCCGGAGCCCGAGGAGGAGGCGCCGCCGCGGTTCTCGCTGCCGCCCAGGTCGGCGCTGCTGATCGGCGCGGTCGGCTTCTGCGCGGTCTTCGCGGAGGGCGCGAGCCTGGACTGGTCGGCGGTCTATCTGCGGGACGTCCTGGACACGTCGGCCGGTGTCGCCGCCGCGTCCACCACCGGGTTCACACTCACCATGGCGATCGCGCGGCTCGTGGGCGACGCGGTGGTGAACCGGTTCGGGGCGGTGCGCACGGTGCGCGTCGGCGGGGTGCTCGCGGCGCTCGGCGGCCTCTTCGTCGTCCTCGCCCCGCACCCGGTCATGGCCATGGCCGGCTTCGCGCTGATGGGGCTCGGCATCGCGGTCGTGGTGCCGCTCGCCTTCGCCTCGGCCGGACGCAGCGGCCCCAACCCCAGCCAGGCCATCGCGGGCGTCGCGACCATCACGTACACGTCCAGCCTGATCGCCCCCTCCGCGATCGGCACGCTGGCCGAGGCGACGAGCCTCGTGACCTCCTTCGGCCTGGTGACGGCGCTCGCCTGCGGCCTCGCGGTCTTCGCCGGTGTCCTGCGCACGGACCGAGGTCCCGAACCCGCCGGGACGACCGTCCCGACCTCGGGACAGGTGAACCGCACCGGGGAGAAGTCGCACTGACGCCGCATTAACATGGCGTCGATCATTTCGGGCCATGCGACACGGCCCGGCTCAGCGCACAGAAAGCGACACTCACCATGGATCTCGGCGTGCGCTGGAGACTGCACGGCGACGGGCGCACCCCCGCCCCCGGCGCGGTCGTCCGCCCCGATGAGCGCCTCTCGTGGCCGCGGACCTTCGGGCTCGGCGCCCAGCACGTGGTGGCAATGTTCGGGGCATCTTTCGTAGCACCCGTACTCATGGGTCTGGACCCGAATCTGGCCATCATGATGTCGGGTGTCGCGACCGCCGTCTTCCTGCTCGCCACGCGCGGGCGTGTGCCCAGCTACCTGGGCTGCTCGCTCTCCTTCGTGGGCGTCGCCGCGGTCATCCGCGCGCAGGGAGGCTCCAGCGCGACGGTGACCGGCGCTGTCTTCGTCGTCGGTGCCGCGCTGTTCCTGGTGGGGCTCGCGGTGCAGCGGTTCGGGGCGCGGATCATCCACGCCGCGATGCCGCCGATCGTGACCGGCGCGGTCGTCATGCTGATCGGCTTCAATCTGGCGCCGGTCACCGCGGCGACGTACTGGCCGCAGGACCAGTGGACGGCCCTGCTGGTGATGCTGTTCACCGGACTGGCCGTGGTGTGCCTGCGCGGCTTCTGGTCACGCGTCGCGATCTTCCTCGGCCTGATCTTCGGCTATGCCGTCTCCTGGGTCTTCGACCAGGTCTTCGGCAAGATCCACTCGGCGGACGGCTCGGGCAAGGTCGTCGACCACTGGCGCCTGGACCTGTCCGCCGTCGGCAAGGCCGACTGGATCGGTCTGCCGTCCTTCCACGCGCCGAGCTTCGAGTGGTCGGCGATCCTCGTGGCGCTGCCCGTCGTCATCGCGCTGATCGCCGAGAACGCGGGCCACGTGAAGGCCGTCGGCGAGATGACCGGCGACAACCTCGACGACAAGCTCGGCACGGCGATCTCCGCCGACGGCGCCGCCTCCATGCTCTCCACCGCGGTCGGCGGCCCGCCCAACACGACGTACTCCGAGAACATCGGCGTGATGGCGGCCACCCGCGTCTACTCGACGGCCGCGTACTGGGCCGCGGCCTGCTTCGCGCTGCTCTTCGGGCTCTGCCCCAAGTTCGGCGCGGTCGTGGCCGCGATCCCGGGCGGCGTGCTCGGCGGCATCACCGTCATCCTGTACGGCATGATCGGCCTGCTCGGCGCGCAGATCTGGATCAACGCCGAGGTCGACCTGCGCAATCCGCTGAACCTGGTCCCCGCCGCCGCGGGCATCATCATCGGCGTCGGCGGCGTCTCGCTGAAGTTCACCGACAACTTCGAGCTGAGCGGCATCGCGCTCGGCACGATCGTCGTCATCACCGGCTACCACGTGCTGCGCGCGTTCGCCCCGCCGCACCTCAAGTCCCAGGAGCCATTGCTCGATTCGGGCACGTCGACGTACGACGAGCAGGACGCGCCGGGCAAGGAGCGTTAATCGGCTGGACGTGGTGCGCGTCCGCTGCCTAAGGTGCGCACCATGTCCACTCCCGAGTCCGACAGACTCCGGCCACCGGTCGTCCGGTGGCCTTTCGTGCGCTCGCGCTGACGCTTCCGCTGCCTTCTTGCAGCCGTCCGCGATTCCGGCACTCCCACCACCGGATCACCGCTCCCGTGTCCCGATCGTTTCGATCCACACCGTGGTTGCGGAGTTTCGCTGTGCCCTTTGCCATCTACCTCCTCGGACTTGCCGTGTTCGCGCAAGGCACCTCCGAGTTCATGCTGTCCGGCCTCGTCTCGGACATCGCCGCGGACCTGGACGTCTCCATTCCGTCCGCGGGCCACCTCACCTCGGCGTTCGCCGTGGGAATGATCGTCGGCGCGCCGCTGATGGCCGTCCTGAGCCGTCGCTTCTCGCGCCGCAGCGCCCTGTTGGCCTTCCTCGTCACCTTCCTTGTGGTCCATGTCGTCGGCGCGCTCACCACGAGCTTCGCGCTGCTGCTCACCACGCGCGTCGTGGGCGCCCTCGCCAACGCCGGGTTCCTCGCGGTCGCCCTGGTGACGGCCACGAGCATGGTCGAGCCGAACGCGAAGGGGCGCGCCGCGTCCGCGCTGCTCGGCGGCGTCACCCTCGCCTGCGTCGCGGGCGTGCCCGCGGGGGCGCTGCTCGGCCAGGCGTGGGGCTGGCGCTCGGCGTTCTGGGCCGTGGCCCTGATCTCCGTGCCCGCCGTGTTCGCCATCGCGCGGGCCGTACCCGCGGGTGCTCCCGACGCCGGCGGGCCGAGCGTGCTCGGTGAGCTGCGTGCCCTGCGCGGCCCGCGGCTCCTGGTGACGCTGCTGCTCGGCGCGCTGGTGAACGGCGCGACGTTCTGCACGTTCACCTATCTGGAGCCGCTGGTCACCAACGTGACCGGCCTCGGCTCCAGTTGGGTGCCGGTGGTGCTCGCGCTGTTCGGCATCGGCTCGTTCGTCGGCGTCGGCGCGGGCGGCCGCGTCGCCGACGCACGGCCCCTGCCGCTCCTGGTGTTCGGCTCGCTCGCGCTCCTCGGCGGCTGGGTGCTGTTCGCGGTGACGGCCGCGCACACGGAGGCCGCGGTCGTGCTGGTCCTCGTGCAGGGCGCGCTGTCGTTCGGCGTCGGGTCCACGCTCATCTCCCAGGTGTTGTACGCGGCCACCGACGCGCCCAACCTGGCGGGCGGGTTCGCCACGGCCGCGTTCAACGTGGGCGGTGCGCTCGGCCCGTGGGCCGGTGGGCTCGCGATCTCCGCGGGGCTCGGCTACCGCTCGCCGCTCTGGGTCAGCGCGCTGCTCGTGGCGCTCGCCCTGGTCGTCGGCGGCGCCGCGCTCGGCCTGCGGCAGCGCACCCCCGCGCCCGCCGCGGCTCCGTCGCGCGCCAACTCGTAGGCGTAGCCCGGGGTGAAGGTGCCGGGCGAGCCCTCGCAGCCGTCGGACTCGCCCGGCACCCCATGCCCACAGATCCCCCGAGCCCCCGGACACCCCGCACGACAGGTGCGGCGGCCGTTCCCTCGTTTCGGGGAAGCCTCCGGTGCGCTGGCGCCCCGGCAAGCCCAGGGCTGGGACCCTGCCCCCATGGCGCAGTTGGAGCGGTTCGCAGAGACCAGGACCCCGGCGAGCGGGGTCGACGGCGTGGTGGCGCGGATGCGCGCGCTCGGCGACGACTGGCCGCCGCGCGACGGGGTCGCCGTCTTCAACCGCGTCTATCTCTCGGTCACCGAGGAGGTCGCGCGCCGCATCCACCTCGGCGCGTTCCCGGACGCGCACGCGGCGACCACGCTGGACGTCCGGTTCGCCGAGCGCTATCTCAGGGCGGTGGACGCGGCGGCCGAGGGGCACCGCCCGCCCGCCTGCTGGCGCCCGCTGTTCCAGTACCGGCGCCATCCCGGCGTACGCCCGCTCCAGTTCGCGCTCGCGGGCATCAACGCGCACATCGGGCACGACCTGGCGCTGGCCCTCGTGGACTCCTGCCGCGCGCTCGGCTGCGAACCGGCCGAGCTGGAGGACGAGTTCGACCGCGTGGGCGACGTCCTGGTGTCGCTGGAGGAGCGCATCCGCGAAGAGCTGATGCCCGGACCGGACCTCCTCCAGATCGGTGATCCCCTGACCCACCTGGCCGGTTCCTGGAGCCTGGAGCGCGCCCGCGACGGCGCGTGGGCGGCGGCGAGGACCCTGTGGGCGCTGCGCGATCTGCCGGGCGTCGCCCAGGAGTTCGGGGAGCGGCTCGACGGGGCGGTGGGCCTGGTGGGCCGCATCCTGCTGACACCGCTGCCGGACTGATCCGGCGCCCCGAAGGGGCGCGGGGAACTGCGCGACCAGCCATGACGGGCCCGCAGACTCCCGCGCGCCCCGGAACGCCACGGCGCGACCGGTCAGTCCTCCGGCAGCTCCACCGGCGCGATCTCGTCGTACACATCGCCCGGACCGGGGTTCGTCGCGTCCGTTCCGCCGCCGAAGTGGTGCATCACGCCCCACACCGCGTTCAGCGCGGTCTGGATCGCGCCCTCGGCCCAGCCCGCCGTCCAGGAGATGTCGTCGCCCGCGAGGAAGATGCCGCGCTTGTCCTCGGGGAGGCGGTCCTGCATGAAGTGGGTGAACAGGCGCCGCTGGTAGCGGTAGTGGCCCGGCAGGTTCGCCTTGAACGCGCCCATGAAGTAGGGCTCGTTCTCCCAGGAGACCGTCACCGGGTTGCCGATGATGTGCTTCCTGATGTCGACCTTGGGGTAGATCTCGCCGAGCGACTTGAGCATGACCTCCATGCGCTCGTTCGCCGACAGCGGCAACCACTTGAGGCTGTCGTCGCACCAGGTGTACGAGAGACAGATGACGGCGGGCTTGTCCGGCCCGTCGTCCAGCAGGTACGTACCGCGCGTCATCCGGTCGGTGAGCGTCATCGACATGACGTCACGGCCGGTCTCCTCGTCCTTGTCCAGCCAGAACGGCCGGTCCACCGGCACGAAGAGCTTCGAGGACTCCATGTAGTGGGTCCGCTCCATCGCCGTCCAGTGGTCGATGGGGAAGAGCGAGTCGTCGCAGTCGATCTTGGAGAGCAGCATCCACGACTGGGCGGTGAAGATCGCCGCCTGGTAGGTGCGGATGTCGCCCGAGGAGTCGGTGACCGTGATGCGGTTGCCCGCGGTGCGGTTGAGGCGGGTCACGGCGGGCTTGGGCGCGCCGTCCTCGTGCAGGGACTTCAGGGACGTGCCGAGCGCCCAGTGCACGATCTTCCGCGGCTCGCGCTCCCACAGGCGAAGGGGCAGCTGCTGGCTGCCGCCGACGATGCCGCGGTGGTGGTCGTCGGCCTCGGTGTAGACGACGCGCAGGATCTCCAGGATGGAGTTGGGGAAGTCGGTGTCCCAGCCGCCCGTGCCGAAGCCGACCTGGCCGAAGATCTCGCGGTGCCGGAAGGACTTGAAGGCCTCGGAGTCGCAGAGGAAGCCGTAGAAGGTCTGGTTGTCGAGCTTCTCGACGAGCCTCGACCAGATCTCGCGGATCTTCGGGACGTCGCGCTCGCGCAGGGCGCGGTTCATGTCGGAGAAGTCCGCGCCCTCCTCCAGACAGGCGTTCCAGGCGTTCATCACGTCGCGGTAGACCTGCGGCAGGTCGTCGACGGTGGTGGCGTAGTGCGACTCGCCCTTGAGGTCGACGACCGTCGAAGGGGTCGACTCCGCGAGGGGGTTGGGGAACGCCTTGGTCTTCAGGCCCACCAGGTCGATGTAGTGCTGCAGCGCCGTCGAGGACGGCGGGAAGCGCATCGCGCCCATCTCGGCGGTCAGTTCGTCGGTGCCGGTGCCCTCGAAGCCGACGGTGCGCAGCCGGCCGCCGATCTGGTCGGCCTCGTAGACGACGGGCTTGAGGCCCATCTTCATCAGTTCGTACGCGGCGACGATGCCGGACAGGCCGCCGCCGATGACGGCGACCTCGGTGCCGTGCTCGGTCGCGGGTATCTGGCCGAGGCCCGCGGGGTGCGCGAGGAAGTCGTCGTACGCGTAGGGGAAGTCCGGACCGAACATGGTGATCGGCGGCTGCGCGTCGGTGTGCTGGACGGCGGTGGGCACCGTGGACGTCATGGGGTACGGACTCCTTGCGGGGAACTGGGGAAGCAGGCTGCGGGGGCGGAGGCTCGGGACTCAGCCGAGCGACGCGTACAGGCCGGGGCGGCGGTCGCGCAGGTACGGGTTGCTCTCGCGGGACGCGGCGAGGAACTCCGGGTCGACGTCGCCGATGACCAGCTCGTCGCCGCGGCCGGCGCGGGCGCGCGCGATGCCGTCGGGTCCGGCGAGCGTGGAGAGCCCGACGAACTCGAACTCCCCTTCCTGGCCGACCCGGTTGACGTACGCGACGTACATCTGGTTCTCGAAGGCGCGCACCGGCACGACGGACTCGGCGACGAACTGGAAGGGGTGCATCTGCGCGGTGGGGACGACCAGGAGGTCGGTGCCCGCGAGCGCGTGCGCGCGGACGTTCTCCGGGAACTCCACGTCGTAGCAGATCATGATGCCGACGCGTACGCCGCCCAACTCGGCCTGCACCACCGGCTGTTCACCTGGGGTGAAGGAGGCGCGCTCGAAGTCGCCGAAGAGGTGGGTCTTGCGGTAGTTCGCCAGGCGGGTGCCGTCGGGGCCGATCAGCTGGGCGGAGTTGAAGACGGCCTCCCCCGCGCGCTCCGGGTAGCCATAGACGACGCCGACCCCGTGGCGCGCCGCGATCTCGGCGATCGCCTTCGCGGACGCGCCGTCGGCGGGCTCGGCCAGGCGGGCGATGTCGTCACCGATCGCGTACCCGGTGAGGAACAGCTCGGGGGCCACGAGCAGCCCGGCGCCCGCGGCGGCGGCGCGCCGCGCGGCCCCGTCGAGCGCCGTGAGGTTCTCGGCGACGGATCCGAGCTGCCCTGAGCTCTGGAGCAGGGCGGTGCGCAGCGCAGGCATGGCGGAACCTCAAGGCGTACGAAGGGTCTGGTGGGGTCCGTATGACGGTACGGTCGGCGGCCGTGCCCGGACAAGGCGCGAGCGTTGCGGGCAGATGCTTGATCCGTTGCGCGCCGGGGCCCTGATGCGGTGATTCGTTGCGCGGCCCGGTGCGGGCCGGACAACGGGTGCCGGGCGGCCGGGCCGTGCGGCCTGGGTATCACCGGTGTCCACCCTGAGGCGCAGGGCGGGCCCTGCGCCGTCCGCCGCGCGGCGGAGGCCGGGAGCCGCCCGTGGCCCGACGTGCCGTACCCCCCTTCCGCGAGAGCGTGTTCTCACCCGGAGAGGCCGGGCGAACACCCGCAGACGGAGGACTTGCCGTGAACCGCAGCACCGCCACCCGCACCCTCAGGCACCGCCACGCCATCGCCGTCGGTGCGGCGCTCCTCATGACGGCCGGGGCCGCCGGTGCGGCCGTCGCGTCCGGCGACGACGCGGCGCACCCCCGCACGGCGCACACCGCCCAGCGGGCCGAGCCGCACGAGGCAGCCGCGCTCACCGGTTCGGCGAAGATGTACCGCAAGACCACGGAGGATGTGACGTTCACGTTCGACGCGCATCTGGCGGCCGAGGACAAGAACGACCCCAATCAGGCGACCGGCACCTTCCGCTTCGAGCACCTCGACAAGCCCGGCGGCGAGGGCGCCTGGGCGAAGGGCCGCATCGACTGCCTGATGACGGGCGGCAAGGTGGCCACGGCCACCGGGATCATCACCGAGACGGACAGTCCCGAGGTCAAGGGCAAGCGGGTCGGCTTCACCGTCCACGACACGGGCAAGGGCCGGCAGGACCGGGTCGGCTACAGCTGGGCCGCGTACGGCGCCACGAAGGGCCAGCCGGACACCCTGGCCAAGTGCGCGAGCTCGGCCCCGTACGAGAAGGTCAGGAAGGGCACCGGCGACTTCGAGGTGCTGCCCTGGAAGTTCGACTACCCGACCGGCGGCTGATGACCGGGGAGTCGCCCGGACGGGGGTCGGGCGACTCCTCCCCGGGGAGGGTGCGGCGACCGGCGCACCCCGCCGCGCGGCGGAGGCGGTCACCGCCTCGTGTGCGATGTGCGGGGCTCCGGCACACGGAAGTGTTGATGCCGCCCGGAGGGACCGGGCGACATCACCGCAGACGGAGGACCTCCCATGAGCGCCGAGCGCCGCCGCATCACCCGCACACGTGCCGCTGTCCTGGGGGCGGTGGCCCTGCTCCTGCTCACCGGCGGAGCGGCGGCCTCGACCGCGGCCGCGGACTCGCCCCTGCACGTCCGCGAGGCCGCGCTGACCGGCACCGCGATGATCGACCGGCCGAAGGGCGACGAGATCACGTTCACCTTCGACGCCCATCTGCCCTACGCGGACAGGAAGGACCCGGGCAAGGCCCGCGGCACCATCAGGTTCAGCCACTACGTGGAGGAGCTGAACTGGGGCGGCGCCGGCGAGGCGAAGGTGGACTGCCTGTTGACCGGCGGGAAGGTCGCCACGGTCTCCGCGGTGGTCACCAAGGCGGACGGCGATCTGAAGAACACGGTGGGCAAGCGGGTCGGCCTCACCGTCCACGACCGGGGCGAGCAGGACGGCTTCGGCTACAGCTGGGCGATGGTGGGCCTGCCCAGCGAGCTCCCTGACGACATGCCCAAGTGCGTGAGCGCGGCCCCGTTCGAGAAGACGAGGCCGGGCAGCGGCACGTTCCACGTGCGGCCGATGGACCAGCGGCCGTAAGGGGAGGCACCCCGTCGGGGAAGGCGCCCCGTCAGGGGCGCGGGGAACTGCGCGACCAGCCACAGAAGACCCGCACCAGAAAAACTACGCAGGCGACCCCGAAGAAAACCGCCGCATCAAAGGCGAAAGCACCAGCACGGACTTCGTCCGCTCCACGAACGGTTCCCCCGCGATCCGCTCAAGCACCCGCTCGAAATGCCGCATATCGGCGGCGAAGACCTGGACGATCGCGTCCGCGTCCCCGGTCACGGTGGACGCGGACGCGATCTCCGGATACCGCTCGAGACCCCGCTGGATCGCCTCCGGCGAGGTGTTCCGGCGACAGTAGATCTCGATGAACCCCTCGGTCTCCCAACCGAGGGCCGCGGGGTCCACCCGCACCGTGAAGCCCGTGATAGCGCCCGTGGCCCGCAGCCGGTCCACGCGCCGCTTCACGGCGGGCGCGGAGAGCCCGACCAGCTGGCCGATGTCGGCGTAGGAGCGGCGGGCGTCCTCGGCGAGGGCGTGCACGATGCGTTCGTCGAGATCGTTCAGTCGCACGGGGGGTGGATCACTTCTCTGCTGTGGCCAATCGGGAGCGGCGCATGCCGTACAGGAAGTAGAACACGAGGCCGACGGCCATCCAGACACCGAACACGACCCAGGTCACGGAGTCGAGGCTGAACATGTTGTACGCGCAGAAGCCGAAGCCGAGGACCGGGAAGAGCCAGCCGAGCGGCACGCGGAAGGTGCGCGGCATGTCCGGGCGGGTCCTGCGCAGCACGATCACGGCGATGTTGACCAGACCGAAGGCGAAGAGCGTGCCGATGCTGGTGGCGTCGACGAGCTTGCCGAGCGGGATGACGGAGGCGAGCGCGCCGCAGAACAGGGAGACGATGACGGTGTTCACGCGGGGCGTGCCCGTCTTCTTGCTGACCTTGCCGAACGTCTTGGGGACCAGGCCGTCGCGGGACATGGCGAACAGGACGCGGGTCTGGCCGTAGAGGACGGTCAGGACGACGGAGGCGATGGAGATGACCGCGCCCGCGGCGAGGATCGTGCCCCACATGTGCTGGCCGCTGACGTCGTTCATGATCGCGGCGAGCGTGGCCTCGGAGCCCTCGAAGTCCTTCCAGTTCCAGGCGCCGACGGCGACGGCGGCGACCAGGACGTAGAGGGCGGTGACGATGACCAGCGACAGCATGATCGCGCGGGGCAGGTCGCGCTGCGGGTTCTTCGCCTCCTCACCGGCGGTGGAGGCGGCGTCGAATCCGATGTACGAGAAGAAGAGGCTCGCGGCGGCGGCGCTGACGCCTGCGGTGCCGAGCGGCATGAAGTCGGAGTAATTGCCGGACTTGAAGCCCATGAAGCCGATGGCGCAGAAGAGCACGAGCGCGGCGATCTTCACGATGACCATGATCGTGTTGGCGAGCGCCGACTCCTTGGCGCCGCCGAGCAGGAACACCATGGCGAGCAGCACGACGAGCAGGCCGGGCAGGTTGATGATGGCGCCGTCGACCTCGCCGGGCGCCGCGGAGAGCGCGTCGGGAATGGTGACGCCGATGGTGCCGTCGAGGAGCTCGTTCAGGTACTCGCCCCAGCCGACGGCGACGGCCGCGACCGAGACGCCGTACTCCAGGACCAGGCACCAGCCGCAGACCCAGGCGACGAGTTCACCCATCGTTGCGTACGCGTACGAGTAGGAGGAGCCCGCGACCGGTATGGAGCCGGCCAGTTCGGCGTACGAGAGGGCCGAGAAGAGGGCCGTGAGTCCGGCGATCACGAAGGAGATCGTGACGGCGGGCCCGGCCTTGGGGACGCTCTCGCCGAGGACGACGAAGATGCCGGTGCCGAGCGTGGCACCAATGCTGATCATGGTCAGCTGCCACATGCCGAGGGAGCGCCGGAGCTGGCCGCCCTCGCCGTGGCCACCCTCCGCGACCAGGAGTTCCACCGGCTTGCGGCGCATGAGACGGCCGGCGAGGCCAGGGCTGCCCGAGGGGCTTGGGCGGTTCTGCGGGGGTGCGCCTTGGTCGAGCACGCGCTGGCTCCTTCATCGCTGCCGGTCAGGGCGGCGAGGACCCATGGTGCCCGCGACTGACGACGGGAACCACCGAGCAGGCGGTCCCCGCCACACCACGTTCAGCGGATGACTCTAGAGGCAGCGGCTTCCCGACCGTAACGCAGCACCCTTGCGCACCCCCGGACGATCATTGCGCACTTCGGTCATATACGTCGCTTCGTTGCGCGGTCCGTTTCGTCCGTTGCGCGCCCGGGCGCCCCGGGCGCTGTCGGCACTCCGTCGAACAAGCGGTGGCGGCGACCCGCGCCCCCTGAGGGGCGCGGGGAACCGCGCGACCCCTAGCTCCAGCTGGCGTGCAGCGGCTTGCCCTCCGCGTAACCCGCCGCGCTCTGGATGCCGACCGTCGCCCGCTCGGAGAACTCCTCCAGGGAGCCCGCGCCCGCGTACGTGCAGGAGGAGCGGACGCCCGCGATGATCGAGTCGATCAGGTCCTCGACGCCCGGACGGGCCGGGTCGAGGAACATGCGGGAGGTCGAGATGCCCTCCTCGAAGAGCGCCTTGCGGGCGCGGTCGTAGGCCGACTCCTCGCTGGTGCGGTTGCGCACCGCGCGGGCCGAGGCCATGCCGAAGGACTCCTTGTAGGCGCGCCCCTGGGCGTCGTGCTGGAGGTCGCCCGGCGACTCGTACGTGCCCGCGAACCAGGAGCCGATCATCACGTTCGACGCGCCGGCGGCCAGCGCCATGGCGACGTCGCGCGGGTGGCGGACACCGCCGTCGGCCCAGACGTGCTTGCCGTACTTCTTGGCCTCGGCGGCGCACTCCAGGACGGCGGAGAACTGCGGCCGGCCGACGCCGGTCATCATGCGGGTGGTGCACATGGCGCCGGGGCCCACGCCGACCTTGATGATGTCGGCGCCCGCGTCGACGAGATCCTTGACGCCCTCGGCGGCGACGATGTTGCCCGCGACGATCGGGACCTGCGGGTCGAGCGCGCGCACGGCCTTGACCGCGGCGATCATCGACTCCTGGTGGCCGTGCGCGGTGTCCACGACGAGCGTGTCGACGCCCGCGTCGAGCAGCTGCTTGGCCTTGCCCGCCACGTCGCCGTTGATGCCGACGGCCGCGGCGATGCGCAGGCCGCCCTTGGCGTCGACGGCCGGGGTGTAGAGGGTCGCGCGCAGGGCGCCCGTGCGGGTGAGGATGCCCGCGAGACGGCCGTCCTTGTCCACGGCGGGGGCGTACCTGCGGTTGGCGCCGTCCAGCTTGTTGAAGGCGTCCCGCGGGTCGATGTCGGCGTCCAGGAGGAGCAGGTCCTTGGACATGACCTCGGAGAGCTGCGTGAAGCGGTCCACGCCGCTCAGGTCGGCGTCCGTGACGACACCGACGGGCTTCTGGTCGGCGTCGACGACGACACCGGCGTTGTGCGCGCGCTTGGGCAGCAGCGCGAGCGCGTCGGCGACGGTCTGCGACGGGGCCAGGACGATGGGGGTGTCCAGGACGTGGTGGCGCGTCTTGACCCAGGAGACGACCTCGGTGACGACCTCGATCGGGATGTCCTGCGGGATGACGACCATGCCGCCGCGGCGGGCCACGGTCTCGGCCATGCGGCGGCCCGCGATGGCGGTCATGTTGGCCACGACCAGCGGGATCGTGGTGCCGGTGCCGTCGGGCGAGGAGAGGTCGACGCCCTGGCGCGAGCCGACGGCGGAGCGCCTCGGGACCATGAAGACGTCGTCGTACGTCAGGTCGTAGGGAACCGGAGGACTCGATACATGCCGACCCGTACCGGGCTCAAGAAAACGCATAAGTCTCACATTTTCACGCGAAACGGCGCAGGTCACTCCCACAAAGGCACAGCAAAACGCCCCCGACCATGTGTGGTCCTCCAAAGAGGCTACGGGGGCTGATGCGCAGGACAGTGGACCTGCCTTACGTCGAAAGGCTACCCGAGGCCGCACGGAACGGCGAGCGGACGGGATCCCACCCTTCCCGGGCCCCCCGCGGCGGGGGCGGCAAGGGCCGCGGCCGCGAGCGGCAGGGGCCGGAGCGAGGGCCGAAAAGGACGAAGGCAACATGCCTGAGCAAGAACGGAGTTGAGATATCCATGTTTACAACTGGACGAGTCAGGAGTCACATTGACAGCGACGATCACGCGAGCCTACGCTCGCGCTTGAACAACGGTAAGATAACGCCGCTTTGAGCGCGTGTCAGCGGCATCCGAAGTGGATGTGACCGCACCCAACCTCCCGGCCACCCTTCGGAAACGTCCAGTCCACCCAGCCGTTTACGGAGATATTGGTCGCATGAAGGGCATTATTCTGGCCGGGGGCAGCGGCACCCGGCTCTACCCGTTAACGTATGCCGTGTCGAAGCAGATACTCCCGGTGTACAACAAACCCCTGATCTATTACCCGCTCTCGGCGCTCATGCTGGGCGGCATACAGGACATCCTCGTCATTTCATCCCCGCGGCATCTGGGCACTTTCCGCGACCTCCTCGGCGACGGCAGCCAGCTCGGCCTGAACATAGAATACGCCGAGCAGGCGGAGCCGAACGGAATCGCCGAGGCATTCGTCATCGGCGCGGAATTCATCGACAATGATGCCGTGACGCTCGTGCTCGGCGACAACATCTTCCACGGCCCCGGGCTCGGCAGAATGATCCAGGCCGAGACGCGGAACGTCGACGGCTGCGTTCTCTTCGGCTATTCGGTCGGGGATCCCGAGCGCTACGGCATCGGCGAGGTGGACGCCGACGGGCAGCTCGTCTCCCTGGAGGAGAAGCCCGCCTCCCCCCGGTCCAACCTGGCCATCACCGGCCTGTACGTGTACGGCAACGACGTCGTGGACGTGGCCAAGAACATCCGGCCCTCGCACCGCGGCGAGCTGGAGATCACCGATGTGAACCGCGTCTACCTGGAACAGGGCAGGGCCAGGATGGTCAACCTGGGACGCGGATACGCCTGGCTCGACACCGGCACCCATGACTCCCTCCTCCAGGCATCGCAGTTCGTGCAGACGCTGGAGCAGCGTCAGGGAGTACGGATAGCGTGTCTGGAGGAGATTGCTTTCCGTATGGGCTTCATTGACGCCTCGGCCTGTTATGACCTCGGCAGTCAACTGGGGAAAACCGACTACGGAAAATACCTGATGGAGATTTCCCGACAAGGCTGAAAGGCGTCCAGTGCGCATAGTTGTCACCGGTGGTGCCGGCTTCATAGGCTCGAACTTCGTCCGGCACGCGGTGCAGGGTGAATATCCGGCCCTCGCGGGAGCCGATGTGGTGGTGGTCGACAAACTCACCTACGCGGGCAGGAAGGAAAACCTCGCCCCGGTCCTCGACAACCCCTCGCTGCGTTTCGTGGCGGGCGACATCTGCGACGCCCCCCTGATGGGCGACGTACTGCGCGACGCCGATCTCGTCGTGCATTTCGCCGCCGAGTCGCACGTCGACCGCTCCATTTCCGGGGCCGAGGAGTTCGTGCGGACCAATGTGCTCGGGACGCAGACGCTCCTGACCGCCGCACTCGACGCCGGCGTGGGCAAATTCGTCCACGTATCGACCGACGAGGTGTACGGCTCGCTCGACGCCGAAGGAACGCCCTGGACGGAAGAGGAACCCCTCTCCCCCAACTCCCCTTATGCGGCGTCGAAGGCATCATCGGACCTGATGGCCCTCGCCTTTCACCGGACGCACGGACTGCCGGTCTGTGTCACCCGCGGGTCCAACACCTACGGCCCGTACCAGTATCCGGAGAAGATAATCCCGCTGTTCGTCTCCAACCTGCTGGCAGGGCGCAAGGTGCCGCTCTACGGGGACGGCGCGAACGTACGGGACTGGCTGCACGTCGACGACCACTGCCAGGGCATCGCGCTGGTGGCCGCGGGCGGCGAGCCCGGTGAGGTCTACAACGTCGGCGGCGGCACGGAGCTGAGCAACCGCGCGCTGACCGGGCGGCTGCTCGAACTGCTCGGCAAGGACGCGTCGATGGTGGAGCGGGTGGCCGACCGCAAGGGCCACGACCGGCGGTACGCGATGGACATCTCCAAGATCTCCGGCGCCCTCGGCTACAAGCCGGCGGTGCCGTTCGACGACGGGCTCGCGGCGACGGTCGACTGGTACCGGCAGCACCACGGCCTGTGGGCGGACGGCGCGTAACGCCCCCTGTTCCCCCGCGCGAACGGTGTCGGGCCACAGCTTCGAAGCTGTGGCCCGACACCGTCTTCGTCTGCGCGACGCCCGTCAGTTCTGCGCGGGCGTCCGCGGGGTGACACCGGTGCCCGAGGCCTCCACCAGGCTGTCGTACGGCGGGAGTTCAGCGCCGATGCCCGTGATCAGCCAGCTGGTGCGGTCCCGCGTGAGCTCCGCGAGCAGCTCGGCCAGCGGCGCGTCCGCGGTGAACGGGTCCGTCCCCGCGGTCGCGTCCACGACCACCAGCGACGGGTCGTCCCGCAGCGCCCGCAGCAGCGCGAGCCGCCAGCGGTCCCGCTCGGACAGCGGCGCTTCCTCCGCCACCGCTTCCTCCGCCACCGCGGCCCGCAGCCGGTCGAGCGCCTCGCGCACGCCGGGACGCTCCGCCGACTCCTCGGGGAAGGAGTCGAGCACCAGGGCCGCCTCCTCGCGGGTGAGGCCCGGGGCCCGCGGGGAGACCCGGGCGATGTGCCCCTCGACCGCGGACGGGGCGAGGGTGGTGACGTCCGTGCCGCCGATGCGCACCTGCCCGGAGGTCGGGGTGACATCGCCGGTCAGCAGGTCGCCGAGGAGCAGCCGGGTGCCGTCGGGGGTGCCGACGAGCGCCGTGGTGGTGCCGTCCGCGGTCTCGAACGAGACCCCGTCGAGCACCGCCGTGCCCTCGACCTGGAGGCTCACGCCGTCGAAGACGACGTCGGCGCGGCCGGGCCAGTCGGCGACGGGCAGGCCGTCCCGCGCCCCGCCCTCCTCGTGGGTGCCGAGGAGCTTGCCGATGCCGGCCATCACCTCGCGGGCGTTCATGATGGTGCTCGTCAGCAGGACGGCCTCCATCATGGGCCGGTACGTGAGCACCGCGAGGACGATGAGCGCGACGCCCTTGGTCCCCGAGAGACCGCCGTCCGCGGCCAGCGCGGCGCACACGCCGACGGCGGCGCAGGAGGCCAGCTCGACCACGCGCCACAGCAGCACCTCGCCGGTGGCGGTCAGGCCGTGGCCGCCGGAGTGCGGTGCGCCCGGACCCTCGTAGGTCCTGCGCAGCCACTCCGCCCCGTCGGGCTCCTCGCGCCGGACGAGCAGCCGGGCCACGAGGAGGGAGCACAGCGCGAGGACGACCAGACCGGCGGCCAGCGTCAGCGCGACGCGCACGTCGAAGAAGACGCTGATGACGATCACCGTCAGCGGGGTGACGACGGCCGCCGCCACCGGGCGCAGCACGTGTGCGGGCTGGCCCATCAGGACCACGACCGCGCTGCCGTCGAGCGCGGCGATCCGGTCGGAGTGACTCGCGTCGAGCGCCCGGTTGGGCAGCTTCTGCGTGCGCTCGGCGACCGCCCTGTGCAGGGTGGTCACCAGCTCGGCGCCCAGGTCGTTGCCCATCGGCACACTGCGGTGGTGGAGCACCGCGTACACCACGCCGACCGCCGCCATGGCGCCGATCCACGCCCACGGCACATCGGCGTCGGGCGTGAGCAGGTCCTCGGTGACCGGCACCACCAGGGCGAAGGCGATGCCCTGGATCACGGAGCAGACCAGCAGGAGCAGGCAGAGCGACCGCAGCGCCTGCTTCCCCGCGGTCCGCAGGAAGAGAGCGAGTACGGGCTTCATCGGGACACCTCCTGGGACGCCGCGGCTCCGGTGGATCCCGCGGGCGCCGTGGACAGGGCCGTGGAGCCCGCGGCGAGCCGCGCGTCCCCGGCCGGGTCGAACAGTCCGGCGTACGGTCCTTCGGGTCCCGCGAGCTCCTCGCGGGTGCCGGACGCGACGACCTTTCCCGCCTCGCTCACCACGATCCGCCCGTCGGCCACCACCGGCGAACCGGCGGCGACGACGACCACACAGGCCCGCTCGCGCAGTTCGGCGACCGCCGCCCGCAGGGTGTCCGGGTCGCCCGGGAAGGCGCGCTGGTCGAGCAGGACGACATCGCGGTCGGCGGCGAGCAGCCGGGCGAGCGCGAGCCGTTGGAGCTCGGGGTAGGACTGCGGCGCCTCGGTGCCCACGACCGCGTCGTAGCCACGCGGCAGCGCGGTGATCGACTCGTGGCAGCCGGCGGTGCGCGCGGCCCGCTCGGCCTCCTTGGCGTCGCCGTCGGCGCGGTCGGCGGTGATGTACGCGCCGATCGCTCCGATGACCACCGCGGGGTCGGCCTCGACCGCGGCGAACCGCTCCGCGGGGGTCTCCGCGGTGACCCGGTCGACGATCGCGTCGGCGTCCGCGTCGGTGGCGGCGACGACGGTCAGCACGCCCCGCTCGGGGAGTTCGAGGGCGGGGCCCGGGTCCTCCTGCGGCTCCGTCGCCTCCGCCTGCCGGTCCGCGTCCGGCGCCTCGGCGCCCTTCCCGGCGCCCTTCTCGGCGCCCTTCCCGGCGTCGGCCTTCGGCTTCGCGTCGCCGGGTCCTGCCGGCGCGCTCCCCGTGGCGAACTGCGTCAGGCGCGCCGCGGCCTTCTTGCCCTCGCCCACTTCCTCCAGGAAGTAGGTGATGGCCAGCAGGGGCGCGGCGAGTCCCGCGCCGAGCAGCAGGAACGGCACGAGGTCGGCCGGCGCCAGCGAGTCCGAGCGGATCAGCAGCGCGCCCCCGCACAGCACGAAGACGAGCACGGTCAGCGGCGAGAAGGCGATCTCCGCGAGGCCGCGGCCACCGAGCAGCGAACCGATGCGTACGCGGAAGAACTCGCTGAACTCGTCGGTGACGTCCGCGAGGCGGCGCGCCGAGGTCCGGGTGGCCTCGGCCGTGTCGGTCCGGGTGCCGACCGGGTTGACGCGCCGCGGCAGGGTGATGGTGGGCCGCACGGCGTCGATGCCGCCGATGCTCGCCGCGTAGTCGGTCGCCATCTCCTTGAAGAAGCGGGCGGAGATGAAACCGAAGACGGCGAAGCCCAGCAGGATCGGGGCCAGCGTGATGAGCGCCATCAGCCAGTCGACCCAGAACAGGTAGCCGATCGACAGGACGAACACCAGGACGGCCGAGAGGAGTTCGGAACCCGCCCGGCCGACCATCACGCCCATCGAGTGGATGTCACGGCCCAGGGTGGTGCCGTGCTCCTTCCAGTCGGCGTGCAGGGGACGGGCCGCGCGGGCGCCGCGCAGCCTGCCGGAGACGGCGAGGAGCAGGGCGTGCTGGGTGCGCGCCCCCGCCTCCTTGCTCAGGACGCGGCCCACCAGCTGGGCCACGAACCCGACGACCGCCGCGGCGGCGACCACGAGGACGAGCCGGCCGAGCCGGCCGCCGTCGGGGTCGCCGTCCAGCAGTTCCCTGCACACCTCGATGACGGCGAGGACGGGGCCGACCGTGGCCACCGCCCCGACCGCTTCCAGGACGAGCGCCGTACGGGCGCGCCAGGCGATTCCGGTGGGTGCGCTCATCGCTTGGTGACCAGGTAGTCGCCCAGGACCAGGTAGTCGATGTCGGTGCCGAGGAAGCACTCGACCGCGTCCTTCGGGGAGTTGACGACCGGCTCGCCCGCGACGTTGAACGAGGTGTTGACCAGGCACGGCACGTCGGTGCGCGCGGTGAACTCGCGCAGCAGCTCGGCCAGTCGGGGGTTGCTGTCGTCCGTCACGGTCTGGATGCGCGAGGTGGCGTCGACGTGCGTGGCGGCCGCGATGGTGTCCGTGTACTCGGGCTTCACCGGGAACACGAAGGTCATGTACGGAGAGCGCTCCTTCTTGCCCATCTCGAAGACCCTGGGCGCGTTCTCCTCCAGGACGATCGGGGCGAACGGGCGGAACGGCTCGCGGTGCTTGACGCGGGTGTTGATGACGTCCTTCATGTCCGCGTGGGACGGGTTGGCCAGGATGGAGCGGTTGCCGAGCGCGCGCGGGCCGTACTCGGTGCGGCCCTGGAACCAGCCGATGACGGTCTTGCCGCTGAGCAGTTCGGCGGTCTTCGCGACGATCGCGCCGTCGGCGTGCTCCTCCCAGGTGACGCGGTCGGTGTAGGCGTCCAGGGTGCCGAGGATCTCCTCGGCGGTGAACTCCGGGCCGAGGTAGGGCGTCTTCACGGGCACGAGCGGGACGTTCTTCTCGCGGACGACGTGGGCCGCGGCGCCGATGGAGACGCCGGGGTCGCTGGCTCCGAAGCTGACCTCGGCGCGCTCGAACGGCAGGTCCTCCAGGAGCTTGGTGTTGTTGACGCAGTTGAGCGCCACACCGCCCTCGTAGATGAGGTTGCGCAGGTCGGTGACGTCGGCGAGGGCGCGCAGCTGGTGCGCGGTGACCACTTCGAGTGCCTGCTGGGCGGCGCTCGCGACCCGGACCTGGAACTCGAACTCGGCGCGGTTGTCGTCGTTGCCGCCGAAGATCTCGTCGAAGAGGGGGAGGTAGGCGCGCGGGCCGCGCGGGTCGTTCGCCAGGGCCAGCGAGTAGCGCCCGGGTTCGTCGAGGGTGATGACGTGGTTCAGGAGCGGGTTGTCCTCCCGCGCCGGCGGCTCGCCGAACCCGCCGAGGCCCATGACCTTGTACTCGTCGTTGTTCGGGGTGAATCCGAGGTATCGCGTGATCTCGGCGAAGAGCTGGGCGATCGAGTTCGCGGAGTCGATCGTGAACTGCTCGAAGACCTTCACCTCGCCGTCGCGGACCTCGCCCATGATGGCGCTGTCCGCCTCGCCCTGGCCGTCGCTGATGATGAAGGCGGCGTCGTCGAAGCCGGCGAAGGTGCGGCCGCAGGCGAGGTGCGCGCGGTGGTGCGGGACGGTGATGAGCTTGTCCTCGGCCAGCTCGTGCCCGGTGTTGCGGGCGAAGTCCTCGAGGATCGCGGTCTTGCCGAGCATGCCGGTGTAGAGCTCGCCGAAGCCGGAGATGGCCTGGAACTTGTACTCGGGGGGTATGGGCGCATCGGCGATCTTGGAGATGGCGGTGTCGGCGAACTCCGGGCTGAACCGCCAGCCGAAGGCGTAGTAATCGACGTCGGCGAAGTCGAGCCCCGCCTGGTCGAGGACCCAGCGCATGGCGTTGATCGGGAAGGCGGTGGTCTTCTTCTGCCGGTTCATGCGCTCTTCCTCGACGGCGGCGACCAGCTTGCCGTCGATGAACAGGGACGCGGCCGCGTCGTGACCGAGGAAGCTGTGCCGATCGACGCTGTCCTGCGTATAGCCGTAGAGCTTGCCGAAGAGCTCGGCTGCGCGGGAGAAGCCGTTGTAACCAAGAACTATCACTGCACTGTCTCCTCTGGAGCACGGATCTCTGTGAGCCGCGGGGTGGTTGTCGTGCTGTGGCCGGTGGAAACGGCCGGAAAAGAGGCGGCGGACCGAACTGCCCGGTGCCGCCCGGTCGTTCAGATGTCCCGTTCCGCGAGCCAGCCGCGGATCGCGGCGGTGGTCACGGCGATGTTCTCCTCCATGAGCGTGAAGTGGTCGCCGGGCGTGGTGACCAGCGTGTGCGGAAGGGACCAGGAGGCCCGCCAGCCGTCGTCGTCGAAGCCGTCGGCCTGGTACTGCAGGGGGTCCTCGGCGCGCATGAAGAGCGTCGGAGCCTTGGTCTCGGCGATCTCGCACTCGTCCATCAGCGTGTGGTAGTGCCCCATCGCGCTGAGTCGTACGCCGCTCAACGCGCCGCTGCCGAAGAGGTGTTCGCGGGCGAAGAGGCCCTCCATCATGGCCCGGCTCAGGTCGGCGGAGAACTGCGTGCCGGCCTGGAAGGTGTCCAGGACGACGGTGCCCGAGGGGGACAGCCCCTCCCGCTCCGCCCGCATCGCCAGCGCGTGGCCGATCAGCCCGCCCGCGGAGTGCCCGAGGAGCACGAAGGGCCGCGAGCCCACGGCCGAGCGCAGCGCCTCGACCTGGAGGTCGAGGAACGCCTCGAATGACTCGGGCACCAACTCCCCTTCCCCGAAGCCTGGGTTGACCAGCACCATCACATCACGTTCGCCCTGGATCTGCTGGGCGAGGCCGACGTACTGGAGGGGGCCCGCGGTCGCCGTGATCGCCGGGACGCAGACGAGGGCCGCCCGGTCCTCGTCGCCCCTGGCCAGACGGATCGGCTCCTGCACGTGCTCGGCCGCGTCCTCGGAGCCGAAGGCGGCCCGCAGCCTGCCCGCGGCCTGGATGAGGTCCATGCCGGTCGAGCCCGCCCTGCCGAGGGCGTAGGACTGGCGGTAGAGGGCCTCCAGGCTGTCGAACGGCGAGGCGGGGGCAGGGGCCTCCGTGCCGGTGGCGCCCGCGTCGCCGGGCTCGGGCGCGGTGCCGACGAGGTCGACGAGGTACGCGGCGAGGAGTGCCGTGGTCGGGTGCTCGAACAGCGTGGCCGCGGCGAGCTCCAGGCGCAGCAGGGAGCCGAGCCTGGCGCGCATGTCGATGCCCGCCATCGAGTCCACGCCGAGGTCGAGGAACTCGGTGTCCACGTCGATGACTTCGGCGTCGCCGTGCCCGAGGACCGCGGCGAGCTCGGTGCGGACGAGGTCCTCGACGAGCCGGACGCGGCGGCCGGGCTCGGCGGCGAGGACCCGTGCGACGGCGTCCTGCCCCGACGGCGCGGGGCGGGCGGCGGGCCGCCGGGACGGCGCCTGCGCGGTGGGGGCCCCGGTGTCGCCGGCGCGCCGGAAGCCGGCGGTGGGCACCGCCCGCAGAGTCAGCCCGCGGACCTCGGCGACCGGCCGTCCGGTGGTGTCGGCCAGGTGCAGGCCCAGCGCGCCGTCGCCCGCGTCGGACAGCCGTACGCGCAGGCTCGTGGGGCCCGTGGCGTCGAGGACCCGTACGCCCTCCCAGGCGGCGGACAGCCACACCTGCGTGCCGTCCGCGTCCGTCCCGGCGTCCGCGTCGGCGGGCAGCTCGGCGGTGTGCGCGTGCAGCGCGGCGTCGAGCAGGGCCGGGTGCAGGCCGCCGAAGCCGTGCCCCGCGACGGAGGCCTCGTCGGGCAGCGCCACCTCCGCGAGGATGTCGGCGCCGCTGCGCCAGGCGGCACGCAGACCGCGGAACGCGGGCCCGTGCAGGTGGCCCCGCTCCTGCGCGGCGGCGTAGAGGGCGGCGGGGTCGAGGGCCTGGGCACCGGGCGGCGGCCAGGCGCCGGACAGGGCGCGGAACTCCGAGGTGTCCACGGGGCTCTGCGGGACCGGCGCGACGACGGCGCGGGCGTGGCGCGTCCACTCCCCCGCCTCCTCGCCCGGCGCGGGTTCGGTCCTGGAGTGCACGGTCAGGGTGCGCAGGCCCGCCTCGTCCGCCGCGCCGACCTGGACCTGGACGTGCACGGCGGCGTGCGGGTCGAGGACCAGCGGTGCCTCCAGGGCGAGTTCGGCCACCTGGGCGCAGCCGAGCCTGCCGCCCGCGTACAGCGCCCAGTCGAGCAGGACGCTGCCGGGCAGCACGACGGTGTCCGCGACCGCGTGGTCGGCGAGCCAGGGGTGGGTGGCCTGCGCGAGCCTGCCGGTGACCAGGGCCGTGTCGCTCTCCGCGAGCTCGACCGCGCCGGCGAGGAGCGGGTGGTCGGCGGCCGTGAGCCCCACGGTGCCCGCGTCGCCCGCGGGCGCGGAGACGTCCAGCCAGTAGCGCTGGTGCTGGAAGGCGTACGTGGGTACGTCGACGGGGCGCGCCGACGTGTCGAGCAGGGCCGCCCAGTCGAGGGTCCCGCCCCGCGCCCACAGTGCCGCGGCGGCCGAAAGGAGGGCGGCGCGCGCCTCGTGGCCGTGCCGCAGGGCGGCGGTGACCAGGACGTCGGGGCCGTCGGCCGGCGTGGCTTCCGCGACGGCGGCGGCCGTCTCCGGGGAGACGAGGGTGCCCAGCTCGACGACGGCCTCGACGCCGTCGCCGAGGAGCGCCTTCACCGCGGCGTCCGGCCCGACCGGCTCGCGCAGGGTGCGGAACCAGTGCTCCGCGTCCAGGTCGTCGGCGGCGAGGCGTGCCCCGGTGACGGCCGAGTACATCCGTACGCGTCCGTCGCCCGCGGTGACCTGTCCTGCCAGGTCCGTCAACTGCTCGCGCAGGGACTCGACTTGTCGGGTGTGCGCCACCACGTCGTGCTCGGCCAGCAGGCGGCCCTGTCCGGCGGCGAGCAGCGCGCCGTCGGTGAGGGACAGGACGCCCGCGGCGCAGGCCGCGGCGATCTCGCCACCGCCGAGGCCGACGACGGCGGCCGGAGTGATGCCGGCGGCCGACCACACCGCGGCGAGCGACACCGTGACCGCCCACAGCGCGGGGCGGGCGACGGCCGGGTCGGCGAGCCTGCCCGGTTCGTCGCGCAGGACGCCGAGGAGGGCGAAGCCGGTGTGCGGGGCCAGGGCGGCGGCGCACTCGGCCATGGTGGAGGCGAACACCGGTGAGGCGTCGAGGAGTTCGCGCGCCGCCTCGGCCCATCCTTCGGCCCGGTCGGGGAAGACGAACGCGGTCCTGAGCGGCCCGCGGGCCACGCCGCGCACGGCGTCGTCGCCGGGAACGTCCCCGGCCGCCAGGGCGTCGAGGGCCGCCGCGAAGCCCGTGGCGTCCTCGGCGAGGACCACGGCGCGGTGCTCGAAGGCGGTGCGGCCGGTGGCCAGCGCGACCGCCGTGCCCGCCAGGTCCACGTCCCGCGCCACGGCGTGCTCGCGCAGCCGGGCCGCCTGGGACCGCAGCGCGGAGGGCGACTTGGCGGAGAGGACCCACGGCAGCACGCCGGGAGCCCGCTCCTCGGACGCCCGTCCCGCCGCGTCCTGGGGGGCCTGCTCCAGGATCACGTGGGCGTTGGTGCCGCTGATCCCGAAGGAGGACACCCCCGCGCGCCGCGTGCCCTGCCCCGGCCACGCGACCTTCTCCGTCGCCAGCTCCACCGCGCCGGACGCCCAGTCGACGTGGCCGCTGGGCCGGTCCACGTGCAGCGTGGGCGGGACCACGCCGTGCCGCATCGCCATCACCATCTTGATGACACCGGCGACGCCCGCGGCGGCCTGGGTGTGGCCGATGTTCGACTTCACCGAACCCAGCAGCAGCGCACGGCCGCCCGGCCGCTCCTGGCCGTAGGTGGCAAGGAGCGCCTGCGCCTCGATCGGGTCGCCGAGCGAGGTGCCCGTGCCGTGCGCCTCCACCACGTCGACATCGGCGGCGCCCACGCCCGCGCTCGCCAACGCGTCCCGGATGACCCGCTGTTGGGACGGGCCGTTGGGGGCCGTCATGCCGTTCGACGCGCCGTCCTGGTTGACCGCGGTGCCCCGCACCACGGCGAGGACGTGGTGGCCGTTGCGGCGGGCGTCGGAGAGGCGCTCCACCAGGAGCATTCCCGCGCCCTCGCCCCAGGCGGTGCCGTCGGCGCCCTCGGCGAACGCCTTGCACCGGCCGTCGGGGGCGAGGCCGCCCTGCTTGCCGAACTCCGTGAACACGCCGGGGGTCGCCATGACGGCGACGCCGCCCGCGAGCGCGAGGTCGCACACGCCGCTGCGCAGCGCGGACACGGCCATGTCCAGGGCGACGAGGGAGGAGGAGCAGGCCGTGTCGATCGTCACGGCGGGACCCTCGAAGCCGAAGGTGTAGGCGATGCGGCCGGAGGCGACGCTGCCCGCGGTGCCGTTGCTGAGATAGCCGGCGATCTCCTCGGGGATCTCCTGGAGCCGTGCCACGTAGTCGTGGTGCATCAGGCCCGCGTACACGCCGGTCCTGCTGCGCCGCAGGGTCGTCGGGTCGATGCCCGCGCGCTCGATGGCCTCCCAGGAGGTCTCCAGGAGCAGCCGGTGCTGCGGGTCCATCGTGGTGGCCTCGCGCGGCGACACGCCGAAGAATCCCGCGTCGAACTCGGCGGCGTCGTACAGGAATCCGCTCTCGCGGACGTACGTCGATCCGGTGCGGCCGGGCTCCGGGTCGTAGAGCCGATCGAGGTCCCAGCCGCGGTCGGCGGGGAAGCCGCCGATGCCCTCGCGGCCGCCGATGACCATGTCCCACAGCTCTTCGGGCGAGCCGACGCCGCCGGGGTAGCGGCAGGCCATGCCGACGATGGCGATGGGGTCGTCGTCGGTGGCCCGCGCCTGGACGGCGCGCGCGCCCCGCTCGGCGGGACCGGTGAGCGCCTCGTCCAGGAAGCCGGCGAGCGCCTCGGGGCTCGGGTAGTCGAAGACGAGGGTGGTGGGCAGCTGGACCTTGGTGAACTCGGCGAGGCGGTTGCGGAGTTCGACGGCGGTCAGCGAGTCGAAGCCCAGGTCGGAGAAGGACTGCTCGGGCGCGATGCCGTCGGGCGTGGTGTGGCCGAGCACGGTGGCGACATGCTCGCGCACCAGGTCCACGAGCGCGGCCGAGCGCTCCGCCGCCGAGAGGCCGAGCAGCTTGTCGTGCCACGCCGACGAGGCGGCCGCGGGGGCGGCGGAGGCACGGCGCGGGGCGGACCTGACCAGGGAGCGCAGCAGCGCGGGCGGGTCGGCCTGGCCGCGCAGGTCCAGGCGTACGGGAACGGCGACCGGCGCGGTGAGCCGCACCGCGGCGTCGAACAGGGCAAGGCCCTCGTCGGCGCTGAAGGCGCGAAGGCCGCCGCGGCCGAGCCTGCCCATGTCGGTGTCGCTGAGCTTGCCGGTCATGGCGCTGAGGTCGGCCCACAGGCCCCACGCGAGCGAGTGCGCGGGCAACCCGGCGGCGCGGCGGTGCCGGGCGAGCGCGTCCAGGAAGGTGTTGGCGGCCGCGTAGTTGGCCTGGCCCGGGGAGCCGAAGATGCCCGCGGCGGAGGAGAACAGGACGAACAGGTCGAGGTCCCGCTCCCGAGTGAGCTCGTGCAGGTGCCAGGCGGCGTCCGCCTTGGGCCGCAGCACGGTGTCGAGGCGCTCGGCGGTCTGCGCGGTGACCATGCCGTCGTCGAGGACGCCCGCGGCGTGCACCACGCCGCGCAACTCGGGCAGGGACGCGACGAGTTCGGCCAGCTCGGAGCGGTGCGAGACGTCACAGACGGCGAGGCGCACCTCGGCGCCCGCCGCGCGCAGCTCCTCGGCGAGTTCGGTGGCGCCCGGCGCGTCGGCGCCGCGCCGCCCGGCGAGCACCAGGTCGCGGACGCCGTGGGCGGTGACCAGGTGGCGGGCCACGGCGGAGCCGATGACGCCGGTGCCGCCGGTGACCAGGACGGTGCCCTGCCCCAAGGACACGGCGGGGGCCTCGGCGTCGGGCGCGGTGCGCACCAGGCGCGGCACGAGGACGTCGCCGCCGCGCACGGCGATCTCGGTCTCCTGGTCGGCGAGCGCCGCGCGCACGGCGGGCCAGGGGACGTCGGCGGGCTCGGTGCCGGGGGCCAGGTCGAGCAGCGCGAAACGCTCGGGGTGCTCCGAGCGCGCCGAGCGCACCAGGCCGTGCACCGCGGCCTGCGCCGGGTCGGCGCCCTCGCCGGGGTGCGCCTCGACGGCGCCCCTGGTCAGGACGGTCAGCCGGGCCGGGGCGACGCCGTCGTGCGCCAGCCAGGCGTGGATGCGCTCCAGGGCGTGGCCCACGTGGGCGCGTACCCCTTCGAGGGTTTCGAGGGTGTCGGTGTCGCCGCCTCCGGTGCAGTCCAGGAGGACGGTGTCGGCGGCCGTCAGCTCTTCGAGGGCGGTGTCCGGGCCCCAGACCTGCGGGGCCGCGTCCTCGGCGGCGCCCTTCGCCACCGCCTTGCAGAGCTCCCAGGCCTCGGTGAACAGGGACTCGGCGACCACCGTCCGCCGCGGGCCCGCTGGGGTCTCCGAGACGGGCCGCAGGACGAGTTCGTCGATGCCGACGACGGGGGTGCCGGTGGCGTCGGCGATCCGTACGCGTACGGCGGCGGTGCCCACGGTCGTCAGACAGACGCGGACGGTGCGGGCGCCGCTCGCCCACAGCCGCACCCCGGACCAGGCGAACGGCAGGCGCGAGGTGTTCTCCGCGTCGTCGACCACGCCGCCGAGGCCGATGCCGTGCAGGGCGGCGTCCAGCAGGGCGGGGTGGACGCCGAAGCCGACGACGTCGTCCGCCGCGGCCTCGGGCAGCTCCACGTCGGCGAAGAAGTCGGTGCCGCGCCGCCACGCCCTGCGCAGCCCCTGGAAGGTGGGGCCGTAGGCGTAGCCCTGCTCGGCGAGGGCGGGGTAGAAGTCCTCGATCTCGACCGGGGCCGCGCCGCGGGGCGGCCACACCGTGCCGGTGACCGCGCCGAAGTCGTCGGCGCCGGGGCCCTGTTCCGCGGGGGCGACCACGCCCTGGGCGTGCCGGACCCACTCGGTCTCGACGCCGCTGGTCCCGTCGTCGGAGGGTTCGAGGCGCGAGTGCACGACGACGTGACGGTGGCCCTCGTCGTCGGCGGGGCCCACGCCGACCTGGATCTGCACGGCGTCCTCGGGGGCGAGGACGAGCGGGGTCTCCAGGGTGAGGTCGCGGATGTGGCCGCAGCCCACGTTCTGCCCCGCGCGCAGGGCGAGTTCCACGAAGGCGGTGCCCGGCAGGAGCACGGCGCCCACGACCGCGTGGTCGGCGAGCCAGGGGTGGGTGGCGAGCGAGAGACGGCCGGTGAGCACGGAGCCGCCGGCGGAGCTGCCGTCGGCGACGCTGACGGCGGCGCCGAGCAGCGGGTGGTCGAGCCCGGCGAGCCCGGCGCCGGTCACGTCGCCCGCGCGGCGCGGCGAGACCCGCGGCCAGAAGCGCTGCCGCTCGAAGGCGTACGTGGGCAGGTCCTGGTCCGCGGGCACGGCGGGCAGCAGCGCGCGCCAGTCCACGTCGGCGCCGCCGGTCCACAGCGCGCCGACCGCCCGCAACAGGGCGGCGACCAGGGGCCGTTCGCGGTGGGCGACGGAGGTGACGGTGGCGGAGTGGCCCTCGGAGAGGCTGTCCTCAAGGGGCCGGGTGAGCACGGCGTGCGGGCCGATCTCGAGGAAGGCGTCCACGCGCGGTTCCGCGGCGCGCACGGCGTCCTGGAAGCGGACGGCCTCGCGGGCGTGCCGTACCCAGTACTCGGGGGACGTGATGTCGTCCGCCGCGGGCTCGCCGGTGACGGTGGAGACCATCGGGACGGCCGGGCGGGAGAAGGTGAGGCGCGCGAGCACGGAGCGGAACTCGTCGAGCATCGGCTCCATGAGCGGCGAGTGGAAGGCGTGGCTGACCTGGAGCCTGCGGTGGCGCCGTCCGGCCTGCGCGGCGGCCTCGGCCACCTGGTCGACGGCGTCCGACGCGCCGGACACGACGACGGCGGAAGGGCCGTTGACCGCGGCGACCGCCACCTGCTCCCGGTGCTGCTCGGGCAGGGCGCGCAGCCATGCGTCGGCCTGCGCCGGGGTGGCGTCGAGCGCCAGCATGGCGCCGCCGTCCGGGAGTTGCTGCATCAGGGCGCCGCGGGCGACGGCCAGCGTGACCGCGTCCTGGAGGGAGAGCACTCCGGCCACGTGAGCCGCGGCGATCTCGCCGATGGAGTGGCCGAGGACGACGTCCGGGCGCACGCCCCACGCCTCCAGGGTGCGGAACAGCGCGACCTCGACGGCGAAGAGCGCTATCTGGGTGTAGCGGGTCTGATGGATCAGGTCCGCGTGGTCCGTGGAGCGCCCCGCGGCACCGGCGAGCACCACGTCCGCCAGCGGGACCTCCAGCTGCGGGTCGGCGGCCGCGCAGACGGCGTCGAACGCCGCGGCGAACGCGGGCAGTTGCTCGTACCACTGCCCTCCCATGCCCGCCCACTGGGCGCCCTGTCCCGCGAAGACGAAGGCGGTCTTGGCGCCGGGCACGGCCGTGCCGTGGACGAGGTGGCGGCCCGCGGTGCCCTTGTCGGCCAGGGCGTCGAGGGCTTCGGTGAACCCGGCGGCGTCCTCGGCGAGGACGACGGCGCGGTGCTCGAAGGCGGTGCGGGTGGTGGCCAGCGCGACCGCCGTGCCCGCCAGGTCCACGTCCCGCGCCACGGCGTGCTCGCGCAGCCGGGCCGCCTGGGAGCGCAGCGCGGAGGGCGACTTGGCGGACAGCGGCCACGGCAGGACACCGGAAGCCGGGGCCCCGTCCTCCGCGGCGGCCTCGTCCGTGGCGGCCTCACGCGGGGCCTCTTCCAGGATCACGTGGGCGTTGGTGCCGCTGATCCCGAAGGAGGACACGCCCGCGCGGCGCGGCCCTTCGCCCGGCCAGGCGGTCTTCTCGGTCGCCAGCTCCACCGCGCCGGACGCCCAGTCGACATGGCTGCTGGGCTCGTCCACGTGCAGGGTGGGCGGGACCACGCCGTGCCGCATGGCGAGCACCATCTTGATGACGCCCGCGACACCGGCGGCGGCCTGGGTGTGGCCGATGTTCGACTTCACCGAACCCAGCAGCAGCGCACGGCCGCCCGACCGCTCCTGGCCGTACGTGGCGAGGAGCGCCTGCGCCTCGATCGGGTCGCCGAGCGAGGTGCCCGTGCCGTGCGCCTCCACGACGTCCACATCCGCGGCGCCGACCCCCGCGCTCGCCAACGCCTCGCGGATCACGCGCTGTTGGGAGGGACCGTTCGGTGCCGTCATGCCGTTCGACGCGCCGTCCTGGTTCACCGCGGAGCCGCGTACGACGGCGAGGACGCGGTGGCCGTTGCGGCGGGCGTCGGAGAGGCGCTCCACCAGCAGGACGCCGACGCCCTCGCCCCAGGCGGTGCCGTCGGCGCCCTCGGCGAACGCCTTGCAGCGGGCGTCGGCGGAGAGACCGCCCTGCTTGCCGAACTCCGCGAACACGCCGGGGGTCGACATCACGGTGACGCCGCCGACCAGGGCCAGCGGGCAGTCGCCCGAGCGCAGGGCGCGGGCCGCGAGGTGCAGCGCCACGAGGGAGGCCGAGCAGGCGGTGTCGACCGTCACGGCGGGGCCCTCGAAGCCGAGGGTGTAGGAGATGCGGCCGGAGACGACGCTGGAGGCGTTGCCGGTCAGGAGGTGGCCGAGGGACTCGTGCCCGGCGTGGTTGAGCATGCCGGGGTAGTCGGCGCCGTTGACGCCGACGAACACCCCGGCCTTGCTGCCGTGCAGGCCGGTGACGTCGATGCCGGCGCGCTCGAAGGTCTCCCAGGAGGTCTCCAGGAGCAGCCGTTGCTGAGGGTCCATCTCCAGGGCTTCGCGCGGGGATATGCCGAAGAAGGAGGCGTCGAACTCGGTGGCCGTGTCGAGGAAGCCGCCCTGCGGACGGGTCCCGCCCTCGGGCTGCTGCCAGCCGCGGTCGGCGGGGAAGTCGCTCATGGCGTCGACGCCGTCGCGCAGCAGGTCCCAGAAGGCCTCGGGCGTGCCGGCCCCGCCCGGGAACCGGCAGCCCATGCCGACGATCGCGATGGGCTCGCGCTCGGCCTCCTCCAGGTCTCGGACACGGTCCCTGGTGCGCTTCAGGTCCGCCGTCACCCGCTTCAGGTACTCGACGACCTGCTCTTTCTCAGCCATGTCCGAAACCCCTCGTCGTGCAGAACGTGCTTGTGGGCCGTGTGTGCGGCGATGCGTGCAGCCGTGCGCGCATCAGCTCAGCCCGATCTCGTCGTCGATGTAGCGCAGCAGCTCTTCCTCGCTGACCTCGCTCAGCTCGTCGGCCCCGACGTCCTGGGCCCTGTCACCGCCGGGCGCGGCGCCGGCCAGCGTCCTGGAGCGTTCCCGCCAGCGCAGCAGCAGGGTCTCCAGACGGGCCGTCAGCTTGTTGACCTCGGCCTCGTCACGCTCGTCGTCGAGCATGGCCTCCAGCCGGTCGACGGTCTCCTTGCCCCACTCCTCGGCCTCCGTCTCGGGCAGCAGGATCCCGAGCAGACGACCGGTGAGCGCCTCGGGCGTGGGGTAGTCGAAGACGAGCGTGGTGGGCAGCCTCGTGCCGGCCATCCGGGCCAGGCGGTTGCGGAGTTCGACGGCGGTCAGCGAGTCGAAGCCGAGCTCCGTGAACGGCCGGGTGGCCGAGATCTGGTCCCCCGTGCCGTACTTGAGGACCGCGGCGATCTGCCCGCGCACCGTCTCGAGCAGGGCCTCCTGCCGCTCGGCCGCGGGCAGCGCGGAGAGGCGGCCGCGCAGCGCCTGGGCGTCCGGCGTCGTGGCGCGGCGCGGCGCCGAGCGCACGAGGCCACGCAGCAGCGCGGGCGTGTCCTCGCCGCCGCGCAGCCGGGCGCGGTCCAGCTGGACCGGCGCGGTGTGCGGCAGGCCGCTCGTGAGCGCACGGTCGAAGAGGGCGAGCCCCTCCTCCGTGCTGAACGGCAGGACACCGCCGGCGCTCATGCGCCGCAGCTCGGCCTCGCTGAGAGTGGCGGTCAGTTCGCTGGTCTCCTCCCACAGACCCCACGCCAGGGACTGCGCGGGCAGACCCTCCGCGCGACGGCGTACGGCCAGCGCGTCCAGGAACACGTTGGCCGCCGCGTAGTTGGCCTGACCCGGCGAGCCGAAGACACCGGCCGCCGACGAGAACAGCACGAAGAGTTCGAGGTCGCGCTCGCGCGTGGCCTCGTGCAGGTGCCAGGCGGCATCCACCTTCGGCCGCAGCACCGACTCCAGCCGCTCCACCGTCAGACCCGTCACCACACCGTCGTCCACCGCACCCGCCGCATGCACGACACCACGTACGTCCGGCAGCCCCGCCAACAACTCCTCCACCGCGGCGCGATCGGCCACATCACAGGCCACCACCCGCGCCTTGGCACCCAGCTCCTCCAGGGCGGACACCAACTCGCCAGCCCCCGGCGCCTGTTCGCCCCGACGGCTCGCCACCACCACGTCCCGCACACCGTGCGCGGCGACCAGGTGCCGCGCCACCGCGGCACCCACCACGCCGGTGCCACCGGTCACCAGCACCGAACCCTCGCCGGACCAGGACACACCGCCGTCGGAGGCGGCAGCGGCGTCCGTGCCGACCAGGGCCAGCCTGGGTACGTACGTCTCCCCGTCGCGCAGGGCGATCTCCGGCTCGTCGGCGGCGACGGCCGCGGCCAGGACGGCCACGGGCACGTCGGCGGCCTCGCCGTCGGTGTCCACCAGCACGAAGCGGTCCGGGTGTTCGGCGCGGGCCGAGCGCAGGAAACCGCGCACGGCGGCCTGTGCGAGGTCCACCGGGCCGGTGCCCGACACGGCGACGGCGCCCCGGGTGACCACGGCGAGCCTCGCGTCGGCGAGCGCCTCGTCGGCGAGCCACTCCTTGGCGCGCGCGAGGGCGGCGGTCACCGCCTCGCGGACCCGCTGCGGCAGGTGCTCGCCACCGCTCTCCCGCCGGGCGTGGGCGTCGAGCGCGGCGGCGTCCAGGAGGACGAGCCGCACGCCGTCGGCGACGGCGGCCTCGATCTCCTCGGCCGACCGCGTGCCGTCCCACAGGAGCCAACGCCCGGGCTCCGCGGGCTCGTCGAACCCGCGGCGCTCCCAGCGCACTTCGTACAGCGAACGCGCCGCGGTGGCACCGGCCGAGCGGAGCCGGGCCGCGGTGACCGGGCGCAGCTCGACCCGGTCCGCGCCGAGCAGCGGGGTGCCGTCGGCGTCGGTGGCGCGCACCCGCAGGGCGCCGTCGTCGGCCGGGGACAGCAGGACCCGTACGATCCGGGCGTCGTCGGCCGCGTCGGTGCCGGTGGCGGTGTCGAGGCCGCCGGCCCGCACCCGCACGCCCCGCCAGACGGTGGGCTGCAGGGCACCCGCGGTGCCGGGGCCGCCCGCGTCGGTCAGCCGCCAGGCGTGGCAGACGGACTCCAGCAGCGCGGCGCGCGGCGCCAGGCCGTCGGCGGCCTGCTCGGGCAGCTCGACCTCGGCGTAGACGTCGTCGCCGGTGCGCCAGGCGGCGCGCAGTCCCTGGAGGGCGGGGCCGAACTGCTGCCCCGCGGCGAAGAGTTCGCCGTAGAGCCCCGCCGTGTCCGCCGGGGTGGCGTCGGCCGGCGGCCAGGTGCCCGCGAGCCGCCCGTACGCCTCGTCGGTCTCCTCGGCCGCGGGGCGCAGCTCGGCGGTGGCGTGCAGGGTCCACTCCGCGGTGGCGTCGCCGTCGGGCTGTGCGTGGACGGTGAGGCGGCGGTGTCCGGAGTCGTCGGGCGCCGCGGCCATCACCTGGACGCGGACGGCTCCGTCGGGGGCCAGGAGCAGCGGCTCGTGCTGCTCCAGGTGCGCGACGCCGGGCAGGCCGAGGCGGTCCGCGGCGTACAGCGCCCAGTCGAGCAGGGCGCCGCCGGGCAGCACGGGCGTGTCGAGCACGGTGTGCTCCGCGGGCGACGCCGCGGCCGGGGCGGTGAGCCTGCCGGTGAACAGGATGGTGTCGGTGCCGGCGGGCACGACGGCCGCGGCGAGCACCGGGTGGTCGGTGGCCTCCTGGCCGACACCGCCCGGGTCCCCGAAGTCCTGCGGCGCGTCCAGCCAGTAGCGCTCCCGCTGGAAGGCGTACGTCGGCAGGTCGACGGCGTCGGCCCGCTCGTCCGGGGCCGGGGTGAGCGCGGTCCAGTCCACGCCGAGGCCGCGGGTCCACAGGGCGGCGGCGTTGCGCAGCAGGGCCGTGCGCTCGTCCTCGTCGCGGCGCAGGGTGCCGGTGACGACGACCTCGCGGCCGCCGGACTGCAGCGCGGCGTCCTCCAGGGCCGCGGTGGTGACCGGGTGCGGGCTGATCTCGACGAAGGTGTCGACGCCGCTCTCCATGAGGTCGGCGACGACCTGGGCGAAGCGCACCGGCTGACGGAGGTTGCGGTACCAGTACTCGGTGTCGGCCTCCGGGCCCCGGATCTCCTCGCCGGTCACGGTGGAGCGCCAGGTCACCTGGGGCCGCGCCGGGCTGATGTCGCCGAGCTCCTTGAGGAGGCGGTCCTTGATGAGCTCGACCTGGGGCGCGTGCGAGGGGTAGGTGACGGGGATGCGGCGGGCGCGGATCCCGTCGGCCTCGCAGCCGTCGAGGAGCTGCTGGAGCGGTCCCTCGTCACCGGCGACGACGACCGCGCCGGGGCCGTTGACGGCGGCGATGACCACGCCGGTGGCGGGGTCGGCGGCGCCGTCGGGGTTCGTGTACCGGTCGATGAGGGCCTGCGCCTCGTCGGCGGGCACGGTCAGCGAGGCCATGCCGCCGCGTCCGGCGAGCTCCTCGGCGATGACGCGGCTGCGCAGCGCCACGAGGCGGGCGCCGTCGGCGAGCGACAGGGCACCGGCCACGCAGGCCGCGGCGATCTCGCCCTGGGAGTGGCCGACGACCACGGAGGGCGTGATGCCGGAGTGCTGCCAGACCTTCGCGAGGGAGACCATGACGGCCCACAGGGCGGGCTGCACCACGTCGACGCGCTCCAGGGCCTGCTGGTCGCCGAGGACGTCGAGCAGGTTCCAGTCCGCGTGCGGCGCGAGCGCGTCGGCGCACTCGCGCAGGGCGGCGGCGAACACCGGCGAGGACTCCATCAGACCGAGCGCCATGCCGGTCCACTGGGCGCCCTGGCCGGGGAAGACGAAGGCCACGTTCGCGCCGGGGCGCACGGTCCCGGAGACGAGCCCGGGCACCTCGGTGTCCTGGCGGGCCAGGCCCGCGAGTCCCTCGGCGAAGCCCGCCGGGTCGGCGGCGAGGACGACCGCGCGCTCGTCGAACGCGGTGCGGCCGCCGATGAGCGCGGCGGCCGTCGCCGCGGGGTCGGCTCCTTCGGCCGCGAGGGCGCGCAGCCGCTCGGCCTGGCCGCGCAGGGCCGCGGCGGACTTGGCCGAGACGAGCCACGGCAGGACGGCGCCTTCGGCGGCGGCGAGCACGGGCTCGGGCCGCCGGACGTCCCGCTCCGGCTCCTCGGCGTCGGGGGCCTGTTCGAGGATGACGTGGGCGTTGGTGCCGCTGATGCCGAAGGAGGACACCGCGGCGCGGCGCGGCCTGCCCGTCTCGGGCCAGGCGACGGCCTCGGTGGCCAGTTCGACGGCGCCCGCGGTCCAGTCGATGTGCTCGCTGGGCCGCTCGGCGTGCAGGGTCCTTGGCACGGTGCCGTGCCGCAGGGCGAGCACCATCTTCATGACGCCCGCGATACCGGCGGCGGCCTGGGTGTGCCCGATGTTGGACTTCACCGAGCCGAGCAGGACCGGCTGGTTGCCGTCACGTTCCTGGCCGTAGGTGGCGAGCAGTGCCTGGGCCTCGATCGGGTCGCCGAGCGAGGTGCCCGTGCCGTGCGCCTCCACCACGTCCACGTCGGACGCGGCGAGGCCCGCGTTGGCGAGCGCCTGCCGGATGACCCGCTGCTGCGAGGGGCCGTTGGGCGCGGTCAGGCCGTTGGAGGCGCCGTCCTGGTTGACGGCCGAGCCCTTGATGACGGCGAGGACGCGGTGGCCGTTGCGGCGCGCGTCGGAGAGCCGCTCGACGAGGACCATGCCGGCGCCTTCGGCGACGCCCATGCCGTCCGCGGCGTCGGAGAACGCCTTGCAGCGGCCGTCGTGCGCGAGGCCGCGCTGGCGGGTGAACTCGGCGAAGATCGTCGGGGTCGACATCACGGTGACACCGCCGGCGAGCGCCAGGTCGCACTCGGCGCGCTGCAGGGCGCTGACGGCCATGTCCAGCGCGACCAGGGACGAGGAGCAGGCCGTGTCCACGGTCACGGCGGGGCCCTCGAAGCCGAGGGTGTAGGAGACGCGGCCGGTGGCCACGCTGCCCGCGTTGCCGTTGCTGAGGAAGCCGGCGACGTCCTCGGGGACGGAGCGCAGGCGCGCCGCGTACTCGTGGTACATCAGGCCGGAGAAGACACCGGTCCTGCTGCCGCGCAGCCGCGTCGGGTCGACGCCCGCGCGCTCGATGGCCTCCCAGGACAGCTCCAGGAGCATCCGGTGCTGGGGGTCCATGGTGACGGCCTCGCGCGGGGAGATCCCGAAGAAGGAGGCGTCGAAGTCGGCGGCGTCGTGCAGGAATCCGCCCTGGTCCACCAGGGAGGTGCCGGGGCGCTCGCCCGTGGGGTCGAAGAACGAGTCGAGGGCCCAGTCGCGGTCCGTCGGGAAGCCGCTGATGCCCTCGCCGCCGTCGGCGAGCAGCTGCCACAGCTCCTCGGGCGAGTCGACGTGGCCGGGGAAGCGGCAGCTCATGCCGACGATCGCGATGGGCTCGTCGTCCGCCACGACCCGCGCCACCGCGCTGTGCCGCCGCTCGGTCGTGCCGGCGAGGAGGCCGTGCAGGTGGGCGCCGAGCGCGGCCGGTGTCGGGTAGTCGAAGACCAGGGTCGCGGGCAGCCGGGTGCCGGTGAGTTCGTTGAGCCGGTTGCGCAGCTCCACGGCGGTCAGGGAGTCGAAGCCCAGATCCTTGAAGCCGCGGTCGACGGGGACCGCGTCGGCACCGGAGTGGCCGAGCACGGCGGCGACCTGGGCCCGGACGAGGTCGACGAGCATGCTCTCGCGCGCGTCCTCGGGCGTCGCCTCGTACTGCGCGCGCCAGCCGCGGCCCGCGGGGGCACCGGCGGCGCGGCGCGCGGGGGTGCGCACCAGGGCGCGCAGCAGCGGGGGCACCTGCCGGTCCTCGGCGCGGGCGCGGGACAGGTCGAGGCGTACGGGGACCAGGTGCGGGGCGTCGAGGGCCAGCGACTGGTCGAGGAGGGCGAGGCCCTCCTCGGTGCCGAGCATCTGGAGTCCGCCGCGGTCGAGCCTGGCCCTGTCGGCCTCGCTGAGGGTGGCGGTGAGTTCGCTGGTCTCCTCCCACAGACCCCACGACAGGGACTGCGCGGGCAGTCCCTCGGCGCGGCGGCGTACGGCCAGCGCGTCCAGGAACACGTTGGCCGCCGCGTAGTTGGCCTGACCCGGCGAGCCGAAGACACCGGCCGCCGACGAGAACAGCACGAAGAGTTCGAGGTCGCGCTCGCGCGTGGCCTCGTGCAGGTGCCAGGCGGCATCCACCTTCGGCCGCAGCACCGACTCCAGCCGCTCCGCGGAGAGACCGGTCACCACGGCGTCGTCCACCGCACCCGCCGCGTGCACGACACCGCGCACGTCGGGCAGTTCCGTCAGCAGTTCTTCCACCGCGGCGCGATCGGCCACGTCACAGGCCACCACCCGCGCCTTGGCGCCCAGTTCCTCCAGGGCGGACACCAACTCGCCTGCCCCCGGGGCCTGTTCGCCGCGACGGCTGACCAGCACCAGCTCACGCACGCCGTGCGCGGTCACCAGGTGGCGCGCGACCGCGGCACCCACCACGCCGGTGCCGCCGGTCACCAGCACCGAACCCTCACCGGACCAGGACACACCGCCGCCGTCAAGAGCCGGGGCGTCGGGGCGGATCAGGCGCGGGACGAACGCGGCGTCGCCGCGCAGGGCGACCTCCGGCTCGCCCTCGGCGACAGCCGCGGCGAGCACATCGGCGAGGACCTCTGCGGGCTCGCCGTCGGTGTCCACCAGCAGGAAGCGGTCCGGGTGTTCGGACCGGGCGGAGCGCAGCAGGCCGTGCACGGGAGCCTGCACCGGGTCGGGCAGTTCCTCGGGCGCGACGCCGACGGCGCCGCGCGTCAGCACGGCGAGCCGGGCCCGGGCGGGCGTCTCCCGGGCGAGCCACTCCTGGACACGGGCCAGCACGGCGCCGGTCAGGGCGTGGGCCGCGGCCGGTACGTCGTCGCCGGCGGGCAGGCCCTGGGCCGTGCAGTCGAGCAGCACCAACTCGGGGTCGGCGGCGAGGACTTCGGCGAGCGGGGTGTCCGGGTGCCAGGGGGCGGTGCGGGGCGCCTCGGCGGTCGCGGGCCGCCAGGCGTCCCAGCGCGGGACGTACAGCGACCGGGTGGGGACCGCGCGCACGTCGGCGGCGGAGAGCGGGCGCAGGACCAGCTCGTCCACGGAGGCGACGGGGGTGCCCGCGGCGTCCGTGGCGAGCAGCCGTACGCCGTCGCCGTCTCCCTCGGCCGCGGTCAGCCGCACGCGCAGCGAGGTCGCGCCCTCGCTCAGGCTCTGTACGCCGGACCAGGCGAACGGAAGGCGCACGGTGCCCTCGTCCCCGAACAGACCGCCCAGACCCATGGCGTGGAGGGCGGCGTCGAGGAGGGCGGGGTGGGCGAGGAAGTCGTCGGCGGCCGCCTCTTCGGGCAGGGCCACCTCGGCGAACACCTCGTCGCCGCGGCGCCAGACGGACTGCAGGCCCTGGAAGGCGGGGCCGTACTCGTAGCCGCGCTCGAACAGCGCTCCGTAGAAGTCGCCCATCTCGACGGGGGCGGCACCGGCGGGCGGCCAGGCGCCCTGGAGGTCACCGAACTCCCCCGGATCCTGGGGCTCTTCGGCCGTCAGGGTGGCGGTGGCGTGCCGGATCCACTCGGCGGGCTCGTCCTGGTCTGCGGTGCCGGTCCGGGAGTGGATGGTCGCGGTCCGCGCACCGGTCCCGTCGGCCTCGGCGACCTGGACCTGGAGGGTGACGCCCGCGTCCGCGGTGAGAGTGAGGGGGCGCTCCAGCGTGAGCTCCTGCACCCGGCCGCAGCCGCTCTCCCGGCCCGCGGCGAGCGCGAGTTCGAGGAAGGCGGTGCCCGGCAGGAGCACGGTCTCCATGAGCGCGTGGTCGGCGAGCCAGGGGTGGGTGGGCAGGGAGATCCGGCCCGTGAAGACGGCCGCGCCGGACTCGGCGGGGATCGTTGCGGCGGCGAGCAGCGGGTGGGTGACGGGGTCGAGCCCGATGCCCGCGGCGTCCCCGGTGCCCGCGGGGCCCTCCATCCAGAAGCGGCGCCGCTGGAACGGGTAGGTCGGCAGCTCGGCCGCCTCGGTCAGGTCGGCCGGGGTCGCGGTGGCCGCCGCGCCGTCCAGGAAGGCGTCCCAGGAGATGGCGGCGCCGCGGGTCCACAGCGCGGCGGCGGCGCGGGTCAGGGCGGTGCTCTCGTCCTGGTCGCGGCGGAGCGTCCCGGAGACGACCACGTCGTCGCGGCCCGCCGCGGCCGCGAGGTCCTCGATGGCGGGGGCGATCACCGGGTGCGGGCTGATCTCGACGAACGTGTCGATGCCGCGCTCCAGGAGCGCGGTGACCGTCTCGGCGAACCGCACGGGCTCGCGCAGGTTCCGGTACCAGTACCGCGCGTCGGCCTGGCCCTCGGCCAGGGGCTCCACGGTCACCGACGAGTGCATGGGCACGGACCCGGCGCGGGGCGCGACGGGCTCGGCGACCTGGAGGAGCCGCTCGCGGACGCTCTCGACGTGCGGGGTGTGGGAGGCGTAGTCGACCGGGATGGTGCGGGCGCGGACGCCCGCGGCCTCGGCGGCCTCGGAGACCTCGGCGAGCACCTCGGGGGCGCCCGCGACGACGGTCGCGCCGGGGCCGTTGACGGCGGCCACCCACACGCCCTCGCGTCCTTCGAGGAGTTCGGCGGCGCGCTCGGCGGACGCGGCGAGGGAGACCATGCCGCCCTGGCCCGCGAGGTCCTCGGCGATGGTGCGGCTGCGCAGCGCGACCAGGCGCGCCCCGTCCTCCAGCGAGAGGATGCCCGCGGCACAGGCGGCGGCGATCTCGCCCTGCGAGTGGCCCGCCACGACGTCGGGGGTGATGCCCGCGGCCTGCCAGACCTTCGCGAGGGAGACCATGACGGCCCACAGGGCGGGCTGCACCACGTCGACGCGCCCCAGGGCCTGTTCGTCGCCGAGCACGTCGAGCAGCCGCCAGTCGGTGTGCGGCGCGAGCGCGTCGGCGCAGGCGCGCAGGGCTTCGGCGAAGACCGGCGAGGACTTGAGGAGTCCGGTGGCCATGCCGGTCCACTGGGCGCCCTGGCCGGGGAAGACGAAGGCGACCTTGGCGCCGGCGCGCGCGGTGCCGTGCACCAGGCCCGGCGCGTCCGCCGTGCCGTCGGCGAGCGAGGCGAGGGCCGCGGGGCGCTCGTCGCCGAGGACGACGGCGCGGTGGGCGAAGGAGGCCCGGGTGCGGACCAGGGCGGCGGCGACGGTGTCCGCGTCGGGGGCGCCCGCGTCGGCGAGGAAGGTGCGCAGCCGGGCGCCCTGCTCGTGCAGCGCGGCGTCGTTCTTGGCGGACAGCGGCCAGGGCGCGGTGACGCCGGTGAGCACCGGGGTCGCGGCGTCGCCCGCGGACGGCTCCCCGGCCTCCGGCTCCTGCGGCTCCGGGGCCTGTTCGAGGATGACGTGGGCGTTGGTGCCGCTGATGCCGAACGAGGAGACCGCGGCGCGGCGCGGCCTGCCCGTCTCGGGCCAGGCGACGGCGTCGGTCACCAGCTCGACGGCGCCCGCCGTCCAGTCGACGTGCGGGGTGGGCTCGTCCACGTTCAGGGTGGGCGGCACCACGCCGTGCCGCAGGGCGAGCACCATCTTGATGACGCCCGCGATGCCGGCCGCCGACTGCGTGTGGCCGATGTTGGACTTCACCGAGCCGAGCAGCAGCGGCCTGTCCTCGGGGCGGTCCTGGCCGTAGGTGGCCAGCAGCGCCTGGGCCTCGATCGGGTCGCCCAGGGTCGTGCCGGTGCCGTGCGCCTCCAGGGCGTCGATGTCGGACGCGGCGAGGCCCGCGTTGGCGAGCGCCTGCCGGATGACCCGCTGCTGCGAGGGGCCGTTGGGCGCGGTCAGGCCGTTGGAGGCGCCGTCCTGGTTGACCGCGGAGCCGCGGATGACGGACAGGACGCGGTGGCCGTTGCGGCGCGCGTCGGAGAGCCGCTCGACGAGCAGCACGCCGACGCCCTCGCCCCAGGCGGTGCCGTCCGCGGCGGCCGCGAACGCCTTGACGAGGCCGTCCTGGGAGAGCCCGCGCTGCTTGCTGAACTCGGTGAAGGCGGCCGGGGTCGACATCACCATCACGCCGCCCACCACGGCCAGCGAGCTCTCCTTGTTGCGCAGCGACTGCGCCGCGAGGTGCAGCGCGGTCAGCGAGGAGGAGCAGGCGGTGTCGACGGTGACGGCGGGGCCCTCGAACCCGTACGTGTAGGAGAGCCGTCCGGAGAAGATGCTGGAGGCGTTGCCGGTCAGCAGGTAGCCCTCGCTGTCCTGCGTGTTGCCCACGTTCGAGCCGTAGCCGGACAGGACGCCGCCGACGAAGACCCCCGCGCTCTCGCCGCGCAGCGTGCCCGGGTCGATCCCGGCCCGCTCGAACGCCTCCCAGGAGGCCTCCATGAGCACCCGCTGCTGCGGGTCCATGGCGAGGGCCTCGCGCGGGGATATCTCGAAGAACTCGGCGTCGAAGTCCGCGGCGCCGTCGATGAATCCGCCCTTGCGGATGTACGAGCTGCGCGGGCGCAGCCCCTCCGGGTCGTAGAGGGCCCCCAGGTCCCACCCGCGGTCCGCGGGGAAGTCCGCGATGCCCACGCGCCCCTCGGCGACCAGCTCCCACAGGTCCTCGGGGGTCTGCACCCCGCCGGGGAACCGGCAGCTCATGCCGATGACGGCGAGCGGCTCACGGGCGGCCTCCTCGACGGCGCGCAGCCGTGCGTAGGAGTCGCGGGCGTCGGCAACCGCCTGCTTCAGGTACTCGCGGAGCTTCTGCTCGTTCGACATCCAATCCTCTTCCGATCCAACAAATGCAGTCAGCAGGTGGGTTCACATGGCAGCGGGGTGGCCCGCCTGCCGGTCAGCTGGACCATGGCTTGTTGTCCATGAGCTCGAACAGTTCCGCGTCGGTCGCGTCGGTCAGGTCGACCGAGTCGCCCGAGGTCTCGCTCTCGGTCCACTTCGCGAGCACCGCGCGCAGCCGCACGGTGAGGTTCGCGCGCCCCGGGTCGTCCTCGGTGACCTCGTCGAGCAGCGCCTCCAGGGCGGAGAGCTGGGTCGCGGCGAGCGCGGCCGGGTCGATCTCCGGGAGCAGCTGCTGCTTGAGGTGGGCCGCGACGGCCGCGGGCGTGGGGTGGTCGAACAGCAGGGTGACCGAGAGCCGCAGGCCGGTGGCCGCGTTGAGCCGGTTGCGCAGCTCGACGGTGGTGAGCGAGTCGAAGCCGAGGGTCTTGAACGGCCGTTCCGCGCCCACGGTCTCGGTGTCGTCGTGGCCGAGGACGACCGCGGCCTGCCGGCGCACCTCTTCGGTGAGCAGCTCCTCGCACTCGCTCGGCGACAGCAGCGCCAGGCGCTGGGCGAGCCCGCCGCCCGTCCCGGTGTCCGCGGCGGCGGTGGACGCGGCCCGCTTGGCGGGGGCCTTGACCAGGCCGCGCAGCAGGGGCGCGACGTCGCCGGTGAACTTGGCGGGGTCCAGCTGCACGGGCACGGTGTGGGTGTGGTTGTCGCCGGTGGCGGCGTCGAAGAGGGCGAGGCCGTCGGCGGTGGACAGGGCCCGCACACCGGTGCGTGCCATCCGGTCGAGGTCGGCCTTGTCGAGCTCGCCGGTGATGCCGCTGGCCTGCGCCCACAGCCCCCAGGACAGGGACTGCGCGGGCAGTCCGAGGCGGCGGCGGTGGTGCGCGAGGCCGTCCAGGAAGGCGTTGGCCGCCGCGTAGTTGGCCTGGCCCGGCGCGCCGAACACTCCGGAGGCCGAGGAGAACAGCGCGAACAGGGCGAGGTCCTTGCCGCGGGTGAGCTCGTGCAGGTGCCACGCGGCGTCGACCTTGGGCCGCAGCACCGTGTCGAGCCGCTCGCGGTCCAGGGCCGTGAGCACTCCGTCGTCGATGACGCCCGCGGCGTGCACCACGCCCCGCAGGTCCTCGATGCCGTCCAACAGGCGGGCCAGGTCGGCGCGTTCGGCGGTGTCGCAGGCCACGACGCGGGCGGTGGCGCCGAGTTCGGCGAGCTCCGCGACGAGTTCGGCGGCGCCGGGCGCCTCGGGGCCGCGGCGGCTGGTGAGCACCAGGTCCGTGACGCCGTGCCGCTCGGCCAGGTGCCGGGCCACGGAGGCGCCGATGGAGCCGGTGCCACCGGTGACCAGGACGGTGCCGTCCAGGGTCGCCGTGGGGATGGTGAGGGCGACCTTGCCGACGTGCCTGGCCTGGCTGAGGTAGCGGAAGGCCTCGGGTGCCCTGCGGACGTCCCAGGTGGTCACCGGCAGCGGGGAGAGCACGCCCTCCTCGAAGAGCTGCGCGAGGTGGGTGAGCATCTCGCCGATCCGCCCCGCGCCCGCCTCGCCGAGGTCGAAGGAGCGGTAAAACGTGCCGGGCCACGAGGCGTTGACGGCCTCCGGCTCGCGGATGTCGGTCTTGCCCATCTCGATGAACCGGCCCTCGGGCACCAGGAGGTCCAGGGAGGCGTCGGTGAACTCCCTTGCCAGGCAGTTGAGGACGACGTCGACGCCCCGGCCGCCGCTCGCCTCGCGGAAGGTCTCGGCGAAGTCCAGGGTGCGCGAGGAGGCGAGGCGCTCGGCGGGGATGCCGGCGGCCCGCACGGTCGGCCACTTGGGCTCGCTGGCGGTGGCGTACACCTCGATGCCCCAGTGCCGGGCGAGCTGGACGGCGGCCATGCCGACGCCGCCGGCCGCGGCGTGCACGAGCAGCGACTCGCCCTCCTTGACGCGGGCGAGGTCCTGCAGCGCGTAGTAGGCGGTGAGGAACACGGTGGGCACGGCGGCGGCCTGGGCGAACGACCAGCCGGTGGGGATCGGCGCGATGGTGCGGGCGTCGGTGACGGCCAGCGGTCCCGCGTACGAGCCGGACAGCAGGCCCATGACGCGGTCGCCGACGGCGACGCCGGTGACGCCGGGGCCGACCTCGGTGACGAAGCCCGCGCCCTCGGAGCCGAAGGCCATCTCGGTGAAGGACTTGGCGACGTCGACCACGCCGAGGGCGAGCAGCACGTCGCGGAAGTTCACGCCGGTGGCGCGGACCTCCACGCGCACCTGGCCCTCGGCGAGCGGCGCCTCGGCCTGCGGGCACGACACGAGCCGCAGCCCTTCGAGGGTGCCGCTGCCGTCCACGTCGAGGCTCCACGCGCCGTCGGCGGGCGGGACCAGGGTGTCGGCGGGCGCCACGCGGGCCAGCCGGGGCACCAGCGGGGCGCCGGCGCGCACCACGCTCTCCGTCTCCCCCGCGGCCACGGCCGCGGTGACGGCGGCGGGCAGGGCGGCGGCCGAGCGGGCGTCGCCGTCCAGGTCGATCTGGACGATCCGGCCGGGGTTCTCGGAGCAGGCCGAGCGCACCAGGCCGCGGACCGCGGAGTGCGCCGGGTCGACGCCGTCGCCGGGCACGGCGGCGGCACCGCCACGGGTGACGACCGCCAGGGTCGCGGTCTCGGTCTCCTCGGCGGCGAGCCAGGCCTGCAGCGCCTCCAGGACGGCGCCGGTCACCTCGCGAGTGGCGGCCACGGTGTCGTCGCACCCGGCGGGGACGGGCAGGAGCACCACGCCGGGCAGCTCCTCCCCGGTGCGTACGGCGTCCTGGAGCGCGGCGAGGCCGGCGAAGCGGACGGTCTCCTCGGCTTCGGGCAGTGCGCCCGCGCCGCCGAGCACGGCCAGGCGCCCGGCCGCCGCGGTCCCGGGGGCTTCGGGCAGCGCCACCCAGTCGAGGCGGAACAGCCCGTCCACGCGCGGTTGTTCGCGGACGTCGGCGGCGGCCACCGGCCGTGAGGTGAGCTCGTCGACGGTGAGCACGGGCAGGCCCGCGGGGTCGGTCATGGTCAGGGACAGGGAGTTGGCGCCGTTCGGGGTGAGCCGGACGCGGGCCGTGGTGGCCCCGGTGGCGTGCAGGCGTACGCCGCCGAAGGAGAACGGCAGCCTCGGCTCGACGCCGCTGTCCTGGTCGAGGGCGGTGGCGATCTGGCTGTGCAGCGCCGCGTCGACCAGCGCCGGGTGCACGCCGAACCGGGCGGCGTCCGCGCCGCCCCGCTCGTCCAGGGCGACCTCGGCGAAGAGTTCGTCGCCGCGCCGCCACAGGGCGCGCAGCCCCTGGAAGACGGGGCCGTAGGCGTAGCCCCACTCGGTCAGCCGCTCGTACAGGCCCTCGACGGGCACCGGCGTCGCGTCGGCGGGCGGCCAGGCGGCCTGCTCGGCCGCGGGCGCGGCGGCGGGCTCCGCGGTCAGGGTGCCACTGGCGTGGCCCGTCCACTCCTGCGCGCCGCCCTCGGCACCGGCGGCGCGGGAGAAGATCCGCACCTGGCGGGCGCCGGCCTCGTCGGCCTCGCCGACGGTGACCTGGACGTCGACGCCGGGCCCTTCGGCGGCCAGGGCCAGCGGGCTCTCCAGGATGAGTTCGGCGACCTGGTCGCAGCCCGCGTACTCGCCCGCGCGCAGGGCGAGTTCGACCAGGGCGGTGCCGGGCACGAGGACGCGGCCGAGGACCTGGTGGTCGGCGAGCCAGGGGTGGGTGCGGGTGGAGATCCTGCCGGTGAGTACGTAGCGGTCGCCGTCGGCGGCCTCGACGCCCGCGGACAGCAGCGGGTGCCCCACGAGGGAGAGCCCGGCGCCGGAGACGTCGGCCGCGCCGCCGGTGCCCGCCGACAGCCAGTAGCGCTTGCGCTGGAAGGCGTAGGTGGGCAGGTCGACGGCGTCGGCGGCGTCCGGCCCGTACACCGCGTCCCAGTCGACCTGGACGCCGCCGGTCCACAGCTGGGCCAGCGAGGTCAGGAGCCTGCGGGTGCCGCCGTCGTTCCTGCGCAGGGTGCCGGTGACGGTGGCGGAGCGGGCGCCCGCCGGCTGGTTGGCGACCGTGTCCTGGACCGCGGTCATCAGGACCGGGTGCGGACTGACCTCCACGAAGGCGGTGTTGCCCTCGTCCAGGAGCAGCCGGATGGTCTCGTGGAAGCGGACCGGCTCGCGCAGGTTGCGGTACCAGTACTCGGCGTCCAGGCTCTCGCCGGGCACGGGCGCGGCGGTGACGGTCGAGTACAGCGGGGTGTCCCCGGCGCGCGGGGCGACCGGCGCGGCCAGCTCCAGGAGCTGCTCGCGCACCCGCTCGGTGTGCGGGGTGTGGGACGCGTACTCGATGCCGACCTTCCGCGGGCGCAGCCCGGCGGCCTCGGCCTCGGCGTTCACCTCGGCGAGCGCGTCGAGGTCGCCGGCCACGACGGTGGACTCGGGGCCGTTGGTCGAGGCGATCCACACCCCGGCCCGGTCCCCGATGAGCGCGGCGGCCTGCTCGGGCGTCGCGGAGAGCGAGTACATGGCGCCCTTGCCGGACAGGTGCTCGTTGAACACCCGGCTGCGCAGGGCCACGAGGCGGGCGCCGTCGGCCAGGGACAGCGCGCCGGCCGCGCAGGCGGCGGCGATCTCGCCCTGCGAGTGGCCGACGACCGCGGCGGGCACGACGCCCAGGGAGCGCCACAGCCGCGCGAGGGAGACCATCACGGACCACAGCACGGGCTGGACGGCGTCGTCGCGCTCCAGCTTCTCGCCGCTGCGCAGCAGTTCGATCGGGTCCCAGTCGAGGTGCGGCGCCAGCGCGTCGGCGCACTCGCGCATCGCCTCGGCGAACACCGGGGACGCGGCCATGAGGTCGATGGCCATGCCCGCCCACTGGGAGCCCTGGCCGGGGAAGACGAAGACCACCTTGGCGTCGGAGGAGGCGGCCTCGCCCGTCACGACGTGCGCGGAGGTCTCCTGCCCCACGACGGCGTCGAGGCCGGAGAGCAGGCCGTCCCGCTCCCCCGACAGGACGACGGCGCGGTGCCGCAGCGCGGTGCGCCGCAGGGCGAGCGCCCGGCCGGTCGCGAGGGTGCCCGCGTCGGCGCCGGCGGCGAACTCGCGCAGCCGGGCTGCCTGTTCGCGCAGCGCGCGCGGGGTGTGGCCGGAGACGACCCACGGCACGGTGGCGCCGTCCGCGGCGAGCGGCGCGCGGGCCGGGGAGGACGTCTCGGCGGGCTCGGCCTGTCCGCTCTCGGCGGCCTCGTCCTCGAACTGCTCCAGGATCACGTGGGCGTTGGTGCCGCTCACGCCGAACGCGGAGATGCCCGCGCGGCGCGGCTGCCCGGTGCTCGGCCAGTCGGTGGGTTCGGTGACGAGGCGGACGTCGCCCGCCGTCCAGTCGACGTGCGGGGTGGGCTCGTCCACGTTCAGGGTGGGCGGCACCACGCCGTGCCGCAGGGCGAGCACGGTCTTGATGACGCTGGCCACGCCCGCGGCGGCCGCCGTGTGCCCGATGTTGGACTTCACGGAGCCGAGGAGCAGCGGGCGCCCTTCGGGGCGGTCCTGGCCGTAGGTGGCCAGCAGCGCCTGGGCCTCGATCGGGTCGCCCAGGGTGGTGCCGGTGCCGTGCGCCTCGACGACGTCGACCTCGGCGGCCGAGAGGCGGGCGTTGCCCAGCGCCTGGCGGATGACCCGCTGTTGGGAGGGGCCGTTGGGCGCGGTCAGGCCGTTGGAGGCGCCGTCCTGGTTGACGGCGGAGCCGCGCAGCACGGCGAGGACGCGGTGGCCGTTGCGGCGCGCGTCGGAGAGCCGCTCGACGAGCAGCACGCCGACGCCCTCGCCCCAGGCGGTGCCGTCCGCGGCGGCGGCGAACGCCTTGACGCGGCCGTCGGAGGCGAGGCCCTGCTGCTTGGTGAACTCGGTGAACATGCTGGGCGTCGACATGATCGTCACGCCGCCCGCGAGGGCCATGGTGCACTCGCCCTTGCGCAGTGCGTGCGCGGCCAGGTGCAGGGCGACCAGGGAGGACGAGCAGGCCGTGTCGACGGTGAGCGCCGGGCCCTCGAAGCCGAAGGTGTACGCGATGCGGCCGGAGGCGACGCTGGCGGCGTTGCCGATGCCCATGAAACCGGCCAGCTCGGACTGGTTGTTGCCGAGCATGAGGGTGGCGTAGTCCTGGCCGTTGGTACCGACGAACACGCCGGTCCTGCTGCCGCGCAGCGCCTTGGAGTCGAGCCCGGCCCGCTCGATGGCCTCCCAGGAGGTCTCCAGGAGGAGGCGCTGCTGCGGGTCCATGGCGAGGGCCTCGCGCGGCGAGATACCGAAGAAGTCGGCGTCGAAGTCGGGGGCGTCGTGGAGGAACGCGCCTGCGCGGGTGGCCGATCCCGCCTCCTGGCCGGGGCCGCCCTCGAAGAGCGCGGCCAGGTCCCAGCCGCGGTCCGTGGGGAACTCGCTGACGCCGTCGGCCCCTTGGACCACCAGCTTCCACAGCTCCTCGGGGGAGCCGACGCCGCCGGGGAACCGGCAGCTCATCCCCACGATGGCGATGGGCTCCCGGTCGGCGTCCTCGACCTCGCGCAGCCTGCCGCGGACCTTGTGCAGGTCGGCGGTGACCCGCTTGAGGTAGTCGAGAGTCTTGTCCTCATCCATGGTGGATCCCATTCGTGTGTCTCGCCGCCTTACGCCTTGCCGCTCGCCGCTCGTGCCCAGGGGCCCGCCGCGGTGGGCGGGCCGGTTCGTGCTTCCCGGACCACCGCTCGACGCGGGCCCGTTCGTACCCACGGGCCCGCCGCCATGCGACGCCCCACTCGTTCCCGAAGGCCCGCCACCGTGCACGGGCCCACTCACGCTTCCCGGACCACCGCTCGACGCGGGCCCGTTCGTACCCACGGGCCCGCCGCCGTGCGACGACCCGCTCGTTCCCGACGGTCGGCCGCCGTGCGGCGGACCGTTCGTGTCTCCCGGACTGCCGTGGTTCACAGGCCGAGCTCGTTCTCGATGAAGTCGAAGACCTCGTCGCGCGACGCGGACTGCAGGTGCTCGGCCGCCGCCTCGCGGGGCGCGTCCGAGGACCAGCGCTCCACCAGGGCCGTCAGCCTGGCCAGGACGTCCGGCGAGGGGGCGGACTCCGCCGCGACCGCGGCGAGCCTGCCCTCGAGCCGGTCGATCTCGGCGAGCACGGACTTCTCCGACAGTTCGTCCTCGCCCAGTTCGGAGCGCAGGTGCTCCGCGAGCTCGGCCGGGGTGGGGTAGTCGAAGATCGAGGTGGCCGACAGGGCGAGCCCGGTGGCCTCGGTCAGCCGGTTGCGGAACTCGACCGCAGCGAGCGAGTCGAAGCCCACGTCGCGGAACGGCTTGTCCGCCTCGATCGCCGCGATCCCCGTGTGTCCGAGCACGGCCGCCGCGTGCGTGCGCACCAGCTCGGTCAGGGCCTGCTGCCGCTCGGCGCCGGAGAGCCCGGAAAGGCGTCGCACGAGCTCGTCGGCGCCGTCCTCGGCGGGCTCGGCCGGTGCCTGCGCCCGCAGGGCCTCGGGGATGTCGGACAGCAGGGTGCTGGGCCGCGTCGAGGTGTACGACAGGGCGAACTTCTCCCACTCGACGTCGGCCACCGTCAGGCAGGCCACCCGCTGGTCGATCGCGTGCCGGAGCAGGGTGAGCGCGGTGTCGGGGGCGAGCGCCCGCACGCCGCGTCGGCGCAGGTGCGCCTCGGCGTCGTCGCGGGCCGCCATGCCGCCCTCGCTCCACGGTCCCCACGCCACCGAGGTGGCGACGGCACCGCGCGCCCTGCGCCGCTCGGCGAGCGCGTCGAGGTAGGCGTTGGCCGCTCCGTAGGCGCCCTGTCCCGCACCGCCCCAGACGCCGGCCGTGGAGGAGAACAGCACGAACGCGTCCAACTCCGTGTCGGCGAAGGCCTCGTCGAGGTGGCGTGCGCCGTCGACCTTGCCCGCGCTGATGGCGGTCACGTCGTGCGCCTCCGTCTCGTCGATGCGGCTCGACTGGGCGACGCCCGCGGTGTGCAGCACCGACGTGACGCGCACGCCGTCGGCGGCGAGGACGCCGAGCAGCGCGTCCAGCGCCCCCCGGTCGGCGACGTCGCACGCGGCGATGGTCACCTTGGCTCCCAGGCCGGTCAGTTCGGCTTCCAGGGCGGCGGCCTCGGGGGCCTCGCGGCCCCTGCGGCTGGTCAGCACCAGGTGCTCGGCGCCCGAGCGCGCCAGCCAGCGGGCCACGTGGGCGCCGAGGGCGCCGGTGCCGCCGGTGACCAGGGCCGCGCCGCCCGGGGTCCAGCCTTCGCCGCCCGCCGTGACCGCGAGCGGGGCGCGCCGCAGCCGCCGGGCGAGGAGCCCGCCGACGCGCAGCGCCACCTGGTCCTCGCCGGTGGTCCCGGCCAGGACGGCACCCAGCCGTGCGGCGTCGCGCGCCCCGAACTCCTCGGGCAGGTCGACGAGTCCGCCCCAGCGCTCCGGGTGCTCCAGTGCGGCCACGCGGCCGAGGCCCCAGACCTGCGCCTGGTCCGGCCTGGCCTCCTCGGCGGCGGCGACGGCGACCGCGCCCCGGGTGACGCACCACAGGGGCGCCGTCACGTCCGCCTCGCCCAGGGCGCGCACCAGCGCGTGGGTGGCGGCCAGCGGCCAGGCGTCGTCCTGGCCGTCCGCCAGCGCGAGGAGGGACAGCACGCCGCGCACCGGCGTGTCCGCGAGCGCGGCACGGAGCCGCTCGGCGAGGGCCCCGGGGTCCGTGGCGCCCGCGAGGTCGGCGGAGACGTCCACGGTCACGACGTCGAGGCCCTGCTGCTCCAGGGCCGCGGCGCACTCGGCGGCCACCGGCCCGCCCGCGGTGATCCGCAGCCAGGTGCCGGTCGGCTGTGCGGCCGGCTCGGCGAGGGGGCGCCAGTTCACGTCGTAGCAGAGCTCGCCGAGGTCCGAACGCTCCTTGGACCTGCGGCGCCAGTCGGCGAGGACCGGCAGGATCTCCCGCAGCGGCGCCTGCCGCTCCTCCTCGTCGACGCCCAGGGTGCGGGCCAGGACGTCCATGTCCTCGCCCTCCACCGCGGACCAGAAGGCCTGGTCGACCTCGGAGCTGTGCTCGTCGCCGGTGGCGGCGGGGGCGTCCAGCCAGTAGCGCTGCCGGTTGAAGGCGTACGTGGGCAGGGCGACCCGGCGCCCGGGACGCAGCGTCGGCCACGACACCTGAGCACCACGCGTGTACAGACGCGCCAACCCCTGCACGAACGACGCCAGTTCACCCTGACCCACCCGCACAGCCGGAACCGCGACCACACCCTCACCACGGCCCTGCACCAGACCGCTCAGCACCGCTTCGGGACCGACCTCGACGAACTCCGTCACACCCCGCTCGACCAGACACTCCACCCCATCGGCGAACCGCACGGCCTCGCGGACGTGCCGCACCCAGTAATCGACACCGGTCAGCTCACCGGCACCGGCAACCTCACCGGTCACGTTCGAGACCACCGCGATGCCCGGCTCGTTGAAGGACACCTCACGCAACACCGCCGCGAACTCCTCCAACACCGGCTCCACCAACGGCGAGTGGAACGCCTGACTCACCCGCAGCCTCCGCGCACGGCAACCGGCCGTCCTGGCCAGCTCCGCCACCCGCTCCACAGCCGCCTCCGCACCGGAAACCACCACCGAGGACGGCCCGTTGACGGCCCCGAGCGACACCAGCTCACCAGCAGCGGCCTCCTCGATCCAGGACACCGCCTGCTCCTCCGAGGCCTCCAACGACACCATCACCCCACCCGCGGGCAACGCCTGCATCAACCGACCCCGCGCCGCCACCACACGCACCGCATCCCCAAGCGACCACACACCCGCCACATGAGCCGCAGCCAACTCACCCACCGAGTGCCCCATCACGTAATCAGGACGCACCCCACACCGCTCCAACAACCGGAACAACGCCACCTCATACGCAAACAAACCCGCCTGCGTATACACCGTCTCATCCAGCAGCCCAGCAGCCTCGGAACCCTCCTCGGCCCACAACACCTCACGCAACGGCACCTCCAACACCCCGTCAAAGGCACCGCACACCTCCTCAAACACCTCACCAAAGCCCGGAACAGACACCAACTCACGCCCCATACCGACCCGCTGAGCCCCCTGACCCGAGAACACCAGAGCCGTGGAGCGGCCCGACTTCGCGCGGTCCAGGACGGTGTGCGGGGCGGGCTCGCCGGAGATGACGGCGTCGAGGCCGCGCAGGAGCTCCTCGCGGGTGCGGCCCGTGACCACGGCGCGGTGCTCCATCGCGGACCGTGCGGAGAGCAGCGACCAGGCGATGTCCGTGTCGGACGCCTCCGCGGCGGCCGCGAACTCCCGCAGCCGCGCGGCCTGTCCGCGCAGACCGGCGGCGGACCGTGCGGAGAGCGCCCAGGGCACCACGCCGTTCCCGGTGGGCTCGACGGACGGCTCGTCCGCCACGGGCTCGGCGGACTTCTCCACCGGCGCCTGCTCCAGGACGACATGGGCGTTCGTACCGCTGATGCCGAACGACGAGACGGCGGCCCGGCGCGGGCGGCCGGTCTCCGGCCACGCGCGGCTCTCGGTCACCAGCTCCACGGCGCCCGCGGTCCAGTCGACATGCGGTGTCGGCTCGTCGACGTGCAGCGTCTTCGGCACCACGCCGTGCCGCATCGCCTCGATCATCTTGATGATGCCCGCGACACCGGCGGCGGCCTGCGTGTGACCGAAGTTGGACTTCAACGAGCCCATCAGGAGCGGCTGTTCGTCGGCGCGGTCCCGGCCGTAGGTGGCGAGGACGGCCTGGGCCTCGATCGGGTCGCCGAGCGGGGTGCCGGTGCCGTGCGCCTCGACGACGTCGACCTCGGCGGCCGTCATACCGGCGCTGGCCAGCGCCTGGCGGATCACCCGCTGCTGCGAGGGACCGTTGGGCGCGGTCAGGCCGTTGGACGCGCCGTCCTGGTTCACCGCCGAACCCCGCACCACCGCGAGCACCTCGTGCCCGTTGCGCCGCGCGTCCGACAACCGCTCCACCAGGAGCAGGCCCACGCCCTCCGACCAGGTGGTGCCGTCGGCACCGGCCGCGAAGGACTTGCAGCGGCCGTCGGGCGCGAGGCCCTGCTGTCGGCTGAACTCGACGAAGGAGTCCGGGGTCGCCATCACGGCGACGCCGCCCGCCAGGGCCAGCGTGCACTCTCCCTGCCGCAGCGCCTGTGCCGCCTGGTGCAGCGCCACCAGCGACGACGAGCACGCCGTGTCCACCGTCACCGCCGGACCCTCGAACCCGAACGTGTACGAGAGGCGGCCGGTCGCGATGCTGCCGGTGTTGCCGTTGCCGAGGAAGCCCGCGACCTCCTCGGGGATGGAGTGCAGCCGGGCGGCGTAGTCGTGGTACATGAGCCCGGCGAAGACGCCGACCCTGCTGCCGCGCACGGTGGCGGGGTCGATCTGCGCGTACTCGAACGCCTCCCAGGTCGTCTCCAGGAGGAGGCGCTGCTGCGGGTCCATGGCGAGCGCCTCGCGCGGCGAGATCCCGAAGAACTCGGGGTCGAACTCGGCGGCGTCGTGCAGGAATCCGCCCTCGCCGACGTAGCTGGTGTTGGCGCGGCGGCCGTCCCGGTCGACGAGCTCGCGCACGTTCCAGCCGCGGTCCTCGGGGAACGGCGTGACACCGTCCCTGCCCTCGGCGACCAGCTGCCACAGCTCCTCGGGCGTGCGGACGCCGCCGGGGTAGCGGCAGCTCATGCCGATGACGGCGATCAGGTCGTCGTCGCCGGACGCCACCGGCGCCGCGAGGGCCGGGGCTGCCGCGTCGGCGTCCTCGCCGACGAGTTCGGAGCGCAGGTGGCGGGCGAGCGCCGCCGGCGTCGGGTAGTCGAAGACGAGGGTGGCGGGCAGCCGCACCCCGGTGGCCGTGGCGAGCTGGTTGCGCAGGTCCACCGCGGTCAGCGAGTCGAAGCCGAGCTCGGAGAAGGCCCGGTCGGACTCCAGGGCGCTGTCGGGCGCGTAGCCGAGTACGGCGGTGACGTGCCGCAGCACCAGCTGCAGCAGCGCCTCCTCGCGGGCGGCGGCGGACAGGGTGCGCAGCCGGTCGCGGAGTCCTCCGGTGGGCTCGGCGCCCGCGGTCCGCCGGGAGGTGGTGCGGACGAGGCCGCGCATCACCGGGGGGATTCCGGCGGCCTCGCCGCGGACGGCGGCCGGGTCGAACGCCATCGGGACGAGCACGGGGTCGCCCGCGGCGAGTGCCGCGTCGAACAGCGTGAGGCCGTCCTCGATGGACAGGGCCGACATGCCGCCGCGGGAGACGCGGGCGAGGTCCTGCTCGCTCATGACGCCCGACATGGTGCTGCGCTGCTCCCACAGGCCCCAGGCCAGCGCGTGCGCCGCGAGGCCCTGGGCCCTGCGGCGCTCGGCGAGGGCGTTGAGGAAGGTGTTGGCCGCGGCGTAGTTGGCCTGGCCCACCGCGCCGAGGACGCCGGCCGCGGACGAGAACAGCACGAAGAAGTCCAGGTCGGCGGTGAGCTCGTGCAGGTTCCACGCGGCCTGCGACTTGGGCCGCAGCACGGTGTCGACCCGCTCGGGGGTCAGCGAGGAGATGACGCCGTCGTCCACGACGCCCGCGGAGTGGACCACGCCGCGCAGCGGCCGGTCGGCGGGGATGTCCGCGAGGACGGCGGCCAGGCTGTCGCGGTCCGCCACGTCGCAGGCGGCGACCGTGGTCTCGGCGCCGAGCTCGGCGAGTTCGGCCACCAGCTCCCGCGCGCCCGCGGCCTGCGGGCCCTGGCGGCCGAGCAGCAGCAGATGGCGTACGCCGTGCTCGCCCGCCAGGTGACGGGCCACGGCGCTGCCGAGTACCCCGGTGCCGCCGGTGACGAGGACGGTGCCGTTCGGGTCCCAGACCGGCGCCTGCTCGTCGTCGGTCCCTCCGGCGGGGGCCGCCGGGACCGCGCGGGCCAGCCGGGGCGCCCACAACGCGCCGTCGCGGAGAACCAGTTCGGGCTCTCCGGCCGCGAGGGCGCTCCGGACCGCGGGCACGAGTGCCGCCGCCGTGTCGTCGGCGGGGTCGGCCGGCAGGTCGAACTGCACCATGCGGTCGGGGTGTTCGGACTGGGCCGAGCGCAGCAGACCGCGGGCCGCGGCCTGCGCCGGGTCGGGCCCCTGCCCGACTGCTCCCCGCCCTTCGAGGCTCTGGCCTTCGGGGCCGTGTCCTTCGGGGCCGTGTCCTTCGGAGATCCCCGTCGCGAGGGTCGCCGCGTTGCGGGTGAGCAGCACCAGACGGGACGGGGCGAACCGGTCGTCGTCGAGCCAGGCCTGCGCCGTCTCCAGCGCCCAGGCGGTGGCCGCCTTCGTGGCCTCCGGTACGTCGATCCCGCCTCGGGAGAGGTCGGGGCAGGCGACGACGACGGCGTCCGGCACAGGGGTGCCCGCGTCGATCGCCGCGGCGAGGCCCGCGAGGTCCCCGTACGCCTCGGTGTCGGCGTCCGCCGCGCGGGTGAGCGCGGCGGCCTCGTCACCGACGACGGCCCAGGCGGGCCGGGACGCGTCGGCCGCGACCGGGGACAGCTCGGCCCAACCGGTGCGGTACAGCCAGTCGTTGCGGCCGCGCGCGGCGCGCAGCTGGTCGCCGGTGACCGGGCGCAGGACGAGCGTGTCGACGGAGGCCAGCGGCAGCCCGGCACCGTCGGTCATGGTGACCGTGACGCCGCCGGTGCCCGCCGGGGCGAGGCTGACGCGCACGGCGGCCGCACCCGTGGCGTACAGGCGCACGCCCTCCCAGGCGAACGGCAGACCGCGCGGCGGCTCGCTGTCACCGGAGCCCTCCAGCAGGGAGACGCCGTGCAGGGCCGCGTCGAGCACGGCGGGGTGCAGGCAGAAGTCGCCCGCGTCGCCCGCGTCCCCGCCCTCGGGCAGCCGCACCTCGGCGAACACCTCGGAGCCGCGGCGCCATGCGGCCGTGAGCCCCTGGAAGGTGGGGCCGTAGGCGAAGCCGCCCTCGCTCATCGTGTCGTAGAGGCCGTCCACCTCGACGGGTACGGCGCCCTCGGGCGGCCACACCTGGGCCTCGGGCAGCGGCTCGGGTGCCGCCTTGGCCGGGGACAGCACACCGGTGGCGTGGGTGACCCAGGCTCCCGCGTCGCCGGTCCTCGCGTACACCGCGAAGGAGCGCCGCCCCTCCTCGTCCGCGTCGCCCGCCGTCAGCTGGACCCGCGCGGTGACGCCTTCGGGCAGCACCAGCGGGGCGTGCAGCGTCAGTTCCTCGACGCCGTCGCAGCCGACCTCGTCGCCGGCCCGCAGCGCCATCTCGACGAAGCCCGCGCCGGGGAAGAGCACGGTGCCGAGCACCGCGTGGTCGGCGAGCCAGGGCTGCTCGGCCAGCGAGAGCCTGCCGGTGAGGAGCACGCCGTCGCCGTCGGCCAGGCCGACCCTGGCGCCGAGCAGCGGGTGTCCGGTGGTTTCGAGGCCCACGGACCCGACGGCCGCGTCCACCCCGGCCGGTGCGGAGCGCCGGGGCCAGAAACGCTGCCGGTCGAAGGCGTACGTGGGCAGCGCGACCCGGCGCCCGGGACGCAGCGTCGGCCACGCCACCTGAGCACCACGCGTGTACAGACGCGCCAACCCCTGCACGAACGACGCCAGTTCACCCTGACCCACCCGCACAGCCGGAACCGCGACCACACCCTCACCACGGCCCTGCACCAGACCGCTCAGCACCGCTTCGGGACCGACCTCGACGAACTCCGTCACACCCCGCTCGACCAGACACTCCACCCCATCGGCGAACCGCACGGCCTCGCGGACATGCCGCACCCAGTAATCGACCGAAGCCAACTCGCCCGCCTCCGCGACCGAACCGGTCACGTTCGAGACCACCGCGATGCCCGGCTCACCGAAGGACACCTCACGCAACACCGCCGCGAACTCCTCCAACACCGGCTCCACCAACGGCGAATGGAACGCCTGACTCACCCGCAGCCTCCGCGCACGGCAACCGGCCGTCCTGGCCAGCTCCGCCACCCGCTCCACAGCCGCCTCCGCACCGGAAACCACCACCGAGGACGGGCCGTTGACCGCACCCAGCGACACCAGCTCACCAGCAGCGGCCTCCTCGATCCAGGACACCGCCTGCTCCTCCGAGGCCTCCAACGACACCATCACCCCACCCGCGGGCAA
>NZ_JBVHLZ010000020.1:0-149315 GCF_055558735.1 Streptomyces sp. NPDC025651
GCCTCCCCCTGCGCCCCGAACGGACACGCCACGAAACGCTCCGCCGAGAGACCCGGCCGACTCAAGTACCCCTGCGCCAGACCAGAACCCGCCGCATACAGCTCACCCACCACACCCGGCGGCACCGGACGCAGGAACGCATCCAGCACATACACCTGCCGGTTGCACAGCGGACGCCCGATCGGCAACACCGCCCCACCAATCGACCCCACCGGCAACTCATGCCACGTCGCACACAGCGTGACCTCCGTCGGCCCGTACAAATGCCGCACCCCGACCCCAGGACACACCTCACGCACCCGCGCCACGGCACCAGCAGGCACCACGTCCCCGCCCGTCAACACCTCCCGCAGACCCGCGAAACACTCCGGGGACTCCTCCGCGAGCACCCGGAACTGTCCTGCCGTGACGTGCAGCACCGTCACTCCGGCAGCGACCGCCTTACGCACCCCCGCCGCGTCCACCGGGCCCGGCCCGGCCACCACGACCCGGCCGCCCGACACCAGCGGCACCCACACCTCGAACAGCGACACGTCGAAGGCGTGCGGGGCGTGCATCAGCACCGCGTCCCCCGCCCCCACCGACCAGCCCCGGTCCCCGACCAGACCCGCCACACTCCCGTGCGGCACCGCCACACCCTTCGGCACCCCCGTCGAGCCCGACGTGTACATCACGTACGCCACGTCCCGCGCACCCACCGCAACAGCGGCCCGCGGAGCCCGGCGCCCGGCGAGCGCCTCGCTCACCTCGGCGTCGTCCAGGACCACCGTGCGGACCGCCGTGCCCCCGGGCAGTGCCGCACGCGTCTCCCGGGTGCACACCACCGCCACGGGCGCGGCGTCCGCGAGCAGGAACGCCACCCGCTCCGCCGGATGGTCCGGATCCACGGGAACGTACGCGGCGCCCGCCCGCCACACCCCCAGCAACGCCACCAGCAGATCGGCCGACCGCTCCATCAGCACCGCGACACGGTCACCGCGACGTACTCCCAAGTCCCCGAGATGCGACGCGAGACGGCCCGCCCTCTCGGCCAACTCCCGGTACGTGAGCGACCGTTCGCCGTCGCTCACCGCCTCCGCGTCCGGCGACCGCTCCGCCCGGCGCGCGAACAGCTCCGGCACGGACGCGCCCGGCACCGGGCCCGCCGTCGCGTTCCACTCCGAGACGACCAGCTCGCGCTCCTGGCCGCCCGTCACGTCGACCCGGCCCACCGGCACCGACGGGTCGGCGGCCATCTGCTGCAGCACCCGCACGATGCGCCGCGTCAGCTCGGCGATCCGCCGGCTGTCGAAGACGTCGGGCCGGTACGTGGCGCGGACGTGGAGGCGGTCGGTGAGGAGGACGCCGAGCGTCAGCGGGTAGTTGGTCGCCTGGTGGCCCGGGGTGACGGAGAAGGCGGGGGCGTCGGGGGCGGTCGGTTTCCCGGACGGGGTCGGGTAGTTCTCGTAGACGACGAGCGTGTCGAAGAGGGCACCGGGGCCCGCAAGCCGCTGGATCTCCGAAAGGCCCAGGTGCTGGTGGGCGATCAGACCGGACTGGCGTCCCTGGAGCCGCGCCAGCATGTCCGCCACCGACTGGCCGCCGTCGAGGCGCACGCGCACCGGCAGGGTGTTGATGAGCAGCCCCACCATCGACTCCACGCCGGGCAGCTCGGCGGGCCGCCCCGCCACGGTCGCGCCGAACACCACATCCGTACGCCCCGCGAGCCGCGCGAGGACCAACGCCCACGCGCCCTGCACCACCGTGTTCACCGTCAGGCCCTGGGCGCGCGCCAACTGCGTGATGTCCTGCGTGAGTTCGGGGGAAAGGCGTACCACGCTCTCTTCGGGGAGCACCGGCGTCCCGCCCCGCACCGCCGGTGCCACCAGGGTCGGCTCGTCCGCCCCCGACAGCTCGGCCCGCCAGGCGGCCCGCGCGGCCTCCTTGTCCTGGTGGCCGAGCCACACCAGGTAGTCCCCGTACGAGGTGGTGCGCTTGAGCACGGAGGCGTCGCCGTCCGCCGCGTACACCTCGGAGAGTTCGTTCATCAGGACCGGCATCGACCAGCCGTCCATGAGGAGGTGGTGCGAGGTCACGACGAGCCGGTGCCGGTGCGTGCCGAGCCGGACGAGGAGCAGCCGGAGCAGGGGCGGGACGGCCAGGTCGAACCGCTCGGCGCGCTCCCGCGCGGCCAGCTCCTCGACCCGGGCCAGGAGGTCGGCCTCCGGCCGAGCGGCGCGGCCGGCCCCCGCCCGCTCCGTCAGGTCGACCTCGCGCCAGGGCACCGTCACGTTCCGGGTGATGAGCTGGACCGCCTCGCCCGACTTCCTGCGGTGGAAGCTCGCCCGCAGCGCCGCGTGCCGGTCCAGGAGCGCCTCCCACGACGCCCTCAACCGGTCGGCGTCCAGCGGCCCTTCGACGTTCAGCGTGAACTGCACGGCGTAGACGTCGGGTCCCTGGTCGTCGAAGTCGGCGTGGAACAGGAGGCCTTCCTGCAGCGGCGACAGGGGCCACACGCCCGCGAGCGCCGAGCCGCGGGCCGGCCCCTGGGACGGGCCGCGGGGCGCGCCGTGGGCCGAGCCCTGGGCTGCGGTTGATGACTTCACCGGGACAGACCCTCCTCGAGCTTGGCTGCTATCGCTTCGAACTGGTCGACCTCGTCCTGTTCGAGGTCGAGGAGATGGAAGTCGGAGGGGGTGTGCCCGCCGGCCGCCGGTTCGTCGGTGTGCGCGGCGAGGCCACCGAGCATCCGCACCCAGGTCCGGCCGAGGCGCTCCACGTCGGCCTCGTCCAGGAGCGCTTCGGGCCAGCTGAGGGTGACGGTGACCTCGGGGCCCTCCGGGGTGTCCCGGACCACCGCGAGCCCTTCCAGCACGTGCATCGCCGGCAGGTCGGGTTCGGTGGAGCCGCCGACCGCCGCCGCCCCCGCCAGCTGCCAGTCGTCGACCGCGCCCGCCGCCCCCGCGGCGAACCTGCCGAGGTAGTTGAAGCCGATCTGCGCGGCGGGCGCGGCCTCGATGAGCGGGCCCGCCCCGGGGTTGAGACGGCGGAGCAGTTCGTGCCCGAGGCCGTCGCCGGGGACCGCCCGGACCTGCTCCTTGACGGCCTTCACCACGCTACCGGCCGCCGGGCCGCCGGCCATAGCGTCGTCCAGGTCGGTGCCGGTCACCGCCAGGCGGACCGGATGGACGCTCGTGAACCATCCGACGGTGCGGGACAGGTCGGCGCCCTCCAGGGGTTCGCGGCCGTGGCCCTCGATCTCCACGAGGAGCCCGGACGCGGTGCTCGGCCGCCAGTGCGCGACCGCGCCCGCCAGGGTCGCGAGGAGCACCTCGCGCACACCGCAGTGGAAGGCGCCGGGCGTGCGGGCGACCAGGGTGGCCGCCTGCTCGGGCGACACCGTCCACGAGCGGCGGCGCAGACTGCGCACGGTGTCCTGCCGCGGGTCCAACGGCCGTGCGCCCAGCGGTGGTTCGGGATCCCCGAGCACGGCACGCCAGCCGTCGAGTTCGGCGACCCGGCTCTCGTCCAGCGCCTGCCCGGCAAGGAGCCGCGCCCAGCGGCGGAACGAGGTACCCACCGCGTCGAGCTGTGGCACGCGCCCGGCGGTCGCCGTCTCGCACGCGGACTGGAGGTCGGGGAGCAGGATCCGCCAGGACACGCCGTCGACCACCAGGTGGTGGACGACGAGGACGACGCGCCCCGTGCGTGCGGGTCCCGCGTCCACCCAGACCGCCTGCACCATCACACCGGCCGCCGGGTCGAGCCGCTCCACGGCCTCGCGCGCCGCCCGCCCCGCGATCTCGTCCAGCACCGCGTCGTCGTCGCCCACCGCGTCCACGCGGACGACCAACCGTCCGGCGTCCACCGACCCCCGCTCGCCCACGACCAGCTTCGGCTCACCGGGAACCGTCCGCGCCCGCAGCATGTCATGCGCGTCGAGCACGGCCCCCAGACCGGCCGCCAGCACATCGAGGCCCAGCCCCGCCGGAGCGCCGACCGTCATCCACTGGGCGAAGCGCGCGCCCACGGCCCGCTCGCCGAACGCCCGCATGACCGGCGTCCAGGGCACCTCGCCCACACCGACGTCGGGGACGGCCGCGGCGCGGTCCGCCGTGCCTGCCGCCTCCACCACGGCCGCGAGGCGTTCGGGGGTCTTCTCCTCGAACACGTGCCGTGGCGTCATGACCAGGCCGGCCTTGCGCGCCCGGGAGACCAGTTGCATGGAGCTGATCGAGTCGCCGCCGAGCTCGAAGAAGCCGTCGTCGGCACCGACCCGTTCGAGGCCGAGCATCTCGGCGAACAGGTCGCACAGAATGCGCTCGGTCTCGGTGCGGGGCGCCCGGCCCGAGACCCGCTCGGCGAAGTCGGGCGCGGGCAGCGCGGCCCGGTCGACCTTGCCGTTCGCCGACAGGGGCAGCGCGTCGAGGACCAGGACCGCCGTCGGCACCATGTGCTCCGGCAGCACGGCGGCGGCACGTTCGCGGACCGTCGGCCCGTCCACCGTCCCCGCGTCGGCGGCCACATAGCCGATCAGCCGGCGTTCGCCCGGACGGTCCTCCCGCACCACCACGACGGCCTCGCGCACTCCGGGGTGTCCCGCGAGCGCGGCCTCGACCTCACCGGGTTCGATGCGGTGCCCGCGGACCTTCATCTGGTCGTCGGCGCGGCCCGCGAAGACGAGTTCCCCCTCGCCCGTCCACCGCACCACGTCCCCGGTGCGGTACATCCGCTCCCCCGCCCCGAACGGGCAGGCCACGAACCGCTCCGCCGAGAGCCCCGCGCGCCCCACGTAGCCGCGCGCGAGCCCGGCACCGGCCACGTACAGCTCACCGGGCACACCCACCGGCACCGGCCGCAGGGCCGTGTCCAGGACGTACACCCGGGTGTTCGCGATCGGCCGGCCGATGGGCGTCGTCCCGTCGCGGTCCGGCCGGATCGGGCTGACCGTGGAGATGATCGACGCCTCGGTGACGCCGTACTGGTTGTACATGGTGCGGCCCGTCGACCAGCGGCGGCGCGGCTCGGGCGCCATGGGTTCGCCGCCGATCATCAGCAGGCGGAGTTCGGGCACGTCCTCGGGGCGCATCTGCAGCAGGTGGGTCGGGGTCGTCGCCAGGTGGGTGACGCCCCGTGTGCGCATCAGGTGGGCGAGTTCGTCGCCGGATGCGTCGAGGCCCGCCGGTGCCAGGACGAGCCGCGCGCCCGCGCAGAGCGCCGGCCAGATGTCCGCCATGGAGACGTCGAAGCTCGGCGAGACCAGTTGCAGGACACGGCTGTGCTCGTCGAGCCCGTACCGCCGGAGGTTGTCCTCGACGACGTTGCGCAGCCCGCGGTGGGAGACCGCGACGCCCTTGGGTGCGCCCGTCGAGCCCGAGGTGTAGATCACGTACGCGGTGTTGTCCGCGGCCTGCGGTGCCCGGCGCTCCGTGTCCCGCAGCGGTCCCGCGTCGCGCGCGGCCACCTCACCGGCCACCGCGGGGTCGTCCATGGCGATGACTCGCCGCGAGGGCGGCGCGCCGTTCGTGTCTCCCGCGGCCCCCGCGCCGCCTGTGTCCCCCGCGGCTCCAGCGGCTCCCACGTCCACCGACAGCGCCCGCCGTGTCTCCGTGGTGCACAGGACCACGGACGGGTCGGAGTCCTCCAGGAGGTAGGCCACGCGGTCGGCCGGGTACTCCGGGTCCACCGGGACGAACACCCCGCCCGCCATCGAGATCGCGACGAGCGACACCATCAGCGCCACGGACCGCTCGACCACGACGGCGACGCGGCACTCCGGGCCCACGCCCGCGGCGATCAGGTACCGCGCCAGGCGCGCCGCCCGCTCCCTCAACTCCCCGTAGGTCAGGGTGTCCTCGCCCGATTCGACCGCCATCGCGTCCGGCGTCCGCGCGGCCCACTCCTCGAAGAGCTCGACGACCGACGAGGGCGGCACCGCTTGTGCGGAGTCGTTCCACCGCTGCACCACGCGCGCCCGCTCGTCCGCCGTCAGGACGTCCACCTCGCTGAGCCGGATCCGCGGATCGGCGGCGACCTGCTCAAGGACCCGTACGAGGCGCCGCGCGAGCGTCTGGGCCGTGTCCGGGTCGAACAGGTCGGTGGCGTAGAGGATCTCGCCGTCGATCCCGGCCGGAGCCCCGTGCGCGTCGCGCCGCTCGACCATGGACACCGCCAGGTCGAACCGGGCGGCGAGCCGGGTCGGCAGCGCGGCGGGACGCACCTGCACGCCGGGCAGTTCCCAGGTGGCCTCGGGCACGTTCTGCAGGGCCAGCATCACCTGGAAGAGAGGGGTGCGGGACAGCGAGCGGGACGGGTTGACCTCTTCGACGAGGCGCTCGAAGGGCACGTCCTGATGGGCGTACGCGGCGAGATCCGCGGCCCGCACCCGTTCGAGCAGCTCGGCGAAGGTCGGATCACCGCTCACGTCGGCACGCAGCACAAGGGTGTTGACGAAGAACCCGGCGAGCTCTTCGAGAGCCGCCTCGCCCCGCCCCGCGACCGGCGTACCGACAGGAATGTCCTCGCCCGCGCCCATCCGGGCCAGGAGCACGCTCACCGCCGCGTGCACCACCATGAACATCGTCGCCCGGCCCCGACCCGCGATCTCCACGAGGCGGGCGTGCGTCTCGGCGTCCGCGGCCACCGGCACCAGGCGCCCCTCGAAGGAGGGCACGACGGGCCGGGGCCGGTCGACGGGCAGAGAGAGTTCCTGCGGGATGCCTTCCAAAGCTTCGCGCCAGTACGCCAGTTGGCCGCTGATCACGCTGGCCGGATCCTCCAGCTCGCCGAGCACCTCACGCTGCCAGAGCGCGTAGTCCGCGTACTGCACGGGCAACGGGCCCCAGCCGGGCGGCCTGCCCTCGCACCGGGCCGCGTACGCGACCTCCAGGTCCCGCGCGAGGACACCCATCGACCAACCGTCGACAGCCACATGGTGCGCGACGACCGACAGCACGTACTCCGTCGGGCCGACCACCAGCAGCCAGACCCGCCACGGCACGTCCACCCGCAGGTCGAAGCCTTCGCCCAGTTCGGCGGAGAGCGCCTCCGGCACCTGGTCCGCGACGGTCTGCACGATGGTCAGGGGCGGGCGGCCCGCGCGGCCGGTCAGCACGTGCTGCCGCGGGACTCCGTCGGCATCGGGGAAGACCGTGCGCAGGCTCTCGTGCCGGTCGGCCACGTCACCGAGCGCCGCCTCCAGGGCGGCGACGTCCAGCACGCCCGAAATGCTGAGCGTCAAGGGCATGTTGTACGCGGCCGCCGCTCCCGGGACGGACTCCTCCATCCGGTTCAGGAACCACATCCGCTGCTGGGCGAAGGAGAGGGGCACCACGTCCGGCCTCACCCGCGCGCCCAGCGCGACCCGCGCCTCACCGTCGCCCGTCCCGTCACCGATCAGCCGCGCCAGCCCGGCCACCGTGGGCGCCCCGAACAACTCCGCTATGCCGACCTCGACTTCGAGCACGGCACGGACCCGGGCGAGCAGCCGCATCGCGAGCAGCGAGTCGCCGCCCAGCTCGAAGAAGCCGTCCTCGGCACCGACCCACTCAAGGCCGAGCACCTCGGCGAACAGCCCGCACAGGATCTCCTCGGTCTGCGTGCGCGCCTCCCGCCCGGAGGCCCTGAGGGTGAAGTCCGGTGCGGGGAGGGCCGCGCGGTCCACCTTTCCGTTCACCGTCAGCGGCAGGGCGTCCAGCGCCATGACCGCCGCGGGAACCATGAACTCCGGGAGCCTGAGGGCCACTTGTTCGCGCAGGGCGTGGGGGTCGAGGCCGTTTCGCCCCTCAGGCACGACATACGCGGCGAGCCGCTTGTCGCCCGGCCTGTCCTCCCGCACGACCGCCACGGCCTGACGGACCCCCGCGTACGAGCCGAGCACGGCCTCGACCTCGCCCAGCTCGACCCGGAAGCCGCGGATCTTCACCTGGTCGTCCGCGCGCCCGGCGAACAGCAGCTGCCCGTCGGCCGTCCAGCGGGCCAGGTCCCCGGAGCGGTACATCCGACCACCGCCACCGAACGGACACGCCACGAACCGCTCGGCCGTCAGGCCGGGACGCCCCACATAGCCGCGCGCCACACCCGGCCCCGCGATGTACACCTCACCGATCACGCCCGGCGCCACCGGCCGCAGATACGCGTCCAGGACATACATGCGTACGTTGCCCAACGGGCGCCCGATCGGCGGCGGTTGATCCTCCGGGCGGATGTCATCGGCCACCGGACCGACCGTGGCCATGACGGTCGCCTCGGTGGGGCCGTAGGTGTTCCACAGGCGCGCTTGCGGGGTCCAGCGGCTCGCCAGGTCGGCGGTCAGCAGCTCCGCTCCCAGAACCCAATTCCGCACCCCTGTCACGGAGTCCGGATCCAGCACACCCAGCAGGGACGGCACCACGCTCGCCGTGCTCACGCCCGCGGCCTCGATCATCCGTGCCAGGGCCGCGGGCTCGGCCCGCTCCGCACGGGATGCGATGGCCAGCGTCCCTCCGGCCGTCAGCGTGGCGGCCACGTCGAGGACCGCCGCGTCGAAGCTGAACGACGCGAACTGCAGCATCACCACACCCGCGTCGAGGCCCAGCGGCAGCCGCATCGAGTCCGCCAGGTCCAGCACACCGCCGTGCGCCACCGCCACACCCTTGGGACGCCCCGTCGAACCCGACGTGTAGATCACATACGCGAGCTGATCCGCAAGGACCTGCGCCCCGAACGGCTCCGCGGACCGCGCCGCCAACGCCGCCTCGGTCTCCGCGCCATCCAGCAGCACGACCCTCGCCACACCCACCGACACCCCGGCCAGCGACTCCCCGACGCCCAGCACCACGTCCGCGCCACTGTCCACGATCACATAGCCGAGACGGTCGGCCGGGTACTCCGGGTCCAGCGGAACGAACGCACCACCCGCCTTCCACACGGCAAGCTCCGCGACGACCATGTCGATCCCGCGCGGCAGACACAGACCCACCCGGCCCTCACGGCCGACACCGAGCGCCTTCAGATGCCGCGCCAGCCGGTTCGCCCGCGCCTCCAACTCCCCGTACGACAAAGCCTCCGCACCGCACCGCACCGCCACCGCGTCCGGCGTCCGCACCGCCCACCTCTCGAACTCCCCCACGACCGAACCCGCCGGCACCGGCCGGTGGGACACGTTCCACCGCTCCACCACCCGCGCCCGCTCGTCCGCCGTCAGGACGTCCACCTCGCTGAGCCGGATCCGCGGATCGGCGGCGACCTGCTCAAGGACCCGCACGAGGCGCCGCGCGAGCGCCCGCCCGGTGTCCTCGTCGAACAGGTCCGCGGCGAACAGGACGTCCCCGTCCAGCCCGGCCGGGGCGCCGCTCCCGTCGCGCCGTTCGGCGAGCGTCACCGCCAGGTCGAACCGCGCGGCAGGCGCGACCATCGAAGCCGACCGCACCCGCGCGCCCCGCAGCCGCCACTCCGGCTCCGGCACGGTCTCCAAGGCCAACATGACCTGGAACAAGGGGTTTCGGGAGACCGAGCGGGACGGGTTGACCTCTTCGACGAGGCGCTCGAAGGGCACGTCCTGATGGGCGTACGCGGCGAGATCCGCGGCCCGCACCCGTTCGAGCAGCTCGGCGAAGGTCGGATCACCGCTCACGTCGGCACGCAGCACAAGGGTGTTGACGAAGAACCCGGCGAGCTCTTCGAGAGCCGCCTCACCCCGCCCCGCGACCGGCGTACCGACAGGAATGTCCTCGCCCGCGCCCATCCGGGCCAGGAGCACGCTCACCGCCGCGTGCACCACCATGAACATCGTCGCCCGGCCCCGACCCGCGATCTCCACGAGGCGAGCGTGCGTCTCCGCGTCCGTCCCGAGCGGCGCCCGCCATCCCTCGAAGGACGGAACCACGGGCCGGGCTCGGTCGACCGGCAGAGAGAGTTCCTGCGGGATGCCTTCCAACGCGTCACGCCAGTACGCCAGTTGGCCGCTGATCACGCTGGCCGGATCCTCCAGCTCCCCGAGCACCTCACGCTGCCAGAGCGCGTAGTCCGCGTACTGCACGGGCAACGGGCCCCAGCCGGGCGGCCTGCCCTCGCACCGGGCCGCGTACGCGACCTCCAGGTCGCGCGCAAGGACACCCATCGACCAGCCGTCGACAGCCACATGATGAGCCACCACCGACAGCACGCACTCCGCCGGGCCGACCACCAGCAGCCAGACCCGCCACGGCACGTCCACCCGCAGGTCGAAGCCGCTTCGCGCGTGTTCCGCCAGCACGTCCCCGACCCGCTGCTCCGCGCACTCCACGGTCGCCATCCGCGGACGCCCCGCCTCTCCGTGCAGAACCTGCTGCCGCGGGACTCCGCCGGCGTCGGGGAAGACCGTGCGCAGGCTCTCGTGCCGGTCGGCCACGTCACCGAGCGCCGCCTCCAGAGCTGCCTCGTCCAGCACACCCGAAATACGGACCGCCAGAGGCAAGTTGTACGCGGCCGCCGCTCCCGGGACGGACTCCTCCATCCGGTTCAGGAACCACATCCGCTGCTGGGCGAAGGAGAGGGGCACCACGTCCGGCCTCACCCGCGCGCCCAGCGCGACCCGCGCCTCACCGTCGCCCGTCCCGTCACCGATCAGCCGCGCCAGCCCGGCCACCGTGGGCGCCCCGAACAACTCCGCTATGCCGACCTCGACTTCGAGCACGGCACGGACCCGGGCGAGCAGCCGCATCGCGAGCAGCGAGTCGCCGCCCAGCTCGAAGAACGACGTGTCGGTGTCCACCTGCCCCAGCCCCAGGGCCTCTCCGAAGAGCCCGCACAACACCTCCTCCAGCGGTGTCGCGGGTCCACGGCCGCCGCCCGCGCCCGGGAGGTCCGGCGCGGGGAGGGCGAAACGGTTCACCTTTCCGTTCACCGTGAGCGGCAGCGCGTTCAGGATCTGGATCGACGCCGGGACCATGAACTCCGGTACATGGGCGGCCACTTGCCCACGTATGGCCTGAGGGGTGAGGCCGTCGGCGAGATCGTGCCGCTCGTCGACCACGACATAGGCGACCAGGCGCTTGTCGCCCGGCCTGTCCTCGCGCACGACCACCGCGGCCTGGCGTATCCCCGGGGACGCGGCAAGCACGGCCTCGACCTCACCCGGCTCCACCCGGAAGCCACGGATCTTCACCTGGTCGTCCGCGCGCCCGGCGAACGCCAGCTGCCCGTCGGCCGCCCAGCGGGCCAGGTCCCCGGAGCGGTACATCCGACCACCGCCACCGAACGGACACGCCACGAACCGCTCGGCCGTCAGGCCGGGACGCCCCACATAACCGCGCGCCACACCCGGCCCCGCGATGTACACCTCACCGATCACACCCGGCGCCACCGGCCGCAGATACGCGTCCAGGACGTATATCCGTACGTTCCCCAGCGGGCGCCCGATCGGAGGCGCCTCGTCGCGCGGCCCGATCCCCGCGTCCACCGGTCCCGCGGTGACCATGACCGTCGCCTCGGTGGGGCCGTACGTGTTCCACACACGCGCCTGCTCGGTCCAGCGGCTCGCCAAGTCTGCGGTCAGCAGCTCCGCACCCAGAACCCAATTCCGTACCCCTGGAACGGAGTTCGGATCCAAGACGCCCAGCAAGGACGGCACCACGCTCGCGGTGCTCACGCCCGCGGCCTCGATCATCTCCGCCAGCGCGCCCGGCTCGGCCCGCTCCTGACCCGAGGCGATGGCCAGCGTGCCGCCGCCCGCAAGCGTCACCGCCACGTCGAGGACCGCCGCGTCGAAGCTGAACGACGCGAACTGCAGCACCACCACACCCTCGGCCACCCCCAGCGCGGGACGCATCACCTCCGCCAGGTTCGCCACACCACCGTGCGCCACCGCCACACCCTTGGGACGCCCCGTCGAACCCGACGTGTAGATCACATACGCGAGCTGATCCGCAAGGACCTGCGCCCCGAACGGCTCCGCGGACCGCGCCGCGATGGTCCGGACGGTCTCCACCTCGTCGAGCAGGACGAGGCGGCTCGTGCCGGCAGGGATGCCGTCCAGCGACTCTCCGGCGCCGACGACGACGTCCGCGCCACTGTCCACGATCACATAGCCGAGACGGTCGGCCGGGTACTCCGGGTCCAGCGGAACGAACGCACCGCCCGCCTTCCACACGGCCAACTCCCCCAGAACCATGTCGATCCCGCGCGGCAGACACAGACCCACCCGCGACTCCGGACCCACCCCGAGGTCCGCCAAATGCCGCGCCAGCCGATTCGCCCGCGCCTCCAACTCCCCGTACGACACCGCGTCCTGGCCACAGCGCACCGCCACCAGGTCCGGCGAGCGCCGCGCGCGCCCCGCGAACAGCTCCGGCACCAGTGCGTGCGGGGCGGCCGCCACCGCCGCGTTCCACCGCTCCACCACCCGCGCCCGCTCCGGCGCGCTCACCGCGTCGATCCGCCCCACCGGCACCGACGGGTCCCCCACGGCCCGCTCCAGGAACGCGAGGAAGGAGCGGTGTGCCGCCCGGAGCCAGTCGGGGCCGTACAGCGTGGAGTTGGCCTCGAACGTGATCTGCATGCCCTCGTCCTCGGACCAGCCGCTGACCAGCACGCCGAACTCCTCGACGCGCCGGCTCGACAGGTCGCGGACGGTGCCGCGGTGCTCGCCGAACCACAGGGTCTCGCCGGCCATCGGCATGATGTTGACGTACGGCCCGAAGTGCCATCGGTCGCCGGTCGGCCAGTTGAGTTCACGGCGCAACCGCTCGCCTCGGAAGCCCTGGTGGACGAGGAGGCCGCCGATCTCGCGGCCCGCTTCTCGTGCCAGCTCCAGCAGGCTCCTGCCGGCGGTGGCGGGCAGCCGCAGCGGCAGCATGTTCGCCATCGTGCAGGGGGTGCGTCGTGCCGGGTCGCTCGTGCGTCCGGCGACCGGAAGGCTGAGGAAGGCCTCGTCCGCTCCCGTCATCCGGCCCATGAAGGCGGCGACCGCGGCGACGACGAGCCGGGGCCAGCTCACCTCGGCCCGTGCCGCCGCCGAGCGCAGGAACGCGACGGCGGCAGGGGGCAGATGGCCGGTCGCCCGCAGGACCTCGGGCAGGTCGTCGTGCGGTGCCCGCGGCGCGGCGGAGCCGTGTCCGGGGATGCCCACGAGGTCCGGCCGGTCGGCGAAGTGGTCGAGCCAGTACTGCCGGTCGAGCTCGTACCGCTCCGAGGACCGGTAGGCGGACTCCTCCTCCAGGAGTTCGCCGAGTGTTGCCTGGGCGGAGGGTTCGGGGTGCTGTCCGCGCAGCAGTGCCGTGTAGACGTGGGCGACGCGGCGCCCGAGGAGGGAACACGCGTAGACATCCATCAGCAGGTGGTCGTGGCGCTGGAACCAGATGTGGCGGTCCGGGGCGAGTCGGAAGAGAACGTGGGCGGAGAGGGAGCCCGCTCCCTCTCCCTCTCCTGCTCCCGCGCCCTGGGTCAGTTCCGCTCGCATCCATGCTTCGGCGGCAGTGCGCGGATCGTCGGCGGCGCCGAGGCCGCTGGGATCACTGAGGTCACTGACATCGCTGAGGTCGACCAAGCGGAGAACGTCCCCTTCCGGGGGCGCGGGAGCGACGAACTGCGCAACCCTGTCGCCGTCTTCCGTTTCCGTCTCCACGAAACGCACCCGCAGGATTTCCGTTTCGGCGACGACGTGCCGCAGAGCGCGCCCGAATACCCGTGTGTCGACGGGCCCTTCTATTTCGACGTACTGACCGACGCTGTACAGCTGACGGGAGCCTTCCACACGCTGCGCCAGCCAGATTCCTTCCTGGGAATCGAACAAGGGCAGAGTGCGACCAGCTTTGCCGTTCATCTTTCCCCCTCGCCGAGCCATGCGCGTCGGCTGTTTCATCGATTTCCGGGGCGTCCAACCGGCGTCCGACCGACAACCGACAGGCGTCCAACCGTGCGGATTGCGCACTTGGACGCTCAGCGGGCGCGGGAACATTCACGGGAACGTACGCGGTGAATTCGATGCTATGCCGACCGGGGAATTGATGCGACCGTCCGCGTTACCGCGGTCCTGCCGTGCCGACGGTCAACGAGGGGCCGTGCCGGCCGTCAGCGAGGCGGCCGGGGGCAGTCGGTGCCGGCCCTCGTGGTGCCCGGCCGCGGGCGACGGATCCGTGACCCGCAGCGGGAAGGCGACCTCCACGACGAGGCCGCCCCGCGCGCGGGCATGCGCGTCGATGGTCGCGTCATGGGCGGCGGCGATGGAGCGCACGATCGACAGGCCGAGGCCGTGGTGTCCGTCTCCCGCGGTGCGGTCGAGCCGTTGGAAGGGCTCGAACAACCGGCCCACCCTGGCCGGTGGGACCAGCCTGCCGGAGTTGGCCACGCGGACGACGGCGCGCCCGTCCTCGACGCGGGTCACGACCTTCACCCAGCCGTCGGGCACGTTGTAACCGATCGCGTTGTCAAGGAGGTTCGCGACCAGGCGCTCGACCAGCGCGCTGTCGCCGCAGATGCCCGCGGGATCGGTCGTCACGTCCAGGCGCAGGCCGCTCCGCTCGGCCTTCTCGCGGCAGCCGAGCACCGCCTTGCCCGCCAGCTCCGCCAGTTCCAGGGGCTCCCTGCGGTCGAGGCCCCGCTCGCTGCTCGACAGGGTCAGGAGCGACTCCAGGAGCCGCGCCTGCTGCTCGCTCAGGACGAGGAGGCGCTCGAAGTTGGACCGGAACGACTCGACGGTGGCGTCGCGGTCGATCAGCGACTCCTCCAGGAGCGCGTGCTCGACGGTCAGTGGCGTACGGAGTTCATGGGCGGCGTTGGCGACGAAGCGCTTGTGGGAGTCGAGCGCCCCCTCCAGCCGGCCGAGCAGTCCGTCGACGGTGTCCGCCAGGCCCTTCAGCTCGTCCCCCGGGCCCTCGACGGCGAGGCGTTCGTGGACGTTGTGCGCGGAGATCCGCTGGATGGTGGAGGTCATCGTGCGCAACGGCCGCAGCACGCGCCCCGCGACGAACCAGCCGAGGCCGATCGCGATCACCGACATGATGGCCAGCGCGACGCCGGACTCGATCAGCAGGCGGTTCATCTCCAGCGCGTGCTGGCGCATCGCCTGCTGGCGCTGGGCCTCCGCGAAGCCGTCCAGCGGCATCGAGCCGCTGTTGCCGTTGTACATGTGGACGCCGTCGTCGCCGGACGGGTCGGACCTGTCCCTGCTGAAGACGAACATGCCGCTGGAGCGGCTGACCAGCAGATAGGTGATCGTCAGGAGGACGGCGCCCGAGACGACGAACAGTGATCCGTACAGCAGCGTGAGCCGCATGCGGACCCGTTTGGGCAGGAGGCGGGAGACGACCCGGGACCGGCGCCGGGTCGCACGGGACGCGTGGGACGAGTCGGGCAGACGCATCGGCATCTCACATCACATCGTCGAATCCGGTACCCGCGGCAGGGATGGTCTCGGTCACGACGTGCGGCGCCGCCGATCGGGGGCGTGGGGCGGGGGTCCCGGTGCGCGACGGGAGTTCGGCGTACGCGTGGCACCATCACCGCTCACCCCCGAACAACCCGAACAGCCGGAACACGGCGCGTCGCGACCGGCGGGGGCGGGCGGCGGAAGCGGATCATGGCTGCCCAGGGTGGCCGAGTTGAGGTCACACACCGGTCACAGTCCGCCGCGGCCCCGCACGAAGCGCAGACGCCGTCCAGGCTACCGCCGTGCCGCGCGTGCCGGGCGGGTTCGGAAACACACCCTCCACAACACGGCATCCACAACGTGGCATCCGCGACGCGGAGGACCGCGTCGCGGATGCCGTGTGCCGTACCGCCGTACGGCCGGTGTGATCAGCCGGGTTCGTGCCGCGGAGGCGGTGGGCCTCCGGGGCCGGGACCCGGGCCGGGTCCGTAGACGTGGCCCTGGCCGGGCCCCGGGCCCGCACCCGGACCTGGTCCTGAACTGCCCGGTCCGGCCCCCGGAGGGGCGAAGTAGACGCCCGGCGCGGGCCGTCCCGCGCCCGGGCCAGGAAGGGGGCCGGGGCCGCCGCCCTGCAGGGGTCCGCCGTGCAGGACGGGTTCGGGACCGTGCGGGCCGCCGACCGGTTCGGGCACCGGGGCCTCGCCGTTGCCGGACGGCTGACGGGAGAACTGGGTGCGGTACAACTCCGCGTACAGCCCGTCCAGTTCCATCAGTTCCTCGTGGGTGCCGCGCTCCTGGACCCGGCCCTTGTCGACGACCAGGATCTGGTCCGCGTCGCGGATGGTCGAGAGCCGGTGCGCGATCACGAGCGAGGTCCGGCCCCGCAGCGCCGTCTTCAGGGCCCGCTGCACGGCCGCCTCGGACTCCGAGTCGAGGTGCGCGGTGGCCTCGTCGAGCACGACGATGGGCGGGGCCTTGAGCAGCAGCCGGGCCATGGCCACGCGCTGCTTCTCGCCGCCGGAGAACCGGTATCCGCGGTCGCCGACGACGGTGTCGAAGCCGTCGGGCAGCGACTCGATCAGGTCCCAGATCTGCGCCGACCTGCACGCGTCTATCAGGTCCTGCTCGGTGGCGTCCGGCCGTGCGTAGGTGAGGTTGTCGCGGATGGTGGCGTGGAAGAGGTGCGCGTCCTGGGTGACCATGCCGACCGTGTCGTTCAGGGACGCGAGCGTCACGTCGCGGATGTCCTGGCCGCCGATCCGGATGGCGCCCTCCACCGGGTCGTAGAGCCGCGGCACCAGGTGGGTGATGGTCGTCTTGCCCGCGCCCGACGGGCCCACCAGAGCGGTGAGTTTGCCGGCCGGCGCGGTGAAGTTCAGGTCGCGCAGGGTCCAGGTGTTCTTGGTGCGCTCCTGCATCGGCAGGGCGATCGACTCCAGCGAGGCGAGCGAGACGTCGGCGGCCTTCGGGTAGCGGAAGGACACCCCGTCGAACTCGATCTCCGGCGCGGGACGGCCGATGCTGTCCGTGGTCGTGGCCGCGGACTTCAGGGGCTTCGCGCCCGGCTTCTCGGAGATCAGCGGCTTCAGGTCGAGGATCTCGAAGAGCCGGTCGAAGCTGACCAGCGCGGTCACCACGCTCGCCTGGGCCCCGGCGAGCTGGTTGATGGGTCCCAGCAGCCGGGTGAGCAGCGTGGCGAGGGCCACCAGCGTGCCGATCTGGAACGTGCCGTCGATGACGAGGCCGCCGCCCACGCCGTACACGAGCGCGATGGCGATGGCGCCCACGAACGTCATCGAGAGGAAGAGCAACTTGCTGTAGACGGCGGCCAGGATGCCCAGGTCGCGTCCCTTGGCGGCGAGCCCCGCGAACATGCCCGTCTCACTGGCGGGCCGGCCGTAGAGCTTGGCGAGCAGCGCGCCGGTCACGTTGAAGCGCTCGTGCATGAACGAGCCGACCTCGGCGTTGACCTGCATGTGCTCGCGCATGATCCGCTGCAGCCGCCGGCCGACGAGCCGGCCGGGCAGGATGAACAGCGGGATCACGAGCAGGGAGACCAGAGTGACCACCCAGGACAGGTAGAACATCGCGCCGAGGACCAGGACCAGGGTCAGCCCGGCGGACGCGACCGTCGACAGGAGCGACGTCACGGCCTGTTGGGCGCCGACCACGTCGGTGTTGAGCCTGCTGACGAGGGACCCGGTCTGCGCGCGGGTGAAGAACGCCAGCGGCTGGCGCTGCACATGGTCGAAGATCCGTGTGCGGAGGTCGTAGATGAGCCCCTCGCTGACCCGCCCGGAGTACCAGGCCTCGGCGAAGCCGAGGCCCGCGCTCAGGAGTGCGAGAACGGCGACGACGACGGAGATCCAGACGACCACCGAGGTGTCGCCCTTCGAGATGCCGTTGTCGATGAGGTACTTGAACAGGATGGGCGTGGCCACCACGTTGCCCGCGTTGAGCGCGGTGGCGAGCAGAAGAAGGACGATCTTGAGTCGGTACGGTTTCGCGTAGGGGAGGATTCGTTTCGCCGTGCCGGGCTTGATCTGCTGCCTCGTCACGGACTCGTCGTCCGGCCCCATACCGCGCATCAATACCGGCCCCGGTCCGCCGAGTATTGCCACGAAAACCTCCAGTTTTCGTCGTGATTGCCGGGCGGGGCCCGCCTAGCCGGCGGCTTCGAACTTCTCCATCTCGTCGATGAGGCTCTTGGGGCGCATGTCCTTCCAGTTCTCCTCGATGTACTCCAGGCAGGCCTTGCGCGTCTCTTCTCCGAAGACGGTCTTCCATCCGGCGGGCACCTCGGCGAAGGCGGGCCAGAGGGAATGCTGGTTCTCGTCGTTGACGAGAACCAGAAACGTACCGTTTTCGTCGTCGAACGGGTTCGGCATAACCACTCCGATCGTTTTCATCGTGTCACTGGCAGGACGTAATTCACGCTAACGGGGCGCCACTTGACCGACAAGGCCGTCCAGGCGCCGCGTGGTGCGGGACGGAATTCAGCGAAGCCGTCCCGTGAAGAAGTCGGTGATCGCCGCGTTCACGGCGGCGGGGTTCTCCAGATATCCGTAGTGGCCGCATCCGGGGATCTCGGCATAGGCGCTGCCGGGAATGCTCTCCGCGACCTCGCGGGACAGGTGCGGGCGGACGACCAGGTCGTCCTGGAATCCGATGACGAGGCACGGCCTCGAGATGCGCCGGTAGGCCGGGAGCCGGTCGGGAATGAGCTGCAGACCGAGCTGGCCGCGGACGCCGGAGCGGTCGACGGCCGACATCTCGAAGACGGCGAGCCAGTCCCGCAGCCGCTCCTCGTCGTTCAGCGTCCGCGGCGAGAGGTTCTGCAGGGCCTGCACATAGGCGGCGTAGCGGGGCGGCAGCTTGGTGTCGCCGTCGCTGAGTTCCATGTCGGCGGCCGTCATCGCGGCGGTCAGGGCGTCGGTGCGTCCCGTGGTCGCCATCAGGACGGCCTGGCGTACGAGGTCGGGGCGGGCCAGGAGCAGTTCCTGGACGGCCATCGCGCCCAGCGAGTAGCCCACGACCCGGCAGGCGCCCTCCCCGACGGCCTCGATGACCTTGGCGACGTCCGCCGCCATGTCGGCGAGGGTGAAGCCGTCGGGGCAGGGGTCGCTCGGCGGGATGCCCCGGTTGTCGAGCGTGATGACGCGGTAGCCCGCCACGGTCAGGGCGGGCACCTGGTGCGTGCGCCACATGCGGCCGGGGGCACCGCTGCCGGTCACCATGACGACCGGCTCCCCGGTGCCGTACTCGTCGTAGTTGAGCCTGATCCCGTCGACCCGGGCGATCGGCATCGCGGTGTCCCCTCAGCCGCGGGCCTGCGCGGCGCCGTTCCCCGGCGGGCCGGGGTGTTCGGCGCCGAACCGGCCCACCTTGTCGATGACGTCCTGGCCGTAGATGCGCAGCGCCTGCTGGAGCGCGAACTCCGCCATGTACGCGCGGAAGGCGTCCGGCGGCTCCTCGGCGAGGTTCAGCATCCGCCGGTTGGCGAGCACCGCGGAGCCGTCGAGCCGTGCCAGGCTCCGCTCGACGGCGGCGTCCATCTCCTCGGGCTCCACGACCTCGTCGACGAGCAGCCGGGCGTCGGGCTCGCCCGCCCTGATCCTGCGGCCCGCCAGGATGACCTGCCGGGCGACGCGCGGCCCCACGTACCGGGTGAACCGGAAGTTGGCGACCCCGGGGATGATCCCCTCCTTCGCCGCGGGCAGGCTCAAGTAGGCGTCGGACGCGGCGAGTACGTGGTCGCAGACCAGCAGGATCTGGGTGCCGCCCCCGATGGCGAAGCCGTCGACGGCGGCGACCCACGGCTTCTCCAGGAAGGGGGTGTGCCACCGACCCGGGTGGTCGGCGCGCAGGCCCCTGACGAGCTTGTGGAGGTAGCCGAGTTCGCGGCGGAGCAGGAACCCGACCAGGGGGATGTCGCCCGCGCCGAGGCTCTTGAGGTTGATCCCGGCGCTGAACACGCGCCTGCCGCGGTAGCGGGGGTGGGTCATCTCGCCGCCGCGCAGCAGCCCGACGCGTACGGCGGGATCGAGCAGGGCCAGGTCGACGGCGGTCTCCATGTCGTCGACCTGGCGGCTGTCCTCGGCGTTGAGGCAGTCGTCGCGGCACATGGTCAGGCGGGCGACGCCGTCGTCGTGCCGTTCCAGGCGCACCGACTCCATCTCCACGACGCCGGTGCGGGTGAAATCGTCGAGGAGCCCCAGCGCGCGGGGCGTCGGCCTGAGCATGGCGTCGAGCAGGTGTGCTCCCGCGGTCGGCGAGCGGAGCACGGCCCGCAGGAAGATGCCCTGGTCGATCTCGTGGCCCTCCTTGCCGGCCTGGACCCGGCTCCGCTCTGAGGCGAGCCGGGCGTCGTCGGGCACCAGGCCGGGCAGTTCCCCGGCGGCCGCTTCGAGGAGTTCGTCGATGCGCAGGGCGACGGTGCGGCCCTCGGTCAGCCGGTCGTAGACGGCGTCCGCGTACGTGTCCAGGAAGCGCGCCCGCAGCGCGCGGGCCGCGTCCATGGCGGCGGCCAGTTCGGCCTGTTGTCCCGCGGTGCGGGCGACCGGGTCGGGCAGGGCGGCGAGGAGTTCCTCCGCGCGGGCGACGGCGCCCGACTCCGTCGCAAGACGCGACCAGGCGTCCGCGACGTCCTCGTGCGGGGCGCGGGCGGAGCGCCCCGGGCCCGTGGGGTGTGCGGGGCGCGCGGGCTGCACGACCGTCGTCACGAGGCCGCCACCTCCTCGGCGTCCGGCCGGCGCAGGGCGCGGTCGCAGGCCGCGAGGTGTGCGCCCAGGGCGTCCTCGAAGCTGGTCGTCGCGGCGTCGAAGAGCAACTGCCGCCGGATCGCGAGTTCGTGTCCGGCGATGCCGTCGGCGAGCGCCGCAGCCTCGGCGACCGCGGCCGCCGGGTCGTCGGCCACGGTGTCGACGATGCCCAGGGTCCGCGCCTCGGCGGCCGGGATCGGGCGGCCGAACAGCACGGCCGCGCGGACCCGGGCGGCGCCGGCGAGTTGGACCAGGCGGTAGCCGGCCATGCCGGGCCAGGTGGCCGTGGCGTCGCGCGCCACGAGGAACCGGGTGTCCGGGGCGGCGACGCGCAGGTCCGCGGCGAGGAAGGCGTCGAGTGCGGTTCCGCCGCAGTCGCCGCGGGCCACCGCGACCGAGGCGGTGGGCAGCCGTTCGAAGCGGCGCAGGACGCGCTCCCACTTGGTGACCAGCATGACGTCGAGTCCGCTGGTCCAGTGGCCCGTTGGGGCGCCGGTGACGTGCACGACGGCCGCGCCGCCGCCGTCCCCGTCCTCGGCGTGGTCGCAGAGGGCGGCGACGGCCTTGACCGTCGCGGCCGTCAGCGGCTCCGAGCCGTCCAGCTCCAGTGCGGGTTCCATGGGCCCTTCCGTCCTCACCATCGGTCCGTCCTCACCATCGGGTCCGCCCTCACCATCGGTCCGTCCTCACCATCGGATCAGCGCCGTTTCGATCGTGGAGCCCGGTCCCATCGTCATGAGCACTCCGTACTCGCCGGGCCGGGTGACGCCTTCTTCGAGGAGGCGTTCGTACGAGAACAGGAACGAGCCGCTGGACACGTTCCCGTGGTCGCGCAGCACGCCGACGGTGTGCCGTACGTCGTGGCGGGTCAGGCCGAGGTTGACCACGACGGCGTCGATGACCTTCTTGCCGCCGGAGTGGACCAGCCAGTGCCGGATGTCGCTCCTGCGCAGTCCGGTGCCCGCGAGCAGGCGGTCGACGACGATCTCGGCGTGCGCGCCCACCACGTAGGGGATCTGCGGGTCGAGGAAGAAGCTGAACCTTCCCTGGTCGCGGTCCCAGTCGTAGCGCATGGCGTCGACGGCGTCGGGAATGACGCAGCTGGCGAACTTCAGGACGGTCGGGCCCACTTCACGGTGCGCGTCGTGCGGGGCGTTCGAGCCGCGCCGATCCCTCTCGCGGCCGCGCTCGGGCACCGGCTCGGCGCGGAGCGCGACGGCCGCGGCGCCGTCGCCGAAGAGGCTGTTGACCACGGCGGTGCGCATCGTCGAGTCCACCGCGTACGCGGCGGAGCAGGCCTCCACACAGAGCACCACGGCGAGTTCGCCGGGGTGCGCGGTGGCCCAACCGGACTCCAGGCTCAGGGCGTTGAGGCCGGCGTTGCAGCCCATGCCGACGATGTCGGCCCTGCTGCAGTGCCGGTCGATGCCCAACTCCCGTATCAGCAGCGCGCTGAGGCCCGGGGTGAGGAAGCCGGTGGAGGTCACGCAGCACAGGTGGCGCAGGTCGGCGAGTTCGGCCCCGGCCTCCTTGAGGCAGGCGCGCAGGGCCTCGGCGCCCATTTCGAGCGCCAGCGCCTTGTGCTTGTCGAGGAGGTCGCCCTGCGACTCGGGGACCCGGACGCCGTCGGCGTCCGCGGGCGGCAGCGAGAGGTTGCGCCGCTCGATCGCGCTGTTGAGGAAGACCGAACGCACCTTGGGGTCGGTGATCCCGAAGGCGTCGAGCACTTCCGGCTGGGAGTAGGAGGTGGGGGTCACGGCCGTGCCGACGCCGAGGATCCGGGGGCGTACGGCCGTCGCGGGAAGGCCCTGCGCCGTCAGGACGCCGGTCTCGTGGATCTCGGGGTCGAGGACGCCGTCCAGGGCCTCGGGCGGTGCGATGTCTGTGGTCATCGGAAGGTCCACCCCCACATTCGCGGCTTGCTGCGCGGCTGTCGCACGGTGTTGTAGCCGGTCACTGTCCTGCCCCTTCTCGTGAGTACGGTCGTGGGACCTGTCGTCGGAACGGTCGTGGCACCTGTCGTCGGAACGGTCGTGGCACGTGCCGTCGGAACGGTCGTACGGATCTACGCCCGCGCGCTCTCGGCCTCGATGAAGCGCGCGAGCCGCGCGGTGCCCTCCGCGATCTGGGCGGGCGTCAGATAGCTGGTCGACAGGCGGATGCCGTGCAGCCCGCCGCCGCCCGGATAGAAGTACGCCATGGGCGTCCAGATGACGCCGAAGTCCTGCGCCGAGCGGATCAGCGCGGCGTTGTCCGCGCGGAAGGGCACGCGCACGGTCAGGAAGAAGCCGCCCGTGGGTTCGTTCCAGCGCACGCCGAGGGCCTCCCTGCGGGCCCGCGGCAGATGGGTGTCCAGTTCGCGGAGGGTTGCCGCCATGGCGTCGCCGTAGTAGGTGGCCGCCGCCTGGTTCAGCTCGGAGATCCGGCCGCCCGCCGCGAGCAGCGCCCCCGCGACGGCGGCCTGGCTGAGCGACGAGGTGTTGACCGTCACCATGCTCTTGATCTTGGCGAGTTCGTCCGCGAGGAGGCCGGTGCGGCCCTCGTCGTCCACCACGGGCTGGTCGGCGACGACGAAGCCGAGCCGGGCGCCGGGGAAGACCGTCTTGGAGAAGGAGCCCAGGTGGACGACCGTGTGCGCGCGGTCCTGCGACTTCAGCGTCGGCAGCGGAGGCCCGGGGCTGACCAGGCGGTAGGGGCTGTCCTCCAGGACGAGGATGCCGTGGCGGGCGGCGAGTTCGAGCAGCTCGGCCCGCGCCCGCGGGCCCATGGTGGTCCCGGACGGGTTGGAGTGGTCGGGCACGACGTAGAAGGCGCGGGGCCGGCGCCCGCGCGCCTGCTCGGCCCTGATCGCCGCCTCCAGGTCGGCGCAGCAGAGCCCGTCCTCCCGTTCCTCGACGGGTGTCACCGGGACGTCCAGGAGTCGGGCCGCGCCGGTGATCCCCACGTAGCAGGGGCTGGAGACGAGCAGGACGTCGTCGGGTCCCGTGATCAGCGCGCGCAGCACCAGGAGCATCGCCTCCTGCGCGCCGACGGTCACCACGACGGACTCGGCGGGCACGTCGATGTTCTCGTCGGCGCGCAGCGAGTCGGCGATGATCTCGCGGATCTGGCCCGCGGTGGGTCCGTACTGGTACATGGCGGTGCGGATCTCCTGCGGCGAACTCCCCTGCTCGGCAAGGTGGTCGAGGTACCGGCGCAGGTGGGCGAAGATCTGCTCGCTGTCGAAGAAGCCGTCGTACGGACGTCCCGGCGCGAAGGAGACCGCCTCCGGGTAGCGGTAGGTGATCTCGTTGAGGAACGTCATCGTGTCCAGGACGGGGGCGCCGACGCTGGCGTGCAGTTCGGCCTTGCGCAGCGGCTGCGCGGCCTTGGTCGGCGGCGGGTCCGCGGGGCGCGGTCCGGTGCGGATCAGCTCGGGGCCGATGTCCGCGACGGTGCCGGCCCCGGTGAACGCCATCGACTCCGCGAACTCCCGTACGAGGCCGGCCAGTGCCTCCGCCACTCCCGCGCGGCCGCCGGCCCGCAGTCCGTCGAGGACCGGCCGTCCGGCGAACGCCGCGTCGGCGCCCGCTGCGAGCGCCGCGAGGACGTCCGCGCCGCGGCGCACGCCGCCGCTCAGCAGGACGGGGCAGCGCCCGGTCACGGACGCCGCGATCTCGGGGAGCGCGTCGAAGGAGGTGACGACGATCCCGTCGGCGCCGGTCTCGACGGCACGCAGCGCATCGGCGGGCGTGCGGACGCCCGCGACCAGGAGCGGCAGCGAGGAGGCCGTGCGCAGCCGGGCGACGTCGTCCCAGTCGGCGTGCTCGGCGAGCAGGGACCGCACGTCGGCGAGCGGCCCTCGCGCGGCGAGGTTGGCGGGCGCCGCGACCCGCCGGAGACGGACGTCGTCGCGGCTGCCGAGAGCGAGGAGCAGCGCGCCGAACCCGGCGTCCTCGGCCTGTCCCGCGGTGCGCCGGGCCGTCTGCGGGTCGTGGAACGCGTACGTACGCAGCCACAGCGGGAGGTCGGCGGCCGAGGAGAGCTCGGCGAAGGGCCGCTCTGCGAAGGCGCTGACGAGGGCCGGGAGTCCGGCCGCCCCCGCGGCCTGGACGACGGCGAACTCACCGCCGGGCCGTGCCGGGGCGGCGAGCGGGCCGACGACCAGCGGCGCCGACCAGCCGCGGTCCAGGATCTTCACGGCGGTGTCGGGCGGTCCGGGACTCCCGTTTCCCGGACCGCCCTGCCGCAGCCCCGTGCGGTCGAACGCCTGGCGGTTGGCGGCCGAGGAGCGCGCTTCGGCCGTCTGACGTTCCTCGGCCGTCGTGCGCTCCCCGGCCTCCGCGCCCCCGTCGGTCGACGGTGAATCGGCAGGCACGGAATCCGTGTTCTTGTGGCCATCACGCGAAAATCGCGCGGGGCTGTCGGCGATCTGTCCCGCCATGGATATTTCCCCCAGGCGTCCGGAAGTTTTCGGGAATGTGGCACCAGACGCTCAGACTCACATGAATCCCGACAGTCCGACAACGTCGTCCAACCGCTCGAATCGCACACTTGGACAAGTCTGGACGGGCTCGATCACGGAACCGGGAGCGGCGGCTTCTCCCGTCCTTTCCCACCCTTTACAGGCGCCTCGCGAATTACAGGCGCCCCGCACACCACTCGCCGGTCAGGATGATCCGACCGGAAGCACCACGTCCTCGCCTTCGTCCCGCCCGGAACGCCCCGCACCCCCCGAACGCTCGGGCCGCTCCGCCCGCCCGGCCCGCTCGCGCACCGCGTCCCAGCCCGCCGCCGCGAGCTCGGCCGTCATCCGGTCCGCGACGGTCGGCGGCACGGTGAACCGCACCGTGAGGCCACCGCCCCCGCGGCCCGCGGCCCCGCCGCCGTCGGGCTCGCCGTCGGGCTCGCCGCCGGCGTCGACGGCCGCGTCCTCCCCCACGACGCCGAGTTCCGCGACGTCGGCCAGGAGCCGCGCCAGCTCGCCGGGCCGGTCCGTGAGCGCCACCCGCACCCGGGGGTCGCCGGGCGCGGCACGGTGGCCGGTGCCCGGGATCCCCGCCACCCCCGAGACGCCCCGGTCGAGCAGGTCCACCAGCGTCCGCATGCCGTGGTCCCGGTCCCTTCCGCCGGGCCGCGCGAGCGCGTCGAGGGCGGGGACGAGGCGGGACAGATCCATGTGCAGGTCCTTCAGGACGCCCGCGATGGCCTCGGCGTTGGACCGCACGATGTCGCCCCAGAGCCGCGAGTCGCCGCCGGCGGTCCGGGTGGCGTCACGCAGGCCCTGTCCGGCGACGCGGGACAGCTCGGCGGGTCCCTCGCGCAGTCGGGCCGCCATCAGGCTGGCCATCAGGTGCGGCACGTGGGAGGTCACGGCCAGGGCCGCGTCGTGGTCCTGGCTTCCCATCACGACCGGCACGGCCTCGCACAGGGCGACCAGTTCCAGGGCCCGGTTGAAGGCCTCGTCCGAGGTGAGCCTGGACGGGGTGAGGACCCAGTTGCGGTCCTGGAACAGCTCGGCCCGGGCCGCCAGCGGACCGGAGCGCTCACGTCCGGCCAGGGGGTGCCCGCCGATGTAGCTCGCGGGGTCGGGGGCGCGGCTCAGGGCGGCCCGCTCCGGCTCGACCTTCACGCTCGCCACATCGGTGTAGCTGCGGGCGGCACCGCGCGTCTGCAGCTCGCCGAGGACGGTGCCCACGTGGCTCGGCGGGACGGCGATCACCGCGAGGTCGACCGGCTCGACGGGGCGCCGCGCGCGTCCGGCACCGAGCGCGGCGGCGGTGCGGGCCGCCGCGGGGTCCCGGTCGGAGAGGAACACGGTCACTCCCTGCCGGCTCGCGGCGAGCGCGATCGAGGTGCCGATCAGCCCGGTGCCGACGACGGTCATGGTGCGCATCACTAGTCATCACCCGTTCAAAAGGCCGTCGAAGGCCGCGGACCATTAACCGATGGGCCAGCCGATTTTATGCACCCGCCACCGCGACCCACCAGGCCCGCTGTTTCGATTCGCCTTTCTTGACGGCTGCCTATTCCCGCGCACCGTCCATATTCCCGTTGGCCAGACCCGAGATCGGCCTCGTAGAGTCCACATCGCTCATTTCTCTCCGGATCTGGAGACATTCATGAGGGATTTATCAAAGGCAGCGGATCCGCTCGCGGATCTCTCGCTCGACTACGTCGAGATGTACGTCGAGGACCTGGACGCCGCGGCGTCCTCCTGGACCGACAGGTACGCCTTCACGGTGGCGGGCACCAGCGAGTCCGCGGAGGCCCGCGGCATCGCGCTCCGACACGGCGAGATCACTCTCGTCCTCACCCAGGCGACCTCGGAGCAGCATCCCGGGTCGGCGTACGTCCTCGACCACGGCGACGGCGTCGCCGACATCGCCCTGCGCACCGCCGACGCCGACGCGGCCTTCCACGCGGCGCTCGCGCGCGGCGCCCTGGCCCACCGGGGCCCCGAACGGCACACGGACGGCGGCCCGCCCGTCACCGCCGCGGTCCGCGGGTTCGGCGACACCGTCCACACGCTCGTCCAGCGCGGCCCCGACGAGGGGCCCGGGCTGCCCCCCGGCTACGTCCCCGTGACCGCTCCGAGCCGTGCGCAGGCCGACGAGGTGGGCCTGTTGGAGCTGGACCACGTCGCGGTCTGCCTGAACGCGGGCGACCTCGGCCCGATGGTCGACTACTACCGCGACGCCCTCGGCTTCCGCGACATCTTCGAGGAGCGCATCGTCGTCGGCACCCAGGCCATGGAGTCGACGGCCGTGCAGAGCCGCTCCGGCACCGTGACCCTCACGCTCATCGAGCCCGACACCTCGGCCGCCTCCGGGCAGGTCGACGAGTTCCTCAAGGACCATCACGGTCCCGGCGTCCAGCACCTGGCGTTCTCGGCGCGCGACGCGGTGCGGTCGGTGCGGGCCCTGTCCGAGCGCGGCGTCACCTTCCTGCGCACGCCGTCGTCGTACTACGACCTGCTGGGCGCCCGCGTCGAGTTGAGCGCGGAGCGCCTGGACGACCTGCGGGCGACGAACGTGCTCGCCGCCGAGGACCACGACGGCCAGCTCTTCCAGATCTTCACCGCCTCGTCGCATCCGCGGGGCACGCTGTTCTTCGAGATCATCGAACGCCAGGGCGCGGCGACCTTCGGCAGCGCGAACATCAAGGCGCTCTACGAGGCCGTGGAGCTGGAGCGCACGAGGCAGCGTGGATTCCATCAGCGCTGAGGCGGGGGCGGTGGCGGTGGCCGGGAGCACGGCCCCCGCCGACGGCGTCCGGGGCGCGGCGGGCGGCGTCCGGTCCCTGGCCGACGTCTGTTGCGTGGCCGACGCCGAGCGTGCCGCCGCCGCTCTCCTGCCCGCCGCCGTACGGGACTTCGTGGCGGGCGGCAGCGGTGCCGAGACGACGCTCGACGCCAACCGCGCCGCCCTGGACCGGGTCTTCCTCGTGCCGCGCGTGCTCCGTGACGTGTCGGCGTGCGCGACCGGGACGACGCTGCTCGGGCGGCCCGTGCGCATGCCGGTGGCGGTCGCGCCGATCGCGTATCAGCGCCTGGTGCACCCCGAGGGCGAACTGGCCGCCGCCCGGGCGGCGCGGGCGGCGGGCGTGCCGTTCACCGCGAGCACGCTCAGCAGCGTCCCGGTGGAGCGGCTCACCGAGGCCGGCGGGACGGTCTGGTTCCAGCTGTACTGGCTGCGCGAGACCGGGCGCTCCCTCGACCTGGTCCGGCGGGCCGAGGACGCGGGCGTGGAGGCGGTCGTCCTGACGGTCGACGTGCCGTGGATGGGGCGCAGGCTGCGCGACGTACGCAACCGGTTCACGCTGCCGGACCATGTGCGGGCGGCGCATCTCGCCGAAGGGCCGTCGGCGGCGCACCATGCGCCGGCGGACGCGGCCTCCGCGCTCGCCGTCCACACCGAGGCGGCGTTCTCCCAGGCCCTGACCTGGTCGTCCGTGGCCGCGCTGCGGGAGCGGACGCGGCTTCCGCTGGTCCTCAAGGGCGTCCTCGCCCCCGAGGACGCGGTGCGGGCCGCCGAGTGCGGGGTCGACGCGGTGGTGGTCTCCAACCACGGGGGCCGCCAGCTGGACGGCGCGGTACCGAGCGTGGACGCGCTGCCCGCCGTGGTGTCGGCCCTGGCGGGACGGTGCGAGGTCCTGCTGGACAGCGGCATCCGCAGCGGCACGGACGTGCTGAGGGCGCTGGCGCTCGGCGCGTCCGGCGTCCTGGTCGGGCGGCCCGCGCTGTGGGGCCTGGCCCTGGGCGGCGAGGCCGGCGCCCGGCGGGTCCTCGACCTGTTCGCCGAGGAGTTCCGGGACGCGCTGGGCCTCGCGGGCTGCGCGGACGTGGCGGCGGCGAAGGACCTGCGAGCAACCCACAACACGGCGCCCCCGCCACCGGGGCCGTGAAACGGCCCCTCAACCACAGACCGCACCACAAGCCCTGCCGCCCACCGCACCGCAGCCCGCGCCCCGTCGCCGGGCGGCCGTCGCCCGGCGGCCTGCCGCCCGCCGTACCGGCGCCCATCGCCGTTGTCCGCCGCGCCGCGGCCCGTCGCCCGTCGCACCACCGGCCGCGTACCGTCGCCCACCGCCCTCAGCACCACCGCACCGCCGCCCACCGCGCCCTCGCCCCCTCCACGAAGAAGTACGCGAGCCCCTGGGCCGCCGCGCCACGTGCCCCTCCCCCGGGTCGCGCCCGGGGGCACGGCCTAGAATCGTGGGGTTTGTCCCCGAGCCGCGTACGGAGTCCCCCATGCACAGCCCCCACGACCCGTTCGTACGCGTCCGGGGTGCCCGGGAGCACAACCTCCAGGGCGTCGACGTGGACATCCCCCGCGACGTCCTCGCCGTGTTCACCGGCGTCTCCGGATCCGGCAAGTCCTCGCTGGCCTTCGGGACCATCTACGCCGAGGCCCAGCGGCGCTACTTCGAGTCCGTCGCCCCGTACGCCCGACGGCTGATCCACCAGGTGGGCGCGCCGAAGGTCGGCGAGATCACCGGGTTGCCGCCCGCGGTCTCGCTCCAGCAGCGCCGCTCGGCCCCCACCTCGCGCTCCTCCGTCGGCACGGTCACCACCCTGTCCAACTCGCTGCGGATGCTCTTCTCGCGCGCGGGCAGCTACCCGGAGGGCGCCGAGCGGCTCGACTCCGACGCCTTCTCGCCGAACACGGCGGCGGGCGCCTGCCCCGAGTGCCATGGCCTGGGCCTCGTCCACCGCACCACCGAGGAACTCCTGGTGCCCGACCCGTCGCTCTCCGTCCGAGAGGGCGCGATCGCCGCCTGGCCCGGCGCCTGGCAGGGCAAGAACCTCCGCGACGTCCTGGACACCCTCGGCTACGACGTGGACCGCCCCTGGCGCGAGCTCGCGCAGCAGGACCGCGACTGGATCCTCTTCACGGACGAGCAGCCCGTGGTGACCGTGCACCCGGTGCGCGACGCCGGGCGCATCCAACGCCCTTACCAGGGCACGTACATGAGCGCCCGGCGCTATGTGATGAAGACGTTCTCGGACTCCAAGAGCCAGACGCTGCGCGCCAAGGCCGAGCGGTTCCTGGCGAGCGCGCCGTGCCCGGCGTGCGGCGGGAGCAGGCTGCGCCCGGAGGCGATGGCCGTGACGTTCGCGGGACGCACGATCGCCGAGCTCGCCGCGCTGCCGCTGTCCGAGCTGGCCGACGCCCTTGCGGGACAAGCGGGTTCGTCGGAGACCGCCCGCGTCCTGACCGAGGACCTGATCGCGCGCATCGCGACCGTCACCGAGCTCGGCCTCGGCTATCTCAGCCCGGACCGCGCCACACCCACCCTCTCCGCGGGCGAACTGCAGCGCCTGCGCCTCGCGACCCAGCTGCGCTCGGGGCTCTTCGGCGTCGTGTACGTCCTGGACGAGCCGTCGGCAGGGCTCCATCCGGCGGACACCGAGGCCCTGTTGACGGTCCTGGACCAGCTCAAGGCGGCGGGCAACTCCGTGTTCGTCGTGGAGCACCACCTCGATGTCATACGGCACGCGGACTGGCTGGTCGACGTCGGCCCGCAGGCGGGCGAGCACGGCGGGCGGGTGCTGCACAGCGGCCCGGTGGCCGAGCTCGCGGGGGCCCGCGACTCGGCGACGGCCCGCTTCCTCTTCGACCGGAACCCCGCTCCCGTACGTGACGTGCGCACCCCCCAGGGCTGGTTGAAGGTCGGCCCGGTCACCCGGCACAACCTGCGCGAGGTGACGGCGGAGATCCCGCTCGACGCGTTCACGGCGGTCACGGGCGTCTCGGGCTCGGGCAAGTCCACGCTCGTCGGCGAGATCACCGAGGACCTCGCGGGGGTCGAGCGGCTGGTGCGCGTCGACCAGAAGCCGATCGGGCGCACGCCCCGCTCCAACCTCGCCACCTACACCGGGCTCTTCGACGTCGTCCGCAAGGTCTTCGCCGCCACGGACACGGCGAGGGAGCGCGGCTACGGCGTCGGCCGCTTCTCCTTCAACGTGGCGGGCGGGCGCTGCGAGACCTGCCAGGGCGAGGGCTTCGTCAGCGTCGAACTGCTCTTCCTGCCGAGCACGTACGCGCCCTGCCCGGCCTGCGCGGGCGCGCGCTACAACCCCGAGACGCTCGAAGTGACGTACCACGGAAGGAACATCGCGGAGGTGCTCGACCTGACCGTCGAGGCCGCGGCGGACTTCTTCGCCGACACCCCGTCCGTCGTACGCAGCCTGCGCACGCTGCTCGACGTCGGCCTCGGCTATCTGCGGCTCGGCCAGCCGGCCACGGAGCTGTCGGGCGGCGAGGCCCAACGCATCAAACTGGCCAGTGAGTTGCAGCGCGTCCGGCGGGGCCACACCCTCTATCTCCTGGACGAGCCGACGACGGGCCTGCACCCGGCGGACGTCGAGGTCCTCACGCGCCGCCTGCACGAACTCGTCGACGCCGGCAACTCGGTGGTCGTCGTCGAGCACGACATGGCGGTGGTCGCGGGCGCCGACTGGGTGATCGACCTCGGCCCCGGCGGCGGCGACGAGGGCGGGATGATCGTGGCGGCCGGCACCCCCGCTGACGTGGCACGGGCCGAGGGCAGCCGCACCGCGCCGTATCTGGCGCGGGCGCGCGGCGCGGACGACGGGCGGGACTGAGCCCGCGGGCGAGGGACGGGGCCGAAACACCGCCTTGTGGCGCCCCGCGGGCCCGGCCGATCCTGACGCAACACGAGTTGCCAACTCGTGTTGCGCGCCGAGTGATGGGCCCAGGAGTACGCCGACCCGCGCGGGAGGCCCCGTATGGCGACACGGCAGGACGTGGCCCGGCTCGCGGGCACCTCGCCCTCGGTCGTCAGCTATGTGGTGAACAACGGACCCCGGTCCGTGGCACCCGCCACCAGGGCGCGGGTCCTCGCGGCCGTCCGGGCGCTCGACTACCGCCCCAACGGGGTCGCCAGATCGCTGCGCATGCGCCACACGACGACGCTCGGCCTGGTCGTCCCGGACGCGGCGAACCCGTTCTTCGCCGAGCTGGCCCGCGCCCTGGAGGACCACGCCTGGGCTGCGGGCTACACCCTGCTCGTGGGCAACAGCGTGGACGACGCCGGGCGCGAGGCCGGCTATCTGCGGACGTTCCTGGACCGGCGGGTCGACGGGCTCGTCCTGATCCCCTCCCGGGGCGACCGGCCCTGGCGCGCCGAACTGGCCCGCTCCGGCGTGGCCCGTCTGGTCCTCGACCGCGAACTGGAGGGCGTGGCCGCCTCGCACGTCCTCGCCGACAACGTCGGCGGCGCCCGCGACGCGACGCTGCATCTGCTCGCCCACGGCCGGCGCCGCGTCGGGTGCGTCGCGGGCCCCGAGGGCATCCACCCGACCGTGGACCGTGTCGCGGGCTGGCGTTCCGCTCTGGCGGACGCGGGCCTCGCGGCGGGCACCGGCGCGGACGGCGGCGGGAACACGGCCGCCGCGCCGCTCCTGCACGGCTCGTTCGACCGGCTCGACGGCTACCGCTCGGCCCTCGCCCTGCTGTCGGGGGACCGCGGGGTGGACGCCCTCTTCGTCACCTGCGACACCCAGGCGGCGGGGGTGATACGCGCGGCGAGCGAACTCGGCATCAGGGTCCCCGACGACCTCGCGCTGGTCGCGTTCGACGGAATCGCGGCGGCAGCGTACACGACTCCGGCGCTGTCCACGATGCGCCAGCCGTTCGAGGAGCTCGGCCGTACCGCGGTGCGCCGACTGCTCGCCCACGTCAGGGATCCGGACCTCACCCCCACGCGGGACGTCCTGCCGGTGACGCTGATCGCCCGGGGCTCGTGCGGCTGCCCGGACCCCGAGGGCGGCGTCCCCGGCGCCCCGGCGGCGTCCGGCGGCCCGGGAGCGCGTCCCGGCATCCCGTGAACGACCGGCCATCCCCCACCACTGGAAGGCAGTTACGCGATGAAGCACCGCACCACCGCTCTCACCCTCGCCTGTGCCCTCGGTGCCGCGGCGGCCCTGACCGCCTGCGGACAGGAGGGCGAGGGCTCGGCCGCCGACAAGCCCGGCGACGGCGGGCGCCACACCGTGTGTCTGGTGATGAAGTCGCTGGGCAACGAGTACTTCCAGGTGATGGAGAAGGGCGCGAAGGCGCACGCGAAGAAGCGGGACGACCTCGGCCTGAAGACCAGCGGCATCCAGAACGAGACGGACATCGACGGTCAGGTCGCGGCGATCAACCGCTGTGTCACCGACCGCGCCGACGCCCTCGTGATCGCGCCCGCCGACTCCCGCGCCCTGGTCGCGCCCCTCCAACGGGCCGAGAAGCAGGGCCTGAAGGTCATCAACATCGACGTGAAGCTCGACGACGGCGCCCTCAAGGCCGCCGGCATGAAGGTCCCCTTCGTCGGCCCCGACAACGAACGGGGCGCCCGTCTCTCGGGCGACGTCCTGGCCAAGGAGCTCGGCAAGGGGGCCGAGGTCGCCCTCCTGGAAGGCAGCCCCGGCGCCGACAACGCGCGTCAGCGCGCCGCCGGTTTCCGCGCCGCTGCCAAGGCGGGCGGCCTGAAGGTGGTCTCCTCCAAGACGGCGCACTGGGAGACGGACGAGGCGTACAACGTGCTGGGCAACATGCTCACCGCGCATCCGGGCATCAAGGGCGTCCTCGCCTCCAACGACTCGATGGCGCTGGGCGCGTTGAAGGCCGTCGACGCCAAGAAGGCCGCCGCCTCCGTGAAGATCGCCTCGTTCGACAACATCGAGGCCATCCGCCCGTACGTGAAGAAGGGCCGGGTCGTCGCGACGGTCGACCAGTACGCGGCGAAGCAGGCGGCCGACGGCATCGACCAGGCGATGAAGGCGATCGAGGGCGACGAGCCGACGGGCTGGGTGAAGACCGACGTCAAGGTCGTCACCGCCGACGATCTGAACTGACGGCGGGTGTGTGGCATGGACGTACGCGCGAAGGACCGCGGCGACGGACCCGTCCTGGAGGTCGCGGACGTCTCGAAGGCGTTCCCCGGAGTCCTCGCCCTCGACGGCGTCCGCCTGGATCTGGTCCCCGGCGAGGTGCACGCCCTCGTCGGGGAGAACGGCGCGGGCAAGTCGACCCTCGTGAGGATCCTCGCGGGCACGCAGCCGCCGGACAGCGGCACGATGCGGCTCGGCGGCGCGCCCTACGCACCGGGTGACGCGGCGGCGGCGATGCGGGCCGGCGTGCAGGTGGTGCACCAGGAGTTCCACCTGGTGCCGCACCTCTCCGTCGCCGAGAACCTCTTCCTGCGGCGTCTGCCGCGCCGCCACGGCTTTGTGGACCGGCGCGCCCTGCACCGCGGCGCCCGGGAGCTGCTCGCCGAGGTCGGTCTGGAGGTGCGGCCGCAGACCGAGGTGGAGCGGCTCGGCATCGCGCAGATGCAGCTCCTGGAGATCGCGCGCACGCTGCACCAGGAGTGCCGGGTCCTGGTGATGGACGAGCCGACGGCGACCCTCACCCCGCGCGAGACCCGGCGCCTCTTCGCGCTGCTGCGGTCCCTGACCGGGCGCGGCACGGCGGTCCTGTTCATCTCCCACCATCTGGAGGAGGTCTTCGAACTCGCCGACCGGATGACGGTGTTGCGCAACGGCCGTCATGTGGTGACCAAGGACGTCGCGGGCACGGACACCGCCGAGGTGATCCGGCTGATGGTCGGCCGCGACATGGAGCGGGAGTACCCGCCGTACGTGCCGCGCACGCCGGGGCCCGAGCTGCTGCGCGTGCGGGGTCTCACGCCGCGCGGCGGCGCCCCGGTCTCGTTCGCGCTGCGCGCCGGTGAAGTGGTGGGCGTGGCGGGCCTGGTGGGTTCGGGGCGCACGGAGACCGTGCGGGCGCTGTTCGGCGCCGACCGCGCGATCGGCGGGCAGGTCCTGGTGAAGGGCAGGCCGGTGCGGATCAGGGGACCGCGCGACGCCGTGCGGCACGGCATCAGCCTGCTGACGGAGGACCGCAAGGGGCAGGGCCTCGTCCTGGATCTGCCGCTGTCGGCGAACGTGACGCTCGCCGCGACGGGCCGGGTCTCGCGCGCGGGGCTGCTGCGGCGCGGCGCGGAGGACCGCATCGCGCGCGAGACGGTGGAGCGGCTGCGGGTGCGAACTCCCGGGGTGCGCACGGTCGTTCGTACGCTGTCGGGCGGCAACCAGCAGAAGGTGGTCCTCGGCAGATGGCTGCTGGCGGGCGCCGACGTCCTGGTGGTGGACGAGCCGACGCGCGGCATCGACGTGGGCGCGCGGTACGAGATCCACCAGCAGCTCGTCGACCTCGCGGCGGACGGCAGGGCGCTCCTCGTCGTCTCCTCCGACCTGCCGGAGCTGATGGGCATCTGCGACCGTCTGCTCGTCTTCTCGCGCGGCCGGGTCGCGGGCGAGGTGGCCCGCGCCGACTTCGACAGTTCCCACATCCTCGCGCTGGCCTACTCCGGCTACACGAACGGGAACGGCTCGGCCGACGGTACGACGAAGGGTGCCCCCGCATGACGTCCGCTCCGCCCGCCGCCCCGCGTCCCCTCGAAGACCGCTCCACGGTCGGCTCCCTCGCCCGCCGGGCGATGGGCGAGGCGGGCACCGGGATCGCCCTGCTCGCCCTGGTGGCCGTCTTCACGTCGGCCGCGCCGAAGTTCGCCACCACCGGCAACCTCACCAACATCGCCACCGAGATCACCCTGAACACGATGCTGGCGGTGGGCCTGACCTTCGTCATCCTGGTCGGAGGCATCGATCTGTCGGTCGGTTCGGTGATGGCGCTCTCGGCGGTGGTCGCGGGCGACGTGCTCACGAACGAGGACCTCTCGGTGGGCGCGGCGGTGACGCTGGCCGTCCTGGTGGCCGTCGCCGTCGGCATGGCCTGCGGCCTGGTCAACGGCTTCGTGTCGGAGCGCTGGCGCGTCCCCTCCTTCATCGTCACGCTCGGCATGCTCAACATCGCCCGGGGCGCCGCCCTCGACTACACCGACGCCAGGACGCAGTACGACTTCCCGCAGGGCTTCAGCCGCTTCGGCACCTCGACGCTGCTCGGCGTCCCGGCCCTCTTCTGGATCGCGCTCGCCATGGTCGCGGTCGGCCATCTGGTGCTGACGCGGACGGTGTTCGGGCGCCTCGCCCTCGCGATCGGCTCGAACGAGGAGGCGGTACGCCTGTCCGGGCACCGCACCTCCGTGGTGAAGGTGGCGGTCTTCGTGATCGCGGGGTTCTGTGTCGGCATCGCCGCGATCACGTACATGGCGCGCCTGAACATCGCGTCGCCGATCCTCGGCGGCGGCTACGAACTCAGCGCCATCGCGGCCGTGGTGATCGGCGGGGCGTCGCTGTCCGGCGGCAAGGGCTCCATGATCGGCACACTGCTCGGCGCGTGTCTGCTCGGCGTGCTCACCAACGGCCTTCTGCTGATGGGCGTCTCGGACTTCCAGCGGCAGATGATCACCGGTGGCGTGATCATGGTCGCGGTGGTGGTGGACCACTACCGCGGCCGTCTCGCGGCGCGGCTCGGCTGATCACGCGTTCCGGTAGGCGTCGCGCAGCCGGGACTTCGCCAGCTTGCCCGTGGGCGTGCGCGGCAGGCGCTCGGTGAAGTCGACGCTGCGGGGGGCCTTGTAGTGGGCCATCCGCTCGCGCGCGAACGCGACGAGCTCACGCGCCAGTTCGGGCCCCGGGGTGATGCCGGGCTCGACCTGGACGACCGCCTTGACCGTCTCGCCCATATCGGCGTCCGGCACCCCGACGACTGCCACGTCGGCGACGGCGGGGTGCAGCACGAGGACGTCCTCGGCCTCCTGCGGATAGACGTTCACGCCACCCGAGATGATCATGAAGGCCTTGCGGTCGGTGAGGAAGAGGTAGCCGTCCTCGTCGACGTGGCCGATGTCGCCCGTGGTGGTCCAGTTCGGGTGCTGGGGGTGCTGGGCCTCACGGGTGCGGGCCTCGTCGCCGTGGTAGCGGAAGGGCGTCTCGTCGCGCTCGAAGTAGACGGTGCCGGTCTGGCCGGGCGGCAGGACGCGGCCCTCCTCGTCGCAGATCCGCAGGTTCCCGAGGAAGCCGTCGCGCCCGACGGAGCCGGGCTTGCGCAGCCACTCCTCGGGCGAGATGAAGGTGATGCCGTTGCCCTCCGTCGAGGAGTAGTACTCGTACAGGACGGGCCCCCACCACTCCATCATCCGCCGCTTGACCTCGACGGGACAGGGCGCGGCGGCATGGATGGCGATCTTCATCGACGAGGTGTCGTAGCGCTCGCGCACCTCGGCGGGCAGCTTCAGCATGCGCACGAACATCGTCGGCACCCACTGACTGTGCGTCACCCGATGCCGCTCGACGGCCGCGAGGGCCGCTTCGGCGTCGAAGGAGTCCATCAGGACGACGGTGCCGCCGAGCGCGGTCACCACGCCGCAGAAGCGCAGGGGCGCCGCGTGGTAGATCGGCGCGGGGCAGAGGTAGACGGTGTCCTCGCCGAAGCCGTACATGGCCTGGAAGACGACGGTGTACGTCGTGGGCTGCTCGCGCACGTCCCCCTCGGGCAGCGGCGGCTTGACGCCCTTGGGCCGGCCCGTGGTGCCGGAGGAGTAGAGCATGTCGGTGCCGAGCGGCTGCCTGCGCGGCGGCACGGCGGACGCTGCGTCCAGCGCCTTGTCGTACGTACCGTCGTCGAGGCCGAGCACGTGCGGCGGGCCGCCCGCCAACTCCCTCAGGCGCTGGCCCAGTTCGGCGAGCGAGCCGGAGACGATCAGCACGCGGGCCCCGCAGTCCCGCACGATGTACGCGGCGTCGTCCGCGCTCAAGTGGTGGTTGACGGCGGTGAGATAGAGGCCCGAGCGCAGGGCGGCCCAGTAGATCTCCAGCGCGCGCGGGTCGTTGTCGCAGAGCAGGGCGAAGTGGTCGCCCCGACGCAGTCCCGCGGCCCGCAGATGGTCCGCGAGCCGCAGGGAGCGTTCTTCGAGTTGTCCGTAGCTGAGGGCCCGTGTGCCGTCGGCGGTGACGACGGCGGGCCTGGAGGGTTCGTACGCTCCCGGATACATGGGGCCGAAGCTACGCGCCCCGCAGGGGCACGGGGAACTGCGCGATCAGCCACATCAGACCCATGGATTCCCACCGGCCCCGTCGGAGAACTACCGGCTCACCTTCCGAGTGGCCCGCAGCCACTCCTTGTTCATGGCGGCGATGGAGGGCAGCGGAATGCCCTTCGGGCATGCGGTCGCGCACTCCCCGGTCAGCGTGCAGCCGCCGAAGCCCTCCTCGTCCATCTGCGCCACCATGTCCAGGACGCGAGTCTCCCGCTCGGGGGCGCCCTGCGGAAGCACGTTGAGATGGTTGACCTTGGCGGAGGTGAACAGCATCGCCGAGCCGTTGGGGCAGGCGGCCACGCACGCCCCGCAGCCGATGCACTCCGCGTGCTCGAAGGCGGAGTCGGCGTCCGGCTTGGGCACGGGGGTGGCGTGCGCCTCGGGCGCGGAACCGGTGTTGGCGCTGATGTAGCCGCCGGACTGGATGATGCGGTCGAAGGCCGAGCGGTCCACCACCAGGTCCTTGACGACCGGGAAGGCGGCGGCGCGCCACGGCTCGATGTCGATCGTGTCGCCGTCCTTGAAGGACCGCATGTGGAGCTGGCAGGTGGTGGTGCGCTCGGGGCCGTGCGCGTCGCCGTTGATGACGAGCGAGCAGGCACCGCAGATGCCCTCGCGGCAGTCGTGGTCGAAGGCGACGGGGTCGTCGCCCTTGACGATGAGCTCTTCGTTGAGGGTGTCGAGCATCTCCAGGAAGGACATGTCGGAGGAGATGCCGTCCACTTCGTACGTGGACATCGCGCCGTCGGCGTCGGCGTTCTTCTGGCGCCAGACGCGCAGGGTGAGCTTCATGCGTAGCTCCGCTGAGTGGGGTGGACGTACTCGAAGACGAGGTCTTCTCTGTGAAGGACGGGGGCGTCGCCGCTGGCGGTGAACTCCCAGGCGGCCGCGTACGAGAACTCCTCGTCGACGCGGGCGGCCTCGCCGTCGGAGGTCTGGGACTCCTCGCGGAAGTGGCCGCCGCAGGACTCGGCGCGGTGCAGGGCGTCGAGGCACATCAGCTCGGCGAGTTCGAGGTAGTCGACGATGCGGTTGGCCTTCTCCAGGGACTGATTGAACTCCTCCCCGGTGCCGGGCACCTTGATGCGGCGCCAGAACTCCTCGCGGATCTGCGGGATGCGCTCCAGGGCCTTGCGCAGCCCCGTCTCGGTGCGCGCCATGCCGCAGAACTCCCACATGACTTCGCCCAGTTCGCGGTGGAAGGAGTCGGGGGTGCGGTCGCCGTCCACGGACAGGAGGAGGTTGAGGCGGTCCTCGGTCTCGGCGAGGACCTCCTGCACGACAGGGTGGTCGTCGCTCACCTCGTCCTTGTGCGGGTTGCGCGCGAGGTAGTCGTTGATGGTGGACGGCAGCACGAAGTAGCCGTCGGCGAGGCCCTGCATGAGGGCGCTCGCGCCGAGCCGGTTCGCGCCGTGGTCGGAGAAGTTGGCCTCGCCGATCGCGAAGAGCCCGGGGACGGTGGTCTGCAGGTCGTAGTCGACCCAGAGGCCGCCCATCGTGTAGTGCACGGCGGGGTAGATCCGCATCGGCACCTCGTACGGGTTCTCCGCGGTGATCCGCTCGTACATGTCGAAGAGGTTGCCGTACTTCTCCTCGACCTTCTTCTTGCCCATCCGCTGGATGGCGTCGGCGAAGTCGAGGTACACGCCCTGGCCGCCGGGGCCCACACCGCGGCCCTCGTCGCAGACGTTCTTGGCGGCGCGCGACGCGATGTCACGCGGGACGAGGTTGCCGAAGGAGGGGTAAATGCGTTCCAGGTAGTAGTCGCGCTCGTCCTCGGGGATCTCGCCCGCGGGGCGGGTGTCGCCCTTGGCCTTGGGCACCCAGATGCGGCCGTCGTTGCGCAGCGACTCGCTCATCAGCGTGAGCTTGGACTGGTGGTCGCCGGTGCGCGGGATGCAGGTGGGGTGGATCTGGGTGAAGCAGGGGTTGGCGAAGTAGGCGCCGCGCCGGTGGGCCCGCCAGACGGCGGTGGCGTTGGAGTTCATGGCGTTGGTCGACAGGTAGAAGACGTTGCCGTAGCCACCGGAGGCGAGGACGACGGCGTCGGCGAAGTACGTGTCGATCTTGCCGGTGATCAGGTCGCGGGCGACGATGCCGCGGGCGCGCCCGTCGACGACGATCAGGTCCAGCATCTCCGTACGCGGGTGCATCTCCACGTTCCCCGCGGCGATCTGCCGGCTGAGCGCCTGGTAGGCGCCGAGGAGCAGCTGCTGCCCCGTCTGCCCGCGGGCGTAGAAGGTCCTGGACACCTGGACGCCGCCGAAGGAGCGGGTGTCGAGGAGCCCGCCGTACTCACGGGCGAACGGCACGCCCTGCGCGACGCACTGGTCGATGATCTCGACGGAGATCTGCGCGAGGCGGTGCACGTTGGACTCGCGGGCGCGGAAGTCGCCGCCCTTGACGGTGTCGTAGAAGAGGCGGTGGATCGAGTCGCCGTCGTTGCGGTAGTTCTTCGCGGCGTTGATGCCGCCCTGCGCGGCGATGGAGTGGGCGCGGCGCGGTGAGTCCTGGTAGCAGAACTGCACGACGTGGTAGCCCTGTTCGGCGAGCGTGGCGCCCGCCGAGCCACCCGCGAGGCCGGTGCCGACGACGATCACGGTGTGCTTGCGGCGGTTGGCGGGGTTGACCAGCTTCGCCTGGAAGCGGCGGGTGTCCCAGCGCTCGGCGATCGGCCCGGTGGGGGCCTTGGTGTCGACGACCGGTTCGCCGGTCGCGTAGTCGGCGTACTCACTGGAGTAGTTCATGGGTCAGCTCACCAGTCCGGTCATGACGGCCACGGGTACGGAGACGAAGCCCACGACGAGCACCAGGGCGAGGCCGTTCGCGAGGGTCTTGAGGACGCGGTCGCGGGTCGCGGTGCCCACGCCCAGGGTCTGCGCGGCGCTCCACAGTCCGTGCCGGACGTGGAAGCCGAGGGCGACGACGGCGACGATGTAGATGACGTTGCCGTACCAGGTCGAGAAGGTGTCGATGATGTTCTGGTACGGGTGCAGGTGCTGGTAGGTGCCCGGGTGCACGGTGCCGGTCGTCAGGTCGAGGATGTGCCAGACGATGAAGAGGCCGAGGATGACCCCGCCCCAGCGCATGGTGCGGGTGGCGAAGCTCGCCTCACGCCGCTTGTGCACGTACTTGGTGGGGCGCGCCTTGATGTCGCGACGGCTCAGCTGGTACGCGGAGGTGGCGTGCGCGACGACCGCGACGACGAGGACCGCGCGGACCAGCCAGAGCGTCCACTCGTAGTGCATGAACGGCTCGCCGACCGTGCGCAGCCAGTGCGCGTAGTGATTGATCTCCTCGGGACCGAAGAAGATCTTCAGGTTTCCGACCATGTGCGCGACCAGGTAGAGCAGCATGATCAGGCCGCTCACCGCCATCACGGTCTTCTTGCCGATGGTGGAGTCCCAGAGCGTGCGGGTCATGGACGGCCGTTTGTCCGTCCGCGTTGCCAGAGCCATGTCACAGACGCTACGGCCGAAAGTCCCGATCGGTCCAAGAGATGGTTCAGCTCATCTCGATAGCCGTTGCCTATGGAGCGACGTATCGTGCCGGTATGCAATTCCAGCAGCTGCACTACTTCGTCGCGGTCGCCGAGACCCGGCACTTCACGCGGGCCGCGGAGGCGGTGCACGTCTCGCAGCCCTCGCTCTCGCAGCAGATCCGGGCCCTGGAGAAGGAGCTGGGCGCGGAGCTGTTCAGCCGGGCGCGCGGCAACATCGCGCTGACCGACGCGGGGGAAGCCCTCCTTCCGCTGGCCCGCAGGATCCTCGCGGACGCGGACACCGCCCGCATCGAGGTGCAGGAGCTCGCGCAGCTGCGCCGCGGCCGCATCCGCCTGGGCGCGACGCCGAGCGTGTGCACGGGTCTGCTGCCCGAGGTGCTGCGCGCCTTCCACGACCGGCACCCCGGCATCCAGCTCCTCGTCGAGGAGGGCGGCTCGCACGATCTCGTACGCGAACTGGCGCGCGGCGCCCTGGACCTGGCCCTCGTGGTGCTCCCGCTGCCCACCCCCTCGCCCGCACTGACGACCGTGGAGCTGCTGCGCGAGGACCTGGTCGTGGTGTCGGCGCCCCGCTCGCGCGGACTCGGCGACTCGGTACGGATCGCGGACCTGCAGGGCGAACGCCTCGTGATGTTCCGCCACGGCTACGACCTGCGCGAGCTCACCGTCGCCGCCTGCCGCGCCGAGGGCTTCGAGCCCGAGTTCGCGGTGGAGGGCGGCGAGATGGACGCGGTGCTCGGCTTCGTGCGCGCGGGGCTCGGGGTGGCCGTCGTGCCGCGCATGGTCGCCGAGCGCTCGGGCTCCGGCCTGCGCGTGACCCCGCTGTCCAGACCGAGCCTGCACCGCACGATCGCCCTGGCCCACCGCAGCGACGTGGCACCGCCGAGGGCGGCCCGCGAACTCCAACGCATGCTCCTGGAACACTGAGGCTCCCGGCAGGTCCCGCGCGGCTCTACAGTGTCCCTCCCGGTGGCGGGAGGGGGGGGACGCCCATGCCGACTGCGCGAGGCAGGGCCGGGACGGCCGCGCGGGCCGTCCTCGCCCTTGTGCTGGGCGCGGTGGTCGTGGGGTGCGCGGTGTGGGGGGCGGACGGGTGGGGGGAGGCGGCGCGGCGGCAGGCCTTCACGGAGGAGCACGAGCACGCCCACGCCGAGCCCGAGCCCGAGCCGGCGACGACCGCCCCCGACTTCCCGACCGGGCCGCACGACGTGGCCCCACGCATCCCCGACAGGGGCAGCAGCGGGGAGATCTCCGTCCGCGTCAGCCGAGCCGGGCCCGACGGCGGATGGCGGATCACGTCCAGCTACCGCCTGACCCTGCAGGCGAAAGATCCCCTGGTCGCGCAGCTCAGAGCCACCCCCGACCTCTTCCCTCAAGTCGCCTACGTCCTGCCCGGCGGGTACGCCACCGCGCAGCCCGTCGCCGCACTGGAACAGGACACCGCCCCGGCCGGCGGGAAAACGGCAGGACTCCCCGACTGGTGCACCGTCAGTCAGCCCACCGGGAACGGGCGCGTCACGGTCACCGCCGAGCACGACGTCACGACGGGTACGGCGGAGGGCAGCCAGCTGTCCCCCTACTACCTGTCCGATCGCGTCTCGGACGGCGACGGCGGAGTGGTGCCGCGCCTGCCCGGCCGGTGGACCTGGTCTCTCCACGTGCCCAAGGAGTGGGGCTTCAGCGTCGAGGGCCGCCCGGACCGGCAGACCACGCGCTCGGTCGGCTTCCGCCTCGACCTGGAACGTGACCAGGCCCAGGTGACCGCCGTGCTCGTCGCCCCCAGGGCGGACGAGCCGGAGGAGGCCGACGCGGCACGCTCCTACCCCGCCTCGGAACACCAGGCGCTTCTCACGCTCCTCTTCCTGTGCCTGACCACGGGCGGCGCCCTGACCGGACTTCTGCGCACGCCGCAGACGGCGGCCGGGGTCCGGCGCCGCTCCCGCTCCATGGCCCTCGGCACCGCTGCCCTGCTGTGTGCTGCCCTCGGCGCCGTCCTGGAGGATCTCTACCTGCCCGATTGGAGCGTGCTCAACTGGCTGTGGGGCGCCGGCCTCTTCGAGTACTACGAACTCACCCAGCAGACCCTGCCTCTGGAATCTCTCGTCCAGGGTGTGTTCCTCGGGATCGCGCTGTTCACCCTCCCGGTTCTCGTCACCGCCTTCGTACGCCGCTCCGCGCGCCCGGCACTCGCCGTCGCCGCGCCCTCCCTGGCGCTCGTCCTGCTGGCCTGGGCCATGGGCGGGGGCGACTGGACCGGGACGGTGGTCCGCTGCCTGGCCTGCGCCTCACTGGCCGCGGGCGCCGTCCTCGGCGTGCTGCTTCTGCCGCACGGGGCAGGCCAGTCGCGCACCCTGGCCGTGCCGCTCGCCGCCGCGACCTGGGCCGCGGTCGCCTCGGTCGTCGTGCTGCAGGCTCTGCCCTGGAACCTGACGCGGCAGTTCGCCGGCGCGCCCGAGACGTACACCCGCCTCACCCTGTTGGCGAGCTGGCCCACCGTCTTCGTGCTGCTCGCGCCGTGGGCCACGGCCGCGGTCCTGCTGGCCGGGCCCCGGCTGTCCAGACCCCGCCGCCTCGCGCTGGGTGTCGTACTGATCCTGGCGCTGCTGCCCTATCGCAACCCCCTTCAGGGCTCGATCCCCTCCGAACTGCCGTTGACCGCCGACCTGTTGATGCAACTGACCGGACAGAGCCCGGGTGACGGGACGATCCTGGGCATCCGCGTCATGGAACCCGCTCTCCAGACCATCTGGCTCACCGCCGTCGCACTCCTCCTGCTGCGCCTGCGCGACACCGGCACCCGCCCGGGCACATGGGGCCCCACCGCCCGAGGCCACTGCATGACGCTCCTGCTGCTCGCCGCGAGCGCGACCGTCATCGGCTCGCCCGAGAGCTGGCTGCCGTACTGGACCACCGGCGCGGCGCTGCTCACCGCCTGGGCCGGCGCCCTCCTCCTGCTGCCCCCGGGGCGCGCCGACCGCGCAGCCGAACTGCACGCCCTGTCCGGCTCCGCCCACTCCCGGCGCATGGGCGCCCTCGCCCGCGCCCTGCTCTTCGCCGAGGGGCGCCACCGCTTCCTCACCTCCTCGCGCGCGGCACTCGCCGACGCCTCGCAGCCCGCCGACACCTGGGACGAGAAGTGGCGCAGCCTCAAGCGGCCCACGGCGTCCGACGCGGCGCGCGAGACCGTCCGGCTGCGGGCCACCGCGCTCGGCAGCTCCGCGGGGCGGCCCGCGTGGACCAACGCCACGGCGGCGGCCGCCGCGACCGCGCTGCTCACGCTGCCCTGGACCGTGTGGACGGTAGGGCAGTCCGGCGGCTACAGCGGCCTCCCGGAGGCGATCACCGTCGGCGGCGGCGCGACCTGCGTATGGCTCGCCCATGGCTTCACGTACGGCTATCTCTACCCCTGGCTGCGCGGCAACAGCCCGGTGGCGAAGGCGGGTTGGCTGTGGGCGGTCATGTCGACGGTGCAGGTCCTGCTCGTCGTGCCCCGGCTCCAGGTGCCGTCCGGCGCGACGACGCTCTCGGTGTTCCTGCTCCTCGCCCAGAGCACCGTCATGGCCCTCGGGCTCGCCCTCTACTGGGAGATCCGCCTGGTGCGCAGGGCGGATCTGCTGTGGGGGCACATCCGCAACTTCCGGCGGCTTTCCTCGCTCGCGGCCCCGGCGGTCACCGTCCTCGTGGCGGCGCTCGCCGCGGCGGTCACCGTCCTCGCGACCGCCTGGGCGAACAACGTCACGGCTCCCGTCGAGACGCCGAGCCCCTCGCCGACGTCCACGACGTCCCCGGCGTCACCCGGCGCTCCGCCGTGACGGCAGGCGGCCCGACTCCGGGTCGCGCGTCGTCAGGCAGTACAGGCCGCCCGCCGGGTCCCGCATCACCAGCCAGGCCGCGCCGCGCGAGACGAACTCCGCGCCACGGCTCTCGTGCCAGGCCCGCACCGCTTCGACGTCCGAGCAGGCGAGGTCGAGGTGTGCGCCGGTGGGCTGTCCTGGTGTGCCCAGGCGCTGCATCAGGATCCGCAGCGGCAGGGCGGACGGCGAGAGCACCCGACGGAACTCGGGGAGCCGCGTCTCGACGGACTCCCAGCCGGTGAGCGCCACCCAGAAGGCGACTTCCGCGTCGAATGTCTCCGGAGCGACGTCCACGCACACCTGGTCCAGGCGGGCGGTGGCGCCGCCGGGCCCCTCGACCGGCGCGGGCCGGGACGCCTCCCCCTCCCAGGGCACCAGACAGAACAACAGTCCGCCGGGTGAACGGAGCACTTCGAGGCTGTCCTCCGCGAAGACCGGGGCGGCACCGAGCACGCGGGCGCGGACCGCGGCGGCACCGAGGTCGTCCACCGCGAGGTCGGCATGTGCGCCGCCGGGCCCGCCCACGGCCTGCGCCTTCAGGAACGCGTCGGCGGGCCCGCGCGGCAGCAGCGTCACGAACTCGCCGCCGGGGCCCCGCGGTTCGGAGAGCCGCGTGCCGGTGACCGCCGCCCAGAAGGCACACGCCTGCGGGAAGCGGTCACGCGGCCGGTCGACGAAGGCGTACGCCCAACGGATCACCGCTCAGCCCGTCGCGTCCGCGAGTGCCAGCTCGTGCAGCCGGTCGGGCGGGCCCGGGCGCGCGTAGTACCAACCCTGGGCCGTGTCGCAGCCGAGCTCCCGCAACTGGTCCGCCTGCGCGCCCGTCTCGACGCCCTCGACGGTGACCGCGAGGTCGAGGCTGTGCGCGAGCGAAACGATCCCCTCGACGATCTTGAGGTCGACGGGATCGGCGGGGAAGTGCTGCATGCCCTGCGTGAAGGAGCGGTCGAGCTTGAGCACGCTCACCGGAAGACGGCGCAGGTTGGCCAGGTTGGAGTAGCCCGTGCCGAAGTCGTCGAGCGCGATGTCCACGCCCATCTCGGCGAGCCTGCGCAGCGGCTTGAGCAGGTCGTCGTCGGCTCCTATCAGCGCGGACTCGGTGACCTCCAGGCACAGCGCGCCCGGCTCCAGGCCCTCCCGCTCCAGAATGTCGACCGTGTCGGACACCAGGCCGGGGTGGGTCAGCTGGCAGGGCGAGAGGTTCACGTTGACGCGCAGCGGACCCGCTTCGGCATGCCGCGACTCCCACAGGCGGGCCTGGCGCACGGACTCCTCGAGGACCCAGCGGCCGAGCGGCACGATCAGGCCGGTGTGCTCGGCGAGCGGGATGAACCGGTCGGGGCCGATGACACCGTGCTGCGGGTGCAGCCACCGCACGAGCGCCTCCGCGCCGCGCACGCTGCCGTCGCCGAGGTGCACGAGCGGCTGGTACTCGATGAAGAACTCGCCGCGCTCCAGGGCCGTCGGCAGGGCGGTGGTCAGGCCGTGCCGGGTGATGGCGCGGGCGTCGGCCTCGGGGTCGGCGAGCTCGTAGCGGTTGCCGCCCGCGGACTTGGCGCGGTACATCGTGATGTCGGCGCTGCGGAGCACCTCGGCGGCACCGCGCTCGCCCGCCGGGCCCTCGACTATGCCGATGCTGCCGCGCACGGTCAGTTCGCGGCCGTCGACGCGGATCGGGGCGGCGAGCGCGTTCATGATGCGGCCCGCGAGCTCGTCCACCTCGTGCTGGGTGTCGGGGCCGGTGGTGAGCGCCACGAACTCGTCGCCGCCGAGCCGCGCCACCATCTCGCCGGGGGCGGTCGCGCAGGACTGCAGCCGGTCGGCGACCTCGACGAGCAGCCGGTCCCCCGCCGCGTGCCCCAGGCTGTCGTTGACGGTCTTGAAGCCGTCGAGGTCGAGATAGCACAGCCCGAACCGGGCGTCCTGGCCCGCCGCGAGGACCTTCTCCAGGCGCTCGAAGAACAGGGTGCGGTTGGGGAGTCCGGTGAGCGCGTCGTGCGTGGCCTCGTACCGCAGGCGGAGGTTGAGGAGGCGGCGCTCGGTGGTGTCCTCCATCAGCGCCAGTTGGTACTGCGGCACTCCGTCGGCGTCACGCAGCAGCGAGACGGTCAGGTTGGTCCACAGGACCGTGCCGTCGGGGCGGTAGAAGGCCTTTTCGACGCGGTAGTGCTCGCGCTCGCCGCGGACCAGCTCCTCGTAGAGCCTCCAGACGTGCGGGGAGTCGTCGGGGTGCGTCCACTCCCCCACGTTGCGTCCGCGCAGATGCTGCTCCAGGCCGCCGAACATACGGATGAGCGCGTCGTTGACCTCCAGGACCGTGCCGTCGAGGTCGGCGATCCCGATGCCGATCGCGGCGCCGTGGAAGACCGCGCGAAAGCGCGCCTCGCTGGCGTGCAGGGCCTCGGCGACGGCGCTGCGGGCGCTCAGGGCGGCCCGGTAGATCGCCTCCTGCTCGGCGCGGGTCCGCTCGCGCAGCGCCTGGGCGAAGCCCGCGGCCATCGCGTGCTGGATCCGCGCGGAGCGCGCCCGCAGCTCCTCCTTGGGTCCGTCGCCGCCGCAGTACAGGACCAGGTAGGCGTCGACGCAGTCGAGCGTGCGGCTGAGCGCCTCGGGGTCGGTGCAGTGCGTGCCGATGAGCGCGGCGCCGACAGCCTGCCCCTCTGCCGCGTCGAAGACCCGCGCCTGCAGCGCGTCGCGCAACCGCCGTGCCAGCGGCACGAGTTGCTGCTCGAACTCGGGACGGGTCAGCGAGGTGGCCGTCACGGGGAAGATCGCGCGGCTCCAGATGGTGGCGAACCTGCGGAGTCTTCCCTCGGGTCCGTCCTGCTCGCCGCTCAACGCTTCCGTCCCACGCCCGCGAATCCCGAGAAGGAGTACGGATCCTCCTCCTCGGGCGCGGTGTCGGGCCGCCAGTGCGGCATCGGCACCAGGCCGGGTTCCACCATGTCGTATCCCTCGAAGAACCGCGCGATCTCGTCGCGCGAGCGCATGATCAGTGGATTGCGGATGTCCTTGTATACACCGACGGTCCCGCCGGCCTGTTCGGGGGGAACCGGGATCCCTTCGTACGAGGCATGGGTGACGACGACCAGGCTGCCGGGCGCAGTTGCGTCCCGCAGTTCGGCCACCGCCGCGTAAGGATCGTACGCGTCCTCGACGAAGTGCAGGACGGCGACGAGGAGAAGGGCGACGGGGCGGTCCAGGTCGAGGAGGGAGGTGACTTCCGAACTGCCCAGAATGTCCCGGGGCTTGCGCAGATCGGCGGCGAGGACCGCGGTCCGTTCGTCGCCGTCGAGCACGGCCTCGCCGTGTGCCACGGCGACGGGGTCGTGGTCGACGTAGACGACCCGGGCGTCGGGGCTGGCCTGCTGGGCCACCTCGTGGACGTTGCCGAACGTCGGGATGCCGGAGCCGATGTCGAGGAACTGCGTGACGCCCTGGTCGACGGCGTGACGCACCGCACGCCGCATGAAGGCACGGTTCGCCTGCATCACCTTGGGCAGCCCCGGCATGAACTCCATCGCCTTGCGGGCCGCCTCCCTGTCCACCTCGAAGTTGTGCGAGCCGCCCAGGTAGTAGTCGTAGATGCGGGACACGCTGGGCATCGAGATGTCGATGCCGAGCGGTGCCCAGGCGGGACGCTCCATCAAGACTCCAAGGCATAGGGGGGGTGGCACGGGCGATCCGATGTTCGAGGGTGAGGCTACTGATCGTCCGCCAAGGGAGCGAGTCAAAACGGAAATTGGCCGTCCGTTCTCGGTCACTGCCTTTGGCAAGTGCCGTATCCCACACCAGCGACCGGCCCGTCCCCTCCTTGTGATATGGGAGGGAACGGGCCGGTCCGCCCGTGCCGCGCACGGGTCGCGGCGGGCTACTTGGGGGCGCCCACCGCCTTCCCTTCGGGGCTCGCGGCGTACCAAGTACCGCCCACGCCCTGGCCGTTGGTGTCCCCGGGCTTCTTGTCGCCCGCGAAGGTGTACAGCGGCCAGCAGTCGATCGTCTGCTGCTTCTTGCCGTCGGGCCTGTCGAAGGTGACGAAGCCCTTCTTGAGGATGCCCTTGGTGTCGTTCTTGGCGACGGGCTCCACGACGGGCCACTTGTCGAGGCAGGGCCCGGTGCACGCCGACTTCATCGGCCAGGCGGAGTCCTTGGTGAAGCGGTAGACGGTCATGCCGTTCTTGTCGACGACGATCTCGCCGAGCTCGGGGTCCTTGCGGGTGGACAGGCCCGCCGGGTCGACGGGGGCGGCCTCCGCGGTCGCGGGCGCGGCCTTCTTGCCGTCGGGGGCGGCGGCGTACCAAGTCCCGCCCACGCCCTGCCCCTTGGCGTCGCCGGGCTTGGTGTCCTGCGCGTACCGGTACATCGGCCAGCCGTCGATGGTGAGCTGCTTGGTACCGTCCGCGTTGGTGACCTCGCCGAGCAGGGAGGCGTCGACGCCCGGGGCGGCCTTGGCGCCGTCGGCGGCCACGGCGGGCCAGGCCTTCAGACAGGCCGCGTCGCAGTTGGACTCGGGTGGCTGCGCGGTGTCCTTGTCGAAGCGGTAGAGCGTGAAGCCCTCGCTGTCGGTGACGACCTTGCCGAGCTTCTTGCTGTCCCGGACCGCGAGCTGTCCGGCGGACGCCGCCTTCGCGTCCGCGCCCTTGTCGGCGTCGCCCGAGTCTGCTCCATAGCCGTAGCCGTCGTCCTTGGCGGGCGCCTCGTTGCCCACGTTCTGGCCGTTGGTGGACTGGTCGCCGGTGTCCTGACCGCACGCCGTCGTCAACGCCAGCAAGGCCGCAGCCGTCGCTACGAGCGAGGCGCTCCGCCAGGCCCGGGGGGAACCCCCTGAAAGGTGCCGCATCTCCAACTCCCGCTGTCGGCTCCGTTGCTGTGGCGCCCGGTGGCGTCACACATGGCCCTAGGTACGGGTGGGAACGGGCGCCGCGTTCAACGGCCTCGCAAGATTCTTTGCGCGGGGCGGGCACGGGCGCGGGCACACGGCGGGCGCGAGGCCGACGCGGAACAGGCACGGAGCAGGCGCGGGGCAGGCACGAGGGGGGCGGGCGCCGCCCGAGTTGGGGGCGCACGCCGTCAAACCCTTGACGGGCCCGCCTCCTTCCTTCGGGGTATTCGGAGGCAACTCCGGCGTGGCAGGCGTGCGCGCCGCCCATGCTCACGGTCGTGCACGGATCACCACGGGGCTTATCGCCCCTCATCACGCGCGTGTTGGCGCTGCTCGCGCTGGCGCTCGCGCTGGGCGCGTCCTCGGCCTCGGGCGCGGTCCCCGCCGACAGTTGCGCGTACGCGTCGATCAGTCAGGACGGCGACCTGGTGGCCGTCGCCGGCACCTCCTGCCGGCCCCCCAAGCCGACGCCGACGCCCACCCCGACGCCCACACCCACGCCCACGCCCACCCCGAAGCCCCCGAAACCGACGCCGACTCCCGCGCCGACGCCGTCCCCGCCGGCGCCGAAGCCGCGAGAACCGGAATCACCTCCTCCGCCACCGGCGCCCGCCGCCCCGCGCACCCCCGCTCCCGCACCCCCGCCGACGCCCTCCCGGACCCCGCCCCCGTCTCCCGAGGCGACCCCAACCCCCAAGCCCAAAGCCCCTGTTCACCGCAGAGCGGTCAAGCCACCGCCACCTGTGACATATCCGGCGTACCGCACCCCGACCCGCAAGCGGCCGCCCCGCGGCGGCCCGTCCCTCGTCTCCCTCACCCTGCTCGTCACCGCGCCCGCGGTGCTCGCCGTCGCCGCGCTCCGCCCGCGCTGACCATCCGGAGGTCCCATGTCGGAATGGCTTGTTCTCACCCTCGCGATGGCCGCCGCTTGCGGTGTCGTGCTCGTCGTGACACTGCTGCGGCACCGCAGGACGGGCGCGGACTACGACGCGTCCGAGACGCCGGACGTCATCGAGTACATGACGATGATGATCGGCGTCGTGTACGCCATCGTCCTTGGCCTGGCCATCGCGGGCGTCTGGGAGGCACGCGGCGCCGCCCAGGAACACGTACGCGTGGAGGCCCAGGCCCTGCACGAGGTCTCCGAGCGCGCGCGGGTCTATCCGGAAGAGGTCAGGGAGCGAATTCGCGCCGACGTCCACACCTATGTCAGCCATGTCGTCACCACGGAGTGGGACACCATGAAGGACAAGGGCGAACTCACCGACCGCGGCACGGAACTGCTGGCCCGCGTGCGGCACGACGTCACCGATTACCAGCCGAAGTCGGACTTCGAGGCCCAGGCGTACCAGCCACTCGTCGACCAGGTGGCGGTCGCGGACGACGCGCGCGGCGCCCGCGCGGACAGCGCGGGGGCGACCATGCCCGGCGTGGTCTGGTTCGGCCTGATCTCCGGAGGCCTCGTCACCATCGGCATGATCTTCGCGCTGCAGATCCGCCGCACCCCGCGCGAGCTGATCCTCGCCGGCCTCTTCTCCGCCCTCTTCGCCTTCCTGCTCTTCCTCATCTGGGACTTCGACGCGCCCTACAGCCGCGGCATCGCGGCGACGGCGGAGCCCTTCCACGCCCTGTTCCCCGGCCTCGGGGGATGAGCCCGGCCCCGGCGCGGGGAGCCGTCAGCTCCCCGCGCCCCGGCGGCCGAACCGCAGCTTCCACGGAGTGATCGCCGACTCGGCCTGCACCCGCAGGCTGAGCTTGGACTCGCCGTTGACGCGCTCCTCGAAGGTGATCGGCACCTCGACGATCCGCATGCCGCGGCGGACCGCCCGGAAGTTCATCTCGACCTGGAAGGAGTAGCCGTTGCTCCGGACCGACGGCAGGTCGATCGCCTCCAGGGCGGCGCCCCGCCACGCCTTGAACCCGGCCGTCGCGTCCTTCACGCCGAGCCGCAGGACGGCGTTGACGTAGAAGTTCGCCCAGGCGGAGAGCGCCTTGCGGTGCCAGGCCCACTCGGTGGCGAGTTTCCCGCCGGCCACGTAGCGGGAGCCGAGGACGACGGCCACGCCGTCGTCCTCCAGCAGGGTGCGCACCATGACCGGCAGCGTCTGGGCGGGGTGCGACAGATCGGCGTCCATCTGGACGACCACGTCCGCGCCCTCGGCCAGGGCGCGGGTCATCCCGGCTACGTACGCACGTCCGAGGCCGTCCTTCTCGGTGCGATGCAGCACGCCCACGGCCCCCGCCGACTCCGCCGCGATCCCGTCCGCGACGGCGCCGGTGCCGTCGGGCGAGCCGTCGTCGACGACGAGGACGTGCAGCCCCGGCAGACCGAGGTCCATGAGCAGGTCGACGAGGAGGGGCAGGTTCTCCCGTTCGTTGTACGTGGGAACCACCACCACGACCTTCGGGACGGCCGCGCCGGCGGCCCGGGATGCCTGTTCCACAACCATTCCCCCGTGCGATTCTCCGTGTGGTCGCCCCACACTACGGCAGGGATCTCGGGGCAGGGTGCGCCCGTATTGGCCGTGAACCGCGCTGCGCCGCGCCCCCGCACGGCGCACTCTGGTGCCATGGCCTGGCAGTCACCCATCGTCGTCCACCCGCCCGCCGCCGACGGCGGACGGCGGGTCACCGTGCGCGGACAGGACGTCGGCGTCGCCCGCAGCGACCGGGACCTGATGGAGTTCCTGCGGCGCGCGGGGCTCGGCGACGCCGACATGGCCCTCGACGACCCGCACCTCGTCGAATGGCGCGGCGACGCGCATGTGTGGACGGGCGCATAGGGGACACAGGCGCGTAGCCCCAGCCCGTCCCACCGCACGATTTGCGAGCTTTCCCCCGATTGCTATCGTTTTTTGTGAGCGGACAGATGGTGCGTTCAAGTCCACCCAGCTCCACTGCGCGGGGCTGTAGCTCAAGGTAGAGCGGTCCGCTCACCTACCTCCCTGGGGGCCGGCAACCGAACGGAACGGGGACGCGCGTGGAGCGGGTGCCGATGGCCGCCGGGCCGCTGGACTGGTCGCTGGTCGACGGGGCGGTGCCCCTCGTCGTACGGATCCTCGGCGCGGCGGCGCTCGCCGTCCTCCTCTTCTCGCGCGACCGCCGCTGGTGGACCCGGCTGCTCCCGATCGCCGTGGTCGCGGCCCTCCTGCTGACGTTCCTGGTCAAGCTCACCGTCGACGACTGGTGGCAGCCCTTCCCTGACAAGCTCCCGAGCGATGTGGTGCTGTGGATCGGCGTCGCGCTCCTCGGGGTGTGCCTGGCGCTCTGCCGGATACCCACGCTGCGCTGGCGCGGCCGCGCGGGCGCCCTGCTGGCCGGTGGGCTCGTCGTCGTGCTCGGCCTGTCCGAGGTCAACATCCACTACGACAACTACCCGACCCTGCGGACCATGCTCGGCCCCCAGGGCACCGTGAGCCTCGAGGACGCCACGGGGAAGAAGGAGCCCACACTCGACGTACCGAAGGGCAAGGCGCTCTCCGAGGTCTGGAAGGCCCCGGCCGGACTGCCCGCCCAGGGCACCGTGTCGACCGCCTCGATCCCCGGCACGAAGTCGGGCTTCAAGGCCCGCGACGCGTACGTCTACCTGCCCCCGGCCTACCGCGCGACGCCCCGCCCCCTCCTGCCGGTCCTGGTCCTGATGGCGGGCCAGCCGGGGTCCCCGCAGGACTGGATCACCTCGGGTCAACTGCCGGACATGATGGACGAGTTCGCCGCCGGGCACGCGGGACTCGCACCGATCGTCCTGGTGGTCGACCCGCTGGGCTCCCCCTTCGACAACCCGCTGTGCATGGACTCCAGGCTCGGCAAGGTCCAGACGTACCTCGCCGACGACGTGCCCGCCTGGGCCGCCTCGCACCTGCAGACGGCCACGGACCGCGGGCACTGGGCGGTCTCGGGGCTCTCCAACGGCGGGACCTGCGCCCTGCAGACGGCGGTCAACGCGCCCCAGCGGTACGGCACCTTCCTCGACATCTCGGGCCAGGACGAGCCGACGCTCGGCAGCCGGAAGAAGACCGTGGACGCGGCCTTCGGCGGGGACGAGGCGGCGTTCAAGAAGGTCAATCCGATGGACGTGATGGCACGGAAGAAGTTCCCCGACACCGCGGGCACGTTCGTCGCGGGCACGGACGACTCGACGTACCGCCCGCAGGCACTCAAGGTGTACGCCGCGGCGAAGAAGGCCGGCATGTCGGTGCAGCTCGTCGAGTTGCCCGGCGGCCACAGCTGGCAGGTGTGGCGCCCCGGTCTGGAGAAGCAGCTGCCGTGGCTCGCGTCGCACATCGGTCTGACATCCTGAGGCATGACCACCGTGACCCAGCTCCGCAAGGCCGCGCTCGCCCTCCCGGAGGTCGAGGAGGGCACCCACTTCGGCATGGTCGCCTTCACCGTACGAGGCAAGGGCTTCGCCTCCGTGACCAAGGACGGCCAGGTCCAGCTCCATCTGCCGCCCGACGACACGGAGGCCGCCCTCGCCGCGCACCCGAGCGGTGAGCGCCTGACGCGCAACGGCACATCGATCGGCTTCCGCGCCCCGCTGGCCGACATCAACGGCAAGGACCTCAACGCACTGGTCCGCGCCTCGTGGTTCGGCCGCGCCCCGAAGCGGCTCGCCGCGTCGCTCGCCGCCGCGGAATCGGCGGCCGACGCCCCGGGCGGAGACCTTCCCTCGGGCATCGGCCGACCCGCCGCCCGGGCGCTGTTCGGCGCCGGCCTGACGACGCTCGAACAGGTGGCGCGGCACACGGAGGCCGAACTCCTCGCGCTGCACGGGGTGGGCCCGAAGGCCGTGCGGATCCTGTCGGAGACGCTGGAGCAGCGGGGGCTCTCCCTGCGCCGGGACTCCTGACACACCATCGGGTGCCGACGGGGGCGGCGCGCCGCGTCGTTCCCCTGTCCGGCCCACACGCATGCCCCGTTCGCGCGACACCGATCGCGACCGGATGGATCCCTACCTAGCGTTTCGGGCATCGAGGTGCATTTCAGGCGTCAGCGGAAGAAGGTCCGCAGTTGCTCCTCGGGGACCCGGAGGATTCACCATGCGCGCGATACGCGTCGCCTCGGCCGCTCTGCTCACCGCCACCGCCCTGACCCTCACGGCCCCGACCGCTTCGGCGGCCGTCGCGGGCGAGGAGAACGTCACCGCGTTCGGCTTCAGCGTCTCCCCCACGACCATCGCCGCGGGCGGCACGGTCACCCTCAACGTCGACGGCTGCGACGGCGACACCAAGGTCACCTCCGGTGTCTTCGACGACACCACCATCCCCAAGGGGCAGAAGTCCGCCACCGCGCAGGTGTTCTGGGACGCGAAACCGGGCGCGATGTACGAGGTGACGTTCACCTGCACCGGCAGCAACCCCGGCAGCGACAAGACCGACCTCACCATCGCCACGGGACGCCCGGACAGCCACACCGTCCACAAGGGCGTGAAAGCGGGCGTCGGCGGCAGCCTCGGCGGACTCGACCTGCACGAGATCGCGCTGGGCAGCGCGCTGATCCTGGGCACCATCGGTGTCGCGTACCACAAGACGCGCCGGCGCACCGGCGAGGACAACTCCTGACCCGCCTCAACGGCGCTTCGCCCCCGGGACGTCTCCAGGTCCCGGGGGCGAAGCGCTGTCACGTGCCGTAGCTGGCACGTGCCGTACGAGAAGGGGCACGTGCCGTGCGAGAAGGCGGCTCCGGGCGCGGCACGGAAGGGGGCGCGCCGTGCCCGGCCGAGGGGTCAGGCCCTGTTCTCGGACCGGCGGCGCATCCAGAACACTCCGCCGCCGACGACGGCTGCGGTCACCAGGGCACCGCCGATCGCCATGTCGGTGCTGGTCGCCCCGGCGGTCGAGCTGCCGCCGACGCCACCGCGGACACCGCCGTGGATGACCGTGAAGGCGGCCGGGCGGGTGAGCGTCTTGCCGCCGCAGTGCGCCGTGATGTCGTACGCGCCCGGCATGGCGTTCGTGTGGACGACCGCCGTCGCGCTCGACGTGCTGCCTCCGTCGATCTTGTGCAGCCGCGCGTCGGGGAAGGCGGGCGACGTGATCTTGCTGTCGGGCGTCTGGCAGGACGTGCCGTCGACCGTGACCGTCAGATGTCCGCCCTTGGGGATCACGCCGGGCATGGCCACGATGTTGGTCGGGTCGGCCCACGCGGACGCGGCCGGGGCGGCGAGCCCGACGGCGCCGACGGCCGCGGCGGCGACCGCGAGGGCACGGGTGGTCCGCATACGAGAAGTACGCATGGCAATCCTCCGCGGAAGGCGCCCCGGGGATACCGTCCCCGGTCGATCGGCGAGAGCGCCTCCCGGACTGACCCTCAGACGCCGTGTGCGGAGCCGCATTTCGGGGATCGGCCGTCCTGGTGAGACGACACGCCGAGGGGGGTGTGCGCGAGGCCCCATTGCCGCAGGTCACGGACCGTCAGAAATTTCCCGCCGGGGGCGACTCGGATGGCGCACCGGAGCCGGGACGCCACCCGTTCGCTCCCGCCCTTTCGCACGCCGCGCGCACCGCGCTTAGCGTTTTCGTACGCGCAACGGACGCGGCGGGAATGCCGCGTTGAGAGGGGATAGAGAATGCCTTCGTCCCATCCGGCCGACGAGTTCGAGTTCCAGGATTTCCAGGAGGACGAAAAGCAGAGGAAGCGCGCCCCGTGGGGAGTGATGGCACTCGTCCTGCTCACCGGCCTCGCGCTGATCCGCAACGGTTCGGGGGAGTTCGACGTCGGCCCGCCGCAGCCCGCGTCCGCGGCGGCCGCGGACCGTGCGCCCGACGCGGGCCGCGGCGCCCCCGCGCCCCTGGCGTTCTCGCCCGCCGAGCGCGTCCGCATCAAGGGCATCCAGGTGGACGCCCCGATCATGCCGGTGGGCCTGGACGCCGAGGGCTGGGTGGACGCGCCGCCGCCCGAGGACCCGAATCTCGCGGGCTGGTTCACCGGCGCCGTCTCCCCCGGCGAGAAGGGCACGGCCGTGGTGGTCGGCCACGTGGACAATCAGCAGGGCCCCGCCGTCTTCTACGGCCTCGGTTCCCTGAAGAAGGGAAATCGCGTCGAGGTCGCGCGCAAGGACAAGAAGACGGCGATTTTCGAGATCTACGGCATCGAGGTGTTCGAGAAGGAGAACTTCCCCGGAAAGCGCGTGTACGGAAGCGCGGGCGGGCCCGAATTGCGGGTCATCACCTGCGGCGGCGGATTCTCCAAGCAGTCCGGATACGACGGGAACGTGGTGGTGTTCGCCCGCCTGGTCGCCGTGCGCTGAGCAAGCCGAAGAAACCGAACGCGCTCGGCACACCGACCCGGCGGGCGAAAGGGTTCAGGACATGAAGCGGCTCGGCAGGGTGATGCGATAGCCGGAGTCGAGGAGTTCCGGCAGATAGGAACGCAGGGCGGCGACGCTGCCCGAGCGGTCGCCGCCCGCGTCGTGCGAGAGCACCACGACGCCCGGCCCGGCGCCCGCGCGCACGCGCCGCACGATGGTCGCCGACCCGGGCTCGGTCCAGTCGAGGGTGTCGACGGTCCAGGCCAGCGGCTCCATCCCGAGCTCGGCGCCCAGCTGGAAGGCGTTGCGGTTCCACGCGCCGTAGGGGGCACGGAACCACGCGGGGGGTTCGCCGGTCGTGTCCTCGATGACGTCGCAGGTGCGCTCCATCTGGTCCCGCATCGAGGTGCGGCTCAGCCGCGGCAGCAGCGGATGGCTCCAGGTGTGATTGCCGATCAGGTGCCCGTCGTCGGCCATCTCGCGCAGCAGGTCCTTGTTGTCGACGGCCATCTCGCCGCAGACGAAGAACATCGCGCGGACGTCGTGCCTGCGCAGCGTGCGCAGGATGTGCGGGGTGTAGCGGGGGTCGGGTCCGTCGTCGAAGGTCAGCACCATCGAGCGCTCGCGCCCCGGCATGCGCAGGATCGGCGCCTTGCGCACCCGGGGCAGGGCCCGCGCCGCGCGCTGCGGGCCGTGTCCGGCCATGGGCTGGAGGCGGTACGCGGAGGGCTTGAGCGCGCGGGCGGCCTGCGGGCCCGCGGCGGGCGCGCCGCCGGTGGCGGTGGGCCCCGGAGAGGACGGGCTCTCCGTGCCCACGCATCCGGCGGTCGCGGTCAGGCCGAGGACCGCGGCGGCGCGGAGCAGGACCCGACGCCCTGGGGTCAGCTGATCGTCTTTCATGACTAATCCGTCGCATGGCCGAAGGCCCGCGTGGCACACCAACACCGGGGCAGCCCCCGAAAGCACCCGATCAGACGTGCCCCGGACCGGCCCCGGGCCTGCCCGGAGGTGCCTCAGACCCGGCGTACGAGCGGGAAGGGCAGGGTCTCCCTGATGGTCAGGCCGGTGAGGAACATGACGAGCCGGTCGACGCCGATGCCGAGGCCGCCGGTGGGCGGCATCGCGTACTCCAGGGCGTCGAGGAAGTCCTCGTCGAGCTCCATGGCCTCGGGGTCTCCCCCGGCGGCCAGCAGCGACTGGGCGGTGAGGCGGCGGCGCTGCTCGACCGGATCGGTCAACTCCGAGTAGGCGGTGCCCAGTTCGGTGCCGAAGGCGACGAGGTCCCAGCGCTCGGCGAGGCGCGGGTCGGTGCGGTGCTGGCGGGTGAGCGGGGAGACGTCGGTCGGGAAGTCCTTGTAAAAGGTGGGCAGCTCCGTCTTCTCCTCGACGAGCCGCTCGTACATCTCCAGGACGACGTCGCCGCGTCCGTCGTCGCTCGTGTACGGGACGGCGGCCCGGTCGCACAGCCGGTGCAGGGCGGCCAGCGGGGTGTCCGCGTCGACCTCGTCACCGAGGGCCTCGGAGATCGCTCCGTACACGGTCTTGACCGGCCAGGGCCCGGAGATGTCGTGCTCGACGCCGTCCTTGTGCGCCACCGCCCTGCCGAAGGCCGCGACGGCCGCGCCCTGGACGAGTTCGCGGGTGAGGTCGAGCATCACGTCGTAGTCGGCGAAGGCCTGGTACGCCTCCAGCATCGTGAACTCGGGGTTGTGCTTGTAGCTCACACCTTCGTTGCGGAAGGTGCGGCCCATCTCGAAGACCTTCTCCATGCCGCCGACGCAGAGCCGCTTGAGGTACAGCTCGGGGGCGATGCGCAGATACAGGTCGAGGTCGTAGGCGTTGATGTGGGTGGTGAAGGGGCGGGCGTTGGCGCCGCCGTGGATCTGCTGGAGCATCGGCGTCTCGACCTCCAGGTAGCCGCGGTCCAGGAGGCCCTGGCGCAGGGCCTGCACGGCGGTGGAGCGGGCCCGCACCACGTCGCGGGCGTCGGGGCTCGCGACCAGGTCGAGATAGCGGCGGCGGACCTTGGCCTCGGGGTCGGTCAGGCCGCGCCGCTTGTCGGGCAGGGGGCGCAGGCACTTGCCGGTGAGCCGCCAGTCGGTGACGAAGACGGTCAGCTCGCCCTTGTCGCTGGTGCCGACCGTGCCGGTGGCCGTGATGTGGTCGCCGATGTCGGTGCCCGCGGTGAAGCGGTCGAGGACGTCGGGGCCCGAGATGTCGCGGGTGAGCGCGAGCTGGCGGTCGCCCGACCAGTCGCGCAGGACGGCGAAGACGACGCCGCCGAAGTCGCGTACGAGCATGACGCGGCCCGCGACCGTGACCTGCTGCCCCGTCATGTCGCCCTGAACGGAGGCGAGTTGGTGAGTGCGCGGGGCCAGGCCCACCGGGTAGGGGTCGACGCCCTCGGCCCGCAGCCGGTCGAGTTTGCGGTGCCGGATGCGGATCTGTTCCGGGAGCTTCGAGGCGGGGTCGGCGCCGGCCGCGTCGTCCGGCCCGGCGAGGCCGAGCGCGGCGATGGACGGGAGCCCCTCGGTGGTCGCGGGCTGGGTGACGCCGCGGGGCTTGTGGCCCTTGCCCCAGAGCTTGCGCAGCGAGGGCACGGACACGAAGCCCTCGGCGATGCCGGAGGCCAGGCTGATGCGGGCGAGGGCGCCGCTGTCGCCGTAGCAGATGAAGCGCGGGTACCACTCGGGGTGGTACTTGGCGTTGGAGCGGTAGAGCGCTTCGAGCTGCCACCACTTGGAGAAGAAGAGGAGCAGCTTGCGCCACAGCCGCAGGACGGGCCCCGCGCCGATCCTGCCGCCCTCCTCGAAGACCGAGCGGAAGACGGCGAAGTTGAGGGAGACGCGGCGCACCCCGAACTTCGGTGCCGCGACGCACAGTTCGGCGACCATGAACTCCATGACGCCGTTCGGCGCGGTGCGGTCGCGGCGCATCAGGTCCAGGGAGATGCCGTCCCTGCCCCAGGGCACCAGGGAGAGCAGCGCGAGGAGCCTGCCGTCGGCGTCCAGGGCCTCGACCAGGAGGCACTCGCCGTCCTCGGGGTCGCCGAGGCGGTCCAGAGCCATGGAGAAGCCGCGCTCGGTCTCGGTGTCCCGCCAGGCGTCCGCCTTGTCGATGATCTCCTCCATCTCCTCGTCGGTGAGCGTGGAGTGGCGGCGGATCCGGGCGGTGGCGCCGGTGCGGGCCACACGGTTCACGGCCTGTCGGGTCACCCGCATGTCGCGGCCGTCCAGGTCGAAGTCGGCGACGTGCAGGATCGCCTCGTCGCCGAGCTGCAGCGCGCCGAGCCCCGAGCGGGCGTACGCGGTGGCACCGTCCTCGGAGGCGCCCATCACCGCGGGCTGCCAGGCGTACCGCCGGGCCACGTCCAGCCAGGCGCCGATGGCGTGCGGCCAGGCCTCGCGGTCGCCGACGGGGTCGCCGCTGGCCAGGCAGACGCCGGCCTCGACGCGGTAGGTGACGGCCGCCTTGCCGCTGGGCGAGAAGACGACGGCCTTGTCGCGCCGGGTGGCGAAGTAGCCGAGGGAGTCCTGGTCCCCGTACGCCTTGAGGAGCGCGCGGATGCGGGGCTCCTCGTCGCCGTGCAGGGCCGCCTCCATGCGCTGGGAGCGGAAGAGCGTGGCGGCGGCGTTCAGGAGGGCGAGCGCGCCGAACAGGCCGAGCCAGAAGTAGAGCTGCCGCGGCGGGGAGCCGTCGAAGTAGTCGCGGCCGTGGATGAGCCCGCCGCAGACGCGGTTGGCGGCCCACAGCAGGCGCTCGCCGCGCGGCAGTGTGCCGGGGAAGAGCTCGACCAGGCCCCAGCCGAGCAGGATCGCGATGCCGAGGCCCGCGGCGAGGACCGCGATGGCCCGCCAGACGGCGCCGCGGCGCGAGTCGGCGGAGAACTCCTTGCGGGCCAGGATCAGCAGGACGAAGGCCACGCCGCAGACGACGAAGGACGGCAGCGACTCCGCCCAGAAGCCGAGGGCGGCGCCGAGCACGTCGAAGGCGAGGAGCAGGCCCAGATAGATGACGACGAGCCACCAGGCGACCTTCTTGCGGGCCGCGGTCGCGGCGGCGAGCAGGAAGAGGAAGACCGCGTACGCGAGGTTGACGCTGACCGGGACCGTGACGAGGTCGAGGACGTCGATGACGGGGCGCAGGAGGCGGCGCAGCGGGGGGATGACCGAGAGGACCGCGCAGAAGATGCCGAGGGTGCCGAAGAAGGCGGCGAACACCTCCGGGACGCGGGACAGGAATCCGCCGCGCGGGCGTATCTGTCCGCCGGCCCCTGGCTCCTGCCCGTCGGCCCCGGGCTCCGGTCCGTCGGCCTCGGGCTTCTCCGTGCTGACCGTCATGGCACGACTCTAGGAACAGCTCGGCCGCCCCGCTCGTCGAGCCGGTGCGGGCGGCTGCCGCCGGAGCACTCCGCTCCGTTAACCTCTCGGCGTGAGTGAAGACCAGTCCCAGCAGTTCGAACGCGGCACCGACGGGCCCAAGGTGATCGTGGTCGGAGTCGACGGTTCCGATTCCTCGTTGCGGGCCGCGGCATATGCCGGAGGCCTGGCCCGGCGGCAGCGGGCCCTGCTCGCCGTGGTGTACATCCAGCCGGTGATGGCGGCGGGCGCGGCGCTCGGCGCCCCCGTCGCCGAGACCACCGACGAGATCGCCGAGGGCCTGATCGCGGAGATCAGGGACGCGGCCGAGCGGGTGAAGGACATATTCGACGTCCGCTGGGAGTTCCACACGTTCCGCGGCGACCCCTACAACGGCCTGGTCTCCGCCGCCGACGAACTGAAGGCCGACGCCGTGGTCGTCGGCGCCTCCGAGCAGGCGGGCCACCGCATCGTCGGTTCGGTCGCCGTGCGCCTGGTGAAGGCGGGCCGCTGGCCGGTCACCGTGGTCCCGTGATCTGAGGACCCCGGGGTGTGGCGTCTTCCGTCGCGGGCACGGCTGGGCCATCATGATCCGCCATCAGCCGACGGCCGTCAGCGAAGAGGTGGACCTCATGGCGGGACTCCAGAAGGGGCACGGCGTACTGCGCCGCAAGCCCATCGAACGCATCGAGGAGTCCGAGGCGGGCGGCGGACTCGCCCGCTCGCTCGGGCTCTGGCAGCTCACCGCGATCGGCGTCGGCGGCATCATCGGCGCCGGCATCTTCACGCTCGCGGGCACCGTCGCCAACGAGAAGGCGGGGCCCGCGGTCCTGATCTCGTTCCTGGTCGCGGGCGTCGCGAGCGCCGCGGCGGCGTTCTCGTACGCCGAGTTCGCGGGCCTCATCCCGAAGGCCGGATCGGCGTACACCTACGGCTATGTGGTGCTCGGTGAGCTCGCGGGCTGGTTCATCGGCTGGGACCTGCTCCTGGAGTACACGGCGATCGTGGCGGTGGTCGCCATCGGGATCTCCGGCTACTTCAACTTTCTCCTCGGCGACATGGGCGCCGAGCTGCCCACGTGGATGCTGGGCGCGCCCGGCACGGGCGACGGGCACAAGGTCGACCTCTTCGCGGCGCTCCTGTGCCTGCTCATCGCGTACCTGCTCACGCTCGGCATCAAGAACGCGGCGCGCTTCGAGATGGTCGTCGTGGTCCTGAAGGTGCTCGTCGTCCTCGTGGTGATCGGCGTCGGGTTCTTCCACATCAACACCGGCAATTACGAGCCCTTCTTCCCCTTCGGGGTCAGCGGCGCGTTCACGGGTGCGGCGACCGTCTTCTTCGCGGTGTTCGGGTACGACGCGATGAGCACCGCCGCCGAGGAGTCCAAGGACGCCCAGCGCCACATGCCGAAGGCGATCCTCTACTCCCTGGCCATCTCGATGGTCCTGTACGTGCTCGCCTGCCTGGTGCTCACCGGCATGCAGAGCTACACGGACATCGACCCGGAGAGCGGGTTCTCCAGCGCGTTCAAGTCCGTGGGGCTCGGCGGGCTCGCCGACGTCATCGCCGTCGGCGCCATCATCGGCATCCTCACCGTGATGTTCACCTTCATGCTGGGCGTCACACGTGTGTGGTTCTCCATGTCGCGCGACGGGCTCCTTCCCAAGTGGTTCGCCAAGACCCACGAGACGCGGCACGTGCCGACGCGCGTCACGTGGATCGTCGGGTTCGCGTCGGCCGCCATCGCCGGGTTCCTGCCGATCGGCGAGGCGGCCGAACTCACCAACATCGGGATCCTGTTGGCGTTCGTCGTGGTGTGCGTCGCGGTGATCGTGCTGCGCTACAAGCAGCCCGACCTGCCGCGCACCTTCCGCTGTCCCGGAATGCCGGTGGTCCCGGCGCTCGGGGTCGTCTTCTCCCTCTGGCTGATCACGTTCCTGCAGTGGCAGACCTGGGTGCGGTTCGCCGTCTGGTTCGCTGTCGGTCTCCTGGTGTACTTCGGCTACTCGTACCGCAAGTCGGAGCTGGCGAAGGCCGAGGCGGTCCCGGCGGAGCCGGGCGACAAGGCCCCGTAGGCGTCAGGCGCTCCGCTCGATCGACTTCTGGAACTCGCGGGCCATCTGCTCCAGTCCCTTGTTCTTCCACTCCGCCCAGAACGGCTTCCACTCGCTCAGCTTCCTGCGCCCGCTGACGATGTCGTTGACCAGGTCGGTCGCCTCGGTGGACATGCGCCCGTAGTGCTGGGTGTACGCGTCCGAGTAGTGACCGACCGTGGGGTTGCGGATGGCCGTCCGAAGGAGCTTCTGCTCGGCCGCGTAGACGTCCTTGACGTCCTGGACGCGTTCGGTGCCGGGGAAGCTGGACGCGATGATCGCGAAGGGCGAGGTCGTCGAGGTCATCAGGCCGCTGTAGAGGCCCTCGACCTGCTGCTTGCCCTGCTTGGTGCGGGTGGGGAAGCCGTTCTTGTCGTACGTGAAGTCCTCGCCCTCGGTGCCGTATTCGAGGAACTCGCGCTCCTTGCTGCCGAACGGCGCCGCCAGGTAGTCGAGGACGCGCAGCAGCATCCGCACCCGCTTCTCGTCGCCCTTCTTGATCGCGGTGTAGCCGATGGTGCCCAGGTGGTAGTGGTGGCGGGGCTTGCTGCCGCCCGCCGCGAAGGGGATCAGGATCTCGGCGGCAAGGCCCGGATCCTGGACGCGGGTGTCCTTGCGGGCGTTGAAGGGGTTCGCGAAGACGCAGGCGCCGATCGCGCCCTGCGCCATCTTGATGTACGCGTCGGCCATCTTCGGGTTGCCCGGGTAGAAGACGCCCGCCTTCTTCAGCTTCAGGACGAAGTTCAGGGCCTCCTCGTACTCGTCGGTGTCCTGGAACCAGGTCAGCGAACCGTCCTTGTTCTGGCGCCACTTGTTGGGGGCGCCGAAGCACTGGCTCATCACGCTGGCCGCGTTGACGTAGATCGGCTCCAGGGCCCAGGTCTTGCCGCCGGTGACCTCCTTGCACTTGGCGAGGAACTCCTCGGGGCCCGATGCCTGGAGGCCGTCCGCCTTCTCCCAGACGTTCGGGTTGCCGCCGTAGACCTGGCCGAACGACGGGTACGGGACGGGCGCGCCCCAGATCCTGCCGTTGACGACCGCGGTCTTCCAGTGCGCCGGGGTCATCGCGGCGAGGTTCGGGTACGTCTTCACCGCGTCGCCCGACACGTACTCGGTGATGTCCGCGCACTTGGCCTCAAGGAGTTCGGCGATGTGCTGGATGCCCTGGTTGGGCGGTATCCACAGCAGGTCGGGCAGGTCGCCGCCCGCGACCGTCGCGGAGAACTTCTCCTCGTAGCCGGGGTCGGTGCCGAGGATCGCGGTCAGCTCGACGCCGAGTTCCTTGTCGAGCTTCTCCCAGTACGCGTTGGAGTCCTTGGGGGTCGGCGGCTGGGTCCAGATCTCCGTGAGCATGGTGATCTTCGAGCCGTCGCCCGGGGTCTTCGCGACGCTGCGCACCAGCTCCTTCGGGTAGGAGAGGAAGCCGGCCGACAGGCCCTTGGAGTTCGGCGCGAGGTCCGGCTCGACCTTGGTGAAGGGGACGTACGAAGGGAGCCTCACCTTCGACGAGGCCGCTTCGCCGGTCTTCTTCGCGGCCGAGCCGCAGCCCGTCAGGGAGGTGGCGGCCGCGCCCGCCGCGACGGCGGTGGAGAGGCTGAGGAAGGTGCGTCGGGACATGCCAGGCATGGGGAATCTCCGCGGGTGAGGTCGGGATGAGACGCGGGTGGGGGCGAGGGGTGACGCGGGTGGGGTCGGGGGGGAGCGGGGTCAGCCCTTGATGGCTCCGGTCAGCACGCCCTTGGTGAAGTACTTCTGCAGGAAGGGGAAGAGCGCCAGGATCGGGAGCAGCGCGAGCATGACGACGGCCATGGAGAGGGACTGCTGCGGCGGCATGTTGGCGATGCCGAGCTGGTCGGCCGTCATCGACTTGTTCTGTACGACATAGGTGCGCAGGACCAGCTGGATGGGCCACTTGCCGGAGTCGTTGAGGTAGAGCATCGCGTTGAAGAAGGCGTTCCAGTACGTCACCGCGTAGAAGAGGCCGACGACGGCGACGACGCCCTTGGACAGCGGAAGCACGATGCGGGTCAGGATGCGCCAGTCGCCCGCGCCGTCGATGCGGGCCGCCTGGTAGAGCTCGTCGGGGATGTTCATGAAGAACGCCCGCAGGACGACGAGATTGAACGCGTTGATCAGGACGGGCAGGATCAACGACCAGTAGGAGTCCAGGAGTCCGAGCTCCTTGACGACCACGTACATCGGGACCATGCCCGGCGCGAACAGCAGCGTGAACAGGACCATCAGGAGGACCGGTTTGCTGCCGGGGACGCCGCGCTTGCTCAGGGCGTACGCGAGGGCGATCGTCGTCAGGAGCGAGAGCGCCGTGCCGACGGCGGTGATCAGGACGCTCACGATCACGGCGCGGGAGACGATGCCGCCGGACAGGATCGTGCGGTACGCCTCCAGGGTCGGGTCCGTGGGCAGGAGCACGAAGCCGCCGGACTCGGTGATCTCCTTGCGGGACGCGAGGCTGGTGGAGAGGACCGTGAGGAAGGGCAGGATCATCACGGCGCAGATGACGGTGATGACGACGGCCTTGGCGGTGGAGCCGATCTTCGTCGGGGGCTCCTCCCAGACGGGCCGCTCCTCGCGGGTGCGCTGCCGGTCGGCCTTGGCACGCAGGGGAGATCCGAAGCTGCTCATTTGCTGTACACCCCGCGCTCTCCGAAGGCGTGGGCGACCTTGTTGGCGCCCCAGATCATCAGGGCCCCGATGACTCCCTTGACCAGTCCTGCCGCGGCGCCGACGCCCCAGTCGCCGTAGACGACGCCGTGGTAGTAGATGTAGGTGTCCAGGACTTCCGCCGCGCGTGCGCCGACCGCGTCGCGCTGGAGCAGGAACTGTTCGAAGCCGACGGAGAGCACGTCGCCGAGGCGGAGCACGAGCAGCATGATCGTGACGCCGCGGACCGCGGGGAGGGTGACGTGCCACATGCGGCGCCACCGCCCTGCGCCGTCGACGGCCGCCGACTCGTACAGGCTCTGGTCGACGTTGGCGAGGGCCGCCAGGTAAATGATCATTCCCCAGCCGATGTCCTTCCAGATCACCTGTCCCGTGATGAGCAGCGGGAAGGTGCTGGGGTCGCTCATCACGTCGAGCGGCGACATGCCGTGGTCGCGCAGGTAGTTGCTGAACAGGCCCGCGCCGCCCAGGACTTGCTGGAAGAGCGCGACCACCAGAACCCACGAGATGAAGTGCGGCAGATACACGATGCTCTGCACGAACTTCTTGACGCGCGGGCTGACCAGACTGTTGATCAGCAGCGCGAGGGCCAGCGGGGCCGGGAAGAAGAAGATCAGCTGGAGCGCGGCGAAGGCCAGCGTGTTGCGCACCGACTCCCAGAACGCCGGATCGGCGAACAGCTCCCGGAAGTTGGCGAGGCCGACCAGCGGGCTGTCCTTGAAGCCGATGAAGGGCTGGTAATCCTGGAAGGCGATGACGTTGCCCAGCATCGGCACGTAGAAGAAGCCGACGAAGAACAGCACACCCGGGGCCATGAGCGCGAGCATCACCCAGTTGTCGCGCCATCGGACGCGGAGCGGGACTCGGCGAAGGCGCGGCGGGCCCTGCGGCTTCTTTGCGGACGCGGTCGGTGGCGACGCGGCCTTGGTCCTGCGCAGCGTTCCTTGGGATGTCACACGTACTCCCTGGCCTGGCGGCACGACGGAATGGGGACACCGGCAGCCGGCCAATTAAGAAGCCAACTTGCCGAAAGAGAGCCACATCATGGAAGTGCGGCTCCCGCCCGTCAACCACCCCGCACCCCTAAGGAGTTGGACTTTTCTGCGCGGCGTGATCGATGTGTTCCAGTGCGAGGCGGGCTGCCCCGATTGCGGTGGATTCCTCGCCGAGTGCCGATGTTTGCACCGTCGGCGCATACGGGCAGAGCGCGCCGAGCCGCTCGGCGAACGGCTCGCTGAGCAGGGCGCCCGCCCGGGAGATGCCGCCGCCGAGCACCACCGACTGCGGGTCGAGGACCGCGACGTGGCGGGCCAGGCTGTCGGCGAGGGCCTCCGCGAAGGCGCGCAGGGTGTACTCGGCGCCCCCGTCGCCCGCCGCGGCGGCGGTCACCACCGCTCGGGCCGCGTTCTCCCTGGTCGGCCGGTCCGCTCCCTGGTGCCCCGCGAACCAGTCGAGAAGCCGCTGGTAGGAGCGCTCCCAGCCGTCTCCGGCGACCATCTCACCGGCGGCCGAGTGGTGGCCGCGGTGCAGTTCACCGCCGAGCCACAGGCCGATGCCGAGGCGGTTGCCGACGTACAGGTAGACGCAGTCGCGCACGCCGACACTGACCCCGCCGGTGCACTCGGCGAGGGTGGCGAGCTGGATGTCGTTGCCGACCAGGACCTGTCCGCGGGCGGCGTCGGAGAGCTCGCGGGCGAGGTCGAGACCGGTCCACTCGGGCAGCGAGTCGCTGACCGCGACACGCCCCTCGGTGTCGACCATGCCGCTGGTGCCGACCCCGGTGGCGAGCGGGCGCACACCGGCCGCCTCCGGCTTGGCGAGGCAGCCCGCGATGGCGGTGCGCACGGCGTCGAGCCGTTCGCGCGCGGGGAGTTCGGGGGTGACGGCGACGCGCTGGGCGGCGACCGTCCTGCCGAGCAGGTCGGCGGCGAGCACCAGGACCTTGTGCGCACCGATGTCCACGCCGATGACGTGGCCCGCCTCGGCGCGGAAGCGGAACCTGCGGGCGGGCCGCCCGACGCTGCCGCTGCCCGGGGCCAGCTCCACCAGCCGCCCCTCGCGCAGGAGTTGGGCGGTCAGATCCTGGGCCGTGGGCCTGGAGACACCGATCAGCGCGGCCAGCTCGGGCACGGTGGTCTCGTCGCGCTCGCGCAGGACGCGCAGCGCCGCCGCCGCGTTCAGCCGGCGCAGCAGTGAAGGATCGCCGCTCGCGGGTCCGCCAGTGGGTTCTTTCATGAGCCCCTCCGCCCCTCCCCCTTGACAGCAAGATCGGTTGCTCTCAGGGTGACCCGGAGCGATTGAGAAACTTACCTAATAAACAGCGCCCTTGGGGAGCACAGATGGGTGGGACAGAACCGCAGGCCGGCCATCCCGAGCTGGAGTGCGGCGTCGGCCTCTGGGACCAGGACGTCTACGGACATCATCGCCTGCTGGTGGACGTCACGGCCGCGGCCCCCGCCGTCGCCGCCGAACTGCCGTGGCGCCGCCAGGACTTGAGCGTACGCTCCGTGACGGGCGACGTGGACGTGATCGTCCTCGCCCCGTCCGGGCTGCGCGTGCACAACACGGTGGCCGTCGAGGTGGGAGACGAGCGCGGCCGCATCGCCTTCGAGCCGGCGGAGGGCCCGGGGGCGTACGCGGTGCACTACCTGCCGTACGCGCACACCGGAAAGCCGTACTACCCACAGGCCGCCTACCGCCCGCCGACCAGGACCGCGGACCCCGGCTGGATGCACCGCTGCGGTCTCGACCGGGGCGACGACGCCTGGTCCCGCCTCCCCCGCGCCGAGGCGTTCCGGTACGAGGCGGCGAGCGCGGTCGACTCGTTCGCGCCGATGGGCTTCGCGGCGACCGCCGAGGAGTGCGCCGCGCTCCAACAGGCCCACCGGGGCGAGGAGTTCCTGCTCTTCGGCGAGGACAGGGCGTACCCGCTGGGGCGGTACGGGAGGCTGCCCGCGCGCTGGGCCCACGCCACCCCCGGGGCGCCCTTCGCGGGGACGGCGGACCGCGGCGAGTTCTACGCGGTGCAGATCGGCGTGTACGCGCTGGCCGACCTCGCGGACGTGCGGGCCGAGGTGCGGGGGCTGCCGTTTCCCGTACGGTGCCTCAGCACCGGCGGGATCGACGCGCGCGGCCATGCCTTCGAGCGCCGCGTCGACGTCGCCGCGGGCGGGGTCACCGCCCTCTGGCTGGGCGTCGACGTCTCCGAGCGGGCCGGGACCGGGGTGTACGAGGGCGAGATCGCCGTCCGTGCCGAGGGCGTGCCCGAGCGGGTGCTTCCGCTGCGGCTCACGGTCGGCGAGGCCGCCGTCGCCGGGCACGGGGCGGGCGAACCGGCGCGGCTCGCGCGGCTCCGCTGGCTGGACTCGACGCTGGCGCAGGACGACGAGACGGTGCCGCCGTTCACTCCCGTGATGGTCGACGGGCATCGGCTCGCGATTCTCGGCCGCACCGTCGAGATCGGCGCCGACGGGCTCCCCCGCCGGATCGTCTCCGGCTTCACGCCGTCCGTGACACGCGCCGACGGCCCTGAGCGTGACGTCCTCGCCGCCCCCTGCGCGTTGGGCATCGGCAGACCCGTGGAGTACGAGCCGCTCGTCATCGACCAGCCCGGCCCCGCACGCGTGCGCTGGTCCACGCGGGCCGTCGGGCGGGACGTACTCCTGTCCACCCAGGGCGAGTTGGAGGCCGACGGGTTCCTCGTCGTGCGCGCCACCGTCGAGGCGACCGCCGACATCGAGCTCGATGTCACGCTCGACGTTCCGGTGCGCGAGGACGTCGCGCGGTACGCGATGGGGCTCGGGCTCACGGGGCGCGCGTGCCCGGCGACGTACGACTGGACGTGGGACACCTCCACCCTCAACCAGGACGCCTTCTGGCTCGGCGATCCCGCAGCGGGGCTCCAGCTCTCGCTGCGCGACGAGCACTACTCCCGGCCGCTCAACACCAACTACTACCGGGAGAAGCCGCTGGTCACGCCCCGCTCCTGGGCGGGCGACGGGGAGGGCGGCGTGCGACTGCGGACGGGCGGCGGGGTGCGTGCGCTCGTCGCGTACAGCGGGCCGCTGCGGCTGCGGGCGGGCGAGAGCCGGTGCTTCGAGTTCCGGCTGCTGCTCACGCCGTTCAAGCCGCTGGATCCGGCGCGCCAGCTCACCGAGCGGTACTTCCACGCGTACGCCTCGCCCGAGGAGGTCGCGGGGTACGGCGCGAACGTGGTGAACCTGCACCACGCGACGCCACCGAATCCGTACATCAACGATCCGCTGCTCGCCGCGGAGACGCTGCGGGCCTACACCCAGGAGGCGCATCGGCTCGGCGTCCGCGTGAAGGTGTACGACACGGTGCGCGAACTGACGCGCCACACACCGGAGTTGCCGGTGCTCGCCGCGCTCGGCGACGAGATCTTCGCGCCGGGGCCCGGAGGCGGGCACGCCTGGCTCCAGGAGCACATGGGTGCCAGCTACGTCCCGGGGTGGGTGGCGCCGGACGTCGGTGACGTCGCGGTCGTCACGTCCGGCGACTCGCGCTGGCACAACTCCTACGTGTGCGGCATCGAGCGGCTGCGGCGGGTCGTGGGCGTGGACGGGCTCTACCTGGACGACGTGGCGTACGACAGGGCCACGATGAAGCGGGTCCGCAAGGCGCTGGCCCGCTCCGGGCCGTCGGCGCCCCTGGTCGACCTTCACTCGTGCAACCAGTTCCGCGCACCCGACGGCTTCGCGTCCAGCGCGAATCTGTACGCGGAGCTCCTGCCGTACGTCGATCGCCTCTGGCTGGGCGAACTCTTCGACTACGACGGGGAAGACGGCGGGGAGGGCCGCGGGTCCGGGGCCGATCCGGCGTACTGGCTCGTGGAGATCTCCGGCATCCCCTTCGGCCTGATGGGCGAGATGCTGGAGGGCGGCGGCAACCCGTGGCGCGGCCTGGTGTTCGGCATGACGGCACGGGCCCCGATGACGGACGTACGGCCGCTGTGGCGGGCCTTCGACCAACTGGGCCTGCCGGAGGCGGAGATGACGGGCTGGTGGACACAGGACCCACCGGTGCGGACGGGCCATGCCGACGTCCTCGCGACGACGTGGCAGGGCCCTTCCGGCACGGCGACGGCCCTGGCGTCCTGGGCGCCCGCCCCGGTGGACGTCACCCTGACGGCGAACGGCACCCCCGTGGCGGCCTACGCACCCCCGATCCCCGGCTTCCAGCCCGAGCGAACCTTCGCACCGGCCGAGCCGGTCCCCGTGGCCCCGGGGCGGGGCTGGCTGCTGCGGATCGTGGACGCGGACGGGGCCTGAGGTTCCGGACCGGGGCCGACCGCTCGGCAGCCGACATACGCGAGCGGCCCGAACGGCGCGCGAGCACGGCCCGCCACCGGCACAGCTCCCGGGCCAGGGGCCCGCACCGAAGCCAAGCAGGCGGCACCGCCCGGCCGACGCCGGGCGAGCCGTCCGACCCGCACTCAGGTGCGGGCCATACGCCGACAGGCGCCCACGACCGCCCTCCGGCGCAGGCCCGCGCCGGGGCCGGGCCGGTGCGTCGCACGGCCGGTGCCAGCCCGAGCCGCACTCCGGTGCGGACGCCCCATGAAGGCAAGCACGGCCCACACCCGGGGCCACAGGCCCGCGCCGGAGCCGGGGCGGCGCATGACCCGCCCTCCGGCGCGGCCCCGGGCCGCAGGCCCGTGCCGGAGCCCAGGCGGTGTCGAGTCGGTGTGCGGTCCCGGAAGTGGGGCGGGCCCGTGGCTACTTGGCCATCTTCAGGCCGCTTGTCGCCGCTCCCCTGCTCAGCACCACCCTGCGGATGCGGTCGCGGATGTCAGCGACGTCCGCGCCGTGGTCCAGGGCCCTGTTGAGGTTGACCACGCGGCCCGTGGCCGTGTTGAACCACATCGGGATGAACTCCGCCTTCGTCACCTCCCAGCGGGCGCCGGGGCGGGTGGGCGGGGCGAAGGTGAAGCGGCCGATGGTGCCCTGGTTGCCGCGCGGGTCGTGGACGCCCGCGTGGTTGATCATGTCACCGGCGATCTGGTCGCCCATGCCGTAGACGACCCACGTACCGGAGCGGCCGCCCACCTTCTCGTAGGCCTGCGGGACGTGGGCGTGGGTGCCGAGGATCAGGTCGATGTCCGGGTGGTTGTTCGTGCGCGACGAGGTCAGCTGCTTGCCCAGTCCCAGCTGCCGGCGGTCCGGGGTGTCCTGCCACTCCGTGCCCCAGTGCAGGCTCACCACCACCACGTCCGCGCCCGCCCTCCGCGCCGCGCGGGCGTCCGCGATGATCTTGCCGCGGTCGATCAGGTCGACCGACCACGGCTTGCCCTTCGGCAGCGGATAGCCGTTCGTGCCGTAGGTGTACGCCAGCTGCGCCACCTTCGCGCCGCCCGCCCGCAGCCACGCCGGGCTCTTGTCCTCCTTGGCCGAACGCGCCGATCCCGCGTGCTTGACACCCGCCTTGTCCAGCGCGTCCAGGGTCCGGCGCACGCCCGCCGCGCCGGCGTCCAGGGTGTGGTTGGAGGCGGTGGAGCACGAGTCGTACCCCGTGACCCTGAGGGCGCGGGCCACCTGGGGCGGGGACTTGAAACTGGGGTACCCGGTGTAGTCGCCGTCCGCGCCGTACACCGTCTCCATGTGACAGATCGCCAGATCCGCCTGGGAGATCACCGGCTTCGCGCCCGCGAGCATCGGCGCGAAGTCGTACCCGTCGCCGCCCGCGTCGGCGTTGGCTCTGCGGATGATCGAGGAGTGCGGCAGGACGTCACCGGACGCGGCGAGCGTGAAGCCCCGCTTCTCGGCGGCGCCACCCCCCGCCGGGGAGTGGGCGGGGGCGGGGTGGCGCGGGGCGGGCTCGCCCCCGGGCCCCTTCTGCTGCCGCGGCGGCGCCGCCTCCGGAGCGGCCGTGCAGGCGCTCGTCGCCGCGAGGCCGACGAGCAGGAGGGCCGCCGCCGCGCCCGCCGTACGTGCCGTCCGACCTGGGCTTCCTGGGGTGGATGTGGTCCGTGTGTGCCGTGAGATCCGTGCGCGCTGCGTCATCGATCGGGCTCCATGGATGGGGCGATATTCGGCCAGACGAATCCACATGCGGATCTAACGGCAAATCAAGGACCAATGCCGCCGCAGTCCCTGAAACGGAGTCAAACGGAGTGCCCCTGTGACGCGAACAACACGCCCCCGCCGACCTGCGGTGAAACCGTGGGCCGGGTCAAGGCTCCGTAAAGCGCCTTGCTCAGCACCCCCGTTGGGTAATCGGCTGTCCTCATCCGTGTGCCGGAGTGGGGGGCCAGAGGCCGGCGACGCGCACGGACCTGAGGAAGGCGGAACGGGATGCGGCACGAGAGCAGAGGAAACACGAACGGCCCCCAGGGCGGCGAACTGACCGTACCGATGGCGTGGTTGTACGCCGAGTACATCGCGGACGAGTTGCTGCGCACCGGCGACCTGATGCCGCCGACGTCCTTCGAGTACCGCGCGGGGCGCGACGCCCTCGCCCTGACGATCTTCCTCTCGGACAGCAGGGGCGAGCTGTCCGGAATCCGCGTGATCTCCCAGCTGGACACCTGGAGGTCGCTCACGGCCCACGACCAGGCATGGCAGGACTGGATCCGCGAGCGGATGGAGCTGCTCATGGAGGACGCCGTCGCCTCCGGCGCCCCCTCGCCCGACCTGGAGCTCGCCGACATCGCCTGGCGCTGGCTGGAGGAGACCGAGCTGCTCGCTCCCGACCTGGACGCCGTGCCCGGCGGCGGCCCCGTGCCCGGCGAGGAGGACGGTCCGAAGGTGTGGACGCCGGCGTGGCGGCTCGGCCTGCCGCTCGGGCATCTGGCGATCCATCTGTTCTGACCGCCGCTCCGTCCCGCTGTCGTGACCGGCCGTTCCGATCGACGCCGCGGCACCTTGAGCGATTCGGCCGTCCGCTCCGTACCGGTGGGCAAGCGACACCCTCACCGACAAGGAACGCCATGAGGTCCCAGGAGCGGCACCGCGACGCAGGCGCCTACGCGCTCGGCGTCCTCGACAGCGCGGACGCGTTCCGGTTCGAGGACCACCTCACGGGATGCCCCGCCTGCCTGCTCGCCCTCGACGAACTGGAAGCGACGGCACGGCAGTTGACGCGGTACGGGCGCGTGTCTTTGGCCGCCGCGCCCGGCCCTGCCCTCCTGGACCGCCTGCTGCGGGAGGCCCGGCGGCGGTGCGGGGCGCGGCGCAGGCGATGGCTGCGCGCGGTCGCCGCGGCTGTCGCGCTGGCCGTCGGGGCGCCCGCCGTGTCGGTCGTGACGGCACGGGATCCCGCGCCGGTGCGGATCAGCGCGCGGGACGCGCGCAGCGGGGCGTTCGCCGCGCTGACCGCCCGCGACCGCGCCTGGGGAACGGAGATCGGCCTGACGGTGCGGGACCCGGCCGCCCAGGGGCGGGTCTGCGAGCTGGTCGCCGTCGGCACCGACGGGTCCGAGCGGACCGTCACGACGTGGCGGGCCCCGCCGCGGACCGTGGAGACCCACGGCGTCGCGGCGCTGCGCCCGGCGGCGACCGACCGCTACGAGGTGCGGACGGCCGACGGGGAGCGACTGCTCACACTGCCGCGCCCGTAGACCGTCCGCCGCTCCGCATACCGCCACGCCGCCATGACGTGCACCGCTCCGACCGCGCCTACTTCAGCAGCCGCGACATCCTGCGGTCGGCGAGCGGCTTCCCGCCCGTCTGGCACGTCGGGCAGTACTGGAGCGAGGAGTCGGCGAAGGACACCTCCCTGATCGTGTCGCCGCACACCGGGCACGGCTCACCGGTGCGGCCGTGCACGCGCAGGCCGCTCTTCTTCTCCGCCTTGAGACGGCCCGCCGCGACACCGCGCGAGCGCTCCACCGCCTCGTTCAACGTAGCCAGCAGCGCCACATGCAGCCCATGGACTTCCTCCTTCGTGAGACTCGACGTGAGCCGGAACGGGGACATGCGGGCCACGTGCAGGATCTCGTCGCTGTACGCGTTCCCGATGCCCGCGATCAGGCTCTGGTCGCGCAACGCCCCCTTGATCTGGCGCCGTTCGCCCGCAAGCAGCTCCGCGAGGCGCGCCTCGTCGAAGCCGGGCGCCAGCGGATCGGGGCCGAGGCGGGCGATGCCCCCGATCTCCTGCGGGCTCTCGGTGACGTACACGGCGAGGCGCTTCTGCGTGCCCGCCTCGGTGAGGTCGAAGCCCTCCCCCGTCTCCAGGGCGACGCGCAGCGCGAGCGGGCCCCTGCCGAGCCGTGGGGCGCCGTCCGGGAGCCGGTCCTTCCACTGCAGCCAGCCCGCCCGGGCGAGGTGGGTGACCAGGTGGAGCCCGTCGGCGTCGACGTCCAGGAACTTGCCGTGCCGCGCCACGGCCGTGACGGTGCGGCCCTCCAGGGCGCCGAGCGGAGGATCGTACGTCTTCAGGACGCTCACCGCGGCGGGCAGCACCCGCACGATCTCGTGGCCGACCAGACGCTCCGTCAGGAAGTCCTTCAGCGCCTCGACCTCGGGCAGTTCCGGCATCGTCCTCCCTCAGCCCCGCGCGTTCCTCGCGGGTACGACGAACTCGCACCACACGCACTTGCCGCTGCCCCGCGCGTCCACGCCCCAGACGTCGGCGAGCCGGTCCACCAGGAGCAGTCCGCGCCCCGACACGCCGGACTCGCCCGCGTCCCTGCGGCGGGGCAGCGCGCTGGAGGAGTCCTCGACGTCCACGCGCAGCCGCCGGTCGACGCCGCTCAGGACCCGCAGGGTCACGATCGCGGAGCCGTCGGTGTGCATCAGGGCGTTGGTGATCATCTCGTCGGCGACCAGCTCGATCTCGTCGGCCCGTTCGCCCGCGCCCCAGGCGCGCACCGCGGCCCTGATCATGTGCCGGGCCTCGGCGAGCGCCTCCGGGTCGCTCGGCGCGACGTGCTGCTGGAGGCGGCCGCCGGACTGGGGCGCGTCGATCAGGCGGCGGCGCATCAGGAGCAGCGCGGCGTCGTCGTCCCCGCCCCGGTCGTCGACGGCGCCGCAGAGCCGGTCGGCGAGCCGCTGCAGGTCGCGCGGCCCGGTGGCGGCGAGTTCGGCGAGGGCCCGCATGCCGTCGTCGAGGTCGGTGCCCGGCTCCTCGACGAGGCCGTCGGTGCAGAGCAACAGGGTCTGCCCCGGGTCGAGTTCGAGGGTGGTGACGGGGTAGTCCAGCCGGCCGAACTCGGCGGAGAGGCCGAGCGGCAGGCCGCCGTCGACGGGCACCCTGCGGCAGGAGCCGTCGGTCAGCTGGAGGAGCGGGTCGATGTGCCCGGCCCTGACGAACTGCACGACGCCGGTCGACAGGTCGGTCTCCGCGTACAGGCAGGTCGCGAAGCGCTCGGTGTCCAGTTCGTGCAGGAAGCCGGAGGCGCGGGCCATCACGGTGGCGGGCGTGTGCCCCTCGGCGGCGTAGGCGCGCAGCACGATGCGGAGCTGGCCCATGACGGCGGCCGCGTGCGTGTCGTGGCCCTGGACGTCGCCGATGACCGCGCCGACCCGGCCGCCGGGCAGCGGGATCACGTCGTACCAGTCGCCGCCGATGTCCCTGCCGAGCGCCGCGGAGCGGTACCGCACGGCGATCTCCGCGCCGGGCACGCCGGGGATGGTGCGCGGCAGCATGGCCTGCTGGAGCCCTTGGGCGAGGTCCTTCTCCTGCTCGTAGAACATGGCGCGCTGCAGGCTCTGCGCGATGCTGCTGCTGAGGGCGACCAGGACGTTGCGCTCCTCGGTGGTGAAGCCGGTCTTGTGCTGGTAGAGCAGGCCGAGGACGCCGATGACGCGGCCCTGCGCGATCAGCGGCAGATAGGCGGCCGCGGTGATGCCCAGCTCGTCGATGTGCGGCCACAGGAGCGGGTAGGACTCCGCGAAGTCGTCGGCCGTCTCGATGTAGCGCGGCCCGAGGGTGCGGACGACCTCACTCATCGGGTACGCCTCGTCGATCCGGGTGAAGCGGGTGCCCGGCACGAAGCTGCCCGTCGGCCCCTCGGCGACGAGCCTGATCCGCCCGGCCTCGACCAGGCCCATGACCAGGTTCGCCGCCCCCAGGTGCGCGAGTCCGTGGGTGTCCTTGAGTACGTCGATGACGTCCCGCACCGTGCGGGCGTGCGCGAGGGCCGCCGTGACGCCCTGGACGATGCTGGTCGTGCGGCGCCGCTCGGCCTCCTCCTCGGCCCGTACACGCGGCGCCGTCGGGCTGTCGCCGAGCTCGCGGGTGGCGTCCCTGACGATGCCCAGGATGCGGTGCGGGCGGCCGTCGGCGTCCCGCCGGATGACGGCCTGGGTGTGCGTCCAGCGCAGCGTGCCGCTGCGGCAGCGGACCCGGAAGTACGCGCCGTACGCCTCGCTGCCGTCCTTCAGGGCGTGCGAGACGATCTGGTCGAGGCGGTGGCCCTCCACGGTCGGGACGCGCATCGCGAGGGTCTCGGGCCTGTTGTCGTACTCGTCGGGGCGTACGTCGAAGACCTCGTGGGCGGTGGCGTCCATGTGCATGAGGCCCGTGTCGAGGTCCCAGTCGAAGCAGCCCATGCGCAGCGCGGCCCCGTACAGCTCCAGGAAACAGCCGGTCGGCTCACCGGCCTGCTGTCCGTGGCGGCAGTGCCCCGGAGGGTCGTGCTCCATGGGCCCACGCTAGGCGGATGCCCCTGAGCGCGCACGTGGGGGCCGCCCGGCGGGGCTCCGCCGTCCAACCGTGCGGGTGCGCACTTGGACGGCCGGGTGCCGGGGCCGTGCGGCCCCGGGACCCGGCCCGAGCACTATGCCGACTCGGCGACCTTGCTCTGCACGCGCACGGCCACCTCCGTCCACATCTCGGCGCTCTCGTTGGCCAGGTAGGCCACGATGCCCCGGCAGTGCGGCGGCACCTTGTCGATGATCTGGTCCCACTCCTCCATGCTGATCGTGTGGATGTTGAGCAGCCGCAGCAGTGTGCGGCCGATCTCGCTGAAGCGCAGCGCGGGGTCGGCCTTGAGGCGCTGCACGGCGGCGGCCCTGTCCTGGGCCGCGTCCCGGTCGGGCACGGCCGCCGGGCGGCCCACGCGCGGGACGGGGGCACGGTGGTCGTCGCGGTTCCCCTGCCTACCGCGCCGTGGCACCGGGTCCTCGCCCCGCATCATGCGGTTGCGCACGTCCCGCACCGTCTCCGGCGAGATGGACGCGACACGGGCGACCTGCCGCAGCGACAGGCCGGGGTTCTGTGCGATCAGCTCGCTCGCGAGCCTGCGCCCTTCGGCGCCGTTGATCGGCCGGACCCGCCCGTCGTGGCCGATCCGGCTCGCCGTGCCGTTCCCGGAGCCCGGTGCGCGTCTGCGGATGTCCGCGACGGTGCCCGGAGCGATGCCGCTGACCGAGGCGATCATCCGGTCCGACCACTGCGGGTGCGAGGCCACGATCCGCGCGGCCGCGCGCTTGCGGTCCGCCGCGGTCAACGGCAGGCCGTGCGTGACGTTCGACTCGACGGCGAGCACGAAGGCGTCGTCCTCGGGTCCGTCGAAGTACTTCACCGCGATCTTCGTCTGCCCGCGCAGTTCGGCGGCGCGCAGGCGGTGCAGACCGTCGATGACGCGCATCGTCGGCCGGTGCACGGTGATGGGCGGCAGCGGCGTCTGCACGACCGCGAGCGCCTCCACGTGTTCCGGATCGACTCCGGCGGTTCTCGGTGAGTCGGTCGTCGACAGCGAGCCGATCTCGACCTCGACGACCATAAGTTGATCGATCCGTGCGTGCCCAGGTGTTGCCAACTCAACTCCCCCTCAAGCTCTGTCGTCCCCCGTGCGTGTGCGTCCCGGCGCACCGAACGGCTCACGCCACACCGCCGCGCCCCTGCCGCGGCCAACGGGCGGCTCCGCCCCGGCGGCGACTCCCTGAGGAGTACGTCGATGAAGTGCGCCACGTACGCGTTCGCCCTTGGTCGAGGGCCCCTGAAGTGAATGCGTTGCGCGCTGCGCGGGCGTGTTCTCCCGGAACGGCGAAGGGTGCAGCGCGCGGATGTGCACCTTCGCCGTCTTCAACCACCGCTATGAATCCCGGCCGAGTATCTCGCCGGATCACAGAAATCAACTCGCAGCAAACCGAACACGTTCACCCTAACAACGCGCTTTCCGCGCTGGTACCCCTCACTAATAGCGCGCCCTGGCTTCCGCCACCCCTAGCCACCCCTACTGGCCTGCTCCACCGGGCCGTTCACGGTGGTCATCGGGTGTGGATCAGCTACCGCGCCCACACCGGTCGAGGGAATTCTCCGAGCGGCCGCAAGCGGTTCATCGACGATTTGACCGCACCATCAGGCGACCACCGTAGAAGTGTCCTGAATTTTCCTCAACGGAGTCCGGCCGCCTTGTCCAACTGCCCAATGTCAATTCCGTGTCCACCGGGAAGTCCGGTGTGCGAAGGAAAGACGACTTCCACCGCGAGTCCACCGCCGGGGCGGGCCCTTGCGCCGATCGCGGCGCCGTGGGCGGCCGCGATGGCCTGGACGATGGAGAGCCCGAGGCCGTGGTGGCCCTCGGCCGCCGTGCGACCGAGCCGCTGGAAGGGTTCGAAGAGCCGCTCCACGTGCTCCGGGGGCACCGGGGGCCCGGTGTTGGCCACGGCCAGGACGGCGCGTCCGTCCTTGGTGCCGGTGCCGATCTCCACCAGGCCGCCTGGGACGTTGTGTCCCACGGCGTTGTCGACGAGATGGGACACCAGGCGCTGGGCGAGGCCCAGGTCGCCGACCACCGCCGCCGGGCCGATCCCGGTCTCGGTCCGCAGGCCCCGCCGGGCGATCTCCGGGCGCGCGGCGTCCAGGACCTGTTCGACGACGAGCGCGAGGTCGAGGGGTTCCCTGTGGTCCAGGCCCCGTTGGCTGCTGGAGAGCGTGAGCAGCGACTCCAGGAGGCGGGCCTGCTGCTCGCTGATCTCCAGGAGCCGCTCGAAGTTCGCGCGGAACGACTCCGTGGTGGCGTCGCGGTCGATCAACGACTCCTCCAGGAGCGCGTGTTCCAGGGTCAGCGGGGTGCGCAGCTCGTGCGCGGCGTTGGCGACGAAGCGCCGGTGGGAGTCGAGTGCGCCCTCCAGCCGGCCGAGGAGTCCGTCGACGGTGTCGGCGAGGTCCTTCAGCTCGTCGGCGGGCCCCTGGACGGCGAGCCGCTCGTGGATGTTGTGCGCCGAGATGCGCTGGATGGTGCCGGTCATCGTGCGCAGCGGCCGCAGCACCCGCCGTGCGGTCAGCCAGCCGAGCGCCACCGAGAGCACCACCATGACGGCCAGCGCGATCCCGGACTGGACCAGGAGCTCCCGCAGGTTGGCCTCGTCCTGGAGGGCCGCCTGCTCGGCGAGCTGCCGGCTGGTCTCGCCGGGCCGGGTGGTGGTGCCGATGCCCGGCAGTTCCGGGTCGGGCAGCATGCCGCCGCCCGGCAGGGGGATCGCGCCGCCGCCGTCCTCGACGAGCACGCGGCCCCCCTGGCCCCCGGCGACCAGCAGATAGGTGATCCCGAGCAGGACCGCGCCCGAGACGGCGAACAGCACTCCGTACAGCAGCGTGAGGCGTACGCCCACCCGTCGGGGCACCAGGCGGCGCGTCAGCGCCGGGGCCGCGGTGGCGAGCGAGGGCAGGCGCATGGGTCCCTCAAATCCGGTAGCCGCCCCGAGGGATGGTCTCGATGACGGGCGGGTTGCCGAGCTTGGGCCGCAGGCGGTTGATGGTCGCCTTGACGGTGGTGGTGAACGGGTCCGTCGCCTCGTCCCACACGCGCTCCAGGAGCTCCTCGGCCGACACGACCCGGCCCTGGGCCGCGAGCAGGTACTCCAGGACCGCGAACTCCTTGGGGGTGAGCGGCAGCCGCTCCCCGGCGCGTGAGGCGATCCGCTGTGCCGGGTCCAGTCTCAGGTCGCCGCGGACGAGCACGGGCGGCAGCGCGGGCTGCGAACGCCGGGCCAGCGCCCGGATGCGGGCGACCAGTTCGGCGTACGCGAACGGCTTGGGCAGGTAGTCGTCCGCGCCCAGGCTGAAGCCCTCCACGCGGTGGGCGATCGTGCCGGACGCGGTGAGCATCAACACCCGTGCGTGCATGGGCTGTTCGGCCAGCTTGCTGCAGACCTCGTCGCCGTGCACGCCGGGCAGGTCGCGGTCGAGCACGACCACGTCGTAGTCGACGACGGAGGTGCGCTCCAGGGCGTCCGAGCCGTCGTAGACGACGTCGACCGCCATGCCCTCACGGCGGAGCACCCGCGCCACCGACTCCGCGAGTTCGGTGTGGTCCTCGACCACCAGGACCCTCATCGCCCACCCCTCCCCTGACGTGTCACGGGCCGAGGGATCGGGCCGCTCGTACTGATCATGGACAATCACGTTGCCCGATCCCCTGTCACATACCGGTCACAGTCTCCCCGGGTCCGTGGCGTGTGACCCCGCGCTCATGGACATTCCTGTGCATCGGTCACAGATCTTCGGACCGTGGTGTGACCGTCCCCGGCGTAGAAACGGAATCGTCACCGCACCTACCGCACAGGGCCTCGCGACAAGGAGATGCCGGCCGTGGTCACCAACGGGGAGACGGGCACATGACTGATGTCCTCCTGATCCTCGGTCTCGCCGGGGCGGTGCTCCTCCATCGCCTAGCCCACGTGCATCCGGTCGCAGGCGTCGTGCGTCGCGGGCCCGTCGCGACCTCCGGGGCCCGCGAGCGGACTCAGCTTGGCCGCGAGGTCCGCGCGCCGCTGGACGGCGAGCTTGCGGTAGGCGCGGGTCAGATGCTGTTCGACGGTGCTGATGGTGATGCAGAGCTTGTCGGCGATCTGACGGTTGGTGTGGCCACGGACGGCGAGCGTGGCCACACGCAGTTCGGCGTTGCTGAGTTCGTCGGGATGTCGGCGGTTGCCGGACGACCACGGCTGTTCCGCCGGGTGCGGGCTGCCGGCCTCCGCGGCGGGCGGCACCCGGGGCACGGGCACCCCGCACTCCCCCGCCAGCTGTTGTGCCTTGCGGGCCAGGGCCCGCGCCTGACCGACCTTCCCGAGCTCGCGCTGGGCACGGGCCGACTCGTCGGTGGCGCGGACCAGTTCGAGCCGATGACCGCGGTCCCGCAGGATCTCGACGGCCTCGCCGAGCAGGGGGAGGCGGTGCGCCGCCCCCAGCGCGCCGGCCAGGACCCGCAGCGAGACGGCGCGCACCCAGCCCTTGTATCCGCCGATCAGGGCGAGTTGCTCCTCGGCAAGGGCGCGGGCGCGGTCGTCGTCGCCCAGCGACAGATGGGCCTCGGCGGCGTCGGTGCGCCAGGGCACGAGCGCGGGCAGGTCGAACTCCCAGCGCGTCATGAGGTCCCCGCAGGTGAGGAAGTCGTCCAGCGCCGCGTACGGGCGTCCGGCCGCGAGGTAGTAGTGGCCGCGGGCCCGCAGGTAGAGCAGCCCGTCGGGGGTCTGGAACGCCGCGTCGGGGACGGGGACGCTGAGGTGGGCGGCCGCCTCGTCGAGCCGGCCCATGGCGGTCTTGGTGAACACGGCGGTGGCGACCGGAGAGGCGACGGCCACGCCCCAGCCGTCGACGGGGACCAGGGCGAGCGCCGAGCGCGCCGACTCCTGGGCCGCGACGAGGGCGCCGGCCCTGAGCTCGACGCGGGCCTTGGCAGAGGCGAGCAGCGCCTGCCACATGGGGGCGCGCCGCTCGGCGGCCTCCTCGATCAGGGTCTCGCACCAGAACGCCGCCGTCTCCAACCGGTCGGCGAGGACGAGGGAGTTGAGCGCGACGAGGAGCGCCGTCAGGGTGCCGTCGTCCAGGCGGCTGCTCTGCAGGATCTGCTCGGCCCTGACCACGACGTCGTCTTCGGCGCCGTCGAGGAGAGCCCGCATCAGGCTCGCGGCCCGCTGGTGGGGGCTGCGCGCGAAGGACTCCGCGTGCTGGGGTGTCGCGTGTTCGGGGGTCGTGTGCTCCGGGGTCGTGCCGAGGCAGGTGCGGGCCGAGGCGGGCAGGCCCGGATAGGCGTACGCCATCCAGCGGCGCGGGCAGTCGTGCCGGGCCGGGGTGCCGGGTCCGGGCTGCGCCCATGGCTCGGAGCCGTGCCGCTCGGAGGCGCAGAGCACGTCGAGTGCCCGGTCCACCTGGCCGAACCAGAGGAGGTGTCCGACCAGTTCGTCGGCGTCCCGGGAGCCGAGCCTGCCGTCGAGCGCGGCGGCCGTGAGCTCGGGCAGGTGCTGGGCGACGCTGGACGGGTTGACACGCCAGCCCGCCCGGGTCAGCGCGGCCCTGATCTCCAGGGCCTGGCGCGCGTCCGTGCCGGTGTCGCGGGCGACTCGCAGGCAGGTCAGGGCGAGCTCGACCTCGTCGTCGGCCAGGGCGCGTTCGGCCGCGTCGATCAGGGTGCGCAGCGCCCAGGGCGCGTCGACCGTGCCCGCGGCGATCAGGTGCTGCACGACGACGGTCGCTGCCGCGCCGTGTTCGTGCAGGACCTGGGCGCAGCGGGCCTCGACGCGGGCACGGTCCGCGGGCTCCAGGCTCCTGAGCACCGCGGTGCGCCCGGCCGCGTGGCGGAACCAGCCGCCGTCGAGCAGCCCCGCCTCGTTGAGGGCACGCAGGCTGCGGTGGAGCGACTCCCTGCTGCTGCCGAGGATCTCCATCAGTTCGGCGAGGGAGATGTCCGGGCCCGCCACCGCGAGGGCCCAGGCGCTGCGCCGGGTGGCGAGGTCGCTGCGGTAGAGGCAGGTGGCGACGGCCTGCACGAAGGCCTCGCCCGGCACGAGGCCGACGGACGGGTCGGCCGCGGCGCCGAAGGCGCGGTGGTCGTCGCTGGCGTCGGCGACGCGGTGGTCCTCGCGGGCGCGCAAGGACCGGTGGTGGTCGTCGATCAGTGCCCGGGTCAGGAGGGGGCTGCCGCCGCCCATCTCGTGGAGCTCCGAGACGAACTTGCGCGTCCGCCACCCCGGCTCGCCGAATACGGAGATCATCTCTGCGACTCCGTGCCGCTGCAGCGGACCGAGCCTGATATTTCGGCACCCCGGCAGTCGCAGCAAATCAACGCGCAATCGCGTATTACCGGCCAGGAAGCCGCTGTTCTCGCCGAGGACGACCAGAATGCGACTCACGTCGAGCCGGCGCGCCAGGTAGAGGAGGCATTCCAGGGAGTGCCCGTCGGCGTGGTGCACATCGTCGATGGTGAGCACCACGGGCCTTTCCCTGGACGTTTCGATGAGAATCCCGCAGAGCTCGGGAATCTCGTCCATCGCGACGGCGGGAAGTTCCCCGGCCGCCCTGCGCGACTGCGCCGAGCCCGCGATCAGATCCACGAGCCGCGCCGCGCGCCGTGCGTCCGCGCCGGGCAGGTCGGCGCCGAGCAACAGCTGCCCCATGACGCCAAGAGGCAGATCGCTCTCCGCGTCCGACGCCGTGGCCTGCAGATACAGCGCGCCCGCGGCGGTCGCGCGGGCGCCGAAGGCCCGGAGCAGCGCGGTCTTGCCGCTGGCCACGGGACCGCTTACCAGAACGACTCCGCCATGCCCGTCCGCACACGCGTCGAGCATGCTTTCCATGATCGAGAATTCTTCACCACGTTCCACCAAGTTCATGAGCCGACTTCTCCCCCGCGCCTGACGGCTGATCCTTGAGCGACCCGAAAGACCGGCTGGATCAATTCCTTCGGCTTGACCGGCCATCCGTGCGTCGACTCTGCCATATATGAAAATCAACTACCAGCGGTATTTGACTCAATGCCGTCTTATTACCGTCGCGAACGCGCCACGCGACGTGGAATCGGACGACCCCGCTCCATATCGTTCGTAAACTCTTGCGCATTTGCCTGATGAGTGAACTCAACGGAATTTCGGAACGCGGTTACCAGCTGCGGGAAAACACAGCAGAGGCGAATGGGACGACAGCGACACGAGGGGCGGGGAATGATTGGCCCGTTCCGCATGGCCACTTCGCCCGCCGTCTGACTGGTTCGGCCCGTCAGCTGTCGAAGGTGCCGGGATCGCCGTCGGTGAGCGGGTTCTCGGACAGGTAGGGGTCGTCGGGCACGAGGCTGTCCGGCTCCTGCTCCTCGGTGGGCGCCTCGGTGAGGCCCTCCGGGATCGACGGGGAGTCCGGGGGCGTGGGCGGCGAAGGGCAGTCGGGCGGCAGCGGGGACGCCGGGTCCGTCGGCGCGACGGTGGGGCAGTCGGTCGTGGAGTCACCGGGGTCCTGGGTCGGGTCCTCGTCCGGGTCCCTGGTGGGGTCGTCCTGGGTGGGGTCCTCGTCCGGATCCTTGGTGGGGCCGTCCTGGGTGGGGTCCTCGTCCGGATCCTTGGTCGGGTCCTTGGTCGGGTCCTTGGTCGGGTCCTCGTCACCGCCCGTGGACGACCGGCTCGGCGTCGGAGTGGTGGGGGTCGGCGTGGGGGTCGGGGGTGTCACCGGCGGCTTGGTCGCGCGGTCCTGGTCGGCGTCCTCGTCGCCGATCTTCCGCTCGATCCAGGTGTTGTCCACGATGTTCACGATGGTGATGCTGGTGATCGGCTGCGGAGCCGGGGTCACCACGACGACCCGCGTCGGCTGATAGCCGCTCCACGGCTGTCCGTTGTGCCGGGGCGTCCCCTGGAAGGCGACCGGCGGCTTCAGCGGATTCCCGCACGCGCAGCGCACCCGGGGCAGGCCCCGCTCGTCGACCAGGACGGCCGTGCCCGCCTGCAGGACCGACTGGAAGCTCGTCGCGGAGCCGCCCCGGAAGCCGTGGTTCGTGACGCGCGTGTCCGCCCGCAGCACGACCGGCGTCAGCCCCCGCAGGAAGCTCGGCACGGCCGCCCGGTCGATGCCGGAGACCTGCGCGAAGGCACGGGCCTTGGCCTGGTCCGCGGTGAGGAAGCGCACCTGCTGGTCGACGTCGCAGCTCCCGATGGAGTGCGTGCCGCCGTAGAGACCGGGGGTCCCGCCCGAGAGGGAGCGGGTGCCCTGCGGCGTCGCGGACCCGGTGGGCGAGGGCTGCGGCGAACGGGTGACGGGCGGCGGGCTCGCGGACGTCTTCGCGGTGGAGTCGGTGAACGGATCCGGGCCCTGCGCGGCGACGGGCTGCATGAACAGTTCGCGGCCGCCGTCGGCCGCGTTCTTGTCGCCGTCGCCGGAACAGCCCGCTGCCGCGAGGGCCGCACAGACCGCGAAGGTCGCGAAGGCCGCCGCGTGGTTCCTGGTGGATGCGCGCACCGGTTCTCCCGCCGTTGCCGTGCCGTTCGCCCCCTGTGCCGGGAGCCGTCCCGCCATTGTCTGCGGGGGCTCCGACGGGCCCGCAAGCCGAAGGGGCTCACCCAGCGTCACAATGGAGGCGTGCAGTGGTTCACGGCGGACGCGTACTGGCTGAGCCGGCTGATCTTCCAGCGGGCCCTTGCCGCCGTCTACGTCGTGGCGTTCGCGGGGGCCGCCCTGCAGTTCCGGGCGCTCATCGGGGAGCGCGGCATGCTGCCCGTGCCGCGGTACGTCGCGCGGGTGCCGTTCAAGCAAGCGCCCAGCCTCTTCCAACTCCACTACTCGGACCGGTTCTTCGCGCTCTGCGCCTGGGCGGGCTGCGCGGTCGGCGTCGCGCTGCTCCTCGGCGTGGACGGCCTTGTGCCGCTGTGGGCCGCGATGGCGCTGTGGCTGGTGCCCTGGGCCCTCTACCTCTCCGTCGTGAACGTGGGACAGACCTGGTACGGCTTCGGCTGGGAGTCGCTGCTCCTCGAAGCGGGCTTCCTCGCGGTCTTCCTCGGCAACGACCGGGTCGCGCCGCCCGTCCTCGTGCTCTTCCTGCTGCGGTGGGTGCTCTTCCGCGTGGAGTTCGGCGCCGGGCTGATCAAGATGCGCGGGGACGCCTGCTGGCGCAAGCTCACCTGCCTGTACTTCCACCACGAGACGCAGCCGATGCCCGGGCCGCTGAGCTGGTTCTTCCACCACCTGCCCAAGCCCGTGCACCGGATCGAGGCAGCGGCCAACCACGTCACCCAACTCGCCGTGCCCTTCCTCCTGTTCACCCCGCAGCCGATCGCGACGGGCGCGGCCGCCCTGATGATCGCGACCCAGCTGTGGCTGGTCCTGTCCGGCAACTTCTCCTGGCTGAACTGGCTGACCATCGTGCTCGCGGCAGCCGCCCTCGACCTCTCCGCCTGGCACACACCACCCGACGTCGCGGGCGCTCCCCTCTGGTACGAGGTGGTGGTCATCGCCGTCACCGCGCTGCTCCTGGCGTTGAGCCACCGCCCGGTGCGCAATCTGCTCTCCCGGCGGCAGGTCATGAACTGCTCGTTCGACCCGCTCCACCTCGTCAACGCGTACGGCGCGTTCGGCAGCGTCAGCCGCGTCCGCCAGGAGGTCGTCATCGAGGGGACGGCCGATCCGGCGCCGCGGGAGGAATCCGACTGGCGCGCTTACGAGTTCAGGGGCAAGCCCGGTGACGTACGGCGGTGGCCGCGCCAGTTCGCACCCCACCATCTGCGGCTCGACTGGATGATGTGGTTCGCCGCGCTCTCGCCCGCGTACGCGCGGTCGTGGTTCGGGCCGCTGGTGGAGCGGCTGCTCGACGGCGACCGCGACACACTGCGCCTGCTGCGGTCCTCGCCGTTCCCTCCCGAGGCCCCGCCGGCGTACATCCGCGCCCGGCTCTACCGCTACCGGTACACGACCTGGCGCGAGCTGCGCGCGACGGGGGCCTGCTGGGAGCGCACCTACGTCCGTGAGTTCCTCGCGCCGACGCGGATCGCCCCGCCGGCCGCGAGGAAGTGAGCCCGGCGGATCAGAAGCCGTAGACGCGGCGGGCCGTGCCGCCGAAGACCTCGGCCCGCTCCGCGGCACCCAGCCCGCTCGTCAACAGCCGCGCCGCGTCCAGAACTTCGACGTACGACGCCGCGAGGGTGCTGACCGGCCAGTCGGAGCCGAACATGACCCGCTCGGGCCCGAAGGCCGCCAGGACGGTGTCCGCGTAGGGCCGCAGGTCGTCCACCGTCCAGGTGCGGTGGTCGGCCTCGGTCACCATGCCGGACAGCTTGCACACGGTGTTGGGGCGGGTGGCGAGCGCGCGGACCGCCGACGCCCAGGGTTCGAGCGCACCCGTCGCGATCGGCGGCTTGCCCAAGTGGTCCAGCACGAAGGTGAGTCGGGGAAGGTCCGCGGCCGCCCTGGCACAGGCGGGGAGCTGGTGGGGCAGGACGACGAGGTCGTAGGCGAGGCCCGCGTCGGCGACGGCGGCAAGGCCTCTGCGGACGTCCGGGCGCAGCAGCCACTGCGGGTCCGGCTCGCCCTGGACCTGGTGGCGGATGCCCACCAGGTGCCGCCCGCCCGGCAGTTCACGCAGCGCCGCCAGGGTGTCGGCGACGTCCGGCCGTGTGAGGTCGAGCCAGCCGACGACACCGGCGACGAGGTCGCTGTCCGCCGCGAGGGCGAGGAACTCGGGGGTCTCCTCGGGGACGGTGACCGTCTGGACCAGGACCGTGGCGGTGACGCCCGCCGCGCGGGCCTCGGGTGCGAGGTCGGTCAGCGAGAAGTCCCTGCGGATCGGCGCGAGGGCGTCGCCGGTGATCCACTCCTGGTCCCGCACGGAGAGGTCCCACACGTGGTGGTGGGCGTCCACCAAGCCGTCCACCGAGCCGTTCGCCGGACCGTCCGCGGGGCCGTCCGCACGGCCGTCCGCGGGGCCTGTCACGGCAGCTCCCAGACGACGGGGAGCCCGGCCTTCGCGCCCTCGGCGGAGTAGTCGTGGACGACGTCGAGGAGCTCGGCCATGCGGGCCTGCCAGGCGATGTTGACCGGCAGTTTCTCCAGCTCGGCGAGCATGCGGCCGTAGTCCTCGCACTCCAGGACGTGGAAGAGATCGGGTCCACTGCGCCAGATCGTCCAGGACGAAGCACCCGCGGCCCGGATCGCCGCGGTCAGCTCGGCCGGGACCTCGCGGTGCGCGGCGTCGTACTCCTCGGTCCGATCGGCGCGGACCTTGGTGTGCAGGGCGATCCTCACGGGCGCTCCTCTCCGGTGAGGGGGACGGGAACCTCCGCGGGCAGCATCCCCTCCGCGCGCGCCTCCCGCCAGAAGTCGTCCGGCACCCGGGACGCGAACTGGGCCGCGGCGTCGGTGACCTGCTCCGGCGCGCGGACGCCGACCAGCACGCTGGCGACGGCCGGGTGCCCGAAGGGGAACGCCAGCGCGGCGGCCCGCAGCGTGGTGCCGTGCCGCTCGGCCAGGGCGGCCAGGGCGCGGGCGCGCGCGAGGAGTTCGGGCGGCGCCGCCACGTAGTCGAAGCGTGCCCCCGGCCTGGGGTCGGCGAGCAGCCCGGAGTTGTAGACGCCGCCGATGACGATCGAGACGCCCCGCTCGCTCGCGGCCGGCAGGAGTCCGGCGAGCGCCCGGTGGTCGAGGAGGGTGTAGCGGCCCGCGCAGAGCACGGCGTCGACGTCCGTGTCACGGACGAAGCGGGTGAGCATCTCCGCCTGGTTCATGCCCGCGCCGATCGCGCCGACGACGCCTTCGGAGCGAAGCTTCTCCAGGGCCGGATAGCCCTCGCGGAAGGCTTCCTCGGCGTGGTGGTCGGGGTCGTGCAGGAAGACGACGTCGACGCGGTCGGTGCCGAGGCGGGCGAGGCTGGACTCGATCGAGCGGCGTACGCCGTCCGCGCTGAAGTCCCAGATCCTGCGGTGCGTGCGCGGCACCGCGAAGCCGCCGTCGGCGAGGTCGTCGCCGCTCACCTCGTCGGCGGGCTCCAGGATTCGTCCCACCTTCGTCGAGATGACGTACGAGGAGCGGTCCCTGCCGCGCAGGGCCTCGCCCAAGCGGCGCTCGGACAGGCCGAGGCCGTAGTGCGGGGCGGTGTCGTAGTAGCGGATGCCCGCGTTCCAGGCGTGGTCGAGGGCGGCGGCCGCGGCTTCGTCGGTGATCGGCGCGTACAGGTTGCCGATGCCGGCGGCGCCGAAGGACAGCTCGGTCACCTCGATGCCGCCGGGTCCGAGAGGGCGCCGCGCCAGGGCGTTCACCGGCCCGCCGGCCGCAGCCGCAGGCCCTGCATGCCGCCGTCGACGGCGAGCGCGGTGCCGGTGGTGGCGCCGGACAGGGGACTTGCCAAGTAGGCGATGGCGCCCGCGACTTCGTCCGCGGTGACCAGGCGTCCGGTGGGCTGGCGGGCCTGCAGCGCGGCCCGTTCGGCGGCCGGGTCGGGCGCGGCGTCCAGGAGGCGGCCCACCCACGGGGTGTCGACGGTGCCGGGGTTCACACAGTTGACGCGTATCCCTTCGCGTACGTGGTCGGCGGCCATCGCGAGGGTGAGGGAGAGCACCGCCCCCTTCGACGCCGAGTACAGGGCGCGCTGCGGCAGGCCCGCGGTCGCGGCTATGGAGCAGGTGTTGACGACCGCCGCCCGCGACGAGGCCCGCAGGTGGGGCAGGGCGGCGCGGGTGGTGCGCACGACACCGAGGACGTTGACGTCGAGGACCGCGTGCCACTGGGCGTCGTCGTTGTCCTCGACGGTGCCCTGCGCGCCGATGCCCGCGTTGTTGACCAGGACGTCCAGGCCGCCGAGGTCGGCCGCGGCCGACGCGACCGCCGCCCGTACCGACGCGTCGTCACCGACGTCGGCGGCGTAGGCCCGCAGGGGCTTGTCCACACCGCTCGGGTCGAGGTCGAGGACGGCCACCTCGGCGCCGCGCGCGGCGAGGAGCTCCGCGGTGGCCCGGCCGATGCCGGAGGCCCCGCCGGTGACCAGGGCCCTGAGCCCCTGAAAGTCGGTCATGCGGCTGCTCCCTTGTTCCGTGCGAGACCCGGTGCGGGGTCCCGAGCGAGGTCGGCGGCCCAGAACGTGCCGCCCGGATAGGTGAATTCGGCGACGGACTCCGCCCGCATCGTCGCCGAGAAGCCCGGCGCGGTCGGGGCCGTGTAGTGGCCCGCGCGCAGCACGACCGGGTCGACGAAGTGTTCGTGGAGATGGTCGACGTACTCGATGACGCGGTCCTCGGTGGTGCCCGCGAGCGCCACGTAGTCGAACATCGACAGGTGCTGGACCAGCTCGCACAGGCCGACGCCGCCCGCGTGCGGGCAGACGGGCACGCCGAACCTGGCGGCGAGCAGCAGGATCGCGAGGTTCTCGTTGACGCCGCCGACGCGGGCCGCGTCGAGCTGGAGGACGTCGATGGCGCCCGCCTGCAGGAGCTGCTTGAAGACGATGCGGTTCTGCACGTGCTCGCCGGTGGCGACCTTGACCGGGGCGACGGCCTCGCGGATCGCGGCGTGCCCGAGGATGTCGTCGGGGCTGGTCGGCTCCTCGACCCAGTAGGGGTCGAACTCGGCGAGCGCGCGCGTCCAGCGGACCGCCTCGTCGACGTTCCAGCGCTGGTTGGCGTCGATCGCCATGCGGATGTCCGGGCCGATCGCCTCGCGGGCGGTGCGGCAGCGCCGGACGTCGTCGGCGAGGTCCGCGCCGACCTTCAGCTTGATCTGGGTGAAGCCGTCGGCGACGGCCTGCCGGGCGAGGCGGGTGAGCTTCTCGTCGCTGTAGCCGAGCCAGCCGGGCGAGGTGGTGTAGCCGGGGAAGCCCCGCTCCCGCAGGGCGCTCTCGCGCTCGGCGGCGCCCTCGCGCCCGGCCCGCAGCAGGACGAGCGCGTCCTCGGGGGTGAGGGCGTCGGCGATGTAGCGGAAGTCGACCTGGGAGACGAGCCATTCGGGCGTGCCGTCGGCGAGGAGCTGCCACAGGGGCTTGTGCGCGCGCTTGGCGGCGAGGTCCCAGACGGCGTTGACGACCGCGCCGATCGCCATGTGCATCACGCCCTTCTCGGGGCCGAGCCAGCGCAGCTGGCTGTCGCCGATCAGGTCGCGGTTGACGGTGCCCGGGTCGGCGCACAGCTCGTCCACGGGGCGCCCGACGACGTGGTGACGCAGCGACTGGATCGCGGCGACCTGGACGTCGTTGCCGCGCCCGATGGTGAAGGTGAAGCCGTGCCCCTCCAGGCCGTCGCCCGCGTCGGTGCGCAGCACCACGTAGGCGGCGGAGTAGTCGGGATCCGGGTTCATCGCGTCGGAGCCGTCCCGTTCCCGGGAGGTCGGAAACCGTATGTCGAAGGTGTCGACCGCGGTGATGCGGGCGGGAGTCGGGGACACAGGAGGCCTTTCCGGAAGGGTGCGGGGAAGCGGCGGACCGGCGCGGGGCCCGTCCCGCGCGAGGTCCGTGCTGCGCGGGGTCAGTCCTGCGCGCGGCCGGTCGTGACCCGCGCGATCATCAGGGCGACCAGGATGATTCCGCCGTAGATGGCCTGGATCCAGAAGGACGGCACCTGGGCGAGAGTGAGCAGGTTCTGTACGACGCCGAGCAGCAGGACGCCGGTGAGGGCGCCGAACATGGTGCCCTTGCCGCCGTCGAGGCTGATGCCTCCGATGACCGCGGCGGCGAACACCGTGAAGATCATGTTCTGGCCCTGGTTGGCGTTGATCGCGCCGACGTAGCCGGTCTGCATGAGCCCGCCGATCGCGGCCAGGGCGCCCGCGACGACGAACACGCCGAGCATGACGCGCTCCACGCGGATACCGGCGGCGCGTGCCGCGTCCGGGTTGCCGCCGATCGCGTACAGCGCGCGGCCCACCCGGTGGTACTTGAGCACGAAGCCCGCGACGCCGAAGGCGACCGCCGCGAGCCACACGGAGAGCGGGATGGTCAGGAAGGTGGAGGTGGCGAGGGTGTAGAACGCGTCGGGCATGCCGAACAGCGTCTTGCCCTCGGTCGCGCCGACCAGCAGGCCGCGCAGCACGATCAGCATGGCGAGCGTCACGATGAACGCGTTGAGCCCGAGCTTCACGACGAGTACGCCGTTGAAGGCGCCGATGGCCGCGCCGACGAGCAGGATCGCGACGATCCCGACGGCGGCGGGCAGGTCCGTGCCGAATCCGGCCTCGGCGGCGGGCAGCACGAGGAGCGCGCCGACGGCCGGCGCGATGCCGACGACGGACTCCAGGGACAGGTCGAACTTGCCGGTGATCAGGACGAGGGACTCGGCGAGGACGACCATCGCGAGGGCGGCGGAAGCGCCGAGGATCGAGATGAGGTTGCGCTCTGTCAGGAAGGAGTCGTTGAGCAGTGACCCCAGGAGGATCAGCAGCAACAGAGCTGGTACCAGGGCGAGTTCACGTGCCCTGCGGACGATGACGCCTTTCGCCGCGCGGCTTTCGGCGGTGCGGTTGGGCGCGGGGGTCGCTTCTGCGGGCGCGGCCTTGAGGTCAGCCATGGTGGTCTCCTTGCGTGTCGGCCGCGGGCCGGTGGGGGTTGTTCGCGCAGTTCCCCACGCCCCTTACGGCACCCACTCCCTCTATCGAGGCGATCAGGTCCTGATCGGCGAAGCCCGCCTCGTGTTCCGCCACGACGCGGCCGTGGAACAGGACCAGGACGCGGTCGCAGCGGCGCAGGTCGTCCAGTTCGTCGGAGACCACGAGCACCGCCGTGCCGTCCTCGCGGGCGTGGTCGACGCGGGCGAGCAGGGACTCCTTGGACTTCACGTCCACCCCGGCGGTGGGGTTGATGAGGACGAGCAGGCGCGGCTCGGAGGCCAGGGCGCGGGCCATGACGACCTTCTGGGCGTTGCCGCCGGAGAGGTCGGATACCGGCTGGTCGGGGCCCTCGGCGTGGATGTCGAGCCGGTCGATGAGCTCGTCGGCGAAGCGGCGCCTGGTGTCCGTGCCGATGAATCCGTGGCGGCCGAGCCGGTCCAGGACGCTCATCGTGGCGTTGTCGCCGATGGACATGCCGAAGACGAGGCCCTGGTCGTGGCGGTCGCGCGGGACGCAGCCGACTCCGGCGCGCAGGGCGGCGGTGACATCGCCGAACGGCAGTGTCCTGCCGTCGAGTCGAGCCGTGCCGGATGTCGGCGTGTGCAGCCCCGCGAAGCTCTCCGCGAGGTTGACCTTGCCGCTGCCGCTGGATCCCGCGAGGCCGACGACCTCGCCGCGGCGGACGGTCAGGTCGATGTCGGTGTACGAGGCGCCGGTGAGCCCCCGCGCGTCGAGCACGACCGGGGCGTCGGCGGGCACCCCGGACCGGACGACCGTCTCCTCGGCGCCGGCCTGTTCGGCGATGACCTCGCCCGCCATGGCCTCCACCAGGGCGCCGTGCGGCAGTTCGGCGACGGGAGCGCTGGTGATCCAGCGGGCGTCACGGAGCACGGTGACGGTCTGGCACACCTCGTACACCTCCTGGAGGTGGTGCGAGATGAAGAGGAAGGTGACGCCGGACTTCTGGAGGGCGCGCATGCGCGTGAAGAGGCGATCGATCTCGCGGTTGTCGAGCTGCGCGGTCGGCTCGTCGAGGACGATGAAACGCGCCCCGAAGCTCAACGCCCGTGCGATCTCGACCATTTGGCGGTCCTCGACCTTGAGGTCGGCGGTGCGGGCCTCGGGGTCGACGCGCACGTCCCAGGTGTCGAGGACCTCCGCGGCCTCGGCCCGCAGCCTGCGCCAGCTGATGAAGCCGCCGCGGCCCTCGGGCTGCCGGTTGATGAAGAGGTTCTCGGCGACGGTCAACTCGGGGACGACGGTGGGCTTCTGGTAGACGCAGGCCACCGTGCGGCGCCAGGCGTCGCGGTCGGTGAGCGGGGGCGCGGGCTCGCCGTCGAAGAGGACGGTGCCCGCGTCCGGTGCCTGGAGTCCGGTGAGGACGGTGACCAGGGTGGACTTGCCCGCGCCGTTGCGGCCGACCAGGGCATGCGACTCGCCGGGCAGGACGGTGAGGCGGCCGTCCCGCAGCGCGACGGTGGGTCCGTACCGCTTGACGATGCCGGTCGCCTCGACGAGGGGAGTGGGGGCGGCGGGCCGGTCTGCGGAGGGCTGAGTCATCGTCATTTGACCGTGTTGCCCCACAGCTTGGAGTCGTCGACGTTCTCCTTGGTGACCAGGGGCGCGGGCAACTGGTCCTCGAGAATGCCGCTGGGCAGCTCGACGATCTCGGAGTCGTGGTCGGTCGGGCCCGGCTTGAACGTCTTCCCGTTCATCGCGGCCTTGATGTAGTACATGCCGTACTTGGCGTAGGCGTCGGCGGGCTGCGAGACGGTCGCGTCGATCCGGCCCTTGCGGATCGCGTCGAACTCCTGCGGGATGCCGTCGTTGGAGACGACGGTGATGTGCTCCTTGTCCCCCGCCTTCTTCAGCATCCCCTTGGACTTCAGCGTCTGGAGGGTGGGCGCGAGGTAGACGCCGCCCGCCTGCAGGTAGATGCCCTTGATGTCGGGGTGGGAGTTGAGCAGCGTGTCCAGCTTGGAGGCGGCGGTGTCGGACTCCCACTTGGCGGGGATCTCCAGGACCTTCAGCTTCGGGTACTTCCTCTTCACGCAGTCACGGAACGCCTTCGACCGCTCCCGGCCGTTGACGGACGCCAGATCCCCCATGATCTGCACGACCTCGCCGGTCTTCACCTGCTTGCCCAGGTAGTCGCAGGCCTTCTCGCCGTACGCCACGTTGTTCGCGCGGACGACCATGGCGACCTTGCCCTTCTCGGGCGCGACGTCCACGGCGACCACGGGCACGCCCTTGCGTTCGGCCTGGTCGAGGCCCGCCGAGATCGCGGCGCTGTCGAGCGGGGCGACGACCAGGCCCTTGACGCCCTGGTTCAGCTGGTTGTTGATGTCGGTGATCTGCTGCGAGGGGTCGCTGTTGGAGTTGACGGTCTTCAGGGTCTCGACGTCCTCGGACTTCGCCATCTTCGGCACGTAGTCGTTGTAGGACTGCCAGAACGGCGAGGTCAGCAGGGGGAGGATCACGCCGACCTTCCCCTCGCCGCCGCCCCCGCCGCCGGGCGACGCGGCGTCCTTCGTGCTGCCGCACCCCGCGAGCACGAGGGACGCGCAGGCGGCGGCCGCGGCGCGCGCCGCCCGCGAAGTGCCCGTCCTGCTGGGCCTGTTGCGCACTGTCCTGCCGGCCATCTGACGGCTCCTCACCGAGTGGGGTCGAAGTGGGGTCGAACGAGAAAGAGCGGGATGACGCGAATATTTATCAGACCACTTGGCACCCTCAACACCCCTCGTCGCCAACTTTCCGGGGTTTCCGGCCGTAGTGGTCCGACCACATCTCTGGCTAGACTGCGCCGCACCCGGCCGGTGGAGGAGCCACCCAGTGGAGGAGCGTTACGTGGACCAGCCAGAACCGTCCGCCCCGCAGAAGGGCACCGTGACGCAGCGGGCCATCGAACAGATCAAGGCGATGATCGGCCAGGGCCGCCTGGAGCCGGGCCAACGCCTGCCCACCGAGCGGGACTTGGCGGCCCGGCTGGGCATATCCCGCAGCTCGATGCGGGAGGCGATCCGGGCCCTGACCGTACTCGGCGTCCTGGAGGCCCGGCACGGCTCCGGCATCTACGTCACCCGACTGGAGGCCGGGGACCTCCTGGAGACCTTCGGAGTCGTCGCCGACCTCTCGCGCGGCCCGAGACTCCTGGAGCTCCTGGAGGTGCGCCGGGTCCTGGAGGCGACGGCGACGGCGACGGCCGCGGCCCGCATCTCACCGGACCAACTGGCGGACGTGACCAAGCACTTGGAGGCGATGAACGCGACGGACGACCCGGAGGAGATCCTCGCGCACGACCTCGCCTTCCACCGCACGATCGCGCTTGCCGCGGGCAACGACACGATGGCGGCGATCCTGGAGGGCCTGTCCTCGCGCACGTTCCGCGCACGGGTCTGGCGCGGCTACCAGGAGGCGGGCGCCTTCGAACGCACCCGCCGCGAACACGCCCGCATCCACCGGGCCCTGGTGGCCCGGGACCCGGAGGCCGCGCGGGCCGCGGCGGCGGCGCACGTAGGCGAGGTGGAGGAGTGGCTACGGGCGCAGTTGGATGCGTGAGGCGGCGGTTTGGTGGGGGCTGTGGGGGGCGTGGCCCGGTGGTTGCCGGGGGCCGTGGCCCGGCGGCCACAGACAAGTTCGAGCAGCCGGTGGCGCCGGTCACCGGACGTGTTCAGGGGACCGGCACCGATCCTGCTGGCTTGTTCCGTGCCCGGCGGGGCTGGCGGCTCGTTGGTCGGGACAGCAGCGGCCGTCTTGGCGATCCCGGTCGCGCGTGGGGTGTGGAATGTCGATGCGGCCGAGGCCGTGGCCGACCGTGCCTGAGCTGACCGCGCAGGTGGCGCGGGCGGTGGCGGCACGGGGCCCGTACCCGTTGGCGATGCGGGTCCGTGACGAGCTGGGCGAGTTGTTCGCGGACGCCGAGTTCGCCGAGGCGTTCGGGTCCAGAGGGAGGCCGGGCTGGTCACCGGGCCAGCTGGCGCTGGTGACGGTGTTGCGGTTCGCCGAGAACCTCACCGACCGGGCGGCAGCGCACCGGGTGCGGTACGGCATGGACCTGAAGTACGCGCTCGGCCTGGAGCTGGATGATCCCGGGTTCGACGCCTCAGTGCTGTCCGAGTTCCGCACGCGGCTGGTCGAGCACGGGATGGAGGAGAAGGTGCTCGACCTGCTGCTGACCGCCCTCGAGGACCGGGGCCTGGTGAAGGCGGGAGGCAGGCAGCGCACCGACTCCACCCGCGTGCTGGCGGCGGTCCGCGACCCGAACAGGCTGGAGCTGGCCGGGGGAACACTGCGGGCCACGCTGGAGGCGCTGGCCTGCGCGGCCCCGCACTGGCTGGCCGGGGCGGTGTCCGTTCGGGAATGGGCCGACCGCTACGGCCCACGGACTCACTCCTGGCATCCGCCGGCTTCCACGAGCAAGCGCGAGGAGATGGCTCTGGTCTACGGCCGGGACGGGTTCGCGCTGCTGGAGGCGGTGCATGCCCCTGATGCTCCGTCCTGGCTGCGCGAACTCCCGGCGGTGCAGGTCCTGCGCACGATGTGGGTGCAGAACTACCACCGCACCGTGTCCGAAGCCGGAGCGGAGGTGAAGCGGCGGGAGAGCAAAGACCTCCCGCCCGGCAGACTGAGGCTGGCCTCTCCGTACGACACCGACGCGCGCTAGGGCCTCAAACAGGGCTCCTGGTGGACCGGCTACAAGATCCACATCAGTGAGTCCTGCGACGATGCCGATGATTTGGACGCGGCTACCGGCCAGGCGACGCCCCTTGGAGCCGACGGACCACCGCCGCGCTTGATCACCAGCATCGCGACCACCGACGCCACAGTGACCGATGCGGAAATGACCGAACCGGTCCATCACATGCTCGCCGCCCGCGATCTCCTGCCCGCCGAGCACTTCCTCGACTCCGGTTACGCCTCCGCCGAGTTGATCGTGGGCATGAAGAAGAACTTCGGAGTCACCCTGGTCACCCCGGTCCTGATGAACAGCTCACCTCAGGCGCGTGCCGGCGCCGGGTTCGACCGCACCGCGTTCACCATCGACTGGGACAAGCGGCAGGCCACCTGCCCACGCGGAGACACCAGCACCTGGTGGAGCCCCGCCACCCTGCGCGGTACCAAGGCCATCGTCATCAAGTTCGACAAGGAGACATGCCGCCCCTGCCCGGTGCGCGACGAGTGCACCCGCTCGAAGACCGGCGGCCGGACCCTCTCCCCGCAACCCCGCGAGCTGCAAGAAGTCCTCGACCATGCCCGCCTCCAGCAGGACGACGAGCAGTGGCGAGCCGGGTACGGAACCCGCGCGGGCATCGAGGGAACCATCCACCAGGCCGTCGCGGTCACCGGGAGGAGACGTGCCCGCTACCTCGGTCTCCAGAAGACCCACCTGGAGCACGTCTTCTCCGCCGTTGCGCTCAACCTCATCCGCCTCGATGCCTGGTGGAACGGCCACCCGCTCGACCGCACCCGCGTCAGCCACCTTGCCCGACTCGACCTCTCCCTCGCCGCGTGACCGAATAGGGGTCTTACTGGTGAGATCGCCTAATCAACTGTCGCCGGTTTCCCGAGGAACCCAGCCAGTTGGTGACCGACTGTGGTTGCCAACGGCGTATCGGCTCCGGGTCCCACCGGCCTCGTTGCGGAGCCGGGTGGTGGTCTTGTCGTGGTAGCGAGAGCGTCTGCGGCGACGGGCGCGGGATTCGGCACGAGGTGGGAGAACAGCTGCGAACGGCGGGTGTTAACTTCCTTCCCGTGGCGGAGCACCAGGACGAGACCAGGGCGGCCTACGACGGGGTCGTCGAGCTGTATGCGTCGATGTTCGCTGACCGGCTGGAGACGCAGCCGTTCTCGCGGAACATGATCGGCACCTTCGCCGAGCTCGTGCGCGGGACGGGGAACCCGCGGGCGGCCGATGTCGGCTGCGGGCCCGGACATCTGACGGCCATGCTGCATGACCTGGGGCTGGATGCCTTCGGGCTCGACCTCTCCCCAGCCATGGTCGACCACGCCCGGCGGGCCCATCCGGCGCTGCAGTTCGACGAGGCGCGCATGGAGGCCCTGCCAGTCGAGGACGGCGCGCTCGGCGGCGTGCTGGCCCACTACTCGATGATCCATACCCCGCCTGGGGAATTGCCCGCACTGCTCGCCGAGCAGGCGCGTGTCCTGGCACCAGGGGGCCTGCTCCTGGTGTCCTTCTTTGGGACCGAGGGGCCTGAGCCGCTCCGCTTCGACCACAAGGTGACGCCCGCCTATAGCTGGCCGGCGGACCGGTTCGCCGAGCTGCTGGCCCGGTCCGGGCTCATCACGTTCGCGCGGCTGCTCCACGACCCGGCCTCTGAGCGGGGCTTCCTCGACGCCCACTTGCTGGCCCGCAAGTCGGAGGACACCGTCGAGGCCACCGCACAATAAGCCAGCAGGACCGACACCGGGCGTAAATTCGCGCGACGCGGACCGGCGGTTCTGGGAGCATCCGCGCGTGATCACTGACCCGCGCGCCACCTCGTACCTGACCGCCGCCGTACGCAACAACGCCGAGTGGTGCGACGCCGTCTGCCGCTCCCACGGGGTGGCGGGGGCGGTCGAAGGGGACGTGTGGGCCAGTCCTCGGCGTACTCCCCCGCTGTATCCCGATGCCGTGACGCTCGCCCCCGGCGTGACACCCGACGACGTGGTGGCACGGATCGACGTCGCCTCCCCCGGCGCCTCGGTCAAGGACGGCTTCGCGACGCTGGACCTCTCCGGGGCCGGCTTCGAGGTGCTGTTCGAGGCCCAGTGGATCCACAGGGCCGCCGGGGAGCCTGCCGCGCCGGGGGCCCGCTGGGAACCGGTGGCCGGCGCCGCCGAGCTGCCCGCCTGGGAAGCCGCCTGGGCCGGCGGCGGTGAGTCGGACGAGCCGCTCTTCCTGGGCCACCTGCTCGATGACGGCGCGGTCTTCCTCGCCGGGGCCGCCGAAGGCCGGATCACCGCGGGCGCCGTCGCCTACCCCGCCGCCGGTGTCGTCGGCGTCTCCAACCTCTTCGCCGCCGACGACGACCTGGACTCCGCCTGGCGCGCCTGCCTCACGGCCACGGCCCGCCTGTGGCCGGACGTCCCCGTCGTCGGGTACGAGGGCGGCGAAGCCCTGGCGGCCGCGCTCCGCCAGGGCTTCGCCCCCGTCGGCCCGCTGCGCGTATGGCTGCGGACCGACGGGAACGGCTGACGGGAGCTGCTGAACTCCGGGCGCCGGCGTCAGCCGCGCGTGAACCGCAGGGTCACCAGCTCGAAGGGCCGCAGCGACACCGTCACCGCGTCACCCGCGAGCTCCGGGGCGGCGACACCGTCGAGCGGCCGCTCAAGGAGGTCGGTCACCGCGACCGAGCCCGCCGTGAACCCGGCCGTCAGCGTCGCCTTCGCCCGGCCGCCGCGCGACTCGTGGAAGCGGACGACCACGTCGCCGCTGCCGTCGTCGGCGAGCTTGACCGCGGTGACGACCACGGCGTCGTCGTCGACCGTCACCAGCGGCGCCACCTCACAGCCGCCGGTGACGCGCCGCTCGGGCAGGTTGATCCGGTAGCCCTCGCGCACCGCGTCGCCGATCGCCGCGCCCGGCACCAGCGCGTGCCGGAAGCGGTGCACGCCCTGGTCCGTCTCGGGGTCGGGGAAGCGCGGGGCGCGAAGCAGCGAGGCGCGCAGCGTGGTGGTCGTACCCGAGTCCTCGGCACGGACCGTGCGGGTCACGTCGTGGCCGTACGTCGAGTCGTTGACGAGGGCGACGCCCCAGCCCGGCTCCTCGATGTGCACGAAGCGGTGGTTGCAGGCCTCGAACTTGGCGGCCTCCCAACTGGTGTTGGTGTGCGTGGCGCGGTAGAAGTGGCCGAACTGCGTCTCCGAGGCGTACCGCTCCGCGTGCACGTCCAGCGGGAAGGCGAGCTTGAGGAACTTCTCCGTCTCGTGCCAGTCGACCTCGGTGTCGATGTCCAGGCGCCCGACGCCGGGGGCCAGCGAGAGCACCTGGGTGAGCCGCGAGTCGCCGAAGGTCCGCACGACCCGCACCGACGCGCCCTCGCCCGGCTCGACCTCGTCCGCGTCGACGAGGTCGGTGACGGTGTTGCGGTAGAACTCGTCGACGTCCCACGCGTCCCACATGTTCGGGAAGTCGGCGTGGAGCTGCGGCAGGTTCGCCGCCTGCCCGGGCGCGACGGTCTCCCGGTCGGCGACCAGGTCGTACGCGGACACGATCAGACCGCGCGCGTCGACCTCCACCCTCAGCAGTCCGTTGTCCAGGACGAAGCCGCCCGCCGCGCGGGAGGCGATCGCCGACCGGCCGTCGACGGCCGCGGGCCGCGCGCCGCCCGCGGGCACGCCGTCGCGGGTGTGCGGCGTGGAGTTGAAGACCAGCGTGCCGGTGCCCTCCCCGGCGAGCGCGCGCTGCGCCTGGTCGATGATGCCGTTCAGCTCTTGGGCGAGCGCCGCGTAGGTGGCTCGGGCCTCGCGGTGCACCCAGGCGATGGACGAGCCGGGCAGGATGTCGTGGAACTGGTGGAGCAGCACCGTCTTCCAGATGCGGTCCAACTGCTCGTAGGGATAAGGGAATTCATCGCACCGTACGGCCGCCGTGGCCGCCCACAGCTCCGCCTCGCGCAGCAGGTGCTCGCTGCGCCGGTTGCCCTGCTTGGTGCCCGCCTGGCTGGTGAGCGTGGCGCGGTGCAGCTCCAGGTAGAGCTCGCCGACCCAGACCGGCGGGTCGGGGTACTCGGCCTCGGCCTTCTCGAAGAAGGCGGCCGGGGTCTCCCACTGAACGGTCGCCGAGCCTTCGAGGTCCTTGAGCCGCGCCGCCTTGGCGACCATCTCGCGGGTGGTGCCGCCGCCCCCGTCGCCCCAGCCGGTGGGGGCCAGGGAGTGCCGGGCGACGCCCTTGTCCTTGAAGTTCCTCGCCGCGTGGGCGATCTCGCTGCCCTTCATGGAGCAGTTGTAGGTGTCGACGGGCGGAAAGTGCGTGAAGATCCGCGTCCCGTCGATGCCCTCCCAGTTGAAGGTGTGGTGCGGGAAGCGGTTGGTCTGCGACCACGAGATCTTCTGCGTGAGCAGCCACTTGGAACCGGCGGCCTTGATGATCTGCGGCAGGCCCGCCGCGAAGCCGAACGTGTCGGGCAGCCACGCCTCGTCGTTCTCGACGCCGAACTCGTCGAGGAAGAACCGCTTGCCGTGCACGAACTGACGGGCCATCGCCTCCGAGCCCGGCATGTTCGTGTCCGACTCGACCCACATGCCGCCCGTCGGCACGAACCGCCCGTCGGCGACGGCCTTCTTGACCTTCGCCCACACCTCGGGCCGGTGTTCCTTGATCCACGCCCACTGCTGCGCCTGGGACATGGCGAACACGAAGTCCGGCTCGTCCTCCAGGAGCGCGGTCATGTTGGACGTCGTACGCGCCACCTTGCGCACCGTCTCGCGCAGCGGCCACAGCCAGGCGGAGTCGATGTGCGCGTGCCCCACGGCGCTGACGCGGTGCGCGGAGGGCTCGGCGGGGGTGGTGAGCACGCCTTCGAGCAGGGCGCGGGCGGCGGCCGCCGAGCCGTTCACGTCCTGCAGGTCGACGGTGTCGAGCGCGCGGCCGACCGCGCGCACGATGTCGTAGCGCCGACCTGAGTCCTGCGGCAGCTCCTGCATCAGCTCGCCGAGGACCTCCAGGTCGAGGACGAGCTGCCACACCGTCTCGTCGAAGACGGCGAGGTCCATGCGCTCCAGCGTGTACTGGAGCTCGCTGCCCGCGGTCTCCTTGTCGCCCAACTGCGTGGGCAGGAAGGGGTGGTAATCGAGGATGACGGGGTTGGAGGCGGCCTCGACGTGCAGCCGGACCTCTTCGCCGCCCTCGGCGGGGGCCGCGATCCGCACCCACTGGTTGCGGGGGTTGAGGCCCTTCACGGGGGTGCCGTCGGGGCGGTAGACCAGGCCCTCGCACTGGAAGCCCGGCATGTTCTCGTCGAAGCCGAGGTCGAGGATCGCCTCGACGGTCTTCCCCGCCCACTCCTTGGGCACGCTCCCGGTCACGCGGAACCAGCTGGTGCCCCACGGCACGCCCCACTTCTCCCCGACGGCGGTCGGGACGGGGTCGGCGGCGAGGCCTTCGGCGACGGGGACGGGTTCGTCGGGGGCGTTCCAGACGGCGACGTCGAGGGGCACGGAGGCGGGGTACACGGCGGGCCTGATGCGCTCGTCCAGAACGCGCTTGAGCCGGGCTTCGACGAGGGTGCGGTCGTCATGCATGAGGGGTCTCCAAGGGGGTTCTGCTGTGCGGGTCGGGTGGGGTTGCGGTGGGCGGGACTTCTTCCCCAATCCCGCCCCTTCCCGAACATTGCGGCTCCGCCGCCCGGGGCTCGGTCGATCGTGCTCCGCGCCAGTCCTCCATCGCCGGAGGGGCTGGCTTGTCAGCCCCTCCGGCGATGGAGGAGCGGGGTCCGGGGCGGAGCCCCGGTTCGGGAAGGGGCGGGCTCGGGGAAGAGGAAGTGTCGTGACCTAGCGGACCTCCTCCGGCCGCACGACTTCCTCGATGCCCCGCGCAGCGAGATGCCCCGCATCCGCCGCCCGTCCGGCGAGGACCACCGCGGGGCGCACCCCGGCCGCCACGAGCCGCGCGTACGCCTCGAACACCGCGCCCCCCGGCCCGCACTCCGAACGCCGCGCCACGGCCCCGTCCACGACCAGCGCGGTCGTCCGCGCGGCGGGCGCGTACACCCGCCCCCGCCACTCCCGCGCGACGCGGGCGACCGCCTCCCCCGCCGGCTTGACCTTGCCGTCGTTGGTCAACAGGCCGAGGCTGTACTCCAGTTCGGGGAAGTCCGCGAGGTCGCGCGACACGTCGTGGGAGCACCACCACGTCACGCCCCACACGTCCTGGCAGTCCAGCGCCGCGGCGATGGTGTCCTCGGTGAACCCCGCGGCGTGCTCCGCGGGAATCAGCGGCGCGGGCGCGCCGACCTCCTGCAGCCACACGGGCCGGCGGGGATCGTCCGCCCAGGCCTTGGAGAGCTCGATCATGTACGCGGCGTGGGTACGGGTGGCCGTACCGGTGCGCCCGTGCCGCTGTGCCGTGCCGTTGAACACCCACGAGTGCACGGCGGTCGCCCCACCGAGCCGCGCCGCCTGCGCCGGGGTGAACGGCTGGTCGTCCTGGTACCAGGCGGCGTCGTACTCGGCGTGCACGTGCAGCTTGCCGGGAGCGCCCTCCTCGCAGGCGGCGAGGACGGTCCGCAGCCAGGTGTGGGCCTGCTCCTCGGTGATGCGGTCGGGGTCGGGGTGCGGCCCCGCCGAGAACTGGTTGATCTCGTTTCCGACGGTCATGCCGATGAAGTTCGGCCGGTCCGCGAGCGCCGCGGCGAGCGTGCGCAGATAGGCGGCCTGGCCGGACACCACGTCGGGGTCGGTGAAGATGTTCCGCCGGTGCCAGGTCTGCGTCCACGCGGGCAGGAAGTCGAAGCTCGACAGATGCCCCTGGAGGCCGTCGACGTTGACGTCGAGGCCCCGTTCGGCGGCGGCGTCGGCGAGCTGGACCAGCTGCTCGACGGCGCGCGGCCGGATCAGGGCGCGGTTGGGCTGGAAGTACGGCCAGATCGGGAAGACCCGGATGTGGTCGAGACCGAGCGCGGCGAGGGAGTCGAGGTCGGCGCGCACGGCGTCGATGTCGAAGTCGAGCCAGTGGTGGAACCACCCCTGGCTCGGCGTGTAGTTGGCGCCGAAGCGCGGCGCGCCGACGGGCGGTTCGGAGGGCGATGCAGAAGGCAAGTCGAATCCTGGTTCTGGAGGGTTCGGGGGTGGCGCGCTCAGCCCTTGACCGCGCCCTCGCCGACGCCGCGGAAGAAGTACCGCTGCAGGCAGGCGAAGAGGACGATCAGCGGGAGTACGGCGATGACGGTGCCCGCGGCGACGAGGCGTTCGTCGTTGGCGAAGGTGCCGTGGAGGTAGTTCAGGCCGATGGTGAGCGTGAACCGGTCCGGGTCGCTCAGCACGATCAGCGGCCACAGGAAGTCGTCCCAGGCGCCCATGAACGCGAAGATCGCGACGACGGCGAGGGTGCCCTTGACCGCGGGCAGCGCGATGCGCAGGAACCGCTGCCAGACGTTGGCGCCGTCCACGAACGCGGCTTCCTCGATCTCGTAGGGCACGTTCAGGAAGGCGTTGCGCATCAGCAGGACGTTGAGCGCGGAGACGCAGCCGGGCAGTAGCACACCGACGAGGGTGTTGTTGAGGCCGAGCTCACGCATGGTCGTGAACTGGGCGATGATGATGCCCTCGACGGGCACCAGCATGGCCAGGATGAAGACGAGCGTGGCGGCTCCGCGGCCGCGGTAGCGCAGGCGCGCCAGGGCGTAGCCGGCGAGGGCGGCGCCCACGCAGTTGGTGACGACGTTGGCGGTGGCGACCTTCAGGGAGTTGAGCGCGTAGTCCCAGACGGGGATGGTCTCGGAGACCCGCTCGTAGTTGCGGAAGGTCGGGTCGGAGGGCAGGAACCTCGGCGGCGAGCTGAAGATGTCCTCGTGCGGCCCCTTCAGGGACGTGGACAGCTGCCAGAGGAAGGGACCGATCATCAACGCCAGTACGGCGAGCAGGAGTCCGTAGCGCAGGACGATCTCCCACACGGGCATCCGGCGGCCGTTGTCGTCGGTGACGCGCAGCCGGCGGCGTGGCTTCGTGCGCGTGTCGTGCTCGGTGGCGCGCACGTTCTCCGTGATGCTCACGCGTCCTCCTTCCGGTCCGCCCGCAGCACGAGCAGCATCAGCGCGACGGTGACGACGAAGACGACGACCGAGATGGCCGAGGCGTAGCCCACCCGTCCGGTCAGTCCGGTGCCGACGCGCTGCACCAGCATCACCAGGGTGGTGTCCTCGCCCGCGGGTCCCCCGGTGGGGCCCGCCATCAGATACACCTCGGAGAACACCTTGAAGGCGGCGACCGAGGAGAGCGCGCCCACCAGGACCATGGTGGAGCGCACGGCGGGCACGGTGACGCTGAAGAAGCGGCGCACGGGCCCCGCGCCGTCGACGGCCGCCGCCTCGTGGAGCTCGCGCGGCACGTTGGCGAGCGCCGCCAGATAAATGATCATGTAGTAGCCGAGGCCCTTCCAGACCGTGACGGCCATGGCGCTGAACAGGAGCAGCCACTGGTCGCTGAGGAAGCCGACCCTGCCGACGCCCACGGCCTCCAACACCGCGTTGACCAGGCCGCGTTCGTCGAGCATCCACACCCAGATCAGGCCGACGACGACGATGGAGGCGACCACCGGCGTGTAGAAGGCGGACCGGAAGAAGGTGATGCCGGGGATGTGCTTCTGGACGAGCATCGCGAGCAGCAAGGGCAGCAGGACGAGCGCGGGGACGACCACGAGGACGTACAGCGTGCTGTTGCGCAGGCCGATCCAGAACATGTCGTCGTTCAGCAGCTCCGAGAAGTTGGCGAGGCCCACGTACTCACCCGGCATCAACGTCCGTTTGTCGGTGAAGGAGTTGTTCAGGGTGCTGACGAACGGATAGAGGATGAAGACGGCGACGATCGCGAGCCCCGGTGCGGCGAACAGCCAGGGGCTGGTGGGCAGTTGACGCCTGATCCTGGCGGGGCTCCGGCCGGCGGGCCGGCCGCCGCCCGCTGCGGCGGCGGCGCGGCTCGCGCCCGGGGGGCTTGGGGCGGTACGGGTCTTCATGGCTGACGTCCCCTGGTCATGGCTCGGCACGGCGCCCGCGCTCAGCTCTGCTTCAGCAGCCGGTCACAGTTCTTGACAGCGTTGTCAAGTGCTTCCTCGGGGCTCTCCTTGCCCTGCAGGGCCTTGGCGACGGAGTTGCGCAGCTCGACCTTCATCTGCTCGCTGAAGAGCACGGGCGTGTAGTTCACCGCCGTCTTGATGGACTTGGCGGCGGCGACGCGGACCCGGGTCTCCTCCTTGCCGTCCTGCTCGGTGAAGTACGGGTCGTCCAGGGAGCCTTCGGTGCTCGGGAAGATCGCGACCTGCTTGGCGAACTCCATCTGGTGCTCGGCGTCGGTGACGAAGTGCGCGAAGGCGACGGCGGCCGGCGTCTGCTTGGTGCGGGCGTTCACCATCACGCCCATCACGTACATGTTGTCCTTGCCGGTGTTGCTGATCTGCGGGGTGATGCCGATGTTCTTGTAGAGCTTCGGCGCGTCCTTCTTGAACTTCTCCAGGTCGAGCGCGCTGCCCGGGTTCATGGCGACGGCCTCGGTGAGGAACTTCTTGCCCGTCGACTCCGGCGTGGCGGTCATCGCCTGGCCGTCGAGCGCCTTGGCGTCGTACAACTTCTTGTACTCGGTGAGGAGTTCGACGCCCTTGGCGTCGTTGAAGGTGAAGCCGGTGCCCTCCTTGTTCATCAGGGGGACGCCGTAGCGCCCGAAGTCCTCGATGGCCGGGACGTTGGCGAGCGTGGCGATCTTTCCGTCGCTCTTCCTCGACATCTGCAGGGCCTGGCCGAAGAGCTCGTCGAACGTCTTCGGGGGCTTGTTCTCGTCGAGGCCCGCGTCCTTGAACAGCCGCTTGTTGTAGAAGAGGGGGCCGGTGTTCAGGTACCACGGGAAGGCGTACGTTCCGTCCATGCCCGGTATCCGGTGGCTCTTCCAGGCTCCGGGGAGGTACTCCTTCTCGTACCTGCCCGCGGCCTTGCCGAGGTCGAGGGCGAGGCCCGCCTTGGCGAGCGGGGCGACGAGGTCGGGCGAGACGTTCACGACGTCGGGGAGCGTGCCCGCGGCGGCGTCGGCGCTGATCTTGTCGGCGTAGCCCTCGCCCGGCTGGTCGATCCAGTCGACCTCCGTGCCGGGGTACTTCTTCTCGAACTCGTCGACCAGGCCCTCGAAGTAGGGCTTGAAGTTGGCCTTGAGGTTCCAGGTCTGGAAGGTGATCTTGCCTTCGATCTTCCCCGACGCGTCCGTGGAGCCGCCGCCGTCTCCGTCGCCACAGGCGCTCAACGGCAGCAGGACGGCGAGGACGGCGCCTGCGGCGACCGCTCTGCGGGGGGTACGGGAGATACGCACGGTGAAACGGCTCCTTTGCTCGGCCCAGCGTGAGACGGCGGTGATCGCGACCGTCGAAGCCGGGCGATTCGCGCCGAGGCAGACCCTGCATGGAACGGCCGGGAGAAGTCAATGGATTCGGGCGTGCGAATTTCCGTGATACCCGATGAGGGCCCCCGAGCCGGAGCATCAACTGTCCAGGTCAGAACGGTGTGTTGAAGGCCTTGCGGCAAGTGACTAATGCGCTTTAGGGTCGGACAGCTCAAGCGCATTAGTATCCGGCGGCCAGGAAACCGGGAGCCAGGAGAGCCAGGAAAGGGGCAACGGGTGCAAGGCAAGCGGTCACCGGCGCGCCGGCCGACCATGAAGGACATCGCGCGCCGCGCCGGGGTCTCCGAGAGCGCCGTCTCCTTCGCGCTCAACGACCGGCCCGGCGTCTCCGACGTCACCCGCGACCGGGTGCGCAGGGTCGCGGAGCAGCTGGGCTGGCGGCCCAGCACGGCGGCGCGCGCCCTGTCCGGCGAGGGCTCGGCGACGGTGGGCCTGGTGGTGGCGCGCCCCGCGGCGACGCTGGGTGTCGACTCGTTCTTCCTGCAGCTGATCTCGGGCATCCAGGAGGTCCTCGCGGAGCGGCACTTGGGGCTGCTCTTCCAGGTGGTGGAGGACGTGGCCGCCGAGTGCGCGGTCTACCGCCGCTGGTGGGCCGAGCACCGGGTGGACGGCGTCCTGGTGGTGGACCCGCGCACCGACGACCCGCGGCCCGCACTCCTGGACGAGCTGGGCCTGCCCGCCGTGGTGACGGGGGGCGTGCCCGATCCGGAGGCGGGCCATCCGGGCCTGTCCACGGTGTGGGCGGACGACGCGGGCGCGATGGCGTCGGTCGTGGGCCATCTGCACGCGCTGGGGCACCGCCGCATCGTGCACATCGCGGGCCTCGAAGGCCTCGCGCACACCGAGCGCCGCATCCGCACCCTGCGCGCGGAGGCGGACAGCCGCGGTCTGTCCGGGGTGCGTTCGGTGCCCACGGACTACTCGGACGCGGAGGGCGCCGCCGTGACCCGGCGGGTCCTGGAGTCCGCGCGGCCGCCGACGGCGCTCGTGTACGACAACGACGTGATGGCCGTGGCCGGTGTCGCCGCCGCGAGATCCCTCGGCTTCGCGGTCCCTGACGACGTCTCGGTCGTCGCCTGGGAGGACTCGGCGCTGTGCCGCATGGTGCACCCGTGGCTGACGGCGCTGTCCCGGGACACGGTGGCGTTCGGCCGCACCGCGGCCCGGGAACTGCTCGCCCTCCTGGACGACGGGCCGGCGGCGACGGTACAGGTGCCGTTGCCGCGGCTCATCGAGCGGGAGAGTACGGGGAGGGTGCGGAGCTAGGCGCTCCGCACCCGCTGCCGCATCCCGACCGCGGGCATGCCGCGGCTGGCCGCGTAGTTCCCCGCGCCCCTTCAGGGCGTCGGTGCCCCCGGAGGCCACGGGAGCTCGGCGAGGATCGGCAGCAGCGACTCCTCCTCGTAGTCGAGGTGGGCCGTCAACTCCTGTGACATGCGGGTGAGTTCGGTGCGGAACCGTTCGGGGTCCGCACTCCCGACGTCCGCGAGGAGTGCGGCGAGTTCGCCCTGGATGCGGGCGATGGTCCGGTGCTCGTCGGCGAGCCGGTCGAAGGTCTCGCGCAACTCGGGGTGGTGGCCCGCCATCGCCGGGAAGAGGTGCGCGTCCTCGCCGGTGTGGTGGAACTCCAGGGCGTCGCAGAACGCCAGGCAGTGCTGCCGGATCTGCAGGCCGAGCCCGGGGGCCGGCGGCGCCCCCGGCCCCCGGTGCGCGGCGAGCGCCGCGAAGTGCGCCTCGGTCTCGTCCCGCACGTGCCGCAACTGGCCGCGCAGCCAGCGGTGCACCTGCACCATCTTGTCCGCGAAGTTGCCCGCCTCGGCAGGGATGCCGGCCTCGTGCGCGGGGCGTTCCAGGACGACGACCGGCAGGACGCGACTGGTCCGCGCCTGGTAGTCGCCGTAGCCGGGCTCGGCGGCCACCACGCGCTCGAAGAGCCGGTCGCGCCGCTCCCCCTCCGCGGGGACGGCGATCGCCTCGAACTCCTCGTCGCCGAGCTCCACGCGGACCGCGGGGCGGGCCAGGACGTTGTGGTACCAGTCGGGGTGCCGCGGCGCGCCGAGGTTCGACCCGACGACCAGGAGCAGGCCGCCGTCGCGCACGTAGCCGAGCGGGGTGGTGTGCTCCCTGCCCGACCTCGCGCCGGTGGTGGTGAGCAGGAGGAGGTCGCCGCCCTCGAAGGGGCCGCCGACCTTGCCCGCGTTGGCGCGGAACTCGTCGATCACGGACTGGTTGAAGGATGTGGGCATGACGGTGTGCAATCTCCGTACGGGGTGTCGAGGACCGCGCCGGGCGCGGTGAAGGTGGGGGAATGCCACGCGGGAGAGGCGTGGCGGGAGCGCGCGAAGGCGCGCGGATCAGGCAAAAGCCCTGCGGTGTGAACTCACGACGTATGCATCGGCGTCGTCCTTGAGTGAAGGTGCTCGCCCGATCGCCGACCTGCCCACTGCTCTTTGGTCGGCGCCACGCGGCACGAGCACCATTAGAGTCACCCGCTCCCCCACATGTCAACGCGGGCCCCTCGTCGACGCGGGCCCCTCGTCGACGTGAGCACCTCATCGACGTGAGCACCTCATCAGCGGGAGCCCCTCACACCTCCGACCGGTAGAGGCCGAACTCCGCGATCCGCGCCGTCCGCCGCGATCGGGTCACGCGCAGCCGCCACTGTCGCGCCGTGACCGGTTCCGCCAGGGTCAGCACACGACTCGCGCCCACCGTGTCGACCTCGGCCACCGTCCGCCAGCCGCCGCCGGTCCGCGCCTCGATCACCGCGTGCTCCAGCTGCTGGCCGTGCCGGATGTCCTCGGCGACGCGGATGCGGTCGGCCTCGCGGGGCCTGCCGAGGTCGACGGTGACCGTACCGGCGGCGCAGTCGTGCCGGGTCCGCGCGCCGCGCGCGAGGTCCCTCGGCAGCTCCTTGCGGATGCGCTCGCGGAACTCCCGCAGCCGGACCACGTCCGCGTCCGGCAACAGGCCCCGCCCGTCCGGCGGGATGTTGAGCAGCAGCACCGCGTTGCGCCCGACCGACCGGAACCAGATGTCCGTCAACTGCTCGACCGACTTGGGCTGTTGGTCCTCGTGGTAGAACCAGCCCGGCCTGATGGACACGTCGCACTCGGCGGGCCACCACTGCAGGTAGCGGGCGACGGAGCGCGCCTCGACGAGCGCCTCGCGGCTGCCCTGGTCGGGCGCGTCGTACCTGAGGGCGTAGTCGATGCTGCCGTTTCCGGAGTCCTTGACCGGGACGACGCTCCACTCGTTCTCGCGCGCCAGGCCGCCCTCGTTGCCGACCCAGCGCACGTCCGGGCCGCGCACGGCCATGGTGGCGTCCGGGGCGAGCGCGCGGATCAGCGTGTACCAGCTGTCCCAGTCGTACGTCTCGACCTTGTCCGGCGGGATGCGGCCCTGCGCGCCGTCGAACCACACCTCGTCGACGGGGCCGTACTCGGTGAGGACTTCGTAGAGCTGGTTGAGCATGTGGGCGCCGTAGTCGGTGGCGTCGAGCGTGAAGGAGCGCGGGTCCTCGCCCGCCCGGTCGTCGCCCGGCACGAGGGTGGGGACGGTGCGCGGGGAGCGCTTGCTGCCGTTGGCGTAGACGCCGTGGAGGTACTGGTTCTCGTCGGCGGGCGAGATGTACACACCGACCTTGATGCCGTGCCGCCGCATCGAGTCGGCGAAGGACCGCAGCACGTCACCCTTTCCTGACTGCCAACTGCCGCTCGCCACACTGTGTTTGGTGTAGCGGGACGGGTAGAGGACGAAGCCGTCGTGGTGCTTGACGGTGAGGATGGCCAGCTTGAAGCCGCCGTCGCGCAGGGCGCGCGCCCACTGGTCGGTGTCGAGGCCGGACGGCCGGAAGACGTCCGGGTCCTCGTCGCCGGTGCCCCATTCGAGCCCGGTGAAGGTGTTCACGCCGAAGTGCAGGAACGCGGTCTGTTCCAGCTTCTGCCAGGCGATCTGGCGTGCGGTGGGGCGGACTCGGGCCGCCTTGGCGACGAGGGTCTCGGGCGAGTCGCCGGGGCCGACGGGGATGCGGTGGGGCGGCCGCTCGCCACCGGTCCGGGCGGCGGGGACGGCGGAGGCGGCCACGGCGGGCGAAGTGTTCGACGCGGCGACGGCCGTGGTGACGGCGGCGGCCATGAAGAGGCGTCTGCTGACGGTCATGGAGGTGCTGTCTCCCTCGGGTCGGGGCCAGGAGGCGGTCGGAGTCGGGAGCCGGTCGCGGTCAGAGGGTCCGGGGTCGGGGTCCGGGGGCCGGGGTCAGGGGGCCGGGGTCAGGGCTGAGGGTTCCGGGGTCAGGAAGCGGCCAACCTCCAGACCGCCGGGGCGCGTTGGTCCCGCGGGTACTGCACGACCCGCCCGTCCCGCGTCACGTGCGCGGCCATGCGTGTGACGGCGTTGGTGAGCCGGTGGCCGCCGGGCACCTCCGTCAGCTGCCAGCGCTGCAGCGTGTTCGCGGCGTCGCAGGTCTCCTGGGTCACGGCCGTGCCGGGCTGGAGCGGCACGTTGAGCGTGAGCCTGCCGCCGCGGGTCTCCAGACAGGCGCCGCTCTCCGCGGACCTGAGCGTCACGTACCCGTCGGCGGTGCGCTTCACCTCGACGTCGAGGGGCTCGGCACGGCCCTCGGTGTCGCGCAGGGTGTACGTCCCGTCGGCGACGGGGACCTTCGTCAGGTCACGCCGGCCTGGCGCGTGCACCACGGACGTGGCGCGCTCCACGAACTCCCCGTACGTCGCGTCGGGGTGGGCGTCGCCCCAGGTGACCTGCGCGATGTGGGCGAGCGGCAGCGCCATGGAGGCCGCGACCTCGTTCTCCGTCTCGCCACGGCCGTTGTCGGGCCACAGGCTGATCTTCGCGCCGGTGACGCCGTCGCCGGTGGCGAGCTTCTCGCCCTCGAAGCTGCGCGGGTCCCACCGCTGCTCGTACAGCTTCTCGGTGTCGGTGTGGAAGCCGCCGCGCACGAGGTAGAGGGAGTAGGCGGCGTTCATCAACGGGTGGCCCTGGCCGATGAGTTCGCTCGGCTTCGTCTTCACGTCCAGCCAGTGCTCGACGGTGGTGCCGGGCGCGACGGGGACGGTGTGGTCGCCGGTGAGTCCGTCGTTCCAGACGCGCAGGCTCCTGCCCTTGCTCCGCACGTAGGCGTGCACGCGGTTCACGAAGTCGATGAAGGCGTCCTGCGGGGTGGCGCGCTCGCCGTACTTCTCCTTCGCGTACTCCAGGACGTGCGGATACTTGGCGAAGTCGGAGCCGAGCATGTACTCGTCGGCCCCCATGCGCCAGGACGTCGCGGGGAAGACCTCGGCGTACTCGTCGACGAGGCTCGTGTAGTAGGCGAAGGACGCGTCCTTGGTGACGTCGAGGCGCGAGGGCTGGGCCTTGCCGTCGGAGTCGGTGAGCTGGAGATCGGGCCGCTTCTCCAGCCAAGGGTCCATGTGGCCCGGGGAGTTGATCTCCGGAACGATCGTGACGTGGTACTTCTCGCCGAGCGCGACGAGTCGGCGCATCTCGCTCCTGGTGTAGTAGCCCCAGGAGTTGGCCTCGGGGTGCCGCTCGCTCTTCACCTTGAGCTCGAGAAGCAGCTGGTTCTGCTTTCGATACGCCATGTCGCGCACGAGGTTCTCCAGCCAGGGCGTGGAGATGTTGATGTAGCAGGCGCAGACGCCGACGCCGCGCTCCTTGTAGCGCGGCACGTCGACGGTGCTTCCGGCCGGGACGCCGTCGCCCTGGGAGAGGAGCTGGAGCAGGGTCCGGGTGCCGTAGAAGGCACCGGCCTCGCGGGCACCGGTGATCTCCAGCCGGTCACCCGCGCGCAGCTCGTACCCCTCGGAGCCGAGCGACTCCCGGGCCCGGTCGACGTCGATCACGACGTCCCCGTCGCGCGCGGCACCGCGCGTCACCACGGGCACGCGCCCCTTGCCCGCGGCCTTCAGGTCGTCGGCGAGCGTGGCGGCGACGCGGCGCGAGTCGGGGTCACGCGCGACGAGGCGGGTACCGGGCCCGTAGCGGTAACTGCCTTCGGCGGGCGTCCAGTCGGTGAGGGCGGGGACGGTGCGGGGCGCGCCCGGCGGGGCTTCCTCGGCGGCGGCGCCCGGGACCGGCGCCGCCACCAGGACGAGCGCCGCGAGCGCACCGGCGATGCGAGGAAACCGGCGGCGGGGCAGGGAGAACGAACGCAGTTCGGTCATGAGGTCCGATGATTCAAGCGCCCCACAGAGGTGTCAATGCATCGCGCGCCACAGGGACTTGGACATTCCTGCGGCCACGCACCCCTTTGCTCCGCGTGAACTCACACGGACCCATCGGATGAATGAGGCGCTGCGGCGGGGTCCCGCGAAAGGCCCCGCTCACACCTGCGCCCCCGCCGTCGAAGGTCGGGGGCGCGTGGCGAAGCGGACCGGGAACCGGGCCGGACCGATGCCGGGGGTGTGCCCGGTCAGTCGATGCCGGGGAGGATGTGCGGCTCGGCGAGGTCGTCCTCGTAGCCGGCCAGGCGGATCGGGGCCGCCTTGGCCCACGCCTCCAGGTTGCGGAGCTTCTGGGGCCTCCCGGCCCGTTCGCCGCCGCGTTCCGCCGGTCGCTTTTCGTGCTTCGTCAGATCTGGTGTCACCGCGCACTCCTTTGTGTCGCGTAACGGAGGGACAAGTCAGGGCAGTTCGGTCGCGGTGGCGCCGTCTCTGGCGGGACCGCGGCCGTGGTGCCGGCCTGTCCCGGGGCGGCCGAGGGAGGCTTGTGGCTCCCTGGTGGCTACCCGTTCGCCTCAGGTTAACCAAATGAGCGGACCCGCGCTCGATGGGGCTCCAAAGACAGGGGTTGATTCCGGACAATGACGGACCAGGCAGGGCAGAAGACGGCTACGCCAGGAGTGGCGTCGGTGACCGGCGGCTCCCGCGGGACCGGGTTCGCCGCCGCCAGGGCCCTCGCCCGGGCCGGCCACCGGCTCGTCGTCACCGCGCGTGACGCCGAAGGGGTGCGGGCCGCGGTGGACGCACTCCGTGCGACTGGCGCGAAAGCGGTCGGCCCGGCGGGCGGCTCGACGTCCTCGTCAACAACGCCGTGACCGTCGACGCCGCCCCGCGTCTGCCCCAACTCGCCTGGCAGGCCCGGATGTCGGAGCACGGCGGCCCTGCCGCATCTCTCCCGTCAGCCGGGCTCCCGCTCGGACGCATCGGTGAGCCCGAGGGCGTGGCGCGGGCCGTGCCGTGCCGTGCCGTGGCCGGTCTCGGACGGGGCCGCCTGGGTCACGGGGACGGACCCGGTCGTGGACGGCGGCACACGGGCCCGCGCGGCCCGGACGGGAAGCGGCCGCCCCTCGCACACGGGAGAACGCCCTTCACCCACGGGAAAGGGCCCGTCGTACGCGATGCACGAGCACCACCTGCGCACGACGGGCCCCGACACCCGCTGAGGGCCTACCGCCCCCGCTGAGGGCCCATACCGTCCCCGTCGAGGACCCACCGCCCCCTTCAGGAACCCTCGGCCCCCGCCGCTACCACTTGCCCGGCGCGTAGTCCTTCAGGAAGACGCCGTACAGGTCCTCGCCCGCCTCGCCGCGCACGACCGGGTCGTAGACGCGGGCGGCGCCGTCGATCAGGTCGAGCGGGGCGTGGAAGCCCTCCTCGGCCAGGCGCAGCTTGTCGTAGTGCGGGCGCTCGTCGGTGATCCAGCCGGTGTCCACCGAGGTCATGAGGATGCCGTCGGTCTGGAACATCTCCTGGGCGCTGGTCCGCGTGACCATGTTCATCGCGGCCTTCGCGGCGTTCGTGTTCGGGTGGCCCGCGCCCTTGTAGCCGCGGCCGAAGACGCCCTCCATCGCGGAGACGTTGACGACGTACGCGCGGCCGCTCGCCGCCTTCTTCGCGGCGTCGGCCATGGCCGAGCGCAGCGCGCTGATCAGGATGAACGGCGAGGTGTAGTTGCACAGCTGGGTCTCGAGGAGCTCCACGGGGGAGATCTGCTCGATGGTCTGCACCCACGTGTTGCTGTCGACGACGTCCGGGACCAGGCCGCCCGCGTCGATCGCGGTGCCGTCCAGGTGCCGGGCGACGCTGGCGTTGCCCGCGACCAGCGCGAGGTCGGCGACCTGCTGCGCCTCCAGGCCGCTGGTGCCGACCGGCAGCGCGGCCAGACCGTCCACCGCGCCGGAGTTGAAGGCGCCGATCACGGAGTGGGCGGGCAGCTCCCCGGCGGGCAGCGGCGCGCTCTCGCCGTCGACCAGGGCGGCGTACGCGGAGGGCAACCGGCGCACGGTCTGCGTCGCGTTGTTGATCAGGATGTCCAGCGGCCCGGCCTCGGTGACCCGCTCGGCGAGCGCGACGGACTGGGCCGGGTCGCGCAGGTCGATGCCGACGACCTCAAGCCGGTGCAGCCAGTCCGCCGAGTCGTCCATCGCCTTGAAGCGGCGGATGGCGTCCTTGGGGAACCGCGTCGTGATGGTGGTGTGGGCACCGTCACGCAGCAGGCGCAGCGCGATGTACATGCCGATCTTGGCGCGGCCGCCGGTGAGCAGGGCGCGCTTGCCGGTGAGGTCGGCGCGGGCGTCGCGCTTGGACCGGTTCAGGCGGGCGCAGTCCGGACAGAGCTGGTGGTAGAAGTAGTCGACTTCCACGTACCTGGTCTTGCAGGTGTAGCAGGAGCGCGGGCGCTGGAGTATCCCCGCGATCCGGCCCTCCTCCGTCTGCGAGGAGGGCAGCAGGCCCTCGGTCTCGTCGTCGATGCGCTGCGCGGAGCCGGTGGCGGTGGCCTCCGTGACGGCCTTGTCGTGGGCGGTCTTGGCGGCGCGGCGCTCCTGGCGGCGGCGCTGCTTCACCGTCCGGTAGATCCCCGCCGTCGCGCGGCGCACCGCGATCGCGTCCGGGTGGTCCACCTCCAGCTTGTCCAGCTCGTCGAGCACGCTGAGGCAGACGGCGAGACGGTCCGGGTCGATGCCGGGCCCGTACTCGACGGGGCCTTCCTGGCTGTCGTCTGTCACCGTCATCGCCGCTGTCCTCGCGTCATTCCGTGCCGCGGCGCATCTGGTCGTCCGCGGAAGCTCCAAAAGCGCAACTTTACGTAGCGGCGGGCCCCGTCACCAAACCCGCGCCCCGGGCGCACACCGCCACGAGGCCGTCGATCTCGTGCCGTACGCACTGCGCGAGGAGCTCCAGATCGGGTACGGCGGCGGCGTCGGCGACCAGGCCGTAGTGCACCCTGCCCCGGTAGGTGGAGACGGCGACGGCCAGGGACTGCCCCCGGGCGAGCGGCGCGAAGGGGTACACCTCGGCCAGCGGGCAGCCGCCGAGCCGCAGCGCGATCCCCGGCAGCGGGACGCTGGTGACGAGGATGTCGAAGAGCAGCCGGGCGGCCTGCGCGACGACGGGCCCGCCGATCCTGTGCCCGAGCGGATGCACGTGCTCGGCGAGCAGTGCCACGGCCCCCGCGCCCCGCTCGGGGCCCGCCTCCTTGTTGCGGTCCATGGCGGCGCGCACGCGGCGCAGCCTGACCAGCGGGTCCTCGTCGCTGACCGGCAGCCGGACGAGATACCCGGAGAGCCGGTTGCCCGGCGGCTGCGCGGAGCGCGGGCGGCGCCGCGACACGGGGACCAGGGCGCGCGGCTCGACGCCCTCGCTGCAGTCGCCGCGCTCGTCGAGCCAGCGGCGCAGGGCTCCGGCGACCACGGCGATCACCACGTCGTTGACGGTGCCGCCCACGGCCTTGCGCACCTGGTGCACCTCGTCGAGGTCGAGGACGACCCCTGCGGTACGCCGGGTGCCCGTGGCGGCCGAGGTGAAGGCGGCGCAGGAGCGCGCCCCCAGGGTGGCGCGCGCCACGGAGGAGCCGATGCCGAGGGCCTGGCCGACCTCCGCGACGGCGCCGCGCACGAGGCCGGGCAGTCGGCGCGGGTCGGGGACGGACCACCGGGATGCCGCGGGGGCCTGCGGGCGCTGCCGGGACGCGGGCAGGTCGACGGGGTCGAGGAGGGCCGCGCCGAGCGTCAGCGCGCGCAGCCCGTCGGCGAGCGCGTGGTGGAACTTGAACAGCACCGCGAAGGACGTGCCGTCGGCGCCGGGCAGCACATGGGCCTCCCAGGGCGGCCGCTCGCGGTCCAGCTGCCGCTGCATGAGCTCCCCCGCAGCGGCGTGGAAGTCCGCGACGGGCGCCGAGAGCCGCACGTGCTCCAGCGGGTCGAAGGCGGGCACGGGCACGCGCGTCGCGCCGCCCACGGGAAGCCAGACGGAACGTATGCGCATGCGAAGTCCCGGCACGGCCGCCGCGCGGTCCGCGAGGAGCTCGACGGCGCGCTCCGCCGCGCCGGGCCCGTCGGACTCGAAGACGCCGAGCGCCCCGAGGTGCATGGGGTGCTCGGCGGTCTCGATGTTCCAGAAGGCCAGATCGAGAGGTGTGAGCAGGTCGGAGGTCTCAGCAGGCGATGTAGTCAAGGGATCGCTCTCGCGTCGAGGACGATGCGGGGGATGGCGAACGAGAAGTCAACCGCTACGAGCGACTACGGTCAAGTACGATCAAGCTACGCTGAGTTAACAACAGATTAAGCCCCGCCTCCCTGGGAGAGGCGGGCCTGATGTGACTCATGTGGTGCAAAAGCGAACCTCTGCGTCGACTGAGCCGTGCCTCCCGACCGAGCCGTACCGCCGGGCGGAGCCGAGCCGCACCGCCCGGCAGGCCGACCGACCTCGCTCTTCACATCGGCACCGTCTGCCCCTTCCCCAGCGCGATCACCCCGCCCTGGGAGACCGTGTACAACTCCTCGTCCCGCTCCGGGTTGACGCCGATCGTCGCGCCCGGCGGTACGTCGACGTTCTTGTCCAGGACGGCGCCGCGCACCACCGCTCCCCGCCCGACGCGGACGTTGTCGTGCAGCACGGAACCCTGCACCACCGCGCCCTCCTCGACGGTCACGCCGGGCGAGAGGACGGAGCGGGTGACCTGGCCGCGGATGACGCAGCCGGGGCTGACGATCGACTCGCCCGCGATGCCTCCCGCGCAGAACTTGGCGGGCGGCAGGCCGCCGGAGTGGGTGTAGATGGGCCAGCGGCGGTTGTCCAGGTTGAAGACGGGGTGGTCGGAGATCAGATCCATGTGCGCTTCGTAGTACGAGTCCAGGGTGCCGACGTCGCGCCAGTAGCCGTGGTCGCGCGCGGTCTCGCCCGGGACGTGGTTGCCGTCGAAGTCGTACACCTGGGCAAGGCCGCGCTCGGTCAGCAGGGGCAGGATGGAGCCGCCCATGTCGTGCGCCGACTCCTCGTTCTCCGCGTCCTGTTGGAGGGTGTCGACGAGCGTCTTGGTGGTGAAGACGTAGTTGCCCATCGAGGCGAAGACCTGGTTCGGGGAGCCCGGCAGGCCCGGCGGGTCGGTGGGCTTCTCCAGGAAGCGCTCCACCCGCGTCCCGTCGCGGGCGGGCGTGATGACGCCGAACGACGACGCCTCGGCGCGCGGCACCCTGATGCCCGCGACGGTCACCGCGGCGCCGTTGTCGATGTGCTGGGCGAGCATCTGGCGCGGGTCCATGCGGTAGACGTGGTCGGCCCCGAACACCGCGATGTAGTCGGGCTGTTCGTCATGGACGAGGTTGAGGGACTGCAGGATGGCGTCCGCACTGCCCAAGTACCAGCGCGGGCCCAGGCGTTGCTGGGCCGGCACGGGCGTGACGTAGTTGCCGAGCAGGCTCGACATGCGCCACGTCGTCGTCACGTGCCGGTCCAGTGAGTGCGACTTGTACTGCGTGAGGACGCAGATGCGCAGGATGTCGCCGTTGACGAGATTGGAGAGCACGAAGTCGACGAGGCGGTACGTCCCGCCGAAGGTGACCGCGGGTTTGGCCCGGTCGGCGGTGAGCGGCTGCAGGCGCTTGCCCTCCCCGCCGGCGAGCACGATTCCGAGCACCGAAGGTCCACCGCGCATCCCAGCCCCCTATTTGTCGGCTATCTGTCGGCGTGCAGGATCTCCTCGTACACCTCGACCGTGCGCCGGGCGACCGTGTTCCAGCCGAACTCGCGCAGCGCGCGGTACCGCCCGGCCACCCCCATCGCCCCGGCCCGCTCCGGGTCGGTGGCCAGCCTGTTCAGGAGCAGCCCCAGGTCGTGCTCGAAGCCTTCCGGGTCCTTCTTCTCGTACGGGACGAGCAGGCCCGTCGTCCCGTCCGCCACGACCTCGGGGATGCCGCCGACCCGCGAGGCCACGACGGCCGTGCCGCACGCCATGGCCTCCAGGTTGACGATGCCCAGCGGCTCGTACACCGAAGGGCAGACGAACACCGCGGCGTGGGTGAGGAGTTGGATGATCTGGGGGCGCGGCAGCATCTCGGGGATCCACTGGACGCCCGCGCGGGCCCGGCTGAGCTCCTCGAAGAGCGTGCGGAACTCGGCGCCGACCTCCGGGGTGTCCGGGGCACCCGCGCACAGGACGAGCTGGACGTCGCGGTCCAACCCCCGGGCCGCGCGCAGCAGATGGGGCACGCCCTTCTGCCGGGTGATGCGCCCGACGAACAGGACGTACGGGCGCCGGGGGTCGATGCCGAGCCGCTCAAGGACGTCCGTGTCGTGGTCGGGGCGGTACAGCTCGGTGTCGATGCCGTTGTGGACGACGTGGACCTTCGCCGGGTCGATCGCCGGGTAGCAGGCCAGGATGTCCTCGCGCATCGCGCCGGACACCGCGATGACCCCGTCGGCCGCCTCCGCGGCGGTGCGCTCGGCCCAGCTCGACAGGGCGTATCCGCCGCCGAGTTGCTCGGCCTTCCAGGGGCGCAGGGGCTCCAGGGAGTGCGAGGTCATCACGTGCGGGATGCCGTGCAGGAGCTTGCCGACGTGGCCCGCGAGATTGGCGTACCAGGTGTGGGAGTGGACCAGGTCGCGCCCGGCGAGGGCCGCGGCCATCGACAGGTCCACGGAGAAGGTGCGCAGCGCGTCGTTGGCACCGTCGAGCGCGGGCCACGCCCGGTGGCGCACGAGTCCGTCGGCGGCGCCCTCGCCCCAGCAGTGCACGTCGAGGTCGGTCAGGGAGCGCAACTCCCGCGCGAGGAACTCGACATGGACGCCGGCTCCGCCGTAGACGTCCGGTGGATACTCCCGGGTGAGCAGTCCCACCTTCACGTAGAACCCTCCGTCGTCCGCCCGATGCCGGCCGCGCCTCCTCATGGTCACCCAGACGCGGCCCCGGGGGAAGACCGCTGCGGCGGGCGGTCGAAGCAGCAGTCGCCGCACAGGCCGCCGCTGGGGCAGCGGTAGTAGAGGCAGCAGCTGCGGCGCCGGAAGGCGGTGCCCTCCAGAGTGCCGGTGCCGCGCAGGTCGGGGTGGTCGAAGAGTTCGGCGGCAAGCCTCAGGGCCCGCTCCCCCGCCTCGGGGCGCCCCTCCCGCACCGCCCAGCCGTGCAGCTCGCGCACCGCGCCCGCGAGCGCGGAGCCCGCGTTGCCCCACAGCAGCCCCGCGGAGATCCGGTGGCGGGCGCGCAGGGCGTCGGCGAGCGGCGCCAGGTGGCCGTGCTGCACGACGTCGCGTACGGAGTCGGCGTCGCCCGGCAGCAGCCGTACGTCGGTCAGCCACAGGTCGTCGGGCGAGGTTCCGTCGGCGTCCCAGCACAGCCGGGCGGGGTCGAGGTCGGGCACGGCCCCGTACAGCGCCGCGGAGCCGAGCGCCACGGACCAGAGCCGGGCGGCGAGCCCGAGTTGGGCCACGGACACCGCGATGCGGTCCTCGGGGGCGCCGAGCCGCCGCGCGACCTTCGCGACGCGGAAGGCGAGCGGACCGTCGGCCTCCGGTGACGCCTCGTACACGTCGGCGAACGGCACGGCGCCGCCACCGTCCCGCGGCCCCGCGCGCAGGGCGAAGAAGCCGCCGACGGATCCGAGTTCTGCCAGGTCGATGTGGGTGCTCACGACAGCAGTAGAGCAAGTCGGCGCGGCGCGTCCATCCTCGGGGGGTGTCCCGTCGTCCCCCCGTCCCCCTAGGGGGTGGCCCACCCTGGGGAGGACGGAAGAAGTCCGTACTCCATCGGCAGTAGGAGCGAATGCCTGCTCAGGTACGACGACGTGGCGGCGTTCCCGCGTCATCGTTGTATCCATGGAAGCCGACCGTTCGTCCGCCCGGGTCCACCGGGCCCACCGCGCGCCGCGGAGCACGTCATGAGTGCCCTCGCGCTGGCCGTGCTGCTCTCCCTCGTCTCCGCCGTGGCCTACGCCGGCGGGGCGATCCTGCAGGAGCGCGTGGCCGCGACGACGCCGGAGCGGCGGTACGCGCCGCTGCGCCGCGGTGCCTGGTGGACCGCGGTCTCCCTGAACGGCCTCGGCGCGCTGCTGCACGTGGTGGCTCTCGCCTACGGCCCGCTCAGCCTCGTCCAGCCGCTGGGCGCGCTGACGATCGTCTTCGCCCTGCCGATGGCCGCCGTGTTCGTGCGGCGCAGGGCCGGGGCCACCGCGTGGCGCGGCGCGATCATGGCGACGGTGGGTCTCGCCGGGCTCCTCTCGCTCACCTCGTCGTCCGACTCCCAGTCCCTGGGCGGCACGGAGCACCTCATGCTGGCGCTTGCCACGGGCGGCGGTGTGGTCGCCCTGATGGTGGCGGCCCACGCCGTGCACCGCCACCCGGTGGTGCGCAGCGTGCTCCTCGCCTGCGCGGCGGGCGCGGCGTTCGGCATCGCCTCGGTCTTCACGAAGACGGTGGCGGTGGAGTGGAGCCGGAACGTTCCGCTCGTCGAGCAGCTGCCGAGCGTCGCCGTGATCGCGGCCCTGGCGTCGGCCGGCGTGCTGATCTCGCAGGCCTCGTACCGGGGCGCGGGCCTCGCGGCGCCCCTGTCGACGGTGACGGTCGTGAACCCGGTGGTCGCGGCGGCGGTCGGCCTGACGCTGCTCGGCGAATCCTTCCGCTACGGCACCACGGGCACCGCCCTGGCACTGGGCTGCGGGGTCGTCGCCGCGGGCGGCCTGATCCTGCTCACCACGGAGCGGATCGCACGGGAGACGTCGACCGCGCCCGCGGAGCTCCCCGTGCCGCGGGGCGGCGCCTCCGAGGCCCCGCCGAAGCCGCGGCCCGTCGTCGCGGAGCCGCTGCGCGCGGTGCCGACCCAGACCACGATCACGCCGGCTCACCGGCGGATGCGCCCGCGCCACCACGGGCGCCGCGAGCGCATCGTCTCCTGAACCGGTCCCTCGCGGGCCGGGCGCCGCTCTCAGATCCGTACGCCGCGGGCCCGCAGATAGGCGAGGGGGTCGATGTCGGAACCGAAGCCGGGCCCCGTCCGCACCTCGAAGTGCAGATGCGGGCCCGTGCTGTTGCCGGTGGACCCGGACCGCGCGATGCGCTGCCCGGCGCCGACCTGCTGCCCGGCCTTCACGGAGAGCGCCGAGAGGTGCCCGTACTGGCTGTACTTGCCGTCGGCGTGGCGTATGACGACCTGGTAGCCGTAACTGCCGCCCCAGCCCGCCGAGACGACCCGCCCGGCGGCGACGGCCTTCACGGACGTCCCGGTGGCCACGGGGAAGTCGACGCCCGTGTGGTACCCCTTCGACCAGGAGCCGCCCGCGGCGCGGTAGGGAGTGCTGGGCGAGGCGGCGACAGGAGCGACGGCCCCGGCCTGCTGGGCACGCGGCGCGGAGGCCTCAGAGGAGCGCGGCGCTTCGCGCTTCTTCTCGGCGGCCTTGCGCTCAGCCGCCTTTCGCTCGGCTGCCTTTCGCTCCGCCGCTTTGCGCTCGGAGGCCTTCTTCTCCGCGGCCCGCTTGTCGGCGGCCTTCTGCCGGGCGCGGGCCTCGGCCTGGTCCTGGGTACGCTCCCGGGCCCGTTCCTTGACCGGTTCCTGCCCCCGGCCCTTGCCCGTCCCGTGCACCGAGAGCCGCTGGCCCGGCGTGATCAGATCCGGGTCCCCGCCGATGACGCGCCGGTTGGCGTCGTACAACTGCCGCCAGCCGCCCCGGACTTTGCGTTCGTCGGCGATGCCGGAGAGGGTGTCGCCGCGGACCACGGTGTACATCTCGGCGCTGCCCGCGGCGGACTGCGGGGTCACCTCGGGCCTGACGTCCTTGACGGCGCGCTTGGTGGTGACGTCCGGCGAGGAGCCGCCCCGGGTGAGGCCGGCCTTCGCGGAGCACACCGGCCAGGCGCCCGGCCCCTGCGCGTCGAGGACCTTCTCGGCGACGGCTATCTGCTGGTCCTTGGTCGCGCGGTCGGCGCGCGGGGCGTAGGCGGTGCCGCCGTACGCCTCCCAGGTGGACTGCTTGAACTGGAGGCCGCCGTAGTAGCCGTTGCCGGTGTTGATGCTCCAGTTGTTGCTGGACTCGCAGGCCGCGACCTTGTTCCAGGTGTCGACGTCCGCGGCGCTCGCGGTTCCCGCGACGGTCAGCGGGAGCGCCATGCCCGCGCCGCCCGCCGTGACGGTCAGCGACGCGCGGTTGATGCGGTTCGGCTGATACCGGCGGTGCCGACCCCGTACGGCCATTGGGAGCCCCCTCAGACACACGTCATCACGGATTGCACACAGCGGTCACACGACAAGCCCGCAAGCTAGCCGGTCGGACCAATCCATGACAAGAGCCGGGAACCCAGGGGCTCTTGAACGAGTCACTCCCTCAAGTGGCGGCTCACCCACCGCAGTTGCACGCCCTGCTGGTACGGGCCACCCCCCTCGTGGTCGTTGAAGGCGTACACCTCCATCGAACGCCCGCTCCCCGCATAGGCGTTGAAGGCGGCGAACACCGTGGAGGGCGGACAGGTCTGATCCTCCAGAGCGGCGGAGAAGAGGGCGGGAGCACGCCCCCGCGCGGCGAAGTGCACGCAGTCGAAATAGGACAACGTCCGAAAGACCCGCTCGCGCCCGTCGCGCCGCGCCTTCAGATAGAGGCCGATCTCCTTGTAGGGGTGGCGGTCGGTGAGGGTGGCGGCACGGGGAAAGTCGCACAGGAAGGGAACATCGGGCGCGATGGCGGCCAGATCCGGCACCAGGCCCCCCACGGCGAGAGCCAGCCCGCCCCCCTGACTGCTCCCCAGCACGGCGACGCGCGAGGCGTTCACGAGGGGATGGGAACGGACGGCTTCGACGGCCCGCACCGCGTCCACGTACAGGCGCCGGTAGTAGTAGTCGTGCGGGTCCTCGACGCCACGGGTCAGGAACCCCGGGTACGCGGGCCCGCTCCCCACGGGGTCCGGCGTGTCGCCCTGCGCCCAGCCTCCGCTGCCCTGTCCACGGGTGTCCATCACGAAGTGCGCGAAGCCGGCCGCGGCCCAGAGCAGATGCATGTGGGGCAGCCCGCGCCCGCCGCCGTAGCCGATGTACTCCACGACGGCGGGCAACGGCGCGCCGCTCTCCGCCCCGGCGGGCAGCACGAGCCACCCCTTGATGGGGTGACCGCCGAACCCGGCGTACGTGACGTCGAAGACCCGCACGCCGGTCAGCGGCAGCTCCACCGGCTCGAACCGGGCGTCGAGTTCATGCTGTCGCGCCTCCAGCAACGTCTTCTCCCAGAAGACGTCGAAGTCGTCGGGCTCGAGCGACTCGGCCTGGTAGCGGCGCAGTTCATGAAGAGGCAGGTCGAATTGCGGCACGGGCGACTCTCCTTCGGACAGTGGCGTCTGAAGGTCACGCTATGCCAGCGATCCTGCTCCAAACAGGTGCGTCACCTCTCCGGTCAGGACACCGGTCCCGGCTGCGGCTCCGGCACGGGGTCGGGGCCCGGCGGCTTGGGGATCGGCGACGGGGAGGGCTCCGGCGAGGGCCGGGGCTCGGGGCGCGGCACGGGATCCGGATCCGGGAAGGGCCGCTCGGGCTCCGGGAACGGGGCGGGCGGCGTGGGATCGGGGAACGGTTGAGTCATTGCGGTCCTCCAGCCAGTGATACGTCGGCTTCACCCCCGCCTACCCGACGCCCCCTCCTCCAAGCGTTCCACGCATACCCGGGCCCCGCGAATCCCCGCCCCGCCTCCCCGCCGCGGTGGACGTGCGCGAGCAGCCCCCCCCCTACGCCCCGGCCGCCCCCACGGCCGCCGCGAGCCCCACCCGAGGGCTGGACAGCACGGGAACCCGCACCGCACCGTCCGGAACCAACTCCGCGCCGCCCGCCATCGACGCCTGCGCCAGCACGATCACATCCGCGCCCCGCACCTCCCGCACCGCCCGCGCCACCGCTTCCGCGTACCCCGCCAAGTCCCCCGCCAGAAACCGCTCCCACGCCCCGCCCACCAGCTCGGCCCGCACGGACACCTCACGCCCGGCACGCGCCGCCTCTTCCTCGACCAGGGCCACGGTCGGCCCCACCGTGGACTCGACCGTGGCGAGCACGACGACCCGCGGCCCCGAGGCGACGGCGGCCGCGGCCATGGGCCGGTCGACCCGCAGCACGGGAAGCCCCAGGTCGTCCCCCAGCACCTCGGCGACGCCCCCGATGGTGGAGCAGGTGCACAGCACGGCACCAACCCCGGCACCAGCTCCGGCGCCGACCCGGGCATCGGCCCCGGCCCCACCACCGACGACCCGCACCAGAGCGTCCCGCACGTCAGGAGCAACCGCCTCCGCCCCCACCACCCGGGCCCGCTCCAGCAGTTCCTCCACCACGTGGTGCCGCAGCTCGACCCCCGGATGCCCGTCGTCCCGCAGGCCGTCGAAGACCGGCACGTGCGCGGCGGACGTATGCAGCAGTCCCAGCGTCACCATGCCGAGGGATCCGTCCTGACCTTGTCCAGCGCGGCCCGCATCAGCTCCTCCGAGGCGGCGGGCGCCTGCTCGGGATGCCGCTCGGCCCACTTCACGACGTACGGACACAGGGGCGCCACGGCGAGGCCTTCCCGCGCCGCGACGGCGTACAGCTGCGCGGCGAGCGCACCCGCGATCCCCTTGCCCTCGTGCGCGGACGCCACTTCGGTGTGCACCGGCACGAGCGCGGCCTGCGGGGCGTCCAGCGTGAAGTACACGATGTGCCCGACGACTTCACCCCCGTCGGACGCCTCCAGGACACCCCGGCCACGATCGTCCCGAATCTCGATCCCACTCATCGCTTCTCCTCACATGTGAAACACGCGAAACACGCGAAACACGCGAAGCAGCCCAGGACGGACGGGACGAGAGCGGGACGGGAACGGGGCGGAACGGGACCGGCCACCACAGCGAGCCGGTCCCGCGATCTCTCGATCTGTCGATCTGTCGATCTACAGGCTCAAGGGACTCCGCATCATCTCCGGATCCCCGGGTACGGCCTCCGCCGGATCGTCGCCGAGAGCCACGACGCGATTGCCCTCGTCGACATGCACGACCCGCGGCCGCAGCGCCCGCGCCTCGGCGTCCTCGACCTGGGCGTAGCTGATGATGATCACCCTATCCCCGGGGTGGACGAGGTGCGCGGCCGCGCCGTTGATGCCGATGACACCACTGCCGCGCTCGCCCTCGATCGTGTACGTCTCCAGGCGGGCGCCATTGGTGATGTCGACGATGTGGACGAGCTCGCCGGGCAGCAGATCGGCGGCGTCGAGCAGGTCGGCGTCGATGGTCACGGATCCCACGTAGTGCAGGTCCGCCTGGGTGACCGTGGCGCGATGGATCTTGGACTTGAACATGGTACGAAACATGATCAAAAAGCCATTCATGCAGGTAGGACGCACGCATGGTGGTCCTACAGAGGGTCGGCACAACTTCAGCCCGAGTCCCCGGGCACGCCTCGGGGCTCGTGCGGCAAGCGTCCCATGCCGGGTACGGCGCTCGCACGCGGTATCGGCACCTTCTTCAGAGAAGCCGCATCGGGTCGAGCACGAAACCGTCGGGATGATGGAAGTCCGGTTCCGGTGCGGCGTGCTTCAGCGCCCAGTGGCTGAGCCCTCCCCTGTCGTCCTCGATCACGGCGGCGAACGCCATGCCGCCCGCAGGGGACAGGCCGGACAGGCTCAGCCGTACGTCGAGCCACAGCCGGTGCGGACCACGGCTGACGCGGATCCGGGGCGGCTGCTCCGGATCCGCCTGCGCCATGTTCGCGCGGTAGCCGTCGAACGTGTAGAGCGCCCATTCCGTTGAGGGCGAGGCGTTGAGTTCGTAGTAGGCAGGGGCGCCGGGCGACTTGCGCGCGAACATCTCGAAGCAGGTGTGCTTCCACAGCTCGTCCCTGCGACGTCGTGGGCGGATGGCCGGGATACGGAGGCGGGAGAGATCCGCGTCGAGCTCGTAGCGCAGACCGAGCACCCCCGGAGTCAGCTCCTGGACATGCACGTCCAGCGCGCGCACGATGCCGGGCCGGGGAGGCGCGAAGGGCCTGAGCGAGACACCGGATCGGGAACGGGCGATCACAGGGCGCCGCCTGCCCGTTGATCGGCCCTCGTCCGATCGGCCCTCACCAGCGCTCCCAGCTCGGTGAGCAGAGCGAGCCCGGAGTCCTCCAGCTCGTACAGAACACGGGGACCCACACGGTGGCGTCGGACGAGGCCCGCGGAGAAGAGCACGGCCAGGTGTTGCGACACGGTGCTCGGCGCCAGGCCGACGGAGCTCGCAAGGCCCGTCGTGGTGGCCGGTGAGAGCAGCCCTCTCAGGACGGCCGCACGGCCACGCCCGAGCAGGGTCGTCAGCTTGTCCCGCGGGTGCACGTCGTCGACCGGCGCACCCGGGTCCCCGGTGTGGCCGCCGAGTACGGCGGCGCCCTGTGCCTGATAGGAGAACGCGGCCGTGTCACGAAGGGTCGAGAAGACCCGCGTGCCGCGCGCGAACAGTACGGGGACGATGACCAGACGGCCATCTGTCATCCGCCAGTCCAGGTCGGCCTGGTGGGGCACGCTCAGCTCGGGGCGTTCCCAGCGGATCCGGCCGCCCAGGTCCCGCAGCATCATGTCCGCTCCCCCGGTCACCAGGGTCCGGCCGCGCACCAGGATCTCTTCCTCCAGTACGCCGCGCATGCCGGGCCAGTGAGGCGCGACCGCGACGGTCCAGTAGTCGCTCATGAGCTGCGCGAACCGGTCGTGGCCGGACGCCCGCAGAGCCACCAGTTCGTCCTCGATGCCGGGCGAGGACTCGCTCGGGATCGGTGTGAGGGTCGAAAGAGCCGCCCACTGCGTCCGTATCGTCGTGGCCAGTTCCCGATGCAGTGCGGGCGGTACCCGGCTCAGTGCCGTCGCGGCCCATTTTCTGTAGGGATGCGGAATCTCGCTGCGGTAGCGGACCGTCAACGCGAGGCTGGACACGGCCTCCCAGAGAGGGCTGATCGCTATGCGCACGCGTCCGAGGGTCAGTTCATCGAGGAGGATCCGGATCATGCAGGCATCGCGGCGACGGCGGGCACCATCGGCTCGACCGAGCCCGGGCCGCACAGCCGCCGGCTGAAGTTCACCACGTAAAAGAAGCCCATGACATCGGTCAGACCTCTGTCTTCAAAGACAAGTCCTGACACAGCGTGAGCACCTCATTGATCCATTTCGACGGGTCGTCCGGATCGAATTCCCGCATCGTCTCGAGTTCCCAGTACTTGTCGAAAGAGAGCATCACGGGATCAGCGAGCAGGAATCGGCGCGCCCGCCACTTGGGAATGTGGCTCCCGTACTGCCCCCGTTCCTCCAGCAGCGCGTCGACGGTGTGGCCGAGGGCGATCCTGGCCGAGAGCACGGCGCTGTTCAGATCGCCGTCCCCCAGCTGCCCGAGCGTGTCCTCGACGGCCCTCTCCGCCTGACCGAGCGATCGGGTGACCAGGATGGACCGGAACGCCGAGGCGTCGAGCTCGGCCCGGCGACGCGCCACCCAGTCCTCGCCGACCAACGGCACGCAGGTCGCCACCCGTTCGAGGAACACCTCTTCGCGGACCGCGAGAGCGTCCCCGCTCGCGGCCCTGACCTGGTCGAACGCGCTCCAGGAGACCTTGGCGAGCATCTGGTCGACCTGGTCGTCCAGCCAGTAGGCGAGGTCGTAGCCGCGGTTGTCCGCGTAGAACGTGTGCCACTGGACCACGGGAGGCTGAAGGGGCACCGCGACCCCGACGCCGTCCGCCGCCGACCACGGCTCGGCACTGACCAGGTAGATGTCGACATCGCTCTTCTTGTTGCCCCAGCCACGGGCGGCCGACCCGACCACGAATGCCGCCCGGCAGGAATTCGGCAGCAATTGCCGCTCGCGCAATATGTCTACCGTTCGGTCTACGTCCATCTGCATCAGCGAACTCCATCAGAGAGGACAACTACGGACTGCGGACACCTGCGGACGGCCCCGAGCGTAACGACGCCCACGTGTCGGCGTACAACGATTCGCCCCGGACCGAATCTCCCCGTTTCGGAAAGCGAGCGGCTCCTCCGGTCAGAAAGCGAGCAGTTCCTCCAGATCGGGCAGACAGTCCCCGCACCCCGTGTTCGCTCCGGTCGCCTCGCGCAGGCCCGGTACGTCGCGTATCCCAGAGGCCTTCGCCGACAGCACGGTGGTCTCCGTGACCTGGGCGCACAGACAGACCAGCGGGTCCTCGGGCGGCTGGTTCATCGTCCGTCATGCCTCCTTCTCGGTGCGGGTGAGCACGCGCAGCGCCCGGTCGAGTACCTCCGTCATGGCGTCGAGATCCTCGTCGGCGACGACCAGGGGCGGATGGATGTTGATCACGTCGGGAGCCATGCCGGTCGATGCCACGATGAGCCCGATCCGGGGGTCGACGGTCAGGCAGAGGTGCCGCAGTTCGGCCGCGTGGTCACCGGTGAGGACCAGCCGGGCCGCGCCCCCGAACACCGCGTGATCGCGGACGAGTCCGGGGTGGTCCGCGCGCAGCCTGCTCAGACGCTGGTCCAGCCTGTCCGCGAGCAGGCTCACGTCCCGCTCCGGCGAGGCCCATTTGTCCCAGCGGTCCAGGACCGCTCGCGCGACCCCCAGGGCATGCGGAATGCCGATGTAGGTCGAGGAGTGGCTGCCGGGCCGGTACGACGAGGGAGCGGCCAGGGGCTCGCGGGCCCAGATCGCGCTCAGCGCGGCCGCGCCGTTGGTGAGGGCCTTGCTCGCGACCACGATGTCGGGGATCACGCCGGCCCGCTCGAAACCCCAGCGCGGCCCTGTGCGGTGCATGCCGGTGAAGATCTCGTCGGCGATCACCACGGCGCCGTTGCGGCGCGCGTGGTCCACGGCCGCTCTGAGCAGCGCGTGATCCGGCTCGACCATGCCGCCGACGTTCTGCACCCCCTCGAAGACGAACGCGCTGACCCTCCGCTCGAAGCCCGCCCCGCCCACGCCGGTCATCTCGGAGCCCCAGCGGGTGACGGCGGCGACGCAGCCGGGTGTGCAGCCGTCGCCCTGCCGCGCCGCGGCGTGCGGGCAGCGATCGCAGTCGGGCGTGGGCAGACGGACGACCTCCAGGCCCCAGGCGGCGAGCAGTTCCCGGTAGCGAGGGCTTGAGCTGAGCATGCTGGTGACGCCCGATCTGCCGTGGAACGCCCCCTCGAAGACGACGACCGTGCCCGGCCCCACGGCGCTGAAGGCGATGCGCAGCGCCGTCTCCATCCCCTGGGCGCCCCCGAGGTCCAGCTCGACGCGGCCCGGCTGCCCCGTGGATTCGCTGAAGAGCCGCTCCAGCCCGCCGACGACGTCGAGGCGCAGCTCGGACTCGCAGAAGGACGGCAGGGCGGGCAGGTCCCGGCAGTGGGCCAGCGCGTCCCGCAGGATCGTGGCGTCGTAGCCGAGGGCGACGGTGCCGTTGGCCGCCTCGGCGTCGAGGTAGCGGCGTCCGTCGACGGCCACGAGGTGGCTGCCCTCGGCCCGGACGAAGCGCGGTACGTGCCGGGCGCGGTAGATGAGATTGCCCGCGCCGACACCGTCCGGAACCAGTGCCGCGGTGTGGGGGCCGATCGTCACGTGTACATCACCTCGTCGTGCCAGGCCTCTGCCGGAGCGGTGGCGATGAGCGGGGAGACTCCCGGTTCGTTGCATTCGATCCAGCTGGTCACGACCGTGAGGACGTCCCAGCGGCCGGAGCCGTCCGGCAGGTCGGCCTCGGACAGCACGTCGAGCCAGGCGCCGATCCGGGACGGAGCGGACCGCGTACGGGCGCAGTCGCCCCAGGGCCCGTCCAGTCGGGAGAGGCGTTCCAGGCTGTTGGTGACGTCGAGGTCGTGGGCCGGGGTGTCGGCTTCGAGCGCGTCGAGGAGCTTGTCCGTGACCCGGTCGGCGGCCTTTCGCCGGCGCGTGGTGTCGGCGTCGGCGTCGAGCAGCGCGTCGAGGCACCACGACCAGTCCGTCTGGTAGGAGAACAGCTGCAGTTCGCGTATCACGTCGGCGGGTTCGTCGGCCGTGTGCATGAAGTTGAACAGGCCGTTCACCCGGCCGATGCGGGTCCGCAGGTCGACCGTGCGGGCCGCGCGGGGCTCCGCGGAGCCCTTGGCCGCGGTGAGCCGCGCGCTGGCGGGCAGCCAGTCGGGCCGGTCGAGGTCCACCAGCAGGACGAGGAGGCTGCGGCCGGAGCCGAGCAGGTGGTCGACCACGGCGATGCGCTGCTTGGAGGCGGCGTTGAACTGGTACCGCCACAGTTCGCGGGTCAGCAGCGGGTCGAAGCGGACCGGAGTCGCGGCCACCGGGTGCCAGCCCTCCGACCGGAGGGTGTCCAGCACTCGACGGCAGCGTCGTCCTGCCACGGCATCCGGCTTGAGGACGACGAACGTGTGCCGGTGCAGCGGCCCGCCCCGGCTCAGGCCGGAAGCGCCCAGCCCCGCGGCGGCGAGAGCGCTCAGCCCCTCGCGCATGTAGGGGTCGTACCGGTACGCCTCGCGCTTGCCGGGGTCCTTCGTCAGCGTGTCCAACGCGTGGTCACCGATCACACTGCGCAGCACGGCCTCAGACCCCCTCGGGCGTCGCCGACAACTTCATCCCGCCCAGGGGCAGGGGCACGCCGTCGACGACGACGATCCGGCTGCCGTCGCGATGCCGCTCGTACGCCAAGTCGAGGGAACCGGCCCCGAAGGCCCGAACGGCCCACTCGAGGCAGGGCTTGTCGCTGAGCCGCTTCTGGAGCAGTTCGTGGGCACGGGCGTCGCCCGGCTCCGTGCCGGGCGGCACGGGGACGGAAGGCCCCTGGCACAGGACGGCTCCGCCGTCGTGGGTGGAGTCCACGAGGAAGCAGGAGGTCCGCGTGGAGCTGTGGCCGAGCTCGATGGCCCTGCGGACCGGGTCATTGCCGATGAGTACGCGTCCGCCGTCGTCGTCCAGGACGGACAGGTCACCCGGATGCTGGTTGATCATGCGGCCCTCGTAGCGGCCGAGCAGATCGCCCTCGACCCACCGGTGGTAGGCGAGCACGACCAGGTCGAGGGGGCCCTCGGCCTCCTCCCAGGCGGCGATGCGTGCGTCCAGCTGGTCGTGCCAGCGGCGCGCGCGTTCGCGGTACGCGGCCCGGCCCGCCTCGTCACGCGCCTGGGACGCCCGTCCGCACCGCTCGTCGAAGTCCCCGGGCCAGGCCTCGATGCCGTGCTCGGCTGCCACGTCGAGTGCCGCGGACCTGCTGCCGTGCGAGGCGACCAGGCAGACCCGGAAGTGGTCGGGCTCCGCCTGCTGCAGACCGATCAGGGTGCGCAGGTTGGCGCCCGTGGCCGACACGAGGACGCCGATGCGCAGCGGACCGGAGGAGGACAGGCGGCGCGGCCGGAGCGGCGCCGCGGCCGTGCGGCTCAATGCGAGCCCCCCGCGGCCTCCAGGAAGCTCCAGCCGGACCGGGTGGCCGCCAGCATGCCCTCGGGCATCTCCTCGGCGCCCGGCGCGGTGAGCCCGAAGGCGCGGTGCGCCGTCCCCGCGGCCAGCTCCCACAGGTTCCGTCCGGTGATGTCCCGGCCCATGGCGTTGCGCATCTGCCGGGCGAGCGGTTGTGAGCCTGCCGCCACGACGCCGGCCGCCTGGTACCAGAGTCCGTTCTCCTCGCCCTGGGTCAGGTCCTGGCCTCCCAGGCGCGCCGAGTCGCAGCGGTCGGTCATCATCATCGAGTTCTCCAGACGCATGAGGGCGACGGCCCGGCTCGCGATGGCCAGGTCGACGTGCTCACCGTCGAAGTTGATGCACGCGGCGATGCGTCCGGCGGCGGCCTCGCGCATGATGGCGGCCGGGACGGGACCGGCGATCTCGTCCATCGCTTCGAGCGTCCAGCCGGGGAGGTCGTAGGAGCGCAGGGTCTCTTCGCGGATCTCCCTGGCCCTCGACGTACGGAAGGCATGACGGATCGTCAGAGGCATGTCGTTGAACAGGTGGTCGGTGACGACACGGGCCCCGTTCCCGTTCCACTCGCAGTTCCAGGCGGTGTCGACGATCTCCGTGACCAGCTCGGCGCTACGGCCCGGGTCGGCCCGGGTGAAGTGCCCGAGCGCCGGGCGGACCCCGTGACCGAGCAGCATCGGGACGATCCACTCGAAGCCGGGGTGGCGGGCGTGGACCTGCCCGTGGAAGTCCGACGCCGGGGTGAAGGCGTCGGGAGACAGGACCATGTAGCGCAGTCCCAGGTCGCCGAGGCGGGCCAGGCGCTCCCACTCGGACCGGGTCGGAGCCCAGACCGTGGCGGCCGGGGTTCCGCCGTGGCTGGCCAGCAGCGGCCCCTCCAGAGCGATGCCCACCACGTGCGGGACGCGTCCCGCCCGGCGCATCCCGTCGTAGCGCCGCATGAACTCCTCGAAATCGGCCAGCCGGCTGTGGTGAAGATAGAGCGTGGGAATGGCGAGCACCCCTTCGTGCGCGCACACCCGCTCCAGCCGGTCCAAGTCGATCCTGGATATATCGGAGAAGTCCTCCCCGGCGAATCCATGGCAATGGACTTCGACCGGGAGAAGAGGCGTGAAGGGCTCGTCCAAGTCAGAAACGTTCTCCGTCATCGGTCCCTCGTAACTCTCCATTCCGTCCTTTCATCCTCGCATTCCCACAATTCATGCCGGATTCATCGGCCGGAAAAACTTGAACCGAGAACCTAGCAGGGAGACCCCCGCCTGGTAAGGGCCACCTGCGGGATTGGGTGTACCACTTCCGTCGCGCGGATGGTCTGAACCTTTCCTTTCCGCCGGGTGGACACCCGATCCCCCGGCCGAGCGCAAACGGTCAGTGCGCCTGTAGAAAAGCGCCGACAGGAACGACCGGATCCATGGCCTGAGCGAAAATGCAGAGCCATGTCCGGCGACAGTCGATCATGTCTCCGGGCCGCCGACTCAGGAGCAATCCATGGAGTTTGAGCTGGTTATCTTCGACAATAGTGGTGTGCTCGTCGACAGCGAGCGCGTGGGAAATCAGCTGCTGGCCGAGCTCTTGACCCTGCGGGTGGCGGCGACCACCTTCGAGGAAGCGGTCGAGCACTATCTGGGCAAGTCGTTCAAGGACGTGGCGCAGACCGTTCGCCGCCGCACGGGCCGGACCGTCCCCGCCGGCTTCCTCGCGGAGTTCCACGGCCGGCTCTTCGAGGCCTTCGCGGACGGCCTCGTGGCCGTCGAGGGCGTCCAGGAGGTGCTGGACGAGCTGGACCTCACGGGTGTCCCCTACTGCGTCGCCTCCAACGACACCGCCGACCGGGTGTCCACGTCCCTGAAGACCGCCGGGCTGCTCTCCCGGGTGGAGGGCCGGGTCTTCGGCTCCGAGATGGTGCCGCGGGCCAAGCCCGCCCCCGACCTGTTCCTCTTCGCGGCTCAGCGCTGCGGGGCCGATCCGCGGGACTGTCTCGTCGTCGAGGACAGCCCCAGCGGAGTGACGGCGGCCAGGCAGGCGGGCATGACCGTCTACGCCTTCGCCGGGCTCACGCCGCGCGAGCGGCTGCGCGACGCGCACCGGGTGTTCGGCTCCATGGCCGAGCTGCGGGAGACGCTGAGCGGCGCGGGCAGCAAGGACGTCGCGTGTTCATCGTGATGGAAGGCATCGACGGCAGCGGCAAGTCCACCGTCGCGCGGCTCGTCGCACAGGACCTGAACGAGGTCGCCCAGGACCTGAACCAGGTCGCGGCGGGCCCGAACGGCACCGCCCGGGGCCGCACCGAGGAAGCGGCCACCACACACGTCGGCGGCAAGACGGACATCGGAAGGGCCGACACGGAGACCCGCGCGCGTGCCGCCCGGCTGCGGGACCTCATCTGGGCCTCGCCCGAATCCGCCGGCGACACCTTCGGAGCGACCCACTGGATCCTTCTGATCGCCTCCTGGTACGCGGGGCTGGCCCGGTTGCGTCCCGATCTGGCGCCCGGACATCCCGGAGTGACCGTCATGGACGGCTGGTACTACCGCAACATCGCCAAGACCCTGATCCGCGAACCCCTCGATCCGCAGTGGGTCGAGTCCCTGTTCGCCCCCGTCCCCGAACCCGACCTCACGGTCCTCCTCGACACGGCGCCCGAGGTCGCCTGGCAGCGGCGCGAGGCGTTCAAGGACACCGAACTCGGCCGCTGGGACGGCTTCCACGGCCCGCCGTCCGAATCGTTCCACGCCTACCAGTCCCTCGTACGCAGACACCTTCTGCGCATGGCACAGGACCGGGGCTGGCTCGTCCTGTCACCCGATCCGGACGCATCTCCCCAGCAGACCGCGGATGCCGTCGTCAGCGAGGTCCGGGCGCGGCTGGGCAGCCCGGCCGTCGCCTCGCACGATCCGACGTCCCGACCACCCACGGAGAGTTAGCCACAAAAATGTTCGAAGGAATCGAAGACGAGATCGCGGCGATCGGGGCTCAGGACCCGCGGGCACCGCTCGCCTACCAGAAGCCCGGACTGCCGTTCAAGAAGCTGGACTCGCCCTACTACCGCATGGCGCTGGGACGTGTCGCACGTGCCGCACAGCCCCGGTCGTATCTGGAGATCGGGGTGAAGGAGGGCGGTTCGCTGGGCGTCGTGCTCGACGCGAGCCGGGCGCTCGAGCGACTCGTCCTGTGCGACTTCTTCACGGTGAACGAGAAGAAGCGCGCGCACCGGGACTCCGCGGCCACCGTGATCACCGAGCGCGGCTTCACCGGTACGACGACCTGGCTCGACGGCTCGTCGACCGTCACGGTCCCCACCCTCACCGGGACGTTCGACCTCATCGGCGTCGACGGCAGTCACCGGCGGTCCATCTGCGCCGCGGACCTGCGCAACGCCTTCCCCCTCCTGGAACCGGGAGGCCACATGGTCGTCGACGACCTGTCGCTGTTCGAGGACAACCGGCTGAGCGAGGTGTTCGACGAGTTCGCGGCCGAACACGCGGGCACGTGCACGGTCGTCTACAAGAACACCGCCGCCTGGCCCGGCGTCGGTGTGCTGAGGAGGGAAGCATGAGCCCCACCCGTGATGTCGTGGGCGCCTCCGGCCTCGACGTACTCGCCGACACGCTCGGCGATGTCATCGCCGGGCGGCGGACGGTGGCCGAGCTGATCGACGTCTGTTCGTCCTCGCCCGTGGCCGGCGGATACCTGGAGCGCACCCTGCGCACCTCTCTCGTCCGGCAGGACTGGGACGCGATCGAGGCACTCGTGGCCGTCTGCGGCGCGCAGCCCCTCGAGTGCTGCGCCGAGCCGCTCGCCGACATCCTGGACCGGCAGAGCCTGGAGATCTCCAACCAGGACGTCGTCACCGCCCTGGCCGCGATCGCGTCGCCCGTCGCGGTGCCCGCCCTGCGACGCGCCATGCACCGCACCAGCGCGCCCCACGCCCACTGGGAGCCCGGCGGGGTCGGCGAGTCCGAGGCGCAACGGATGCGGGAGGCCTGCGCCGACGCCCTCGCGAGGATCGGCACTCCGGAGGCACGCGCCGCGCTGAACGCCCTCTCCCCGCATCACCCGCCCGGACAAGGAGGCACCACGGTGATCGATCACCTGGACCGGCTCACGGTCGACTGGAGCGACTTCGAGGCCGCGGGCGAGATCACGCGCGATCTCGTGCACCGGCTCGCCGACGACAAGGAGTCCCTGCGCAAGCTGGTCCACGACGTCGAGCACAAGCCGGAGCTGCTGGCCATGTGCGAACGCCACCAACTCCTGGACTACATCGTCCTGTACGACGCGCTCGACAGGGGATTCCGGCTGCGGCTGCACATCTCCACGGACGACCACTACGACCGGCCGCACGACCACAGGTTCTCCTTCTCCAGCCGGATCGTCACGGGGGGCTACACGCACACCTGGTACCACATGGACGGCGAGCTCTACGAGGGTCCCGACCCGGAGGCGCGCCAGTACCTCAGCCGGCACAACCCCGACCCGCGGGGCAAGGTGCACCTGGACCGGCTGACCCCGCACCTCACGCGCTGGGAGGGGCCGGGCAACTGCTACAGCCTCCACCACAGCGCCATCCACACGACGTTCACGACGCCGGACACGGTCTCCCTCTTCCTGCGCGGTCCGGTCGAGAAGGACCGCTCCGTGATCATGGACAAGGCCGAGGGCACCCTCTGGTGGCGGTTCGGCCGCCAGGACGAGCCCGAGGGGCGGCGCCGGGAGAAGTCCATGGGCATCGATGCCTACCGCGAGATCCGTGAGCGGCTGACGCGGCTGGGTGTCATCTAGCGTCCACGGCCGGCAGGGCATCCGCACGCACCGGGTCCTAGACAGGAGGAAGCAGCACATGGCCATGGAGACCGCCGACCGGGTCCACGTCAGCAACACCCGGGTGGAACTGTTCGAGAACATCGAGAAGATCGACTGGGACGACCTGCCGGCCGTAGCCGCGCTCACCCAACCCCTGATCCGCGAGTTCGCCGCGGACAAGGCCCTGTTCCGCCGACTGCTGTTCGCGGTCGAGCACGACCCCTACCTGTGGGCGAAGTGCGAGGAGGACGTCGTCGAGGACAAGATCGTCCTCTGGGACGACGTCGAGAAGGGCCTGCGCATCAGGCTGCGGATGTCCACCGACTACCAGCAGCAGCTGGCCCACAACCACCGGTTCTCGTTCACCAACCTCGTCCTGCGCGGCACGTATCTGCACCGCAACTACGTGGCCCGGGGCGGCTTCGACGAGAACACGCTGCCCGAGGACGTCCAGCCGGTCATGCTGCACGAGGACCGGGCGGGAGACTGCTTCACCATCCACCACAACGCCCTGCACTCCACGCCGTTCACCGAGCTGGGCACCATCTCGCTCGTCCTGCGCGGCAACCCCGTCAAGGAGCGGGCCCCCGTGATGTTCAAGGAGGCCCGCGGCCGGGAGGAGGCCCTTCGCCTGCGGGCGGACGGTGCGGACGGCAGCGGTGAACTGTCCGAGGTCGAGCCCGAGACCGCCGAGGTCGGCACGATGTTCTGGCGGGTCGGCGAGGACCGGGAGTCCTCCGAGCGGCGCGCCGAGCGGCAGATGACCAAGGAGAAGTACCACTACTGGTGCCGCAGGCTCGAAGAACTGGGGATCATCTGAATGCCCCTGCATCCACCTGCGCCCGGACCGGAGCCCCTGCGCTACGGGCTCATCGGCCCCGGCAACCACGCGCAGGAGAACTTGCTGCCCGCCCTGTCCGGGCTCGACGGAGCGCGGTTGGTGGCCGTGGCGGCGCGCGGTCTCACGGCCGCGGCCTCGGCCGCGCACCGCTGGAACGCGGCGGGCTGCACCGACGACTGGCGGGAGCTCGTCGCCTCCGGTGAGGTCGATGCCCTGATCGTCGCCGCGTCCCCGGCCCTGCACGCCGAAGTGGTGGAGCATGCCCTGGGCCACGGGGTGAGCGTCTTCGTCGAGAAGCCGCCCGCGCCGGACACCGAGGCGCTGGAGAAGCTGATCGCCGGCGAGCGGAACGCGGCGGGCGGCGCGATCGCGTTCGTGGGGTTCAACTTCCCTTACGGGGACTCCTACCGCGCCCTGCGCGGGACTCTGAGCCGGCATGGCCGCCTGCGCGGCTTCGAGGCGCGCATGGTCTCGGCCAAGCCGACCAGCCCGGTCTGGGGCGCGGCGACGATCGTGGACAGCCTGCTGCAGGGGCTGGGCACCCATGTCGTCGACATGGCGCTCAGGGAGATGGGCCCGCCGGACGGGGTGGCCGCGTACCGGACGGTCATCGACGACCGGCGGTGCGCGATCCGGATTCTCCTCTCGTACGCCGACGGACGCACCGCCGCGCTGCAGATCGGCAACTTCTCCAACCGCCTCGAATACCGCTGCGAGTTCATCACGGACGAGGGTGTCGTGGGCGTCCTGGACCAGCACAACACCCTGGTCCTCAGCCGGCCGTCCGACGCCCCGGGAAGCGGGGTCCTGGACGGCAAGGAGACGCTGCGCCACGACTGGCCCAGCCGCCGCGGCGGTTACGGACGCACCGGCTACGCGACGGCTCTCGCCTCCTTCCAGCACTCCGTCGTCCACCGCCTGCCCAGCACGTCTCCGCTGTCCGCCTGCCTGGACGTCTACCGGGTGCTGGACGAGGTGCGGCGCCAGGTGGAGGAGGGGCCATGAGCGCTCACATGCCGCTGGCCGGGCGGACGGCCCTGGTCACCGGAGGGGGCACCGGCATCGGCAGGGCGGTGGTGACGACCCTGGCGGGCCTCGGCGCGCACGTCGCCGTGAACCGGCCTCCGGCGACCGGGTCGGTGGCGCGGCCCGCCGAGGAGCGCGAGAGGGAGCAACTGCCCGCGGGCTGCTGGTTCCTGGATGCGGACATCAGGGACCGCGAGCAGGTCCGCGACCTGTTCTCCCGGCTCGACCGCAGGTGGACGCACCTCGACGTCCTCGTCAACAACGCGGGCGTCTTCCCCCGGGCCGAGGCGCTGCACCTCGACGAGGAGACCTGGGACCTGGTCCTCGACACCAACCTCAAGGGCGCGTTCTTCTGCGCGCAGGAGGCCGCGCGCAGGATGGTCCCGCGCGCCGGCGGACGCATCGTCAACGTGGCCTCGACCGCGGCCTTCAAGGGCTCGCCCAGAGGCGTCCACTACGCCGCGAGCAAGGCCGGCCTGGTGGCCATGAGCAAGTCGCTGGCGCGCGCGTTGGCCGGGCACGGAGTCACGGTGAACTCGGTCGCGCCGGGGGTGACGGAGACCGCCCAGCCCGGGTTGGACGCCGATGGCTTCGCGGCCGAGGGACGTGAGATCCCCCTGGGCCGGGTGGCCAGGCCGCAGGACGTCGCGGACGCGGTCGCGTTCCTCGTCTCCGACGGCGCGGGCTACATCACCGGCCAGACCATCGGCGTCAACGGAGGGGCGGTGATGCTGCCGTGAACGGTGGGGTGCCCAGCCCCGCGCCTGCCGCCGTGCCGGTGCACACGCTCGTGACCGCGCGTTCAGGTCCGCCGCTCGACCGGGTGCGCGACAAGCTGTCGCCGGTGCTCCACGAGTGGCTGCGGCGGTTCATCGCGCTGTCTCCGTACGTGGTCCTCGCCACGTCCGACGGGCGGGGCAACTGCGACGCCTCACCGCGCGGTGGAGCGCCGGGGTTCGTACGGGTCCTGGACGAGCGCACCCTGTTCATCCCCGAGGAGTCCGGCAACCGGCTGCACCAGACGCTGTGCAATCTGGGCGAGAGCCAGGGGATCGGGCTGCTCTTCCTCCTTCCCGGGATGCCGGAGACCGCCAGGGTCAACGGCACGGCGCAGCCGATCGCCAGCACCGACCCGCTCTGGTCGCAGCTGTCGCTCGGCGAGACCGGCCAGGGCGAGTTCCGCTGGGGAACGCTCGTCCACGTGGAGCAGGCGTACTACCACTGCGGTCGGGCCGCTCGCTTCGGTGGTCTGTGGAACACGGCGGAGATCGAGCGGGTCCGGGCCGACCCGCCCCTGCCGAAGAGGCCGGCGCCCCGCCCGCCTCAGTGACCGGACGCCGAGAAGTCGTACGCGACGCGGTCCTCGATCTCCAGCTCACGGACCAGACGCTCTACCGTCGAGAAATCCGTGAGCATCAGTTCCGCACCGGGTTGCCGGCGCGTGTCGCCCAGGATCTCCGCCGAACCAGCGATCCCGACAAAGTCGAGGATGTCGGACCAGATCCCGTAGTCCTCCGCTCCCAGGGCGACGATCGCGTCGGGCAGTGTGCGGATGAACAGCTCGCGCTGTTCTTTGTTGAGGTGCGCGAAGATGTCCTTCATGATGTCCGCCACGATCGGCCCGTGCGCGGCTTCGTCCCTGGCGTGCAGTCGTGCCACCAGCGCATGCATGGGCTGAATCGTCCGATCACGCGCGAGCAGTTCCAGGAAATTGTTGATGTGCAGCTCGCCGACCACCGTCCACACCAGGAACAGTATGTCCCGTTCCCATTTCTCGCTGTACCCGGCGGCCAGGTCGAAAAGGCGCCTGTTCGTCACCGGGTGTGAGTAGTCGGGCTCCGCGGTGAGGTTGCGCGCCTCTTTCGTGCGCCGCATGGCCGTCATATGCATATAGGTGTGCCAGACTTCGTCTATGTGCGACTGCTGAATCGCCTCTTTGACCTCGTAGCGGTCGACACCGGGGAACACTCCATGGGCCAGCATTTCGAATGTCGGGTTGGCGACGTGCTCCTCTGCCGCGATCACACGGGCGTTGTACGCCTGCCAGGCCAATGTATTCACGAGCTGACGGGATTCTTCAGGAGCTTCGAGGAAGACCGGGTGCTCGGCGAACGGGACGAGATGCGCCGGATAGTCCGTACGGCCTGTGGTCTGCGGTTCGGATTGCATGAAAGCCGTCATGTCCGTACGGATGGTGGCCCGTCGAGGCCACGCCGCTACGATGCGCCTGAGAGTGCTCGGCCCGACATGGGGCTCCGATGCCTGATCCACGGAAATGTATTCCTGGGACTGCACGTCATTCACGAGGGTACCCCGTCTCGTTCTGGTAAGTGCGGCCAGTTCACCCATGATTACCGCAGCCGACGGATTGTCAAGGGGCTCTGCCACTCAAACAGCAAGGACGAAAACGGGGGATTCGGCGGCGGACGAATCGTTGTACAGCGGCCCGCCGCCATTGTTAGCCTTATCTCCTGTCGCGGTTCGACCAGTCAGGGGATCTTCGATGACCTATATCGCAGAATTGCGAAAACTGGTGGGTACACGCCCGCTCATCCTGCCCGGGGCTGCCGCCATCGTCGTGGACTCCCCTCGCCACGTACTCCTTCTGGAGCGGGCGGACACGGGCGGTTGGGGACTGCCCGGAGGGTTCCTGGACCCGGGAGAATCCCTTGAGGACGCCGCACGGCGCGAGGTGAGGGAAGAGACCGGTCTGGAGATCGACGAACTGAAGTTGATGCATGTCTTCTCCGGTCCCGACCAATATTTTCGCTATCCGAACGGCGATCAGGTATTCAACGTGACAACGGTGTACACGGCGACGGCGCGCAGCTGGTCTTTCCAGCTGGATCCCTCGGAAGTGACCAGGGCGAAACTCTTCCCCATCGAGAGCCTGCCGGCTGATCTGATCCCTCCGGAGGTACCCATTCTGGAGCATTACTCCAGAATGGTGCGAGACTCCCTGTGAACTCCTGGACATGTTCGGATGACATATCTCGCCTTCAGGGAGTATCCGTTGATACAGCTGGTTTCTGTTGACGTACAGGCTGCGGAGCCTCTGGTCCTTGAGGTCCTGAAATCCGGGCAAATAACCCAGGGGCCCATGGTGGAGCGGCTGGAACGGGCCGTTGCCGAGATCGTCGGCGTCGAGCACGCGGTGGCGGTGAGCAGCGGGTCGGCGGCGCTCTCCATCGGCCTGGAGGCTCTGGACCTGAAACAGGGGGACGAAGTCATCACGTCTCCGTTCACCTTTGCGGCCACCCTGAACGCCATCCTCGCCAGTGGGGCCACAGCCCGGTTCGTGGACATTCGGCCACATGATTTCAATATCGACCCTGTGCTGATCGAAGACTGTGTGAACGATCGGACCAAGGTGTTGCTGCCCGTGAGTTTATACGGGCAGATGGCGGATATGGCGGCGATCGAGAATCTTGCGCTGAAGCGAGGGCTCGCCGTGGTGGAGGATTCTGCCCAGGCGTTGGGTGCGACGCTCCACGGCAGGTCCGCCGGGAGTTTCGGAATCGGCTGCTTCTCCTTGTATGCGACCAAGAACATAACCGCCGGAGAAGGGGGGATCATCACGACGGAGAGCAGCAGCATCGCCGAGCGCGCCCGCCTGCTCAGGAACCAGGGAATGCGTGGCCGCTACGACTACTCCTGCGTCGGCGGAAACCACCGTCTCTCCGACATCCACGCAGCGGTCGGGCTTTCACAGGTCGATCGTCTTCAGGCGATCTCCGAACAGCGGAACCACAACGCCGAGAAGCTTTCCCGCGGACTGGCAGGAATACCGGGCCTTGTGCTTCCCCGGCCCACGGAGGGAGGCCGTCACATGTGGCATCAGTACACGGTCCGTGTCACCGAGGACGCCTCCTGCACACGAGACGAGCTGTGCTCGGCATTGGCGGGTCGCGGCGTGGCTTCGAGCATCCACTATCCCCGTCTCGTCTTTGACTACGAGTGCTACCGAAACCACCCCCAGGTGGTGTCGGCCGAGGTTCCCGTCGCATCGAAGGTCACGTCGGAGGTTCTCTCCCTGCCGGTGCATCCTCGGCTTACGGACTCCGATCTGGATCACGTCATTGCCGAGACCCGAGCGGCTCTTCTCGCATGACCGGGGCGCCCCTCCCCCGTGTCCTTCTCGTCGGAGCCGGGACCATGGGGAGCCACCACGGGAGAATCATCGCCGAAAGCACCCGCTGCGAGTTGGTGGCCGTGGTGGACCCCGCAGAGCACCGGGGGCGCAGACTGGCACGGCGTTTCGGCGCCGACTGGATGCCGGCGGTCGAGAACCTGTCCGGCGTGGACGCCGTCATCGTCGCTTCCTCTACGGACCAGCACCGCAGCATTTCCCTGGACGTGCTCGCCGAGAACATCCCGCTGTTCGTGGAGAAGCCCCTGAGCGCGAGCCTCAACGAAAGCAAGGAGATGGTCGACGCGGCGCTCGACCGCGGCATTCCGCTGATGTGCGGGTTCATCGAGAGGTTCAATCCGGCGGTCCTCGGCGCGCTGTCCCGCGCGGAATCCCCCAGCGCTGTTCACACGCACCGGGCCTCAAGTTACTCGCCTCGTATGCACGCGGGTGTCTCGTGGGATCTGCTGGTGCATGACGTCGACATCGTCCTCGGCATCTTCGACGAAGGAACCCCGAAAATCGTGGACGCCGTCACCGGGCGCCACAGCGACGAGGGAAGAATCGGGGAGGACACCGTGGAGACCGTGCTCGAGTTCTCGGGTGGCCGCACCGCGGGCCTGTCGGCGAGCAGGGTCTCATCCACGCGGGCCCGCCGTCTCACGATATCCGAACGAAGCAGGACCATCGTGGCGGATCTTCTGAATCCGTCCGTCACCGTCTACTCGAGCCAGGACCGGGTTGCGGAACGACTGGACTGCTCAGGTCGGAGCGAACCCCTGGCGGCCCAGTGGGACAGATTCATGGACCTCCTCGAAGGCAGAGCCGACGCTGCAGCGGAGACCCGTTCGATCCTGCCGAGCCATGAGACGTTGGCGGCCGTATTGGATTCCGCAGAAGGGGCAACAGGAGCACTGACTCCGTATTGACATTTATCCGAAATGGCATGAATTGTACGAGAGGGAATTATGCGAGAGCACGCGACACATGCCGCCACCGGCGTGGGATGTGTTGCGGATGAGAGCAGTGGGTCTTGTTTCCCGATGCCCTGACGCTGAGACTGGTCCACGTCGCCGAACGACGCCACAGCACCACCGAACAAAACCGGCACTATGGCGCGTGTACGGGACAGACAAAGGGGGATCAGTGCAACTCGTCAAACGAGCTCTCCAGGTCGTCGTCCATCTGACCCAGTACAAAGAGGGACTCACGATGCAGCAGTTGTGCGACGTGATGAATGTCCCCGGCGCCAGCATGCACCGCCTGCTCTCCGTGCTCGAGCACGAAGGATTTGTCAGCAGGCACCGCGCGAGCCGCAAATACTTCGTCGGCCCCTCCGCATCGGATGTCGGCATGGCGACCCGGCAGCCCTTCTCCATTGCCGACTGGGCGGAACAACCGCTCGCCGATCTCGCCTACTTGACCGGTACCACGGCACTCCTCACCGAGCTCGTCGACACCCACGCCATGTGCACCCTGCGCCGCGACGGGCAGAACCAGGTGGATCCGCAGACCGAGGCAGGCCGTCACCTGCCGCTGCATGCCACGGCCGAAGCCAGGGTGCTGTTGGCCGACATGTCGCGCCCCAGGATTTCCCGCCTCCTTTCGGCAACCGAATTGACTCCCTTCCGGCCGCGCACTCCGCGCAGCATCGAAGAGGTGATCAAACACGTGACGCTCATCCGCGAGCACGGCTACGGAGTCTCGTACGACGAATTCGACCCCGGGATCTGGTCTCTCGCCGCACCCGTCCGCAACGGCGGGGGGCGGGTCGTGGCCACCGTCTCCGTGGCAACCGCGGGCATCCATGTGGGTGGCCGCGAGGCGATCAACTTCCTTCGCTCACACGTGATGTCGACGGCGAAGGCGCTCTCCGCAGAGCTCGGTGGTCGCCTCAGCAGCCACGCCGCATGAGACCGCACGAGAAGCCGAACGGCTCGTCCCCTACCCCAACGTGAGGCAGGCCTTGGGTCCGGCTCGTTCCCGTACCGGCGGCGGAACCGGACAGAACCGAGGCCCCTCCGACGCGTCGCGTCCGCCCCCGTAGCCCAGGTCTGACGACATGTCGGCGGCCGCCTCCAGAACGGCGTCGATCAGGTCCTGGCCGTGCGCGTCCGACGACAGCCGGGCGTAGGGCACGGCGAGCGCGAGGCCGGCACGGACGCGCCCCGTCGACAGCCGGACGGGCGCGGTCGCCACGAAGACGTCGTCGATGTGGGCCTCCGACACGTCATAGCCGCGACGCCGTATGAGACGGAGACGCTCCATGACCCTGTCGACCGTCCGCGGAGTCTCCTTCGTGAACGAGACAAACGGCTGGTCGGCCAGCATTCGACGCGCCACCGCATCACTCTGGTACGCCAGCAGTATGCGTGCCGAAGCGGCCGCATGCAGAGGCATACGCTGTCCCAATTGGGCGAACAAAGCGACCGGCCGGGACGCCTCCGCCAGCGCCGTGCACACTACGTGCTCATCAAGGATCTCGGTGACAAATACCGCTTCACCGGTCCGGCTCCTTAATTCCTCAACAACATCGTGCGGACGTGTCAGCGACGGTTCCGGGTGCTCTTCACTGGCGAGTTGAGCCGCCGCGCGCCCCAGGAAGAAGCGGCGGTTCGTGGGGGAACGGCTGAGCCAGCCGTCCTCTTCGAGAACCGCGGCGATCCGGTGCATGCTGCTGAGCGGTACTTCGAGCTGGTGGGCCAGATCCGTGAGTGTGACCCCGCCTTCGGCGGCAGACAGGACGCGGAGCGTTGCCAACGCTCGCTTGACGAGTTGCACGTGCCATTTCCTCCTTTTTGGAAGATTCCGTGGAGTTTTCTATACGCCCCTATCCATGTGCGATTCGACCTGCAAGGCGAGTTTACTTGCGCGGCTGGCCAAGACCCCTACACCGCACGAATGGATCGCGCCATTCCGGAGCCGCCCTCTTGACAGGGAAACAGAAAGGCGACTAGGGCGGATACGGGGCTATTTGATCACGCCAAAACCGGGCGCACCCCTGCTCTCCCGCACGGGACGTGGCATGATCAATTGAGTGAATGTCTACTCCGAGCGGCAGGCTCGTGCGAAATACGTCCTGTTCGACGTCGACGGAACCCTGATCGACGCCGTCAACAACCAGCGTGAGATCTGGCGGACCTGGGCATCCCGGTACGGGCTGGACGCCGATGAGGTGTATCAGGTGGCTCTGCGGACCAGGCCGACCGAGACCTTCACGGAGGTCGCCCCGGACCAGGATCCACAGGAGTGCCTGACCCTGCTGCACGAGCTGGAGGACGAGGACGTGCGGTCGGGCGTCTACTCCGCCGTCGACGGCGCATCGCAGTTGCTGCGCGACCTGCCGTCGGCATCGTGGGCCCTGGTGACGTCGAACTACGAGCACCGCGTGCGCGGCCGCTTCGCGCGGACGGGCCTGCCGACGCCCGACGTGATCGTCGACGCCGCCTCCGTCGACGAGGGAAAGCCCTCTCCGACGCCGTACCTGAAGGCGGCCGCCCTGCTGGGCGCCGAGCCGGAGGACTGCCTCGTCATCGAGGACGCCCCCTCCGGAGTGCGGTCCGGGCTGAGCGCGGGAATGACGGTGTGGGGCGTGAACGGCGCCGTCGCGGTGGACGGAGTGCACCGGCACTTCGTGACGCTCCGCGAAGCGGTGCCGCACATTCTCGGCCATGTCTCGGCGCCGCATTCGGTCACCAGCCGCTGAGCGGTGCGCGCCGGGTGGAGTTCGCGTGGAAATGTATCGCTAACTTATGTAAGCTTCTGATCGATCTTGGGGCCCCGCTCCTTGCACGGCGCGTGGTCGCATCACACCTCGGCGCAACGGCGCGTCAAACCCACCTCAGAAGCGCTACACGAGGGGCATATCCATGACCACGCGTATCGGCATCAACGGCTTCGGGCGTATCGGACGCAACGTCTTCCGCGCGGCGGCCGCGCGGGACTCGGGACTGGAGATCGTCGC
>NZ_JBVHLZ010000021.1:0-126966 GCF_055558735.1 Streptomyces sp. NPDC025651
CCCGCGGAGCGGGTCCCTCCGGGCTGCGCCCGGAGCAGCGAACCACCGCGCTGCGCGCGGTGGTTGCGCTCCCGCTCCGCGTGAGCGCTGGCTGCTGGCTGCGCCAGCAGCACACCAGACTTGCTGCGCAAGTCTGGTGACGGTCCGTTCGCTGCGCTCCCGGACCGGCCGGGCGTTGCCCGGCTTTCCGGGACTCCGCTGCGCTCCGTCCCGGGGTCGGCGGGTCCGCTGCGCTCCCCCGCCTCGGGCGGGCCTTCCGGCTTCGCCTCCAGACCCTTGGGGCCCGCTGGCGCGGGCCTGGCTGGCTAGGAGGGGTGGGGGTCGCTCGTTCGGGTCGGGTTTCAGCGTAGCAGCTGCATCAGGGTGATGCAGCATGTACCGTTGGCGGAACTGAGGGACACCCCCTAACCGCCACTGGTGGGGCGGTTTCGAGAAATGGAATCATCCATGCCATTCCAGTACACGGCTCAGGAACTCTCCCGTATGAAGGTACAGCGAAAGGCATCCGGGATGACCCGCGAGGAGGTCACGAAAGCTACCGACTTCGCGCGGGCCTTCGAGCGGCAGAAGGGGCGGGGTCTCGGCGAGCCGGGTCGGCTGGACGCCTGGCCGAGCTGGAGCACGCCGAGTGGCGTCGGATCGGCTACGTGATGGCCGAGGAGGACATGGACGTCTACGACCCCGAGGCCGATCCGAAGGCCGTGCAGTGGGAGCGGCAGCGTCTGGCGCGGGTTGAGGAAGCCGAGCGGATGAAGACCGGGCGTGTGGCCGTGGGGCGGCAAGGGGAGGCGTCGGCCGCGGGTGAGGGCGTCTCCGGGGAGCAGGCCTCTTTGGTGCGTCTGGAGAGGCTGGAGGCGTTCGTGCGGGATGTGGTGCTGCCGGGGACGCTGCCGTTCACCACGGAGCGGCGGCGGGTGCTGGAGGCGCTGGGCGAGGCCGGCGGTCTGTGCACCGCGCGGACACGGAACGCGGACGGGGACGTCATCGTCTGCACGCTCGATGCCGGGCACTACGACCCGGACGACAAGCCGCCTTTCAAGGGCGGAAATCCGGGCGGCTGGCACAAGGCGGATGCGTCGATCTGGAACGACTCGGGCACGGCCTGTATTCCGCACTTGGCCCTCTGAAAAACCACAGGAATTCAGGCGCTGGGGAGGCGTGAAAATGTCATTGATTCCGCTCAAGGAACACCAGGTCGACCAGAAGTCAGCGTTTCGGAAGTGGGTGGGATTCCCTGTAAGAGCATCTGTACCCCCGCAGGGTGCCCGGGCCACGCTCGTGTCCGCGACCGGATCCGGGAAGACGATCACCGCTGCCGCGTGCGCGCTGGAATGCTTCCTGGGCGGCCGGATCCTGGTCACGGTGCCGACCCTGGACCTGCTCGTGCAGACTGCGCAGGCGTGGCGGGCGGTGGGCCACACCGCGCCGATGGTCGCGGTGTGTTCGCTGGAGAACGATGCGGTGCTGGGCTCGCTGGGGGTGCGTACGACCACCAACCCGATCCAGCTCGCCCTGTGGGCCGGGTCCGGGCCGGTGGTCGTGTTCGCCACGTACGCCTCCCTGGTGGACCGTGAGGATGTCGACGCTCCCGAGGGTCAGCGGAAGGTTCGCGGGCCGCTGGAGGCTGCTCTGGCGGGCGGTGAGCGGCTCTACGGCCAGCGCATGGACAGCTTCGACCTCGCGATCATCGACGAGGCCCACGGAACCGCTGGTGATCTCGGTCGGCCGTGGGCGGCGATCCACGACAACCAGCGGATCCCAGCGGACTACCGGCTCTACCTCACCGCCACCCCGCGAATCCTCGCCGCAGCCCGCCCACGGAAGGGTGCGGAAGGTCCGGAGCCGGAGATCGCGACCATGGCTGACGACCCGGACGGCACCTACGGGGCGTGGCTTCCCGGGGCCGAGCTCGGGCTCTCGGAGGCGATCGAGCGGGGCATCCTCGCGGGGTTCGAGATCGACGTCCTGGAGATCCGCGACCCCTCCCCCGCCCTCGGGGAGTCCGAGGAGGCGCAGCGCGGCCGGCGCCTCGCGCTGCTGCAGACCGCCCTCCTGGAGCACGCCGCGAAGTGGAACCTGCGCACCGTCATGACGTTCCACCAGCGCGTGGAGGAGGCCGAGGCGTTCGCGGCCAAGCTCCCCGAGACGGCCGCGGAGCTGTACGTCAACGACGCCTCCGACGAGGACCTGGCGCAGGCGGACCAGTTGCCGAAGTCGTCGATCGACGCCCGGTTCTACGAGCTGGAGGCCGGCCGCCACGTCCCCCCGGACCGGGTGTGGTCCGCGTGGCTCTGCGGCGACCACCTCGTATCCGAACGGCGCGAAGTCCTGCGGCAGTTCGCAGGCGGCATCGACGCCGCCGGGCGCCGCGTGCACCGTGCCTTCCTCGCCAGCGTTCGCGTTCTCGGGGAAGGCGTAGACATCACCGGCGAACGCGGCGTGGACTCGATCTGTTTCGCGGACACCCGCGGCTCGCAGGTCGAGATCGTGCAGAACATCGGCCGCGCGCTCCGCCTCAACAAGGACGGCTCCACCAAGGTCGCCCGCATCATCGTGCCCGTGTTCCTGGAGCCCGGCGAGGACCCGACCGACATGGTCGCCAGTGCCAGTTTCCGCCCCCTTGTGGCCGTCCTCCAGGGCCTGCGCAGTCACGATGAGCGCCTGGTGGAGCAGCTCGCTTCCCGCGCCCTGTCCCGGGGCAAGCACGCGCGCAAGGTGCACGTGAAGCGCGACCAGGACGGGCGGATCGTCGGGGCCGGCGGCGAGGGCGACGGCGAGGACCAGGCGCAGGACGACACCGACGCCGCTGTCGAGTCGGCGCTGCTGCACTTCTCCAGCCCGCGCGACGCGGCGACGATCGCGGCGTTCCTGCGCACGCGGGTCTACCGGCCCGAGTCACTGGTGTGGCTGGAGGGTTACCAGGCCCTGCTGCGGTGGCGGGCGGAGAACGAGATCACCGGCGTCTACGCCGTCCCGTATGACGTTGAGGTCGAGGTCGGTGTCACCAAGGACTTCCCCCTCGGGCGGTGGGTGCACCAGCAGCGCAAGGCGCTGCGGGCCGGTGAGTTGGAGAAGCGGCGTAAGGAGCTGCTCGACGCTCCCGAGGCCGGGATGGTGTGGGAACCGGGCGAGGAGGCCTGGGAGGCTAAGCTGGCCGCGCTCCGGTCCTACCGCAGGGCGACCGGGCATCTGGCGCCGCGTCAGGACGCGGTGTGGGGCGAGGGCGAGGCGATGGTGCCCATCGGGCAGCACATGGCCAACCTGCGCCGCAAGGGCGGCGGCGGCCTCGGGAAGGATCCGAAGCGGGCAGCGGAGCGCGCGGAGCAGCTGGCGGCGATCGATGAGGACTGGGACTGCCCGTGGCCGCTGAACTGGCAGCGGCACTACCGCGTCCTCGCGGACCTGGTCGACGCCGACGGCCACCTGCCCGACATCGCGCCCGGCGTCACCTTCGAGGGCGACGACATCGGCACCTGGCGATGGCGGCAACAGGAACCGGGCACCTGGGCACAGCTGATGCCCGAACAGCGGGAGCGGCTGACCCGGCTGGGCGTGCAGGGCACCGCCCTCCCCGTGACGGCCGCGACCCCGAAGGAGCTCACCCCGGCGCCGGCCGACACGGCCAAGGGCCCGAAGAAGGCCGGGAGCAAAGCTGAGGCGGCGTTCCAGCGGGGCCTGACAGCCCTCGCACAGTGGGTGGAGAAGGAGGGCCAGCGGCCCGTCCCGCGCGGCGCGGTCGTGGAGATCACGGTCGACGGCGAGGCGCAGCCGGTGCCGTTGAAACTGGGCGTGTGGCTCTCCAACACCAAGACCCGGCGGGCCAAGCTCACCACGGAGCAGCGCGCCGCCCTCGCCGCGCTGGGCATGGACTGGGCGGGCGCGGTACCGGTCATCGAGGCCGCCACAGCGCAGCCCGCCCCGCAGCCCGCGGCGTCGGCGGCCCCGGCGAAACGGCGGCCGTGGGACCACCACGAGGAGTGCGACAAGACGCACTACGGAGGCGGGAACTGCACCTGCGACCTCATCGAGCAGTACGGACCCAACTCCGAACGCGACGATTCCTAATGGAGATGTCAAGCGGCCAGTGTGACGGGCGGTATTGGGTCGTAGCACCGTCCGTCACGCAAGAGGGCCCACAGAACGTTGACCCTGCGGCGGGCGAGGGCCATGACGGCCTGGCTGTGTCGTTTACCTTCGGCGCGCTTGCGGTCGTAGAAGCGGCGGGATTCGTCGCAGCATCGGATGCTGATCAACGCGGAGGTGTAGAAGACGCGTTGGAGGCGTCGGCTGTAGCGGGTGGGACGGTGCAGGTTGCCGCTCACCTTCCCGGAGTCACGAGGCACTGGAGAGACGCCGGCGAAGGCGGCCAGCCGGTCCGAGCTGGCGAAGGCATCCATGTCTCCACCGGTGGCGGCCAGGAACTCGGCGCCCAGCAGGACACCGATGCCAGGCATGCTCGTGATCACTTCCGCGTTGCGGTGGCGGCGAAACCGGCCCTCGATGAGCTTGTCGGTCTCCGCGATCTTGTCGTTGAGGGCCATCACCTCCCTGGCCAGGGAGTGCACGACATGGGCGGTCATGTCCTCACCGGGGACAGTGGTGTGCTGTCCTTCGGCCGCCTGGACGGCCTTGGCGGCGAGTTCGTCCGCGCTGCGGACCTTGCGGTTGCGCAGCCAGGTGGCCAGGCGTCGTCGGCCGGTGCGGCGTATGGCGGCCGGGGTCTGGTAGCCGGCAAGCAGCACCAGGGGACCGACGTTGCCCAGGTCGAGTTCGCGTTCCAGGCCGGGAAAGATCTCGGTGAGGTGGCCGCGGAGCCGGTTCATGGTCCGGGTGCGGTCGTCGCTGAGATCTCGGCGGTGGCGAGTGAGGACCTTCAGCTCGGACACCAGCTCGTCGCTGGGCCGCAACGGCGTGAGGTCGCGCCGAATGCGGGCTTGGTCGGCGATCACCACCGCGTCCTTGGCGTCGGTCTTGCCGTCGCCCCGGTAGCCCTCGGAGGCCCGGTTGACCGCCCGTCCGGGGATATAGAGGAGCTGCTGACCGTGGTTGAGCAAGACCGCGATGACCAGAGCGGCCCCACCGTCCGCCAGGTCGATGCCCCACGTCGCTTCGTCGCTCAGGTCGAGAACGTCTCCGAGCAGCTTGAACAGGTCGTTCTCGTCGTTGGCGACGCGCCGGGACAGCAGCCGCTTGCCGGTGTCGTCGATGACCACGCAGTGGTGGTGGGTCTTCCCGGCGTCGATACCGGCCCAGATCGCTGTCACTTGCCACTCCGCAGGTCGTGTTCGTACAAGTACCACGGACGACCTCGCTGTCGAGTCCCTACTGAGCGATCAGTGCCGCAATTCCTAATGAGCAGCCGAGTCGTCGTGGGGCGCCGGGCGGCCAATCGTTGCAAGCCACAGCCACGGCAGACTACTGAGAGCCACACCCGGCACCCCTGGGTGAGCCAACCCTACGAATGGCTCGCTCAGCCCGATCAACAAGGTAGGGACTACTGACACCGCCCCCCGGGCCCGTGCGCCCAGACGACGCTTCTGGCCGATCGGCCAGAAGCGTCAAGCCGCGCTCGCGAGGGCGTACGGAGAACGGGTGAGGTGTCCATACCCGCATCGGCGTCCGTCGAGGGCGAGCGCGGCAGGCTCGAACGACTCACCGAATCGCAGCTTATCGCCGGTCGGCGACGAAGGGAGGGCTGCGGGCTTCTCCGCCCCACAGCCCTCTTCTCCACAACTGCCGCATGGGGCTTCGCCCGGGGCGCCACCAGCTATACCCCCGTCTCCCGCAGCAGTTCGGCCCGTTCCGCCTCCTCCCGTCGCAGAACCTCCGCGTACACGGCCATGTCCAGACGCTCCTCGATCGCCGTACGGACCAGGACGGCAAGCCGGTCCGGCGGCAGCGCCTCCAACTGCGTCGTGGCGGCCGCGGTGAAGGAGCGGCGGTCGGTCGGCTTGGGCGGAGCGGTCGGCAGGCCGTAGCGGTCGACCTGGTCCTCGGTGACCGCCACGCGCACCAACTCCGTACGCCCGCCGTCCACCGCGGCGAACGCCGCGACATCCTCCGCCAGGGCGCGCGGCAGGTGCACCCCGGACGGGTCAAGATCACCACAGTGCAACAACACCAGCACCTTCCCGCACGCGACGGCCCGCAGCGCGGCCTCGTGCTTGCCCGACAGGGAGTCAAAACCCCCGCCGGAACGCACAGTGATCCCGTACGGGTCGGCGATCCTCGCCAGTTGGGCGGTGGTGCCCGCGGCCTCGCTCCACAACTCCAACACCTGCGCCTGGCCCTCCTGCCGGTTCCGGCGGTAGTTCTCGACCGCGCGGCGCGCCTGGGCGCGGAAGTCGTCGGGGCCGGTGAACGCGGGCGCAGGCTCCAGGCAGGTCCCGGTGTCGTCCCGGATCGCCTCCCACGGAATGCGGCCCGAGCGCCGGCCCATCCCTACCACCTCGCCCAGCCGCTTGTAGGCCCGCTCCGTCTTGGCCAACACCCCATCCGAGACCGCGGCGTAAAACACCTGCCTGAGCGACATCGGGAGCAGATCCGCGTAACGCGCCAGGATCACATCGACCGCAGCCAGCAGCTCAAGTGTGGGCGGCCGAGGCCGCCATGACGGCTGATACCCCCGAGGACGCCTATCCGGCACAACAACCACCCCACGACCCGAGCGAAGGACGCCAAGACGTCCCTTACCCCTCCGAGGGCCGGTGATAGGCGCCGCCTAGCAGTACGGAGCGGAGCGCGCCCCACCGCGCGTGCCGTCGCCGACCGGGTTCGCCCACCGCACGGACGTAGAAACAGCTGTGGGGCGGCTCGGGAAGAGCAGCCCCACAGCTGCAGATCGTCGTGCCGTCAGGAGCCGCTGGCCACCTTCTCGCGGCGGCGCTTGGCCATCTCGGTGACCTCGTCGACCATCACGAAGAACGACGCGTCGTCCATGCGGGTGTTCAGGTAGAACGCGGCCTCCTTCCCGTCGTCGTACGGGAACCGGCGGGCGCCGGAGGGCGCGTCGGGTGTACGGGGTTCCGGAAGACCGCTGTCTCCCTCTTGCTCCTGCGCTGCGGGGGGTGAGGGCTGCGGCGTGGGGCTCGAATTTTCTGCAGAAAATTCACCGGTCGCCGGGTCATCGCTCCCGGACGGCGCGGGGTCAGCTTCCGGCGCTGCTTGAGTGGCAGCCCCTGTTTTACGGCCGTAAAACGAATCAGTCTGGTGCGGGCCAGGGTTGGCAGACGGTCCTGGAGACGCTGTCGGCTGCCGAGCAGCAACCTTCTTGGCGGCCTTCTTGGCGGCTGACCGGTCAGCAGAGACAACCGTCCGCCGCTTCTGCTCGCCTCTCCACCATGCCTGCTGTTCCGCGCTGTCCCATCCCTTGTCCCGGACCAGCTTGCCCAGCTCCCGCGCGGCGTCGAGCGGCATGCTCTTCTTCCGCACGAGGTCCTGGACTTCACGGGACAAGTGGGTGAGCAGGACGCGCTGGGTCACCCATCCGTCGGCCCGCTCGAAGTGCTGGGCTACGGCGCGGTTGGAGCCGAATTCAGCGACGAGGGCCTTGACGGCGTAGGCCTCTTCGATGGCGTCGAAGTTCTGCCGGTCGACGTTCTCGGAGACGACGGCCTCCATGAACGTCCTGCGGTCCTTGGCGAAGTCGTCGTTGACGACGCAGTCCAGGCTGGGCAGCTCCGCGATCGTCGCTCCGCGGTATCGGCGCTCGCCGCTGACAAGGACGTAGTCGACGTCACCGATCTCTTTGGCGTGGTCTGGCCACAGTTTCAGGTAGGCGCTGCGGCTGACTGCAGAGCAGGCCTGGTTCTGACGGCGTGCCAGGCTCTTCCCGAGGTCGAGCAGCTGCTCGCTGGTTCCGAAGTCGTCACGCGGGTTGACCAGGTTGGGGGAGAGCCGGCCGAGCGGGACACGGTAGAGGCGCCCGTCAGCGCGGGTGTCGGCGGGGTCGGTTGCGTCTTCTTCGAAGAAGTCGTCGAACTCGTCGTGTTTCGCGGTCATCTGCTACGCCTCCCCGTACGTCTGGCGGCGCAGTTGGTGTTCGAGGGCGAGGGACACAAAGTCTTGCTTCGCCTTGGTGGAGGCGTGGTTGGACTCGTACTGGGTGCAGAACCGGCCGTTGGTAATGCCTCGGGTGTGCTGCTTGTAGTGGCGGATGGTGGCGTTGTACCGGTTCCAGCCTCGCTTCTTCACCAGGTTGATGGTTCGGTCGCGGTCTGCTGTGCCGTCACGGGGGTCCCAGTTGTTGATGACGACGCCGTAGGGGAGTTGCCGGGGCATAAGCACGCGTTCGATGGTGACCTTGGTGGGAGTGAAGGCCGATCCTTCGGCTTCGAGGGGGACGATGACGTCGTCAGCTACGTCCAGGATGGCTCGCAGCGCATCGCCGGTCGTGCCGTCACCGAGGGGGTCGATGGACTCGTCTGTGTCGTCTTCGCTCGTCAGCGGCATGAAGCCCGGGGTGTCGACGATGACGATGCTGGCCTTGGCGCGGCGCAGGCGGCGGAGCTGGTCAGTGTTCTTGCTGGCGTCGACGACGCGGAAGGGCACGGGGCGTCCTGCCTGCCGCACCTTCTGTGAGTGTTCAACGCTGGTGGCCTGGGGGTCTATTGAAACGACGGCCACGGACGGGGTGTGCTCTTCGGCACCAACGGCTTCCCCGTCAAGGATTTCTGCATAGACGGCGGCGAGGTTGACCGCGAGGAGCGACTTTCCTACGCCGCCCTTCCGGTTCAAGACCACGGTGATATATGGCATGTACTGCGCTCCGACTACTTCCCGGGAACCCGGTACTTCGGATGGACGGAACGCATCCTCTCAGATGATCAGTCAGGTTCTGACGAGTCGTCCGCGGCTTGCTGGGTGTTTTACGGCCGTAAAACACCCAGCAAGCCGCGCGCTACCGTCTGCGGGCACAGCCACTGCGACTCGGCGGGGCCCACCGCACGGTGTGGTGGGCCCCGCCGGTAGCCTCCCCAAGCGGTTCCGTGCCGGACGCAGCCGGTACGGTGCTCCGCACATCAGCGGGGCCCCTGGCCGCCGACAGCCAGGGGCCCCGCCTGCTCCAACTGGCGTCGCCTACGCCTTCCCTTGAGCGTGGGCGGCTTCTTCGGCCTCCGTTGCCCGAGCCTGCGCCCGAGCTGCTCGCACCGCCTCGCTCTCCTCGTCGAGGGGGCAGTGGCACCGGCACTCCGTCTCGCCGCCGACCAGGAGCCGGGTCCCGTCCACGGTGACCGCCGTCACCAGCTGGCAGTCGTGCAGCCCCTCGGCCCCTGTCAGGAGCGCGTACAGGCACGGCGGGCACGGCACGGTGACGGTCTCCTCCGTCTGGTCCGGAGCGGTCACCGCCGTGTCTCCTGGCTCAGCGGGTCCGCGTGCTTCAGCACGGACGGCACGGCGTGGAGCGCGCGGAGCATCTTCGCGCCGTCATCGCAGTGGTCCCCGGCCGCGCAGGCAGCACAGGTGATCGCGTGCGAGCGGAAGCGCAGCGTGATCTGCCACGCGCAGCTCTCCAGGTTGAGCCACTCGCAGACCTCCGGACCCGGGGTGAACGTCACGTCCTCCGCCCCTGGAGACGTCATGACGTCCGCCCCCGCCCCTGGAGAGGAGTGCGGGCGATGTGGATGAGCGCGGCGACGGCTTCCAGGGGACACAGGTCGCCGACGATGCGCGGTCGCACAGCCCAGTACAGGCCGGTCGGGCCACGGAGGTCACAGGCCGGCACACACAGGTGATGGCTGGTGCCCAGCACCGGGGCCTCGTCCGCGTACCCCCACCGCACGGTCGGGAAGGGCTCGACGAGGGCGTAGTAGGCCTGTTGCGGGTGGTTGTGGATGACCGGGCCGCAGAGCAGATCGGCCAGCGCCCGCGTCACCTCGTCCGGGGCGTCGGTCCCCGCGGCTGCGTGCACCAGGCGCGCGGAGAGCACCACTGTGTTGAAGCGCTCGCCGAGCGGCAGCAGCGCGACACCACGTTCCATCCACTCCTTCCGAGCCTGCTGCGGCTCGGACTGGGCGCGCGCCAGCCAGTCGAATGCGGCGCTCGTCAGCCTCGGGGATTCGCCACTTCCCGCGCCGAGGGCGGCGCCCGTAATCTCGCCCATGTCGACTCCTTCGCAGTCGGCCATGCCCCGGGGCCGTGTCAGCGGTCGCCGGGGCTCTGTCCGACTCATGGAATCGGGTCACTACTCAGCGTGACAGGGACGTAGCGTCCTACTTTTGCGACGCTATTCGGCAACCCCCAGGAACTCCGCCAACGGCCGCAGCCCCGGCGGGTGGTGGGGGAGCACCCACAGATCACGCACGATGGCCACGGCCAGTGTGTGGTGCTGTATCCAGGTCGGTGCCACGCGGCGCAGCGATTCCAGGGCCTTCACTGCCTCTGCCGCATTCCCCAGGTCGGTATGGGCGCGGGCGACGTCCAGCAGCAGCCACGTCCGCCACGAGGGCGGTGTGTCTTTGCTCAGCCGCATGCCCTTGGCCAGCTTCAGGGCTTCTTCGGCGTGCCCGTACTGGACGGCCAGCCGGACCCGTTCGATGCGGACCGAGGAGGGGCTGAAGACGCTGACCATGCGGGCGTCGCTGCCCTGCGGCAGCTTGGTCACCCGGGCGGCTTCCTTCTCCGCGTGTGCCATCAGTGCTGCGGCCTGCGCGTAGTCGTTGCTCCGTGCGGCCGACGTGGCGGCGGACATGGTCAGCGCGCCCCAGACCTTCAGGCCGTCGGCGGTGGCCGTGTGCCCATGGTCCTTGGTGTCGGCTGCGGCGTGCAGGGCAATGTTCAGCGCATCGCTCAGACGTCCCTGCCGCTGATAGGTCCACGCAACGGAGTTGACGATCATCGGGCGCAGGAGCGGGTCGCAGGAGTGTCCCGCAGCGTCTATGGCGCGCTCCAGGCTGATGAGCGCGAGATCCGTCTTTCCCATCCGTACGGCGACGTGCCCGGCGAGCTGAAGTGCTTTGCCCAGCGCTGCGAACCCGGCGCCTCGGTCGTCGCCGCTACTGGAGACCGTGGCCGATCGCGCGTCGGAAATCATGTCGGGCAGGGCCTTCATCACCGTGTCGAACTCGGCGGAGTGGTACTGCGTCCAGCCGTCCGCGATCTGCTCGCGCAGGCTTTCCAGCGAGAAGGCTGGCCCTGGCGGCTCAGGCTCCGGCGCCCAGAGCGCCGGCATGATGGCACGCCGCACCGCCACGAAGCGCGGCCCGTCGTTCTCCCCCGTCGCAGAAACAGCAGGAGGATCCCCCAGCAGCGTCGTCAGCTCCACGCCCAGGCCGTTCGCCAGCGCATGCAGCGTCGGCAAACGCGCTGAGTGCTTCCGCCGCTGCTCCAGCTGCCGGATCACATCGACAGACACCGTCGAGCGCTCAGCCAGTTCCTCCTGTGTCAGGCCAGCCAGACGCCGTAAACGGCGAAGTGTCCGCCCCAGATCCTCAGTTGCCACGCTGTCACGGTACGCCGCCACTCAACGCGGCAGCAGGGGGATCGGGGCATGACGAACTGCCCGCTTCGACACCCCGCGTTCATCGTCCGCCACCTCGTATCCGCACCAGAACGCAAAAAGGCCCCGCTTCCGGCGCGGAGCCGGAAGCGGGGCGAGTCACTTCAGTGGTCGCGGTCGAAACGGATCGGGTACGACACCGTCGGCTTCGGCGCAGGCTGCGGCTTGTCCCAGCCGGGGAACTTCACCAGGTACTCGGCCGTCGCCTTCGGTCGCGGCTCCTGCCCGCCCGGCTCTCCCTGGCCCTGCCCGTTGGTCTGGGCGCTGCCGAATCCGAGGACCACCAGGGTGGTCATCTCCCGCCGTCCGCCCGCGGCCCACCGCGAGTGGGCCCTCACCTTCGTACCGTCCGCCCGCTCGTACTCCTTCACATACACCATGGGTGTCCGTTCTCGGCGATGTCGGCGAATTCGTCGTCCAAGGTGGCGATCTGGCTACCCGTGCAGCTCGCCCCTGGCGCTGCTCTCCGCATAGGTCACGTGCCACTGATAAGACTTGCGGCACAAGCGCGCCATACGGTGGCGGCGGGCCAGGACCACAAGGGTGCTGATCTGGAACACGATGGTCCCGACCAGCAGACACCGGACCGGGAAAGACACTGACGGAAGCACCACGGCCCAGCCGCACAGCAGCGCGAAGGCTGCATTGAGGATCATGAAGCCTCCCGTCCGCCTGACTCGCCGCTGTTCATCCCCAAGATGCTTCTGCATCCGGATGAGGAAGTCGGCGTCGCTGCCCCGGTCCGAACTCCTTCTCTCGTCAGGCATGGTTCCCCCTCGTCTCAGGCCAGTCATCCACATGATGCGCCCCTGGTTCGCCAACATCACTGAGAACGGACAATGAGCTGCTCCCCTTACCTTGTCCGGGCACGCGCGATGTGCGCCCCGGACGTCTCAGGTCGACCACGGCCGCCATCACAGCGGGAGGCCGGCGGCGGCCAGGGCGAGCAGGGCCAGGGCGGTGAGGATGAGGTCGACCGCGCGGCGCAGGTGACGGAACTTGCGGACTGCGAGGGTGGACTGCACGCGGATGCGGGCGGCGCGGGTGTCGCCTTCCATACTGGCGCGGATCTCGTCCTCGTCGAGCTGCGCCCAGTGAGGGAAGGAAGCGCGGTCGTCGCCGCTGAGGCGGGGGCGGACGACCAGGAGCAGGAGCACGGCGGCGGCGCCCAGGGCGAGGATCGCGAGCGTGCCGAAGACCCTGGTCGGCAGCGGCAGATCCTTGCCCGCGACCGAGGCAAGTCCGGCCAGGACGGCGCCGTTGAAGGCGAGCAGCAAGGACGCCTTTGCCGTCCGTGCGGCTGATCTCGCCGGACACCGACGTACAGGCGGCGTCCAGGTTCTTGTCGGTACACGAGGCGGGGACGGTTAAGTCCATGGGTGGTGGCTTTCCTTCGGGGAGGGGGGTTGGTCACAGACGCCGGTGACGTCGACGAACGGGCCGCCGACGGTGAGGAACGCATCGGCAGGCCCGTTCAGCGCGGCGGTGTTCTTCACTGCTCGTGCGAGAGGATCACGCGCCCTTCGAGGACCTGCGGAGACTCGGAAGTGAAGACGGCGGTGCTGCCCAGGTAGGTGATGGCGCGCGCCGCTCCGAGAAGGGCGTTGAAGCGGTTGTGGAGGTGCCGCGCATCCTCCAGGGGCCCCGGGCGCGCCCAGTGCCGTTCCATGGCCTCGATCGCGTCGGTGAGCCACTTGATCTCGTGGCGGAAGAGCGGGATCCGGACGCGCTGCCGGTCAGGCTGGACAGCGGACGCGGCACCGGCCCGCTGGTACAGCACCGCGCTCACGTCGTGCACGGTGCGCAGCTTCAGACCGTAGTACGGGAAGTTCTCCCTCCAGGTGCGGCGCAGCCGGTCCGCCTCGAGTAACGCCCGTTCCAGCGCAACCAGTTCGTCCAAGCTGATCGCAATGGCTTCCGGCTGCTCCGGGGTGCTCGGAGTGGTCGGGGCCGGGTTGGTCTGGTTCCTGCGGAACACGGTGTCCTCCATCAGAGAGGGGCGGGTGGGGTTGGGCAAGGGGTGGTCGAGGCCTGCGCAGGCCTCGACCACCCCAGGAGCAGGGGAGGGCGAGGACCAAGCAGAGCGACCGGAGTTCGTGCGCGAAAACGCCGCTGACCCGCGCCCCTCTCTGGGGCGCGGGTCAGCAGGGGGAGAGACGTGTCAGAGGTCCGACGGAAGCCGCTCCCCGGTTTCGCCGTCGTACGCGACGCCGGTGGGGGAGAGACGAACGGTTCGGGACTCGGCCCTGGAGCCCTTCTTCCAGGACTTCCCACCGACCGCTATCCGGACCGTCACATCAGCAAGACGATCCTTGACGGGGACCACGATTTCAGGATCCTCGGGGAACCGCCCTTTTTCCCGAGCGTTGAAGGCGCTCTCTCCGCTGGAGTCGATGCGCAGGTACTTGGCGTCATCGTCAAAGTACGAACTCAGCTGCAGGATCACGCTGTCCTTGGTCCACTGAGCGATTACATCTGCCTTGACGCTGTCGATGTTGAGCGTCGCTCTTGACCTGCCTTCATACCCGGCGGCTTTGGTCTCGCGTTCCTGGCGCTGTTCCTTGTCGTCGGCGTCCTGCCATACGGCGGCCGCGGTGAGGGCAAGGGCTGCGATGACGGCGACGGATGCCCAGGTGCGGCGCGGCCGACGGGCCTTTCCGCCTCCAGGAGCGGTGTTCTCGTCATCAGGGGCCGGTGTGGGTGCAGCCGTTGGCGGCTGGGGGCTGTGGTGCCACTCCGACGGCGCGTTGTCGGTCTGTTCGTCCCACCAGTTGATCTCGCTCCCCTTTCCCATGTGGGTGACGGTAGCGCGCAGGTGCGCGGCTTGGTCGGGCTTCCCGCTGAGTTCGGCCACCTTCGCGCGGGTGGCGAGCCACTGTGCGGCCTGGGTGGAGTTGAGGCCGTGGGCGGTGATGTCGTCGCGCTCGCCGATCGCGGCGAGGTCGGCCGCCTCGGACAGTCGGCCTTCCACCGCGGCCTGGACGACGTCGTAGTGCCGGGTGTCGATGGGCGGGCAGGTGTCGACCACCGTCGGGGGCAAATCCCAGTCCCAGCCCCCCTCTTCGCCTTCGTCACCGTCGATCGCGTCCAGTTCGAGAAGCGGGAGCTCCTCCTCAAGGAGCGGGAGATCCTCGCTCTTCTTCTCCAGCAGTACCGCAGGGACGAAGTCGCCCTCCGGCTGAGCCTCGTCGACGGCCTGGTCCTGTTGTGCCTTGCGGCGGCGGGTGGAGGTGTCGGTGAGCGCGATTTCGTCGTCGGTGATCACGGTCTGAATGACGTCGACGAAGTCGGAGCCCACCTTCCACACGGCCTGCCCTGGCAGCAGGTTGGGGATCTTCTCCACGGTCCAGGCGGGCAGTTCGAACAGCGTGCCGACCTTGAGGGCCTCGTCGGGGCTGAGACGGCCGATCTGGATGATCACGCAGAGGCTGGCCAGATCGAGGGCGCGGCCGTCGCCGAGGTCGGACAGGGTGTGCATCACCGCGTCGACCGACAGGGCCTGTTTGCGGGAGAGCTTCAGCAGTCGCTGGATCAGTTCGGCGGTGACGGGGTTGAGGAGGATCTGCCAGGCTTCCTCGATCACCAGGTGTCGGTGGACGGCGGTCGACTGCTTGAGCCAGACGTGCTCGACCCAGCACGAGATCGCGGCCATCAGGGCCGGGATCGCGGGACTGTTGCGGTCCAGCTTGGTGAAGTCGAAGGAGATGATGGGCAGATCGGTCTCGGGCAGGCCCGCGGTCGGTCCGTCGAAGAGCCCGCGCAGTGATCCTTCGGTGTAGCGGGAGAGGGCGATCGCGGCGCCCTCTCCCCACTCCTCCAACTTGGCAGCGGGCCGCAGTCCGTCTTCAGGGTGCAGGAGCGCGTCGACCAGGCCGCCGAGCTCGGTGGCCTTGGGGCTGCTCAGCGCGTGCTGCAGCGCGTGCCCGGCCTGCGGGGTCAGGGCCTCGGGCTCCACCGCCGCAATCAGCGAGCGCACCAGCTGCTCGCGGACCTCGGGCGGGAACATCGGGCTGAGCGGGTTGAGGCTGAACTCGCCGGCCGCGATGACCTGGCCGCCCAGATCGCGGGTCAGCGGCGCCCACTCGCCCTCTTCGCCCTGGGTCTGCTGCTCGCCCGCGCTGTCGATGACCACGGCCTGATGGGCATTCTTCCGGATCTCCCGGCGGATCTGCACTTTGCGGGAGGTGGACTTGCCCGAGCCGAGCCCGCCCAACGTCAGGGAGTTGGTGGACTGCAGGGCCCTCTCGTCCACCTTGACGGGCGAGAGGTGGAACGCCCGTCCGTCCGTGACCGAACGGCCGATCTCAATGCCGGGAAAGCGGGCGTTGGAGGCGACCAGCGGCACCGTGATGGAGACGTGGTTCGACGGCAGACGGATCATCAGAGGATCGCTCCCTTCCGGGTGGCTGCGCCGTGCGGAGTGGTCATCACGTGCGCGCGGTGCTGCTGGCCGGTGAGCCAGTCGAGCCGCAGACGGTGTTCGTCGGCATCCAGCTGGACATCCCAGCGGGCCTCGGTGACCTCCTCGGGGCTCGCGCCCCAGACGGTCAGGAAGGCGTCGACGTCCACGAGGGTGGCGCCACGCACCAGGGCCTCATGGGTGCTGCCGGTCGCTTCGTCGTTCTCGTCCTTCTTCACGTCGTCCGTGGTGAACGCCGCTCCAAACCCCTTCTTCCACCGCGCCCAGCGGCGGGCCTGACCGATCGGCAGCGGCCGGTAGAGCACCGAGAGGGACCGGTCACCCTGCCGCTCCTGCTGCGCCTGGTCCTGGCCCTCCTCCAGCAGAAGCTCGGGCATCAAATTCCCGTCACTCGTGGAGGGCCAACCAGTGATCCGTGCGGTGGCCGCGTACCGGCCGTCCTCGAGCTCGGCCCAGTCGGACGCGCGGTCGGCGACGGCCGGAACAGCCGTGGGCGTGACCTCGGTAAGGACGCCGAGCTTGGTGAACTCCCGCGCAATGGTGTTCAGGACCCGCTCGGGACGGGGGAACACCTCCTTGGGGACATGGACAGAGATCGTCTGCGTGTGGGTGGTGACGTCGCCCACCGTGGCGTGATGGGTGACGTGCACCTGAATCCCCGCGGTGCGCGACTGGCTGGCGACGTACGTCAGGGCGCGGCCGAACGTCTCGTGGAACCCCGCGCGCATCAGAGGATCCTGCATGGTGCCGTGGTGCGGGTACAGCGTCCAGGTCCGGGTGGCGCCCTGGGAGGTGGCCAGGCGGGGCTGGCGTTCTCGCCAGTGACGGAACCCCACGCCCGCCCAGCGGGCGAGCGAGCGGGGCCCCGGCGCGACGTTGATGATTCCGGCCGCGGCGGCGATCACGCCGAACGCCCACGGGGGCGGCGTTTCGATCATCGCCGATGCCAAAACGGCACCCCCCGCCCCGAAATTGACCTTCGTCAGCAGGGATTCCAGAGGGCTCAGCCCCAGCGCACTGGAAGACGATTACTGGTCGCCCTCGCAGCGGGGACACTGGCCACTTTGTCGCTGCCGTCGGCGCAGGCGGATGAGCGCCGGCCTAACTGGGTCGAGATCTACAAGAAGGTGGGAAATCAGTACTACTACCTCGATAACTTCCCATGCGAGGAATACGATTACGCCTTCCCGAAGTGGCCGATCAACATGATTGACAACAGCGGTTGCGACCGCAGGGTCTGGGTGCACAAGAACATCGACAAGGAGGGCGACGAGTACTGCGTGGGGCCGGGGAAGCATCCCATCGGGATCCGGAAGATCGAGTACCCCGCCTGGTTCAACGTCGGGAAGAAGAAGCCCTGCCCGCCGGGTACGGGCCCCTGATCCGTCGGCCGCTCAGCACGTATCTTTGGGGCGGGGGGCATGGGCATCGCCTTCGGTGACAGCGAGATGAGCTCGGTGGAGGTTTCTCTCCACGAGCACGAGGTGGAGAACGTCGGACCGGAGACGGAGTTCATCCCGCGGCATCTGACCACTTACGAGGTCGCGTGGGAGGACTCTGTCTCCTGGGAGGTAACAGCGGGCCATACGGAGTTCCTCACTCTGTGCAGGACGTTCCGCTCAGGTGCCGTCTTCCGGCGCCGTGTGCAGTCCGGCGTCGCTGGCCACGACGAGACCGGTCACCGGGTCGCTGCCTCCCGGCAGGTGGAAGTTCCGCCCCTGACACGGATGGTCATCTCGGTCGTCGGGACGCATGAAGTTGAGCGCGTGGCCGTCACTGGGGCCGCGGCGGGCTTCGTGGCAAGCTCACGCATCACGCACCTGCGCTTCAAGCTCACGATGCTGACCCCTGGCGGGGACCATGTGCGCACACAGTATGCGAAGGCCGAGCTGCGCAAGTCCCCCGACTGAAGGCCTCACGGCTCCCGAGCCGAAGGGATCCGGCTCGGGGCTGTGCCTGCGCTGTCACGATGAAGCTCAAGGCCGGTCGGCCCCTGTACCTGCACCGAGCGCCCGCCCAGCGCGGAGCGTCAAGGCTGTCCGCGGCGCGTGCGTCTGTTCGGACCGTACGGGAATGCGGAATGCCCAGGCAGCAGGCCCGCCTCCCGCGGCCGGTACGCGCTGGTCGGACAGCCGGAGACACTGGTCATCTGTGAGCGGCGCGGATGGACACCCATCCGTTTCTCCTGCGCAGCACGTGGGGCAAAGAGCTGGAGCTGATCCTGCTGGATGACCTGGAGTTCGCGTGGGCTCCGCGGATCCGGCTCGCCCGCTGAGCTGAACCCTGGCGCATGACGGGGCGAGCCGTACGAACCTGGGTGCGGCCCGTCTGCTGGCGGGGTTCCCGGTGCCGGGACAGGGTGCTGGGCCATGCGCCACACTGGGCGTACGGCAGCACGAGCAATGGAGGGATGGGAGGCACCCGGTATGAGCGTCGCCACCGATCACAGTGGCCCGTGGACCATCGCCGACGTCCTCGCGCTCCCCGAGGACCGGCGCTATCGCTACGAGCTCTACGGGGAATCGCTGATCATGTCGCCCGCCCCCGGCACCCGCCACCAGCGGGCCTCCTTTCGGCTGCACGTTGCTATCGAGGCCGCAGCGAAGGCCGCGGGCGCCGGTGTCGAGGTCCTCGAGGCCGTCAACGTCCTCACGCCGTCCGGTCTGTTCGTGCCCGACCTCGTCGTCGTCGATGCCGGCGCCACCGAGAACGACCCGGTCAGTATCGACGCCGAGGCCGTGCTCCTGGCCGTCGAACTGGTCTCCCCCGGCAACGCGCCCGTGGACCGCAAGCTGAAGCCCCTCGCCTACGCCGAAGCGGGTATTCCCCACTTCTGGCGAGTCGAGTTCGACCCGGGCATGCGCATCGTCATGACACGCCTGGTCGAGGGCCTCTACACCGAACAGGCCTCCGCTGTCGCAGGCACCGTCACCGAGGTGACCGATCCCTTCCCGGTCGCCATCGACCCGGCCACCCTCACCCGCCGCTGACAGCCGACGGCGTACAGCCCTGCACTGCGGCAGGGCTCACCGAATTTTCTGCAGAAAATTCGGCCAACTGGACGGCGTACGGACAGACACCGACGGGCGTGACTGGGTCGGCCAGCTCGTCGTTGAGCATGCGGAGTCGTGTCTGTCCGCCTGCTGCTGGAGTTGCCCGTGCCCGTCCTCACCGCCCCTGCCCCGCCCAGGACCACGCGGCCCCGCCTCGAGGCCACCGGGGACCGCGGCCCGGCCGAACGCGCCGTGGTGGATGACGCGCTCGCCGCGGCCGGCCCCGAGACCCTGGTACGCGCCGACATCCCCCAGCCCGACGGCTCGGTGCACCAGTACGCGGCCTGGACCCACGGTGGCCGCCCCCTGGCCGATCACATCGACCGCCTCGCCCTCGCGCACGGCCTGGACGCCTGGTCCTGGATCGAGATCCTCTCCCACTGCGCCCGCACCACCCACCGCGGCCGCATCGACGTGTGCGCCCACCCCCTGCGCCAGGTCCTGGCCGACGTCGAGCGCGGCCACCGCGGCAACGAGGACCACCGGGCCCGCTTCGCCCGGCTGCTGGCCGACACCGACCTGCGGGCCGGCCGCCCGCCGCTGCCCGCGCCCGGCATCCCGTGAAATCGCTGGGCGGCACCCCCAGCCGGTACACACCGCAGGGGCCGGACGCCACCGAGACCTTCATGAAGGCAGCCCTGGCCACCGCGGCCTACGCCCGCGCCGCCCGGACCGCACAGAAGGCACAGGACGACCTCGCCAAGACCGGTGCACTGCAGGAAGGGGCATCACTCAACCGGCTGCTGACCGCCGCCCTCGAAGAAGGCGACGACCGCCTCGATGCCGTCCCGCGCTTCTGGTACTGGCAGACCAGCGACATGGCCCGCGCGCTGCGCGAGATCCGCGAGACCGCGCCCCAGGCCGATCCCCTGATCAAGGCACTCGCGGACACCTCCCGCGCCCTCATGCTCCTCCTGGAAGCCCGCCTCAACCTGCGCCCCGAGCACACCGGCGAACTCATCCGGGCACTCGCGGAGGCCGAGGAGATGCTGACCAGCGCCCGTTCCAACACCGCCCGCCTGCCCGGCTGGATCCGCCGCGGCCACAACCCCGCCTAGACAGAGAACAGCACGCAGGCACCACACGGCCTTCCACCCTCCCCGGCAGACGAACCGGACCCCTCTCCACCCCCGCCCTCGCCGAACCGCATCCGCGGAGACCGACACAGCCAAGAGCGCAACCGTTCTCCCACCCCGCTCGTTGGACAGGCCGCCTCACCCTTCTGGAGGCACCCCGATCAGGACCGCCTTGGAGGCAGGCCCCGGTCGTACGTGGCCCGCACAGCCACACCCGCAGGGCCCGCAACCCCCCTCGTTTGCGGGCCCTGCCAGCAGAAGACAGCCACCACAATCCCAGGTGGGGTGAGCTACTCCCCCAGCACCTGCAGCAGCTCGGCCCGCTCCGCCTCCTCCCGCCGCAGGACCTCCGCATACACGGGGCGTGACTCGCCGGATGAGTAATGGTCAAGAGCTGTGGATCGGTGGGCGGAGCGAGGGCGAGGTGCCCTCGTGCTGTCGTGGTTCCATCGATGGTTCGGTGAGTGCCGAACCGTCCGGCCGGTAGCGTGCCGAGTCCTGTGCGGGAGATGCCCGCGCTGGTCAACGCCGGAGGCGACCCGATGTCGGAGACAGATCTGAAGCAGCAGCTCGCCGAGCGATTCCGCGAAGTCAACGGCGACCATCCGATGACCGATACCGATGACGCATACGTCAGCGCGCAGTTCGTTGCCCTGGAGGAACTGTGCGCAATTCACGGCCGCGATGCCGATGCGGTCCGCCGGCTGATGCTGGGGCAGCATCTGCCGCTTCCGGGATATCTGCGCTCCGACGGTGCCGAGATGGTGCCGGCCGACCTGTTCGCTCTCGCCGACGAAGCTGGCGGCGTAGAGCTGCTCGAAGCGTGGTTCACCGCTCACTGGGCCGACCCGATCACCGGGAAGGCGGAGTGGAATGCGTATCTCAGCGGACAGTACGTGTGCCTGCACTCGGTGACCCCGGCCGCCATTCAGCGCAAGGATTACCTGACGACCGCGATCAGCGCCGCAGCGAACGAGCCGGATGCCGGTTCAGCACGGTGGTCTGAGCGGCTGCACGCACTGGTCGACGAACTCGACACGCTGGAACCGGCGTTCACGGCCTACGACCGTCTTCGGTTCGGCGGACCCACGTCCCGGGACACCTGCATCGACGCCCCGCGCGCCCGCTTCCCGCGCCCGTGACCCGGATCCATGGGTGGCGTTCTGCGGATCGGTTGCGATCACTCATGCCACGCGGGCTTCGGGACGTTCGACGAGGTGGCCGCGTTCGAAGCGGGCTCCGGCGCGGACGCGGGCGACGAGGTGGGGCGCGGGGAATCGCGGCGACGTGCCGCATCACCGAACGCGCCGTGCAGAACATCGTCGCCGACCTCGAACAGGCCGGATACCTCAGCCGGACACGTCAGGGACCCGGCACGAAGTACGCCCTCCACCTGGACGGATCACTCCGGCACCCCGCCGAATCCCACATCCCCGTCCACGCCCTGCTGACCCTGCCCCCCCCAGCACGACCGCCAGAGCTGACGCCGCGGCCCGGGCCCGTGCACACCGTCCCGGTGCGGTGCCCCTCACCCACGCCGGCCTCCGTCGAGGGCGAGTGCAGCAGGAGGACCGAACGAACCGCCGAACAACAGCTTCTCGCCGCTCGGCGAGAAGCCGGCGCAGTGGTGCAGCGTCATGGATCGATGCCCAGACTCCGCAGATGCCGACGGGCCGCGGTGACAGCCTGACGCGCCGCCTTCAGTTCCGCCTCCGCCGTGCGCAGCGCCTCACGCGCGGCGCGCAGCTTCTCCCGCAGCTGCTCCAGCGAGTCCTGCGGCAGGTCCGGGACCGCCACGGTCAGCATGGCCTGCGCCGCGGCGAGCATGTGCTGAAGAGCCGACGGCGGCACGGCATCGCCGCCCTCGCTGTCGGGGCGGGTGGCATCCACGTCCATCAGAGTGCGGGAGATGCGGGCACGCAGCAGGTAGGGCCACAGCGCCGAGGACGGCACCTCCTCCGCTTGCGCTTCGGGGCTGGCCGGGTCCACTCCCAGCGCGGCATCCATAGCCAGCACGAAAGCCTCCCGCAGCTCCTCCACCTCGACCCGGTCAGCCGCAGCCGCCGACGACTCCGCCCAGAACAGCAACGCCCCCAGCACCGTCGCGCGCGACAGCAGCTCGGTGACTACCTGGGTGGGATCGTGCGGCACCTGAGCGAGCAGCACCCGGAGGGCAGCTTCGAGGAACGCGCGGCCCGCACCCTGAACGAAGCGGCCGGCGTTCACCTCGACGCCCTCAACGAGGGCTTCGAGGACGAGGAACCCGCCACGCTCCGGCCCCGACGCCGCGGCCTGGGCCCCGGTTGCCAGGGCGTGCAGCCCGTACGCGCCTGAAGCTTGAGTTTTAACGTCTTGATTTGCGACGCGACATAGACGTTCACGTTGTCCGGATCGAGGGTCGTCTGGTGGGCCGTCACCGGCGTAGGACACTGACGACGCGTTCCCGGCCCAGGATCGGGGCGTCCTCGCACCCTTGGGGAGTAACGAGGTAGGGGCCGACCCACTTGCGGGAGTAGCCCGTCGGGTCGTCCTGGTCGGGGTAGGTGCGCCGGTGCGGCTTCACGAACCACTGGTGCCGGTAGATGCGGCCGGCAGTGTCGCGGGCCCCGCGGTCGTCGTCGGGGGCTGGTCGGATGGACTGGCGGAGCGTGATGTAGCGGACCGGGGCGTCGGGGTGCTCGGCACCGGCGCGGCGCAAGCGCTTGCGGGCGGCGGCATCGGGCCGTACCTGTTCGGCCTGCCACAGGGCACGGCGGGCGTCGGCAGGCTGGCGGATCAGCAGCAAGGTGCCCAGCAGGGTTCGGATGATCCGGAGCTGGTCCTCGTTGATTTCGTTGAGCCGGTCTGCTCCCACGCCGTACCGGTCCTTCACCGGACGGCCGTGCTTGTCGAGGGCCCAGGTGTGCTTCACCTCGTCCCATGCGGTCTCGGTGTTCAGCGGGATCGTCACGCCGAAGGCAATGGACAGATCTCCGGCGAGCGAACCGCGGACCTGGCTGGCCCAGGTCGGATCGGCCCGGCTGCCCGCGTCCTCCAGAGCGCGCCGGTACGGGCTGGCGTCGTCCAGGACCAGGACACGCAGCGACATCCCGGTCCGGCACCACAGCACAGCCCGAGGCCGCCCGAGAGTCGTGGTGTGGGCGCTCGGGTCGTCGGACCAGATCAGAAACCCGGTCGGGTCTGGCAGGGTGTTGGCGTCGAACGCGCACACCGGCAGTTCTTCGCCCGTCGTACGCGCCAGCCACGTCATACGGTCGTTGACGAAGAACTGTTCCGCGCCGCGTACTGCCGACTGCATCAGGAGCGGATCGGTGAAGCCGTTGACCTGTACTGCGCCCGAGCCTCGTTGGCCGCGCACGACGTTGTCGGCGGCCCACTGACGCAGGCCCTGCCGGACCTCCGGAACATCGCACGCCCGCAGGTGAGTTGTTGCCACGTTCGGCAGCCTCCCGAACAGTGCCATCGCGTTGCAAGTCGAGACGTTAAAACTCCCGACTCAGCCGAGGATCCCGCGGCGGCCCCCAGCGCCACTGACGACGAGCAGCCGGCCCCGGCGACCGAGGACCGGGAGCCGGGCGCGCGCGTCGCCGCCGTCCTCATCCAGGCCGCATTCCATGGCCAGGCTGGCCCCGGCCTGGAGCGCCAGTTTCTTGGTCCGGTAGACCCAGATGTCGAGACACCTCGGCGAGCTGCGAGTACGCGGCGCCGAAGTCGAAACCGGGAGCGGGGTCCAGGCAGAGCGCGGCGGTGAGGTCTCGAACCGTGGTGAGCCGCGAGCACGACGCCGCCACGGGTACGGACGCGCGGGACGTGAGCGAGGTTCCGGTTCATGGCTGATCGGGTTGGAGGAAGGCGGCTTGAACGCGTAGCAGGTGGTCGTCAGGGGAGAGCTTTTCGTAGCGTTCCAGGACTGCTTGAAAGCGCCGAGCGGTGAACAACACGCAGGCCGGAAGCGCGCTAACGTCACCCTCTGATCACACACGCCCAGCTCGTGGCGCCGACTACAGCGGCTCAGGGCCGCACAGGGCGCACCGCCGCTTGCGGCAGCCCTTGATCCGCAGTTCCTGTGCGGTGTAGAGGTCCGGCAGCCGAGGCCAATAGAGCCCGCCCATTTTGCGGGCATAAGGCCGTGCACTTTCCATCTGAGCCAGGCTCTTCTCCGGCGAGTTCAGGCTCGGGCAGTCCCAGCGGTGCAGCCGGGCAGCACCCCGCCCGATGGCATAGGTAGCTCCGGCATCCCGCTGGCGCTTCCACCGGTCGAGGTCCTGCCGCGCTGTCTTCTCCACACGGTCGATGTCATCGCAGACTCGGCACAGCCCCTTGAGGTGCTCGCAGGAGCACTCGTCGCACCGCCCGCAAGGGATGCACCCGTGGGTACGTCGTTCCGGCGACAGCGGAGTCCGGTAGAGCAGAAGGCGGGGCGCCCGCCCGAGATGCGGGCGCGTCTCAACGACTCCGGCGGCGACCAGCTCATCAAAGAACGGTCGCATTTGCTCTGTATTCTCCAGACCAATCAATGGGGCCGCGTCCTCCACGGAGACCCCGTCATCTACTCGGGCTTGGAGCACGACGTAGAGCAGGCGACTGGTAGCGCTCAGTTCGGCATTGAGGACCAGATCCCGGTGAACGGACACAAACGGCGAGTACGACTCACGGTGCATAGGGAAACTCACGCCTGGAGAACGGCCGAAGGCGCATCAGCGACGCGGCGCCGCACTGCGGTTCCCGCGTTCGGCCCACGTCCCGAAAGCAGGGCCCCGGGGCCGACTTCCGGGCCCCAGGTGCGGGTGAGCACGGCGAGCTGACCGGTTGGGCGTCGTGACCCTCTTGGACGCTCAACCGTCTGCTAGAGCTCGATTTCGATGTGCTCCACGTCGGTGAACTCCACGCCCAGGCCGTGCGCGCGGTTGTCGTTGGCACGGAAGTACATCCGGGCGAGGCCGTCGGCCGCGATCTGCTGCAGCTGCTGCTCGGTGGCGCCTTGCTCGCGGGCGGTGAACAGCTGGTCGGCGTAGGCGGGCGGCAGGGCTTGGGTGATGTCCCGGATCCGGGCGTCGTCCGTGGTGCCCGGTGCCGCGGTGAATCCGAACCGGGCCCGTGTGGAGACCACCAGGCCATCCGTGGAGGCTGCCTTCTTTCGTGCCTTCGCCCGGATCTGCGGCTGCCACCGCTTCTTGACCTCGCCCTCCAGGCGGCCGCGCAGCTCTTGGCGCGGCCGCTTGAGCTTGCCGGCGACGTACCGCTCGACGGTGCGCTGGGAGATGCCGAGCGCCTGAGCCGCGGCTTTGGTGCCCTTGAGCTGCTTGACCAGGTACTTCATCTGGGCCTGGGCGCTCTTGGGGGCGGGGCGGGTGAACGCCCCTTCCAGCGCGCGGTCCAGGCTGTCTCCGAATGTCTCAGCCATGGCCTGCTACTCCCCTTCCCCGGCCGTCGGGTCGGTCTTGATCAGGTTGGCGATGTTGAAGACGCCTCCGTGCTCTTCGAACTGCTCCTCCGCCCACAGCACGGTCTGCGTGCCCTGATGTTTGACCATCCCCGGCGAGATGCCGAGCCGGAACGTGCCCGGCACCGGCTTGCCCTCGTCGGTGTGCGGCAGGACGTCCAGCGGGGACGGTCCGGGTGAGGGGTAGACGATGGCGTCGGTGCCGATCGCGATCGGATACAGGTCGGCCGCCGCTGCGGTCTTCACCAGCTTGCGGTGCAGGCCGATCCGCTGGTTGGCCAGGACGGCGGCCCGGATGTCGGGGCGCCACGTCTCCCGAGCGAGCGCTGGCCACGGCTCGTAGTACGCCACCTGACCGCGGTTGCGCTGGCGCAGCTTGCCGATGCCGCCCTTCGCGGTCGACTTGACCGCGGTCGCCAGCAGCGCCATCACCGGGTCGACCCGCCGGGAGCGGGCCATCGCGTCCAGGAACTCCTGGCCCCCGAGATCGGCGGTGACGTCGAGGTCGGCCATGGTGGCGATGTAGGCGTCGCGCAGCCGCTTGTACCAGGGGTCCAGGTAGCGGCCCGACTGGGTACGCACGTACGCCTCGATCGGCGCGACCTCGAAGCCGAGCTCCACCGCGTACTGCACGGTGGGCGTGGCATACCAGGCCGGCCCCGTGGGGCCCTCGCCCTTCGGCGTGAACGGGCTCGGCAGCCGGTCGCCGTCGACGGTGCGGCCGTTGACCTGAATACGGGACAGATCCACGTGCGAGAGATCGACCAGCCAGGAGCCAGGCAGCGACGGGTCGAAGGCCGGGTCGCCGGTCAGGTGGACGGGTCCGTTCAGTCCGACGGTGAGCCCGTTGGCGGCCGCGGCGAACGACATGTTGATGTCGACCGCGACCAGGAAGGGGTTCATGCACTCCTCGTCGGTCAGCGGGCGGCACCAGTCGTAGGGTTCCTCCATCAGCATCTCGGCCTCGGTACGCAGATGGTGCCGGGCGAACTTCCCCTTGAGGACGGGGTGTTCGTCGGGGACCTCGCACTCCACCACGGGGTAGAGCTGGGTGAGCGCGTCATCGTTGAAGGCCCGCTGGAACTCGCCGGTGGCCGGGTCCTTCTCCGCGCGAGTCGGCGGGCGCAGCGCGACCATCAGCTCAAGGCCGGTCGTCGCGGTGGTGCCGCGCGGCGTCATCACGCGCTCCGCGTACGAGCCGAGGTAGCGGGCCAGGTCGGCGGGGTGCATCCCGGGCAACTGAGGGTCGTCCTTCTTGTCCCACTCCCGGGCGTCCAGCGCGTTCCACGGCAGGATGCACAGCTGGACGCAACGCCGCCTGGCGCCCTCGGGCTCGCGGAAGAGGCGGGCCCAGGGACCGAGGCCGCGCTGGGTGAGCTGGAGGCCGGCGCGCTTGATCTGCTTGACCACCTTGTGGCCGTCCGCGAGCCGTCCGTGACGCCGCTCCTCCTCCGACAGGGCGGCGGGCAGGCCGTAGCGTTCCAGCGCGGACGCGGTCAGGACGAGGATCGGGTCGGCGTCGCGGCCGTTGCGGTGCAGCCGGGCCTGCCCGAGCTTGGCCTCGGCCAGCGTCCAGTCGACCAGCGCCGGGACCGTCTTGGCGGGCACGTCCAGGACCAGACCGCCGACGCAGTACGCCGACACCGTCCCGTCCTGGTCGGCGTCGACGACCGCGAGGGGCCCGTTCTCGAAACGCGGGTCGACGGCGGCCGCCGTGGACTTCTGCGCCGTGGTCCTCTTCACCGTGGCCTTGTTCGCGCCCGGGCGTCGTGACGACGACGCCGGTCCGCCGGTGCTGCTCGCTGCCGTCTTCGGACGGGAGGGCGGGACAGCGGCAGGCTCCGGGGCCGGTTCCAGGACTGGTTCCGGCTCCGGGCTGGTGAACGCCTCCGGGGCCACCGCCGCCGGGACCGCCGCCTCCGGGGCAGTGAGCACGCCGGCGGCGGCGGGGAACCGCTGGGCGAGGCCCTCCAGCAGACGCGCGTACGCGGCACGCTTCGGCGGCCGCGGCTCAGTCCGCCCGGCCTCCCAGTTCCCCACCGCCTCCCGGCGCGCGTCCAACGCCGCCGCGACCTGCGCCTGGCTCAGACCGGCAGCTTCCCGCAGTCGCTTGCGCTCCGCAGGGACCGGCAGACCATCCTGCGCGACCTGCCCCAACAGCGCATCGACCGCACTGAACAGCTCGTTCTCAGTGGACACAGAAGGCACCTCCGTGAGGCACCATATCCGAAACGCACTTCAAATCGCTCACTAAATCGCTCTCTGATCGAACAGATCGGAACCGAGAAGAGGAGGGCACGATGACGGTGGATTAGGGCGTCTCCGCGCCTCGCGGCCGATCAGCCCTTGCCCGGCCGCGAGGGCCTGGGCGCGTGTCAGAGCGGTCCGCAATCGAGCCCTTGGTCGCGCCGTTCAAGTCGGTGCCCCGCCGCCGGAGACAGCGCGGGTGCTGGAGCCAGTGGAGTTGCCGCTAAGGGTTAGGAGTTAGGGGTTAGGGCTCTGACCTGCTTTTCTAACCCCTAAGGGCCCCGAGAGCGAGATCACGCCCGCGTGGCGGATCGGGGCAGGACCTCTTGCTCAGGACGCGCCCCGGTTCCTGTATCCGTCGCGGCGGAGGGATTCCAGCGCCGGGTTGTCGATAATCGTGTGAGGGACCCTGCTGGGGCGGCGATGCAGTCAAGGACCCGCCGCGTCGACGGGCGGGCAGCGGTCCACAGCTCGGTGTGATGCAGGGACTGGTCCTCGCCTCAGGAGGTTTCGAAGTCGCAGGCCCGGCTGTAACGGCCCTGCCAGGCGACGGTGCAGGTGCGGGTGTTGCCGTTGCGGTTCTTCGCGACGATCAGGTCGAACTCGCCGGCGCGGCGGCTCCCCGGCTCGTAATAGTCCTCCCGGTGCAGCAGCACCACTGCGTCGGCGGCCTGCTCGATCTCCCCGGACTCGCGAAGGTCGGAAATCTCGGGAACCTTGTTGTCCCGCGAGGTGGTCTGCCGGGACAACTGCGCGGCGGCGACGAGGGCGACGTTGAACTCCAGGGCAAGTTCCTTCAGCCCGCGGGCGATCGCGTCGACCTCGGTGGTGCGGTTGGTGTAGCCGTTGCTCTTTGCGGGCTTGACGATCTGGGCGTAGTCGACTGCGACGATCTCGGGCAGCCGCTCCTCGATGGACCACTTGCGCAGGTGCGAGCGGAGCTGGGCGACGGTGACGCCGCCCTTGGGCACCGCGATGTGCAGCGGGCTTCGGGCGATCTCAGCGCGCTTGGCGTCGTACCGCTTCCAGGCGCTGGCGTCGAGCTGGTGGCTGCGGACCATGTTGATGTCGATCGAGGCCTCGGCGGAGACGAGCCGGTTGAGGACCTGCCGTCGAGTCATCTCCAGGGAGACGAATGCGGCGCGGCGTCCGTGGGCCAGGGCGAGATTGCGGACGATGTCGAGCAGGACGACGGATTTGCCCATCCCGGGGCGGCCCGCGAACACGGCGAAGTGGCCGGGCTCCAGGCCCAGGGTCTGGGAGAGTTCGGCGTATGGCAGGGGCAGCGCGGGGTTCGGACCGGAGGCCTGGTTGTCCTCCCAGTCCTCCAGGCTCTCCTCCATGGGAGTGTCCCAGCCGTCGGGGTCCTTGCCCAGGTCGAAACTTGCGGTGAGCGCGAGCAGTTCCCCGGCTGCACCGTCCAGGACCTCGCGGACGTCGGCCCCACGCTCATAGCCGCGGGCGGTGACCCGGGTGCCAGTGTCCACCACCACACGCAGCTGCGCCATCTCCAGCACGATGTCGGCGTAGTACTCCGCGTTCGCCGCGGTGGGCACGGCCTGCACCAGGGTGTGCAGGTAGGGCGCCCCGCCGATCCTGTTGATCTCGCCGCGCTTGGTGAGCTCGGCGGTGACCGTGATCGGGTCGGCGGGCTCGCCCTTGGCGTAGAGGTCGGTGATCGCGCGGAACACGAGCTGGTGCGCGGGGGTGTAGAAGTGCTCGGCCTTGAGGACCTCCAGGACGTCGGTGATTGCGTCCTTGGACAGCAGCATGCCGCCCAGGACGGACTGCTCGGCGTCCAGGTCCTGAGGCGGCCGACGCTCGGAACCGCCCAGGCTGCCCTCTGAGGCCTCGTCAAGCCGGGGAGCGGGCACAGTCATTGTGGATCTCCGTTCGGTCTCCCAGCGGGCACACAGGGCCCTTTACGGGCCGTGTGCCGCTCGTGGGGCAGGTGGGGAATGTCAGGAGGCGCCGACGGGCGTCGCCCGGCATTCGCAGCGGCGAGGGCCAAGCAGCAGCTCCGGATCGCGGTAGACGAACCCGTTCTGGCACTTCCCACACTGGCCCGGCGCCTTCCTCCCTCCTGCGCCGGAAGGGGGGCGCGGAGGGTTGTGCTCGGCATGACGGGTCAGGCTCGAATAGCCCAGGTCCGGCAGCTGACCGATGAGCGCGGCGACATGCGCCACGGGCCACCCCAGGGTCAGCAGCTCCTGGGCCTCGCCGCGCAGCCGGCGCGCGATACTCGGTGCCGGGAACACACCGAGCGCGGTGACGTACGCGGCCATCACGGTCTGCAGGTCCGCCTCCAGCTGGCTGGACTGCGGTTGCTGCATGAGGTCGAGGCGGGGACCAGGCACCGAGGCGCCGTCGGGAGCGGGCTCGGGGAGCAAAGCATTGTTCTCTCTCTTCGACCGGGACGGAGAGCCCGCTGACGGCAGAGCGTTGAGACCGCCGGACGGTACAGAGAGAGGAAGCTTCACTTCCTTATTACTTCTACCGCTCGATTTGAACACCCGTGGCGCATCGATTTGAACACCCGTAACACCCGCATCGCCTGGCCGGTGTTCAGATCGAGCACCGGCTGAACTGCGCTTTTGGGGCGAGTGTTCAGATCGAGCACCCGCGGCGGGTGCCTTCTTCGACGGGTGCTCGATCTGAACACCGGCGGCCATGGTGGTCTCGCAGAGCACGTCGCTCGGGTGCCCGCCGGGGCAGCCCGGCTCATGCCCCCCAGCGAGGTCGTAGACAGGCGGGCGCTTGTCGGCGCGGATGTGATCGACGAGCCTCTCGTCTCCCGGCAGCAATACGCCTGCGGCCTTCAGGCGCCGTAGGTGCTTAAGGACTGTCGACTCGCCCATGAGGCACTCCTTGGCGAGCGTCGCCGCCTTTGCGTAGCAGCCCCGCATGTCCCCGCCGACGTGGTTGCCCACGCGGATGAGCACCAGGAGCTCCCCGCCGTTCTTGCAGCCGTTGATGCCGATCTTGTCGACCCACGTCTGACCTTGGGTGCTCATCGGGTCCCCTCTCCGGCGGCCTGAGCGGCTGTGGGAGAGGCGGCCGTGAAGGTCGCCATGAAGGAGATGGCCGGCTCTGCGTATGAGACAGAACGAGCGGAAGAACCTCTGGCCTCGCGACGGGTCGAGGACAGGTCCGCGGCCGCGATAGGGCGGCGACGGGGGTGGTGCATCGGTGGATCTCCCCTGATTTGGGGAGCCGTGACCTGCGAGTGTGACCTGGAAGTTCCCGTGGATAGTGGCGAGGCGTGACGTATCACGCCTATCCTTGGGCGCAGGTGACCGCGCGGGCCTATGGCCCACGGGTACACCCCGGAGAGGTCACCTCACCGGCACGACTCAGAGTGGCTAGCTCGGATGAGTCGGAACTTGGAAGCGGCTCCGTTGTGGCGACGGGGCCGCTTCGCTTTTCTAGGGGGGCTTCACGGTCGTGTCCCTCTCCAGGTCATGTCTGCGGGAACTTCTCGGCGAGGGCATGGAGGAACTGGGCGTACTTGCCTCGGTGCGGCTGACGCGGTTCGTGGGCGCCCGTCTCCCACCGGGCGACTGCGACCCGGTGGACGCCGAGTGCCTCGGCGACCTGAAGCTGCGTCAGGTTCGCGGCCAACCGCAGCCGGGCCCGCTCGGCAGGGCCGGGCAGGCTCACGGCCTGATTCAGCAGGGCCTTGAGCGGTTCCGGAAGCTGCTGTGCGGTCGTCATCTCGCTCCCCTCCATGGAATGCGCGCTGAACGTTACATCGGTGTCGCGAGTGGTTGTCCTGGTACTGACGGTGTGTCGGAAGATGGCCACGTCTCTTCTTGCCTGAGTAGCGGCTGCCACAGTCCGCTGGCTCTCACGGAACTGTTCGACGGGCCCCTTACTGCCTGGCTTACCACCAGGGGTCTTGGACCGTCACGAAGCCATAACTCCGGCAGTGGTAAGTCGTGCTTCCACGCTTTGCGAGGTCAGCACGTGGGCTTCGGGGCGCCGGGAGCGGTGCTGCCGTTCTTGGTCGACAGAAGGCGGTCTGGGTGCATCACGACCTCGGCGGACCGCTGCGCCATCCAGCCGGAGAGGCGATGGGGCGGAGCCTCCGTACGGACATGTGTGAACCCCTCGCGTAGGTAGTAGTTCTGCAGCTTGGTGTTCGCTCGCCAGCAGTCCAGACGGACCCAAGTACGCCCTTGTCCCCTGGCGATTGAGCCTGCCCAATCCAGGATTCGCCCGCCGAGAGCGAGTCCCGTCGCCTTGCGCGCGGTGATCAGTTTGGCGACGTAGACACCGGCGTCGGGGCGGTCCTCTTCGGTCCAGAAGTCCATGTCAGGCCGGGCGAGGGTGACGGTTGCGAGTACTGAGGAAGTGCCGTCGGTGACGATCCAGGTGCGGCCTTCGCCGATGTCGACGCGCCATTTTGCGAGCGCGCGGTCGCGGAAGCCGGGACTGCGCCATTGGTCGATGCCGGCCTCCGCCAGCCACCCCTCCGCTTCGATGCGCAGGCGCATCAAGTCCGGTTCATCCGACGTTGTGGCGGGGCGTACCAGCAGGTCGTCCACGCTCATACGTCCATCTCGTAGATGAGGGTGTTGAGGTGCCCGGGGGCAACGGTCACCATCAAGCGGATCGGGGTGCCGTCTTCGCCGTAACCGATGCGGCAATGCCTGATCACGGGCGTTCCAACTCCCTCGGGAAGTTCGAGGCGTTCGGCCTCAGCAGGGCTGATGGGGGGCCAGGAGCGGATCTCGTCGCGGATGGCCACCTGCGGGTGCCCAGAATCGGCGAGTATGCCACCGGGTTTGGTGATGTCCGCCTCGACCATCAGGTCGGTCCCCATGGCAATTTCGGTAGGGAACCAGCTGTCTGCGAGCTGGAACGGCTCGCCGTCGACACGGCGCACACGGCGACGCACGACCACGAACGTGCCGGGATCGACCTGGAGCCATTCAGCGACGTCGGCTGGCGCTGGATCGACACTCACACGCGGAGTGTCCTGAGTGGCCGTGCGGCCCTGCTCCTCTGCCGCAGCCTTCCAGTCGTCCTTGCCGCCGGAAGGATCATCGCGCCGGTTCCCTCGTTCGAACCGGTGCAGATGCCACTCCAGGGGCTTAATGGAGCGCACGAAAACGCCCTTCCCCTGGCGTGCCTCAAGCTGCCCGCTGGCCTTCAGCAGCGAGATGACGCGGTAGACCGTTTTCTCTGCCACGTCGTACCGCGCGGCCAGGTCGCGCGTGCTCGGCAACTGGTCGCCCGGACTCAACTCGCCCGAGGCGATACGCCCCAGCAGATCGTCCGCGATCTCGCGGATCGGCGGTGACTTCTTCCTCGGTGGCATGCGCGGCAGCGTAGCCCAACTTCAGGCCCGAAGTCAGCCCTCTGATCGCCAACTTCAGGTCCGAAGTGTACCTCTACCGTCCGCACCTCCCGCAGAAGGCTTGCATGGAGCAGATTCGCAGCTCACCACGATCGACTCACTTCGTGTCTGAAGTTGTTGACGAGGTGCTGCGCATAGGTCTACGGTCTTCCCTGTCGCCACTTCGGACACGAAGTTGCGTGTGCCTACAGAACCGGCCCGAGAGGGCAAGGCTGGACGGACGTCCGTTCCTTGAAAACTCAACAGTGGATGAGAGATAGAGAGTTCGGGCCGCGGCGCCCCTGCCGTCACAAGGTGACGAGACGACCCCCTCACCAGCGGTTTCTTACTGGTGAAGGTCTTGAGCGGGGGGCTGGCCGCGCGGCAGCCCGAGAGCGGATCTTCAGAGGGCCCCAGGGGTGGGGCCACGGGTGCAAGTCCCTGTCCGCTCACCGCGCCGCCATGACGGCGCGGCCCCCAGCACGGCGCTGGAGACGCCATGTGTGCCGGGGGCCTGCACGGACCACGCCATCACCCCATGACAGGGAGCTGATCCGCATGCACATCATCGCCCACGCCTCGGGAGCAGGGAACCGTCCTCCGTTGCCGAGGCGGCCGATCCCGCACGAGCGGGACGGCCGTCAGCCGCTCCCGTCCGGGGGCCGGCCCCACCCGCAGCAGTCGGCCACCGCGGCCGTCGACTCCGTCACCGTGGAGTTTCTGAACCAGGCCCTTACCCGCGTTGTCGAGCGGCAGATCGGCCCGCGCCGCCCCGGCGCCATCTACGAGAACGCCGATGGAGCCTTCGAGGTCCTGGCTGTCATCACCCGTCCGGCCATGGCCCGCGAACTGCTTGACCGCCGTTCCGCACGCTTCGCGATCATCGTCCGCGACATCTGCCGCGCCGACGACCAGCCGTTCGTCCTCGGCGAGGCCTGGACGGACAGCGACTGGCTCCTCCGGGCCGGGCACAACGCGCCCGCCCACGAGCGGGAGCAGGTCGCCGCATGAACGCGCAGGAGCAGGCCGAGGAGGCCGCCAAGGCGGCGCGCGCGGCGGAGGAAGCTCGCCAGCAGGCCGAGGCGGAACTGCAGCGCCACGGCCAGGCGATGCTCGGCGTGCGAGGAGCGGGCCGATGACCAAGTCGCCGCAGGACGATCTGTACGTCCGCTACATGAAGGCGTTCGGCGACTCCACCGAGCACACCACCAACTGCCCGTCCTGCCAGGACGGGCAGGAGTGCGCCGACGGAGCACCGGTCCACGAGCGGTTCGCCCGACTCCAGGACGCCTACCGCCGCCGCCAGCCTCCGCCGCAGCAAGGCCGCTGACCGGCCCCGCGCTGCCGTCCCGTCCCGGGGCGGCAGCGCGCACACCAAGTGGATCTGCGGAAGGTCAACTCCCTCTGTCCGGCGATGAAAGCGCCGCCGGAGAGCGGGCGTCGGGGATCACCGCGGAACGCCTTGCTGACCTAGAGCCAACTCCCCTGCACAGAGCAAGGAGACGCATGACATGAGGAAATTCCTCAAGAGGTTCGTCGGGGCCAGCGGGCTGAGGGCCGTCGGCTACGCCCTGACTGCCGTCAGTTTCGTGCAGGTCGCCGCGATGATCGCGCCGACCGTGGCCCCGCACCTGACCAGCCTCGGCCGCCTGTCCATGGCCACCGCGATGGCCATCGCCGCCGCCTACGACACCGTGTGGGCCGCCCTGCTCCACGCCACCGGACGGGCGATTGCCCAGCGCAACCACCGCGCCGCGTACGCCTTCGGCGCCGCCGCCGCGGCCGTGGTGGTCCTCTCGGCCGTGATGCTGGCCTGGGTCGGGCATGCCGGACCCTGGTCCGCACTGCCCGCCTGCGCCGCCCTGCTGCTCGGCGCGGACATCTACCGCACCCGCGTCCTGGTCGACACTGCTACCGCCGGGCAGATCACGAAGCTCGCCGACGACGGCCGCAGCGCCCTGGCCCTGGCCCACGCCCATGCCCGGCGCCGCGGCGACGAGGCCGAGACCGACGTCGTCCAGCAGATGGCCGAGGGCCTGGCCGATGTGCGCCGCCGCATCACGGAGGTGGAGCTCGCTGCCAGCAGCCGTGCCCAGCTGATGAAGGCGCAGGCCAAGGCGGAGGAGAAGATCAAGGCTGCTGAAGAAAGGTGGGGAGACCTGGCCGAGGCCTTCACCGCTCGACAGAGCGAGCAGGCCCGTACCGGTGCCGTACCGCCTGGCGTACCGGACGTACCGCAGGTCAACGGCCCGAAGTCGGGAGGCGTACCGCAGGGCGTACCGGGTGCCGTACCGCCCCGGGACGCGGGGGTGACGCTCGACGGGCTCGCTGCCGTCGCCGGGGTTGCGACCCCGCTCACGCAGGTGCAGTTGGAGGACGAGCAGATCGATGTCGTCATCCGGTGGCTGCGCCACGGCGAGGACCCGCCCCGCTCGTACCGCGAGGCCACCGACCTGTTCCGCGAGCGCGGGTTCCAGGGCTCCCAGGAGCGAGTCCGCAAGGCGTGCGCACGGGTTGAGGCCGAGGAGAAGCAGCTCCAGACCCACCTCGGCGGCGCGGCCGACGAAGAGACCGAGGCGGCCGAGAACGCCGAGGAAACCGAGGATCCGGAAGGGGCCCGGTGACCGAGGCGTCCGACTACCCCGCCCCACCCCAGAAAGGGAGCACCATGACCGCCCAGTCCACGCGGCAGAGTGAGGTCGTGCAGCGCACCGAATTCCACTACGTCACGACCGTCCAGACCCGCGAGGGCCTTCTCAACACCCGTGACGGAATCCTCGACGTGCCCGCCGGCCACACGCGGCAGGCCTGCTTCAACCACCTGATGGGACAGCTCAGTGAGGAGTACGGCACGCCGATCAGCGTCCTGTACTTCGCCCTGGAGCCCAACCGGCTCTGACCCAGTCCGGCACCACCGATGCAGCCCAACCCCCATGCGTGGCACGCGGGTTGGGCTGCGTCGCGACTGCCGGAAGCCAAGCGCAGTCGAGCAGTGCAGAGCCAGCGGAGGCAGACCCGGCGAGCGCGCAGCGCAGACCCGGTGAGCCGACCTGGCGAGCACCATCCGTACCGCCACCGTCGCAACTGCCACAGGAATGAGGAGGTATGAGTGAGAAGTCTTCGCAGGTGGAGTGGGGTTCGAAGGAGTCCCGCAACGGGGTAGGCGAGGTCGGCGGTGGCCTGCTGGCCATCCTCGCCGCCCTGGTGGTGCTGTTCTTCGTCCGCGTCGATTCTCCCGAGGAGAAGCTGAAGAGCTGGGCCGCTACCGCGGGCCTGGCGCTCGGCCTCATCGCGGGCGCCCTCGCGGCCGCCGTCTTCCTCGCGGCCGTCATCAAGTACACGCTGCCCGCCAGAACAGCGGCCGAAGAGGCCGACGAGGCGCCTGACAGCGACGAGGAAGACGCCGTCGATGAGGGCGACGACGGAGGAGAGGACGAGGAAGAGCCGGTTGAGGAGCTGGGGGAGGAGCCCTCGCTTCTCGACGGCGACACCCTCGTGCCGTTCCTCGTGAAGGTCATGGCCGACCGTCGCGGCTGCCACCTGGACGAGATCGTCGTCGCTCTCGCCGAGGCGGGGGAGCCGGGGTGGACGAAGGACGCCCTCAAAGATCACCTGAAGGCGCGGGGGATCAAGGTCGACGCACAGACCAACCTGGGCTCCCCGTGGGGCAACAAGGTGGGGGTCAAGCGGAAGAACCTGCCCGCCGCTCCCCCGCCCGCAGGCCACAACACGGGCCGCGGGTTCACGGTGGTCGACACCCACAACGGCGCAAAGATCGCCTGGCACGACCGCTGACCTCTCCCCCTTCCCTCGCCCCGCTCGTGGGGCCGGTAGGGGTTAGAAGTGCAGGTCAGAGCCCTAACGCCTAACTGTCCTACCTCCCCTAACCGTGCCTGAGAAGGGGCGGGAAGGGGAGGTCACCAGCACACGGAAGACCGTGATTCACATGCGTTCAGCACAGCCGTCACCGAAGGGGGTGGCGGGGTGAAAGGCGGCCTGGTGGTCGTGGCCGGAGGAGGTCTCGCGATCGTCGCCGCGGTGTTCGCCGCGGGCTCCTCCGCCGGCAACGGACCGGGCGGTGGCGCCCTTGGCCTGTCTCTGGCCAAGGGCCTCATTCCCGCCGACTACCAAGAGCTCGTCGAGGAGAGCGGGCACCGCTGCGAGGGACTGACCCCGCAGCTGCTGGCCGCTCTCCTCCAACAAGAATCCGGGTTCAACCCGCGCGCGAAGAGCCCCGCGAAGGCGTACGGGATCGCGCAGTTCATCAAGGGCACCTGGGACGCGAACGCCGTGGACGGCGACGGCGACGGTGACCGCGACATCTGGGACCCCGAGGACGCCATCCCGTCCGCCGCCGAGTACCTGTGCAAGAACCTCAAAGCGGTGAAGGACGTGCCCGGGGACCGGGTCGCCAACGCGCTCGCTGCCTACAACGCGGGCCCCGGCGCGGTGCAGAAGTACGGGGGCGTGCCCCCGTACCGCGAGACGCAGAACTACGTGAAGACGATCACTGCGAGCGCGAAGACCTTCACCAACGCGTCCAAGAAGACCGGCGGTCCGACCGTGATTCCTGCGGGCGCCCCCGCCAGTGACGAGGACCTGGCCGCGCTGGCGGCCCAGGCCGTCAACGCAGCCCAGCAGCACCTCGGCAAGCCGTACGTGTGGGGCGGTGACGGTGACGCCGAGGGCGGCTTCGACTGCTCCGGCCTGACCAAAGCCGCCTTCGCGAAGGCCGGGGTCACCCTGCCCCGGGTCGCCAACCAGCAGTGGGACACCGGCAAGCATCCGAGCCGGGACGAACTGGCCCCCGGCGACCTGGTGTTCTTCGCCACCGACAAGACCGACCCGGACTCCATCCACCATGTCGGCCTCTACGTCGGCGGCGGCTACATGCTCAACGCTCCGCGCCCCGGCGAGGAGATCCGTTTCGACCCGATCGACCTGCCCGACTACTACGGCGCCACCCGCGTCGCCCCTCAGAAAGGAACCCAAGCGTGAACCCCACCACTGTGGTCTTGGCCGCTGATGAGCCGAGCGTGCCCGACACCCTGCGCAACGCCAAGCCGGACCCTGGCCCGTTCGCCGCCCTGCAGCCGCTCTTTCAGACGGTCTTGCCGCCGTTTCTGTGGCTGATCACCATCTGCGCCGTCGTCGGCCTGCTCGGGATCCTGTTCTACCTGGCCAACGGCTGGCAGAAGGGCAACAAGGAAGACCTGAAGTCCGCCGGGAAGAAGGTCATGCCGATCGCCTTTGTCCTGGTCGCGGTCATGGTCTTCGGACCGGTCACCGCGACGCTCATCACACCGGCCGGAGCGTAGGCCCTCCACCGCACCCGTTCGCACTGCCCCGCCCGCCACCCCGCTGCCGCGGGGTGGCGGGCGCCATCGTTCACAGGAGGGAAAACACCATGCCCGGCGACGACAAGTGCAGGCAGATCCGAGGCCCCGCCCACAAGTACTGCATGCGCGGACAGGACGAAGACGGCCCCGGCGGCGACGGCAGCGACGACTGGGACACCAGCCCGGACGGCGGAGGCCCGATGGGGCAACTCGTGGATCTCACCGCCGACATGTACGACGCCATGCACAAGACCATGACCGGGAAGTGGGAAGTCAAGCTCGACGGAGACTTCCTGACGGCGTATGAGCCGGTGCTGTTCCTGGGGCTGCTGGCCGGGATCCTGACCTGGCTGGTGATGACGCTGCCCGTCGCCCTCGGCCGGGACCGCTCCGTGGGCAACCTGGCCCGCTCCACCGGCGCCATGCTCCTGTTCGCGGCGTGCGGCGCGTTCGCCCCGGCCCTGTTCTGGATCGCCTTCGGCACCGTGGCGGAACTGATCTCCGCCCTCGGCCAGCCCAAGGGCGAGTCCTTCGCGGACATGGCCAAGCGCATGCACCAGATGGGCGACGGCCCCATGGCCTTCCTGGGCCTGCTGGCCTCCGCGATCTGCCTGGGCGGGATGTGGCTGCTGTCGATGCTGCGCGGCATCGTCGTCATCCTCGGCGCGATCAGCTCCCCGATCGTCGCCTCCACCCTGGTCCGCGGACACCTCACCAACCTCGCCCGCCTGTGGTGGCGCTACATGTGGACACTGCTCCTGGCACCCGCGGTGATCTCCGTGGCGATGCTCATCGGCCTCGCCCTGCCGAACAAGCCCGTGTTCGACGTGCTGGAACTCATCGTCATCGCGGGCGCCTTGGTCGGTCTGTTCGTGTGGCTGCCCGTCATCGGCTCCACCCTCAAGGCCGTTGTCCACGGCGCGCAGCCCGAGGGCGGGCGGCTGACCGCCACGTTGGAGAAGGCCGAGTCGGCGACCTCCTACGTGGAGCAGCAGGCCCGCGACATCCGTTCTCGTATCGCCCGTCACCGCAGGGAGACCGGCCGTGTCTGACATGCAGTTGCAGTCCGAGTCCAGGCCGGTCCTCTACCGGCCCGAACCCTTCAAACCCCGCATCCCGCTCAAGACGACGACGGTCCGCCGCGACGGCATCGCCACCGCGGCCGTCACGGCCGCGACCGGGATCGGCATGGGCGCCGGCGGCGCCTTCGGCGATCCCGTGGGCACCGTCGCCGCCCTCACCCTGTGGGGAGCGGCCACCGCGTCCGTGTGGGTCCACGGGCGTGACGGACGCACCCCGCTCGACACGCTGCTGACGCTGGCCCGCTGGCAGCGCGAGAAGGCGTGCGAGCACACGAGCTCCATCACGGCCGAGGACGGCATGCTCCGCGCCCTGGGGCGCCGCGCGATCGTCGTCCCTCTCCAGGCCGGGGGCGCGCACCTGTCCGACCGGCGCACCCTGGAGACGCTGCACGACTCGCTCGCCTCCTATCTGGCCTGGTCGGCGACCGCCGCACCCGGCGGCCGCCGCCTGACGACCAGCCTGGTCGCCGCGACCCGTGCCTTTGAGCCCGCCACCTGGCGGGCCTGGCACACCCCCCGCGCCGACGCGTCGGCGCCCTCCGTGCTCCACCGTTCCATGGACGGGCTGTTGGCGGATCTGGCGGACATGGCGCGGGTCACCGACACCTTCGCGGTGATCAGCATCGACACCGCCTCCAGTGAGGCCGGGCCCGTGCTGGAGTCCGCGGCCGAGCAGCTGCACCGCACCGGCCTGACCACCGGGCGGGCCCTGACCACCGAGCGCCTGCAAGCCCTGCTGCCCGGCCCGGTGAGGCCGGGCAAGGACGCCGCCGCCCAGGCGGACGGGACGTTGACCGCGGTGGCCGAGGTGACCGCCTGGCCCTCCCGCCCCGCCACCGCCCCCATGCTGCTGCCCCTCCTCAAGGGGCCGACCGGGTTCGACCGGTGCGTGACGGTCACCCACCGGCCGCTCGGCGTCGGGGAGACCGGGAACGCGCTGCGCCGTACGGAAACCGTCTCCGACGCGATCAAGGACCATCACGAGGACAAGAAGGTCAAGGAGAAGGTCCAGCACGCGGCGCAGCGCAGCGTGCTGGCCACCGTGCGCGAGGACCTGACCGACGGCGGGCACCTCCTCGACGACGTGCGGATCACCGTCAGCATCACCGCCGCCAGCGAAACCGCGCTCGGCGAGGCCCGCAAGGTCACCGCGGCCGATGCCGCCTCCTGCGGGCTCACCCTCACCTGGACCCGCTACCGCCACCACCGCACCCGCCAGGCCACCGGCATCACCGCCCCCCTCTACACGGAGGAGTAAGTCTCTGTGCGCACCTCAACCCGGCAGGCCTCCCTGCTCAATCCGGCCGCCGCCTCCGCCCCCGACACCACCGGCCTGCCCATCGGCGTCAGCCTGTGGACGGGCTCCCCGTTCTTCTTCTCCGCCCCCGACATCGACCCCAGCGAGCTGCCCTCCACCGTCACGCTGACGCTGGGCATGCTCGGCGTCGGCAAGAGCGCGCTGACGAAGGCCCGCATCCTGCGACAGCTCCTGCTCACAGGTCGCCAGACCGTCGTCCTGGACGCCCAGGGCGAGGACGGGCGGGGCGAGTGGGCCGACATCTGCCAGGCCCTGACCATCACCCCGGTCGCCTTCGCGCCCGGCTCCGCGGCCCGCATCAACGTCCTGGACGACCTCATCCCCGCCCCGCAGCGCGTGCAGCTGCTCATCGCGCTCGCGGAAATCTCCTGCGGGCAGACGATGGGCCCCACCCAGCAGCACGCCATCCGCCGCGCCCTGGCCCGCCTGGGCCAGGGCGCGGTCCTCACCGAACTCGTCGCCGAGCTGCACAACGAGACCGACCCGGACGCCGATCCGAAGATCCCCAGGATCGCCCTGGCCCGCTACCTCGACGGCGACCTCGCCGGGCTCTTCGACGCCCCCACCCGCGGCATGCCCGACCTCGACGACCCGCTGATCGTTTTCGACTTCTCGGGCATGGACCGCAACTCACCCGCCCTCCCGGCCGTGATGGCGGTCCTGGGGACCTGGCTGGAACACGCGTGGATCCGCCCCGACCGCACCTGGCGCACGCTCGTGATCGAGGAAGCCTGGCACCTGCTCGCCACCGAGGCGACCTCCCGCCTCTTCCAGCGCCTGCTGAAATACAGCCGCCGTCTGCACCTGTCCGTCGATGCCGTCGCGCACACCCTGTCCGACCTCGACGGCAAGCAGGCCAAGGACCTGGTCAGACTCGCCGGGACCCGCATCATCCACCAACTGCCCGAGGAAGAGGCCCGCCTGGTCGGCGCCGTGTGCGGCCTCCCGGCATGGGCGGTCAAGAAGATCCCCAAGCTGGGCGTCGGTGAGGCGATCTGGCAGGTCGGCCAGATGATCGATGAGGTCTCCTGCGTCCTCTCCGCGGTGGAGGAAGCGCTGGTCTCCACGACGAAAGGCCGTGAACGCATCCGCGACGCCCACCCCTCGGCCTGCACCGAGCAGCTCGGCGGCGTCGACAGCAGCGGCGACATGGAGGACCTGGCCCGCCTGGTCACCCAGCTCATGCCGCGGCCGGGCAGTGACGAGGAACTGCACGAGGAGATCACCGCCGCGTCCCAGGCCGGGGACTACACCCGCGCGGACCTGGCCGCGGCCGTCGGCGAGCAGCACGTCCTCGACGTCCACGGGCCCGGCACCCTCCTGGCCGTGCAGTGGGTCCAGGCCCGCGCCCACCTGGCCGCCGTCCACGACCACCCGGCCATCAGCTGCCATCTGTGGATGCTCGCCGCCACCCAGCGACTCGACGTGCTGGGCCAGGCCTCCGACGACGCCGAGACCGAGGCCTGCGTGGACCACGCCCACCACGAGTGGACCAAACTCCACGCCGCCGACCCCGCCCGCGCCGCCCGGCTCGGGCCCCGGCTGGCCGTCTTGCGCCGCCGGGTGCCAGGGCCCCAGCCTGGCGCCCTGGCCGACATCGAAAGCAAGCTCGCCGAGGAAGGTATGGACGACGTGACCGACCAGCAACAGCCGGACGACTGGTGGGCCGTGGCCGGTCCCGTCATGCCCCAGCACCACGACGAAACCGCCGCCGAACAGGCCCCGACCCAGCCGCCGACAACCCTGCCGGCCCCCGCGCCCAAGCGGCGCGGCATGCCCCGATGGGCCAAGGCCACCGCGATCCTCGCCTGCGCCGCCACCGGCATCGCCATCTGGAACACCGACACCCCCAAGGAACAGGAGAAAGCCGCGGCCGAGGCCAAGGCCGAAGCCCGAAAGCACGCCCCCAACTACGACCCCGAGCACAAGAGCCTTCGCACCGACCCGGGATGGGCGGGCGGCCTCGTCGAAGAAGCGAAAGGCCTCGACTGCACCAACACCGACCACCACTCCCTCAAGGACCGCCGGGAGATCGGCAACACCGGCTCCGTACTCGACGTCAGCTACACCTCCGGCCTGTGGTGCGCACAGATCGTCTCCGAGACGAAGCAACCCACGCTCACCGTCAAGATCTCCCCGCAGAACAGCACCGACTGGACCGCCAAGACCGGCAAGGACACCGTCCACACCCCCGGCGCCCTGCTGCGCCACAGCCGCTGCGTCGACGTCCGCGCCGAAGTACCCAACCGGGCCGGACACATGGTCGGCGTGACGGTGCAGAACATCTGCACCGACGACTGACCCGCAATGTCAGCTGGAGGCCCCGGAGTGCGACCGCCCTCTCCGGGGCCTCCACCATTCCCCGCCCCCGTCACGAAGGGAGCTCATGACCGTGTCGCTGCCCCTCCTCCAACGCGCCCCTACCTTCTCCGACATCGGAGCCGCCGCCTGCGTCACCGACCGGGACCCTTTCGACGCCGTCGCAGACCACGCAGGCACGGTGCCCGCCCGACTCCTGCGCGCGGCCGCCCGCGTCTGCGACGGCTGCCGCGTCGCCGCTTCCTGCCCCGGCCGCATCCAGCCCACCCGCACCGCCGCCCCACCGCACGCGCCTGCCGACGTGCTCGCCGCGGTTCTCGCCCACCTGAACACGATCGAGGGCGAGACCAGCGCGCCCGCCATCCACCGCGCCACCGCCCTGCCCCTCTCCGCCGTCCGTACCGCGATCAGGACGCTGCGCGCCGACGGGCGGGTCACAGCACGGCGGGTGACCCACACCTCGGGCAACGTCCACATGCTCACCCTCACGGCGAACGCGCCGCGGCACACGCCGACTTCCTGAGCCCCACTGCCGCGGCCGTCGAGCTGGATCCCGCTCACACAGCCCGCGCCACCCGTTGCGGCACGAGGTGCTGCTCCAGGGGGCGAATTCCCTCGGCCTGGACGCAGGCCATCAGCGTTTCTGAGTACCTCTCTCCGGCCGATCCGTCTGGTCCTCGCCCTCCCGCACGTCCGGGACGGGGCGAGGCCCGGGCAGGCCGACCGGCCCTACCCACCCCCTGCCCAAGCGACGGAGGAACCCGTGTTCCGCAGGAACCAGCCCAACCCGACCTCCACCCCGAAAACCGAGCAGCCGGAGGCCATCGCGATCAGCTTGGATGAACTCGCCGAACTGGAACGGGCGTTACTCGAAGCGGATCGGCTGCGCCGAACCTGGAGGGAAACCTCGTACTACGGCCCCGAGCTGCGGCTGCTCACCGTGCACGACGTGATTGCGGTGCTGTACCAGAGGGCCGGCGCCGCGTCCGCCGTCGAGCCCGACCGGCAGCGCGCCCGAATCCCGCTCTTCCGGCACGAGATCAAGTGGCTCACGGACGCGATCAACGCCATGGACCGGCACTGGGCGCGTGGCAGTTTCCTGGCCGACGCGCGACGCCTCCACAACCGCTTCAACGCCCTTCTCGGCGCGGCGCGCGCCATCACCCACCTGGGCGGCACGGCCGTCTTCACCCCCGAGTCCCCGCAGGTCCCCGAGACACGCGTGATCCTCTCGCGCGAGCAGTGAAGAAGACCGACGCGCTGCACACAGGTGACGTCGAGTTATAGCTCTCCCCCGGGGCAGCTGCCCTGCTTGACCGGCTCCGACAGCTGCCCCGGGTTCACCCATCCCATACGAGACGAGAGGGAGGCCCCACTATGGCTTCCGTACTGCGCATTCCAGGCCGGATCGGCCCGCGCACTCTTGTGATCAGCAGTGTTGCCGTGCCGTTGGCCGGGTGGGGCGTGCACGCCATCACGCTGCACAAGCGGCTTGCCGCCACCCGGAAGGACCCGCTGACTGGTCTTCTTCGCCGTGACGCCTACGCGGCCCGAGCCCGTCGGCTCCTGGCCCGTCACCACGACACCGCAGTCGTGGTCATGGTCGACGCCGACCACTTCAAGAAGATCAACGACCGCGAGGGCCACCCAGCAGGTGACACCGTCCTCGCGGAGATCGCGGCGCGGCTCACTGCCTGGGCCGGCCCACGGGCCGCAATCGGCAGGCTCGGGGGCGATGAGTTCGCCGTCGTCCTGGAGCTGCCCGCCGACCGGCGCGAGCACCGCCTGGAGCAACTGGTCCGGAAGCTCCACACGCCCGTCGTCCTCCACTGCGGGCGCACCATCGACGTCGCCGCCTCGGTCGGCACCGCGACACCGCACGCCGTCGGCAGCAGTGACCTGGCTCTGGTACAGAGGGCGGCTGACGCTGCCCTATACGAGGGCAAGCACTCGGGGCGCGTAGTCCAGGCGACCACCGCGCACGCCGAGACGCGGTCCGTAAACGGTCGCCGGGCAGGCCGACTGGGCACATCCGCCTGGAGACGCGCTGTCTGAACGCCCGACACCACAACCCACCTCCCCTGAGCTGCGCTCGGCCGTACAGGTCGCGCGCAACTTCTTCTCCTGGCACTTCTGCTCCACCTCGTCACGACCACTCCCGCACAGCCGAAGCAGCAGGCCGGCTTCGCCTCCCTCCTGAGACAGGTTGCCGCCCGTCCCGCAAGCGGCAACACGTCCTGGACATAGATCCAGCACGCCGAGCTCAGTCGGCGATCCAACGATGGCCCTCGCGCAGCCCGGTGGCTGCACGAGGGCCTTCTTGTACCCGGACGCGGTCCCTGCCTCCGGGGAGCACATTGCGCTGCCCTCTAGCGCACTACACCGCGGGCTAGTCGACGTACGAGACGTGGTGCTAGCCGCCGCGCTAGCCGGGACGCTAGCCGCTGTGTCAGTCGTCGAGCACACAGGTCCTCTCGCTAATCCGGCGACGGCTGCCTCCAACTGGGTGGTCGACATTGGGCTCACGGCGATGCTGCCGCGTGTCATACCCGGCCCGCCCACCAACGTCCATAGCGTCGATCATCAGATGATCTCCGCTGCGTGACAGGAGGTGGTGTGCGTGGCCTTGCGCACCGTCAGATTCCACATCGTCGACCTCGGCAAGGTGAAGGCCGCGCTGCGACGCCGCCTCCAGCACATCGCCGAGGGCGTGCATGACCGCAAGGTCATCGTCATCGTGAACGGCAAGGGGGGAGTCGGTAAGAGCAGCCTGTCCGCCGCCCTCGCTGCGGCTCTGGCCAGGACCGGGCTGTGCGTCCTGCTCATTGAGATAGATGAGCAGGGAAACCTGGCCGAGGATCTCGGCCTGGACGGTACCGGGCTCGACGACGGCGGCCAGGCCCAGGCAGCCGCCCTGCTGGAGGGCAAGACCCTCACCCCGACCGGCGAGGCGCGCCCAGGCCTGCACATCGTCCCCGGTGGAGCTTGCCTCGACGCCATCGTGGAAGAGCTGTACTGCCAGCGGCGCCAGGCGGCCACCAGCGACGACCCGGAAGAGCAGATGGCGTGGATGGGGATGTACGCCGAGAAGATCGACGAGGTTCGTCACCTGTACGACGTGGTGATCCTGGATGTTGCGCCCGGCTGCGGCCCGCTCCAGCTCCAGGCCCTCGTCGCGGGCGAGATGACGCTCATCCCTTCCCGTAGCGACCCGTCCTCCCGCAAGGGACTGCGTACCGTCGCCCGGCGCTTCGCCCAGGCCCTCCGCCTCAACCCGACCATTAGGCTCATGGGTGTGGTGCTCTTCGGCGGAAACACCTCGGCGACCCGTGTCCAGAGCAACATCCGCGATCAGCTTGCCGGTGACCTCAAGGGCGCGGCGCCCGTGATGGACCAGACGATCCGGCACGTCGAGTCCGCCGCGGTCGAATGCCGCACACAGGGGCGGCTGCCCCACGAGCTCGCTACCGACGATGCTCTGGCCCCTGCGCTGAAGCGCTCTATGAAGGCGTTGGCCGGCGACTACCGCTCTCTGTCGATGGAGGTTCTTGAACGCAAGGCCGCCCTCGACCACGCGGATCGCGCCCAGAAGGGAAGCTCATGAACAAGACGACCACGAAGAGCACGAAGGTCACGACGAAGGCGACGTCGACGGGCGCGGGAAAGCGGGGCGGTCTGCCCGACGACGATGCGCTTGACGCATTCGGTCTGGACGCGGGCACCGTCGCCGCCGCCTTCGCCCCACGCTCCCGAACCCCCCACACCGTTACGGAGGCCCCCGCCGCGCCTGACGGCGGGGGAGGGGAGACCGCCGCCTCTCTGCGGCCCCTGGCCTCTTCAGGCGGAACATCAGCGGCAGTGGCAGCTCCCACTGCTGGCACGTCGCCCGAGATGCCAGTGGCTGATCCGGCTCCCGCAGCGGTCCACATCCCCGAGCTCGCCGCAGCGGTCGCAGACAACAGGCCTGGCCCCTGCACTGTCATGGTGGAGCGTCAGGTTCGAGAGCGCTTCAGCCACTACCAGACGATGTGCAAGACCCAAACCGGGTGGGAGCCGACCAACGCCGTGGTCGTGCGCCGCGCGTTTCTCCATGCCAAGAAGCACAATCTCTGGGCCGAGCTGCGCGAGGAGACCCGGCACCGCCAGCAACCCGTCAGCGAAGAGGACGCCGACCCCGACGGCCTGTTCGGAGACGTGCCTGCACGCCGCGTCGACCGTGGCGCCCTCAAACAGGGCACACAGCAGTCGTTTCGCCCATCACCGCAGGAGCTCCACGTCTACGACAGCTACGCCGACGCGTACGCCTTCGACAATCGAAGCGCCTTCATGAACGCGCTCCTGGACGCGTTCCTCCCCGCCCTGCCAGCCAGCCGCCGCACTTCTAAGTAGAGGAATAGGTAGAGGAACGGGTCGCCCGAAGCGGCAGCACGCGGTAGGGAGCTGGTGACAACAGCCCTGATCCACAGGACCATCGGGAGGTGCCGTCACCGGTGGCAGGCCCACTCCCCAATTGGGGAGTGGGCACCAGGCATCGTGGAGGGCACGGCCGGTACAGGAGAAAGCGGGTCAGAGCCACACATGGCTCTGACCCGCTTCCGGGGCGCGGTCAGTTGCTGGTGCGGACACTCACGGTCCGCTCGATTCGGTTCAGCGCGGCCTCGATGCCCGCGATGACGCTGCGTGCCCGCTCGTCATCGTGCTCCAAAGCCCGCCGCACCGCGGCCTTGCTGGTGCGCCGGTCCACGTCTTCCAGGTTGCGCAGCGTCTCGATAAGGGACCGGAGATCTGCTGCGTTATCGACACGTGGCTCGCTGCTGGCCGTGGCCGTGGTCGGACTGCCGGAGGGGCCCTTGGGGGAGCGGTCGTTGGGGGAGGGGTCTGGTTCGGCCCACTCCCCATTTGGGGAGTCGGTGCCCGGCTCGGAGCCGACCGTCGTGATGGTGAAGACGTTCTGCTCAGAACCCTGCTGCTCAGCGGACCCCCCAGCAGGGTGCTCTTGCCCTCCAGCGCCCACGGAGGACGCCTCCGTCCGCTCGGGCTCGGCGAGGATCTCGCGCACGAGGCCGTCGATCTCCGAACGGGTCGACTCCTGCGTGAGCGGTGGCAGCTTGCGCACGACCTCGGCCAGACGCTTGCCCGTTGGCCGCTCGCCGGCTCGCACGACAGTGTCGTAGACCGTGGCGGCCGCGAGCGCGCCAGCCTTCTTCGTGACGGAGCCCAGCTCCCGAACCTGGCCCTCCTTTGGCCGGTGGCCGAGCTTCGACAGCTCCTCACCGACGCGCCAGGACTCGATCAGCCGGAACGTCTGCGACTCCGAGATCTCCCACCGCGCAAATACGAACTCAGCGAAGTTCTTGATCTCCTCTTCGCGATGGAGGTTGCCTTGCAGCATCGTCTCCAGTGACTTCCCGGCGACCCAGAAGGCGACACTCAGGTTGTCGACGCCCGCCTTGCACGCCTCGTACGCTTCCTGCTCCTCCGGGGTCAGCGGGCCCTCGGAGGCTGGCGGACGCGGAGCCGGAATACTCTCCAGCGAGGTTCCCACGCGGTCCTTGACGACGACCTGGGCATTCTGCATGACGGTCGCCAGGCCGCTGCCCAGCAGACCCGTGGCTTGGCCGACCGCCCCTCCCTCGTCGAACACCCCCCCGGGCTGATCGGTCTGCCCCTCGTCGTCGAACGCGCCGGACATCAGGTACCCACTCCTTCATACAGCTTGTCGATTTCCTGATTCAGCTGGTCCATCTCCCCCGCGAGCGGCTTGATCGACTCGGGTACGACGTCTGACCGCTTCGCCCGACCCGCGGCAACGTCATACGACTTGGCGCTCGTCGCCAGCAGTGCCGCGTACTCGGAGAACGTCAGCCCTTTATCCCTGGCATTGACCGCAGGCGTCTCCCGGTAGCCGACCACGGTGCGGAGCATCGGCGTGCGGGGCCCGAGAATCGAGGCGACCTTGCCCCGAACTTCCTCATGGAGCTGGGTGGCCGACGGATTCGAGCCGTACAGGCAGGCACCCGCGACCTGGATACGCGGATTGACCTGCTGACGCACGAGCTTGTAGTTCCGCGCGATGCGCTTCATACCGCGTATCGATGACACATCGGATCGCGTCGGGACCAACAAACGGCGCGCGGCGGCCAGCGCGAGCTGCTCGAGGCTGTCCTGCTCCGGCGCACTGTCGAAGACGACCCGGTCGTACCAGTGGGCGATGGGAGCCAGACATCGGGCCAGCGAAGCCACCACGTGCACACCTTCGGACGGCATTCGGGCCGTCAACAGGGTCAGCAGGTCACCGACCGCTTCGCCGCCGGGCACGACATCCAGGTTGGGTCGCACCTCGCGCACCGGGCGCAGCGGCGTGCGGTCGTGGATGGCCTGGTACAGGCCCCTGCCCTTCAGGACCGAGGCCCCCTCGGGGTGGATGCCGCGATCGTAACGCTCGATACCGAGATCGTCATCGTCCTGGCTCGTGACCAAGATGAGCAGCGTGCGCCGTCCCAGGGAGGCGTGCCAGGCGGCACGATGCGCGGCAAGAGTGCTCTTGCCCACCCCGCCCTTGCCCGTTCCGATCATCTCGGACTCTTCGGGCGGCTCGATGGACTCCAAGACTTCGCCCAGCATCTGAAGTGGCCTCCTCGTACACATTCCTGACACCCCAGAACTCCAGGGTGACCCTCGGCATCCTGGCACAGCAGGGCCCGGAACCAACGGCCGCGCACGATTCCACTCCCCAATTGGGGAGTGGAGATTGACGCGGTCTCGTCTCAATCCGGCGCAGCACGTTCGGGGTTGGCCGCCGAACTCCTCACGAGTTGTCCGTAAGTGAGTTGGACCACAGCGGTTGAATCGTGTCGCATCGGGCGGAAACCTTCCGGTGCGAGGGCGGCTTCCACCGCCGCCGCACCCATTCCCCGGTGCTCACCACACAGTCGTGGCCGCCGGACCACCATCCAGGACGATGCCAAGATCCCTGAGGCGTACTCTGCAGGGCTGTCAGGCACCCTCTGCCAGAGGCCGGTCAAGAATGCTGTGAGTGCCGATCCGGTGCCACACGATGTGCCGAGCCCCACTATCTGCTCTCGGCCATACGACCACGTCGCGCGCCCGTCCGACGCCCAGGTGAGCTCGTAGACGCCCGGCGCGCACCGGACGCGCTTGATGCGCAGGCCTGCGCGGAAGCGACCCGTGCGGAGGTCAGGCACGAACGCCCGAGTGACGACGCAGTGGAAGCGGTGACGCTGCTCGGGGTGGAGACGATCCAGGTCAATGGTGAAACGGAGCGTGGCTTCGTAGGTGGGCACGTCCATCCTCCAGAAAGCACGAAGCCCCCGGCGGCATCGCCGAGGGCTGGATGTCTTGCTCGGGGTGAAGGGACTCGGTGACGTCAGCCGCTCGTCGCGGAGCAGTGCCTGGTCACGAGCTCGGGTGCGGTGGAGGTCCAGTTGAGTTGCTGAAGCAGACGGAGTCCTTCCGCGCTTACCACTGCGATAGAGACCCAGTTGTGACCGCGGACGGCCGTTGGTGGTCAGTCCTGTGGTGAAGGAAGCCGGTCATCATCCGCGTGCGGGCGTTGTGCGCTCGCACGAGCCGGTCCCGTGTGCAGCTGTTCCTCTGTGCTCGCCGGCTCGGTCAGCTGCTGCTGCTGCGATCACGGATCAGCGGCCGCATAGCGGGAGAGGAGTTGTGCACGTATGACCCACGCCCTGACATCCCTGGCTGCAGACCAGCCACCTGACCGGTCGGTGACCGCGGGCCTTGGAGACCGCTTCACTGGCTGGTTGGTGGCCGTCCTGCCCGACAGCGGCACCGAGCTGCAGATCTGGGGTGCCTGCGGCATCGTGCTGCTGGGCGTCCTGTTCGCGATCGGGGCGCGTCGTCTGGAAGCGCAGGGCAAGAAGCAACGCGCAGGCCTGGACGGGACGGCTGATGCGCTCGGCGAAGGGCTGACGGTCGCGGTCGGGGGACTGCTCGACGGTGCCGGCCGCTTCGTGTCGGGGCAGCCCTTGTGGGGTGAAGCGAAAAGCGAGGCCCGCTTCTTAAAGTCCGGCGCCCTCCGCAAGGAGGCACCCTTGGACACCCTCGTCGCACCCGCGGACACCACGGACGACGACACCATCGAGCAAGACTCCTCAGCGGGGCCCCCTCATTCCGCGAGGGGCGCCCGCCTGTTCTCAGAGCGGGGCCGGCGGGCCATGACGGTCTGGCACTGCTGGCCCGGGATCGCCCGCGCTGCCGCGCGGACCAGCGCGCTGGCGAGCGCGACCGCACTTTGGGCTGGCCCCTGGTGGAGCGCAGGGGCACTCACCCTCACCGCGGCCCTCGTCGCCCTCTTCGCGGTCGCCTTCCGTAAAGGCGGCCACCGCACCGATGCCCAGACCTACGGTGCCGGTCTGTGGGCGGCACTGGTGCAGCTTCTGCGGCTCTCCGAGGAGGACCAGGCCCGCGGGCAGGCCCACTGGATCCGCCTGCCCGACGACCTCTCCCAGGAGAGCGCCCGCGTGGTGATTCGTCTGCCGCTGCGCTGGATCGGCACGGAGAAGGAACGCGCGGCGCTGGCCTATGTCATCCACTCCCGTCTCCCGGGCCAATGGATGTCCGCCTACGTGCCTCGCGGCCGTGACCCGTATGTGGTGTTCACCCCCAAGCCGCCGGACCCGCCGGACCCGGAACTGCCGACCAGGGTGGACTGGATCCCCTCCGATGATCCGGCCCGCGCCTATGTCGGGGAGACCTTCCGCGGCCCTCGCTACGTCGACACCGAGACCGAGACCCCGCACTGGGGCATCTCCGGCGGCACCGGTGACGGCAAAACAACATGCCTGCTGATCCCGGTGGTGCACGGCCGCCAGCACGGCGCCCTGGTCGACTGCATCACCATGAAGGCGGCCGCGTTCAAGGACATCGAGGGGGAGTCCGGCATCCGCGTCCACAAGACGGGCCGTCAGGCCGTGGCGTGCATGGCCGAGTTCTACGTCTCGATGAAAGCCGCCGAAGCGCTGCAAGGCACCCCGGAGGGCGATCAACTGCCGGGCCGGATCCTGGTCATCGACGAGTTCGCGTCCTTCGTGAAGTCCGCCAAGATCTGGTGGAAGTACGGCCTGAACGCCAAGGGCATGCCTCCCTTCGAGGCCTGGTTCCACATGATCCTGATGCAAGGCCGCTCCGCCAACCACAAGATCGTCATCGGGGCGCACACCTTCACCCGCGAGCTGTTCGGCGACACCGAGACCCGCGACCTGGTGGGCACCAAGGGCATCGTCGGCCCGGCCTCCAACCCCAAGTGGGGCGTGACCTACGGGCTGGACGCCCCGCGGGTGGACTACCGGCACGACATCAAAGGACGCGGCGTCATCGGCGTCACCGGCTCCCAGGACATCGAAGAGATCCAGTACGCCTACATCACCCCCTACGCCCGCGACTACCTGCGCGCCTGCACGCCGGCCCCGTCCTGGCACACCCAGGGCCATCTCGCCCCTTGGATTACCGACGCCACGCTGCGCGAGGCGGAACAGGAACTGGCGATCGCCGACTTCCTGCCGGGCGCCGCCTTCATGCGGGGTGTGACCCTTGTGACCGGGCGGGTAATCCTGGCACCTGACGCTCCTTCGTCCAGGTCAGAGCGTGTGACGGGACAACTCACCACGACTGATGTCCCATCCGATGTCCCATCGAACGACGCCACTTACCAAGACGCCTCAGCCGCCACTCACCACGGCGATCAGGTCGACCAGGCCGAAGAGGCCCAGCTGCCGGTCTTCAATCTCAGGCAGGCCTGCGAGGCCCAGATCCTGCCCATCACCTACGGCGCAGCCCGCAAACGCCTGGCCCGGGCCAGGCGGAACGGCGTGGAATTGCCCGAAGGCGTCACGGTCGACGGCATCACCTACTACACCGCCAAGGAACTGACGCAGTGGTGGACCCTGGTGAGCGCGCTCCGGCTCAACGCCACTCCGAGTCCGTGAGAACAAGCGCATGCCGAACCGCCGTCCCCATCCGCACGCAGGCCCCCAGAACACAACCGTGAAAGGCCAGCACCGTGCCTGGGCTCCCCGACCCCAGCGTGTCCATGAAATTGTGAGGGCTGCTCAGGTGCGTGATTCAAGTAGGGGAGTGGCACCAGAAGTGACTGCGGGGAACGGCAAGAGGCCCATCGAGCTGAGCCGGGCGCACCGGATCCTGATCGGTGTGGTCGTCACCGGGGCGGTCATCATCGCCGGGATCGGCTTCGCGGGATCGTACGCGGCCGTGCGCGAGCTCGCCGAGAAGAAGGGGTTCGGCGGCTTCTCGTACTTCTTCCCCATCGGCATCGACGCGGGCATCTGCGTCCTGCTCGCCCTGGACCTGCTGCTCACCTGGCTCCGCATCCCCTTCCCGCTGCTGCGCCAGACGGCATGGCTGCTCACGGCAGCCACGATCGTCTTCAACTCCGCGAGCAGCTGGGGCGACCCGGTGGGCGTGGGCATGCACGCGGTGATCCCGCTGCTCTTCGTCGTCGCGGTCGAGGCCGCGCGGCACGCGGTGGGCCGGATCGCGGACATCACCGCCGACAAGCACATGGAGGGCGTACGCCTCACGCGCTGGCTGCTCTCGCCCATCCCCACCTTCAAGTTGTGGCGCCGCATGAAACTGTGGGAGCTCCGCTCCTACGAGCAGGTCATCAAGCTGGAGCAGGACCGCCTCGTCTACCAGGCCCGCCTCCAGGCCCGGTACGGCCGCTCCTGGCGCCGCAAGGCCCCGGTGGAGTCGATGATGCCGCTGCGTCTGGCCCGCTACGGTGTGCCGCTCACCAAGACCGCCCCCGCAGGCCTCGCCGCGGCGGGCATCGAGCTCCCGACGGAACTGGTCCCGGCCGAGAGCACGCGCGAGCTGCCTGCCGAGGCGGCGGCCGAGGACCAGGAGGTCACCCTGGAGCGGGTCGCCGAGGACGTCGCCGCCCCCGCCTCCGAGGAGCCGCTGCAGCGAGCCGAGGAGGTGCCAGACCCGGACCCGGTCGTCATCAGTGAGCAGTGGCTGTACGACCTCTTCGTCGCCTTCGTCAACGCGTACCGGGACGATGATCCGGAGTTCGAGTACCCGGGCTGGCAGGAGCTCGTCGGGGCGGCCGCCGCCTGGTACGGCGTGACCGTTCCCGCGGACACCGCGCCCGCAGACCTCGACGCCTTCGCCCAGTGGTTCGAGGCCGGGCTGACCGGACGGCCCGAGGAACCGGTCATGCCGGTCACGCCCGATGCCGGGCACGAGAGCGTGACCGATTCGGTTCCCCCGGTCTCTTCAGTCCCGTCCGACGCGGCTGTCGAGGCTCCGGAGCACGTGACCGATCCGGTCGGTCACCCCTTCTTCGGCACCTCGACAGCGCCCCACCCGCCCGCCACCGAGACGCCTACTGCCGAGCCGGTCGCTCCGTCGACCGCGGCCACCGAACCGGTCACGGCCACCGTGCACGTGCCCCCGCAGACGGCGGTGGGCAGGGCGTCCGAGCGACCGGTCACGGCCCAGACCGACGCGGCACAGACATGGGAGGCGACGGTGACCGACACCGGGGAGGCCACCGCCCGCGTGCCGGAACAGGCGCCGGCAGACGATGGCGTCGACGAGGAGGAGGGGCGTATCCACCAGGTCATCGAGTGGCTAGCGGAGTTCGAGGCCGCCGGTAAGAAGCTCTCCGGTGCGGAGGCGGCGCGCCGTTTGGGGGTGTCGCCCAGCACCGGACAGCGGGCCGTGCGCAAGGCGAAGGAGCGCCGGGAGAAGCTGCGCCAGGAGCAGGGCCGCACGCATCTGCGCTCCGTGCGCACCCCCTGACCGCCCCTCACCCCTCCACCCCACAGCGGCGGTCGTGACCGCGCTCCGACCTCTCGTGCGATGACCGATGGCCCCCGACGGCGCACCCGTCGGGGGCCGTGACCGGTCCGCTCCGCAGGGCCTTGGGATCGGTCATGACCGATCCCAAGGCCCTGTCGTGACCGACGGCCGGTGACCGATTGACGGGCGATCGGTCACCGGTCATGACCGATCCGGGCCCACCGGTCAGTCCGTGCGTGACCGCTCAGCCCGCCCACTGCCGGTACGGCCACCGCTTCCTGGCCTCGCGCCAGTCACGCCCCGAGAGGGGCGCGTTCCAGAATTCTGGAACGCGAGAGACCCAGCCGCGCGCTACCTCGGTTCGACCGGACACGACACCGCCCGCTGGGCGGTGGGGCAGGGGCCTGCGCCGCGGAGAACGGCGTCACCGCGGCCAGCACACGCCTCACCCACGTCCGGTGACCTGCGGTGGTGAACGGACAACCGGCCCCGCTTACCACCGAGAAGGGCCGCCTCCCGCCCCGCTTACCACCAGGTCAGAGCCCGCTTACCACGGCTCACCACGGCAGGAGTTATGACCTCGTGACAGCTCAGGGGCTCTGGTGGAAAGCGAGGCGGTAAGAGCACGGGCGAACAGTGACGGCACCAGAACTTCCGCACCGAGGAGCCGTCCATGCCCGCCACCGTCCCGCGCCGATCCCGGCGCAACCCGAAGCCCGAGGAAGCCCCCAGCGCGCCGCACGCCCGGTCACTGCCGATCCGCCGCACCCAACTGGTGCGCGCGGCGGTGTGGGTGGCGGTGGCCGCCGGACCGCTCGCGCTGATCGCCAGCTGTGCCCGCCCCGACGCGGTCGTGCACACCCGGCCCGCACCGGTCACGCAGTCCGACACCGCCAAGACGCCCATGACCGATCCGGGCGGCTACGCCGAGCTGTTCGTGGACGTATGGCTGCGAGCCGGTCACGGCGAGGAGAGCCCGGCCGCCCGGCAGCTGCGCGCGATGGCGCCCGCCGTGCAGGCACCGTCCTGGGGCAAGCACGCCCCGGCCGCCGACCGCATCACGGTGGTGCGCAGCGTGCACCAGGGCGGCAGCGCGTGGTCGGTCACGGTCGCCGTCCAGTTCAAGGCGTCGGCCACGCGCGGCGGGAAGAGCGGCACGAGCGAGGGAGAGGGCGGCCTGCGGTACTTCGCGGTGCCGCTCGTCGTGAAGAACGCGGGCGCCGCGCCCGGCGCCTCCTTCGGATTCGTCGTGCCCGCCGCGCCGATGGAGGTGACCGCGCCGCGCACACTCGATGCCCCTGACTCCGCGTACGGCACCGAGGTGCCCGCCGACTCGGCCCTCGCGGTGACGGCGGGGGAGTTCCTGACCGCCTACCTCGGCGCGGCCGAGGGCGCCGACCGCTACCTCGCTCCGGGCACCTCGCTGCCCGCGCTGCGCGGCCCGTCGCCGTTCGACGCGGTCCAGGTCGACGAGGTCCGCGCCCAGCAGCAGACCGACGGCAAGCCCAGCGCAGATGGCGCGAAGGCCCGGCTCCTGGTGCAGATCACCGCGAGCGACGCCGACGGCGGGCAGTGGCCGCTGTCCTACGCCCTCACCCTCGCCGCGCGCGACGGGCGCTGGGAGGTCCTCGCCCTGCAGTCCGGACTCGAGGATGCCGGCGCCAAGAACACGCGCCGCCCCAAGCACACCGGCACGACCTCGGCCGCCGGCACCCGCGTGCGCCCGGAGACCGGCGCACAAACCCTCACCACCGTGGCCGCTCAGGAGGCGCAGCGATGAACACGATCACTCTGGCCGCTGAGTTCTCCGACATCGGCGACAACCTCTTCGACGTCGGCACCAGCTGGGCCACCCAAGGTCTCAAGTTCGGCCTGCTGGCGATCGTCGTCGTCACGATCATCAAGAAGTTCTCCCTGAAGGCAGGCATCGGCGCCCTGATCGGCTTCGTCATCGCCAACGGCATCTACAACGGCCGCAACGACCTGTCCGAGGCTTTCAAGAACGAACTTCTCAACGTCGGCGCCCCGGCCGTGCACGCTCCGCAGTACCCCGGCACCGGCCCGGAAAGGGCACCGGAGCCCTCTGCGGGGGGTGGGCGCGCATGAACAGCCCCGCCACCCCGGTGCGGATCGGTCGCACCTACACCCGCGCCCGTCGCCATCCCTGGGTCCTGGGCAAGATCGGTGACTGGACGCTGCCGCTGGGCCCCTATACCCCGGCCCAGTTGACCATCGCGGCCGTCGGTATCTACGCGCTGATCAAGACGTTCTCGTGGTGGGCGCCGACCCTGGGGCCCGCGCCGCTGATCGTGCTCGGGGTGGCGGTCTGGCTGGCCCGCGCCTCGCGTATGGGCGGCCGCTCCCCGCTGTGGGTGGCCCTGGGCTGGCTGCAGTTCGCGCTGCAGCCCGCGGGCGGCCGCATCAACGGGCGCACCGTGCGCCCGCCCCGGGCGCAGGCCCTGGGTGGCACCTTCCTCATCGAGCACACCACCACGGCCCCTGACCCGGCTACCGCGGACCGCACCCCCACCAAGCACAGCAAGAGGGATGCCCCGTCGCGTACGAAGCCCGCGCGCCGCAGGCGCCGCACGGCCCGCCCCCGCGCCGCGGCTCCCGCGGCTGCGGCCCTCGCACAGCCGGTGCCGACGCCGCTGCAGCAGCTGCTGCGCGAGCGAATGGAGGCCCGCCGATGAAGCTCGCCATCCGGCACGTCGTGGACAACATCGTGTGGACCAACACGGGCGCGGTGTTCGGCATCTGGTCCCTCACCCCGCAGGGCTCGCGCTACATGGCCACCGGCCCTCGCGAGGAACTGCAGCACCGCATGACCGCCCTGGTGCGCTCGCTGCCGGGCGCGGCCCGCCTGTACGGGCTGTGCGCCCGCACGGACCCGGGCGAGGTCGTGGCGCACACCCTCGCCGGCATCGACCACCGCAGGCGCCCGCACTGGGCCGAGGTCGCCGAGGCGCAGCTGCGGCTGCTGGCCGGGGACGACCTGGCCTCGCCGGTGGAGATGCACCGGCGCACGCTGTGGCTGGCGGTGCCGCTGGAAGTGGGCGGGGCGCGGGCGGAGTTGTCCGCGGCTTTCGCCTCGGCCTGGGGCGAGCTGTCGGCGCTGCTGGGTCTGCCCCCGGCGCCGGTGCCGGCTCACGAGGTGGCCGAGTACCAGCAGCGCGCCCGCCAGCTGGCGGCCGAGCTCGGCGGCGGTCTGGAGATGTCCCCGGCGAGCCCGGCGGAGATCGTGTGGATGCACCAGCACGCGCTCGCGCGCGGTCTGGAGGAGCCGCTGCTGGCCGAGGCGGAACGCTCGACGCTGCGCGGCAGCCGTCTGGTGGGCGGGGCGCTGCGGGCCCCCTCGCATGCCGATCTCGGGCAGGTGCGGCTGCTGGAAGGCGGCCAGGACGAGCCTCATGCCAAGGCAGTGAAGTCCGCCCGTCCGCGCGGCAAGAGCGGCAAGGGGCGTGCCGGGCGGGTGGGGCGTCGGTGGCTGCAGGTCGAGTCCGAGGCGGGCACCTCCTATCAGGCGCAGATGGCGCTGGCGGAGATGCCGCGAAAGTTCTCCGCCGCCTCCGGCGACTTCCTCGCCTCGCTGGATCGCATGCCGTTCGGCGTGGACTGGGTGGTCGACCTCAAGCTCGTGCCCACCGAGAAGGTCCTGGACGAGGTCAAGAAGAAGAAGCGCGATCTCGTCGACCAGGCGGATCAGTACGCCGCGCAGCGCGCCACCGGTCTGCCCGAGGACATCCACGACGCCGCCGAGGACCTCGGCGACCTCGGCGCGCGCGCCGCCCGCACCAGCGTGGAGGTCGAGGTCCAGTCCGTGACCGTCATGACGGTGTGGGCCGACACCGCCGCCGAGTGCGACCGGCGGGCCGGCGCTCTGCAGGCCCGCCTGAAGGGCGCCAACTACCGCCTGGTGCGCCCGGTCGGCGGGCAGGAGGAACTCTTCTCGCTCACGCTGCCCGCCACGGCGACGCCGCCCGCCGTCCGCCAGTACGTCCAGCACCAGCTCGGCGAGGACTGGGCGATGCACGGCGCGATCACCGGCACCTCCTTCGGCGACCCGACCGGCGTGATGGTCGGCTTCAGTCAGGACGTCGGCACTGTCACCGCCACCCTGCTGGACATCGCCGACGCACCCATCCAGAACGCCAGCGCGTCGTTCGGCGTCTCCGGGGACCTGGGCGGCGGCAAGAGCGTCCTGCTCAAACTGATCTCCAGCGCCATCGTCGATCGCGGCGGGCGGGTCATCGCCATCGACCGCACCAAGCGCCGCGAATGGGCCGCCTTCGCATCCTCCGCGGCCGCGGGCCGCAGCCAGGTCGTGGACGCGGCCGCGGCCGAACTGTCCATCGACCCGCTGCGGGTGTTCGCCGACCCGGCCGTCGGCGCGCGCTATGCGCTCAGCTACCTCACCGTGCAGCTCGGCGTGGGGCCGATGACCGAACACGGCGCGCTGCTGAAAGCCGCGGTCAAGCAAGCCGCTGAGTCGGCGGTGCCGTGCATGGCCAAGGTCGTCGTCGCCCTGGAGGAGATGGCCGCGGGCGAGGGGCCGCGCGCACTGCGGGCCGCCGCCCTGGTCGAGTGGCTGCAGGTCGCCGCCGACGAGCCGCTCGCCGCCTCCGTCTTCGACCCCGAACTGCCCCCGCTGGACCTGTCCTCGGACGTTGCCAGCGACTTCGTCGTCATCACCACCACGGGACTGACCCTGCCGCCCCGCGAGGCGGTCACCAACCCCGAGCTGATGCGCAATCAGCCGCTGGAGGCCCTCATCGGCCGCGCCGTGCTCTACCTGATCGCCGCCATCGCCCGCGAGACCGCGTTCACCGACCCGCGGTTCACCCTGATTCCGCTGGACGAGGCGTACTGGCTGACCTCCTCCGCCGAGGGCCAGGCCCTGGTGGACGAAGTCGTCTTCGACGGCCGCAAGCACGGCGCGGGGGTAGCGCTCGGCTGCCACGACGTGCGTGAGCTCGGCACCTCCACCGGCCGCGGCCTGCTCGCCTACCGCTTCCTGTCCCGCACCGCCGACCCCGAACTCGCCGCGCGCGGCCTGGAATGGCTCGGACTGCCCGGCGACGACGAGGAACTCCTGCGCATGGTCACCACCGACCTGTCCCCGTTCGGGAAGCGCGAGCGGGCCGGCGAGTTCCTCGGCCGCGACCCGCGCATGCAGATCGGCCGCTTCAAAGCCCTCGTGCCCAACGTGGACCGCCTCCTCGACGCCATCTTCACCACCCCCGAGGACACCAACTCACCGCCCCCCGGCGGCGAGCAACCGCCGCCCACCCCTCCTGCCCCCGCCGCCCTGACGACCACCGGAGCCCGCGATGCGTAACCCCCGAGTCTCCCGCCCGCGCCACCACCGCGCTGCGACGCTGCTCCTGCTCCTGGCCGTCGCGGCCGTCGTAAGCGTCGTGCTCCTGGCCCCGCGCCTCCTGCTGCCGCGCATCGGCGAGGCCTTCACCGCCGCGCCCGCCGCGCCCGCCGCGACGTCGCACTCGGCCCCCGCCCAGCCCACCGCCGACAGCGAGGCCTGCGACCTGATCGTCGGCCCCGCCAAGGCCTACTGCCTGCGCAGCGACCCCGATGCCGAAGTGCACCCGGTGCGGATGGTGGGCGCGGTGCTGCTGGCTCCGGCGCTGCTGGGCGTGGCGGTTCTCCTCGTACGCCGCCGGAGCACGTCATGACCGCCGCCAACTTCCGCCGGTGGAAGGCGGCCGGGACTGTCGCAGCCCTGACCGTGCTCCTCCTGTCCGCCGGCACCGCCCCCTCCTTCGCCGCGGACGGCGCCGACTCCGGCGGCCTGCTCGACCCGCTCGACGTCACCACCACCGAGGGCGCGCCGCTGTCCCGGTACGAGCTCACCTCCGACGGCGAGGGCGTGATCGAGACCGTCATGCGGTTCTTGATGTCCGGCAGTTTCGCGATCTCCCGCACGGTGGTGGGTTTTTGCTGCTGGCTGATCGACTGGGCCTACCGGTTCCCGGTGCTGGAGAAGCTGGCCGGGCCCGCGCAGACGATCTCTGACGCCTATGAGCGCGAGATCATCGGCCCGCTCGGCATGGCAGGCACCTTCCTCGCCTGGAGCTTCGCCTTCGGCCTCGTTCTGATCATGCGGGGGCGGGTGGCGCGGGGGGCGGGCGAGATCCTGCTGACCCTTCTGATCGCCGCGCTCGCCGCGAGCACCCTGATCCGTCCCGCGATGCTGCTGGGCCACGACGGGCCGGTCCAGCAGACCCAGCGCGCCGCCCTGGAAGCCGCGGCCATCACCGCCAACGGCGGCGACAAGACCAAGGGTGCCGACCCGTGCGACCTGGTGCCCGGCCCCGCGCAGAACTCCTGCCGAAGCGCACAGGCCAACCCCGGCGCTGCGGCGGCCGAGCGGAAGAAGCAGCGGGCGGCCGACTGCGCCGCGGTGGCCGGACCGGCCCGGGACACCTGCATCAGCGGCGAGCGGCCGCTGGCGGCCGCGGACGTGTCCCGGCCGATCACACGCACGCTCACCGACACCCTCGTCGTGCAGCCCTACATGCTGCTGCAGTACGGCCAGGTCGTTCAGAAGGACAGCCCGCTCTACAAGGTCCACAAGAGGATCGTCGATCCGCCCTCGACCAAGAGTGACCGGGACTGCAGTGACATCAAGGGGCCTGCCCATAAGTACTGCGAAAGGAATGAGGACGCCTTCCCCTCCCAGCAGGAGATGAAGGAGCAGGGCAAGGAGGGCGAGGCGGCCGCCGCCTACGGCAAGACGGTCCCCTGGGAGCGTCTGTTCGGCGCGGTGCTGGTCCTGATCGTCACCCTCATCATCGCCGTCGTCATCCTGGCCATGGCGCTGGCGCTGTTCGCCGCGCAGTTCGGCTGTGTGCTCGCGGCCGCGGCGGCCATCCTCGTCTTCGCCTGGGCCATGCTGCCCGGCCCCAACCGCCAAGCCCTGTGGAAGTGGGGCGGCCTCTACGCCGCAGCCTGCATCACCCTCTTCGGCGTCGCGGTCTTCATCCCGTTCTTCGGCATCGCCGCTCGCGCGCTGCTGGCCGACAACTCAACGCCGATGATGGAGCGGCTGCTCACCCTCGTCGGCCTGGCCGTCACCGCGCTGGCCGGGCACCGCATCATGCTGCGCAAGAGCAGCCAGATCGGGCGCCGCTTCGCCGAGCGGATGCGCTACGCCCGCATCGGCGGCAGCCACACCATGGGCGACAACGCCGCCGCCACCGCGGCCGCCATGTCCTCCCTCGGCTATGCCGGCGGCGGTACTTCGCCCGCGCACCAGTCCTTCCTGAGCCGCCATACCGGACTCACCGCCAGCCTACGGGCCCTGAACGATCCCACCGGCCTGCCCGCCCACCCCGGCGCACTGCTCGCCGAGGCCCGCGCCGAAGGCCGCCGCGCCCTGGCCCCGCTCGCGCTGGGCGCCCGCGCCGCGCACACCGCCCTCATCGGCCCCCGGCGCCCCGGCCCGCAGACACGGCCGGGCACCCCCGGCGGCACGACGGCGCCGACAGTCATCGACGGCCACACCGGGCGCATCATCAGCGGCGGCGGTGACCAGTTCACCCCGATCGGCAGCCGCCTGGAGGCCGGGCTCAAGCGCACCCGGGGCGGCCGCATCGCGGTCGGCGCCGGCAAGGTGGCCTATCACTCCACCGTCGGCCTGCCCGCCACCTGGGCCCGCGCCCGCCGCGCCACGAGCACCCTCACCAGCGAGATGAACCAGGAACTGGGCCGTCAGATCGGTCACTACCAGGGTGTCGCCCAGCGGTGGGGTGGCGACACCCGCGACGGGACGCGCGACCTGACCGCTCCGGTACGCCGCACCTACGACGCCGTCTTCCACCACCGCAGCGCCGACCGCACCACGCCTGAACCGCCCAGCTCGGCCCCATTGTTCGACGCCACCGCCGCGCGTCCGCCCCGGCCCGAGACGGCGGACCCGGGCCACATCGACCTGTTCAACACCACCTCCCGCCCCTACCCCTGGTCCATCGAGGAGCGGTCCGCGCCGCTCGACCCGGCTGGCGAGGACCTCCCGCTCCTCGACGAGCCCGCCACCGCGGGCCTGTTCGAGGACCGGGCTGACCGGCGGGGCCGCTGGGACGAGATCTGGGAGGCACAAGAGCGCGAGCGCCGCGACGGCGAGGAGCCGGGGGAGGGCCGGTGAAGAAGCGCCTCGGCTGCGCCACCCTGCTCCTTGCCGTCCTCGCGGCCCCGGTCGTGCTGGTGATGGCTCTCGCCGCCCGCGAACCCGCCGCCGCACCGGCCATGGAGACCGTCGGGAAGGTCGCCGGCATCCCGCAACGGATGCTCTCCGCCTACCAGAACGCCGCCACCCGCCTGCCCGACGAGGTCCCCAAGTGCAAGGGCATGCGCTGGCCGATCCTGGCGGGCATCGCCCGGATCGAGTCCAACCACGCAGGCGGCCGCAAAGTCTCCAGCTCCGGCGACATCCGCCCCAAGATCCTCGGTGTCCTCCTCAACGGCTCAGGCCAAGGCGGGAACGTGACCACCTTCCCGGACACCGACGGGGGGAAGTGGGACGGCACCGGTAGTGGCGAACGGGCCGTCGGCCCCTTCCAGTTCTTACCTTCCACCTGGGAGGCGAACGCGGCCGACGGCAACGGCGACGGCACCAAGGACCCGCACAACGCCGACGACGCCGCCCTCGGCGCGGCCATCTACCTGTGCGGGAACGGCCGCAACCTCACCGACCGCTCCCAGCTCAAAGCCGCGATCTTCCAGTACAACCGGTCCAACGAATACGTTGCCAACGTCCTGTCCTGGGTCGACCGCTACAGCCAGATGGGCGACGGCACCATCCGCATCGGCCAGAAAGCCACGGGAGACGCCCGCACCGTCATCACCACCGCCCTCGACGAGATCGGCACCCCCTACTCCTGGGGCGGCGGCACCCCACAAGGTCCCAGCCGCGGCTCCTGCTGCTCCCCAAGCGGCAAATCCGGCTCGGGCATCACCGGATACGACTGCTCCGGCCTGACCACCTACGCCTACGCGAAGGTCGGCATAAGCCTGCCGCGCACCGCCGCAGCGCAGTCCCAGCGCGGCAAGCGCATCCCCGCCAGCCGCGGCATCAAGGCCCTCAAGCCCGGCGACCTCGTCTTCTTCGGCTACGGCAGCGACAGCTCGATCTACCACGTCGGCATCTACCTCGGCGACGGACAGATGATCAACGCCGCCCGGCCCGGCACGAAGATCCGCGTCGAGCCGATTTGGGATCATGGTTTTGCCGGGGGTGCCCGGCTCCTGTGACCACCAACCCCCGTACACAGAAACGCCCGTCGGCGCTGTGGCCGCTCCTGCTCGCTGGCGTCCTCCTCCTGCTCGGCCTGGCCCTCCTCGTTCCCGCCGCTCCGGGCAAGCACCGCAACGACACCGACCCGGAGACCCCGGCGACGTCGGCGCCCAGCGCCACTGTCCGCCCCGAACCCGAGCAGCGGCGCAGCGCCGCACCCGACACCCGCCCCCCACCCAGCTCCGTACCGCCGCCGGCGGACCCGGCCGACGTCCCGGTTCCCGGAGAGGGCCCGGCCGGAGACCACGCGGTCCAACGGCTCATGGACCGCACCTCACCGGCCAACCTGCCCCGCACCCAGGAGAAGCGGCTCGTCGCCCTCGGCTCCCGGATCCTGCGCGCCGACGTCACCGGCAAGGGACGCGAGCAGTGGCCCAGCTATTTCCCCAAGGAGCCGCTGCGCGCCCCCTACCGGGACATACGCATCCAGGCCGGGATCGCCCGCAGCATCGACGACCGCCCGGGCCGCGTCCGCGTCCAACTGGTCTGGGCCGGAACTGACCCGGCAGGCCAACCGCAGGATGGTCGCCCTGCTCAGATCCTCCTCGCCCTCCATGATCACGAGTGGGAGCCAGAGCAGTAACCCCGGATGAAGGACGGCAGTCGCGCTCGCGCTCTTCGCGCCCGAGGGTCGGCACATCCTCGGCCCTGGGGGCCTGCGGTGCACCGACGGGGTGTGCCGGTGAAGGGGCGGCTGCGGGAGGACCGGGGAATTAATGGAACAGCGTGGTCAGGGACATCCTGGGCTGATCGAGACACACGTGGCGGGCAACTGGTCGGCTGCGGCCGCGTCGTGGCGTGCTTTCGTGGGCTGAGGACGGGGGAGTGACGGAGAGCCTGCAGCCGACCAGAAGGTGGAACCGTGGGCAAGGATGCGCTGTAGGGGAGAACTGGCCTGAGCTTTGCCCGGTGGGCGGATGAGGGACGGCGTCCATTGGCGGCGCGGCTGTGGAAGACATGTCCCTTACTGCATAAGAGGGCGCAACCGCTGATCGGGCTCTGACCTGCGAGAACGATGTTCCCTATGCGGTTCTGCCGATCTTGCACCCAGATCGGCACATCGTGCACCAGGTTTACCAGAGCAGGGCACTCGGATCTGGGAACCGTGGTGCTCATGCTGAGGGATCTGGGACCACTGTTTCTGAACCGGAGTAGATGCACGTCACGTTCATGAGTAGACGCCATCTCTGGCAGGTGATCAGTGCTGTGGTTGATCGACTCTGCGTTCAGCGACACGCCCTGGGAGCGTGGTTCATGAACTCCATGCTCATGTACGTTAAGTTCATCAGGTCAGCCTCGAGGCCGTGATGAATGAGCACCGGGGCAACGCCCAGTGATGGAGGGCCCGTTGGGAGCAGTACGCAGACTGGTGGACGCCGATACCGGCGAAGCCGTCCCATATGCGCCCTACGCCTTCTCCGGCGGTCACACGCAGGTCGACAAGGCCAGGGTGGAAGCGATCACGGAGAGCAAGGAGTTCACGCCGAGCCAGAAGTTCCTGGTGCTCTGGTGGATCGGTGTCTCCCCTGAAGGCATGGCGCCGCTCAGGGCCACCGGCGCGGACATCGCCAGGCGTGTCGGGATGACCGCCGATGCTGTCGGCAAGATCAACCGGAAGCTGCTCAAGAGGCGCATCCTGGTCGAGCGCGGACGCATCGGCAACTACAAGCTCTACCGGATCAGCCCGTACATTGCTTATCACGGACCCGGGATCGAGCAGCGGGAAGCAATCAAGACCTGCAACCCGCCAGACATCCCCGGCTTCGACAACACGACCCCTGCAATGTGGGAGGCCCAGTGAACAACGACGACAAGCAGAAGCTCCTGGACGTCCTCCACCGCACCTCCGGTATGACCGCCAACCAGCGCCTGGTCGTGATGCTCTACGCGATGCACCCCACCGACCGGGCCGGCGCCGTCATTGAGACCGGCGCGAATCTGGCGAAGCTCGTCGGCATGTCCCCAACCGTGTTCTCCCGCACCCGGCGCCAGGTCGTCGAGACCGGCTGGCTTGAGGAATCTGAACGGCTCGCCCACATCAGTTACTACCGACTCAGCCCCAAGGCCACCGGCGAGGACGTCGTCATCCCCCTGCGCCGGGCAACCTGATCGGTCCCACGAAGCACGGCTCATGTACGTGAGGTCAATGAGTACCGCTCTCAGGAGCGGTACTCATTGACCTCACGTACATGAGCCGCCGTGCCAGAACCAGCTGGCTGGCCACTTCTCAGGCAGTGACACCAAGTTCCCTACGGGTCTGCTGGATGAACTCGCGCGCGGCGGGCTCATGTCGCCAGGGGATAGGGGCCGTGTAAGTCCTCCGCCTCGGCCACGATTACATCGACGGTCCCGTCACCGCTGTCCAGGACGCCGACCTGCTGCTGCACCTCACCGAGTGGCCTCAGTTCAGCGACCCCGACTCGAACCTGCTCGTCACCCGAGCAAGATCTGCCGGGCGACTGCCCACTTCAGGCAGCGTTTGATCTCGCGGCTGGTCTTGCCCTCGCCGGTGCGCCGCTCGGGTATGCCTTGGTCGGGGCGTGGTGCTGCAGCCGGGAGAGCACGATGGTGTGCAGCGCGCGGTTGAGATCGACGGCCGCGGCACCGTCAACGCCAACACCTGGCGTCAGGCCAGATGGACCTACCGAGCCCTCGGCCGCCCCCAACACGCGAGACCGAGGGCAACAGGGACGGAAGAGGCCCATCTTCAAACGAGCGAGGAACGAACCCGCAGACGGCCAGTCCATCCCCAGGGGCGGGCCGCCTTCTGCTGCTGCCCGGTCTTCGCTCGACCGATCGTCAACACATTGGAGCCCGAGTGACTGCCGTCCCCCACGGCATGAGGAGCGGCCAACACCGGGGCGATGACAGGGATCTGTGCATAGGCACAGAGCAACTTGTCGATTTCGGCGCCTACTTCGGCAACTCTGTGACCTGGATCGTCCCAAGTGTCAGGAGTTAAAACCCAGTAGCCGCTGGGAATTTAGCTGCCCGGACCGTAATCTCACGACTACACATCTGTGTTTTCCCAGCTTGACCACGCTGCGTCGAGCGCCCAGCGCTACGCGGTATGCCCACACACACGACTCGCTAGCACCAACCTACGGGGAGGCATCGTGAAGCGCGCCGATGGACCGACGGCCTATGCCGCCATTCGCTACCGAAACCGGCTCGCTGCGTCAGGCGTTGCTCTGATCGCCCTTCTGGTCCTGACGGCGTGCAGTTCCTCAGGTGATGACGACAAGTCGGACGAGGCTGCGGAACCCACGCCGAAGGCGTCCAGCGCAATAGAGGAGAGCACGCCTCCGACGGCTGCGCCTGACCCCGAGGATGCCGAGAAGAAGGCAGTGACGGAGGCCTACTCCCGCATGTGGGACGAGCAGGTGAAGGCCTATGCCAAGGCAGATCCGGAGGGAACCAAGCTGTCGACGTACAGCGTGGCGGGTGCCTGGGCGCAGACGAAGAACGATCTCAAGGGCCTCAAAGCAAAGGGAATCGTCGCCGCTGGGGCTCCCGGCCATCAGGTCAAGGTGACCGAGATCAAGCCGGACAAGAAGGTGCCATGGGCAGAGTTGACCGACTGTCTGGACGTCACTGACTGGAAGTACGTCTATCGCAAGTCCGGCAAGGCCGTCCCGATGCCTGAGGACAGGCTGAAGAGCTACGTCATGAAGGTCCAAGCCGAGAAGTGGGGGAAGCAGTGGAAGATCATCGACGCCAAGCCGCAGGACCACGCCTGCTGACGGCTTTCCTCGGCGCAGCGGCCGTACTCACTCTGCTGCCTACTGCGGCTACTGCCCAGCCCGTCGAAGGCGGCGGCTGTTCGTCCGTCGGTCTCGTCATCAGGTGCGAGGCCAGCACGGACAGCAAACCGCCGAGCGGAGGGGACGGTGCCGGTCGGCAAAGCCACGCTCGCGGCGGCAAACCTCCCGAGTGTGTGGTGGAGCGTCTGGAAGAGCAGCCGCCGCCAGGTAGCACGTGGTACCCGGGGAAAGGCAAGACCGCGTACACACGAACCTGCAAGGGAGAGGACGGCCGGAACGGCTCGACCGTTGGCCTGGCGATCGAAGACGGCGAAGAGCCTCCTCAGATTGACCCGGCAGTCGTTGCACAACAAGCCGTGGACCAGATGAAGCTCGTTGGCCCCGATATCGCGAGTCCGCGTGCGGCTGGGAAGTACGTCGTGGGGGTGCCCATGTGGTTGTGGGTGAACAAGACGCCGACGACGTTCGGGCCGAATACGGCGACGGCGACGGCGGGCGGGGTGACGGTCACGGCGACCGCGAAGGTCAAGAAGATCGTTTGGCGGATGGGGGACGGCGCCACGGTGACGTGTGCCGGTCCGGGGACGCCCTACAAGGAGTCGTATGGCGGGCGGGAGTCGCCGACCTGCGGTCACCGCTACACCAAGACCTCGGCGAAGGCCGCGGGCGGCAAGTTCGCGCTGACGGCCACTTCGACGTGGGCGATCGACTGGCAAGTCACCGGCGATGGCGGTGAGTCGGGCGAGTTGACCGAGGTCCGTCAGAGTCAGGCTCAGGTGGCGGTCGGTGAAGTACAGGTCGTCGGCTAGCCCGGAAAGGGATGGAACGTGAGCAAGACGAAAGCCCCCGCAGGGCCTGCCGTGAACGGCATCCCGGCGCAGGGGCAGCCTGCCGCACCGGTTGCGCCTCCGCGGGTCTCCGCACGCCGCCGCAGGCCAGGGCTGATCGCCCTGTCTCTGGCGCTGATCGCCGCGGGCGGCGCGGGCGTTGTGGTCCTGGTCCTGCAGACCGGCCACCGCACCGAGGTCGTCACGGTGACGCGGGACGTCCAGGTCGGCGAGGTGATCACCGAGGCGGACCTGGGGCAGGCGTCCATGGCGCTGGACCCGGCAGTCAAGGCCGTGACGGTGGATGAGCGCGACGAGGTGGTCGGCAAGCGAGCCGCGGTGCAGCTGCGGCCCGGATCGCTGCTTGCCCCCTCGCAGGTGACGTCCCGTTCGCTGGTGAGGGCCGGGGAACAGGTGGTGCCGATCGGCCTGAAGCCCGAGCAGGTGCCCGCCACCGCGCTGGCACCCGGGCAAAAGGTCCGCCTGGTGCATGTTCCGGCCCAGGGCGAGGAGGTGCCGGCGAAGGAGTCCCAGATGCCGGAATCGGTGTCGGCCCGGGTGGTCAAGGCGGGCAAGGCGGCTCCGGGGACCGGGGTGGTCGTTGTCGACGTCGCCGCCAAGGCCGATCAGGCCCCGCGGCTGGCCGCGTGGGTCTCCTCCGAGACCGTGCGGCTCGTGCTCGATGCGCCGGGCGGCCCGAAGTGAGTGTGATTGCGCTTGCCGGGTGCAGCGGGTCGCCGGGGGTGACGACGAGCGCGCTGGCCCTGTTGCTGTCCTGGCCGCTGCAGCCGGGGCGCCGGATGGTGCTCGCCGAGTGCGACCCGGACGGCAGCGCCGTCCTGTACGGGCTGCTGCAGGGCAGTGTCGGTGACCGCTACGGGCTGCGGAACCTGGCCGTGGCCTCGCGTAAGGGCGAGCTGGTCGAAGCGTTCTGGCGGCAGCTGATCGATGTGAGTGCCGAGGACGGCACGGAGTCGCCGCGGAACCGCGTGATCCTGCCCGGTGTAACCGATCCCGCCCAGTCGGCCGGGCTCGGTCCGGCGTGGAAGCTCCTCTCCCGGCTGTTTAACGAGATCGGGAATCAGTCCGTGGACAACCATGACGTGCTGATCGACCTCGGCCGCAGCGGCGCGTTCGGTCCCTCGGCGGTGCTCGCGCAGCGCGCGGACGCGCTGCTCGTCGTGGTGCGCAACACGCTGCGCTCCGTACAGGCGGCGCAGTCGCGGGTGGAGGCGCTGGAGGAGAAGGTCGGCAACGTCGGCGTGCTGATGATCGAGGAGGGCCCGTATCCGGCGGGGGAGGTGCAGCGGCTGCTGAAGGTCCCGGTGGTGGCCACGTTGCCATATGCGCCCCGGGAGGCGAAGGTGCTGTCGGACGGGGTCGAGCAGCCCCGTCATTTCACCAAGTCCGCCCTGATGAAGGCGGCCCGCTCGGCGAGCACGGTCCTGGAGCAGCGGGCCGCGCTGCGCCGCGCCCGACTCGATCCCCGCAACGGCCCGGGGGAGGTGGCGGCCCATGCGCGGTAAGCCGGTACACGACGATCCGACGGTGCGCCCACAGCCAGGCACTCCCGCGCTGAGCGCACGGCTGCAGGCGCAGGTGAACGGCCGCGCGGCCGCCGTTTCGGCCACGAGCGTGCCCGCCCCCAGCACCGGGGTGCCGCAGATCGTCCCGGACTACAAGGTGGCCCAGGCCATCAAGACGCAGGTCGCCCGGAAGCGGGAGGAACTCCTCAAGTCCGAGCCGACGCTGGATCGGGCCAGTGAGGAACAGCGCTGCCTGGGCTGGATCAATGAGCAGGTGGCGCTGTGGTCGAACGCCGCGGCCGCCGAGCGGGGGATCAGCCCGACCGCGGCCGAGGACGACGCGCTGCGGCGCCTGGTGTACGACCTGCTGTTCCGCGCGGGCCGGCTGCAGCCCTACCTCGACGACCCGCGGGTCGAGGACATCTTCATCAACGGGCCCGATGACGTGTGGCTCGACTACGGCGACGGCGAGCGCCGCAAGGTCGGTGCGATCGCCGACTCCGAGGAGGAGCTCCTGGAGCTGCTGCGCGAGCTCGCCCGCGACTCCGGCCACGGCGAGCGGACGATCTCCACCGCGAGCCCGCTGCTCGCGCTCTCCCTGAAGGACGGCTCGCGGCTGCAGGCCATCACGGATGTGAGCCCGATGACGTACGCGGTGATCCGCCGTCACCGGGTCCAGGACGCGGACCTGGACGGCATGATCGAGCTCGGCACGATCGACCCGATCCTGGCCGAGTTCCTGCGGGCCTGCGTGAAGGCCGAGAAGAACGTGATCATTGCCGGGAAGCAGAAAGCCGGCAAGACCTCCCTGCTGCGCTCACTGCTCAAGGAACTCGACCCGGAGGAGCGGTTCGCCACCATCCAGACCGAGGACGAGCTCTTCGCCCACCAGAACGGGCACCACCGCCAGGCGATTTCCCTGGTGGCCCGCGAGGGCAACGGCGAAGTCGGCGCCAATGGCCGCAGCGCGGGCGAGGTCACGCTGTTGGACCTGATGCACCCTGCGCTGCGCATGTCCCTGGAGCGCATGGTCGTCGGCGAGGTCCGCGGCCCCGAAGTCGTCGCCATGATGCAGGCGTTGACCAACGGGGCGGGCGGCAACCTGTGCACCATCCACGCGCGCCGCCCCGACATCGTCTTCGACCGGATCGCCGAGCTCTACGCGCTCGCCCAGGGCAACCTGTCCGAACAACTCGCCTACCGGCAGATCGCCAACGGCCTGGACTTCATCGTCTTCGTCTCGATGATCGACGAGACGAAGATCGGCGGCAGGCGGCACCGGTTCGTCTCCCACATCGTGGAGATCACCGGGGTCGGGGAGTCGGGCCGCCCGGCCACCAACGACATCTTCGCCCCCAACCAAAAGATCGGCGAGGAGCGGGCCGTGCCCACCGGCACGCACCCCGAGTGCATCGACGAGCTGCGCCGCGTCGGCTTCAACTCTGAGCTGCTGCAGCACACCTATGGGCAGTGGGCGCTGCCGCTGCCGCTGAAGGTGGTGAGCAGCGCGTGACGATGCTGTGGGCCCTGCTCAGCGGCATGACGCTCATGGCCGGACTGTCTGCTCTGGTCTGGGGCGTGGTGGGCACCACCGAGCCGGTACGGGACCGGCGCGCCAGCTGGCCCGCCCGGAGCCTTGCGGCGTGGAGCGCGGGGTCGCAGGAGGCGAGGATGCGGCGCCGGACGCAGGCGGTGGCGGCGGTCGTGCTGTGGCTGGGCATCTGGATCGTCACCGGGAACTTCGTGGCCGGGCTCCTGATCGGCACGGCGGTCATCGGCGTGCCCGCCCTCCTGGCTCCGGCCCACGCCACGAAGGCACGCATCAGCCAGCTGGAGGGCCTGAGCGAATGGACCCAGCGCCTGGCCGGACTGCTGCGGCTGGGCATGGGCCTGGAACAGGCGATGATCACCAGTCGGAAGGGTGCCCCGGAGGAACTCACCGAGCAGATTGGCACCCTCGCGGACCGGCTGAACATGGGATGGCGGCCCGAAGAGGCCCTGCGCGCGTTCGGTGACGAGCTCGACGACATCACCGCTGACAAGATCGTCGCGGCGCTCATCCTGTCCGTCGCCGACCGCGGCCCCGGACTGGCCCAGGCCCTGGAGGACCTGGCCGCCACGGTCCGCGCCGAGGTCACCCAGAAACGCGACACGGAAGCGGCCCGCGAGAAGCCCCGCACCACCACCCGGTGGATGACCCTGATCACCCTCGGCGTGATCGTCGCCGGGTTCTTCGTCCCCTCCTACACCGCCCCGTACTCGACGCTGCTCGGTCAGCTGGTGCTGGCCCTGCTGACGGCCGGGTTCGTCGGCACGCTCGCGCTGATGCGGCACCTGGCCCACTACCGGCGCATTCCGCGCTTCCTCAGCCGCGATACGCGCAGCACCGTGCGCCTGCCCGCCCCCGCCACGGCGCCCGAGCACGAGAAGGCGGCCGCATGAACCTCACGCCCATGATCCTGACCGGCGCCGCGGTCGGCGGCGGGATCGCGCTGCTCACCCGCGAACTGCTGCGCCCGCAGCCCGCCTTGGCCGCCGCCCTGCAGCGCACCGACCAGAGCGCTCTGGCTGCGGGTGCCGAGCCGGTCCTGGACCGCGACGAGGTATGGGGCCGCTGGCTGCTGGCCCGCCTGGAGCGCCTGCCCGGCGTGCGGATCCCGACCCAGAACCTGGCCCTGCTGGGCCAGGGGCCGGGCCGTTTCATGCTGCTGAAAACCTCGCTGGCCGCGCTCGGGCTGCTGTGCCCGGTCCTGGTCACCATCCCCTGGATCATCGCGGGCATCGCTGTGCCGTTGTACGTGCCCGCCTTGGTCGGGCTGCTCGTGGCCGGACTGCTGTGGATCACCCCGGACCTGTCGGTGCGCGACCAGGCCAAGCGGGCCCGCGAGGAGTTCGCCCACGCGATGGCCGCCTACCTCGAACTCGTCGCCCTGAAGCGGGCCTCGGACGCTGGGCCCACCACGGCCCTGGAGAAGGCTGCCGAGGTCGGCCGCGGCTGGCCCTTCGTCTACGTCCAGGGCGCCCTGTCGCGGGCACGGCTGGAGAAGATCCCGCCGTGGCAGGCGCTGACCGACCTGCGCGACGAGTACGACCTGCCCGTCCTGGGCGACATCGCCGAGATCATGCGCGGCTCGTCCACCGACGGCGCCGCCGTCTACAAGCAACTGCGGGCGCGCAGCGCCGCCCTCAACCCCGAACTCCTCGCCGCGCAGACCGCGGAGGCGAACGCCGCCAGCGAGAAGATGACCGCCCCCGGCGCACTCCTCGCCGTCCAGGTCATGTTGTTGATGGCGTTCCCCGCAGTCATCCGCATGCTGACCACCTGAAGCAGCCCAGGACAGGGAGACAGATGACCAACAACAGTGATCGTCCCGTGGGCGCTCAAGCTGCCATCGACCGCAGTAACGCCGCGTTCGTCACCGGGGACGTGGATGCAGCCGCCGATGAGCTGATCACGGCTCTGCGACAGACCACGGCCGCCGACCGCGACCAGCTGATGGCCACCATGCTGCAGACCCTCAGGGACCGGGCAGCATCGGACTGACACAGAGCCCGGGGCGCGCACCTACTGAGGCATGCGCCCCGTGACCATTCAGGGGCCAGAGACGGCTCTGTCCCCTCGCCCCATCCCCACCCACCTTGGAGCTGACGCCCGATGAGATACACCGCCCTCCGCACCTACCAGGCCGTGCGCGCGCTCGCCGCCCACGCCGAGGCCCGGCTGGAGGAGGCCCGCAAGCGCCCGGACCAGGGCGACATCAGCATCACCACGGTCATCATCTGGGTGGCCTCCATCACCGGCGCGCTGCTCATCGCCGGGACGATCGCGGTAGTGATCGCCAAGTACAACGGCAAGCTGAGCGGCATCTGATGCACCGGCGTATACCGCAGCCCGCGGCCTGGGGACGCGGCCGCGACTGGCGGGATGACCGGGGGGATGCGTCCATCCAGATGGCGATCGTCTACCCGTTCGTCCTGCTCGTCACGGTCGCCGTGATCCAGGCCTCGATGTGGTACTACGCCCGCGAGATCGCGCTCACCGCGGCCCGCGAGGGCGTCAGCGCGGCCCGCTCCTACCAGGCCGGACCCGGCGACGGGGCGCAGCGCGCCCGCGAAGTCCTCAGCCGCACGGCGGGCGACAGCCTGCTCGGAGCCAGCGTCTCGACTGCGAGCAGCACCGGCGAGCGCATCCGGGTCCAGGTCTCGGGGACGGCGCAGTCGATGCTGCCGCTCGTACCCGGCCTGCGTATCACGCAGTCGGCGTCCGGGCCGGTGGAGCGCTGGACGGCCCCAGGGGAGTGAAGTCGGTGTTCCACAGAGCCCGTTGTGCCCCGCGTGATGCGGGAAGCGCCGCGATCGAGGCGGCGATCGTCCTGCCGGGGCTGCTCGTCTTCCTGTGCATGGCGATCGCCGGCGGCCGCCTGGTCATGTCCGGATCCAAGGTCGACGCGGCGGCCCAGGATGCGGCCCGGGAGGCGTCCATTCACCGCACCGTGGCCTCCGCGCAGGACGCCGCGCGCACGGCGGCGACCGAGTCCCTGAACGACCAGGGCATCACCTGCGCCAACACCAGCGTCACGGTCGACACCAGCGGCCTGAACGTGCCCATCGGTCAGGTGGCCACGGTGTCCGCGACCGTGCGCTGCACCGTCAATCTCTCGGATCTTCTCCTTCCTGGCGTCCCTGGTGCCCGGACGCAGGAAGCGACCGCGACGTCGGTCGTTGATCAGTACCGGCAGAGGGGCTGACCATGACCCGTGGAACACGCCGCCTCGATGACCGGGGCGGTGTCACCGTCTTCGTGGCCATCTGCGTCCTCGCGCTGCTCGGCATCATCGGCCTGGCCGTCGACGGCGGCGGCAAAATGCGCGCGGTCGAGCGCGTCGACTTCATCGCCACCGAAGCCGCGCGCGCCGGCGGGCAGGCCATCGACCTCGGGCAGGTCGTCCCCGGCAAGGCCGTCACGGTCGACCCGCAGGCCGCCCAAGCCGCCGCCCAGGCCTACCTGTCCGCCGCCGACACCGCCGGGACCGCCACCGTGTCCGCCGACGGCAAGACCTTGACGGTCACCACCCGGGGCACCTACGACACGAAGTTCCTGTCGGCCGCGGGCATCGGCTCGTTGAGCGTGACCGGCCACGGCAAGGCCAGCCTCCTGCACGGCGTCACCACACCCGAAGGACCGTGATGCGCACCCACGCCCCCACCGGCCCCGGCCGCACCCCCACCGCAGTCCTGCGCGCCCTGGCCAGCCTCGCCGTCCTGGCGGCCGCCGTCGCAGGCCTGCCGCTCCTGCTCATCAAGGTCACCCCCGTGGTGTGGGACACCAGCCACGACGACCTGGCCCACCTCCTCGACCGGCAGGACACCGGCAGCGCCTTCCTGCTGCTCCTCGTCGCCATCGCCTGGATCGGCTGGGCACAGTTCACCTTCTGCACCCTGCGGGAGATCCCGGCCCAACTGCGCGGCCACACCTGGCGCGCCCCGCGCGGCCTGGGCTCCTCCCAACGCCTCGCAGCAGTCCTGATCGGCAGCATCCTGGTGCTGCTGCCCACCGGCACCGCCCTGGCCAATCCCGCCACCGCCGCCCCGGCCGCAACCGCCACCCTTCACCCCGAACAAGCCCGGCAAACACCCGATGAGCAGTCGACGGCGCCCACCACGCGCGACACTGCCGACGACACAACCCCCACCTATACCGTCCGGGATGTCCGTCCGGCCGAGAGCCTGTGGAGCATCGCCGAGACCCAGCTCGGCGACGGCGAACGCTGGCGCGAAATCGCCGCGTTGAACGAAGGCCGCACCATGGCCGACGGCAGCACCTTCCACGCCAGCGCCTTCCTGCAGCCCGGCTGGCAGCTCCGCATCCCCACCCCCACGGCGCCCGAGAGGGCCGCCGCTGCTCCGCAGGGCGAGCACACCGAGGCCACGGTCGGCTCCGGTGACACGCTGTGGAAGATCGCCGAGGAGCAGCTGGGCGACGGCACAAAATACCGGGCGATCTTCGAAGCGAACCGTGGCGCCTCGCAGCCCGGCGGGACCACGCTCACCGACCCGGACGACATCCGCGTCGGCCTGAAGCTGGACATCCCGCAACCCGCCGCGCCCACGAAGCCCGACAAGACGCCTGAGATTGCGAAGCCGGACACTGCTCCGCCCGGCGGCAACGACGACCAGACCTCGAAGGCGCCGCCAGAGGATCCCAAAGACAACGGCCGCGACCAGCCGGCGCCATCCGCTCCCGACACGGCAAAGCCGGAAAGGCCGTCCGCCTCCACGCCTCCCTCGCAGCCCAACACTCCCGAGCCGAGCCAGACGGCCCCCGTGAAACCGCAGCCCGATCGGAGCGAGGCACCGCAGAGGCAGAACTCCGCCGAGGCCTCAGAGGAGGACGACGAGCCAGTGGTCGGCGTACGCGCCGCCGCAGGTATCGGGATGCTCCTGGCGGGCTGCCTGATCGCCGCCGTGGGCATCAAACGTCTGCTGCAGCGCCGCCGTCGGCGGCCGGGAGAGACGATCGCCATGCCCGAACACCCCGCCCGCCTGGAGCACGTCCTGGGGGCCAGCAGCGAACCGGGCAGCGTGGACCTCCTGGACCGGGCGCTGCGTACCCTGGCCCACGGCGCCACCGAGCAGCACACCGCACTGCCCCAGATTCGTGGGGCGCGCGTGACCTCCCGCACCGTCGAACTCCTCCTCGACACCGACACAGCGCCCGGCCAGGCCCTCGCGCCGTTCACCACAGCCGGTGCACACCGGTGGAAGCTGGATGAGACACAAGCTCTCCTGGACCCCACCGAAGCCCGAGACGTTCCGGCCCCCTACCCGGGACTGGTCACCCTGGGCAGCGATCCGGACGGGAGCCACCTCCTCCTCAACCTGCCGACTGTCCGCGTGCTGTTGCTCGACGGAGAGCCCGAGGCTGTCCGTGACACCGCCCGTGTCCTGGCGCTGGAGGCCGCGACCAGTGCCTGGAGCGACCATGCCGAGGTCCTCACCCTCGACCTGGGCACCGAACTGCCCGCCCTGCTGCCCCAAGGCCGCTTGCGTATCGTGCCGCACCTGCGGGCTGCCCAGAGCGAGCTCGGCGAACTCCTTCTGGAACATCACCAGCACGCACACGACGCGGACGACGACATGGTCCCGCTACCGTGGCTGCTGCTCTGCGCCGCCCAAGTCCATCCTGCCGACGCGCGACACCTGGCCGACGCCCTCGCCGCGGCAGGGGACCTGCCTCTCGCCCTCGTCCTGCCTGCCCAGGGCGCGAGCGAGGCCTTCCCCCACGCCGTGCGCCTGACCGTCGGTACCCGGCAGCCCCAGCACGTCGAGGCCCTGAGTAGCGACCTGATCCTGCAGACGCTGACCGACGAGGACTACCAGTTGCTCCTCGAGGTCCTGCACACCGCCGAACAGCCGCCCCAGCCCGCCGAAGGCCCTTGGACGAAGGTGGCCCCCAGCCCGCTCATTCCACCCGATGTACCCCACCGGCCCCGACCGGAGCCGCACGTCGCCGGACTGACAGCTGTCCCCGACATCCCGGAGGCACCGTTCACCGCACTGACCGCCTCCCCCGAGGCCGTCTCACCCGGATCCACCCCGCCCTTCACCTCCCTCGCCGCACAGCACACTCCAGAGCGCGACCACGACGGTGGAGACCCGACTCGCCTGGAGCCGGCAGCCGCGGACAGCGAGCCGGAGAACCCCACGCGGGACGAGAGCGCCGATGCCCCCGCAGACCCGAACGCCCCGGAAGTCTGCGTGCTCGGGCCGGTCACCGTCACCGGCGTCCAGGCCTCCAAGCACGGCTTCAAACTCGCCCTGCTCGCCGCCCTCCTGCACTTCAAGCCGGACGGCTGCACCATGGACACCGCCCGGGAAGCCATGAACCCGGCCGCCCCCTGGAGCAAACAGACCCTCCAAGTCCGCATCTCCGAACTGCGCAACCGCCTGGGCGCGGATACGGACGGCAACCTCTACCTGCCCAAAACCCGAAACGGCCTCTATCAGCTCTCACCCAAGGTCCGCTCGGACTGGCAGCGTTTCCAGCAACTGGCCGCGCACGGCCTCTTGAAGGGCCCCGCCAGCGGCGTCGCCGACCTGGAGGCCGCACTCGGACTCGTCCGCGGCCGCCCCTTCGACGGCGCCGACATCACCTGGGCCGCCGCCCGCATACAGGAAATGCTCGTCCGCATCACCGACGTCGCCCACACCCTGGCCACCTGGCACCGCACCGCATCCCGCCCCGACCTGGACGCCGCCCGCCGCGCCGTACGCATCGGCTTGGACGTCGATGACAGCGCCGAACTCCTCTACCAGGACTGGATGCTCATCGAGGACCAGGCCCACAACCACACCGGGGTCACCGCCGCATTCGAGGCCCTCCGCAGCGTCAATAGGCTGCTCGACGTCGGCATGGAACCCGAGACAGAACAGATCTACGACACGATCATGAGCCGCAGCGCGTAACCGCCACTCAAGATGACCTTGCGCTCATTCGCGGTCTGCCAGGCCGTGGTCAGCAGCTGTGCCAACCGTGAATGGGTGTGAGGGCGTCAAATCGGGTAGTAGGGCCAGGCCTCGGACGTCGTCACAGCAGCGTCCGTCAGCCTGGCCTGGCCGTGACGTTGTTCAACGGTTCCACCATGACGGCCTCACGTGGGCCCGGTTCGTGAACGCTCTATGCATCTCGTACGTCTTGGTGCCTGGAGACGGTGACGCCGGGCGTCCTGCCGAAGGTGAGCTGACCGGCGCAGGGACGTGGGGACCGTGCGGCCGAGGTCAGCTCAGTGCAGTTGGCGCATCATGGCGGCGAAGACGGGGGAGTCCGGGAACGGCTGTTGCTCGCCGATCGTCTCGTATCCCCATCGCTCGTACACGGCCTGGACCTTCCCCTCGCCGGCCTTCGGATTGACCAGGAGCGTGACGCGTTGTTCGGTGCGGCCGGTCAGCAGTTCCTCGTGCATGCGGTGGGCCAGGCCGGTGCCGCGCCATGCGGCCCTGAGGACGATCTCGTTCAGCGCGAGCGTGCGGTCGCCGGTCTCGTCGGTGTAGCCGTCGGGCAGTGCCGTGGTCATCGCGGACCACCAGCGTGTGGTGGGGCTGAGAGGGGTGCAGTAGGCGAAGCCGGCTGGCTCGCCGTCCTCGGCGTACCCGACGATGGCCTCCCATCCGGGGGCCGAGCTGTGACTGGACAACCGGGTGTTGAACGCCTCTGCGGTGTAGAAGGTGCCGACGAGCCCGAAGTCTTTTTGCCGGACCTCGACGTGGATGTCCACGAGGGTGTGCCGGATCTCCTCGACGTTGCGGTAGCGGCGCAGCTGGACGGTCACATCGTGCCCCTCTCTCGGGTGTAGCTGGTCCATGCCCGGGTTTCCGCGCTGTTGGGGGCCAGGGTGGTCATGCGAATTGTGAAGCTCTGCAGTAGGAGCCCGGTGCGGCCGTGCCAGGCGTCGTGGGGGATCGCTTGGGCCGAGGCGACGGCGGCCTCCAGGGCGCCTTGTTCCAGCTGTGCGCGAGCCACGTGAACCAGGGCCAGAGCACGGTTGCGGATGAGGTCGGGGCGCAGCAGTGCGAGGTTGCGGTGGCCATGGGCTTCCGCGTCGACCCATGAGCCGAGGGCGTAGTGCGCGATCAGGGCTAGCAGTTCCAGCTCGGCCTGATCGTAGAAGCGCATCCACGGCGGCCGCGGCGCGTTCAGATCGGCTCGCCCGAGGGCGTCTTGAGCATGGTCGATGCTGCGGCGCACCGCTGTGCGGTCGCGCAGGTCGCCGTGGTGGACGGCGGTGCGGGCGTGGGCGAGCGAGGCGTAGAGCGGGTCGCGGCGGTAGATGCTGCTGGAGCGGGCGACGTCGTCGGCGGCCAGGGCGTCGGTGTACTGGCCGCGGTAGCGGTAGAGGGCCCCGGCGTGGCCCCAGACCCGGAACTGGATCGCCGGATCGGCGGAGAGCCCGGCGAGGGTGACGGCCTCCTGCATGTGCTGCTGTGCAGCCTCCAGGCGGCGGCCGTCGATGGCGGCCCACATGGCGGAGCTGGTGAACGCGGAGGCCAGGGAGTAGAGCTGTCCGCGTACCCGGTCGGTGGCCGTGCCGCGTTGCTGGAGAGTGAGGGTTTGGCGGGCGAGCTGAAGGGCGCGGGCCTCGACCTTCTCGGTGCCGCCGTGCCGGTCGTCGGACGCCACGACGGACGCCAGCTTCGCTGTGAGCCGCTGTACGTCGGTCATCCCGACCCGTGAGCTTGGCCTTCTGCTCTGTGGCTGTGGGGTGACTGCGGCCAAGGCCGTTCCGGAGGAGGTGGTGAGGAAGCGGCGGCGGTGCACGGACGGGACCTCCTTGCTGCGAGCGGTGCGCCGTGCGGGCGCGGTGAACCCCAGCTCTGCGGGGGTCTTCCCGGTGACGGCCTGGAGCGCGGTGCGCTGGAGGGTCTGGGGCCAGCGGATGTCGCCCGACCGCCACTTGAAGACGGTCCGTTCCGTGACGAGGCCCTGTCGGCCGGTGAGATCCCCGATGTAGGCGTTGAGGGCATCCACGAGCTCGCGGGTCTTCATCTTGAATTCGGTCATCCACCCGACCAGCGCCTCATTGCGCGTGCGCTCCATGGGCCAACGGTAGAACCGGAGGGCCACCCTCAATCGGTAAAGGAACAGTCAACTCGACAGGGTGCGTGCACGCAGGAAGTTGCCACTCGGTCATGGCCAGCCCGGTTGTCCCGACGGTTACTTACTGCGTACGGCGGCGCGCCCCCGGAGCGCGCCGAGAACACCGGAAGGACCGCTCCGATGCCCACCAAAACCGCATGTGCTCCGGAGCGTGCAGGATCCCCTGCAGCCAACGAGCTTGCGCGGGCAGGCAGTAGTCCTGCCAGCTGCTCGCGGTGGGCCCGGCGTGGTGCGTCAGGACTTCGGGGCGTTGACGGGGAACTCGTAGGCCACTTCCCAGTGGACGTCCGGGACGATGATGTCGGCTGTTTCCACGGCGCGGCCGTCGGTGTCGTAGTAGGTGCGCTCGATGGCGAGGACCAGGTCGCCGAGGCTGATGCTGAGCAGGTTGGCCTGCTCCTGGGTGGCCCGGGCCGGATGCGGGACTTCTACGGCGTGCGCGATGACGATGCCGATCGAGTGCATCCGCTCCACCACGCCTTTGCCTGCGAGCGGCCCCATCTCGGGCAGCACGATCGGCGTCTGGCCGGTGAGGGCCATGGGCTCCCAGCTGACCGAGAGCTGTGCGGGGCGGCTGTCGGCGAGGAACTCGTAGCTGGTACGCACGCACAGGTCGCCGGGCTGGATGCCGAGACGGTGGGCGATGCCCTCCGGCGCGGGCGTGCGGGCCTGCGAGTGGGCCTCCCAGGTGCCGACGCGGCCGAGCTCGGCCATGTCGGCACGGAAGGGGCTGCCGCCGCGGTGCTCGCGGTGGCGGGAGCGGACCATGCGGCGCCGCTCGCGCGGCTGGGCGACGTAGGTCCCGGATCCGGCGCGCCCTTCCAGGAGCCCTTCGATGATCAGGCGTTCCACCGCTTTCTGCAGGACGTTGGTGCCGACCTTGTAGTGCTGGGCGAGCTGGGCTCGGGAGGGCAGGCGGTCGCCGCTCGCCCATTCGCCGTTGGCGAGTCGGCGGCGCAGGTCGTCGGCGACTTGCTGGTGCGGCGGTGGCTCGTCGATGCCCATGCGCGGACTCCGTACTGGTCGGCGGAGGGATTACCTGTTTCGGTTGACAAGCTAATGCATCAGGTTCAATCTAATGCATTAGAAATACGTTACGTGATGCGACGTGTGTGGGGGAGAACTGTGCGCTCGCCGAAGGCCACGACCACCGCGATCGCCGCAATGTTCACCGCCCGGTTCGGCACGGCCCCGAGCAGGAACGAGACAGCCGAGCGAACCCGCATTGAAGCCGAAGTGCCCGCCGCGCTCAGCGAATCCGACCGGATCGAGATCCTCCGGTTCCTCATGGAACACGCCAACCGCTTCGGGCACAGCGTCGACAAGGCCGGGACCTCGCTCATCTGGGCCGAAGTCGACCAGCGACGTGAACCGTGACGTCCCCACCCCCGTGCTCTGGAGCTGAGGGCTATGCCTGATATCCCCACCGCACCCGCCGGGGCCGACCCCGAGATCGTCGGTACGGTCTCGGGCGAGGCCCGTGTGGTGCTCTACGCCAGCAACACCGACTCGCGGACTGCGACGCGAACACTGAGACTCCTCCACGACTTCGCCGTTGCCGCGCCGCGCCGGTGGGCGGTCGTGCAGGAGCTGTACGACCGCGCGCCGCTCGACACGCCGCGCCGCTGCCGTACCGGCTGGCTGACAGCTGAGAGCCTCCTGGCCGACGCGCTCATCGTGCGCACGGAGCAGGAGATCGCCTGGCATGCCGGCGACCGCATCGCACTGGGGGTCTGGCTGCTCGGGATCCCCACATTCGCCGTATACCTCCAGGCCGCAGCCACTGCGCACGCCGCACCCGGCACCGTGGAGGCGATCGTATGACTGCGCACTCGTCAAGCCCCAAGGCCCGCGCGGCCGCCGAAGCCGCACCGAGCGGTTGCGACGGGCAACGGACGTCTGGCCAGGCATCCCGCAGCAGCGATGAGTGCTGGGCCCCGGGGCGTCTCCCGCCGGAGCACCTGCGGGCGGCGTGGGCTGCCGGTCAGTGCGGCCCGGTCCGCATCACGGGTGCCGATGTCGTCCGCATCGTGACTCCCCTGGCCACGGTCGCCCTGCAGATCCTGGCCCATCGGGGCAGCTCCCTCGGCCTGGCCCTGGCCACCCGGGCGCGCGGAGCGGTGGAGTTCGTCGTCCCCATCGGCACTGCCGCCAGCTGGCCTCTGCTGCCGGGCACCCGGCCCGTAGCGGACGCGGTCCTCACGTGCCCCGCCCCGGAAGTGGTCACCTGCGGTGCCGGTCCCGGCTCCGGAGGCCGGGCCTGGATCTGTCCGCCCATCCAGGGATTCCCCGTCCTCACCGACCCGGACGACCTCGTCGAAGCCGTCGCCGTCGCGCTCGCCCGGTCCCGACGCCCCGACCTCACCGGCCCGCACGGCACCATCAGCTCTTCAGGAGGCCCTGCATGACCAGCCGAGTCCTGCCGAAGGGCACGTCGGTGTTCCAGGCCAACTGGACCCTGCCAGGGATGTCGAACACCGTCCGCGCGGCCCGCACGAACGTCTACCAAGCCCTGCGAGACCAGGAAGTCCCCCAGGAGATCGCCGAAAACCTCCGCATCATCGCCAGCGAGCTCACCTCCAACGCGGTGCAGCACACCAGCAGCAAGCTGCTCTTCGTGTGGGCGGAGATCACCGTCGTCGAGGCCGTGGTGGGTGTGCTCGACCGCGGCCCGCGACCGCGTACGCCGCTGGAAGCCCGCCTCGCCTCCCTCGCGCTCACGTCCGCTGACCGCGAGTTCGGGCGCGGTCTTGTTCTCGTCGACGGCCTCGCCACGCGATGGGCGAGCCGGCCCGTGGGCCGGGGCACTGCAGTCGAGGCCGCCATCCGGCTTCCGCTGGACTACCAGCAGCAGCTCAGTACCCGGGACCCCGCCCTCTACCGCCTGCCGGCCCAGGGCCTGATCGCGCCGTCCGCCGTCAGCCAGGAGATGGATCCCCTCTGATGCTCGAACTGTCCCTGATCCCGGCCATCACGGAGTACCCCGCGTACGCCCCGATGCTCGAAGAGGCCTTCCACCAGGCGGCTCCGCTCGTCGAGGACGTCACAGGACTGTCCCTTCCCGCGAAGGCGACCGTGCGCCTCGAGTCCCAGCCCGCGTTCGTCTTCGCGGTCATCGCCGAGCAGCGCCGCGTGCTGACCAACGATCTGACATGGTTTCGCCCCGGCGAGGACGAGCAGCGCGAGTTGTGGAGCTGCCTGGCCCAGCGGGAAGCCGACCTCGCCGACCGCGAGTGGCAGCGCCATGCGTCCCGGACGATCGTGACCGACGACGGCAGTCCTCAGGTCTTGGTCATGCCCGCCTCGCTGCACCGCCAGGGCATGGTCCAGGAGGACCTCGTCATGCTCGCGGCCCACGAACTCTCCTACCTCGCACGGCACCACGCCAGTGACGGCCTGTTCAGCCACGCGTGCACGACCGCCTTCCCCTGGTCCACCTACGGCCTGGACGGACACGGATACGTGGCCTTCGCGGAAGCGGGCCATTCCTGGTGGTGCGCGCGGGAGGTGATGGCCCGGGTGCGGCCCGAGACCATCGCCGCCCGCACCTGGTCCGGCAGTCTCTGCGAGCAGTACCGGCGCAGCGCCGAGGAGGTCCGCAGCGGCCCTCTGGGGGAGCCGCTGCGGACCGAGCTGATTGCGGCCGACAGCCCGCACTACGAACTGCCCCGTGTGCTTTGCGACTTGGGCACCAAGTGGGTGGCCGCGGTGGTCGCCGAGGGCGGCCTTGACCACCTGAACCGCATGTGGACGCAGCTAGAGCTACTGCCCTCACTGCAGGAGGCCCGAGACGCCCAGGCCTGGCTGGAGCGCGTTGCCGCCTGCTGACGGGGGGCGTTTGCCCCGGAGCGCACCAGGGGCACAGCGATGCGGCAACAGCCCTGAGGCGCCCGGCGCAGCGCCACCTTGAGACCCCGCTGGTCCGTGCCCCCCGTCGCGGATCAGCGGATCACCGGGCCCTGAGTCCCTGGACCGCTTGCGGTCCAGGGACTCAGGGCCCTACTCACCTCAACCGTCCCAAGGAGGGTGGTGCCTATGGGCACCACCCTCGCCCGGCCGGGCAACCCGCACGCCCCGTGAGCTGCGGCCGTCAGATCTGGAGACGCTGCGATCCCGCGCGTTCGGCGCCGCATCCCTGCAGACCAAAGGACTTCCGCTGGCAGAAGAGCGATGACGCGGCGGGGGAGCGGGTGCCGGGGCGCGGGCCGGGCGGTGCCGCCGTGCACCGTGGTGCGCCGAAGCCGTCCGGAGAGCAGCAGCGCGTCGATGAGCGCGCGGTGGTGCGGGAGTGCGCGTATGGCTGGATCTCGCGCCGGACCCGTGCGGGTGACGGATGCATATATGCGACCCATTGCGTCGCACTGTGACCGAACCGAGCCAACTTCCGATCAGAGTCGCAAAAGCGAACGAGAGACAACCGCAAGTGTCCCATTAACGGACTGTAGTGATGGAGTCTCGTCTGCGTGAACGGTACGTTCGGCCCACACGAGCAGCCCCGGCCCGGACGGCACATCTGAACCAGGGCTGACTCGCCAACTGTTCGGATCTACTGATCTAGGAGGGCGTCATGCCTCCCGACCACGCTCCAGGCCGACCGGCGCGTACCGTCCGGCTGGGGGGACCCGAAAGTAACATCCCTCATCCAGCCCGGGGTAAACCCACCGAGCAGCGTGACCAACAGGTCAACATGCAGGTCGGCGGGTTCCTTGCGGTGCTCTTCGCGGGCTTCGTGCTCGTCTTCCGCCCCGAGGCGGGTGAACTCGCGCTCGCCGCGCTGCCGTTCCTCGTCCTCGCCCTGCGCCACTCCTACGTGCGCTACCGGCGCATTTCCGCCACCTGACCCGCCTGCGGGCGCCGGGCCGCCGCCGACCGCGGTCCGGCGCCCGCAGGCGGCACCGCCCGGCCCTTGTCCGGCGGTCAGGAAAGGCCCGGAGAACGATCTCCCGCGCCTTGCGGAACCCCCCAATTCCACCTGTGATTCCCGGTAGCACACCCCCGAAAGGGACTAGACACCATGACCCCGAAGGACCAGGCACCCGAGTGCGCCAACCCGGCCTGCACCAACCCGGTCCCGCAGACCGACAAGCCCCGCCCCGGACGGCCGCCGCGGTACTGCTCCGAGGCGTGCGGCCGCGCCTACCGCAAGCTGTGCGGCCTGCAGGGCGAGAGCGACCACGACGCCTACGCCGAACAGGTCGCCGACGACTGCGTACACCACCTGCAGAACGTCAAGGATCTCATCGCCGCCCACCAGCCGCTGGACGCGCTCGCGCAGATCGCCCGGTTCGAACGCGAGGTACAGGATCTGACCGCCGCAGCCGTGGCCCAGGCCCGCGGGCACAAGAAGAAGGCCCTGGACATCGGACGCGCCCTGAACACCGGCACCGACAACATCAGCCGCAACTGGTCCGCGGAGACCTGCGCCCGCCGCCGCCAGCTGCGTACCCAGCGCCGCCAGCCGCCTGCGGCCGCCGTCCCGCCGGAGCGGGCCATTCCCCGCCAACGCCCCCCGCACCGGACCGCAGCCCCCGGGCCAAAGGACGAGACCACCGACGTCACCGATCCCGGGCTCCCTGCCCGGGACCTGGAACACCCCGGACAGCTGCTGGCGCGGGCGCTGTCCCAACTGCAGCGCACCAGCGGCAAAACACTGCGCGCGCTCGGCAAGGAAGCCGGCGTCTCCGGCTCCTACATCAGCCGCCTGCTGAGCGGCGACCGCCTGCCCTCCTGGCGGATCACCCGCGTGATCGCCACGGCCTGCGGCGCCGACCCGGCCGACCTCCGCCCGCTGTGGAACGACGCCCGCGGCCTGCACCCCGCCGAGCCGACGAACCTGGTTGCGGCGCTGCGCGGACTGCTGCTGGCCGACGCCAACCCCAGCGCCGGCCAGCTCAGTTCACGCCTGAACCACACCCTGTCCACCGAGGAGATCAACACGATCCTGGAGGGCACCCACGTACCCGAGTGGGAGACGGTGGGCCGCCTGGTCAGCGCGCTGCACGGCCGCCCCGAGACCATCCGCCCGCTGTGGGCGGTCGCCAGCCCCGCTCCGCACTCCACCACCGACACCTTCGCGAGTCCGCTGCCCGCCGGAGCATTCGGATGACCACCACCATCCAGGCCTCCGTGCCCGGCCCGGCCGCACCCCTGCGGCCGGGCCGGCTCCCCGCCCAACGCTCCGCGCACCGCTGCCGTCCGGCCGACGCGATAACCGCCGCAGGCACCCCGCTCACCCTCCCGCCCGCCTTCGAGGCGTTCTGCACCCTGCACCGCGACTGCTACCTCGGCTACGCCCACGCCCACCTGACGCTCCATGCCGCACAGCACGCCGTCGCCGCCGTCTTCGGGCACCTCGTCACGCACTGGCCCTACGTCGTCAGTCGCCCCAACCCGGCCGCCTACGCCTGGCAGCAGCTGGTCACCCACAGCGGCAGCCGCACCCACCCACTGCCGCTGACCGCCAACTCGCCGCTGCAGTACGACGTGGCCGTCCTCCACTACGGCCTGGGCCACCCGCTCACCGCCGTGGCCGCCGCCACCGGCACCGACACCGCCACTCTCACCTACCTCGTGCGCACCTGGCGAGAACCGTGTCGGTCTTGAACGGGGGTACTCCTTGCTGCCGGTGTCGACGAGATAGCGCAGGGCATCGACGATCTCGCGCCGCAGGTGCGCTTCGGGACGGCCGCCGCGCGGGGTCTGGCAGGCCGGCCCCGGAAACAAGGGCTCGATCAACGACCATTCGAGTTCACGGGGCGGTCGTGGCGACCACGGACCCGCAGCGGTGGCAGGGCCAGCCCGTCCGGGTCCTCGACCTCGCCCCCTGACCGCCCCGGCCAGCGAGGTCAGGCGAAGGCTGCGCGGTTCATCGCGGCGACGGTCTCCCGGCGGCGGGCGTCGAGAGTGCGGCCCCACTTCGTGTTGGAGTAGTACACGAGCCCTCCGGTGGTGGGCTCCCGGAAGTTGATGCTGCATCCCACGTCGGCGTGGGTGTGGTCGCACAGGCAGGTGCAGCTCTTCTGCTCTACTGCCCAGCGCAGTCCGGTGGGGCCATCACCGAGAAGCCGGATGAGGTCGGGGCAGGGCGGGCCGTCGGTCGTCTCCAGCCGGAAGCCGCCGCTGGTGCTCCACGCGGCGGTGCCGTTGACCGGGCCAGGACCGGCGGTCGCACGGATGCGGCGCAGCAGGGGAGAGAACAGCGAGGCCGGTTCGAAGGGAGAGGCCACGGCTGCGGCATGGGCGGCCCGTTCCGCCGGTGTCCAATCCGGTTCGGCCTGGAGCAGGTCGTAGTAGTCGGTGGCAAACCGGTCGGTGATGCGTTCCCACAAGCGGGGATTGAAACCGGTCAGGACGATGCGGGCCGACGTGCCGGGGCGGTGCAGGCAGATGCTGCCGCCTTCGCGCCGGTAGCGCAGCCCGGGCACGCCGGTCACACCGTCGCGGGGATGGCTGGGGCCGTCGGTGTTGAGACGGGGGAGGAGGAAGTCCGCCAAGTGGTGGATGACGTACGGCTCGTTGAGGAGCCGAAGGGTGAGCTGGTCCTCCTCGGGGCGCACCTGGACGATACTCAGTGGATGTGGTGAGAGGCCGCCGACCCTGCAGCTGGCAAGGAAGAACGCGGTCTCCAGCTGAGCCTGTTCCGGGTGACGGGCTGCGGGGATGGTCAGCGGCTGGCCAGTCTCGGTGAGCAGTGCGTGGAGCGCTTGGTGGGACTCACCGGTGCTACGGCGGCGGTCTTCGGTCAGGGCCAGGGCAGCCTGAGGCATCGTGGTCGATCCCGCGCCGGACCGGCCCCCGGCGGTGGGCGCTGCGGTGAGGTCGTGTCGGTGGGCGTCGGTTCAGGTGGTGATGCTTCTGGCCGGTCCTTCGGTGAGGAGCTGCGGGGGCCTCTCCGTCACGCGGCCGGGCGTTCACAAGCCCAGACATATCCAAGTTCGCGGTGAAGCGGCGGCGCAAGACGCCACCACTGGCGGTGACTCCATCGGATGAGAAGGCGATCGCGCAGGCTGCGGCCCTGCGAGGCTCTCGGGCGGTTTCTGGTGCGGCGCCATAGGGCGCATCCCGCGTGTGTGGCGCATCGCGGATCGCCGGTGCCGAGGGCAGGCCCGGGACATGGCACAGATCCGGCAGTCCTTGACCAGCCCGCACTAGTTGCCCATCAGAAGCTGTGTCACATCCGGTGATCTGCGGCACTCGGTGCCTAGATGGCCGGGGCCGAGTGGGTGGCTAAGCTCGGATCGTGACGACAGCAGAGACCGTCCTGTGGGACGTCCGGGTAAAGCGCGGCAAGGTATGGGTCACCGTGGCGGACGGGAAAGACCAGACCACCGACGGAACCGTCCTGGCGCTGGGGGCACTGGCCGCCCACCTGATGACGGTGGACCACGACAACGACCTGGATGAACGACGCGTGCTGGTGAAGTCACCTGACGGACTCGCCACCCGTGTCCGCGCAGAGCTCACGGAAGACGACCTGGTGCAGTACCTGCGCCAGCACGGCTACTACCCCCGCAGAGAAGAAGCCCCGCTGTCCGCCTTCTTCCCCAAGGCCGTTCTCGACGCCCTGCCCCTATACCTTCGGTCCGAACTGGAACGCGTCGGACCGCCCCGGCGGCAGTACGCCCCCGGAGAACTCGCGTAACTACGAGTCTCCCGGGCCAGCCCGGCGGGACATGATCCGCGCCTCCGAGATCAGCGCAGGGTGGTAGGGGCCAGCCGGATCGTCTGTGGCTTCTGCGTCCGCAGGCGTATGGGTGTGGGTTTGCCGGCCGTTTTCACCGGTTCGACGGGGTGCGGTGACGAACGGGGTGGGCGGGAAGGCCGGGTGAGGCGGCGGACCATGAGGGTGATGAACGTCCAGGTGATGTGGGCCTCGCTATGGGAGATGAGCCGCTCGTAGTTCTGGACGACCCACTCACCGACTGCACGGAGCAAGCCCGTGAACGCTATGCCGTCGAGCAGCAAGAAGAGGCCGAGCGGCGACTTGAGAGAGCCCAAGAGGCCATGCAGCAGCGTCTCGACGCGGCGCGGAGGCAGCTTTGGATCTCCGACCCGCACCACGCAGCGCGGGCCCTGACGCACCCATGCCCCAAGTGCCAGGCCGAACACTCACAGCCGTGCCTGCGACGGCGCGGCTGGTCCCGGGTGGACTACCACCACGAACGGGTTGACGCCGCCATGGCGGAGGACAGCGCGATCACGGTCAACGCAGGTGCCGCCCTCGGGACGTGAAGCCGTCAACATCACCGGTGTTTCATCCCCTCGTGCTGTCGACCGCCACCGCTGAGCAGGCGCCTGTGGACCGGCCACCGTCCAGCAGAACCAGGTGGAATGTAACTCTGGCCTCTCGGGCAACGCCTCCAGGAGGGTCAGATGTCGTCCGAGGCATCCTCGGCGTGGAGTCGGGCATCGAGGTCACTGGACCAGGCCAGGGCCCAGGTACGCAAAGCCTCCACTTCGTCGGGGCCCAGTCCGTAATCGGTAAAGTCCTCGTCGTCCCACCACTCGGCGCCGCTGAGACGGTCCCGGAGATCGTGGAGGCTGAACTCGGTGCGGGCGTGGCGGCGGCCGAGCATCTCGAGCTCGATGGTGGGGCGGTGGCGGGAGGCGGCGTGGACGTCGATCAGGTCGCGGACCGCGCCGCGGTCGGCCAAGGCACGGACTTTGGTGCCGATGACGTCGTCAAGAGCAAGGACCGGGCCGTGCTCGGTGGCGGTGGGCGGGGCCCAGAACGCTTCCTTGAGTACGTCGACCTCGCATTCCTCGCCGGTGCTGGAATCGGTGACGATGAGCCGGCCGGAGAGCGGGTCGGTCTCGATCTGCTGCACGGCCCATCCTCGCCGCGTGAGTCCGTCGCTGAGTGCGCGGATGATCTCGTCCATCGGGGCGGGGTTCTCGGTCGCCACATCGAGGTCCTGGCTGAGGCGGTCGACCAGGCCGTGGGCCTGGACGGCGTAGCCGCCGGTGATGACCAGGGGGTAGGGCGTGCCGATGGTGAGAACGTCGGCCAGGAGCCGGCGGTGCAGGTCGCTCAGGTTCATGCAGCGGTCGTCCGGGCGGTGGCCAGCGCCGGGAAGGCGTCTTCCCATACATCGCGGATGTGCCTGCTGATCAGAGTTCGCAGTACGGGCCACTGCCCGATGAGCAGGTCGCGGTTGAGGAAACCGGTCACGTCCTGGCGCTGCCCCTCGGCCAGGACAGTGCGGTACAGGCCCATCCGGGACCGGGGACGGTCCACATCGAAGGACCGACGCCCTGACCAGACCACGTGCAGCGGCAGGTCGACCGTGCCGTGTGCGGGGCCCGCCAGATCCTCCAGGCGCGCGGGCAGACGCTTCGCGTACCGGGCGCGCAGCACCTCGGCCGCGTTCGGGACAGGAGTGGTGGGGGACAAGGCCATGCGTCGATTATCACCTGCTCTTCCCGCAGTGGTCACGCAGACTGGGTGCCTTCATCGGCCGCAGGGGGGATCCGAACCGGGCAGGGGCGACGATCCTCTGCGTCTGAGGGCCTCACTCGAACACACCGAGGCTCAACGCGCACGTGCGTCCCGGGGAACGGTTCGTTCCCCGTCAGGAGCGTCGGCGCTCCTCGAAATGTCGGCTCCTCAGCGTCAGGCGTGCAGAAGCGTGCGCCGAGCGGTGACAAGTTCGTGCCACCGCGTGCGGGTGGCGTGCTCGCCGTCGAGCCAGTGGGGTGGTGTGTGGTTGGTGGGCAGGGGACGGTCGGCCATGAAGTGGGCGATGTCGACGTAGTACGCGTACGCCCCCTCCCGGGTCTGCTCGCGCAGCCGGTTGATGGTGGCGGCGAGCGCGTCCTGATCGTCGAGGACGGCCTGGTGGAAGGCGAGGGCGACCTCCAGGGTGGGCATCGTGGAGGTGAGACCGGCCGCGTCGAGTTCGGCGCGCAGGGCGCGGCCGCGGTCGTCGACGGCGGAGTCGCCGGCGTCGCGGATGAGGGCGGCGATGGCGGCGTTGAGGGTGGTGGCGCGCAGGTCGAGGCCGATCAGGAGCTGCTCGGCGAGGTCGAGTTCGTCGTCGGCGGCGCGGGGGTCGGCGAACGCGACGGCGAGCGCGCGCAGGGCCTGGTTGTGGGCCATCTCCCCGGCCTTGGCGTGCTGTTCAGCCTCCAGTCGTCCGGCGAGGTAGGCGTCGGCCGCGCGCTCGACGTCGCCCTGGAGCCAGTACAGGTCGCCCAGGACGCGCTGGTGGCGGCCTTCCCACCCCAGACTCTGGGCGGCGGCGAGGGCGGTGGGGAAGTCACCGTCGAGGCGGGCGGCCTGGGCCAGGCCGCGGCGGGCGGCGGGCGCGAGACGGCCGCCGGCGTCGGCGACGAGCTGGTAGCCGTGGCGTGAGTCGCGGGTGCGGCCGATGTCGCGCAGGGCCTTGGCCCGGTAGTAGAGGGCCATCTCGTGCAGTTCGGAGGGCAGCAGAGCGGTGTCGAGGACGGTGGTGAGCCGCTCGACGGTGCGGGCGCGGTGTTCGCGCTGGCGGCGGGCGAGCGTGCTGAGGGTTTCCACCAGCGCGTCGGCCGCCGTGGCCGGGGTGGTGGTGTCGTGGCTGGTGGTGGGCGGGGCGAGGGGTTCCCAGATGGAGTCGCCGACGTAGGAGAAGGCAGCCTCGGTGAGCCAGCCGGTGATACCCAGGTTGAAGTCGGCGGCCAGGCGCAGGCCTTGGCGCAGGCAGCCGATCAGCACGGCCCGGTCGCGGCGCGGCCCATTGGCCCACTCATTGCCGAGCGCGGCCAGGGCGCGGACCGCGGCCCGCATCCAGTCCGCATCGGACCAGCGGTCGTCGCTGTGGTCGGGGGCGTTGCGGATCGCGGAGCGCACGACCTGGTGAAGGTGGAAGGGCCACAGGCCCGTCGGATCCTGAAGGACGAAGGGGCGCTCGGCCAGCCGCAGGGCGGCGGCGTCGTGGGTGAGCCCGGCGACCTGAGTGGCCAGCGGCACGTCGAAGGCGTCGAGCAGGGACACCGAGCGCAGCACGTGGCGCTCGTCGGTGCTCAGGTCGCTGACGGTGCGGGCGATCAGGGCAGGGAAGTCACCGAAGTCGTCCGGCACGGGCGTCTGGCCGGTGCGGCGTATCTCCAGAAACCGCAGGACGGCCAGGTCCAGGTAGAGGGGCAGGCCGTGGGAGCGGTCGGTGATCGCCTGGCGTACCTCGGGGCCGATGAGGGGCTGGCCGCCGTGGGCCAGGCGGCGGGCGAGGTGGTCGTCGCAGTCCTCGGGCGCGAGGTCGCCGATCAGGATCTGCCGCACGGTGGGGCCGCTGTGGGTGCGGGCGCCGGGCAGGTGGCCGGCGAGGCCGGGCCAGGCGGTGGGGCCGCTCCAGTCGAGCTGCCCGTGCAGGCCGTCCTCGGCCCACTGCAGCCGGTTGCGGCCGGTGATCACGAACAGGGCGTTGGGCATCAGCCACACGATGCGCTGCAGCAGCCGCTCGAAGTCCCGGTGGATGCGGTCCCCGATCTCCTCGAAGGAGTCGAAGAGGACCACCGGGGTCACCCGCTGGTCGTGGGGGAGTTGGGACAGGTCCCAGGCGAGCAGATGGGTGGCGAAGCTGAGGGTCTCCAGGTCCGGCTCGGCGTCCAGGACGTCGGCCAGGCGCGCGCAGCCGGCCAGCGCGCGTACCGTCTGGCGGCGTTCGCGCAGCGCGCCGACCAGCGCGCCGGTGAGCTGGGAGACGGCGCCGCCCACCGTGCCGGGCATGGCCAGGGCCTGGGCGGCATCGGCGAGCGCGGACTGTATCTGGGCGGGCAGGTTGATGGCGTTGGAGAACCGGCTGATCAGGCCGCCGCGCCGCAGGTACTCCTCCAGCGGCTCGCCGGGGTGGTTGTGCTCCCAGTGCCGGCGCAGCGCGAGGTCGAAGGCGGGCATCGGGCGCCCGAGGGCGGCGATGGCCAGGCGCAGGGAGAGCACCACGCGCTCGAAGTCGGTGCCGGTGGAGCGGGCCAGGTCGATCCGGATTGGCAGGAGACGCTCGGCCGGCCAGGCGGGTGCGTCCCACTGGGCAGGGCGGCCCTCGGGGTGGGCGAGGGAGGCCTCGATCTTGCGGGAGAGCGTGGACTTGCCGATCCCGCCGACGCCGTGCGCGACCAGGACGTTGTGCCGCGGGCTCGTCAGGTCCTCGACGTCGAAGGCCGGATTGGCGGTGTGCTGGAGGTGGTCGGTGAGCGCGGCCAGGACGGCGTGCCACTGGGACTGTCGGTTCGTGAACGCCTCCTCGGCTTCGATGGACCGGTCGCCTGCCCCGAAAACCGTCCGCAGATCCCGCGCCACGACACCCCCAAGAAAGATCAACAGCTGCCCCAACCTACGCGGTCGCGCCCCCTGTACGCGAGGCCTCCGGCTCCCCGGCCCGGCGGGGCGCACCGTCTCGGCCAGGGACAATGACGACCCGTCATCCGCCGGCAACGAGAAGGATCCTGTCGTGTCCGAGTCAGAACATGTGAGCCCCGAGACCGCCGTCCAGCTGGTACGGGAGGTCCGGCGCTGGTACTCCGAAGAACTGATCAAGGAGCGGCGGGCCGTCGCACCCGCCTCTGAGCGGCTGACGATGCTTAAGGAGGGCCTGGCGGCGTGTACCGCTGACCAGCAGGTCCTCCAGGACGATCCCGACGCACACCAGGTCGCTGAGATCGCAGCCCGCTATGCGGCTCTGCGCAAGGAACTCACCGGCCAGTAGGGGACAGGCAGGGCCGTGGCGGGGAGCGTGGAAGCGAGCGGGCGTGGCCGCAGATGGGCGGGCATCAAGGGCCAGGCCATCGCGGCGATCTCGACCAGATCCGACCGGTACTGCGGCAGCTCGCCCTGCACCTGCTGGAGTGTGGCGAGGAACCACACAGCCTCAGCCGACGTGTAGAGGCGCTGCTGCTCCGCCTCGACGACCTGTCCCCCCTGCGGCGGCCGCGCCCACGCCCCGCCCAGGGTGCGCGAGTTGCGGTACACCGCAGTCAAGTCCCTGCGGATGACGGAGACGGAGTCGACCACGCCCGGCTCCTGCTCGGCCGCGCGGACCACATCGGCGAGCACGGCGCAGGAGCGAGCGTGCGCGGCGGCCTGGGTGAAGCGAGGTGTGCCGCCCAGGCGGGCCAGCTCGGCACATCGGGTCGCCGTCCCCATGCGGCTGTCGGCGGCGCGCACCCCCAGCACGATCAGTTCCACGCGGTAGCCCGCTGCGTGGTGGCGGCGCGCGCCGCCAAGGAAATGGTCGACGCCGTCCGGGGCGATCTCGATCAGCAGGTCGCCGCGGCGCTCTCGCACATAGGCCTCGGCTGCCTCCTGCCAGGCCCGGTAGTCCGGGCGGATCCGGGCCGAGGCCGTACGCGGCTCCTCCTCCAGGAGGCGGCGGTAGTCGGGGTGCAGGTCCTTAAACATGCCGCCGTCGATCTGCACGGGCCGACGGGCACGCAGCACGCGGCGCATCATCCGCGCTGTGTAGCTCTTCCCTGATCCCTGGGCGCCCATCACGTACAGTACGACCGGCTGCTCATGCGGTGTGATGTCGCTCAGGTACATCGGTACAACCAACTCATCGAAGATGAAATGGTGCTCGTCAGCCGAGAGCCGGTGGTAGTCCACGCCGGGCGGCACGGTCAGCGGCTGTGCGATCCGGCGTACCGGCTCGGCCAGTGCATGGGCCCGCTCCACACCCCCGGCCACCGTCAGGCGCCGTGTGGGGGCGGTCGCCAACGAGTGCAGCTGCCGCTCCAGCTCGGCCGTCTGGCGGCGGAACTGCCACGTCTCGCCCGCCGTCCACGGCCGTGCCCGCTCCGCCTCCAGCGCCCGGCACGCCCTGGCTGCCGCCTGCCCGAAACCGTGATCGGTCAGTTCGCGGTCGTAGAGGACGGTGAGATCACGCCGCACCACCATGATCCGGTCGACCAACCGCTCACTCTCCAGGACGTCCACGGCCCCGGGCAAGCCGCCCGCACATCGGGCGTGGTTGTCCCAGGAGACGTACCGGCCGACCCCCTGCTCGGCGACCTGCGCGAGATAGCGGTCCAGCACGCTCAGCTGCGTCACGGCCTGAGGAGCGGCCAGCACCACCACCTCGATCCGGAACCCCGCCGCGCGGTAGGCATGCGCGCTCGCCCTCGCCTCGGCCACGTCGGCAAGCGGGGTCTCCAGCACCGCATCCAACCTGTGGCACCGGACGTGCTCCTCCACTGCGGCTTGCCAGCGCAGCACGTCTGGACGGACCCGGACGCCGGCGGTGCGGTCATCGCTCTCCAGGAGCGTCCGGTAGGCCGGGTGCGCACTCTTGTACAGGTCGCGGCCGATCAGCACTGCCCCGCCCCGCCGGTCCAGGGATGCCTTGAGCACCGTGCACAGCGTGGACTTGCCGCTCCCCGGAACCCCGGCGACCAGTACCACCACCGGCTGTTCCTGGGCGGCAGCGCCCCTGGTCCACCTCGGCAGGATCTCGGACGCGAGGATCTCATGGTGCTGCTCCTCGGACAGTCGGACCGGAGTGATGTCCTCGTCCTTCACAGCACACTCCTGAACTCGCTCGTACCGGCGGTCACACCTCTCATATCCAAGATCGTACGGTATGCGTACGCCTATTGTGCGGGAGATGTACGGTCAATGGGCGGGTGTACGGTCTATGGAAGTAGGGTTCTGGATCAGGAGGCGGCCATGCCGGAGCTGGCGGAGTTGTTTGACGCGGTCGACGCGCTGGTCGCATCCCGCTCCCCCCTGCCACCGCCAGCAGAGCGCAAGCGGCTGCGCACGGCGCACGGCCTGACTCTGGACGAGGTAGCCGACGCGCTGAAGGTGCGCCGGGCCACGGTCAGTAGCTGGGAATCCCCCAAGGCCGCCACAGCGCCGCGAGGACCGGAACGCGAGGCGTACGCCCGGCTGCTGCAGAAGCTCGCCGATCTCTACCCAGCTGGCACCACCGGGACCGCCCAGGCACCGCAGGCCACAGACGAGAACACCCACACCAGTGCTGACACCACCGGATCTGACCCGGCGCGCGCTCTGGGAGCCGACGACACGGTGCTTTGCCAGAGCAAGCCGTAGACACCCCGCTTCGCCAATAGTCCCAATACAGTCGGGTCTGCGGTCGTTGGAGCGAGGCCCGGCTCGCGGCTCGGAGAAACCACCGGGGATTGGGTAGCTGGCTGGAGTTCGTCGACCGGCTCTCCGACGATCCCATCCATCGACTTGCGGAACGCGCCACGGGTCGGCGCACCGTCGTCCCGCTGCGTCGGCGCAGCCCCTGACTAGTGCGGGAGCAGCGACTCGAAAGCGTGCTGGAGTTCGCGGGCGGTGGGTCTGCGGTCCGGTTCGGTGTTCAGGCCCCGGGTGATGACGTCCTCGAACGCGGCGAACGGCCAGGGCCTTGTCTGCTCCCACGGTTTGACGTGCCCGGCGGCGAGCTCTTTGCGGAGCTCGGGGGTGGTCTGTGTCGTGGTCTTGGAGCTGATGGGGTAGGTGCCGGTCCAGCAGGCGTAGATCACCGCGCACAGTGACCACACCTCGGAGGCGGCTGTGAGGGGCAGGTCGTCGGCGGGGGTGGTGGTCAGGCGGGCGTGCGCGAGTTCGGGGGACATGAACCAGTCATACGCGCCGCGGTAGATCACCGGCCCGCCGCCGACGGTGCGGTCGGGGGTGTGGGCCATGGCGAAGTCGAGGAGGTGGGCCGCGCCGTCGCCGAGGATGAAGTGCACTTCCTGAAGGTCGCCGTGGCGCCAGCCGCCCGCGTGGAGGTCGGCGACGGCGCGGCTCATCGCTGCGGCGTACGCGGCGGCCCGGAGCGGGTCGGGGGCGGTGCGGAGCTTGGCGAACGCCGCCTCGGCGTCATCGCCGCTGACCCACCGCAAGGCCAGCCAGGACCCTTCGTTGCCCGGCAGGGCGCCATGGGCTTCGTACAGGCCGCTCAGGACGGCGTCGGCTTCCAGGGCGAGCAGCAGTTCGGCCTCGACCAGGGCGAGGCACTCGGAGTCCACATGCCCGTGGGGGTCGTCGCAGGCGGTGGTGATCTTCAGGGCGTGGGGGCCGGTGCGGGTGTCGATGCGCCACAGGCAGGTGCCGCGCCGGTCGGCGACCAGCGCGGCGGGGGCCTGCTCTCCCCAGATGGACGTGATCAGTTGGTGTGCGGTGGTGCGAGGGGAGTGGGCCACAGGGTCCGTCCGGGGCGTGTGCGCTAGCGGTCGTCCGAAGAGTGGGAAGTGTAGACCGTCACGTGCCGCGCACTGCCGGCATCGAAGGGAGCGCCCTCCCAGTTGCCGAAGCGCCACGCGAGCCGCAGTCCGGCGAGCTGGGCCATGAGGTCGAGCTCGGCCGGGTACGCGTAGCGGGTGACCATGGGCAGCAGCCGCATTCCGGATTCCTCGGCGCGGATCTCCTGCGAGCGCACGGTCTGGCTGACGGGGTCGTGCAGCATCGCCGTCCAGTGCGCGTGGGTATCGGACACCTCGCGCACGCGCAGGGACTGCCGGGTTCCGGGGTGCCAGTCCGGGATACGTGCCTCGACGATGAACACCCCGCCCTTGCACAGGTGGCTGGCCGCGGCCCGGAAACAGGCGACCTGGTCCTCCTGCGTGGTCAGCGCGAACAGGGTCGAGGCCACGACGAAGATCGTCGCGAAGCGTTCCGCGCGATCGATGCGGGTCATGTCGCCCAGCTCGGCGCGGGCATCCACGCCGAACACCTCCGCCTTGGCGTTGAAGGCCTCCACCATCTTCGGGGAGGCGTCCAGGCCGGTCGTCGTGGTGCCCAGGCGGGCCAGTTCCAGGGCCATCTGTCCGGTGCCGCAGCCCAGTTCCAGCGCGGGGCCTTCGGGGGCCAGGTCGTGGAGCCGCTCAGCGTCGTGGCGGGCCTGGCGGCCGGTGGACAGCTCGTCGTAGTGCGGCGCCCACTTGTCCCAGCGGGCCGCCTGGCGGTCGAGGTCGCTCTCCGAGTCGCTCTCCGGCATGTCTGTCTCCTTTGGTGGTGTGGGCAGAAAGAGGGGGAGGCCCCGGCGGTGCCGCCGGGCCCTCCCCGTGGTGCGGGCGTCAGGAGGCGAGCGCCACCTCACGCCAGTGGGTCACTTCGATCGCATCCAGTGCGACGCCGAGCGCCGCGAACATGTGCTGGTGCATGCCGTTCTTGAACGCGGTCGCCTTCTCGGTGAAGTACGGCTCGGAGTACCAGGCGACCCCGAAGAGGACGCGGCCGCCGTCGCCCTTCTGGGTCGGGTCGAACTCGACATACGTGCTGGTCCAGTCGTAGAACGCCTCCTCGGTCGGGCGTTGCTGCAGCTGCTCGTCGGAGGAGCGCAGGGCCTGGACGGTTCGCTCGATGGTGGCCCTGTCCGGGCAGACCAGCGCGCACTCGGACCGGGCCACGGGCTGTTTGTCGCCGCGGCGCGCGGGGTCGTCGTTCTCGCCGGTGAGCACCCGGTAGCGGACCAGGGTGTCACCGCTGCCGAAGGGCAGTTCAGGCATGGGGAATCTCCTTCTCCTGTGCGGTTCGGCCCGTCGCCGACGAGGGGCGGAACCGGTGGGGCCGTGTCGCAGCCCCGGCCGTCGGGGGAGAGGGCCGCACCGCTCGCACAGCGCGGTGCGGCCCCTGAGCCGGGTTCGCGTGCCCGACGGACCCGGGTGCCCGTCAGACCCCGGCTGGGCGCCGCCTCCCCGGGCTCGGGGCACCGGAGGAGGCGGCTGACGTGGCGCCAACTCGACGTCTGTAAAGGCCTGTTCGCCTTGTGGCGCGGTGTTGAGTCAACGCCATGACGCCGCGCGTGGGGAGGTGCCAAGGTGTAACCCCGTGTCATCCCGCGTCACCCCGAAGACGTCACCCCGGGAGGGGGCCAGGGAACAGATGGACGAGCCCCAGAGCATCACGGCGATGATCCAGGAAGCGTGCGCAAAGCACGGCTGGGGGCCATCGAAGTTGGCCCGCGCGTTGGGCACCGCGGCCGGACGGGGGCCGCGCGGCATGACCCGCCAGTACGCCCACAAGCTGATGACCGGTGAGAAGCGGCCGGACTTCTGGCTCCCCTACCTGGTCGAGGTCCTGGCCCTGGAATTCCCGCAGGGTGGCGATATGCCCGCCCTCTGCGCGGCTCCCGTCGATACCGTGGCGTCAGTGCTGGCTCTCGGGAGGAGCAACGTGGACCGCCGGAACTTCCTGACCGCCTCCAGCGGTGCCAGCCTGGCCCTCCTCGGCGTCCCCGACGCCGAGGCCATCACCCGGCGAGTCCAGCGAGCCCCTGCCACGGCCGTACGCGTCGGCCAGGGCGAGGTCGACGCGATCCTCTCCATGGTCAAAACACTCGGGGACCTGGCCTCCGAGTACGGCGGAAGCCGCTTTCGCAGTCTGGCCGTCTCCTACCTCACCGACACCGCCGGCCCCTGGCTCGATGGACGCTACAGCGAGGCCACCGGCCGCAAGCTGTTCGCGGCATCCTCCCAGCTCGCCCACCTCATCGGCTGGATGTACCAGGACGAAGGCGGCCACGGCGATGACGACGAACCGCAGCTGCTGGCCAGCGCCTACTACGAGCACGCCTTCCGCCTCGCTGACGAATCTGGTGAACCCGAGCTCGCCGCGACCGCCCTGCGCGGCATGACGGTCCACTCCATCAGCTTCGGCCCCCGCCACCGCGCCGAGGCCTTCGCACTCGCCGAGCGGTGCATGCACCACGCCCACGACCTCGCCAACCCCCGCGCGCTCGCCTACTACCAGTCCACCTACGCCGAGGCCGCCGCCCTGGATGGCCAGCACCGGCTCGCCACCAGAGCGCTCTCGGCCTCGCAGAACGCCATCGAGCGCACGGCCACCGAGGAGCCGGGCCAGTCATGGGCCTCGCACTTCACCCTCGGACGGTGGGCGCACGCATCCGGGATGATCCTGGCCACCATGGGCGACCTCACCGGCGCCCGCGAACAGCTCCACCAGGCCCTGGAAGTCCACGGCCTGGACCGGCGCCGCAGCCGCGCAAGCGTGCTCGGCAACCTCGGCGAGATCCACTTCCAACAGGGAGACCTCGACGGCGCGTTCACAGTGTGGGGCGAGTTCCTCGACTGCGCGGACGACGTGAAGTCCGTACGCGTGCGGGACGCGGCCCAGGACATGCGCGTCCGCCTCATCCGACACCGCAACAAGCCCGAAGCGGCCATGCTCGATCAGCGGGCCGCGGCGCTCCTCGCCCGCCAGTAGCTGTGTCCGCCCCCCCTCACCTCGACATCATTTCGCCTGATCCGTACGGCGAGTGCTGCTGTTACGACGATGAGGACGAGGTGGCGGGAGCTCCGCGGCCGTCATCGAGGGCGCGGTGCGCGCCGTCCGGCTCGGGCTGGCCGTGTTCCCCATCCCCGCGGGAGGCCGGGTGCCCGAGCGGGGTGGCAGCGGCTGGCCACGCGGGAGGAGGCGGCGCTGTCCGAGCTGCTCGCCGGGGGCGACAACATCGGCGTGGGCTGCCGGGCCTCCCGCGTCGTCGGCCTGGACCTCGATGTCGGTGAGGTGGACGGTCCGGCCCGGCTCGCCGATCTCGCCGCGCGCCTCGGTGAGCCGTGGCTCCAGACGCTGACCGTGGCTACCCCGAGCGGCGGCCGGCACGTGTATTTCCGGGTGCCTGCGGACTGCACGATCGGGAGCTCCTCCGGCGGTCGGAGCCCGCTCGGGCTCGGGATTGATGTGCGCGGGCCGGGCCGTCGCAGTGGCGGCTATCTGGTCGGGCCGGGTTCGGTGGTGGAGGGGCGGCGGTACGTCATCGTGCGTGACGTACCGGTGGCGCCGTTTCCCGGCTGGATCGCTGCCCGGCTGCGCGCATGAGCTCCAGGAGCGTGGTTGCGGCGTCGTGGTAGCCCCGGGCCGGGTCGGGGGGTGCGCAGGGCCGGGTGACGTTGCTGAACGCGCTGACTGTGATGGATCCGGTGATCCAGCCCGCGATCGGGAGGCCGCTGTCCGCCATGTCTGCTGCGACGGCGTGGGCGAATGCCGGATCGGCGGTGACGGGATCGTCCGTGCTGACGCCGATCATGCCGACCAGCCGCTCCCGCAGGGTGGAGGAGGGGGAGGAGAAGCGCAGTTGGCGGTCTCGCAGGATGGCCGCGCTCTGCTGCGGGGTCAGTGCCTGCTCGGTGCCGGACTCGCCGGTTGTAGCGGTCAGTTGTGTCTGGGTGCGGGGCATATCGGTGTAGGCGACCAGGACGTACGACTGAGCCTCGGCCCAGGGATAGCTCATGTCGCCGCCGTCGAGGAGGACGATCACGTCGAAGTGGGGCCGCATGTCGTCGAGGGCCTCGTCCACCGGGATCTTGCCCCACGGGTGCTGGTACTCGACCAGCCGTCCGGTCCCGGACGGGTTGGACCAGAGCACGTCGAGGCGCGTCCCTCGCGCGACAGGGGGCTGCTCTAGGACCATGCGGCCGTTCTTCTTGACGAAGCGGAGGTTCGCCAAACAGTTGTCGTCTGAGGAGGTCAGGAGCAGCACTTCCAGGCCCTGGTCGGCCCAGCCGGCAGCCACCTGCACGGCCACGGAGTAGGGCCGGTGGGGGCTTTTCCCGAGGAACTGCACGACCTGAGGCTGCTGCTGGGACCCGGCGGTCCCACGGGCCTGCTGGTAGGTCGTGCCGTTGCGCGCGACGCGGCCGCGGGTACGGGACTTGAGGCTGTTCGAGCCGCTCTTCACCATCGCGTCATCCAAGTCCGGGGCCCCACGCCACGCCCCGACGGATCGACCACGGAAGGGTGGGCATGGCGAACACCGGGTGCCACGGCGCCCCTGCCAATGACTGGAGGAGCCTTCCCTGCCGTCGTGGTCGACCGCCAGGCAGCGTGGGAGGGCCTGGGGCGACGGCGGCGGGCGGCGTACGTGCCTTGCCGAGGGCACTGTAGGGCGTGGTCCGGCACGGCGGCTTGCATGCTCCGACAGTGGGCGTGTCCTGGGGCTGACCGCGCGGGACAGGGGAACAGGGCGCCCGCGCGGGCCGCGCCTGGGCCGCGGAGTTCACCCGATAGGCCGCAGCCTGCGCCCTTCTGACCAGAAATCATGAAGAAGGAAAGATCATCACCTGTTGGAGAGGATTGCTGGTCATGAGCCATGTGCGGATCAACGAGGCTGCGCTGCAGCAGCTGATGGAGGGTGTCGGTCGGGAGCGGGGCGAGAAGTGGCAGCGGGAGTACGGTGCGATCCGGGAGAGCTATCAGGGTCGTCCTGTCGAGGAGGTCCTGCCGCTGGTGTGGGAGGCGGCCCGTGCCGCTGACCTGTCGGTGGACGAGGCCGAACTGGCCAAGGCCGCTAAGGCGGTGACTGACGGTACGGACTTCCGCCTCGACATCCACGTCCGCTGACCGGCGGCGCATCGGTGTGGGGCGATGACTTGGTCGGGACCGTGCTGCACGGGCGGCGTGGTCCCGATCGCCGTGCGGGACGGTCAACTTCCGTAGGAGTTGCGGCACATGGCGGCCCAGGCGGGGTCGATGTCGAGCTGCTCGGCGGTGTCGCACAGGTCGCTCATGCCGTACCCGTGCGCGCCGGGGGCGGGGTGGCGCGCGGGTGCCGGCTTCGTGGTGGGGGTGCGGCGCCGTGCGGGGGAGGCCGCGGGCGGCGTCGGGCGTTGGGCGGCGGGGCGTCGTTGGGACGGTGCCGGGCGCGGCGGGGGCGAGGGTGTGGTGTGCGGGGGTGTGTATGGCGCGGTGGGTCGGCGGCTGGCGGCCGGAGGGGTGGGGGCGGTGGTGGCTTCGCGGGTGATCTCGACGAGGGCCTCGCGCGCGGGCGGCTGGATGGGTGTCCGGGTCGGTGTGGGGCTCGGGGGCGTGGGTGTCGCCGAACTCGGTTCTGGTGGCGGGTGGTTGGTGGTGGGGTGGTGGGGGACGGCCATGCATCCGCACAGGGTGAGGATGGCGCCGAGGACGGCGGCGGCGAGGGGGCGGTGCATGGGTTCACGGTGGTGCACGGGCGGGTCGGGTGCGGGTGGGCGCCCGGTGGGCTCACCGGGGAGAGTGACGGCGGGTCGCTCCCAGGGGTGATCGGCGGGGCGGGGCCGTGTCCGGGGGTGTGGATCATGTGGTTGGGCCGGTATGCGAAAGATGATCAGCATGATGGTTCTGACGGCCGCCGCGGTGGCCGGTGCGGTGGTTGCCCCGCAGGCCTCGGCCGCTCCCGTGTCGGCCCCCGCTGCGCACACGGTGAGCGCGTCACCGGCGATGGCGAAGCGGTGCGCCACGTATCGGATCACGGGGAAGGCGGTGGCGGTGCGCAGGCCGTCGGGTGGCGCCTCGTCGGCGACGACGAGTGACCCGGTCGACCACTACCTCCACCGTGGGGATCGCGTGCGTTCCTGTGTGACGACGTTCAACCGCGGTGGCGACTCCTACTTCAAGTGCGGGAAGTCGGGGTCGGATTGGCGTCTGGTGCGGGGTGGGCAGGTTCCGGTGACCTGCACGAAGCGGGTCTGACGCGCCCACGTCCACGGCACGGCGGCACGGGCCCGGCGCCAGGTTGTTCCTGGTGCCGGGCCCGTGCCCGTATTCGCGCTCGGAGCCTGGTGAGAAGGGGACCCCTTCCGTTCAGGCTCGCTTGCGCAGAATGCCGAGGATGTCGTCTGCGAGGAGGGTTCCGTAGCCGAGCTCGCTGGCGGGCACTCCGTGTGCCTCTGCGGCAGCGATCATGTCCGTGAGGATCTGTTCAGCGGTGGCGATCTGCTGTTCGGTGGGCGTCTGGTGACGGGATTCGGCAATCGCCTGGGCTACGTAGCGTCGCGCGTCCTTGCTTGCGGTGCTGCTGTTCGATGCCATGCCGGTGAGTCTGGCAGAGCGCGATTCGACCCTGTGCGGGGTTCTCGCGCAGCTGCTCACAAGGCGGGGGCGGTGTACGTCCATGCCGTGGTGGTGCAGGCGGCGCCGATGAGTGCGCAGGCCCAGAGCGTGGACGGGTTCAGGCGGTGGTGCCATCGCGTCGTGATGGCGTAGGTGGCTCCGGCAGCGGCGGTCCACAGGGGTGTGGTGGTGGGTGTTCCGGTGGTGGTGGCGAGCAGGGCGAGGGTGGTGAGCTCGGCCAGGACGAGGACGGCGGGCGGGAGGGGGGAGGAGAGCCAGGCGCGCATGCTTCTCTATCGGGCGGTGGCCGGTGAAGGGTTGCCCGTGTGCGGATGGCGTGAGGGCTAGCGGGGAGGGGAGTCCATCCGGCGGATCTCGATGCATCCGTCGAAGGAGTCCGGGTCGGCGGGTGGGGGCAGTTCGATGGTGAGGCCGACCGGGTCGGTGGGGATCTTGGTGCGCCAGTAGTCGAGGGTGTCGGCGAGGACGTCGAGCCGGTGGCGGCGGGGCATGGCGCAGATGAGGCCGTGGATCATGAAGCCGCTGCGGGTGCGGATCACGGGGTAGATGACGCGGGTGCCCTCGCGGACTTGGTGCGGGGGGTGGTGAGGCAGGGAGATGGCGAGCGCGGCCAGGACGAGCAGGTCGCCCCGGATGACCTTCGTGGTCAGCTTCTTCTGGCAGGTCTCGCAGTCGGCGAGGTTCGCGGCGAGCAGGGCGGCCGCGAGGCTCATGTCGGCCTCGTGGTCGGCTCGGAACGGGGCGCCGGGCACCGGGGCCATGGCGGGTCCCGGGTGGTCGTGGAGAGGCTGCCGCGGGCGTGCGGGGCGGCGTGCGGGTTGGTGGTCTTCAGGGCTGTGGCTCATCGCGGGGTTCCCGATCGGTGGGGTGCGTGCACGGTGCCGAGTCCAGGGTCCGGGCCATGGCGGCCGGGTATCAACTGTTGGCCACGGGCTCGGGCGGCGGGGCGGGTACTTGTATCCGTGTGGGGATCGTGTGGGAGCGCGTGGTGGAGCGGGCCCGGTTGGTGGCGGACGAGTACGACACGAAGGTGACGTTGCGGCAGCTGTTCTACAGGCTGGCTGCGCGGGAGGGGATCATTCCCAACCGACCGTGGGCCTACCGGAAGTTGTCGTCGAAGATCGCGGTGTCGCGGAGGGCGGGGCGGGGTCCGGAGCTGGTGGACACGACGCGGGTGGTGCATGTGGCGCCGGTGTGGGCGGATGCCGGCGAGCTGCTCGCCGCGGCGCCGGAGTCGTTCCGCCTGGACAGGACGCGGGGCCAGGCGGTGGCACTGCACGTGTGCTGCGAGAAGGACACCCTTCAGGCCCAACTCTCGCTCTGGCTGGAGGAGTTGGGGATACCGGTCCTGGTGGTGCGGGGGTTTGCCAGTGAGCCGTACGCGCAGCTGGTGAGGGAGCGGACGGCGGCGGATCCGCGCCCGGCGGTGCTGCTGTATGTGGGGGACTGGGACGCCTCGGGCGAGGACGTCGAGCGCGACTGGGTGGCTCGGACGGGGTGCTGGGCGCGGGTGGAGCGGGTGCTGCTGACCCGGGAGCAGGTCGAGGTGTACGGGTTGCCGCCCACGGAGGGCAAGGCGTCGGATCCGCGCTGGCCCGCGTGGGCACGCAGGCACGGGTACGACCCGCAGTGTCCGGTGCAGTGGGAGGTCGAGGGGCTCGATCCTGCCGAGCTGCAGCGTCTGGTCCTCGCCGCGGTCGAGGCCTATGTCGATCGCGGGGTGCTCGCGGAGGTGCTGGCCGAGGAGGCGCGCCAGCGTGCCGCGCTGGGGAGGTTCGTGGCTAGGTGGCCGGATCGGGAGGCGGGCCCAGGGCCGTGAGCTGAGGAACCAGCGGAGGCTGAGGCGGGGGCCCGGGCTCACTGGGTGAGCGGTTCGGCTGAGGGGCTGTTGAGGAGGCGAGGGGTGTGCTCTGGCCTGTGGCGCGGTGGCGTCGGCGGTGGCGGGCGTCCTCGGGGCAGCCGACGGCGCGGCAGACCAGCTCCTGCTGGATCGGGGAGAGCCAGACTTCGTCAGGGGGCTCCAGGGGCGGGGCGAGCGGGATGTGCTGCTCGTCGTCGGCGGGGAGGAATCCGGAGTCCCGGCTCGCTGCTCGCTCGCGGAGATCCTTTTCCTGCTGTGAGATCAGCCGCAGGACGATGTCGGTGAGGGCGAGTGTGTCGCGGTGCCACCAGATGGCGTGGGCCGCAGCGCCGTGCCGGGCGGCGTCCACGGAGGCGTGAGTGTAGCGGCCCTGGACGGGGCAGGCGCGGCACACCCAGATGATGGCGACGTCGAGCTCCAGGTCGGCGTTCAGCTCGTCGAGCAGGGTTCCCATGCCGGGCCAACGGGCTGATGAGGGTGGTGGACACGGGGGCCGGGCGGGCGTGGTCCGGGCGGCGTGTGGAGGAGTGGGTCCTACTGCCGTTTGCGATGTGATCACGGGGGTGAGGTGCGGTGCCGTGGCGCACGTATAGAACGTCTGATCCAGCCGGGTCCTTATCCTGGGTGCATGTCCCTTCCCGCCCCGGCTCCGCGCAGTGTTGTTCCGTCGTACTCGTCTGACCAGGCGGGACCGTGCCGGATCTGTTTCGAGACGACTCACCGGTATGGGGTGGGCGGCAATCCGTTGTGCCGGACGTGCCGGGCCCGGGTCGAGGCCGGACGGGGCGGCAAGAAGAAGTCCTGAGCGGCGTGGTCGTTATGCGCTGCGCCCTTTGCGCGCCGGGGTGCTCTTCCTCGGGGTCTTCTTCTTGGGGGTGGGGGCGAGTTCGTGGACGGCGGCGTCCTCGGTGTCTTCGCCGCGGCGGGTGCGGGCGTCGGTGACGGATTGCTGGAGTGCGGCCATGAGGTCGACGACCTGGCCGGGTGGTTCGGGGGCAGTGCCGGCGGGCGTGGTGCTTCCTGTGCTCTTGGCGGCGATGAGGTCTTCGAGGGCTTGGCGGTAGCGGTCGGTGAGGCCGGGGATGTCGTCGAGGGTGTCGGCGCTGAGCTGCTCGATGAGGTCGAGCGCGGCCGCCAGCTCGTCCTCGTCGACGTCGACGGGCCGGGCGGGCGTGACGGTGGTGGCGGGGTCGCGGACCTCGTCGCTCCAGCGGAGGCCGTTGAGGACGAGGGTGTCGTCCAGGACGCGGAGCATGCCGAGCCGTTCGCGGTCGCCGCGCAGCGCGTACTTGACGATCGCGACGGCGTTCTGGCGGGCGAGTGCCTGGCGCAGGAGTACGTACGGTTTGGCGGCGGCGGGGCTGCTGTCCGTGCCGATGAAGTACGACGCCTGCCCCATCTGCAGGGGGCTGATCGTCTGGGCGGGGACGACCGCGACGAGCTCGATGGCGCGCGCGGTGGGCAGGGGGAGGGTGTCGAGGTCCTGGTCGGTGATCGGGACGATGCTGCCGGTGGAGGTCTCGTAGCCGCGGGTGATGTCGTGCCGGGGCACCTCCTGGCCGTCGAGCTCGCACACGCGGCGGTAGCGCACGCGGGCGCCGTCCTGGGTGTGGATGAGGTGGAGCGGGACCGTCCTGGACTCGGTTGCGGCGTAGAGGCGGGCGGGGATGCTGATGAGCCCGAAGGAGATGAAGCCGTTCCACAGCGGTCGGCCGTCGGGCATGGTGCGCCTCCCTGGTGACCTGGGATTTCATGCTAGGCCGCGGGGCCCGGGGCGGCGCGCTGCAGGCCCTGGCCGCCGGACGCGGAGGTGGGACGAGGGGCGTCGCACACCTCGCGTGTTCGAATAAATGTTCGGTACCGTGGAGGTGGAGGTGGAGGTGGAGGTGGAGGTGGAGGTGAGGCCGGTGGGTGAGCGGAGCAGTGGGGCAGGGGCGGCGAGCGTGATGCATGTGCGCTGTCCGGTAGGTCTGCCGGAGCCGGTGTACCGGCAGGTGCTGGAGCTGCTGCGGGACATCTCGCCGGTGGTGCAGGCGATCCCGCCCGGCGCGGTCTTGGTGGAGCTGCGGGGTGCGTTCCGGTGTCTGGGGATGGACGGCCGCCGGATCGGCGAGGTCGTGCGGTTGCGCGCGCTCGCGCGGCTCGGCGTCGACCTCCGGGTCGGGGTGGGGGTGTCCTGGGCGGTGGCGGCGACGGCCTCGGGCCAGATCGCCGGGCCCGGTGGCGTGCTGGTCGTCGAAGCGGACCGGACGCGGGAGTGGCTGGCGCCGCTCCCGGTGGCCGCGCTCCACGGAGTGGGGATCAAGCAGGCGGAGGCGCTGACCGGCTACGGAATTCACACGGTGGGTGCGCTCGCCGGGGTGCCGGTGGGCACGGTGCAGCGCATCCTCGGCGGCCGCGCCGGACGCCAGGCCACCGACAGGGCCCGCGGTATCGACCCGAGGCCGGTGACCCCGAAGGACCTGCCGGCCTCCGCGACCGCCCGCAGGCGCTTCGACCGGCACGAGCTCGACGGGGCACGGGTCCGTGCCACGCTCTTGGACCTGGTCGTCGAGCTCGGCGCCACCCTGCGCGGCCGCGGCCAGGCGGCGCGCGCCGTGAGCTTGCAGTTGCGGTTCGCGGGCGGGGCGAGCTGGGAGCGCTCGCGCCGTCTGCCGGAGGCCTCCGGCCACGACATGGACCTGCGTACGGTGGCCTACCGCCTCATCGACGCGGCAGGCCTGCAGCGGGCCCGCCTGATCGGCATGACGCTGCGCGCCGAGGACCTGGTCGACGCCGAACACGCCCCGATCCAGATCTCGTTGGACCGCACCCGGGAGGCGCGGCTGCTCGCCGAGCGCGCCGTCGACCGCGCCAACGCGAGGTTCGGCGCGGGCGCGGTGGTGCCCGCGGCGACCCTGCTCGGCAAAGCCTCATAGCACCCACAGATCGGGAGGAGAGGATGCGGATGAGTCCGGGAGACCTGTTGCCGCACGCCCCGTACATCCACGCCGTCGACCACGCGCTGGACGCGCACGACGTCGGGCCCGCACGGCTGTGGGTGTACGGCGCGGCCTACCCGGGCCAGCACGCCACCTGCCCGGCCGAGCAGCGCATGTGCGCGCGCCTGGACTGGGAGCCCACCCGCAGCACGGCGGGCGTGTCCTGGCACTGGGGCGACGACACCGGATGGCGCGCCGCGCGCATCGGCCGCGGCGGCCGGCGCCTGCCCGGCACGACCCGCGACTTGGAGCTCCCGGTGTACGCCGACCCGACGGCGCTCGTCGTCGTGGCCAAGACCCTCGCGGTCGACTGCGCGCGGACGTTGGGCGATCGACTGGAGGAGTGGAGCGGCGCCTCCGCGGTGCGTGAGGCGGTGGAGGAGTTCCGGGCAATGCCGCGGGAGCGCTAACTCGGCGGTCGATCGGTGCTCTCGCTGCTCTGCGTCGGCGATCCGCTGATCGATCCGGGCCAGGTTCTGCTCACGTTCAGGATCCCGGGGCGCCCACTTCGGCCGCGATGAGCAGCAGGGACTCGGTGTCGCTGTCCCGGCCGATCATGCCTTGGCGGGCGCGGACTTCGGGTGGCGCGACTGGTCGGGGTGCCGCAGGCGCCGCTCGGTACGGCATCAAGACAGAAAAGTGCCGGCGCCCAATCCGCTGAGGCGGGTGGCAAGGGCGCCGGCTTTCCGAAGACCCACCCCTGAGGGAGAACCCGTAGGGATAGATCGGCTCAAGTGTAGCGGCGCGGCACGGGCCAGGACCATCGTTGCCGCTGGTGATGTAAGTCCGGTAGCCTTCTTTCGATGGTGCCGTAGGTGCCGGCCGTGCCGAAGTCCTCCTCGCCACCCCGAATCCCGCACAGTAGGTGTGCGGCACGAAGCTGCCTCGCCACCGGCGCAGACCTGACTGGGAGTGAGTGATGATCCGCGCGGGACGCCGAGATGTCGTGCAGAACAGCCAAGACCTGGCCGCGGCTATGAAGCTCACCATCGGCAGCTTCCGCAACCAGAAGCCGTACGAGCAGGACGGGTTCCCGGCGATGATCAGCGCGCCCGAGGGGAAGACGAAACTCTGGGATGGCGAACAGACGGCAGCGTTCCGCGCCGGCGAGCCGGTGCCTTCTCTGCCGCAGACGGACGATGACGAGGACCTGCTTGAGCGCACTGAGGCTGCCGCTGTCCTCGATGTCACCCCGAAGACCTGGGACTCCTACAAGAAGGATTCGCGGATCGCTCCGCACCTGGTGAAGGTGAAGGGTGTCGAACACTGCCCCCGCGGCGTCATCCGCGCTTTCCGCGACCCGGCCTCCGCCCAGGACCGGGTTCCGGCACACCGGCCAAAGGGCAGCGGTGACATGGTGCCGCGCGACGAGCTGGATGCACGAGTCGGTGAACTTCTGGACTCTGATCCGGCATTGACACTCGCGACAGTGCAGGAGCAGCTGGGCATCGCCTACTCGGCTGCCGCAAGGGTGCTGCCCCGCCTGCGCGGTGAGCGCATCGCCGATGCGGTTGCTGGTGAGCCGGGTCTGTCTCTGCAGCAAGCCGTGATTCGCCTTGGCTACCCCTCTGCAGTGCACCGTGCCGCGATCGCCTACGCGCAGACCGAGCTGCGCGCCCGTGTGGCGCGTCCGTATGTGCAGGGCGTGGCCGAGGTGCTGACCGAGGAAGGACTGGCCCCGCAGCAGGACGTCACCATGGTCCACGTGGCTGACGAAGCCGTGGCCGCGGCGGTGCTGTTGTCCCCGGACGCGCCGGTGCCGGCGCTGGTGTGGGACGAGCGGCATGGCTGGTACACCGCGCCCAGTCGCCGTCATCCGATCGCGAAAACTGCTGGTGCCCCGCCCGCGGATGCTGCCGTTCTGTGCCCGGGACGCAGGCAGCCGACGCCGCAGCAGCTGGTCGATGCCATAGCGCCTACTCCCCTCGCGCCGTCCTGACTATCCGGCCAACTTCTCCGGAAAGGGCGAACGTTCCCCTCGCGTCTCCGGTAGACATCCATGTCCGAGGCGTAAAGAGCCGGACGTGACGCCGGGGCGGTGCCCCGGCTGCCCGAGCGAGGGGGATCAATGTGAGCAACCACAAGACGAGCCACGAACTCGCCGCCGACGCGGCCGAGGCAATCCGTTCCCTGACCCGCCTCACCCGCAACCTTGAGGCTGATCGCGACTGGGCGCACCCCGGCGACGCGTACATCGTCGCTGGGAGCCTGGGGGAACTCGCCCAGTGCCTGCCGCAGCTCTACGGGCAGATCGGCCTGCTCGTTCAACAACTTGCGGATCGGGGGCACTTGCGCAGCGGCGATGGCGGCAACGGGGCCGCCGAGGTCGCCGCCGCGCTCGATGCGCTCCAACGTGCCCAAGGCAGTGCCGAAGCCATGACGGGTGCGCTCGGCAGCACGCACACTGCGCTCTCCCCGCTCCGCTGGAAAGCGTGAGGGGCCAGGGCATGGACCTCACCGGTTTCCTCTACGTCATCGCGAGCACCGCCGTCGAGGAGGCAGCCGGATGACCGCGTTCCGTCGGCTGCTGCGCTACGCGGACCAGCCGACCCGGGGTGACGCGGAGGCGGTGCACGACTACCTCATGGACCGAGTCCGCCCGTTGGCCTACGACGCACCGGCGCGGGTCTCCCCAATTGCCCCGGCTCCTTGAGGAACCGCCACGGCGTTGTGAAGTGCCGCTCCGCCATACCGAGTGATTACGGTAAGCGTCCATCGGCTACAGTGAGTGACATGAGTCGTTCCGTTAAGGCTCAGGTTCTGCCTGCGCAACCTGATCCTCCTCGTATTTCTGTGGATGGCACAGGTTGGGTGACGGTGAACGCGTCACCTCAGTGGTGGCGCACCACAGCCCAGGGCGCCGGGTGGGCGGATCTTGTGGAGCAACTGGCCTCCGCGGGGGAAGAATCGGTCTCCCCATGGATGTGCCGTGCCATCGGGGCCAGCACCAAGAGGCCATGCCAGTACGACATCAGCAGGGAGCCGTGCCCGCACCACGGGCCGGGGAACGAGAAGAACCGCTGTGGTGAGCCGACCGGCAAGAACGGCTCCTGCCGGTGGAACCTCAAGGTGAACGGCCCGTGCCGCAGCCACCCTGAATCGTGGGAGCGGCTTCGGCGGGCCAGGCTCCTGGAGGAAGAAGAAGCCCGCCGCCAGCGGGAAGAGGAGGACGAGGCCCGGGCTGCCGAGCAGGCCCAGCGCGACCGCGACGCCCGTGCTCTGCCCTGTTCCTACTGTGCCGCTGATCCTCACGCGGACTGCACGACGCTCGGCACCACAACGCCCTCGGCCAAGCTGCACACCGCGCGCTATCGGCTGCTCGACCACCGCTGGTTCGCCTCTTGCGCAGCGTGTACCACCTGCGGGGCCGCGGTGGATGCCCTGTGCCATACGTCATCGGGCAAGGAAGCCGCCGATGCCCACGCGGAGCGTGTCCGTGTTGCAGCCGAGTAGGTGCCCCTCAGAGCTCGCGTACGAGGACGGGATCGTCTGGACCGAGGACGTAGACGGCGTCGACTATGTCCGGCAGACCGTCGAGTTCTTCGCCAAGTCCCGGCGGCGCCCGGTCGCCTGGAACGGCAAGGGACGCCGCGTGGGCTACTCGGTGCTGCGCAGCGACGCCCCCGATGATGACGAGGCCCCGGGCAGGTACGTGCGGCGGGTCTTCTGGATCAACAGCAACGACCGGTCCGAGCAGCCGCACGGCCCGTACGAACGGTGGGCGCCGAGCGAGGCAGTCGATCCGCGCACGGTGGCCCCGGGGGCCTGGGGCGAGCACCCGGAGTGCGCCGACGCCGCGGACGGTGCGGCGGCTGCCCGGACGCCTGGCTGAGTGAATCTCGGCGGAGTCACGACGGAGCAGCCGCTGCTGCTGGACCGTGCCGCGCTGACGGCGCGGAACCACCACCTGCCACCTTGTGCCTCGCCGTGAACGACCCAAGGGACCCCGCATGCCGTGCAACGCACATACGAGCATCAAGATCAACGGGTATGAGCTGCCCGCCGTGGAGTGGAGGTGGGGAGCCGAGTACCCCAAGGACCGCCGGTGGACAGAAGGGTGGGGCACCTCGATCGAGGTGCCCGCCGTGATCGAACTGCTGGTGCTGATCGAGAACGACAAGACCTCAGCCCGCCAGGTCAGGGAGGTGTTGGCGGACACCGCTCAACGAGTCATCGACTGGTGCGACCCCTATCCCGACGCCCCCGAGGATCGGTGCTTCGGGGACTGCGACCGGTGTCAGGTGAAGGAGCCTGCCCTCCGGCAGATCATCGACACAAAGGTGCGGAACGCCGCACTGGCGAGGAACCCGGAATACGCCTGGCAGGTCGGCGGGTCGGCCGTGCACTCCGCTGCCTGCTCGCATGTGGAATGCACGGCGGCCTTCGAAGCCCCGCGCGACGAGGATGACTTCCGCCGCCAGCTCAAGTGGTATACCCACGAAGAAACCCTGACCGGAACCTCGTACACCCCGATGTCCTGGAAACAGCTGGAGAATTGGTGTGCCGACCGCCGGGGCCCGCGTGGCGGGAAGAAGTACAGGGCGTGCAAGGTCTGTTCGCCCGCTCTGCCGTAGACGCCCGGCCTTCACGGATCGTCTGCCACCGGCTCGCCAGGGGAAGGCGAGGAGCTTGGCCGGGGCGCTTCAGGATGTTGCCCTCGCGGCTTGCGGGGCCGAATGTAGCTGTTCGGCTACCGCGTTCAGCATGCCTGCCTGGACGGCCGGCATCCATTGCGCGAGCAGGGTCATGACCGCGGGCACGCTCTCGGCGTACACGACGTCGTAGCCGAGGGCGTGGGTGTCCACGCTGATACAGAACATGGGTAGGTCGGCGGTGGGGCAGTTCTGGCGGTAGACCTCAAGCCAGAGCTCGGGGTCCAGTTCTGGGTTGGGGAAGTTGCCCCATGGCTGGTAGCCCAGGCGTTCGCATTCCGGTGTGAAGTCGGTGTCGCCGACGGTCACGGCGGCCAGCGGGTCAGCAGTGAGCACTTTCCAGTTGCCGGACGTGGTGAAAAGCATCGGCGGTGCTGCCAGAGCGTCCTGGCGGCGGGGTGTTCTGAGAGGGGTGTCGAGGTTGAGGGGCATACGGGTCTCCTGGCTCGGCTGCCCTGCGCTGCTGCGATCAGGGGGGGGAGGTGGAAGTCCTCTAAGGCGGGTGGCCCCAGGCGTGTATTGGCGGGGAGTCAGGTGCGTTTGCGTTTGGCCATCGCGGCTGCTCGGTATGCGGAGACGGGGTCCTTGGATGGGTGAGGGGCGGGTTGCCAGGTGCTGTGGGCGTGGACGTAGGGGTACCAGCGCTGGTCGGGTCCGTAGCGGATCTGCAGGCCGGTGTCGGAGTCGGTGATGTGGTTGTGCTCGGTGTGCAGGGCGGCGGCGATACGAGGCCGGTGATGGTTGACGGCCTCGGCTGCCGTTTGCATGGTGTGCGGGCTGGGGTGGGTGGTGTGCAGGGCGGTGTGGACGCCGTGGATGCCGCCGTAGGTGAAGGCAGTGCGTAGGCGGCCGAGTTCGGCCGGGCGCAGATCCGCGCGGGTGGCGGCGGCGTGGGCGCGGGCGGTGTCGGTGCAGCCTTGGAGGAGACGGACGAGGTCGATGACGGCGTCGGTGGGGCTGGGCTCGTGGTTGTGCAGGAGGCGGGTGGCGCGGCGGCTGGCGTCCTGGGCGATGAGGGCGAGGTCGGTGCTGGTGGGGGCGGGGGCGGGCGGTTCGGGCAGGGGCCGGTCGAACAGCGCGGTGCTCGGGGCGGAGCGGACGGTCATGAGTGTGGGGTCACCGTGCACAGGTCGATGATTTCGCTGTCGTCGAGGGTGCTGTAGTCCAGTTCGCCGGAGGGCAGCACGGTCTGGGCCAGGCGGCGTTTGCGGGCCAGGAGGGCGGCCATGCGCTCCTCGATGCTGTTGGTCGAGATGAGGTGGTGCACGTTCACGTTGCGCTGCTGGCCGATGCGGTGCACGCGGTCGTTGGCCTGGGCGCTGACGGCGGGGTTCCAGGGCTGGTCGTAGTGGATGACGTGGTTGGCACGGGTGATGTTCAAGCCGATGGACCCGCTGTGCAGGGTGAGGACGAGGACGTCGCCCGTCCCTGAGCCGAAGGCGTCCAGGACGGTTGTCCGTTGGCGCAGGGTGAGCGCGCCGTGGTGCAGCAGCGTGCGGAACCCGCGTGCGGTCAGGTAGGCCGTGAGGAGGTCCCCGATTACGGCGTAGGCGGTGAAGACCAGGGCGCTTTCGCCGCGGTGCCGGATGTCGGCCAGCAGTTCGTACAGGGCGGCGAGCTTGGGGGCCCGGCGTGCTGCCTCGTCGGGGTCGGCCGTGACGGTGGCGGGGTCTTCGCCCAGGTAGTGGGCGGGGCTGTTGGCGATCTTTCGGTGGCTGTCGATGATGCGCAGGACGAGTTGCCCGCGGCGCGGGCTGTCTGGGCAGGCGCGCAGCTGCTGCTGCGTGTCACGCAGCAGTGCCTCGTACAGGCCGGTCTGTTCGGCCGAGAGCGGGACGGTGCGGGTGACCTCGGTTTTGTCGGGCAGGCCGAGGTCGATGCCGGGGTCGGTCTTGAGGCGGCGCAGGACGAAGGGCTGCATGAGCCGGAGCAGGCGCTGGCGGGCGGCTTCGGCCTGCCCGCGCTCGGTGGACTGGAGAGGTCGGGCATAGCGGGCGTTGAAGTCGCGCCGGGAGGCGATCAGGTCGGGGCACAGCCAGTCGAGGATCGCCCACGCCTCCACGACCGCGTTCTCCACGGGGGTGCCGGTCAGTGCGATGCGGGCGTCGGCGGGCAGCCGGCGGATGAGGCGGGCGACGATGGTGTCGAAATTCTTGATCTTCTGTGCTTCGTCGGCGATGGCCAGTCCCCAGGCTCGGGAGGCCAGTTCGGCGTTGTCCCGGCACATCAGCGCGTAGCTGGTCAGCACGATCGAGTCGCTGCGCACATGGGCGAGACTGCGGCGCGGGCCGTGGTAGCGCACGACGGGGGTGCCGGGGAGGCGGGAGGTGATCTCTTGCTGCCAGTTGTCGAGCAGTCCGCTGGGGCAGACGACCAGCGTCGGCCCTGCGTCCAGGGGCTGGCGGAGGTGGTGGAAGGCCAGCGCCGTGATGGTCTTGCCCAGCCCCATGTCGTCACCGAGCAGGGCGCCGAAGCCGAGTTCGGTCAGCCGCTGCAGCCAGCTCACGGCGCTGCGCTGGTGGGGGTGGAGGGTGGTGCCGGACAGTGCGGTCGGCACGCAAGGAGTGGGCTCGGGGCGCGAGCGGATCTCCTCGATCAAGTCGGCCAGGCCGTCGGCGGGCGAGCACGCATAGGTGATGCCGTCGATGGTGACGCTGCCGGCCAATGCGTCCAGGCGGCCCTGACGGGCGCCGATGGAGGGCAGCCGACGTGCACGCAGGCGAGCCAGGACGCTGTCGTCCAGCAGAACCCACCGGTTGTGGAGGCGGACTGCGGGCAGGGCCTGGGCGGCCAGGGCGTCCATCTCCTCGTCTGTGAGCGCGACGCCGTCCACGGCGATCCGCCAGCGGCGGTCCAGGATCTCGCCGAGACCGACCCGCCCCGCACCGACCGGGCTGGGCGATCCGGTGCCGACCACGACGTGGCTGTCGAGGCGGGCGGCCCAGTCGTCGGTCCACTCGACGTCGATCCCGGCTACGGCCAGCTCCTGGCCCACCTTCCCGCGCAGCGCCGCGGCATCGCGCAGGCTCAGCAGGAAGGCGCTGGGACGCTGTTGGGCGCCGAGGGGGCCCAGGGGAGCGAAGGTCTGGGCCGCGCGGCGCAGGAGCCGGGCGACTCGGGGGCGCAGATCGGGGAAGCCGGGCAGGACCGCCTGGCCCTCCCAGATCCGCAGAGCATCTACGGTCTCGCCGGTGCCGGCGCGCAGCTGCAGGGTGGCGCGCAGCCGGGCCCGCTCATGGCGCGGCCCCGGGATCCGCAGAACGAGGGTGGGCAGCGCGTCCTGGTCCAGGTCCTCCTCGAGGCGGTCGGCCCATTCCTGCAGTGCCAACGGCCTTTGTCCATAGCTCACCCGGGCGGCGAACGGGATCTCACCGAGCAGGTGGCGAAAGCCCGGTGCGGGCACGAAGTGCTCGGCGACCGCGTCCAGGAACGTCCTCAGCTCGTCGACGGGCTCGCCTGCTACCTCGTCCTCGTCACACGCGTACAGACAGCGCGGCTGCTGACACAGTTCCGCGGCCAAGGCCACCACGTGGTCGCGCAGTTCTCCCGTCCAGGGGCCCACCCGCCAGGTCGGCTCGCAGCGGGGCACCACCGCCTCGGCCAGCGCCGGGTACACCTGCCCCTGCTCGATCAGAGTCAGGGCCAGCCGCACCTGTCGCGCCCACCATCGGGCCGAAGCGGACCATGTGTCCGCAGCGGGCTGGGCCAGGGCGTGCACGACATCCAGAACACCGGCGCGCACAGCCTTCACCGTGCGCAGCTCGCCACCGGACAGCAGAACCGAGCGGCTCTCCACCGCGAGGTGCCCCCCGCCGACGCAGTCGCTGGGCTCCAGGACCACGAACGTGGCCTGCCCGATCTGCCCACAGGCATCGAAAGCCAAAGCCGCCCCGCCCTGCAGTGCTTGGGCGACCGCCTCGGCCGACACGACCGCAGCCGACGGCCGCGGTGTGCCACCGCTGACAGGCGGCTGCTCGTGTGCTGGGGGCGCGGCCGCAGCGTCTTCCGTGGGACCGTCATCCCCACCGGGCGGGCTCCCGGAGCCGGTGACGGTGGGGGCCTGCCCGCTGTGGCGCGGGGCGGGCACCGCGCCCTGCTCCGGCGACACCGCGGCGGCCTCGTGCGGCGCCTGGACGAGCAGTCCGTTGACGATCAGCAGTAGCGCGCGGACGGCTCGCTGTTGGGCCACGGCGCCCGTGGCGCCCTGGCCGGGCGCTGCCAGCGTGCGCCCCCGGAAGGTGCAGCTCGCGGTGACACGGACCGGTGTAGTGCCCGCCGTGACCTGACGACACTCCAGGTCGACGACCGGGGCGAACGCCCGCAGGGCCTCCAGGGGATCCTGCCCACCGAACACCGTGACGAGATCGCCCCGTGGCTCCGGCGATGGCCCCGCGACCGGGCGCTCGGACAAGTCCACAAGGCTCCGGAGCTGCTCCAGGCATGCCGCGTCATGGTCCTCGGCGCTCCCGGGCCGGGGTACCCCGGTCGTCTCACCGCAGGCCGCCCGCCGGCTCCCATCACCGGCCAAGACGCGCTCGCGCTCACGCACCAGGCTGGCCGCGGCCCCCGGCATCTGGGCCACGGCATCCAGCGCCGCCAGCCGCGCGGCCTCCCACGCGGGGGTACTCCGGGAGAACAGCAGCAGCTGCAGGTGCCGCGAGGTCAGCAGGCCCGACCGGGCCCGCAGTTCCATGTGCGCGATCAGATCGGCCGAATCACCGCCTGCCGTGATGGCAAGCACGTCAAGCAGCTGGTCGCTGTCGAGGAACACGTACGGGTCACGGGGCACGGCGTCACGTGGACCCTCATCCGATGAAGAGATGGCGGCTTCCTCGCTGAGCCCGGCGAGCTCCGTCAGCAGGTCCAGTTCGGCCTGCTGCTGCGCTGCCTTCTTGGTACCGGCCTGGTGCCACTGGGTAGCGACCGTCCGGTCACTGGTCGCCAGCGAGGCCCTGGCCTCATGGCGTACAGCGCCCACCGGCCCGGTGGCCCGGAAGTCCACCGTGGGATTCGGGAGCCCCACGGATTGCGCGTACATGCTCAGGATCGACGTTGCCAGATGCTGCTCGCGCGCCACGTAGGACAGCGCCGCACGGCGGGCCGCCCCCAGCCCATCCCCGCCCAGGCCGCGGGACAGAAGCAGTAGCCGGAGCTCGGTGGCGGTGAGGCAACGGGTTCGGGCACGGCGGGTCACCTCCGCCGCCATCGCGGTGTCGACGGTCGCGTTCAGGAATACAGGCCGCAGCCACTGGGGGAAACCCGAACTCACCTGCTCCACCCCACATTTCTGAGGCGCATCCAGTCCGCTGTTGCTCTACTCGGCCTCACGGTCCGCAGACCCTAAACTACTCTCCGCAATCAGACAACACGGAGAGTTACCTCATGGATGCCGTAGACCCCACCGCCAGCTCCCCAGACGCCCCCGAACCCCAGGACGAGCGCCCCGAGCGCGGCTACACCTGCCGTTCCTGCGGCGCAGCAGAACAGGGAACCAGCGTTCCCGCCGGCTGGCTCGTCCTCAACCGCGCTGTCGGCAACCGGGAACGGCACCTGCGCCTGGGCCTCTACTGCACACTGCCCTGCCTCATCAGCTCCCACCGACGGCTCCAGCAAGGACACACCGCACACGCTCACCAGCTCGGGCTGGCCGAGGACGAGTTCGCACAGCACGCCGCCACCCTCCAGCGTGCCCTGGAACTCATGCAGGACAACGGCCTAAGCCTCCGCGACACCGGCGACATCCTCGGCGTCCCCACCGGTGTGCTGCGCAAATGGCTACAGACCGTGAACATCTGTATCGACGACTCCGGCCGCATCCCCGCGGCGATCCCGCAGCAGCGACAGGACGCCACGCGCACCCTCGCCGACTTCATCGACCAACGCCGCGGCCATTCACCGGTCAGTACGCTCCACGAGCTTGCCCAGGCCGCGTACATCCGGGGCCTGGACTGGACATGCCAGTGCAGCGGGCCCTCGCACCAACCCACCTTCATCACCACCGCCAGCGCCATCCTCGCCGACACAGAACAGCTCCTGACAGCCAGCGCGCGAGGCAACAACAAGACAGCCTCCAAGACGGCGGCCGCCGACGCACTCCTTGCACGCCTGCGCCAGCCCTCACACGCCATGACGGCCTGATCGAGTCCTCTGCCGGACATAGGGAACCGGACCCCTCTCCCGAGGTCCTCGTAAGAGGTGCGTTCCAAAGACGGGGCGGAGGCCGCGGGAATTGCCCCCACTGGCCGTCACGCGCCAGGTAGCGGGAGGGTTTGTAACCGGTCGCGCCAGCACGGTCGCGCAGCAGTCGGCCGGCGTAGCCCGGATCGGCTATCGTCACCCGTCCGGCTGAGAAGCAGACGTGCTGTCGAGTGGCGCGGGCTGGATGATGCCGGTCTCCGGCGCCGCCTCATGGTGCGAGCCCGGCCGTGCTCACACGATCCGGGCCCCCAGTGGTCGCTGGCCTCCATCGAGGCTTTCTGAGCAACGTCCCGCCACTGAACTTACCCAGATTTGCAAGACGGCCCTTAATAGAGCCCGATCGCGTCGACGACGATGGCGGGGCCGGCGATGTAGGCGTGCACGTCCTCGGCGGGCAAATCGACCCCCATACGTGCCATCTGCTGGGCTGCTTCCCTGATCGAATCTTCGATCTGCGTCATCATCACGCGCCGCATCAGGAACTCCCAGTCGTGGAGGAGCCATTGCTCGGCGCTGAAGAACTTGTCCTCGCCGATCAGCTTCGTCACAGTACCCAAGACGCGTATCTCGCCCTCAACACGGTTGGCCGATGCATCGTCGATGAAGTGGTCGGAGCGCACGTTGATGTAGATCTTCTGCGGCAGCGCCGTCCCAGAGAGTTCCAACAAGAGGGGAATGGGGAGCAGTTCGTTCTCCAGGTAGACCTGCTTGATCACCTCGGCGAACCGGGGGTCTGCCACATCCAGGTCGAAGAGGCTTTCCAGATCGCGCCCATCCTGCGCTAGAAGGAGACGGCGGAAGGCGAACAGCATCTTGCCGGCCAGGCTGGCTGCGGTGATTCGCGCTTCTCCCTCGATCTCGACGAGATCGTCCTTGGCGAGGCACGTGTCCTGACTGGGATTCAACTTCACTGCGCCCTGGCTGATCAGCGAGTCGATCACTTTGGAAACCCTGGCCTTCTCCCGCGGCTCCAGGCTATACGTCCTCTGATACTCGAAGTCGCTGCCTGCGGTTCCGTCCAGGCCGAAACCGCCGACGCCCGCCCGGCCACCGCCAGCCCGCCGCTTTACAGTCTTCTCAACGATCTCCTCCCGCTGAGGAACGGTGATCTCGTGGTAATCCGCCTGGGACAGCAGAGTTTCCACGTCCAGAAAGGTGGGTGACTTGAGTGCCATCAGCCCAGTCTCCCACCGCCCACTGACACTCGACTGTCCATCGAGCCTCAGGGCTGGAGCGAGTCGGTGGCGGCGCGCGACGTCGTGAGAAATCGAAGCACCGGGGCGCAGCTTTGGTGGGGGTGACGGGCACGGGGCGACCGCGCCGTCGGGCGGTGGGGGCCGTCGCTGCGCGCCGTCCCCACCTGGCCGCGTGCCGGTCGGGCGCTGCGCGCCCGTCCGGACCGAGCGCTGCGCGCTCTCACGCGCTGCGAAGCCCGGTGGATGGGCCCGGCGCGCTGCGCGCTCTGGGCCCGCGCTCCGCGCCACCGGTCTTCTTGCCTCCGCACCGTTGGTGCGGAGGGCCCGAGGTCGCCGTCGCCCCGTGCCCGTCACCCCCACCAAAGCCGTTGTGAGCTGCGGAAATTGAGTCTCTGACACGCCGCATCACACTCCCGCCGGTGATCTAAATGCGGTATCCTTATCTCGTTGGGGTTCGTGGCAGACCCCCACACCGAAGACCCATCCACACCTGTAGAGGGGACACCTATGTCCGCTGTCTGTACTCATCCACTCGGCCACCATGCCGAAGGCGAAACCTGCCGCCGCGCACAGGACTTGAAGACCGGCGACCAGTTGCGCGTCCTGCCCCACTCGGCGCTGGCCGTCGTCCGAGACGCAGCCCCGGCCGCCCAGAGCGGCTGGACCGCGCTCCTGCTCGGCTTCTCCTGGGACGGCCCTACTCTCATCGCCTCTGACACGATCCTGACGGTGCGCCCCGTCGACGGCCTGACCGCCGAGGAACTGCCCGAACCAGAGCCGGAGATTGAAGTCCGTGTGGCCCTGGAGATCGAAGAGGAAGTCACCCACGACGTGGAGCTGACGCTCACCCTTCCAGTCAGCGCGGCCACCGACGACGACACCCTGCGCAACTTCCTCGACGACGATTGGGGCCTGTTCAGCGACGCGATCACCGAGGCGTCGGCCACTGTCAACGAGCAGCACCTCCTCCAGGCCAACATCCTGCGGAAGGGGCCGGTCGCATGAGCGAGCTTGAGCTCTCCAGCACCCCACAGGCCTCCCAGAGCACCCTCGCCCTGGTGAACACGGCTCAGGAAGCCCTGGCCCGGCTCAGCGACCAGGCCGCAGCCGTCGACGAGTTCGTCGACACCTGGGTGACGTCGGGGCTGACCTACGAACTGGTCCCGCTCTACACGTGCACGCTCACCTGTGCCGAAGCCGAGACGCTGGCCCGTCTCCTGGAGGCCTTCGGCCACAAGGCGGCCGCCGAGGCCGTCATCAATGACCACTCCGCTTACGACGAGTGCGGCGACCTTCATCACGACACCGACGAGTGCCCCGACTGCCCGAGCACCAGCGCATAGCAGGGCCCGCCCTGCTGACGGGGCGTCGTACACGCCCGCAGCGGACCGAATCCGCAGTGCCGCTGCACACCGGCCGCCCAGGCCGCGCGCAGCGGCCCCGGCCGGGCCCGGGGCGCGTGGCACCCCCTGGGCCCGGCCCCCACTCCGAAGACCACACCACTGCCCGCAAGGACGGCACCACCATGCCTACTTCCCAGACGCCCGCCCTCACCACGGGCAGCTGACACCGCCTCGCCGGGGCGGACTCCCGTCCGTCCCGGCCCTTGCCACCACACCAGTTGATGAAGGGACCACCCATGACTGAGACTCCCGAGCAACGACGCGCGGACGAGCTCAAGGCGCGCGCCGACCGGCTCACCAAGGACGCCGAACGGCGCAGCGAGAGCGCCTCCGCCCTGTACGGCAGGTTCTCCGGCGGCCAGCCCCTGCTGGTCGGCCACCACTCCTACCGCTCCGCGCGGCGCGACCGGGACCGGGCCGACAACGCCACCCGTCGCGCGATCGAAGCCCACGAAGAGGCCAAGCGCGCCCAGGGGAAGGCCCGCCAGGCTCAGGCCGTCGCCGACCTTGCCGCGATCGAACAGCAGCGCAGCCGCGAGTGGCACCGCGCCGACTTCCGGCCCGGTGACATCGTCACGGTGCGCGACTTCCGCCGGGACATGGCCGTCACCAGCACCTACCGGGTCAAGCGCGCCAACCCCAAGACGTTGACCCTCGATGGCGGGGGAGGCGGCTGGGACGACCCCAAGCGCACCTATGACCGGGTGCTCTCGCGCACCCGCGACGGCGCCACCGTCACCGACCCCGGACAGAGCGACGCCGCCCAGGAGGGGAAGTGAGCCCGCGCGCAGCCCAGGACGCCCGCCACGTCCGCCAGTACACCGTCACGTGGACGGACGATATTGAAGCGCTCGACCCCGTGGACGCCGCCCTGTTGGCGCTCGCCAATCTCCGCGACCACCGTTCGTGGGCCACGGTCTTCACCGTCGCCGACGACCAGGGCGAACACCTCGTCGACCTCGACCCCGACGGCATCGGCGTCAACCACGGGACACCGGTATGCACCACGTGCCCCACCTCCTGTGCCGAGGTGGAGCCGGACTCCGAGCAGCGGGCCGCCGACACGGGCCCAGACCACACTGAGGCGGTCACCGCCCACCCGGCACACGGTGAGCGGTGACATGCACACCGAGGCAGAAGCCCGGGTGAGTGCCGCAGCGGCCAGGCTCAGCGATGACGCACTCTGCATCGCATGGATGGTCACCGAAGGAAGAGCCGTCACCCAGGAGCTTGCGATCGTACGCGGCTGGATCATGGGTGAACTGCACCGGCGCCTCGGCGACGACCTCTTCGACGAGTGGCTGGTGGCCGTCGACGAAAGCGGCGAACCCCGTGATCCGCGCGACTACTTCGTCGAGCACAAGCGCACCTGACGGAGACCTCCGCCTTCGACCGACGTCAGGGGGCCGACCGAAGTGGCCGGCCCCCTGACACACCGTCGGCCACCACACCCGACGTGCCGCCCAGGCGCCCGCGAAGGCCCTGTCGGCTCGGGCCCGACGCCAACAGGCCGGGCCATCACACCGGCCAGGGCGCAGCACGGGGCGCACCACGGACACACGTCTGCGGCAGCACGGGGCGCACCACCCTCTCTCGCCGGGTCGGTGGGGGCACAGCACGGGTCGCGCCGGGGCGGTGGGGGCCGCCGCTGCGCGCCGTCCCCCACCTGGCCGCGTGCCGGTCGGGTGCTGCGCACCCGACCGGACCGAGCGCTGCGCGCTCTCACGCGCTGCGGAAACCGGCAGACGCTCGCGGAGCGCTGCGCGCCCCACTCGCTCGCTGCGCGCTGCCAGTCCCCTTGCCCACGGCGCGTTGCGCCGTGGGGCCCCGACACGCCCCGCACCGTGCCCCCACCGACCCGGTCGCTGAGCTGGGGAAACAGCCGGAATTCGAATGCCGAAACCCCCCACGAGATGATCCAACTGCGGTATCCTTTTCTTGTTGGCGGGTCCTGTGGCAAGGCCCCCAGCAACCGAAGACCCACCCCAACCAAGGGAGAACTATGCCCACCGGCAAGAGCTTCGCGCTGCTCATCCGCACCGACGGACAATTCCGCCTCCTTGACTGGCCCACCGAATCCGAAGCCACCCTCAAGGTCATCTACGCCGCCGTCGACTGCACCCACTTCGACGCCGTCGACGTCACCGAGAACATCACGATGTGGGTCGACGACGAGGGCCTGATCAACGCTTCCCCGGTCAACCTCCCGGCCACCTGGCTCTACGCCCTCCACCGCCCGCCGCACCAGATGTACCACGGGCACGCCCTGTTCACCGGCGGAGCCAACGCCGAGGGCGACACCCTCGGCCTCACCGGGGACCAGGCCGCCCACCTCATCGAACTGCACCTGACGGCCCGTCGGATCCCCACTCAGCGCACCGCCGACTGACCACCTCACCACCGGCCGGGGGCGGCGCAGTGGCAGCGCCGCCCCCGGCCACCGAAGGCATACCAGGGAAAGTCACCCATGAACACCGGCATCCGAACGTACACATTCCTGTGCGACTGGCTCAATTACATGTCTCAACTCACCGACTGCAAAATGGCTGTCGTCGTCAAGGGCGCCACCTATAGCGAAGCCGTGGGAGCGGCAGCAAAAGCCATCCTCGACTTCTTCCCCAATGCCGCCGAATACACCACCCCTGAAACTCTCTGGGGTGCCGAGAACGGCGTCATTCGGATTGCGGAATTCAGCGGTGACATCACCGGCAGCCTGATCGATCTCGACACCTACGACCTGATTCGCGTCTGACCCAGATACCCGCCGGGGCGGGGAGTGGCACCCCGCCCCGGGCCAGAAGACACCACCCGAAGGAGCAAGCCATGGGATACGACATGTACAGCGCGACCGACCCCGACGAGGAGCAGGCCGCCGCACTCCAGGACGCGGCGAACCGCGTGGAGGAACTGCGCAGCCGCTATGCCGCCGTCGCCAGCGAGGAAGAGCTCAAGACCCTCGGGCACGATGTGGACATGGCATGGGCCGCATACGAGCGGGCACGCACCGGCCTGTACTTCCGGCTCAACCTGTGGGGCATGGGCGCGGCCCGCGAGCTTATGGCTGCCCTCGGAATGCTCGTCCATGCAGCCTTTCCCGCTTGGCCAACGCTGGAAGACTTCGATCTCTCCGAATATCCGGAAGACCCTAGCAAGTACCCGGCGGGTCCCTACCGCACAGCAATTCAGTCCCTTCTGACACCCAAGGAGGCCGCTTTCCTGGAAGCGGTAGAGGAAACCCGAGAGAAAGACTCCAAGGTGCCCGGAATCCCCTCTTACAAGCTCCTGAGCAATAACACGTGGCTCGTCACCGAGAGGGAAATCAAGGCAGCACTCCAGGCTTGGGAGCTGACCGCTGAGAAGGACCAGAAGGAAGTCCTTAGGGAATTCCCTTGGTGGACAGAATGGCTCGCTTTCCTTACATACAACGCTGAGCATGGCGGATTCCGGGTCTGCTGACAGTTGGCGCCCTGCACCTCGCCCCAGGGGATCCCAGATTTCTGCCATCGCTACATGCTGCATCACTTTGATGCAGCCGCTGTGCTGAACCTGATCCGAACGAGCTACCCCCACTCCGCCTAGCCAGCCTGGCCCGCGTCAGCGGGCCTCAAGGGCCTGGAGGCGAAGCCGGAAGGCCCGTCCGAGGCGGGGGAGCGCAGCGGACCCGCCAACCCCGGGATGGAGCGCAGCGGAGTCCCGGGAAGCCGGGCAACGCCCGGCCGGTCCGGGAGCGCAGCGAACGGACCGTCACCCGCCCTGCGCAGCAGGGCGGGTGAGCGGGTGGCGCAGTCACCCGCCAGCGCTCACGCGGAGCGGGAGCGCAACCACCGCGCGCAGCGCGGTGGTTCGCTGCTCCGGGCGCAGCCCGGAGGGGCCCGCTCCGCGGG
>NZ_JBVHLZ010000022.1:0-77291 GCF_055558735.1 Streptomyces sp. NPDC025651
ACCACGCCACGCCCGACGACGAGGCCCTGACCCTGCAGCTCCCCAGCGACGGCAGCCAACGCGAACTGCGCGCCGTACTCGACCGGTTGGACACCACCGGCATCGAGGCCGACGAACTGACCGTGCACACCCCCGACCTCGACGACGTCTTCTTCGCCCTCACCAGCGGTTCCGACAAGGCCGAGGTGGCCGTCCGGTGAGTTCCATGTCCCTCGCCGTGCGCGACTCCTCCACCATGCTGCGCCGCAACCTCCTGCACGCCAGGCGCTATCCGTCGCTCACCCTGAACCTGCTGCTGACACCGATCGTTCTTCTGCTGCTCTTCGTCTACATCTTCGGCGACGCGATGAGCGCGGGCCTCGGCGGCGGAGCCGACCGATCCGACTACATCGCGTACATCGTCCCCGGCATCCTGATGATGACCATCGGCGGCACGGTGGTCGGCACGGCGGTGTCCGTCGCCAACGACATGACAGAGGGCATCATCGCCCGCTTCCGTACGATGGCGATCCACCGCGGATCCGTGCTCATCGGGCACGTCGTCGGCAGCGTGCTGCAGTCCATTGCCAGCGTGGTCCTGGTCGGCGCCGTCGCCCTGGCCGTCGGCTTCCGCGCCACCGACGCCACGACCCTCGAATGGCTGGCGGCCTTCGGACTCCTGGCCCTGGTCGCCCTTGCGCTCACCTGGATCGCCGTAGGGATGGGCCTGATCAGTCCGAACGCCGAAGCGGCCAGCAACAACGCGCTGCCGCTGATCATCCTGCCGTTCGTCTCCAGCGCCTTCGTCCCCCTCGACACCATGCCCGGCTGGTTCCAGCCCGTCGCCGAGTACCAGCCCTTCACGCCCGCCATCGAGACCCTGCGCGGCCTGCTGCTCGGCAGCGGGATCGGCAACAACGGATGGCTGGCCGTCGCCTGGTGCCCGGGACTGACCGTGCTCGGCTACCGCTGGTCGAAGGCAGTCTTCAACCGCGACCCGAAGTAGCCGTCATGTCGGCACGGCACGGCTCCCGCGGCCCGCCCCTCTCCGCCCCGCACTTGCACCCCGCTCGACGATCACAGGAGGACCCATGTCGTACGACCCGACCGACCAGACGGACCCGATCGACACAGACATCCACACAGGCACCCACACGGAGGTGGACGTCGGCGCGGACGTCGACATCACGGCCGAGGAGCCGCCCACCCTGCCCACCGACCGGCGCACCGGCTGCCCCTTCGACCCGCCCGCCGAACTCACCGCGCTGAGTGACAGGCCGCTGCGCCGCATGCGGTACGCCGACGGGCACGTGGGCTGGCTGGTCACCGGACATGCCGCGGGCCGCGCGATCCTCGCCGACGCGCGCTTCAGTTCACGCTACGAACTCATGCATCCGCCGGTCCCGATGGAGGGCTTTCCGGAGGAGATGCCGCCGGCGCCGGTCGGCGACATCATCGGCCTCGACGGTTCCGAGCACGCCCGCTACCGGCGCCTGCTCACCGGCAAGTTCACGGTTCGGCGCATGCGGCAACTCTCCGCACGGGTCGAGGAGTTCACCGCAGAATGCCTGGACGCCATGGAGCGGAACGGGCCCACCGCCGATCTGGTGGAGGCGTTCGCGCAGCCCGTGCCCGCGCTCATGATCTGCGAGCTGCTCGGAGTGCCGTACGACGACCGGCAGCGTTTCCAGCGCCACGTGGCGACCATCTTCGACCAGTCGGCGGGCGAGGAGGCGAAGGGCGAGGCCTATATGGCACTGCTCCAGTACCTGAACGAACTCGTCCTCGCCAAGCGCGCCGAGCCCACCGACGACCTGCTGAGCGATCTCACCAGCTCCGACCTCACGGACGAGGAACTGGCCGGAATCGGCGGAATGTTGCTCGCCGCAGGCATGGACACCACCGCGAACATGCTCGGCCTCGGCACCTTCGCCCTGCTGAGCAACCCCGACCAGCTGGCGGCCCTGCGTGCCGATCCGGCACTGGCCGCGCAGACGGTGGAGGAGCTGTTGCGCTACCTCAGCGTGGCCGACCCGCTGCCGCGCGCGGCGCTCGAGGACGTCGAGGTGGAGGGCCAACTCATCAAGGCAGGCGACACGGTGACCGTTTCCGTGCAGGCCGCCAACCGCGACCCGCTCAAGTTCGCCGACCCGGACCGGTTCGACGTCCACCGCAGGGCGACCGGGCACATGGCCTTCGGTCACGGCCCCCACCAGTGCCTGGGCCAGCAGCTCGCGCGCGTCGAGATGTCCGTCGCGTTCCCGGCGCTGTTCGCCCGCTTCCCCACCCTGCGCCTCGCGGTGCCGCCGCGGGAGGTACCGCTGCGCGACCGCGCCAACATCTACGGTGTGACCAGCCTGCCCGTCACCTGGGACAAGGAGTAGACGTATGAGCGACCGACAGGAGACGGTGACGCTCGGCGTCGACCGTGACCGCTGCGCAGGCGCCGGGATGTGTGTCCTGACGGCCCCCGAGGTCTTCGACCAGGACGACGAGGAAGGCATCGTGGTGCTCCGCAACCCCAGCCCGGCCCCGGAGCACCGGGCCGCCGCCCGGATGGCCGTCGGCCTCTGCCCCGCCGGAGCCATCGCTCTCAACTCCCCGGATCCCATGGGTACGTAGACGGAGGAAGGGTCCGGTGATGGTCTGCCACCGGCCACTGTGAGGCCACGGGCGCCGTTGGTTCGTCAGTCCTTGGGGAGTTCAGTCCTTGGGGAGCGCGGCGATCCAGCGGCCGTCCTGGAACTCGGCGGGGACCTCGTCCTCCCACGGATCGATCCCGCGGCGCTCGTCGTGCTGGTCGCTTTTCTCGCTGATCGGACAGTGAACCAGCACCACATCGCGGTGACGCACGAGACAACCCGGGGGCGGCCACGCGCGCCGACTCCCGTTTTCCGGTCATGTACAGCTACAGTTCCTTGCCCCCACAGCACCACCAACTCCCCCCACGACTGCATCCCGTACTCACGTACGCCCGTACGTAGTTCCACCGGAAAGGGAACGCCAGCCGTGTCTCAGCACCACCGTCTCAGACCCGCAGCCGTCGCCTCCGCGGCCGCTGTCGTCGTCCTCGCCCTCGGGTTCACCGGCACCGCGCACGCCGCCGCACCCGCCACGGCCCTCAGCTCCGCCGCCCGCACCGGCGACGACCCGGACCAGCCCGAGAACCCCCTCTACGACGCCCCCGAGAGCTTCCACGTCGCATCCGGGCGCGAGGCCGTCTCCCTCTCCTGGAGTCAGCTCTCCGCGGCCACGGCCTACGAGGTGTACCGCGCCGAGGCCGAGGGGACCGGACCGGACGAGGTCGGTCCCTACACACTGCTCGCCACCGTGAGCACGGGCGCGCACGTCGACGACGCCGCCGACCCCGACGTCGAGTACGCCTACAAGGTCCGCGCCCTGGACGGCGCCGGTCACGTCTCGCCCTACACCGAGCCGCTCCGCGGCACCCGGGACACCGTCGCGCCGTTCGCGCCGCGGGACCTGACCCGCGCCCGCGAGGACGAGCGCGGTGTGACGCTGACGTGGCGCAGCGGGGACTCGGACGCGGTGAAGTACGTGGTGTACCGCGCCGAGAGCCCCAACGCCCACCGCACGAAGGTCGGTACGACGACGTCGCTCACCTTCCGCGACACGAAGGGCGATCCGGGCCTCACGTACTCGTACGAGGTCAAGGGCGTCGACGCCGTCGGGAACGAGTCCGGGGCGTCGAACGCCGTGACCGGCACCAAGACGGTCACCTCCAGCACCGCCCCCAAGGCCCCCACGTTCGGCAACGCCGACCTGGTCGGCAAGCGGCTCACGCTGTCGTGGTGGCAGAGCCCGCACGTGCCGGTCTCCTCCTACACCGTCTACCGCTCCAAGTCCTCCCCGGTCGACATCACCGATCCGGCCAACCGCGTGGCCACCACGACGAAGACCGAGTACACCGCCACGGTGGGCGAGGACGCGGGGGAGCGGGACTACTACTACGCGATCGTCGCCACGTCCCAGCACTCCGTCGCCTCGCCCGCCTCCGCATCGGTCAAGCCGACGTACAGGGAGCCGCAGCCGCCGCGTGTCACGGAGATCTACGAGGTCGCACCGGGCGCGGGCAGCGTGCGGCTCGCCTGGTTCGGTGTTCCGCAGGGCGGCGACGAGGCGCCCGTGACCGGCTACCGCGTCTACCGCTCCACCAAGCCCCACCTCACCAAGGAGAACGCCGAGTTCAGCCACGAGGTCACGTCCGGCACGGAGTACGTGGACCGCGGCCTGACCGGCGGCACGACGTACTACTACGCCGTCGCCACGCTCGACGCGGACGGCCTCGAGTCCGCCCTCTCGCCCGAGGTGTCGGCCACGCCGTCCGGCTGACGGGCCAGGGGCCGGGAGGCTGTTCGGCCTCCCGGCCCCGATACTGCCCAGGGAGTACGGCAGTTGTCGTCGGCCGTACGACGCGCGGTGGTGACGTACCGGCCGAGAGTGGGGACGGCGAGCGCTCCTCGCGCGCCTGACCGGTCCACCCAGGGAGACGGCCCATGCATCCCACGTCCACCGCCCCGTTGACGGAACGATCCGCCGCGATCGGCCGGCGCATCGGCAATGTACGCCCCTACGTCCTGTCCCTCTTCCGCGTCGTCGTCGGGCTGCTCTTCGCCTGCCACGGCCTCGGCTCGCTCTTCGGCGTGATCGGCCCGGCCGCCGGCCCCGAGGCCGACATCGCCGCCTTCGGAGCCTGGCCCATCTGGTACGCGGCCGTCATCGAACTCGTGGGCGGCGCCCTGGTGATGCTCGGCCTCGGTTCCCGCACGGCGGCCCTGCTCTGCTCCGGGGAAATGGCGTACGCGTACTTCGACACCCATGCGTCCCAGGGACTGATCCCCCTCGACAACGGCGGGGAGTCGGCCGCGATCTACTGCTGGGCGTTCCTGCTGCTCGTGTTCACCGGGCCCGGCGCGCTGTCCTTGGACCGCCTGTTGCCCGGTCGGCGTGCCCGCCGCGGCACGTGAGCCGTGGCTCCGTCGGTGACGCGGGTCAAGTCAGCGGTGTGTAAGCGGTCTTGAGACGCGACCTGGGCGTAGCGTTGAGCCGGGCGTCACCGAAGGGGCACAGATGAGCGCAAGTTCCCACCGCAGCCGACTGGATCGGGCCGGTAAGTCGCGTGCCGACGCGGAGAAACGGGCTGGCGGCTTCCTGCGGAAGGAGGCAGGTCTGCGGGCCGATGCGGCGAAGGCCCGGGAGGCCGCGGCGAAGTCGAGGAATCCGAGCACGGCCAGGCAGAAGCTGCGGGCGGCCGCGCGCTACGAGAAGCAGGCCAACGATGCGGCGCGGGACGCGGGGAAGTGGAGCGGCAAGGCGGCCCAGTTCAGTCAGGACGTGGCGAGCACCACGGCCAAGCTCGCCAAGGCGGAGCGCGACGAGCAGGCGGCACGGGAGCGCGTACGGCGGCAGGAGCACATGGTGGCCGAGCGGCGGGCGGCTGCGGAGCAGGAGATGCTGTGCAGCCGCCTGGCCGACGCGGAGGCGCGGATGGCCGTTGCGCTGAAGGAACTGCGGGCGCCCAGGCCCGAGAAGTTGCGCGTCGTGCTGCTGGGCGCGGCGTCCGCCGGTGATCTGCGGGTCGGCCGGGAACAGGAGCGGATCCGTCTGGCCGTGGAGCGGGCGACAGGGCGGGACTTGGTGGAGCTCGACGTCCATCCCGCGGCGACGGCGGAGACCCTCCTGGACGCGCTCACCCGGTTCCGGCCGCATGTGGTCCACTTCTCCGGGCACAGCACCGCGGACCTCATCGAGTTCGAGCGGGACGTCGATCCGCGCCACCGGGGTGCCGACGTCACCTCCGGAGCCTTCGCGCGGGCCGTCGCCGCCGTGGACGAGCCGCCGCTCCTGGTCCTGCTGAACTCCTGCCACTCCGCCGCCCAGACGGGGGAGTTGGTCGGATCCGTGCCCTTCGCGATCGGGATGGCGGACGCCATCGGCGACGTCGACGCGATCACGTACGCGGCCCGGTTCTATGCCGCGGTCGCCGAAGGACAGTCGGTCCTGTCCGCGCATCGCGTCGGCCGGGCGGCGGTGGAACTCAACGGACTTCCCGGCCATGACCTGCCGACACTGCACTGCGCCCCTGGCGTCGACGCGGGGGCGACGCGTCTGGTCACGCCGCCCGCGGCACACCGCAGCCCCGACCGGAACGGCGGTGCCGCCGACGCCTTGACCGACTGCGCCCCGCGCGAACCCGCCAGGGAGGCCTGACGAGCGATGCTGGGCTGTGATGTGCCGTCACCGACCAGTCAACCGGCGCGGAGAACGGCCCTGTTGGAGCGCGCTTGAACTGCTCCGTCAGAGCGCGCTGAGTTCCTGCATCGCCTCGCGTTCGACCCGCGAAAGCTCGCGGAGGACGGAACCTGCCTCCGCGAGGGCCTCCGCGTCCTCGGATTCGCCCGCTGTCGTGATGAGTTCGGCCACCCGTGTCCAGAGCGCGGCGGCCTCGGCGTACAGGCTCTGCCCCGTACGCAGGTGGCCGCTGTCGATCAGCCCGTCGCACTCGGCGAGAAAGTCCCGGTAGAGATTGCGGAACAGGGCGCCGCCGGTGCCCGCCTTCTCCATGAGGACCGCCGCCCGTGCCAGTTCCACCCGCGGATCGCCGCTGCGCCGCAGCCACTTCGGAACCTGCCCGGCGGCCTTCTCGATGCCACGATGGCCCAGATTCGAGATGGGCGGGTTCAGGAACGCCTCGGCGCAGGCCTTGATCGCGGGGACGACCCGGTCCTGCGGTGACACCAGGCCGCTCGGCGCCTTGACGGTGAAGGAGCGGTGCTTGGCGGTCATGGGGCCGCGCTCGGCTCGGGCCTTGGCCAGGCCTGCGAGGCCGGTGGAGACGGCGCCGCCCTGCGGGGCGGTGTCCACCAGGAAGGCGTCGCGCTCGTCGTATCCGTACATGGCCACGACGTGCCCGCCGAAGTGCACCTTGGTGCTGAAGTAGTCCAGGTGGTAGCTGTCGAGCTGGAGGCCGACGGGGCGACCGGCGTCGATGGCGCGCGCCACGTTCCGCCATGCCTTGCGCGGTGAGGTGGTCTCCTCGACCAGCAGCTCGAGACCGAGCGCGGCGGCCAGGTTCCTGGTGAGCTCGAAGGGTTTGACCCGGCCGCCGAGGAAGGGGAAGTCCATGCTCTTGCTGTCCCAGTAGATGAAGGACAGCCCGGAGCCGAGCCCGAACAGCATGGGTTCGGAGAGGTCGATCCCCTCGTGCCGCAGCAGCACGCCCAGGGCCGTCGTCTCACAGTGCTGCATGCCGAGCGGATCGACGCCCTCCACCATGGTCATGCCACTCATTCTCCTCCTTCAGCTGACTGCCGCACCTGACGACCACGCACGGCCGCGCGAGAGCCCGACGCCGCGCGCGGGGCACGGTCACGCGACGAGGCGCAGCCAGGCCGCCGCGAGCCGATCCACAGGGATCACATGTCCCTTCGGGGCCAGCGTGTGCTGGCCCATGTCGTTTCACGGGCCGGTTCGGGTGCCGGTAGCCCCACTCGCCCGCCCAGGCGACGATGCCGCACGGCCGGACGAGCACGCACGTCGTCGTAGGTGCAGGAGGCCACGACACGTGGACCTCAGAAGGAACCGTGATCGGCCGAATACCCTCTGTGCACACGCGGTGAACATCAATAGGCTCTGCGACCTTCATGGTCTGGGGGTTTTGTGAACGGTCTCCGTGCGTTCGTCGTCTGCCTTGTGGTCGCGTGTGCCGCGGTCGTGTCGCCGACCGCGGCTGCGACACCGGCCGCGGCTGCTTCACCGGCCGCGGCCGGTGGCACGAGCGAGGCCGGGAAGCCGAGTTGGTCGTCGCTGCCGGTGCCCGCGGCGGCGGCTCCGCCGGTGCGTGTGTCCGATCTCGCTGCCCGCGGGCCGGACGAGGCGTGGGCGACGGGGTACGAGCACGCCGCCGATGGGCTGCGGCCGCTGCTGTACCGGTGGGACGGCGCGGCGTGGAGCCGCGACACCACCTTTCCCGGCGCCGGTGAACCGGGCTGGCTCGGCGAGGTGCAGTTCGTCGGCGACGAAGTGTGGATCTTCCACAACCGCGGCGGGGCGGGGGAGATCCTGCGCGGGACGGCGGCGGGGTGGAACGCCGTCCCGCTGCCGCAAACCCTGTCGGTGTACCAGGACTTCACCGCTGTACCGGGTGGTGCGTGGGTGGTCGGTGAGGACGGCACCGGGCTGAAGGTGCTGCACTACGACGGCTCCGGATGGACCACCCAGTCCACCCCGGACGACGTGCTGTTCCTGATGGGGATCACCGCGCGCACGGCCACCGAAGCCTGGGCCTGGGCGGACCGACGCACCGGGGGGACCGCCGTCCTGCGCTGGGACGGCACGCGGTGGCGGGACGCGAACGTGCCGCTGCCCTCGAACAGCAACGTGCACACGATGCTGCTCGAACCGTCCGGCCGCGCCACGATCGGCGGCAGTCAGTACACCGACGGTGTGTCCCGCACGTACCTGATGACCTTCGACGGGCATGCCTGGCGCACCACTTACCCACCGCTGGGCGGCACCTACACCGCGGGCATGGTGCGCGGCCCGGACGGCGCGCTGTGGGTGCCGCTGGTCAGCGACCGCGCGTTCCAGTCGAAGTACGCGCGAGTGGACGGCCGGCGCACCGCCTTCTCCTACGGACCGGAGCGCACGAACGCGATCGACGTCACACCGCGCGTACTGGCGCGGGCGGGCTCCTCGCTGCTGTCCTTCGGGACCGTCGAGATCTACGGCTCGAAACCGAACCTGATGAGCGAACGGCTGGGAGGCTGACCACGGTGCGCCGACTACTCGTCGCGGCCCTCGCCGCCGCCATGACCGCCGTGACCGTCATGACCTCGGCCGCGGCGGACACCCAGGCCCGGTCCTGGCAACACGTTCCGGTCCCGGCGCAGGTACGCCCGCAAGCCGGGCTCAACGAAGCGGTGGCGTTCGGGCCCGACCGGGCGTGGGCGGTGGGTTCCGACGCCGTCGGCCGCGAGGCACCGGGCTTCCCGCTGATGCTGCGCTGGGACGGAGCCGCGTGGCAGCGCCAGAGCCTGCTCGGGGTCCGCTGGCAGGGAGAGCTGCTGTCCATCGGGGCGACCTCGCCGACCGCGATCTGGGCGGTCGGCCGCGACTCGACGGGCGGCGCCCACCTGCTCCACTTCGACGGCGCCGCCTGGTCCGAGAGCCGGCCGCCGCGCGGCGTCGGTCTGGACAAGGTCGTCTCCGGCGGCGACGAGACCTGGCTGATCGGCGCGCGGGACGGCGGGCAGGCCCTGCTGCGCCGGGACGGGCGCCGCTGGCAGGACATGCCGGTGCCGCCGGGAGCCGTGTACGGACTGCACGTCAAGGACGCCGACGACGTGTGGGCCGCGGGCGCCGCCGACTCGAGCGCGGCCGTGTCGCACTGGGACGGCCAGACGTGGCGGCAGTGGAAGGTGGACGGGGTCCCGAGGTCGTCCGTGAGCAGTGTGCTGGCGGTCTCGCCGACCGAGGTGTGGGCGGGCGGCACGGGAGGGTTCATCGGCGGTCCGCCCGGCCGGCCGATTCCGCCCCTGCTGGTCCGCTTCGACGGGCAGGCGTGGAACCGCGTGACCGTGCCCGCGGACTTCGGGGCGATCAACTCGCTGACGTCCGACAGCTCCGGCAAGCTGGCCTGGGTCTCGGTGGCCCGTTCCCTGAAGTGGGGCCCGCCGGGCAGCAGCCCGCCCCTCGTCCCCGGGCCGGACTTCCTTGCCTGGAACGGCGGTTCGTTCACCGAGCACAGTGAACCGGCGGTGGCGGGGGAGGGCGACTCCTCGCTGCTGCGCCTCGCGCCGGTGCCGGGCACGGAGACGGTGTGGTCGGTCGGCCGCGCGGCTGGTCCGGAGAGCACCTTCGCGCCGCGCATCCTGCGGTTCGGCTGAGAAGGCGAACGGGCGCTGCCCGGCGCTGCCGGGCGCGGGGGTGGAGGTGGAGGGGGCACGCGTGCACCGCGTGCCCCCTGGCGGTCTATCTGCGACGCACCGGAAGAATCTGTGCGAAGGCGCGCAGGACCGCCGCGCGTTCTTCTGGGGCGGTGCCTCGGACCGCGATGACGAGGGCCGTCAGGAACGTCACGGCGACCACGACGACGACCGCGAGCAGGACCTGGGGTGTTCCGGCGGTGAGTTGAACGAGGATGGTGGTCATGGGATTCCTCCGTCGGCAGGCCAGCGCTAATGGGGGGCGAGATCCGGAGATCCGGAGATCCAGAGATCCGGAGGACCGAGTGGCCAACGGAGACGCGTCTGGCGTGGAGCGGAGTGGAGCCGAACGGCACGGCGGTGCCGTGGCGTTCGGTCCCAGTGATCAAGAGCAGGGCGGCGTCTGCGATGGGCCTGGTCGGCCGGGATTACTTCCCGGACGAGTGGGCGACGCACATGCGCCGAAGGTTCGCAGCCATGTCAACCACTCCCTGCGGTCGAACCCCATGACGGGCCCGGGCGGTACCGTGTCGCACCGCGCACTCCCACCATGCCCTGTCGCTCCCTCCGGGCGCCAGGGGACAACTCCCTTTCATGACTGGGGTGTTGCTCACAAGGGCAGTGGCAGCGGCCCGCGGCCTTCGCGTCCTTGGTGAGGGTGGAGCGGGGCGGGGCACCGCAGTCGATGTGCGGCAGAGCAAGGGCGTCGGCGAACCCTCTCAGGGCCCGGTCGTGAGCCGCGATCAGTCCAGTCGCGTCCGGCTGCTCCGGGGCGTCGTCCCGTAACCGATTCCTGGATCAGCGGGGAGGAGCCGAGGCGACATGGAGCCGGCCACAAGTGCTGCCCGACGTCCGGGACTTCCAGGAGAGCGGAGAGAAGGAAGAGGCCGCGAGCGCGAACAAGGAGAACCAGGAGTCGACGTGGCACCTGAGCCTGGGCCGCCACGGCCTGCGCGTCGACGCGGGACGGCACCTGCGCCTGTCGATGTCCCTGACCCTGATCGGCTGGATCACCGGCGCCGGCGGCTTCGTCGGAGCGAGCTCCCACTGGGATCTGTACGGCTGACGGCGCGCGGAACTCCCGGGTCACGCCTCGAAAACGAGGTGTACGCGGCTGTGGCGACGTCTACCGTGACAGCCATGCACGCGACGCCGGCCTGGCGGCCACTTGTGCCGGAAGACGCCCCGGCACTGGCCGAGTTGTTCGCCGCGGTGGAAGCGACCGACGGCACCGACGAGCACTACGACGCCGAGGACCTCGCCGAAGAACTGAGCGACCCGCACGTGGAGTTGAACCGCGACTCGGTCGGGGTGTGGTCGGGTGGCGAGCTGATCGCCTACGCCAAGGCGAAGGGCCTGCCCGAGGCGACCGGCGTACACCTCGTGTACGTCGAGGGGGCGGTACGCCCCGACGCGCGCGGCCGAGGCGTGGGCACCGACCTGGTGAACTGGCTGGTGACACGGGCGACACAGCGGCATCGCGAGCAGTTCCCCGACCTGCCGGGCGAGGCGCACATCCAACTCCACGCACCGAACACCGCCAAGCGCGACCTGTTCCACAAGGCCGGGTTCGAGGCGCGGCGCTGGTTCTTCGACATGCGCAGGCCGCTGGACGGCGCCCCGGTCCAGGCGACGACCCCGGCAGGCGGGCCGCGCGTCGTCCCCTTCACCGACGCGTACGACGAAGCGACCCGGCTGGCGCACGACGAATCCTTCCGCGACCACTGGGGACACACCCCGACCACCCCGGACCGGTGGCGGCACGGGACCACCGGCGCCCGGTCGTTCCGGCCCGACGCGTCGTTCCTGGCACTGGACGGGGACGAGGTCGTCGGCTACCTCATCAGCCACGAGTACGACGCCGAGACCGCGATGACCGGCGTCCGCGAATGCTGGATCGACAGACTCGGCACCCGCCCCGCCTGGCGCGGCACCGGCGTGGCCACCGCGCTGCTCACCACCTGCCTGCGGACCGGCCGGGAGCAGGGCTATGGCAGAGCCGGCCTGAACGTGGACAGCGCCAACGCCACCGGCGCCCTCGGCCTGTACGAGCGGTGCGGCTTCCGCACCCGGCACACCTGGATCGGGTACGTACGACCGCTGTAAACACATACGCCCGCTGTTAATACGTACGTCTGCTGTAGCGGAGCCCCCGCCGCCAACTGCCCGGCGCGTGAGGCTACTTGTGGCTCGGTGCGTGCCGAGCCATCGACCGGTTCGCCGCTTGTGCGGCCGGTCCCGGAGCCCGCAGGTTGGCCTCAGCCCGACGGGAAGGATGTGGTCATGACGTCACAGGGCGGGGCTTCGGGGCGGGGCAGCCGTGCGGTGGTCCTGGGCGCGGGGATGGCCGGGATGCTGGCGGCAAGCGTGTTGTCGGGCCGGATGGACGAAGTGGTGGTCGTCGACCGGGACCGCATCCCGCAAGGCGCCGGGCCACGGCAAGGACTGCCGCAGGCCCGTCACGCGCACATGCTGATGTCCGGCGGCGTGCGCGCCATCGAGGCACTGCTGCCCGGCACGGTCGATGCATGGGTGGCCGCGGGCGCGCGGCGGCTGGCCGTGACGGGGGAGATGGTCCTGCTGGGACCCCAGGGCTGGTTCCCGCGCCGGCCCGGCCCGGACTTCCTCATCGCCTGTACGAGGGATCTGCTCGACGCGGTGGTGCGCGAACGCGTCCTGGCCCTGCCGCGGGTGGTCCTGAGGGACGGCACCGAGGCGGTGGAGCTGCTGGGGGACCCGCGCCGGGTCGCCGGAGTGAACGTACGAGAGACGGACACGGGCAAGGCAGAGGACCTGGCGGCCGACCTGGTTGTCGACGCCTCGGGCCGCGGCTCGCGGTCCGCGCGGCACCTCGCCCGCCTGGGGCTGCCCGCCGTGCGGGAGGAGACGGTGGACGCCGGGCAGGTGTACGCCACCCGCCTCTTCCGGGCGCCGCCGGGCGCCGAGCGCTTTCCCCTCGTGAGCCTGCAGCCCGACGCGCGCTCCGGCGGCCCCGGCCGGATCGGTGTCCTGATGCCGGTCGAGGACGGCCAGTGGCTGGTCACCGTCGCGGGCACCCGCGGGGCCGAACCCAGCAGGGACCCAGGGGAGTTCGAGCCCTTCGCCCGCAGCCTGCGCGACCCGCTCCTGGCCGATCTGATCTCGTGCGCCGAGCCGTTGACCGACGTCCACCTCACCCGCAGCACCGTCAACAGGCGCCGCCGCTTCGAGCGGCTCCCCGCCGCACCGGAGGGATTCGTCGTCCTGGGCGACGCGCTGGCCACCTTCAACCCCGTGTACGGACAAGGCCTTTCGGTGGTCGCCCACGGCGCGGCGGCCCTGGACCGGGCCCTGCGCGAGCGCCGGACCCACGCGGCGGGCTTCGCCCGGCACGTCCAGCGGACGGTGGCCCGCGCCGCGGGAAGCCCCTGGGACCTGGCCACCGGCGAGGACCTCAACTACCCGGCCACCATCGGCAAGAGCCCTCCGCCGGCGGCCCGGCTGCTGCGCGGCTACACCCAGCGGATGATGCGGGCCGCGACCGGCAACCAGGCGGTCCTTCGGGCACTGACCGAGGTCATGACCCTGTCCGCGCCCCTGACCCGCCTGGTCAGGCCGGAGGTGCTCCTGGGCGTCGCCCGGGGCCCCGGCCGGGACGCGCAGCGGGGCCCGACGATCACGGCGGAGGAGCTGGCGCTGTGCGGGCTGGACGGAGGGCGTTGAAGCGCGGGCGGCCTTGAAGAGCACGGCCCTGAGCGTGCGGCCCCGCCGCGGGAATGCGGGAAGGGGAGTGCCGATGTCGCCCCGGAGGCGGACCCGGCGCGCTCCCGTGCCGGAGCGGCCGTAGCGTTGCTGGCATGTGCTGGAGTGCGACGGCCGACCTCGTGGCAGGCACGGGCATCGCGGCTGTGGGGGTCGCCTCGGTGACCTCGGCGGCCCGGCGCCCGCGTGACCTGCCGCTGGCCGCGCTGCCCCTCATCCTGGGGGTCCACCAGATCATCGAGGCGGCCGTCTGGCGCAACGGCGGCGGGACCGGTCCTGCCACGGTCGCCTGGGCCGTCATCGCACTCCCCCTGCTGGCAGGGTGGGTTCCGGCGGCCGTGCTGTGCGCCGCGCCGCCGAGCGCCCGTCGCCGCCTGCTCGTCCCTCTCGCGGCGGGAGCCGCCACGGCGACGGCGCTCACGTACGCGCTGGCGACCCGCACGGTGACGGCCGAGATCCGTGGGCACACCGTCGGGTACTCCCTGGGGCTGCCGCAGGCGGAGCTGATCGTCGTCGGCTACCTCATCGCCACCATCGGCTCCCTGCTCCTGTCGGGTGACCGGGGCCTCGTCCTGTTCGGTGTCCTGGTCGCCGTCGGGGCCGCGGTCTCCCTCGTGCTGTGGCGGAAGGAGTACATCTCGACGTGGTGCGCGTCCGCCGCGGTGTGCTCGGTGGCCCTGCTGCTCTGGGTCAGAAGGCGTGGCCGCCTGTGGCGAGCCGGGCGAGATGGGACAGGGAGTCGGTGAGGTGCGCGGGGCCGAAGGGCGGGAAGCGGATGTACCCCCGGATGGACTGCGGCACCGCCGACCAGTCGTAGGTGAGCGTGACCTCGGTCCTGGACGGGCCGTGCGGGGTGAGGTCGTAGCGCCAGAACCAGCCGCCGAACTCCAGGCGGCCGTCTTCCTTCTCCTCGCCGGTCAGCCAGCCGATGGTGCGCGGTGCGTCCAGGACATGGACCTTGTTGGCGACCTGGTAGACGCCGTTCGGATGGTTGGAGTGGTACATGGCCATCCGGAAGATCTGGCCTTCTTCCGTGAGCGGTGCCCGGTCGACGGGTTCCTGCACCCAGCCGGTGCCGTCGATCGCGGCGTGGGTCTGCGGGTCCGCCAGCACCGTGAACACGCTTTCGGCGGGTGCCGCGATGGTCAGGGTGGCGCTCACGTTCTCCTCGCTCATGGTGCGCACGCTCCTCGTCGCCTCGTCGGGGCCTTCCGCGGATGCGGGAGGGGGTGTTCCCGTCATGGAGACGACGCGGTGAGGCGGAACTCATCGGTGCTGAGGCCTCGTCGGCTACCGCGCCTGCGCTGGCGGCGGCCCGGCCGTGGTGGCCGACACCTTGAACCTCGGCATGTGAGGCACGCCATCAGGCGGCGGGTCGCGGGTTACGGATCACGGGTCACGAGTCACGGGGCAGCTCCACGTCGGTATCACCTCGCTGGATTTCCACTATCAAGGCTGTTCGGAATACCCCCCGGGGGTATATGGTTGTGATCAACGTCCTGAGCGGACGGCGCCAGAAGGCGCATCACACCCTTGGAGTCGTCATGAGGAACCACCCCGGCCACGACCGCAGCAACCACGGCGTTCACAGCGCCCACAGCGGGCACGGCAGCCACAGCGGACACGCCGCGCCCCAGCCCGGTGGGCTGTCGGTCTCCGCGAGCGGATACACCCTCGAGGTCGAATCGACGATCCTCACCGCCGGCGTGCAGCCGGTCAGCTTCCGGGTGATCGGGCCCGACGGGCGGGCGGTGACCGAGTTCATGGCCGAGCACGAGAAAGAACTGCACTTCATCGCCGTCCGGCGCGACATGGCCGGGTTCCAGCACGTGCACCCGGTCAGGGACGCCAAGGGCACCTGGAGCGTCGAACTGGCCCTGGAACCAGGGGACTGGAGATTCTTCGCCGACGTCCACCCGGTCGGCCACGACGGGACCCTGACGCTGGGGGTCGACGTCGCCGTCGCCGGGCCGTACGACCCGCGACCGCTTCCCGAGGCCACCGGCATCGCGGAGCTCGGCGAGTACACCGTGACGCTCGACGGCGAACTCCTGCCCGGCGAGGCGAGCGAACTGACGCTCACCGTCAGCCGGAACGGCCGCCCCGTCACCGACCTGCAGCCCTACCTGGCCGCGTACGGACACCTGGTGGCGCTGCGGGTCGGCGACCTGGGCTACCTCCATGTCCACCCGGAGGGCGAACCCGGCGACGGCATCACCGCGCCGGGACCCGAGATCGCCTTCATGGCCATCGCGCCTTCGGCCGGCACCTACCGCCTGTACCTGGACTTCCGGCACAACGACGTCGTCCGGACGGCCGAGTTCACCCTGCGGACCGCCGTGACCACCGCCCGCCCGGAGGCGGCACCCCACGCCGCACCCGAGCCCAGGAGCCACCACCACGGCCACCACGCACACCACTGACTGACCGCAGGAACCCCACGACCCCTGTCGAAGGAGCGTCATGCCCCGCCTGACCCCACTCACGCCCGACACGGCGGTCGGCGCCTCGCGCGACCTCCTCGCGGACCTGGTCTCCCGCCACGGCCGGATCGGCGACATGGTCTCCACGATGGCGCATTCGCCCGCCGTGCTGGGTGGCTACCTCCAGCTCAGCCGCGCCATGGGGCGAGCCAAACTCGACCGCAGGACCAGCGAACGGATCTCGATCGCCGTCCAGGCCCTGCAGGGATGCGGACTGTGCCTCGACGCGCACGTCAGTGCCGCCCGCGCCCTGGGAGTCGAGGAGGAAGAGATCGAGCGGGCCCGCGCGGGCACCTCGGCCGATCCCGCGACCGCGGCGGTCATCGCCCTCGCCCTCCAGATCTACCGCGAGCCGACGTCGATCACCGACGAACACGTCATCGCGCTGCGGGAGCACGGCTACAGCGACCGCGCGATCGCCGATGTCGTCGGCGTCGTCGCCCTCAACATCCTCACCGGCGCCTTCAATCTGCTCGCCGGTCTCACACCGGGGAGTGACACCGGTGCCTGAAGACACCCCCGCCTGTACGCGCGGGGCACGGCCTCCACCCCGGAGCCGTGCCCCGCCGCATGGACACGGAAGGAACCTGCCATGCGTCTGTTCGCCATCCGCGACTACCGCCACCTGTTCGGCGCCCAGGTCATCGCCCTGTTCGGAACCGGCCTCACCACCGTGGCCCTCGGGCTGCTCGCCTACGACCTCGCCGGCCCGCGCGCCGGCATGGTCCTCGGCACCGCCCTCACCATCAAGATGGTCATGTACGTCGTCGTGGCCCCGCTGGCCGCCGCGTACGTCGACCGGTTGCCCCGAAGAACGTTCCTGGTCCTCCTGGACGTGGTCCGCGGCGCCGTGGTCCTCGCGCTGCCGCTGGTCACCGAGGTCTGGCACGTCTACGTCCTGATCGCTCTGCTCCAGGCCGGCTCCGCGGCGTTCACCCCGACCTTCCAGGCCGTCATCCCCGACCTCGTCACCGACGAGTCCGCCTACACGCGCGCCCTGTCCGCCTCCCAGGTCGCCTCCACGGCGGAGAGCTTGCTCAGCCCCGTCCTCGCAGCCGTCGCCCTGACGTTCATGAGCTTCGACCGGCTGTTCCTCGGCACCTCCGCCGGATTCCTCGTCTCCGCCCTGCTCGTCCTGTCGACGCGCATCCCCGACGCCCGCCCCAGCGCCCACACCAAGGCGTGGGACAAGGCGGCAGCGGGGATCAGGACCTTCCTCAGGACGCCTCGGCTGCGTGGGATCATGGCGCTCAACCTCGTGGTCGCGGCGGCGGGTTCGATCGTCGTCGTCAACACCGTCAACCACGTCCGCGACGAGCTCGGCGGCTCGCGGTCGGACGTCGCCTGGATGCTCGCCGCCTCCGGGACAGGAACCCTCCTGACCGCCCTCGTACTGCCCCGGGCCCTCGAAAGGACGGCTGCCCGGACCGTCATGATGGCCGGCGCCGGGGTCCTCGTCGGCGGCACGGCCGCCGCGGTGACGCTGATCACGACCGGCCTCACCACATGGACCGGCACGGCGATCGTATGGGCCGTGATCGGCATCGGCATGGCGCTGATCATCACGCCGACCGGCAAGGTCCTGCGTTCCTCCGTCGGGCGGAACGCGATCCCCGAGGCCTTCGCGGCCCAGTTCTCCCTGTCGCACCTGGCCTGGCTGATCACCTATCCCGTCGCGGGATGGCTCGGCGCGAACGCGGGCTTCCCCCTCGCCTGGTCCGTCCTCGCGGTCCTCGCCGCGGCGGGAGCGGTCGGGGCCCTCCTCCTGTGGCCGCGCCACGACCTACGAGGAGCCATGGCAACGCCCGTGACCCCTGCCGGGCACGCGTCCGGCACGGACCGGTCCACCCTGTCCAAGGCCGCGTGAAAGCTCCACGGGCCCGCGGACGGCGGCGGCCCCCACCACCCCCTGGGTGGCGAGGGCCGCCGTCACGTGCGAGGTCCGTCGACGGCGGTTCCGTCAACTCCGCGCAGGAGTGAGGATGTCGTCCGAGAAGCGCGGCACCTCGGCGTTCTCCTGCCGGTTGCCGTTCTTCTCGTAGATCCACTTGCCGGCCAGCGCCGGGATCCAGGCCGAGAACTCGCTCTGGGTGAGGTCCGCGGGCACCTTGGCCCCCAGCCGGTTGAGATCGGCCGCGGGCAGTCGTGTGCTCGGATCGATCTGTTCGGAAGGGGAGTTCGCCATCGTGGTGTCCCATACCTGGAGGGCGAAGGTCGTGCAGTTCCTGGCCGGGGTTCCGGCCCAGCCGCCGGTCAGCAGGTAGTTCCAGCTGGGCAGCAGGGTGTACTTCTCGTCGGCCTGCTTGCGCCGCTCGATCTCCCGCTCGAACGCGGACTCCTGGGCCGCGCTGAGGGTCTTGCAGCGAGCCGCGCGCGGAGCGTACGCGCCGTCGCGGTCCTGCTTGCGGCTCGGCCGGTCCCACTCGACCAGGGGCTTGCCGGGCGCGTTGATGTCGTAGCCGGTGTAGTTGATGGACATGCCGTCCACCGCGCTGCCGTCACCGTTGCGGCCGTCGGGGTCCTGGGGCTGGAAGGAGTACGTGTCGTAGCGCGCGGTGTCGCCCGTGGCGAGCTTGCGCTTGAACGCCCCGTGGTCGTTGAAGTGCACGAGCCAGCTGTGGCCGAAGACGTGCTGGCTGACGTTGAGTTCGTACAGCAGCTTGTTCATCTGCTCGGCGTAGGAGAGGTCGCCGTACTTGGCCCGGAAGTCCTTGGAGTTCCAGACGTCGTAGGCGCGGGTTCCCACGTCCCAGACGTAGCCGCCGGTGGTTCTTTCGGTGGTCTCTGTGCTGTATATGCACAGGGTGTTGTCCTGTGGTGCCGCGGCCCGCTCGGCTGCCGACGACGGCTCGGCGGCGGCCGCGGGGCCGGCGACGAGGGCCGTGACCAGAATCGTCAGAGCGGAGGACGACGTAAGCAAAGTGCGTAAATTCACGGGGAATGTATACATGTCATGACGCTTCCAGTGATCATTCCAAGATCACTTTCAGGCCAGAGTCGCCGCCCGGGGTGGTGAGGCGGTTCAACGCGAGGCCGCGCATCTGCTCGGATCGGGCTCCGCGTGCGGCTTCCTCTGCGGGGTCACGCATGCGGCTTCCTCTGCGGGGTCACGTACGTCACCCAGAGGACCGGAGGCGGCGGAATCCGCGCATGCGCGGCACCTCTCGGCGCGGGAAGAAGAAGGCCGGATCGACACCGGCCCCGCGGCACTGGAAGATCTTTTCCATGACCATCGCCCCGGATCCGCACCCGAACCCGAGTCCCCGTCCGACCCCGCACCCGCTGGTCGCCCGAGCGCGCCGCATCGCGTCCGACGTGCTCGCGCCCATCGCCGAACGCGTCGACCGCGAGGACGTGCCGGCGAGCAGCATCGAGGCGGTCAAGCGGTCGGGGCTGCTCGGCGTGAGCGCACCGGTGGAGTACGGCGGTTCGGCGGCACCTGCCGCTGTGGCACGTGAGATCGCCGAGATCCTGGCGGGAGCGTGTTGCTCGACGTGGTTCGTGCAGACCCAGCATCACACACCGGTCATGACACTCGCCAGGAGCGAACTGCCCGTAAAAGAGCGGCTGTTGGGGCCGCTGGCGCGCGGTGAACTGCTGTCCGGAGTGGCGTACGCGCAGCTGCGCGCCTACCCGCGTGTCCCGGTCCTCGCCACCCGTGACCGCGGCGGCTGGCGCTTCGACGGGCGCGTGCCCTGGTACACGGGCTGGGGGCTCAACGACGTCATGCTGCTGGCCGGGGTGACGGACGCGGACGAGGCGCTCTTCGCCTTCACCGAGGCACGGGCACAGCCGGGACTGCGCCCCTCGGAGCCGATGCGGCTCGCCGCGCTCGGCGCCTCGCGCACCGTGTCGCTGGAGCTGGACGGGCTCTGGCTGCCCGACGAGGCCGTGGCCCTGCGCACGCCCTACGAGACGTGGGCCGCGACCGACCGCCCCAAGAACACCAACGCCTCCCCGGCCGTGTTCGGCATCATCGAGTCCGCACTCGGCCTGCTCGACGGGGGACCGGCCGAGAAGGAGACGGCCCACGCCCTGCGGGCCCGCCTCGACGAGGTCAGGCGGCAGGCGTACGAACTGGCCGACCATCCGGTGCCGTACGAGCGCGTCGAGGAACGGCTGGCGGTCAAGGTGCGTGCGTACGACCTGATGCGGACGGCGACGACGGCGGCCGTGGTGGCCGGTGGCGGCCGGGCCATGGCCCTGGACAGCCGTGCGCAGCGGCTGGCTCGCGAGGGGATGTTCCTGCTGGTGCAGGGGCAGACGGCCGAGGTGCGCGGCGCACACCTCAGCCATCTGTCGGTGACCGGCTGAGCCTTCACCTCGGCGCGGAAGCCTGATCGTCACTCGTACGCCGCTCGTGTCACGAGCCCGGCGGCGCCTTCATCAAATTGACTGGCTGCGGTCATACGGGGGGACGCAAGAGAGGAAAGACACATGCCGGGTCCGACTCGTTCCGTACTCGCCTCCACTGTTCTCGCGTCGGCGTTGCTGACGGCGCCGGCAACGGCGTTCGCCCAGGCGCCGCCGAGCACGTCGGCAGCCCCGGCGTGCAGCATCTCCGACCTGGTGCCGAAAGGCAGGAGCGCCCAGAAGAAGGCCGAAGCGTGGTGCGGCGACGTCCTGTCGGAGGACGTCAAGGAGAAGGCTGTCGCCTGTGCGAAGCGGGGAGTCGACGCGGCGAGGGGGAAGCCCGACTTCGATGACCTGAAAGAGGCGATGGCCACGTGCGTGACCGATGCCCTTGCGAAGGATCCCTGCGCGTCCGGAAGCAGGGAGAAGAGCGAACGGTGCGCAAAGGAGTTCATGAAGGCGAATCCCCACATCACGTCCCAGACCCTGTCCTGGATCGGCGAGCACTGCACGGACTTCGTCGGCCACATCAAGGGGTTCGACACTCCGTGTGCCTGCGGCAAGGCCATTGAGGGCCGTCCGGGCCGGTGATGTCATGGTGCCGGGCCGGGGCCACGCTCGCCCCGGCCCGGCTGTGATCAGGCCGAAGCCGCCCTGAGGTCGATCACCGTACGCAACTTGCCGCTCCCGGCGGTGCGTTCGAGGTCCCCGCCGTCGACGATCTCGACCGCGCACGTCAGCAGCCCCTCCTCGGTGACCGCCGTGTCGAGTTCCGGGATGGCCGACAGGAACGCGGCACGTGCACGCTCCGGGTCCGCGGCGTACTCCCGGTCCAGGCGTACGGTCAGGTCCTCGCGGGCGGCCCTGCCGCTCAGGACCAGCTGCAGCTCGCCGCGGTAGTCCAACCGTTCCTGGGCGCACTCCACAAAGCGGCGGTAGTTGTAGAAGTACGTGCCCACGCGGACCACATCGCCGTAGCGGCCCAGGAGTTCGATGCGCGGGGCGTGACTGCCGCACGGGCAGACTCCCTCCACAGCGCGGCCCAGGTCGCCGATCTGATAGCGCTCCAGACGCTGGCCGGCGCGGGTGCGGCTGGTGAAGACCAGGCGGCCGGGCTGACCCGCCGTCACCGGCCGGTCCTCCCGCGGGTCCAGGATCTCCAGGGTGTGCAGATCCGACAGGACGTGGTGCACCGAGCCTTCGGCGTGGGTGCACTGGTAGCCGAGCGGGCCCAGGTCCGTACTGCCGTAGGAGGCGGAGCGGATGACCTCCACGCCGAAGGTGTCGGTGAGGATCCGGCGCTGCTCGGCGGTGAAGTGCTCGCCGCCGTAGAACACCTTGCGTATCCCGCCGTAGGAGCGCAGCAGTTCGCTCTGGGAGTGGAAGAGCTGCCACAGGTAGGACGGCATGCCGAACACCGCGTCGGCGCGGTGGGTCACCAGGGCCTCGGCGACCGCGGCGTGGTCGCTGCCCGCGGCCAGCGGGATCTGGGTCGCGTTCAGCCGCTCCAGGATGGAGAAGAAGCTGATGAAGCCGCCGTACATGCCGCCGCAGTAGAAGAGGTTGGCGGCGCGGTCGCGGGCCGGGTCGAAGCCGGCGGCGATCAGACCGTGCGCGGCGGCCCGCATCTGGGTGTCGTAGTCGGCGTTGGTGAACAGGGACAGGGCCGGGGCGCCTGTGGTGCCGCCGCTGCGGAAGTGGAGGTGGGCGTGTTCGGGCGCGAGGTCGGCCAACTGCCTCTGGACGTCCGCCTTGTCGAGGAGGGGGCCGGTCGGCGGGGCGGGGGAGGGGACGGCGGCGACGAGGTCGTCCAGGCATCCGGTGGCCGCGAAGGCGTCGTCGGCCTGGACGCTGACGCGGCGGCTGTAGCGCTGGAGCGCGTAGACGCCGTCGTGCGGCTCGCCGTCGTAGCTGTCCAGCATGGCGCCGACCGGAGTGATGCGCAGCGCGCCCGCCGTCAGCAGGGCGCGGGAGAGCCGGGCGATGTCCGCGCGGCCGCCGCCGACGGCGACCGTCTGGAGATAGCGGCGCATCGGACGCAGCGTGGCGGTGATGTCCCGGGCGGGCAGCGGCTTGACCCACACGCTGCGGTTCAGCGGCGATGCGGTGAGCGCGGGCCGGGTGTCGGCCAGGACCCGCCAGGTGCCGTCCTCGGCGGCGACGACCTTGGTCAGGCCCAGGTGCTGTTCCAGGCGGGCAAGGAGTTCGGTGGTGGTGATCTCGGCCTGCTCGGCGGCGCTCAGGCCGGGCAGGCCCGGCTGCTCTGCCTGTCCGGACAGGTCCGACAGATCCGACTGGTTCGGCTGGCCCGTCTGGCCCGGCAGGCCCGTCTGGCCCGTCTGGCCCGGCAGGCCCGGCAGGCCCGGCAGGCCCGTCTGGCCCGGCAGGTCCGGGGCCGCGCGGTTGCCCGCGGCCAGTGCGGCCGCCGACGCCTCGGCGAGGACGGGCGCGAAGTCCTCGGCGAAGGCGAAGACCTCCTCGGCGTCCTCGGTGTCCAGGTAGATCACCTGAGGGCTGGAGCACGCCTGCTGGTCCAGGCGGCAGACGTCCGCGGCCAGGGCCGCCAGAGACACCGGGTCCTGCCATGCCTCGCGGGTCAGATAGGCGAAGGAGATCTTGTGCCCCCACTCGACCAACCGGCAGCCAGGAGGCGCGAGTTCGGCGACGGAGGCGACCGCGTCCTCGCCGCCCCACACGGCGATCGCGTCCGCGGACGCGCACATCAGCCGCAGCCACTCCCGGCGGGCCGACGGGAAACGCAGGGCGACGACGTGGCGGGCGAGCGCGCCGGTGGGGTCGGCGGCCGCCAGCTCGGCGAGCAGGTGCAGGGCGAGCGGGGAGTCGCCGCCACTGATCTTGAGTACGTTGACGTTGCCGGTCAGCAGGCCCTCGACGACGCTCAGCGGGGCGACCGCGGCCGCGTTGCCGGGGGCGATGTGCGCCAGCAGACCGACCGGCGCCCACGCCTCGAAGACGGTCTCGCGGGCATCGGGCCGGGTGAGCCGACCCGGCGCCGTGCCGCCCAGCTCGCGCCGGAGCTTGCGCTCCAGACAGGGCCTGGCGAGCGCGCCGGACAGCTCGGTGAGGATCACCTCGGCCTCGGCGAAGTCACCCGTGGAAGCGGCGAGTTGGACGGCGAGCCGATCCCGTACCGGATTCTCGGAATCGGCCAGCGCGGTGCTGAGCGCGGCACACGCGCTGAGCACGGTCTCGGTGGGCAGCGGTTCGGCCAAGGCCCGCTCGACCAGGCCGGGGAGATCCGCCAGGCGGGCGGCGGCCTCGGTGTCGTCGATGAACTCGCCCTGCCAGAAATGGAGTTCGCTGGTCACTGCGGAGACTGCTCCCTCGTGCGCGCTTGTCGTCGTCTCGGTGGTCGTCGCGGTGCTCATGCGCGTCCCTTCAGAAGTTCGGCCGCGGCCACCGCGCAGCTGCGGTTGCGGCTCACCCCGGCGCGCCCGTGGACGGTGAACCACGGTGTGGGCAGCGGGCAGCCGCACTCCTCGGCCGGGTGCAGCGAGGCGAGGTCGCCCATCACGACGCTCTGCGCCGGCACGGAGGTGATGTACGGCGAGACCAGATGCAGGAAGCCGCGCTCCCCGTATCCCAGCGGCCGCAGGGTGCGGGTGTCGCGCACCGCTGCCCGCGACCACACGGGCACGTGCAGCCGGTGCCCGGCGCACTCGATGTAGGGCACGCAGTGCTCCACCGAGCCGAAGGTGTCCCGGATCCGCTCCGGCTCGACGCCCAGGAGCTCGGTCACCCGCGCGTAGAACTCCGCCTTGCCGATCTGCCGGTCGGCGTGGCCCTTCCAGCCGCCGCCGAGGACCACCAAGGAGCCCACCGGAAGCTGGATCGGCGGCAGTCCCTGGGCGCGCATCCGCTCCAGGGTGAAGTGCAGGAACGCGGGGAAGCCGAGGACGCGGACCGGCAGGCCCTCCTCCGCGTACCGCCGCAGCGCGTCGATGCAGCCGTGCACGTCGAACTCGTGGCCCTCGCCGGTGTGCCGCAGCGCGTGCGTGACGCCCTTGGCCGGGGCGAAGTCGCACAGGTAGTTGTCGGTGAAGGACGTGCCGAGCCTCATGCTCGGGGCCGGTTCGTAGCTGTAGAGAAGGTAGTTGACGGGCCGGTCGGGGGTGATCCAGCCGTAGTGGTCGAAGATCCGGGCCACCATGCGCTGCGCGGAGCGGATGGTCCACTCGTCGAAGAACATCTGCGACTTCTGGCCGGTGGTGCCGGAGGACGTCAGATGCAGGAAGACGTCGTCGCGGGGAACGGAGAGCACCTCGTGGCGCTTGAAGAAGTTGGCATGGACCAGCGGGGTGCGGACGCCCGCGCCCACCGTCGGTGCCGCGGCCTCCGGCGCGTCGGCCAGCAGCGAACGGAAGAACGGCGAGCGGGCCGCGTGCCAGTCGTTCGCCTCGGCCATGGCGGCCGCGAACAGCGCGTCGGTGTCAGGACCTTGGGCGTACGGCTCGGTCAGGTCGCAGAGCCGCTGGACGTGTGCCAGCGACTCCGGGTCCGGGACACGGACAGGGGCGAGATAGGGGTTCACGTTCACAGGACAACCTCGTGACGGGGCAGATAGGTGGCGGCCCAGGCCGTCAGGTAGGCGCTCACATAGGGCTGGAGCGGCCCGCCGACGGCGAGGGTCCGGAAGTCGATCTGACGGCTCGTGCGGGAGAGCACGACGTAGTCGTGACAGCGCTCGCCGATGCGGCGCATGGCCGGGTAGACGGCGCTGGGGACGAAGCCCGCGGCCAGGAAGGCGGTCAGGCTCGCGGTGTCGGACAGCGGAAGGAGCGTCTCGACGTAGTCGGCGCCGGCCCGGGAGACCGTCGCCATCAAGGGCTCCAGGGCGTGCGTGACCGCCGCCGGGTAGGGGTGCACGGCGACCAGCGCACAGCTCCCGGCGACCGGGTCGAGATCCACGTACGCCTCGAACGCGCCGTCCGGCGGCACCAGTACGGCGTTGGGCGCGTGCAGCGGGTAGTAGCGCCCTGCCGGATCGGGAAAGAGCTCCAGGAAACGACGGCGTACGAACCCGGGCGCGCCGACCACTTCCAGGTCCGCGGTCGGCGGAGCGGGCGGAGCGTCGGGACGCGCCGAGCCCACCGTGTCCGAGGGCAGCACCGTGCCGTAGGGGACGCCGGTGCTGTTCTCGGCGGCGGCGAGCAGCGGGCCGAGCGCGGCGGGCGCCCGGGAGACCGCAGCGCGCCGGTCCAGCACCCCGTCGGCGAAGCGGGCGAACAGGCCGAGGCTCTCGCAGCCCGCCACCTCGGCGGCGTTGGGCAGCAGGCCGAGCGGCCTGAACCCGTTGCGGACCACGACGTGTTGGGGGCCTTCGGTGACCATCCGCACGGTGGCGTACACCGAGTCCAGACGGCCGGTGGCGAATGCCGCGGAGCACACCGCGCCGGTCAGACGTCCGGCAAGGCCGCCGCGGCGGCGCTCCGGGTGGACCGCGAGGCCGACGAGCTTGCCGATGTGGCTGCCCGGGTCGGTCTGCACGACCGCCGAACCCGCGAGCTCCCCGGTCCCGGCCAGCCGGGCGGTGAGCCAGTGGGTGTGCGGGTCGGTGATCAGGCGGCGCATCACCGCCGGGTCGCTGCCCAGGGGCACCGGGTACCCGTGGCCGTACACGTCGAAGTACAACTGCCGCAGCTCCGCGATGTCCTGGAGTGCCGCGGGGGCGAGGATGACGGTCATCGGGCACCTTCGAGGGAGGCGGCGTCGGCGGGGACGTCCTCGGCGGCGCTGTTCCGGGGGCTCGTCGGAGCCGCCGAACGGGGCGCCGCGTCCCCGTCCTCCAGAACCGCGCGCTCGCGCCGGCCGAGCAGGAACAGGGCCGCCGCGACCGGTGCCAGGCCCACGCCCTGGACCAGGCACAGCCAGCGCGCCGCCACGTGGTCGCCGAGCACCCCGAAGACCAGCGAGGACAGCGGGAAGGTGGCGCCCAGCAGGGCCTGCATCACCGCGAAGAACCCCGGCTTGTCGGCGACCGGGACCGACCGCTGGAACAGAGCGACGAAGCGTACGCCGATCACGCCGACGCACCAGCCCGCGAGGGCCAGCGACACCAGGGCAACGGCGAGGCCCGGCACCAGTCCCGGCATCCCGAGCGCGAGCGCCATCAGGGCCAGGCAGGTCCCGCCGACCGTGGTCGGGGAGCCCGGCATCCGCCCTCCGGTGAAGGAACCGAGCAGGGTCCCCACGCCCAGAGCCGCCTCCAGCGCGGCGACCGTCGATCCCTGCCCCCGCAGCACCGAGCGGGTGTACAGCGGCATCACCACGAACACGGCCGTGGTGAAGACGTTCGCCGCGGCGAAGCAGAGCAACACCTGCCGGATGAACGGCAGTTCACCCAGAATCTGCCGAAGCGTACGCCGCTCCGGTACGTCACCCAGGGCGTGCGGGACAGGGCCCGCGACGGTCCGGGGGAAGCGGGTCAGCGCGATGAGCACGGCAGCGGCGAGGTACGCGCCCGCGCACCCGGCGACGATGCCCGCCAGGTCCCAGGCGTCGACCAGCAGCGGGCCGAGGAGCCCGCCCGCGAGCCCGGCCAGGGACTGCGTGGCGAGTTCGAAGCCGGTCGCGGCCTCGATGTCGGCGTCCTCGACCAGTTCGGGGACCGAGGTGGTCAGGCACGGGTCGAAGAGGGCCTGGCAGCCCGCGAGGAGCAGGGCCGCGCCGTAGACCACGGCGGTGGGCGGCTGCGCCGCGTACGTCCAGGTGGCGGTCGCGGTGGCGGCCAGACCCGCCACCGCCGCCGCGCCCGCGAGCACACTGCGGTGCGGACAGCGGGCGACGATCCGCGCGACCAGCGGGACGAGGACCACCGCGGGCAGCGTGGAGACCGCGAGGAAGGCCCCGGACGCCAGGCCACGGTCGGCGCCCGCCGCCTGGCTGACCAGCCACCACACCACGCCGACCTGGAACATCCGGGCCGCCGCCTGGGTGAGGACCTGAGCGGCCCAGACCGCCCCGAAGGCGGGGTTGCGCAGCACCAGGGGGAGCTGCTCGCGGGGTTCCGGCGCGCCCCTTCTGCCGGGCGCGGTCATGACCCCATCCGTTCGTCCACGACGCGGATCAGCTTGCCCGAGCGCGAGTTGACGGCCAGCTCGCGGTGGCGCACCCACTCCAGCGACAGCGGATGGATGTGCCCGGCGCCGACCGCGTCGCCGAACGACGGCCGGTCGGCGAGGAGTTGCTTGCGGATCGCCGCGGCGAGGTCGTCGAGCCCTGCCGGGTCCCCGTCGGTCGCCAGCCGCAGCCGCAGGCCGTCCCGCCCGTCCCAGTGACGCAGCACCAGCTGGATCCCGGTCACCCGCCCCGCGACGTCGGCGCCGCGGACGAGGTCCTGCACGTCCTCGGTGTACAGCGAGACGGGACCGACGCGGACACCCTCCTGCGAACGGCCCAGGATGCGGAAGTGCCCGGGTCCTGTGCCGGTCCACTCGGCGCGGTCGCCCGCCGGATAGCGCAGCACGGGCATCAGCCGCCGACGCAGGTCGCTGACCACGACCTTGCCGGGAACCCCCGCTTCGGTGATCGGTTCGCCGGTCTCCTCGTCGAGGATCTCCACGGTGGCGTAAGGGGTGAAGGCGCGGTGCACGCGCGGGTCGGGCCCCGGCACGGCGCACCCCAGCAGCCCCGCGTCGACACTGGCGTAACCCGCCGAGCGGGGGCGGGCGTTGGGGAACGCCTGGGCGAGCAGCGGCTCCTGGTCGCGGTAGAGGCTCTCCCCGCCGAAGAGGAGCAGCTCCACCCGCGGGAGCTGCCGTCCGGCGGCGACGAGGTGGTCGGCCAGGGCGCACAGCGTGGTCGGGGTCCCCGCGACCACGTCCACGTCGAACTGCTCCAGGGTCAGCGCCGTCGACTCCAGGGGCGCGGCGCCGCCGATCGGCAGCCGGACGTTGGAGACGGGGGAGCGGTGCAGCGAGTCCAGGATGAAGGTGAAGCTGGCGTACAGCTCCCCGGCGTAGAAGAGGTCGGCGACCCGATGCCCGGGGCGCAGTCCGGATTCGAGCAGCCCGGCACCGAATGCGCCGGTGAACTCCCGCCATTCCTCGCGGGTGTAGAAGGAGAACTTCGGCGAACCGGTCGTGCCACCGCTCTTGAAGACCACGGCCTCGTCGAGCGGACCGGTCAGCAGCCGATTGTCGCGCGGAGTGTTGGCCCGCCAGAACTCGGCCTGGGGAACGACCGGAAGCTGTGTGAGCTCAGTTACACGGTCCGGAACTCCCGTATAGAGATCGGCGTAGAAAGGCGACTGTCGACGGATGAAGCGTATGAGTTCCGTCAATGGTTGAACGGGCATCAATTCCTGCTTTGCGGCATACGAAGGCGGCGAAATCCCTCGAGGGGGAGGTCGCCTGAGTGGTTGAGGTGGCACCCGCCTGCCGGGCCTGCCCGGGACTTCCGTCCTGGGCGGCTCGCCGGAACTACGGAGTGCGACCAAGACATTACCGCACCGCGAATGCCCCGATTTCCCGCCCGTGCCCCAGCTTCCCGTCACCGAAATCTTCCGGCCAATGTGCGGGGTCGGCCCTTCGGGTCGGTCGGGCAGCCGTTCCCGTGGTCGAGGGCTGACGACGCGTCATCCGAGGGCGGCTAATTCGGCTGGAAAGTAATTGTCGTGATGCGTGCAGGTCGAAACGTGTGCAACCGCAGGAGCGGCGATATGTATTCGCTGGAATCGATACTCAATCATTCAATTCGCCGCACCGTGATTCAACTCACGTGAGGGCGCTGTGCGGTTCGAGTCGTCTCCGGGCCTAGTTCCAAGGTGGCGACCGCCCCTCCGTCGGACGCGTTGGCGAAGGTCAGCCTCGCGCCGAGGACCGAGGCCTGGCCGAGCGCGATGGTCAGTCCGAGACCGTGCCCGCGGCCGCGCTCGGCGGCTTCCGAGCGGAAGCGCTGCGGCCCGTGGGCCAGCAGGTCGGCGGGGAAGCCCGGCCCGTGGTCGCGTACGGAGATCCGGGTACCGGTGACGGTGACCCGGACGGGAGGCGCGCCGTGCCGGTGCGCGTTGGCGACGAGGTTGGTGACGATGCGCTCCACCCGGCGCGGGTCGGTGCGCACGACGTCCGTGCCCTCGGCGTCCGCGCCCTCGACACGCACGTCGCAGGCGTCACCGCCGCGTCGGACCACGTCGGCGACCAGCTCGCCCAGGGGCACCTCGTCGAGCCGCGCCCGCTCGGCGCCGGCGTCGAGGCGGGAGATCTCCAGGAGATCCTCGGTCAGGCCGCGCAGCGTCCGCACCTCGGTACGCACCAGATCCGCCGCCTCGTCCCGCTCGGGGAGCAGACCGGCGGCGGTGACCAACCCCATCAGAGGGGTGCGCAGTTCATGGGCCACGTCCGCGGTGAAGCGCCGTTCCGACTCCAGCCTCCGCTGGAGCGTGGCGGCCATCGCGTCCATGGCCGCGGACATCTCGGTGATCTCGTCGCGGGCCCGGCCCGGGCGCCCGATGCGGGCGTCGAGGTCGCCGTCCGCGATCCTGCGGGCGGTGCGGGCGCCGTGCCGCAGTCGCCGGTTGATCGGCTCGGTGGCGAGCGCGGCGAGGGGGACGACGACGGCGAGGGCGGCGAGCACGGACTTGACGATGCTCCGGTCAAGGAGCTGCAGGCTGCGTACCTCGGCGCTCATGTCCGTGCGAACGGCGAGCACGCGGTCGCCGACCGGTACGGCCGCCCACATCCAGTACCAGTTCGGTGGCTTCTCGTCGTACCAGAGGGCGTACTCGCCGGTCCGCTGCGGACCCGCCAGGTCGCGGGCGAGGGGTTCGGGCACCTCGTCCCGCGTCATGAGGTCCGCGGTCGCGGGCCTTTCGCCGGTACGCGCGTACTCCTGCTCGGCGTCGTGCAGTCGGGTGACGGCCCGGTCGCGCCCCGCACGTTGGCCGTGTTCCTGCGTCGACCGGTGGACGAGCAGACCGACGACCGTGGCGACAGCGCAGCAGGCTGCCGCGGTCAGGGCGGCGATCTTCCAGCGCAGGGCGCGGGGGTCGAGGAATCCCATGGCTGCCTTCAGTCGCGGAGGAGTTTGTAGCCGAAGCCGCGGACGGTCCTGATGCGGTCGGCGCCGATCTTCTTGCGCAGCCGCACCACGCACAGGTCGACGACCCGGGTGTCGCCCTCCCAGCCGTAGTCCCAGACGTCGCGCAGCAGGCGGCGCCGGTCCAGGACGATGCCGGGGTGCTCGGCGAACGCCAGGAGCAGGCGCAGCTCGGTGGGGGTGAGGGGGACGGCTACGCCGGCCCGGCTCACGGTGAGTCCGCGCAGGTCGATGGTCAGGTCACCGAAGACGAGCGGGCCACTCCCGGCATCGGCGGCAGGACCAGGACCAGGACCGGGGTCCGCGGGGGCCGCCGCCCCGGGGCGGAACGTGGCACGGCGCAGCAGCATCCGGATACGGGCGACCATGACGGCGATGTCGACCGGCTTGACCACGTAGTCGTCGGCACCGGCCTCCAGCCCGGACACGACGTCGAGAGCGTCGCCCCGGGCGGACATCATGAGGATCGGTACGAGGCTCTCGTCGCGAATGCGCCGGCAGAGGCCGATGCCGTCCAGACTCGGCAGCATGACGTCCAGGATCAGCAGATCGTGCCGCCCGGCCCGGAACTCCTCGAGGCCGCCGAGGCCGTCCTCGGCGACCGAGACCTCGTACCCATAGCGTTCGAGAGCCAGTTGGACGGAACGGCGGATGACCGCGTCGTCTTCGACCACGAGCACGCTGACCGAGCTCGGGACGGGGGATTCGGACAAGACTCACCTTCCGGGGCCAACTCGCGTTCCAGGGCTTTCCTGGCTTTCCGGCCGACTGGTGATCGAATCGTAGCCACGCGGGCCCCTGGGCAGACCGCGTGCTCCTCAGGGCGTGGCGGCGTCACAGGCGCAGTGAGGCCGCGACCGGCAGATGGTCGCTGCCGGTGGCGGGCAGGGTCCACGAGGAAACCGGAGTCAGCCCCTTGACCATGATCTGGTCGAGGCGGACCACGGGGAACGAGGCCGGCCACGTGAAGCCGAACCCCGCACCCGCCTCCTGCTGTGCCGAACGCAGCCGGGAGGTCAGCGGGCCGAGCGCCGAGTCGTCGGTCGTCCCGTTGAAGTCGCCCACCACGACGACCCGGGGGAGCCGCTCCGCCCGAACGGCATCGGCCAGCTTCCCGGCCGCCTCGTTGCGGCGCTCCGTGGTGAATCCGGAACTCGGCAGGACGCGCACGGAAGCGAGGTGCGCGACATAGAGGGCGACGGGCCCTTTCGGGGTGTCGACCGTGGCGCGCAGGGCCCGCGTCCAGGGCATGATCTCCACCGGCTCCACGGCCCGGAGCGGGTGCTTGCTCCACAGTCCGACGCCCTCGCGCACCGCGGAGTACGGGTAGGCACGCGAGAGTTCACGCTCGTACGTCACCACGGCAGGACGGGACAGCTCCTCCAGAGCCACTAGGTCGGCGCCCGCGGCGGCCAGCGCCCGCGCGGTCCCGCGCGGGTCGCGGTTGCCCTCGTGCACGTTGTGGCCGACCACGACCAAGTCCCCACCGCTGGACTGCTTGTCGAGGAAGGTGCCCGCGAACAGCGAGCACCAGGTGACGGCGGGGACGAGGACGGCGACGCCCGCGAGAGCGGAGCGACGGGCCACTGCCGCCGCGAACAGGACCACCACACTCAGCCCCGTCCAGGGCAGCACCGTCTGCAGAAGGCTGCCGAGGTTGCCGAAGCCGTTCGGAACGCGGCTGTTGAGCGCCATGACGAGGGCGCAGAGCACGGCGGCAGCGGCGATGAGCCGACCCCGACGCCACGTTCCCGTACGCCAGGTGTGGGCCGGCTTGGCAGCGGGAGGCGGGTCGGTGCTGGTGAGAGTGTCCTGGCCGGTGCGGGTGGATTCGCTGGCGTGAGTGGATCCGCTGGTGTGAGGGGACTCGCTGGTGAGGGCGGGTTCGTTCATCGGTGTCCGTCCCGACCGTTGCCGTACGCCGTGAGGGCGGCGGGCAGCTTCCGCTGGAGGGCGTCGAGGAGCCGGCCACTGCTCTCCAGGGCTGCCTGATGGCCCTCGGCCGGCGAAGTGCCGACGCGCTGGGAGAGGACGACGCCGTACACGAGGTGCTGCCTCTTGCCGTCCGGAATCCTGGCCGCCCACATCAGGTTGCCGCCCGCCGGGGTGCTCGATCCGGTCTTGAGGCCGATGACGCCGGGTCGCCCCAGCAACTGGTTGGTGTTCCGCACCGGCTCGGCACGACCGGGAACCCGGGTGCTGCGCAGGGCCACTGTCGCGCGCAGCGCCGGGTCCTTCATGGCCGCGCGGGCCAGCTTGAGCTGGTCGGCGGCGGTGGACCGGGTGCTGGACTCGATCCCGCTGGCGCCGGTGTACGTGGTGTCGGCCATGCCGAGCCGGGCGGCCGCGGCGTTCATCTTCGCCACGAACTTCTCCTGGCTGCCCGCGTCCCAACGGGCCAGCAGCCGGGCCACGTTGTTCCCGGACGGCAGGAGCATCAGCTCCAACAGCTTGCGCTGGGACAACATCTGTCCCGCACTGACCGGAGCGGTGGACTCGCTCAGCGAGTGGGCCTCGGCCGCGGCCTGTTCGTCTACCTTGATCGAGGGCCCGCCTCCGCCGTCCTCGAGCGGGTGCTCCTTCAAGATCACATACGCGGTCATCACCTTGGTGAGGCTCGCGATCGGCACCGCCTGCCGAGCCCCCTCGGCGCCGAGGACGCCGACCTTCTCCACCGCCACGGCCGTCTGGCCCTCCCGGGGCCACGGCAGGTCCAGCCGCTCGACGACAGCCCTCGGCGCGGAGGCGTCCTGCGCGACGACATCCGTCCCCCCGCCCCCGCCGTCGGCCAGGGTCAGCAGGCCGCCACCGGCGCAGCCGGCGATCAGTGCCGCAGCCAGGGCCCACGCCGCGCCCCGGCGGGCCCGCGACGGCCCCCCGAGCGCGGCGCGGGCAGCACAGTGGAAACGTATGGACACGTCGACCGCCTCCCGAAGCCAGGTACGCGTACACCGGACATCGGGTACGTCCACAGCCTCCGGGAGGCCCGCTTCCAGGCGGTCAGGGCGAAGCTTCCGCTGTCGTGCGGTTGTGTATCAGCTGCGTATCAGCCCTTCCCTTCGACGGTTCGCCGCTTCGCTCGACGGAGACCGGGGGGCCTGCACGCCATCGCGCGGTCGGCCGCGTAGGTGGCAGGCAAGCGCGGCGTCATCGGACAGACGAAGGCCGCGGCCGTCGACCACTTCGTGCTTCCCCTTCCCTGCCCATGAGGCGTTCGCGGCGGCGGCGACCTCGTCCGGGGTACCGAGGCGGGCGAGCGGGGCGGCGTTCATGCGCGTCGCCGAGCGAGCGGGCCAGGTGCGAGCGGCCTTGACGGACATCTGCGAGCCGGTGTGACGGACATGTGTGAGCGGCTGTGACGCACATCGACGCGTGGATCACGACGATGGACGCCACCGGGCTGCCACCGGATGCGGCGCATCGACAACCGCCACGCCCTCGCCGCTTGATCACAAGGCGGCCTTGCGAACAGACTGCGCCGATGAGCGCCGACCTGCCCGCCTTCCGCTACCACCCCGATCCGCTCGCCAGCGGCTCCGTCCGCGCGAGCACCGAGACATGCGTGTGCTGCGACCGCGCCACGGGGTGGATCTACACCGCGACCTTCTACACCGCCCGAGAGGTCAGCGGACGGTTCTGCCCCTGGTGCATCGCGGACGGCGGCGCGGCCGAGCGGTTCGACGGCGAGTTCATGGACTCCTACGGCCTCGCGGGCGTCAGCGAGGGGGTCCTGCACGAGGTCACCCGCCGCACTCCCGGCTTCCACGCCTGGCAGGACCCGCACTGGCTCGTCCACTGCCACGACGCGGCGGCCTTCATCGGGGAGGTCGGGTACAGCGAACTGGCAGCCCGCCCCGAGGCTCTGGACCAGCTCAGGCTGGACCTGCGCATGGGCGGCCGGCACGACGCCGCCCAACTCGAGCAGTTCCTGACCCACCTCGGCGAGGGGGCCACGGCCATGCTCTTCCGCTGCACCGTCTGCGGCACCCACCTCGCCTACGCCGACGCCTCGTAGGGCTGCACGCTCGCTCCTGTGCTCATGATTCCCCCGCGCCGTCCGAGCTCAGGACGGCGTGCCCGCTGCGCCCCGCGCGGGATGGCAGCGGCTGAGCCACTCCTGGAAGTCCCATGTGGTGAGGAACTGCCGCGCGGCACGCCGGCCGCTGACGTACAGCCGCTCGGTCTGCTCCTTCGTGATACCGAAATCCGTCGACCGGACCCCGGTGGTGTCGACGAAGACGGTGCGGTCCTGAACGCAGCTCCGGTCCACGTGCAGCTGGTCGTGGGCGCCCGTCATGGTGGCGATGAGCCGCTTCGTCAACTCCACGGGGTTCCGCACCGGTTGCCACTGCTGCCGAGGGCTGCGCCGCATCGAGAGCTTGACGCCCACGGTCGGCCAGCGAGGCGGTGCCGCATCCCGCCGATCGAACAGGTCGACGGGGAAGTTGGACAGCAGCCCGCCGTCGACACACACCAGCCGTTGCGCCCCCTGCGAGGGGCCGGTACGGAGTTTCATCGGCCGGAAGTAGAACGGGATGGATGCCGACGCCCGTACCGCGTCGGAGACCCTCGCGGTGTCGGGATCGATCCCCAACAGCGTCTGGTAGTGCTCGGGCAGGCGCAGTTCGCGCCCCCTGCTGATGTCGCTGACGACGACCGCCAGCTTGTACGACGGCGTGCCGGGATCGTCTCCCGGCTCCTCGCGGCGCAGCTCCTTGAAGGTCGTGACGTTCTTCTCCGCCAGCCGCTCATCGATCCAGGTGTGCAGGGCATCACCCTTGAACATGCCGTTGTGCAGCAGTACGGCCAACGCCGCCCCGGCGATGCCGAAATGACGCGCAGGCCCGTCCCGGAACGCGGCGAAGTCCAGTTCCCGCAGCTCTTGTTCGAGCTCTGCGACGGTGTAACCGGCCGCGAGCAGCGCGGCGACGATAGCCCCTGCCGACGTACCGGCCACGCGCTGCACGGTGTGCGCCGCGGTGAGCTCCTTGAGCGCGCCCACAAGGGCAATGCCCTTGACGCCGCCACCTTCCAGAACCACGTCGATGTTGCTCGCGGCCGCCGAAGTGCCGTTCACGGCAAGATCGTTCATGTCGATCGCCCCCCGTCGGGGACGGGCGAGCCCCGATGACGGCTCGACGCCTCGCCCTGTCCCGTTGCCAGGAGCATGCTCCGACAAGCGGACGACGTCCACCGCGCGGGCGGAAGCAGGAGCTGCGGCGTGACTACGCCACTGTGCCGAAAGGCTCTTCGCCGTGCGCGGCTGCGTCATGCGGCCGGGGGAGTGCGGGTCAGACGGCCATGCCGTACACGATGGTGAACACGGTGCCCAGTGAGCCGATGATGAACACGCCGGTCAGGCCTGCGACGATGAGGCCCTTGCCCTGTTCGGCGCTGAACGTGTCGCGCAGCGCCGTGGCACCGATGCGCTGCTTGGCAGCGCCCCAGATGGCCAGGGCCAGGCACAGGAGGATGGCGACGGCCATGACGACCTGGACCATCGTCTTCGCCTCGGTGCCGAGGGCGCCGAAGGGACCCCAGTCGGGGGCGATACCGCCGATGATCGTGGTGATGTCGCCTTTCTCGGCCGCCATCAACATGTCGTTACCTCCACGGAGTTGGTGCGCCCACCGTAGCGGCGTGGTCCCCGCGGTGACGCGGCACGACGTACAGGTGAGTTGTGAAGAATTCGCGCATGGTTCTGGGGATTCGGTCACCGGCACGGAAAACTCGGAGGGCTCACTGGGCGCTTCCGAAACAGGTCGGGCGCGGACCCAGGTGAGACCTATGTGATGGGAGACCGATCAACGATGTTCACTCTGGTACGGAGCAGAGTGCGGACGGCCGCGCTCGCGCTCTCGGCCGTCGCGGCCCTCGCCTTCGGCACGACCGCCACGGCCGGCGCGGCAGCGTCCCCCGCTCCCGCCCCCGTTCCCGCTTCCGCGAAACAGGGGCCGACCTCGGTGGCGTACGTCGAGGTGAACGACAACAGCATGCTCAACGTCGGCAAGTACACCCTCGCCAAGGGCGGTGACAACGTTTTCGACGTCGCCGTGATCTTCGCCGCGAACATCAACTACGACACGAGCAAGAAGCAGGCGTACCTGCACTTCAACGAGAACGTGCAGCGCGTCCTCGACAACGCCGCCACGCAGATACGGCCGTTGCAGCAGAAGGGCATCAAGGTCGTCCTCTCGGTCCTCGGCAACCACCAGGGCGCGGGCTTCGCCAACTTCCCCTCCCAGCGGGCGGCTTCGGCGTTCGCGAAGCAGCTGTCGGACACCGTGGGCAAGTACGGTCTCGACGGCATCGACTTCGACGACGAGTACGCCGAGTACGGCAACAACGGCACCGGCCAGCCCAACGCCAGCTCGTTCGTGCACCTGGTGACGGCGCTGCGCGCGAACATGCCGGACAAGATCATCAGCCTCTACAACATCGGCCCGGCCGCGTCGCGCCTCTCCTACGGCGGCGTCGACGTCTCGTCCAAGTTCGACTACGCCTGGAACCCGTACTACGGCACCTGGCAGGTCCCCGGCATCGCCCTGCCCAAGTCGAAGCTGTCACCGGCGGCCGTCGAGATCGGCCGGACCTCGCAGAGCACGGCCGCGAACCTCGCTCGCCGCACCGTCAGCGAGGGATACGGCGTCTACCTCACGTACAACCTCAACGGCACCGACCGCAGCGCCGACGTGTCCGCGTTCACCAGGGAGCTGTACGGCAGTGACGCCGTCTACACGCCGTAGGACGACCGGACGCCCCGGCGCGCGGCGCTCCCCCGGGGCTTGCCGCATCCCGTAGCGCCGCGACTCGCGCAGGCCGCGCCTTCGACAACGATGTCGGGGGCGCGGTCGCACGTCATGGTCATGTCGGCGGAGCGGGCTCTCGACCTGAGGTCGAGCTTTAGGTCGAGGTGTGGGTGTCGGGGTGTCGGTTGTCGGTCGTGTGTGTGGGGGGTCGGTTGGTTGACCGATGTGGTGGGTGTGAGGGCGGGGGCAGGGTGGCGGTTGTCCGTTTGTTGGTGGGCGTGCCGCGGTGGTGTGCCCGGTGTCGTGTGTGAGGGGTTTGTCGTGTCGGTGAGGTTTGCGGATGTGGTGTTCGTGGGTGGCCGGGTGGTCACGGTGGACGCCGAGTTCTCCGTGGCGTCGGCGTTGGCGGTGACGGGCGGGCTGATCACCGCGGTGGGTGGCCGGGAGGACGTGGCGCCGCTGGTCGGGCCGCAGACCCGGGTCGTCGACCTGGCGGGGGCGACGTTGTTGCCGGGGATCAATGACTCGCATCTGCATGGGTGTGCGTTCGGAATGGCGTCCCCGCCGTTGTCGGTGGACGTGGCCCACCCGGCGGTGTCGTCGATCGCGGAGGTGGCCGCGGCGGTGGAGCAGGCCGTCGGCCGGGTTCCGAAGGGGCGGTGGATCACGGGGCACGGCTGGGATCCGGGTTTCCTCGCCGAGTGCGTCGCCTATCCGGCCCGGCTGCCCTCGCGCCAGGACCTGGACGCGGTGAGCCCGGATCACCCGGTCGTCCTGTACTCGTTCTCCGGGCATGCCACCTGGGTCAACTCCCGGGCGCTGGAGCTGATGGGGGTCGACCGGGACACGGTCGCTCCGCCGGGTGGGGAGATCGTGGCCGATGCGGTCGGAGAGCCGATCGGGCTGTTGTACGAAGGGGCGCAGGCGTTGGTGCAGAGGGCGCTGCCGGCGTTGAGCCGCCAGGAGCGCACCGACGCGATCCGCGCCGCCCTGTCCACCCTGGCCGAGCTCGGCATCACCAGCTTCACGGAGCCGGGGCTGGGCCCGGGCGGTGAGGGCATCATGCGCGGCGCGCTGGGTGCGGAGACCCTGGATGTCTACCGAGAGCTGCTGGCCGAGGGAGAACTGACGGCCCGGCTGGGGGTCCTGCTGCTGCCCACCGGGATGGCGAGCAGCGCGGAGGAGTTCGCCCGCACCCTGAGTTCCCTCACCGACCTCGCCGGCCTCACCGGCCCGGCCGGCCTCACCGGCCCGGCCGGCCTCACCGGCCCGGCCGGCCCGGGCGGGGTGGCCGGGTCGGATGGGGCAGGCGGTGTTGATCCGCGGTGGCTGGCGGTGCACGGGATCAAGATCTTCGCGGATGGGATCGTGCCGAACAAGACGTCGTGGGTGCATGAGCCGTACGTGGGTGGCGGGTGCGGTTCGTTGTGCGTGGGCGGCGAGAGCGATGCGGAGCGAGTCGCGGAGATCGGCGCGATCATCCGGCACGCCCACAAGGCGGGATGCCAGGTGGGGGTCCATGTGACCGGGGACAGGGCCTGTGACACCGTCGCGGACGCCTTCGCCGCCGCTCTAACCGAACAACCGCGCCCCGACGCCCGGCACTACGTCATCCACGGCGACCTGCTGACCGCGCACAGCATGGAGGTGCTGGCCGCGCACGGTCTGGGCGCGAACATGAACCCGACGATCAAGTGGACCGTGGCGGACATGGAGGAGGACTTCGTCGGAGTGGAGCGGGCCGCCTACGCCTGGCCGTACCGGGACGCGCTGGACGCGGGGGTGCGGGTGGCCAGTGGTTCCGACGCGCCGGTGACGTTCCCGGACTGGCGGCAGGGCGTGGCGACGATGGTGTTGCGGGAGTCGAAGGCGGCCGGGCGGGTCAGCGGGCCCGAACAGCGGATCACTGTGGCGGAGGCGCTGCGGACGTACACGATAGAAGCGGCCTGGCAGGACTTCGCCGAGGACTGGAAGGGTTCGCTGGAGGTGGGCAAGGTGGCGGACCTGTGCGTGGTGCAGGGGGACCTGCTGGCGGCTGATCCGCACGACATCCCGCAGATGCCGGTGGTGATGACGGTGGTGGACGGGAAGGTGGTGCACGACACCCTGGGTGGCTGAGGTACGCGATTGACCCGCCCCCGGCGGATGATCATCCTTGGAGGGTGGCAGCACAGCAAGGTGCAGGGGATTTGTGGGAGGCGGCCGTCCAGGTGCGGGCGGCCGCCCGGAACGCGGTCGGCAACGTGGCCGGCCTCAAGGCGGTGCTGGCTGCGCTGGGGCAGGTGGTGGAGTTCGACCACGCCTCGCTGGCCCGCTGGGACCCGCAGGCCCGGCGCCACACCACGCTGGCGGGCAGCTATCCGGATGCGGCAACGGACTACATCGAGACGTATCTGCACCGTGATCCCGTGTTTCCCGTGCTGCACAGCCCCGCCAGCGGCGGGCTGTGGCTCACCGACGTCCCCGACAGGTTGCTCTCCGCCTCGCCGGGATTCAGGGACGTGCTGGCTCCGCTGGGTGTCGAGGGCGGGGTCGCGCAGTGCCTGTTCGCCGCGGACGGGCGGTATGTGGGGATGCTGAACGTGAGCACGTGTCGGCCGCGGCGCGCGCCGGAGCCGGTACGGGCCGCGGTCACGCTGCTGAGCGAGGCCCTGGCCGCGGCGATCGACCCCGGCGCCGTCGTGCCGCCCGGGCAGCACGAGCACACTCTTCCCGGCCGCGGCGCGCTGTCGACCCCGCCGGGTCCCGGCGCGCCTCGGACCGCTTCCGGCCCGGTTGCCGCTTCTACTGCTCCCGTCGCTCCCGTCGCTCCCGTCGCTCCCGTCGCTCCCGGCCCGCGCCGCGACGGGCGAGGGCCGGGCGGCCTGTCACCCAGGGAGCTGGAGGTGCTGGCGGAGCTGACCGCCGGCCGTACCAACCGGGAGATCGCTCAGCGGCTGTACATCACGCCGCGCACGGTGGGCACGCACGTCGAGCACATCCTGGCCAAGCTGGACCTGCCCAACCGGGCGGCGGCCGCGGCGCGGGCGGCGGCGTGGGGGATCGGCCCCACTCGCTGATGCGGCGTTCCTGACCGGACCGGGCCTGCCTTCCGGCCCGGCCTGCCCGAGGGAGGGCCATGCGGTACTCCCCGATGGCGGGAACCCGAGCGGCCTGTCAACTGCCAGAGGACGGCGTCCACTTCTGATGGCCGGTCGGCGCTGTGCCCTCCGGGACCTTCGCTGTGCCCTCCGCGGCCTTCAAAGCCAAAGCCCGTGAATTGCCCGCAAGGTGAGCGAAAATTACTTCTGGTGAGGGAACGGGCCGCAAAGAGGCGAAATGGAGGGGGTATTGGGGGCGGAGCCCTCTGACGGGTGGTGCCCGGTGCGGCGGGAGCCGACAACGGGACGCGGTGGCTGTCCGGCGCGTGGCGCGGTGGCCGTGCGGGGCGGTGTTATCCGCAGGTCATCGGCGTGATGGCGTGCTGTGCCGGGTTTGGGCCTGCCCGCGGGAGATGTGCAAGTGCTGTCATACGTGGATGTGTTGACGGTATGCAGGTGCGGTGTGGGGTGGCTGTTCGCCGGGTGCGCCGGGTGGCCTGGTCGAAGGCTGGGGGGTGGGGCACGATATCGTTTGCGGACGGCAGTCAACTGCCCTTTGTTTTCGGCCTGTTGGCAAGAATTATGTCGTCGGGTGTTTGGTGGCGAGTGAGGGGAAGCCGGGAAGTGCTGAGGGAAGTTCCGATGGGTTCGGGGAGACAGGTCGGGCCCTTGAAACGGCCCTGCTGTGTCCGTGGCCTCGCCTCGCCCCCGGTGTCGCGTCTCCGGCCGTCCCCGGGATGAGCGCGTCAACCCGCGTGATTCCCTGTGTAGTTGGCGACTGCTCGGCACGGTACTGCTGGGGGCGCGGGATCGTTTCGGCCGTCCGGGTGGCCGGGCGGGGGAGGGGACTGGCTACCGCCGGGCCCTTCCTGTCTCCTGGTGTCCTCACTCTTCGGGCCCTTGGCGCCCCTACCCCTGGGCTTCTTGAGTCCGAGCCCCGCTCGCCCGGTCGTACCCCTTGACTGTGTCCTGTCCCGCTCGACCTCCTACCTCCCTCAACCTCCCACCTCCCCCAACCTCCCTTGCTCCCTAACCCCTTGCCCTTCCTTCCCGTTTCGAGATCTGCAGAGGACGTATGACGGACCTGATACAGGCTGCTTCGGTGGTGCCTTCGGTTGTGGCACTGGCCGCCGGTGGCGCGGCCTGGCGGTGGTGGGATCTGTACCGGGGCGAGCGCCGGGAGGGGGAACGGCTGCGCGGGCAGATCGAGGAGCTCACCGGGTGCCGGCGGGCCACCGAGGAGGTGCTGGGGCAGATGGCCCGGGAGGTGATTCCGGGGCTGGGGGCTCAGGCGGAGCAGCCGGGCACGGGCCGGGGCGTCGACATCACGCTGCCGCGGGTGCTGGTGGACACGGTGCTGGCGCAGCGGCTGGCGGAGGTGGCCAACTCCGCGGCGCAGACGGTGCGCACGGTCCAGTACGACGCGCAGAGCAGCACCAGTGCGCAGATCGCCGCGGCGCACCAGAGCGGGCAGTTGGAGGCGGAGCGGGCGCGGGAACGTGCGCAGGAGGCGAGCCGGGCGGCGGTGCGGGCGGTGTCCTCGGCGATGGTGGGGATGGCCTCCAAGCTGAGCCAGCGGGTCAGCCAGGGGGTGCGTCGGCACGAGGGCGACGAGGCCTACGCGACGCTTGTGGGGATCGATCATCCGACCCAGCAGATGCTGCTGGTCGCGCAGAACTATGTGGTGCTGTCCGGCGGCAAGCTCTCGCGGCGCTGGCCGGCCACACCGGTGACCGATGTGGTGCGGGCCGCGATGGGCAGCATCGAGGAGTACGAGCGGGTCGAGCACCAGGAGCTTCAGGTGTGGGTGACCAGCCGGGCGGTCGGGCCGGTGGTGCACGCGCTGGCGGCGCTGCTGGACAACGCGGTGCGCTACTCGCCGTCCTCGGCCCGGGTGCATGTGGCTTTCCAGGAGGGCCACCACGGGGTTTCGATCATCGTGGACGACGCCGGTCTGCGCATGAATGACGAACAGCTCGTCTGGGCCCGTGAGATCTTGACGGGCGCGCGGCGCGAGGGCGTCAACCAGCTCGGCGCGCACCCGCAGACCGGCCTGCGGGCGGCCGCGGCGCTGGCCGCCGACTACGGGTTCCGCATCGATGTGGAGGCGCCGAATCCGTTCGGCGGGACCCGCGTCTATCTGTTCCTGCCCAAGAGCCTGCTGACCGCGCCTCCCGCCCCCACGCCCGCGCACCGGGCTGCGCCCGTGGCGGCAGCGGGCGCGGAGTCCGGGCAGGGGGAAGCGCGGCGCACCACCGCCAGCGGACTGACCGTCCGCTCCCGCAAGACCCCCAAGACCGGTCGCCCGGCACCTGCCGCACCGTCCGCGTCCGCCGCGCCGTCGGAGGCTGAGCCCTCCGGCCCCGCCGTGCCTTCCAGGTCTTCCGGGCTCTCGGAGCCCGCCGCGTCCGCAGTGCCCGCGGCGTCCTCGGAGTCCGTTGAATCCGCGGACTCCTCCGGGTCTGCCGGGTCTGCCGGATCTGCCGGGACTTCCGCTTCCACCGGGCCGGAGGAGCCCACGGCTTCTTCCAAGTCCCCGACGTCTTCTACGTCTTCTACGTCTTCTACGTCCTCAGCGTCCCCGGCGTCCTCGGGGGCCGGGGACGGTCAGGCAGCGCCGGGCCGTCCGGCTGTTGCTGCTGCCTGGGCCATGGGTACGCGGCGTGCGCGTACGCAGGATCCGACCACCACCACTTCGTACGAAGGAGCCCCTCAGTGACCACCGGCAATGAACTCGGCTGGCTGCTGGACCGATCGCTGGGTTCTCTGGAGGGTGTGCGGCATGCCGTGCTGATGAGTTCCGACGGGCTGCTGCATTCGCGTACCGAGGGGATCGGGCAGGACGACGCGGAGAAGTTCGCCGCGATCACCGCGGCGGTGCGGGCGGCGGCGTTGGCCTATGACGCGGAGACCGGTGGGGGCGGCACCCGGCAGGCGTTGATCGAGCTGACCAACCATGTGGGGCTGATCACGCAGGCAGGCGGCAACACGATGCTGTCGGTGCAGACCAGCGGGCCGGACGCGGACATCGGTCTGATCACCCATCACATGCTGGAGCTGGCCCAGCGGGTGGGCCACGAGATGAGGGTCGCCTCCCGGCAAACGGCCGGCGAGGGACTGCCCGCGGCCGGCGATGGCTTGCCGACGAGGTGAGCGGGCCACGGCGGGACCCGGACCTGGTGCGGCCCTATGTCCGCACCGAAGGACGGGTGCGGGCCGATCCGGCGGTGCGTCTGGAGACCGTGGTGCTGGCCGCGAGCGGCGAGCAGGACGGGCTGGGGGCGGACGCGCGGCGGGTCATGTCCCTGTTCGCCCGGGCCCGGGGCGGCGGCCTGGCGGTCGCGGACATCGCGGCCGCCCTGGAGTTCCCGCCCTCCACCGTCCGCATTCTGGTCTCCTCCCTCATCGAGGAGGGCCTGTTGGCCCGTCCGGTCGCCGTCGACCAGGACCGGCCCCACACCGATCTGCTCCAGGAGGTACTGCGTGGTCTGCGCGCCCTCGTCTGACGGCCTGGTCTATGTGCCGGCCGGCGTGACCCGTTCCGCGAAGATCGTGGTGTCGGGAGGTTTCGGGGTCGGCAAGACGACGTTCGTGGCCAGCGTCTCCCAGATCCCGCCGCTGCGGATGGAGGAGCGGATCACCCAGGCCAGCGCCGGCGTCGACGATTTGGCGCGCACGCCGCGCAAGACGACCACGACCGTGGGGCTGGACTTCGGTCGCCTGCACCTGAGCGACGCGCTGGTGCTGTATCTGTTCGGCACGCCAGGCCAGGACCGCTTCCGTCCGCTGTGGGCGGGGCTGACCGAGGGCGCGCTGGGGGCGCTGGTGCTGGTCGACACCCGCAATCTGGAGGCCTGTTACGACATCCTGGCCCTGCACGAGGAGCAGGGCACGCCCTACGCCGTGGCGGTCAATCTGTTCGACGGCGCCCCTTTGTATCCCCTGGACGAGATCCGCCAGGCCCTGGACCTGGACGCGCACACGCCGCTGACGACGTGCGACGCCCGCGAGGGCCGTTCCTCGGTTCTGGCCCTGATCACCCTGTGCGAGTACCTGACCGCACTGCCCGTCCCGCACGCACCTGCCTGGGAGCCACGCCCGTGACCAGCCCGACCCAACCCACGACCCCGGCCGCCCAGCCCGGCCCGCCCACCCCGCCCGGCCCGGCCACCGCGCCGGACGTGCCGCCCGGGTCCAACGGCTCGACCACGCCGACCGGCCCAAGCAGCCGCAGCTCGGCCGCCCCTGCCGACCTGACCGTCTCGACCGCCCCGACGACCCCGGTCACTCCGACAAACCCCGAGGACGTAGCCGGTGCGACGGGTCATCCGACCGCCTCGGCCCCGGACGTGGCGGCGGCGACACGCACGGGCAGGGACGCGGATGCAGACATGGGCACAGACGCAGGCATAGCTGCAAGCACAAGCGCAAGCGCAAGCACAAGCACCGGCATAGGCACCAGCACAAGCACCGGCATAGGCACCGGCCCGCACACGGCCCCAGGCGCGAAAATTGGGGCCGAGTCCGAGTCCGAGTCCGGGCCCGGGCCTGGACCCGAGTCCGACCTCGCCCCCCGCATCGCCCTCCACGACGCAGACTTCGCAGCCGATCCGCACGCCGCCTACGCGCGGATGCGGGCCCGGTTCGGGCCGTTCGTCCCGGTGGAGCTGTCACCGGGCATCCCGGCGACCCTGGTCATCGGTTACGCGCAGGCCCGCCGCATCCTCAACGACCCGCTGCGGTTCCCGGCCGACCCGCAGGTGTGGGAGCAGTCCGTTCCCGACTCCTGCCCGGTGCGGCCGATGATGGAGAGTCGCCCCAACGCGCTGCGCTCGACCGGGGTGGCGCACGCCCGTTACCGGTTGGCGAACACCGCGGCGATCGACGGGGTGGACCAGCATGTGCTGCGGGCGCTGGTGGAACAGGTCGCCGATGCCACCCTGGCCACCTTCCGCGACGCGCACGGCGCGGACCTGCTCACCCAGTACGCATGGCCGATCGCCTTCCAGGTCCTCAGCTCGCTGCTGGGCTGCCCGGAGGAGACGGGGCGGCGGATCTCCGAGGGCATGGCCAAGATCTTCGAGGGCGTGGACGCGGCCAGCGGCAACCAGATCCTCACCCAGGCGGTGGCCGACCTGGTGGCACTGCGCCGCGAACAGCCCGGCGACGACATCACCTCCCGCCTCCTTGCGCACGCGGCGGGCCTGGACGACACCGAGATGGCCCACCAGTTGGTCACCCTCTACGGCGCCGGCATCGAGCCGTTGACCAACCTCATCGCCAACACCGTCCTGAAGATCCTCACCGACGACCAGTTCTCCGGGGACCTGCACGCGGGCGGCTCCTCGGTCCGCGAGGCCCTGGACACCGTGCTCTACACCGACCCGCCGCTGGCGAACTACTGCATCAGCTATCCGCCCCACCCCGTGGACGTCGACGGCTACCTGCTGCCCGCCCATGAGCCGGTCCTGATCTCGATGACGGCCTGCAACAACGACCCGGCCCTGGGGGAGCAGCGCATCGCCAGCAACCGGGCGCATCTGTCCTGGAGCACCGGCCCGCACGCCTGCCCGGCCCGCCCGCACGCCTACCTCATCGCCGAGACGGCCATCACCCATCTGCTCGACGCACTGCCCGAGATGGACCTGGCCGCCGCCCCCGGCGAGCTGGTCTGGCGGCCGGGGCCCTTCCACCGGGCACTGGCCGCCCTGCCCGTCCGCTTCCCCGCCGCCTCCGCCTGAAGGGACCTGCGCCATGACTCCGTCCACACCTCCGACCACCCCCGTTCCCACCCCCGCGCCCGTTGAGCCGATCGTCCTGGACCCGACCGGGGCGCTGGCCCATGAGGAGCACCGTCGGCTGCGCGAGCACGGCAGCGCGGTCCGGGTCGACATCCTGGGCGTGTCCGCCTGGTCCGTCTCGGACCCCGCCCTGCTCAAGGAGCTGCTGACCAGCGCGCAGGTCTCCAAGGACGCGCGCGCCCACTGGCCGGCGTTCGAGGAGACCGTCCAACGCTGGCCGCTGGCGCTGTGGGTGGCGGTGGAGAACATGTTCACCGCCTACGGGGCCGATCACCGGCGGCTGCGCCGGATGGTCGCCCCCGCCTTCAGCCACCGCCGTATCGCCGCCCTGCAGAAGAACATCGACGCCCTGGTCACCGACCTCCTCGACGGCCTGGACACGCTGGCTCCGGGAGAGGTGGTGGACCTGCGCGAACGCCTGGCCTACCCGCTTCCGATCGCGGTCATCGGCGACCTGATGGGGGTGCCCGCCGGTCAGCGGGAGGCCTTCCGGCACGTAGTGGACGGCGTGTTCGACACGACCTTGACCGCGGCCCAGTCCGAGGCCAACACCGCGGCCCTGTACGAGGCGCTGCACACCCTGATCGCGGCCAAACGCGCCGCGCCGGGCGACGACATGACCTCCCTCCTCATCACCTCACGCGATGAGGACCAGGACGGCGCGGGCATGTCGGAGGACGAACTGCGCGACACCCTGCTGCTGATGATCAGCGCCGGCTACGAGACCACCGTCAACGTCATCGACCAGGCCGTCACACAGCTGCTCACCCACCCCGACCAACTCGCCCTGCTCCGCGCGGGCCAGGCGGACTGGGGCGATGCGGTCGAGGAGACCCTGCGCCTGGAACCGGCCGTGCGCCACCTGCCCTTGCGCTACGCGGTCACCGACCTCCCCCTCCCCGACGGGCAGATCATCGCCCGGGGCGAGGCGATCCTGGCCTCCTACGCGGCCGCCAACCGCCACCCGGACTGGCACGGCGCCGACGCGGACGCCTTCGACCTGGCCCGCCCGCTCAAGGAACACCTGGCCTTCGGCCACGGCGTGCACTTCTGCCTGGGTGCCCCGCTGGCCCGCATGGAAGTCATCACGGCACTGCGCCTGCTCTTCGCCCGCTTCCCCGACCTGGAACTGGCCGTCCCGGCAGCCGAGTTGAAGCCGCTGGGCTCCCTGATCAGCAACGGCCACCAGACCCTGCCGGTCCGCCTGCGCCCCACCACCTGACCCCGCCCCGCCGACCCCGCCGCCCTCACCACACAGCCCCGCTCCGGTACCGGCAGCAGCCCCTCCGGCGGCGGGGCACTCATGAGGCGAGAAGGCGGAAGGGGGAGGAAGAGGATGCGGTGATACGGCGATGAGGCGATGCGGCGCCTGGACCTGTGCAGGAAACTCGACGCTGCGCAGCGTTGCTCCCAGGGGACGGGATCGTCGTACACCGCGACCACGACGCAGGAAAGAACCGCACCTCAAAAACAAACAGGGGAAACCCTAAAAACAAACAGGTAAAACCCTGAAATGCGCGCACGTCCCCGCACCTGCTGAAGCGATGGACTCTTCGCCTTCGGAGCACTGAAAAGCGTCACCGATAAACTCCCGCCGCGTCAACAGAGATGCCCAGGCAGCGGAAAACATGCCCGGTCACACCATGCCCCGTGTCCGTAAGGGCAATTCCCGCTGCCCCCGGCGACACCGGACCCCTCGTTCCGGGCGCGGGCGGGCCCCGGCGGTACGGGACGCCGCCGGAACCCACCCCTTCACCTGGCCTGTGTCAGCAGATCGCGCAGGTCGTGCAGGTGCGGAAGCAGGACTCCTCGCCGGATACGACGCCCGCGGCGCTCTCGGGCGCGATGTCCTGGATGGCGGTCTCGGTGAGGTCGATGTCGAAGAGGTCCTGCGTCATGTTCTCAGACATGGGAATTCCTTCCTGTGGAACCTGTCGAATCTTCGCCCTGTGGCGACAGGGGCGGAATCTAGGTACGAATAGCGGACACAGTCAAGGGGTTACGGGACGGGTGTGCCGGGGTTACTGTGACGGCATTCTCGACGGATGATTCGCGAATTTCCGGGTCCGTTTCATGGTGCATCAAGTGAGGGGGTGTGGCGGATATGGGGCGTGGCCAGAGCGCGGAACCGGTGTTTCGCTGCGCGGACGGAGTGCTGTTGAGGACGCCGCTGCTGGCCCGGCCACAGGTCCGCGCGACCTGGCGGAACGAGACCGGAGAGGAGCCCGGGGAACTACGTGCCCACCTCGTGGAACTGCTCGCCGACGCGACGTTCCGGGAGGCGTTGGAGGTCTCCAGCCCTTCGCTCACCCGCACTCTCGACGCCGTCCTGGCGGACGCGCCCGTGGCGGCCTCCGATCTGCGCAAGGCGCACCGCGCCGTGACCCGGTATCTGCTCAGGGCCGCTTCGAGACCCACCCCCTTCGGGCTGCTCGCGGGCGTGTTGTGGGGCTCCTTCGGCGAGGCCACCAAGGGCGAACTGACCGGCGTGGGGCACCGGACGGCACGGCCCGATGCCGGGTGGCTGGCCGGGCGGATCGCCCAGTGGGAGCGCGACCCGGCCGTGCACCGGGAGTTGAGCGTGGTGGTGAACGGCCTGTGCTTCGTACGCGGCGGCCGCCTGGTCCTGCCGTTCGCCCCGGCCGGACCGGACCCTGCCCCCGCCACCCCCGCCACCCCCGCCACCCCCGCCACCCCCGCCACCCCCGCCACCCCCGCCACCCCCGCTACCCCCGCCGCCCCCGCCTCAGGCGTCCCGCCGACCGAGGCGCCAGGAAGCCGTCCCCGTTCCCGGACGCTGCGCTGCACCCCGGTGGTGCGCGCCGTGATCGAGGCCGCCACCCGCCCCGTCCACTGCGGCGACCTGGTGCGGGAGGTCGAAGCACGGTTCCCCACGGCGCCCAAGGGTGCCGTGGCGTCTCTGGTGGCCCAACTGATCGGCGCGGAAGTGCTGCTGACGGAGCTGCGCCCGCCGCTGGACACCCCCGACCCGCTGGCCCACCTGCAGGCTCGGCTCCCGGCCGCCACGCCCGCAGCCCGGTGGATCGCCGGACTGCGCGAGGCGCTGGCCGACTACCGCGGCACCCCGCTGGGGGAGGGAACAGCGGCCTGGCGCACGGCACTTGAGTACGCGAACACGGACCCTGACCCGGCCTCCAACCCCGCCACATCCCCGGTCTCCGCCCCCGCCTCAGCCCTCCCCACATCCTCGGCCCCCGCTTCCACCCCAGCCCGTGCCTCCACTCCAGCCCCTGCCTCCACCCCAGGCCCCTCCACCGCGGCACGCCCCGCCGCCGCCCCAGCACACACCGTCCAGGTGGACCTGCGCCTGGAAGGCACCGTCGTGCTCTCGCGTTCGGTGGCCGACGAGCTGGAGCGCGCCGCCGCCGTGCTCTGGCGCCTGTCGCCCCCGGGACCGGGTCGGCTGACGGCGTATCACCAGGACTTCGTGGAACGCTACGGCCTGGGGCGCTACGTACCGGTCAAGGAGGTCCTGGACCCCGACATCGGCCTCGGCGCCCCGGCCGGATACCGGCTGCCGCCCAGCCACCGCCCCGACCCAGGACCCGCCCCCCTCACACCCGTGCGCCGGCGACTCCTGCTGCAGCTCGCCGCCGAGGCACAGGCCCGCGGTGTGCGCGAGGTGGTTCTCGACGAGGAGTGGCTGCACAAACTGGCGTCTGCCGACCATGACGAACCCGCCACCGCAGTCGGCACCGGCACGGGCAGCACAGGCAGCACAGGCAGTACAGGCACCGGTACCGACGCCGTGCCCCCGCCCGCCCTCGAACTGGTCGTGCAGATCGCGGCCGAGTCGGCGGCCGCGGTGGACCGGGGCGACTTCACTCTCGTACTCGGTGGCGCGGCCACCGCATCCGGTGGCCTGATGGGCCGCTTCGCCCACCTCTTCCCGCCCGCGCAGGCACAGGAGATCCGGCACACGGTGCGCGCCGCACGGCAGACGGCCACCGGACGCCTGCCGGTCCAGGTCCACCACCAGGCTTCGCACCACCGGCACGCCAACGTCGCCCAGGTGCCGACCTGGCTCGACGGACGCCTGACCGTCGGCGTCCACCCCGGGCCCGCCACCCCGGGCGTCACCGACCTCACCCTCGACGACATCGCCGTCTGCGCCGACTCCGAGGGCTTCCGGATCGTCTCCGAGACGCTCGGCCGTGAACTGACCCCCGCCGCCCTCCACGTACTCAACCGTGAACGGACCGCGCCCAACGCGGTGCGCTTCCTCATCGAGGCCGCGGCGTTCGGCCGCCGGCAGTGGCGGATGTGGGAGTGGGGCGAGGCGGCGGACCTGCCGTTCCTGCCCGCCGTACGCACCGGCCGGACCCTCCTGAGCCCGGCCCGCTGGCGCATCGAGGCGACCGGAGCGCCTCTGCAGGAGTGGCGCGTCTTGTGGCGGGTGCCCGACCACGTCCAGCTCACGATCGGCGACCACCGCATCCCCCTCAACCTCGCCGTCGCGGCGCACCGGGAGATCCTGCGCCGCGAGTGCGCACGCACCGGCGCGGCCGAGGTCCACGAACTGCCCCTGAGTCAGGACACCGAAGACGGCTGGCTGCACGGGCCCGGCGGCCCCCACGAGGCAGAAGCCGTCGTCACGCTGACACCCCGCCGACCACAGCAGACCCCCACACCACCCGCACGCACCCAGAGCACAGAACACACCGCACGCACCCCGCACACTCCAGACCCCAAAAACACCCTGCACCCCACAGGTACTCCGCACCCCACAGGCACCCCGCACTCCGCACGCACCCCGCACCCCGCACGCACCACGCGCCCGGTGGTGCGGCGCGGCCCCGCGGAGATCCCACCCGGCGGCCCCTGGCTCTACGCGACGCTCTACACCTCCGCCGAGCGCCAGGACGAACTCCTGACCGGCCCACTGCGCCGCTTCCTGACCGAACAGGGCTCGCCGCCCGCCGCACCGGTCGGCGTCGCGCGCTGGTTCTTCATCCGGTACGTGGATCCGGACCCGCACCTGCGGCTGCGCCTGCACGGAGACCCGGCACTGCTCAACGGCGTCGTGCTGCCCCAACTCCACGATATGGCAGGGGAGTTGGCCGCCGATGGGCTGGCCCGGGGGCTGCGCCTGGACAGCTACCTCCCGGAGACCGAGCGCTATGGCGGTCCGGCGCTGCTCGGCGCGGCGGAGGAGGTCTTCCACGCCGACAGCCGCCTGGTGCTGGAACGCCTGGCGGCGCCGGCGGGCGACCGGATCCTGTCCACTGCCTGCGACGTGACCGCGCTGGTCCGCGCCTTCCACCAGGGCTACGGCGGCGACTGGCGGAGCTGGCTCACCGCCACCTATCCCAAGCGGGAACAGCACCACAAGGCGTTCGCGGCCCGCAGACGCACCGCCCTCGCCCAGATCTCCCCGGACAGTCCCTCGGGCGACGACCCGCAGGCTCCGCGGGCCGAATCGCAGCAGCACACGGCCCTCAAGCGCTTCGGACGTCTGGTGCGCGCCCAGCAGGAGCGGGGCGCACTGAGCGTCGCCCCGGGCGCGGTGCTGGCCTCCCTGGTCCATATGCACTGCAACCGCCGCCTGGGAGCCGACCGCAGGGCCGAGGCGCAGGCCCTGGCGGTGGCCCGAGGCGCGATCCAGGCGCACCTCGACCGGGAAAGGGCCCAAAGGCCATGACAGAACACCTCATTGCGCAGCTCGCCGAACGCCTGGCCGACCCGGCAGCGCTGGCCGCACAGGTGAAGGCGGCCGAGACCCCCGAATCCGCGGAGACCCGTTCCCTGTGGCACCCCCAGTCCCTGGCGGACGGCCACGCCGGTGTGGCCCTCCTGTTCGCCGCGCTGGCCCACGCCAAACCTGCCCACACAGACCCCGCGGGCACCGACCCCGCGGGCACCGACCGCAGGGGCCCCGCCCCAGCGGGCAGTGACCCTGTCGGCACCGACCCCGTCCCCACCGAACTCGCCTATGCCGACCCCGTCTACGCCCGGGCCGCGCACGCCCACCTGTCCACGGCGGTCACCGGGGTGCGCCGGCCGGCGCGGGAGGGCCTGTACGCGGGGCTGCCCGCAGTCGCCTTCGCCGCCCGCACCGCCATCACCCGACCCGGCGAATACGCGGCGCTCCTGACCACCCTGGACGCCCAAGTCGCCGCACTGGCCGACCGCCTGGTCGACCAGGACGCCGCCCGCACGGCAGCCGGCACGGCCGGGGCGAGGATGGCCGGATACGACGTCATCGCCGGCCTCTCCGGGCTGGGCCGCCTGCTCCTGGCGGCCGGCCCCGCACACCGGGCCACCACCGAACGGGTCCTGGCCCACCTGGTCGCGCTCACCCGCCCGGTCACCGAACCCGGCGGAAGGAGCGTGCCCGGCTGGTGGACCGAGGACCCGATCCTGCTCGGCGAGCCGGACGGCATCCCGGGCGGGCACCTCAACGCCGGTCTGGCACACGGCATCCCCGGCCCCTTGGCGCTGCTGTCCCTGGCCCACCGCGCGGGTGTACGCGTGCCGGGCCAGGAGCAGGCCATCCGCGCCATCGCCACATGGCTGCTGGCCCGCCGCAGCCCGGACGGCACCGGCTGGCCCAACATCGTCCCGCTGGACGCGGAGCTGGCGGCAGCATCAGGCGCCCGCCCGGCCCTGGCAGAGGCCCGCACCGGCTGGTGCTACGGCACGCCCGGCGTGGCCCGCGCCCTCCAGCTGGCGGCGTTGGCGCTGAAGGAGCCGGAGTGGAACCGCCAGGCGGTGACCGCCGTCGCCGCGGCCTGCGCACGCCCGGGTGCGCTCCGCGCCACGGGGGACCCCACGCTCTGCCACGGCCTGGCCGGGCTCACCACGATCGTGACCCTGATGGCCCGCGAGCCCGGGGGAGCGGAACTGGCCGCCTGGATCCCGGAGTTGACCGAGGCCCTGGCGGCCGCGGCCGACCCGGCCCACCCCTACCTGTGGCCCGCCGCGGCCCCCGGCGGCCCGACCGTGGTGCACCGCCCCGGGTTCCTGGACGGAGCGGCGGGCGCCGCGCTGGCCCTGCACTTCGCGATGGCCCCCGACGCACCGTTGGGCGAACTGCCGTGGCAGGCCGCCCTCCTGCTGTGCTGAGCAGCCGCCTCGCCTCCTCCCTTGTGCCGAGAGGCTGTTGGCCTGCTGGTGCGAGATGGGCAGGCGATCCCCGGTGACGCGACCAGGGCCCGCACCCCTGGATCGGGTGCGGGCCCTGTGCGGTCGATTCGCTCGATCTGCTTCGCTCTCCTGCGGCCCTAGGCTGCCAGGATCCAGATCGGCGGTCCCCGGCGGTCGTGCCCGGCGCTGGTGCGCTCGGGGCACCTCTCGCAGGCCGAACAGGCAGACGTCTGCTCGCGCCGCCCGCGGAGCGCCAACCAGGCCATGACATAGGCGGGGCCGGACGTGATGACGGCGACGAGAATCTCGATCATTCCTGGTTTCACCTCCTCGCGGGTCTGTCGCGGATGTTGTGTTCCCCGCCAAGGTAGTGGCGGGGGAGCCCGGTGGGAAAGCTGATTTCCCGGCTCGGGACGGAGCTGTGACACGAGGCGAAGGAGACGCCGTCCTTGTGTTCGTCCACCGGCCAACGGGAGGCGGTCCCCGGCCGCCCTCGATGGTGGCCCGGCAGCACCTCCCAGCCGTCCCGTCGGCCCCGGACTCGGCAACTCGCCGCCCCGCGTGGCCAGTTCGTCCCAGCCCGCTGGTAATCCGGCACGGCCTCACGGCAACCCTCCCGGTTCGCTGCTGCGCCAGGGGTGTGTCTGGTAGGTATTTCCAGACGACGTGCCCGGAAGACGTGTCTAGAAGATCCACCGGGTCCATCCGGCCCGCTCGACGACTGCGTCGGCGGCTTCCGCGGCGGTGTACCCGTCGGTGGTGACGCACAGATCACCGAGCTGATCGCGGTGCAGGGCGTCAGCCTGGGCCACTGCCATGTCGGCGGCCTGGCGCAGGTGGTCGGCGGACCGGCCGCGCAGCGGGTCACCCGGTTGTGGCCAACTGCGGCCCTGGCCACGCGACATGATGTGCCGGGTGAGCTGCTCACGCCCGGCATGGAGCCGGCACAGCGTCACCGCCGCGCCGGGCAGCGCGGCGGCGTACGCCGTGAGTGCGGCGTTGTTCTCGACGGGGCCGGTCATGACCAGGCACTCGGCCCCCGCTCGGCGATACGTGTGCCACAGCGCGGCAAGGTTCCGGGCCTTCACCCGGTGACCGCTGGGGTCGTCATCGGGGGCGGGGCGGCGGAACCCGAGCTGGTCGAGGTCGACGTACGCGGCCGTGTGCCCGGCGCGCAGGACCTTCTGGTACACCTCGAAGCCGACCGCTGACTTGCCCACGCCGGTGGCCCCGCACAGCCACAGGACGTGTCCCCCCGCGGCGGCAGGACGGTTGCCGCGCTGTGCAGGGCCGGTCGGCCGCTGCCCTTGATCCACACCGACACCGACACCAACGTCGGCGTGGGCATGGGTACCGGCACCGACACGGACACCGGCCGTGGCATCGGACCATGGGCCGGTGAGTTCCCGTACACGGCGCACCACTTCCTCCACCGGCAGTCCGCTGGTGTCCACGCACAGGTCGGCGAAGGCGCTTGCGTCCAAGGCGTCGGCTTCCCGCAGCACGGCGTCCACCACGTCGCTCGGCCCATCGCGTCCGAGGAACCGCTCGCGCAGGTCACTGCGGTCGGCGCGCAGCCGACACACCGTCAGTTCGGCATGTGGCAGGTGGCGGTCGGGCACCTCGTGTCGGGAGTCGACGACCCCGGAAACGATGACGCGGCGGGCGCCCGCGTCCCGGAATCCGGCCACCACCCCGCCCAGGTTCTGCGCCTTCATCCGGTGCCGACCCGGATCCGAGGTGGGCTCGGGGAAGCAGATGCCCAGCTGATCGATGTCGACGTACGCGATGTGGCCGCCGCCTCGCGCGAGTTGGGAGTACATCTCCCAGCCGACCGCGGTCTTGCCGACGCCCGGCGGACCGCACAGCCACAGGAGGGGGATCGGACGGTCGAGGGGGAGGGAACGCATCCGAGGACGGTACGGGGACACGAACCGGCACCTCCACCGATTTCCCGGCGCCGACCGGCCAGTCGGCCAACCGACTGACCGGCCAATCGGCCAGTCGACCGACCGACGGACTGACCGAACGAACGGCGCCGGAAGCGTCCGGTGTCAGCGCCGGCGCGCGGCGAGGGCGACCGTGCCGCTCAGGGCGGCGAGCACCACGCACAAGGGCGAGTACAGCAGGCTGTTCCATCGCTGGAACTCGTCGGCGGCCCCGGAGTTCATGAGGTAGCCGCCCAGGCCGCGGGCGAGGAGCACGGCCGCCAGCCCGCACATGCCCGCCGACAGCAGCCGGCGGGGGCCGATCGCGGGCAGGGAGGCGTTCACCATGAGGGTGAGCAGGGCAGCGCAGGTCAGTGCCAGGCCCACCGCGATCGTGCGCGGTGCCGACGGCATCCGGCCGTCGTCACTGCCGCCGATCGTCCTGGTGAACGTCAGGGCGTCCTGGAGCGGCCAGGGGGAGAAGGCCCAGACGAAGTGCAGCAGGCCGAGGCCCGCGAGGGCGGCCGCCAGCACCACGCCCGCCACCGGGCGCATCCCACGCGAGCGCCCCCGCCCCGAGGCGCAGGCCGCTCCGTTCGCCTCCCTCACCGCTGCTCGCCACCCGGTGCGGCCGACCGGCGCGCGGCCAGCACGAGCAGCACCCCGACCAGCAGCAGGGCCCACGCCGGCGAGGCGGGCAACAGGGCGGCCAGCACCGCGCCCCAGGCGGTCATGGCCCAGCCGAACGGGGCGGGTACCCGCTCGCCCCGCTTGGCCGTCCACAGCACGAAGGCGCCGAGCAGCAGCACCGGCACCCCGAAGCTGCCCGGCGCGACCCAAAAGGCCTCGGAATGGGCAAGGTTGTCGGGGGTGACGTCCAACGAGAGAGTCTGCCACGGCCCTTGCCCGAAGATGTCCGACCAGGCGTCGCGTTTGTCCAGCGGGGCCACGACGGTGTGCACCACGCCGAAGGCGACGGCGATCCACCCGGCCGTACGCGTGAGCCTCAGTTTGCTGTCCGGGCGGGTGGTGCGCGCGACATGCGGGAGTGTCATGGCTGCCCCTCATCTATACGGCATCGTATAGATGGAGCCTAGCACTCATCTATACGATGCCGTATAGATGAGGAGCCAGGCGGAACAGAGCAGAGCGAAACGGAACGGAGCAGCCATGGCAGTGGCACGCACCCCGCGTCACAAATGGATCGACGAAGGGCTGCGCGCCCTCGCGACGGGCGGCCCCGACGCCGTCCAGATCGAGGCGCTGGCCAAGGCGCTTGGCGTGTCCAAGGGCGGCTTCTACGGATACTTTGCGGACCGGCGCGCTCTGCTCGAGGAGATGCTCGACCGCTGGGAACGCGAGATCACCGACGAGATCGAAGCGCGCGTCGAGAAGGAAGGCGGCGACGCGAAGGACCGGCTGCGCCGCCTGTTCGCGATCGTCGACACCGGCGAGGGGCTCGACACCGACGTCACCACCGACCTCGCCATCCGCGACTGGGCCCGCCGCGACCCGGCCGTCGCCGCCCGCGTCCGACGCGTCGACAACCGTCACATGGACTACCTGCGTTCACTGTTCGGCGCCTTCTGCACCGACCGGGACGAGATCGAGGCACGCTGCCTGATCACCTTCTCGCTGTACATCGCCGACCAGTTCCTTTTCGCCGACCACGGCGGGCGCACCCGCGCCGACATCCACGCGCTGACGAACGGCTGGCTGCTGGAGTCGCCACGCTGACGGACACGCCGGGCCCGTACCGCCAGGAACCGGCTCCGGCCGCCCCCCCCGATGAAGCCGTCGCGGCCCCGGAGGGAGGAGGTCATGCCACCGGTTGAGGTCAAGGCCTTCCGGGTCACGGGTCTGTCCCGGCGGTCGGTGGCCGCGCACCGGCACGGGAGCGGCGGCGCGAACCACCATCCTGGCCCGTCGGCGGCGCACATCGGACCGTTGGCGGCACACCCGTTCGAGCCCTATTTCCCGCGCTGTACGGGGCGTTGGGGGATGGGGGCAGTGGCGGGGGAAGTCAGATGCAGGGCCGGGCTGCGGGTGGGACATGTCCGGCGGAGGTGCGCTCACGGTATGTAACAGGGGTGTCTTAGGGGGCAGTTGGGCGGAACGGTTCGCCGGACCGGGCCGGTCCTGGTGGTCAGAAACGCTCGCTCGTACCGACGCCGACGCCGGACCGGTGCGGGCGGCCGACACCTCCCACCGATCCTGAGGAAGAAAACGATGCGCGTTCGCAAGCTCACCTTCGCCGCCCTGGCCGTTGCCGCGGGTCTCTCGTTGACGGCCTGCAACGACGACGACGCCACCGGAGCGGGCGACCCGGCCGCGTCCTCCGCGTCGTCCACGGGCGGCGGTTCGGGCTCGGGCGGCTCGGAGCAGGACAGCGGGAAGGACTCCGCCGGCAAGAACTCCGGCGGGCAGGGCACGGAGGCGGGCTCCGGCTCGGGGACGAATGCCAAGGCCGGCACGTGCCGCACCGACGACCTGGACGTCACCGCGCAGGACGCCACCGTCGGCGGCGACACCGAGGGCACGGTCGCGGTCACGTTCAAGAACGGCGGCGGCAAGGACTGCGCCCTGTCCGGATACGCGGGCGTCGACCTGAAGACCAGCGAAGGGGATCTGTCGGCCAAGCGCACGGGGCAGTCCAGCCCGATGGTCCTCAAGGACGGCGAGTCGGTGTCCTTCGGTGTCACCTACCCGGTCAACGACTCGGGCGGCTCCGGCGTCCGCGTCACCGGCCTGGTGGTGACCCCGCCCGGCGAGACGAAGTCGATCTCCCTGGATTGGCCGGGCGCCGGCACGCTGCCCGTCACGGACGGCTCCGGCTCCCCGGCGAAGGTCGGCCCGATGGGCAGCGCCGGCCAGGGCGGGGCGAACTGACCCGAGCCCTCGCAAGGCACCCTTTCACCGGCTGTTCCGGGCCCGGCCCGCAACGGCACACGAGGCCGATCGCGGCCAGACCCCCGTCGTATGGAGTGGGTGGAGATGACAAGAAGCGAGCGGATCGCGGAGCAGTTGGACTGGCACTGGCGCACGAACCTGCGGCCACGGCTGCACGGTCTCACCGATGAGGAGTACTTCTGGGAGCCGGTGCGCGGCTGTTGGAGCATCCGCCCGCGTGGCACGTCGGCCGCACCGATGTCGGAAGGTTCGGGGGAGTGGACGATGGACCTGGCGTCCCCCGGCCCGGTGCCGGCGCCGGTGACCACGATTGCCTGGCGGCTGGCACACGTCATCGTCTCGTGCCTGGGCTATCGGGTCGGATGGCACTTCGGCGGCCAGGACGTCGACTCCGAGACATTCGCGTACGCGGGGACAGCTGACGAGGCACTGAAACAGCTCGATGAGATGTACGGGAGATGGAACGCGGGGGTCCGCGCGCTCTCGGACGCTGACCTGGACAATCCGCCCGCGGTGGGCCCCGAGCGGCGCCCCATGGAGGGCATCGTCCTGCACGTCAACAGGGAGCTGATCCATCACGGCGCCGAGATTTCCCTGCTGCGCGACCTCTACCGCTGGCAGGACGGAGCCGTACCGCACCGGAGATGACTTTCCGGCAAGCGGCGATCGAGCTTCGTGCATGTTCGAAGATGGCGAAGCTTCAGTCCCCCTGCAGGAGCAGAAGCTTCAATCCTCCTGCAAGAGCATCAGTGTGATGGCGGTGACGACTCGACCGCGTGTCAGTGGGGCCTGGCAGAGTTCCTTCCATGCTGCAGGTGTGTTTGAACGGAGCCCGTGACCGCGGCGAATGCCACGCTCTTCCAACAACGGCCAGGGAATTGGCCGTTGAGGCCATGCGGGCCGTGGCCGCGGCCGAAGCACGTGAAGGTCGGAGTCACCACGGGTGCCTGGGCGGTGCCCGATCCGCAGAGCCGGGCCGACCTCATCCGCTCCTGGCAGGTGCGGCCCGACCACGCCTCGGTGAACTGGCACGAGACAGGGGCCGATGCGGTGGCCGCCGTGCTGCTGGACCTCGGTGTCGGCGTCGAGGCGGGCATCTGCTCCGGCACGGACGCGGCCCGCAGATTCCGTGCCTCGCCCGTGTCGGGCAGGGTCCTGCGCGTGCTCGCCGAGGTCACCGACACCGACCCCGCCACGGCCGCCACCACGGCTGAGGACCTGGTGGCCGAGTTGGGTACAGGTTCCACGACGCGTGTGCTGCTGCACGGTGAAGAAGGCGGGGCCTGGCCGGTGCTGAGGACCGCCGCGCGCCTGGGCCTGGACACCAGGATCGGCTTCGAAGACGTCCTGGTGCTGCCGGACGGATCTGCGGCCGGGGACAATGCCGCCTTGGTCCACGCCGCGCGAAACCTCCTGCACAGTACGTAAACCGGCACCGGCACCGGCACCGGCACCGGCACCGGCACCGGCACCGGCGCCGGAACCACTGACACCCGGACATGGGGCCGAGCTGCCTGGGTTGCGGGCTCCGGCTCCGGCTTGTGGGCGGCGAGGCTCCGTTGCGAACGTTCGAAGCCAACCGGCCTCGGCCGTGACCGGTGTGATCAGCGCCGATCCAGCCCCGGCGCAGGTGACCGAAGGCGATGCCGTGCCAGTAATCCGAAGGGACTACCCGAGGATCGGCCTTCGCGGCGATCCGCCACCGACCGCTCCGGGCGAAGGATGGAAGGAACCTGCAGAAGGGCGGTGCCACCATGCCGCACCGAGAACTCGAAGATCTCCTCAAGGAGCTGACCCGTATCGCGGCGCTCCCGCTGGAACGCGGCGAAACGCTCCCGGCACGGGCGTACCGCAGCGAGGACTTCTACCTCCAGGAGAGAGAGCACATCTTCCGCGCCGACTGGCTGTGCGCCGGCCATGTGGCCCAGGTCGCCCGACCCGGCGACTACCTGCGCACCGACGTGCTGGGCGAACCGGTGGTCATCACGCGCGACGAGGACGGCACCCTGCACGCGCTGTCCCGGGTGTGCCGTCACCGGTTCATGGACGTACTTCCCCCGGAGACCACACCCGAGCACGGGTCCCTGAAGCGACTGACCTGCCCGTACCACACGTGGACGTACCGGCTGAACGGCGAGTACGCGGGACAGCTGGCCGGCGCACCCCTGATGGGCAAGGTCGACTTCGACCGTGCGACGTGCCGGCTGCCCCGATACCGGCTGGAGGTGTGGAACGGGCTGGTCATGATCTGCGCCGATCCCGAGGCACCGGAACTGGGCCCGCAGCTCGACGAACTGACGGTCAAACTGGCTCCGTACCGGCTGGCGGATCTGGCCGTGGCCTACACGGCCGGCTGGCAGGGCGTGCCCGCGAACTGGAAGGTGGCCCTGGAGAACGGCTCGGAGAACTACCACCACATGGGCAGCCACGCGCGCACCCTCGAGCCGATCCTGCCGGGCAAGGACACCGTCGTCGACGCGTGCGAGGGACGCTGGTTCACCATGTACACCCCCTTCGCCACGGACCTCGTATCCCGGGCAGGGGCAGGGGCAGGGGCAGGGGCAGGGACGGGGACGGGGGAGGACGCGGCAATGCCGGAAGACGCGACGACGACAGAAGCCGCGCCCCAGATCACCGGCACCTTGATCCCCCACCTCGGGGAGCGGGAACGGTCCGGGATGACGATCGCGGGCATCTTCCCCCACCTGGTGATGGCCCTCCTGCCGGACAGCGTGACGTTCCTGCGGTGGACCCCCACGGGCCCGGCCACCCACGACGCCCACTTCACGGTGCTCGTGCCGGCCCAGGCCCGGGACACACCGGGATTCGACGCCTATGTGGATGCCTCGCGCCGGCAGCTGGAGGCCGTTCAGAACGAGGATCTGGTGGCTATCCGGGGCGTCCAGCGCGGCCTGGCCACCGATCCGGGACCCTCCGGCGGCCGCTTCTCCCACCTGGAGCGCCCCCTGTGGCAGTTCCAGCGCTACCTCGCCGACCGCCTCGTGCACCGCCCGCGCGTGCCATGACTCGCAGCGGTCCGGACGGGCCGGTCGCCGGTCAGGGCGCGGCGGCCAGGTGGGCCGCGGCCCGTTCCGCCGCGTGGACGACCTCTTCGGTGTCGACACCCACCAACTCGCCGCCGGTCTTGCGGAGTCGGCCGTCCACGTACACGTCGGTGATGTTGAGCGGCTGGCCGTTGAGGACGATCTGGCTCGTCCAGTCGAAGCGGGGGGCGAAGTTCAAGGTGCCCGGGTCGAGCACGAGGACGTCGGCGCGTTTGCCGGGGGTCAGCGAGCCCACCTGGTCGGCCATGCCGATGGCCTCGGCGCCGCCCAGCGTGCCCATGCGCAGTACGGCGGGCAGCGTGGGGTGGATCCGCGGGTCCTCGTGCACGGCTCGCTGCAGGCCCACGGCGGCCTTCATGAGAGCGAACATGTCGGAGGTGTCGTTCGTCCCGCCGTCGTGGCCCAGACCCGCCTTCACCCCGGCCTTGTGCAGTTTCGGCAGGGGCATGACGCCTGAGGCCAGGCGCATGTTGCTCAGCGGACAGTGCGCCACCCGTACGTCGTGGTCACCCAGGAGCGCGATCTCCTCGCGGCTCAGGTGGATGGCGTGGTTCATCAGCAGGCCGGGGCCGAAGGCGCCGATCTCGCGCAGGGCCCGGATCTGCTCGTCGTCGCGGTCGGTACGGTGCTCCAGCACATGCGAGTTGAGCATCAGCCCCAACTCCTGGGCCTGCTTCCAGGAAGCGCGCAGCGAGGCGATGCCCGCCCTGCGCGCGTGCACCGCGATCTGGGCGGAGGCCAGCGGCAGCGGATCCAGGAGTCTTTCCTTGACCGTGCGGACCTGATCCTCCGCGCCCGCGAAGGCGGCCATGGCGTAGACGAAACGCAGCCCCGCGTCGTCCAGCGCCTGCACATAGCGCTCGCTCGTCGCGTACGGGATCGCGTGCACCCAGTCGACCAGCGTGGTCACGCCCGCCTGGAGGGCATCGAGGGCGGACAGGTGCACGAAGGCGTACATGTCCGCGGGATCGATCTTCGGCAGCGTCGGGCGGTTGCACGCCTTCAGCCAGCCGGCCACGTCCTGGTCCGAGCAGCCGCCCCTGATGCTGGACTGCCACAGGTGATTGTGGATGTCCACGAACCCCGGCAGCACGAACTGCCCCGACACGTCCCGCACCCGGGCGCCCCGCGGTGCCTCCAACCCCCGGCCGACGTCGGCGATCCTGCCGTGCTGCAACAGCACGTCGGCGCCTTCGAGGAGACCCAACTCCCCGTCGCCGACGCGGGAGTCCATGGTCAGGACGAGTGCGGCGCCCCGGAGCAGAGTGGCCTGCCCGGGCCGCTCGGCCACGGCGGCCGCCGGACCGGCGGCTTTGGAGACAGCGGCCAGGGAGAGACCACCGGCCCCGGCGAGGAGACTGCGACGGTTGAGGCGGAAGGGATTCGGCAGAGTCATTGCGGCGTTATACCGCTGGACGCCACGCCCTCGACAGGCGAGATCCAGCCCACAATTCAAAAGTGAAGTTCCGCGATACGAAACATCGGCGCTGTTCGGTGCCGTTCGCCGCTGTGACCGCAGTCGGGGACGCCCTCACCCCCTGAGTAAGGTGATCGAACATCCAGCCGATCGCGCACCACCATGGAGTGTGCGATCGGCCCAGTCGGGCACAGTCGTGCCCAGTCGTACTTCAGGAGAAGAACCCGTGACACCGCACCAGCCTCCCCACCCCGCGCGTCGAGCCGTTGCGACGGCAGGGCGGAGGGGCAGGCGCGCCGCGGTGTGTGCCGTGGTCCTGTCTCCGGCGCTGCTGGCGCTGCAACTCGGCCTCGGCGCCGTGGCCCAGGCCCAGGAACCCGTCGGCGCGAGGCCGGGCGCGGTGAGCGATCCGGCGGTGCCCGACCGGGCGACGATCACGGAAGGTCAGGTCAAGGAGGTGTCGCCGGGCGGCGTCATCACGTATCCGAGCGTGACCAGTTGCCTCACGGTGACCGCGCGGCTGCGGGACGGCGGCCTGGTCGGTGCTCACGCCAGCCTGTTCCAAGTGCCGGGCGAACTGCGCTCCGACGAGATCCTGGCCGCGCTGGGGAAACGCGTCGGCGGCCGCTCCGTGGCCGCTGTCGAGGTCAGAGGCGCCGTGGGCGCCTGGAACCCGAGCTACTTCGTGAAGGCGATCGAAAGTTACGGCGAGGGAGAGCAGGTGCCCGTCCCGTCGGGCCAGGACCTGGACGGGATCGCCCGCGAGGTGTCGCTGGGACTCGGTCTTTCCCGGAGCACCGTCACGGTCGAGGACGTGCCCGACGGGGACCAGACCGTCAGGTGACGACGCCGCCGCCGATCACCCGGTGCATTGCTCTCCCAGTCGGACAGCTTGCCGCTCTGGTCCGTGGCGCGTTGCCCGTTGCCCGTTCGGTCAGTTGATCCTGCCCCCTTGGGCCTGGTGCCGACGGCTCTTCACGGCGTATTCAGAGAGGGTTGTTGATCTCGCGTCAGAAGAGGGCTTGTGTACGACCAGGAGAAGGCCAGATCCATCGGGGCCGGCAGTGACCGTGTACCGGCGCGCACCCCCGCCTCCGCTCCGCCGCCGCGGTCCAGTGCTCTGTTCGGTCTGCCGGCCGGCACGGGCAACACCGCGGTCGTGCAGATGCTCCGCCGAGCCGGCCACCCCTGGGCCCAGGAACAGCACCCGCACCCCGCCGACCACGGTCACCGACAGACCCAACAGCCGACCCACGTACAGCGCTTGGTCCATGAGGTGCTGCGTACGCCGGGCCGCCCCATGGACGACGCCACCCGCAGTGACATGGAGACACGTCTGGGGGCGGACTTCTCCGACGTACGTCTTCACACCGATGCCGCGGCGAAGACATCCGCGGCCGAGGTCGGAGCCCGCGCCTACACCTCGGGCAACCACGTGGTGATCGGTGAGGGCGGCGGGGACAAGCACACCCTCGCCCACGAACTCACGCACGTGATCCAGCAACGGCAGGGACCCGTCGCGGGAACGGACAACGGCTCCGGTCTCAAGGTCTCCGACCCCTCGGACCGCTACGAGCGCGAGGCCGAGGCCAACGCGACCCGGGCCCTGAACGGCACGCCGGACACGAAACACGGCGAAGCCGCCACCACGCCATCCGAAGCGGCGGCGCAGGACGGCGTAGCGGTCCAGCGCGCGCTGGACCCCAACAGCCAGCCGGCCCTCGGGTTCCGGGCGGTCACGGAGCCCGCGCAGGGCAACCGGGTGGTGGCCGCGATGATGCGCACCGCCGGCGGGACGGGCACCCAGCCCTTCGCCGACCCGGCCGGATACGACTACATCCGCGCCCTCGGCCTGACGAACTGGTGGATCCGTTTCCACCTCGTGAATGAGGAAGCCGGCGGGCCGGGGAGCGCCGACAACCTGGTTCCCTCGTCCAAACGGGACAACTCCCAGTACCACGCACAATTCGAAGCGCTGCTCAAGCAGCACGTCGCCGCGGCCGCCAACGCCAATCAGGCGATCAACGGCCAGACACCGCACCAGGTGTTCTACGGCGTCGAGGTGGACTACGGCACCGCGCCCACCGGATCGGTGCGCCAGCAGCTGGCCGCCCCGCACTTCCCGACCCGCCTGAGCGTCTTCCACTACACGTACGACACCACCCAGGGCACGTGGACCATGCACCACAACGGCACCGCCTTCACCTTCCAGGATCCGCAGCCGACGGACACGGGTGTCGCCGTCCCGGCCATCGGTCTCACCGCGCAGCAACTGCAGAGTTTTGTTCCCGGATACAACTGGACCAACGAAGACCTCGCCTTCATCCAGTCGCTGGGTGGTTCCCAGAAGGCGGCCTTCGAGTACTACACCGACAAATACTCGGCCTATGGCCCCGAAGGATCCGTCCTCACGGCGTTCACGGAGATGCCGTTCGTGGCCAATCGCACCACCCGTTTCCCCCGCACGGCACAAGCCGGTGGCGCCGTTCCGGTCGCCGACCGCATCCCCCAGGCGCCCCTCAGACTGCTCAGCAATGCCCTGGCCACCGGCATGATCACCATCTGAGGGGGAAACGGAGCAGCGAAAGGAGCCGTACATGTCTGCGCTGTGGAGCGTCCGGGTCACCGGACTGTCCGAGCAACCTCCCGCCCTGAACCTGCGAGTGCGTGCCGTCCACCCGGACGCGGGCGCGCTGCCCACGTCCCTGTCGTTCGCCTACCGGCTCCTGACCGAGGCCGCAGACGGCGTGACCGCACCCTGGGACCAGGCCCAGGACCAGGACCAGGACCAGAACCGGGACCGGGACCAGGGCGGGGACGAGGGCCTGGGCGATGGCCGGGCAGCGGCGGCCATCGACTCCGTGACGGTCGGCGAGGAGCGCAATTTCCCGTACGACGACGAAGCTGCCCAGCAGTTCATCAAGGACGAGCTCCGCCGAGACGGGCTCACCCCCGAGTCCACTCCGGATGCCTGGCAGGCCGGCTTCATCGAACGATGGCAGGAACTCTGGCGCGGCGAAGGACCCATCGCCCGGGCCTTCGCTCCCACAGCAACCCTGACACTGCGCCTCAAGGACACCTCCTGGCTCTCCCGCATCAGCCCGGGAACGCAGTGGAGCACCGCCGCATACGAATGAGGCGAACCGGGGGCCACAGCACCGGGCTCCTGCTCGTGCGGCTCGTGCGGCTCGTGCGGGTCATGCGGATCGCAAGCGTCCGCGCCGTGCTGCCTGGGCGGTAGGGAGGACGGAAGGGCTGCGAGATGCCTGGGCACCCGGCGGCGATACGGCCGTGCCCGAACGGCCCCGAGGCGAGCGACCTGAAGTCTCGGGATTCCCCGGAAGCGGCCATCCCCGTCATCTCGTAGCCTCCGGAGCTCCGACACACTGGTCCTGTCTGTGAGGTGGCAACCGACATGGCGACGCACACGAGCAAGGACGCCGGTGACCCGCACGCCCAGATGCGTGCGGCGCAGGAAGAGGAGTACGCGGAACGACTCACGGCCCTGCGCGAGCAGGCCATGGAGCTGCTGGCGGAGTTGGAGCAGCGCACCCGACCCCAGGTGCCCCCGCAGCCGGACAACGCATCCGGCGCCGCGGCCGTACGAGCCAGCGGTCAGGCCGTCATCGCCGGCCGCAGCAATTCGGCCACGGACACGACGCACTTGGACGGCGGCGGCGCGAACGGGGCCCTCTACGTCACCGGCAACGCCGGGGGAGTCACGGGGGTAGGCGTGGACCAGCCCGGGGTACGCGCGTATGCCTACCGCAGCTACGCGGTGCACGGCTTCGCGGTGCCCCCGAACCGCGCGGCGGGTGTGCTGGGAGAAAGCCCCGCGGGTCACGGCGTGTACGGCTACAGCGAGCGAGGAGTGGGCACGGTCGGGGTGGGCCTGCAGGGTATGGGGGTGCTGGCCTTCAGCCGGGACCGAGAGGCCTTGAACGCCTACAGCGTCGCGGGCTGCGCCATACAGGCCGCCACCGCATCTGGTTCTGCCGCGGCGGTGCTGGCCGAGAACTCCTCCGACACGAGCAGCGGGAATGCGGTGCTGGCGTTCGGGGGCAAGGGCACAGGGCTCTACGCGTCCGGGGCGCGTGCGGCCCTGCAACTGGGCCGTGCGCCGTTCACCGGCCCTCCTGCCGACGGGTTCCACGAGTCGGGGGAGCTCGTGCTCGACGCGAACGCCGATCTTTACCTGTGCAAGGTCACCGGAGCGCCCGGCACGTGGACCATGGTGGCCTGACTGTCCCCTCAGGCCAGGACCAGGAGGCCCATACACCGGACGCGGTGCGGCATTCGGGCTTGTCGGTGGAGGGGTGAGGGATCGGGGTACGAGCGCGCCCTGCTCTTGTCGGTCGACAACCCCAACGCGGAACACGGATGGTGGGCTCGCATCGGACGCACCGAGTCCACGAGAAGCTCCACGATGTCCTGGTACGCGGATGGCAACACCCCTGCATCCAGCTCCGCCGACCACGTCGGCACCGGTCGCACCCCCCACCGGCGAGCCCGTCGATCCAGGCCCCGCCGTCGGCCCGCTCTCCGCTTCCGACGCCCCGTCCTCACTAACCCCCGGATCGGTCACCGAGCCCCCCCGAGGAGAGGATCTCGCTCACCGTCTCCCGCGTGATCTCCAACCGGGGCAGCACGCCTTCCTGTTTCGGGCAGTAGGGCCCGCACCGCAGGTCCGCACGGTCCGCCCCGTCGTGTGCCAGCGGTCAGCGGGCGAGGCGGATCCGCGGTGCCCACGCGAGGGCTGTCTGGTCCGCCACCGGCCGCACGAAGTGAACCGTGCTACGTGACTGGGGGAGCGTGGCGCTGATCCTCGGCCTGACCCGGTAAGGACCTACCGCCCACGCCTAGTCCGGGAACGGCCGCAGGCCGATGCGCGTGTAGATTTGGGTGCCGGTTCGGGTGTGTGCGCGTCTTGCGAGATCTTCGAAGTAGACCGCGAACCCGGCACCGTCGATCTCCCGCTGGGCGGCGATGTAGGGGGCGATAGTCCGCCACATCGACAGGACCGAGCCACCGTACGCGCCGAGGATCAGATCCTCGTCGACGACACGGTGCGCGACAAGTTTGCCGAGGTCGTCGAAGAAGAACGCGACCTTGCGAACTCGGTGCTTGACCGGCTCCGGGAGACCGGCAATCCCGTCACGCGGATCGTGCTCCCGCGCGAGATGCTCGTTTATGTACTCCCGGCAGAGAGTCCACTCCTCGGTTCTCGTCTCGCCGAAGCTTTCCAGGACTAAGGGCAGGATGTTTGCGCCCCTCATGAGAGCGAGCTGACGGTATGCGGTAACCGAACTCGCAATGCGGATGCCAGACCGACCGAGCAGGGGTCCGAACGTTCCATGGCCGGCGATTGAGGTGAGTTGAGGAATCGTTTCGCGATGGATGCGGGAGCCGCAGTTCGATGTTCTGCAGCGCGTACATCCGCTCGATCTGCTCGGGGTGTTGCCGGGGCTGCAGGGCGCGGGCCGGCGCGGCACGTTCGGCGGCGTCCTGCTGCCGCTCCGCGGTGACCAGGTCGGCGGGGAAATCGGTACTCGCGAGGGGACACGGTCCGTGGCCTTCACGGCAAGGAGCAGGCAGATGCGTTGAACGCGGTGCGCCAGACCGTGCTGGCCACGGTGGGAGGTGTGTCCGTCTGTCCAATGGCCGTTTCGAACTCGAAGCCGTACCGCGTCCTTCTCGGGTGTTCTTGACGTGGGCGACCTCTGCCGCTCCGGCATGCGGGGCGTTGATCTGAGCGGCGCCATCCTGAACTTCGCTGACCCGAGTCATGCCAATCTGGCGCAGGCCCGGCTCGATGACGCGTCGCTCGGCAACTCGCGGACTGCCGTGCCCGGCCGGACCGACACGACCCACATGCGCCACCCCCACCGCAGACGGCCCCCGTGGTGTGAGTGGTGTCCCGGTTCTCGACTTCAGGAAGGTCGGGAACGGCGAAGGCGCCGGTGCCAGACCGTGGGCCAACGCGAGCTGGGTCCCCGTGCGCCGTCACAGCAACCTGGACCCGCTACGTGGACCTGCTTCGTCCTTATGCTGCGCCGTTATGGCGGACAGGCAACCTGGCACGAGGCAGAGGTGGATATGGCTCGTGCCCGGTGTGGTGGCGGCGGGGTTGGTCTTGTGGGCCTTCGGGCCGGGAGCCAGGTGGGTGGTCGAGCAGTTGGGCTCTGCAAGTCTGGAGGTTCGGCTCGGTGGCATCTACGCGCTGGAGCGCATCGCTCGTGACTCGCCACGCGATCACGGCGCGGTGATGGCGGTTCTTGCCGCGTTCGTCCGTGAGCATTCCCGTGACGAGGACGCTCACCCGGAGATGGGAGAGGCATACGAGCAGACGTCCGGGCAGAGGGTGCGGCTCCGGGAAGACCTGCAGGCTGCCCTTGGGGTGATCGGCCGCCGCGACCGCCGCAGCGACACCGGCAAGATCTACCTTTCGGACGCCGATCTGCGCGGTGCTGACCTGCGCGGTGCGTACCTGGCTGGTGTGGGGATGCGGGGCTCGGACCTGTCCGGCGTGAACTTCGGCGACTGCAATCTCGCCGGAGCGAATCTCGTCGGGGCGAACCTGTCCGGTTCAGCGCTGGGCGGAGATCTGCGTGGCATCCGTCTGAAAGAGGCGGACTTGACGGGGGCGTGGCTGGCCGGTGCGCCCATGCGTGACGCCGACCTGACTCGGGCGAGGCTCTCCGGCACGAACCTGGCCGGCGCCGACTTGACCAATGCCGATTTGCGTGGCGCGAATCTGGAAGACGCCGAGGTGGCCGGTGCCGACCTGACCGGTGCCCTCAGATGACACCAGTGCTGCGTTCCGGGGAACACGGTGTCGGCGTACTCGACTATGTGCAGAGCCGCGTACGGATGAACGTGCAGAGCAAGGAGCCCTGTGAAGCGCTGGCGTTGTTGTTCGAGATGATGGGGCGGTGTCTCTTCGCTACTTCAATCAGACCGGCTGGACCGCGATCTTCCACGGCACCGACACCGAGATCGGCCGCATGGTGCGTGTAGAGGGCTGGGACCAGGCGACCGGGTCGGCTCTGGTCGTTGATCCCAAGCGTGGTGCCCTGCGTCCGGTGACGGACTACGAGGACTTTTCCCATCTGGAGCGAGCCGACCAGGTCGTGGCCGCGGTGCCTGGTGGAGGGTGGCGGGTGCACTGGAAAGATGAGGGCCCAGGGGGAACGCCGCTGACGGAACAGGTGTTGGCGTGGCTCATCACGTCGCAGGGACGGGCGACCGCCATCACGGTCGATGCCCAGGGGCATGTCGAGGATGCTGATGGCGCCGACGCCTTCATCCCGCCGGGCGGGGACCCGGCCTCCTGATCGCAGCCGGTCAGGCCGCGTAGTTCTCGCGCTCGATGGCCTTGAGACGGTTTTTCAGCCGGTGGCTGGGGCCGTTGACGGAGATGACCTCGCAGTGGTGGAGAAGGCGGTCGAGGACTTCGTCGCCGAAGACCTGGCCCCACTCGCTGAAGGTCTTCGAGGTCAGGATGATCGAGCCCTTCTCGTAGCGCCTGGAGACGACCTGGAGGACCAGGGGCGCTCACCAGCGAGCCGGTCGGCTCATGTGACCACCAACGTGCCCGCGAAAGCAGCCACATCGACGAGACAGACGGAGCGGTCCGCATCCGCCTCGGAGCCGTTCCGATCGACCTGCCCGAACCTGTCGCTGACCTTGCCCTTCAGCAGGTCGCGATTCGCCGAAGCCATGCCGTCCTCGCCCGCACAGCCTCACCCTGGCTCCTCCCCGGCGGCCGGCCCGGCCGCCCGATCAGCGTCTGGGCCATGGGAGAACGACTCCGCACCCTCGGCATCCACATCACCGTCGCCGTCAAGTGGCGGCGATCCGCCGCCGGAGACTGGGCTCCCTACGCAGCCGACGTCGCCAGCCGCCCGTGAGCCATGGCCATGCGCTTCTAACCCATGCCGCCGTTGCTCTGGAGAAGCTGGGCATTGATCCATCCGCCCTCTGCGGAGCAGAGGAAGGAGACGAGATTCGCGCAGTCCTGCGGCACACCGAGGCGTCCCAGGGGAGTAAAGCGGATCATGTCCGCCTTCTGCTCTTCGGTCATCCACCCGGTGTCGGTCGGTCCGGGATTGATCGCATTGCAGGTCACTCCGAGGTGGGCGAGCTCACGGGCCGCGGCCAGCGTGATCCGGTCCATCGCTCCCTTGCTTGCCCCATATGGCAGGTTGCCGGCGGTGTGGTCGCTGGTCAGGCTGACGATCCGCCCGCTGCCGTGCTGTCCGCGGAACCGCAGCCCGTACTCCCGGATCAGCAGCCAGGTTGCCCGCGCATTGACGGCGAAGTGCAGGTCGAAGCTCTCCACCGTGGTGTCCAACAAGCCGGAGTCGACCGACTCGCAATGGCAGAGCACCAGCGCGGTGACGTTTCCCAGTTCGCGCTCGACGCTGTCGAAGAGCTGAGCCGGCACGGCCGGGTCGCTCAGGTCCGCCTCGACCGCGAGTGTCCTCGCCCCGAGGGACGCCACCTTCCTCTGCAGCTCTTCAGGCGCACCCGGCTCCATGCCCCACTGCATCCGCGCGTCGTACGGAGTCCAGTACGTGAAGGCCACATCCCACCCGGCCCGGGCCAGATTCAGCGCCACCGCCGCAGCGATCCCCGCCGAACGGCCCGCCCCCGTGACCAAGGCAAGCGGGCGCCCCGCTTCTTCCACGTGCTGCCGGCTCCCCAAGGGCGTCTCATCAGTCATGTTCCTCATCCTGGCGGGCCGCTCTTCACACGGCATCCGTTTTTCCCGGTCGCTGCCCCTGATGAGGATTCTTGATCTCGGGTCTGGGCGATATCTCGGGACGGTCACGATCGTCTCCGGTAGCGATCACGGTCCGGGGCGGGAATGCCCTGGTCATGCGGGACTTGTCGGCACCTGTGTCCCTTCCACGGGCAAGGGTTCCGCCCGGCCTCACCCACCAGGGCACGGGTGGGTGAGTCATCTGGAACGCCGCCACTGGCTCCCCTCCCCAGGCCGAGCGGGAGCCGTACCCGATATCCATCAAGGGAAACTGGCCAATGAGCGTGATTTCTGCCGGGGTGGATATGCCAAGAAGTGATTCCGAGCGCACTTCGTCGAGCGGATATGCCTCGTCATGTGCCGAGTACGCCCTCCATTGCGCTGACTGATTGATGGATCGTAGAGGCTATACCTCAAGAGCTCACTGACATTGAGGAGAAAGAAGTGTCTCTGTGGCGAAGATGAAGGGGACTACGACTGCGGAAGGGCTGCCACTGGATGACCGCGATCGGCTGGCCGCCCGATTGCTGGGGGTCCTCAAAGCCGTACGGGCCGCCGGCCCGTCCGCTTCGCTTTCGGAAGTGGTTCAGTTGACCGGCCTGCCCAAGAGCACCGTCCATCGTCTTTTGGCCGAACTGCAGGCTGTGGGAATAGTGCGCAGAGACGGCGTGCGCTATCAGTTGGGCGCAGCGGTATGGCAGCTGGTCGCGTCATACGAAGAGAGTCAGGTCAAGATCACCCGACAGAAACTCAAGCCGCTGTTGCTTCGGCTGCATGGGAGGACGCGCTATCTGGTCGGGCTCGCTGTACCCGGCCACGGGACAGTACGGTTCGTCGACTTGCTGTATGGCGAGGAATACAGCGACGTGGCCCGGCGTGTCGAAGAAGAATCGCTTCTGTTCGCCAGTGCTGCGGGCAAGGCTCTCCTGGCGCATTGCCCGCAGCTGGCAGCAGAGTTCGCTCAGCGTACGCACTCCCACGGTGCTGCAGGGGCGACGGTGTCATCGACGGCACTCAGCGCTGAACTCGCCGATATCCGGCGGCGAGGATTCTCTCTCGACCAGCACTCGCCCCGGCTGGGCATCACCGCGGCCGCTGTGCCGATACGGGGAGCGGACGGGCAGCCGGTGGCGGCGCTGAGCATCGGGGCCTACCCGCACCGGTTCGATCTGTCCGCGGCGTGCGAGCTGCTGCGCCATGCCGCTGCCCGCGCCCACGAGGTCCTGCGGCGTACTTCGGGTTGAGTGCCGAGAGGTCGGTGGCCGCCCCCTGGGGGAGGAGGGGCGGTCACCGGCGGCACGGCGGATGCATCTACTGAGCGGCCGCCCTCCAGAACGCGGCGAGGTGGTCTTCCATCAGCCGGGCTGTGTCGGCCGCGCGCTTCAGGTCCGCGCTGTTCTCCATGCTCGCCGCGGCCAGCGCCAGGGACTTGTCGAGCACCTCGTCCGGCCGTTCCTCGTATGAGGCGAAGTAGTCCACCACCTCCTTGGGTAGCCCGGTGTGTGCCCGCAGGGCGGGGGTCAGGATGACGCAGGCTTCGTGCCACAAGGTGATGTCTGCATAGCAGACCAGCGCGATCGCGGTCGGACTTCCGTGCAGACAGATCCAGTTGATAAATCCGGCGTAGGTGTAGGCGACGGGAGCGAGTCGCTGGCCCGGGTGTTCCTCGAGCGGCGTCTTGTACGCGACGGCGGCGGCCCGTACGTTGTCCCGGTCGGTGCCCACCACCTGCCCGATCTCGAGCAGGAAGTCCATCGCGCCGGTGTTGCGGAACCGGGCGGCTGCCAGCGCGATGCAGGCTGTGACGTTGTCCAGGGTGGCGTTCTCCAGCCGGACGACGGCGGCGATGTCGTCGTCGGTGAGCCTGCCTGCCCTCGCCTTGGTGATGAACGGATTGTCCGTGGCGACGTGCCGCATGGCGTGGACGAGTTGGTCCGCGGTCTCGCGGATCGTGTCAGTGCCCGATGAGAGTGTGGTGGTCATGCGTGGATCTCCTTCTGTGAGGTGGTCGTCTCGTAGGCGGTCGTGACGGCAGCGGAGATGGTCCTCGCTGCCTGGGTGAGGTCTTCAGGACGGTGCGCGCTGGTGAGCTGGAGGCGGTAACGCGCCTTGCCGCGCTGGACGATGGGGAACTCGACGAGATGGAGCAGCACGCCCTCGTGTCGCGCGATGCTCATCGCTTTCCTGCCGACCGTGAGGGACTCGACCTGGACCGGCACGATGGGGGACGGCTCGCCCAGGACGGTGCAGCCCGAGGCGGTGGCCAACTCCCCGCGCAGCACTTCGGCGTTGCGCAGTACGGTGTCCCTGCGTCGCTGCCCTTCGCTCGACATCATGATCTGTGCCGCGGCGAGGGCTCCGGCGGTCTGCAGCGGGGTGAGTGCCGAGGAAAACGTGTGGGTGCTGGCGAAGTAGCGGACGTAGCGCGCGACCGACTCGGAGTTGGTCGCCAGGTAGCCGCCGTTGGTGGCGAATGCCTTGCTGAACGAGCCGACGGTCAGGTCGAGTTGTCCGTGTACGCCTTGAGCGGCGGCATGGCCCCCTCCGTGGGGCCCCATCACTCCGACGTCGTGGGCCTGGTCGACCAGCAGCACGGCGTCGTACTCACGGCAGATCGCCTGCAGTACGGGCAGGTCCGGGGTGTCGGAGTTCATGGAGAACAGGCTCTCGGTGACCACGAGGATCCCGTTCTCCGCGTCCGTGGCGCGGATCTGGCGCAGCGTGGCACGCACCGCCTCATTGTCCAGGTGCGCGAACCGCGTCACTTGCGAGCTCGCGCTCGCGGCGATGCCCTCGTGCAGGCAGGCGTGTGAGAGTTCGTCGACGACGATGTGGTCGAAGCGCCGGGCCAGGGCATTGACGGCCCCGAAGCCGGCCGCCCACCCCGTCGGGAAGAGCACGATGTGCCGCATCCCGGTCAACTCGGCCAGCCGAGCGCACAGTTCATCGGCGAGTTGGGTGTCGCCCGCCGCGGCGGGGGAGCCCGCGCTGTGCGGGCCGTAGGTGTCGAGAGCCCTGGTGATCGCCGCGTGTACGGCCGGGTGGGAGCTCAGCGCGAGGTAGTCCTGGCTCAGGAGGTTGATGCCGACGCCTTCGCAGGCGAACTCGTCGCGTACCCGGGTCCGTGGCACCAGGTGCGAGGTGAGCATCTGCTGGTGGTATCCCCAGACGCCGTTCTCGGCGTGCGGTCGTCGCCATCGTTCGAAAGGGTCGACACGGTCGAGGAGGTGACGTCCTCGCAAGGTGGTGAAGGTGCCCAGGGAACGGCGGTCGTCGTGATGGCGGCTCATGCCGGTGTTCTCCTCCCGCGTGGGTTGTCGGGCGCGCTGACCGACGGGCGTCGGGCAGCGGTGATGATCAGCGAGGCGTTGTAGCCGCCGAATCCGAACGAGTTGCTCAGCACCGCCCCCAGAGGCTTGCGGCGGGTGGAGCCGGTGACCAGGTCCACGGTGATTCCGGGGTCCGGGTCGGTGAGATTGGCTGTGGGCGGGATGGCCGCCTCGCGCAGCGCCAATACGGCGTACGCGGCCTCGAGCGCGCCGGCGGCGCCGAAAGTATGGCCGGTGACACCTTTGGTGGAGCTGACGGGCACCCCGTCGCCGAAGATCTGGCTGATGGCCTCACTTTCGACGGCGTCATTGAGGCGCGTGGACGTCCCGTGGGCGTTGACGTAGTCGATAGCGTCCGTGGCAACGCCTGCGTCGGCGAGCGCGGCGAGCATGGCGCGGCGGGCCCCGTCGCCGTCGGGGGCCGGACGGGTGGCGTGATGTCCGTCTGCGGACGTGCCGTAGCCGGCGATCGTGGCCATCGGTACCGCGCCCCGCGCGCGGGCGTGTGCCTCGCTCTCCAGTACCAGGACCCCCGCGCCTTCCCCCAGGACGAAGCCGTCACGGGTGGCGGAGAAGGGACGGGAGGCAGTGGGCGGGTCGTCGGTTCGCCGGGACAGTGCGCGCAGCCGGTGGTACGCGGCGGCGTTCAAGGGGGTCAAAGGGGAGTCGGCGCCTCCCGCAAGCGCCACATCGAGCACTCCGGCACGGATGAGGTCTCGTGCCACTCCGATGGCCATGGACCCCGAGGCGCAGGCGGTGGCGAGGGTCAGCGCGGTGCCGCGTAGCCCGAAGCGGATGGAGAGCGCGCCGGCGGCCGCGCTGAGCAGACCCAGTGGCATGGTGCGTCCCGAGACCGCGGTGGGCCCGAGGCGTTCCAGGCGTGTCTGCTGGGCCTCCAGGGTGGCCATGCCGCCTGCCACGCTGCCCAGGACGACGCCGAACCGGGTGGGGTCGGTGTCCTCGGCCCGTAGCCGGGCGGAGGAAAGTGCCTCTTCCGCGGCCACCAGCGCCAGCTGCGCGTAGCGGTCCAGCAGATCGGCCTGTCGGCGACCCAAGTGCGCGACAGGATCGAAGTCCGGGACGCGGCAGGTGAAGTCCACCGGGCAGCCGCTGAGCGCGGGGTCGGGAGCAGCCGTGGGTTCACCCGCGGCGACCCGCTTCCAGTTCTCATCCACCCCGAGCCCTGCCGAGCTGACCATGCCCAGGCCGGTCACCGTCACCGGTCGTGCGGTCACGCCGCTGTCTCCCGCTGATGCCCGATGGCTTCTGCGAGTTCGCCCGGCGTGGTCCTGGCGGTCACCGCCTCTTCCGGGATGTCGACGCCGAACGCTTCCGCGAGCCTCTCGGCCAGTTCGACCTGTGCCAGGGAGTCCAGGCCGAGTTGCTCCAGGCTGGCGTCCTTCCGGAGATTCTCGGGTGCCACTTCGAAGGCCGAGACCAAGAGGTCGGCGACTGTCTCGTAAATCATGCGCAGCACACTCCCTGATGCTGTCGAATTCCTGTGTTCTTTCAGTCGTATGAGGTGGGTCCGGGCAACCTCCGCATCTATGGCGGACCGCCCAAGTTCCCGTCGAAAATCAACGAGAAGAGTTCGGCTGGATTCCTCGACCTTGTGAGTCGGGATGCTCTGCAGCGTAAGAGCAGATTCGCCGGTCGGTCGAGGCTCGGTTCCACCTCACGGAACAGCCCTTAGCCGGGGGCGATACGCCTTGGTTCCACGTCACGGAACCAGCCCTTACCCAGCCCCAATTGAGCGCCGTACGGTCGGAAGTCACACCAGGAGAGGAGCAGCATCCGTGTTCTTGGATTCCGAACCGAGGGAAGCCGCACCAATCGACGAGTGGAATGCGACGCGCACGCTGTATCCCCGGGACACACCGTTGCACCGTCTCTTCGAGGAGCAGGTGCGGAGGACTCCCCACGCTCCGGCTGTCAAAGACGGGGCTGCGACGGTGACATACCGACAGCTGGACCGCCGAGCCAACGCGGTCGCATGGCAGTTGAGGCAGAGCGGGGTATCCACAGGGGACCGTGTCGGCGTCGCCGCCCAGCTGTCGGCGGGGGCTGTCGCGGCCATGCTCGGCGCACTGAAGGCGGGCGGGGTCTACGTGCCGCTCGACCCCGGCTATCCCGTGGGCCGACTCGCCGACATGTGCCGGCAGGTGGGCGTGCGGGCTGTGGTGGCCGACCCCGCTGCGCCCGAGGTGCCGGTCGACTGCCGCCTACCGGTCCCTCACACCGTGGAGTACGAGCGGGAGCGGCCTCCTGTCGTAGACGGACTCTCGGCAGCTGCCGTCGCCTACATCATGTTCACCTCCGGTACCACTGGCCGCCCCAAGGCCGTCAGTGTTCCGCACCGCGCGTCGGCGCGGCTTGTGGTTGATGTCGACGGGTTCGATGTGGGGGAGAGGGATACCTGGCTGGCCACCACCAACATGTCCTTCGACGTGTCCTGTTTCGAAATTTTCGGCGCCTTGCTGAACGGGGCCTGCCTGGTGGTGCTGGACCGGCCCACTCTGCTCTCACCCGATGCGCTCGCCCACCGGATTCAGGTCGACGCGGCCACCGTCATGGTGCTCAGC
>NZ_JBVHLZ010000023.1:0-61449 GCF_055558735.1 Streptomyces sp. NPDC025651
ACGGCCGGGCGCGGGGATCGTCCCCAACCGGACGGCCACGGCGTGCACGGTGCGTGACCGCACGGCGGTCACCATCCCCACCCCCGGGCCGCGCTCGCGCTGGGGACGCTCACCACGCGCGGCGCCGTGGGGACGGTGGTGATGGTGAACGGCGGCGCCGGGTCTCACCACGAACGCGTGGGGAATGGTGGGCGGTCACCAAGTCGATTTGGTGACGACGGCGCCCGTGCGGCGGACGGTCTCACCACGGCCCGGTGGGGACGGCGGCGGTGAGGATCACCAGCCGCGCGGCGGGCGGCCGGGCCGGTGCGTGGTGAGACCCGAGTGTGGGGATCTGCTGCGCCGAGACCGGTCACCAGCGGGTCTCACCACGACCGCGGCCCCGGGCGGAGCCCGGGGCCGGTGGGTAGATGGCTCTTCACCAGAGGGCGTCCTGGTGGGCGCCGCCGGGGTGGCCGGCCGCGAGGGCGGCGGCGATCGCGGCCTCGATCTCGTCGGGTCCGGTGGCGGCGGCGATGGCGGCCTGGACCGCCCGCGCCCGGCCCGCCGCGCCCCGTACGTCGGTCAGCGCGTGCCCGGAAAGGTGCCGTCGAGCTGCGGCGTCGCGGTTGTTGTCGCCCCTGGTCCCGGCCAGCCAGTGGGCGGGGTTCTGGCACGGCGGCTCGTCGCAACGGTGGCGGACGATCAGCCCGCCGTCGAGCGCGTCGGCGCCGTGGGCGAGTCGGAATCCGTACAGGTGCGCCGGGACGACGCGGCTGGTCTTAGTGGTGTGGGACCCGGCGCGGAAGGTCCCGTGGCCGGTGTCGGTGAGCCCGGACTTCCACCACCAGCAGGCGGTGGGGCCCAGCCGCAGGACGTGGCTCCAGTACCGCTTCACCGTCTCCTCGTCACCAAGCAGCACCGCCCACGGCACTGGTGAGACCCGTGGGGACGGGGGCCGACCGTTACCAGGGGCGGTGGGGTTCTCACCACTCGCGCCGGGCTGGGGAGAGTGGTGAGGAAAGAGCCCGTCCCCAAAGTCGGTGGTCACCGGATCACCAGTCGGGCGGGGCCCGGACGGCTCGCCGTGGGGATGGTGTCGGGTCCGGCGTGCACCATCCGGGCCTGGGGCCACGGCTCCTCCCTCACCACCTCGCCGTCGCTGTAGGTGATGGTGACGGCGGTGTCACCACGGTCGGGGTCGTAGCTGGCGCTGGTGAAGAACCGCCACCCCTCGGGGTCTCCGTAGATCCACACCCATCCGCCGGTGAGCGCGTACGCGAGGTCCTTCACCCGTACGTCGCGCACCTGCGGCTCCCAGCCGCCGACGGGAGCCGGGCCGGGCTCGTCGGGCTCCTGGCCCTCGTCGAGGTCGTCCTCGCCGTCGGGGCCGTCCTGGGAGGCCAGCTCGGCGGTCGCCTCAATGTCGATTTCGCCGTTGCCGTGGTAGATGATCAGGGCGCCGTCCTCGTCGGTCTCGCTGAACGAGGGGAGGTCGAGGTCGTCGTTCTCGTCGCCGGTGCCGTAGGTGCGCAGCCCGCACCCCGGGCAGCGGAACAGCTCCTCGCCCTCCACGGTGATCCGCTCCGTGACCGTCGGGCAGTCCGCGCACGGCGGTGGTGTGACAGACGTCACGGGCGGCTCCCGTCGTCGGCGGGCGGCTCGGCCTCGGCGGCACCGCCCGGTCCGCCCTCGAGGGCGGCGACGTGGTGGGGGACCAGGGTGGTCACCTTGAACATCGGGTACGTCCAGGGCCCGCGCTTGAAGTGGGGGCCGGGCTTGCCGACGCTGTCGATCGTGAACGTCCCCGGGGTCAGCCGGATCGGTCCGGCCGGGGCGAGCATCCGGGTGAGCAGGGGCTGCAGCTGCTCGGCGCTCGCCTCGGGGTCCGTCGCCACGGCCTCCTCGGCGCTCTCCTTGCCGGTGAGCCAGTTCCCGGTGTGCCCGGCCTGCCAGCCCTCGGCCGTCGTGACCTCCCACCGGCTGACCTCGGGATCGCTGAGCAGGTCGCCGGGGAACCAGGACACGACATGGGTGACGGGTCCGGTGGGGCGGGCGGAGCCGGTGCCCTCGCAGTGGGCGCACGATCCGTCGCCGTCGCTGTGCGCGTTGCGGGCGGTGTCCAGCTCGCGCTCGACCAGCTGGGCCAGCCACGCCAGCTGACCCGGCTGCAGGGTGACCGGCTCCGGGAAGCCCCAGCCCAGGTCCTTGTCCTCACCGAACTGCAGCGGGAGCCGCTCGCCGGTGTCCGGGTCGTCGGTGGGGTACTCCTCGGCGAGTCGGGCGATGGCCTTGGCCAGCTGGTGGCTCGCTTCGTAGGCGTGGGTCACTTCGCGTCTCCGTCCGTGGTGGTGTTGGCGGCGAGGAAGGCTCCGGCGTGGGCAAGGGCCTCCTCGCTGGTGTCGTACGTGACGTCGTCGCCGGCGTCCTGGTGGCGGCCGTTGGCGGCCTGGCCGATCCACCACCAGCCGCCGTCCTCCGGGTGCCACGCGACGCGGGCGGTCCCGCCGAACGCCTCGACCTCGATGGGTTCCTTGTTGGCGTGAGGGTTGATCGCGACGACGGCGCCGGGCCACCGCTTGCGCGCGGCCTGCCGGGAGACTCCCCAGGCGTCGCCGATCTGCGGGTAGTTCACCCCGCCCCCGCCGGCGCCGCGGGCGTACTGCTCGGTCATCGGCTCGACCTCGTCCCGGGCGATGCGCAGGGCGCGCAGCATGGCCAGCTGCCAGTCGGGGGTCGAGCGCACCGGGAGGTCCTCGTCCGGTCCGCCGGGGCTGGTGTCGCGTACGGAGATCTCGTCGGCCAGCGCGGCAACGGTGGCGCGCAGCCGCTTGCGGAACGTCGCCAGCTGGGCCTCGGTGGGCTCGCTCCACGCGGGATCGCGCGGAGCCATAAACGCCTCGTAATCCGGGGCGTCTTCCTCGCTCTTCGTCATAGCGACAATTCTAGTTGTCGTGAACCTGGGTTGTCATGGGAACGGGCATTGTCAGTCGCGCGGTTTCCCCGTGCTGCCGCAAAGTCACCCAAATTTGGGTGACTGGCGCCCCCAAGGGCCTGTTATTACCGCACGCGATCGGCGGGGCCCTGCGGCGCGGCTGATCTGCGGCGGCGCAGCTGTACGGGCGGCGGGGCGGGCAGATATGACATGGGGCGACATCAGCGAGGGCGACGAGGCGGGCAGGGGGTGAGCGGCGTGTGGCCGTGGGAGCGGGAGCCGGTCGGCACGCGGCGGGCCTGGCGCAAGCGCGAGGAACTGCGGCTGCGAGTGAGCGGGCAGTGGGGCCCGGAGTGGTGGGAGGTCCTGCCCGGCTTCGCCGCGGTGCTCGTGGCGGTCGGGTTACCGGTCGCGGTGCTCGGCTGGCTGTGGGTGCACCTGGGGTGGTGGGCGGCGCTGCTCGCGGCGGCCGTGCTCGGGTACGGGGTGCGGGCCGCGGTGCGCCGGCGCCAGGCGGTGGCTGCGGAGCGGCAACGGCTGGCCGTGCGCTTCGGCCTGGAGCAGGTCGACGCGGCGGATGACCGCCGGTTTCGGACCATCGTCGGCCGGCTGCTGCTGCGCGACGGCTGGACGGACGTCAAGGGAGTGCTGATCCGGCCGGGGGTGGTGCACCTGGTCGGCAACGGGCACGGCCGCCAGCTCGGGGTCGCCTTCGAGCGCGGCGTCGAGCGGAGCGGGCGGGCAGGCGGGGGCCGGGCGGCGCTGCGCGCGGTCGGCGGGAGCGTGCCGCTGCCGGAGGGGGCCACCGGGCCCCGGGCGCTGTTCCTCGTGGTCAGCAGCGGCAGCTTCGCCCGGGAACGCGTGGTGTGGGCGGCGCGCAACGACGTGCACCTGGTCGACCGCGCGCTGCTGCAGCGGTGGGCCGGTGGCGAGCACCTGGCGGTGCTCCTCGGCCTCGGCCTGGACGACGTGCGCTCCGACGCGTCGTAACCCGGGGCACGAAAGAGGGCCCGGATCTCCGGGCCCTCGGCTGCTGCGCGGTGGGTCAGCTGTGCGGCGGGAGCTGCTGCTCGGCCAGCTGCACGACGGCGGTGATCCGGGCGGGGTCCCATCCGGGCTGCGGGGCCAGGCCCTGGAGCATGCTGCGCAGCTTCTTCGCCTCGATGACGGTGACGCCGTGCAGCTCGGTGCGTCCGCGCGGGGCGGGGACCTTCGCGCCGTGCACGGCGAGGATCGGGCGGACCGGCACCCCCAGCGCGCGGGCGGCCTGCTCGGCCTCCCACACCACGGTGTTCAGGGCCTTGGTCTGGTCGTACTGCCCGTAGCGCAGCAGCGAGCCGTTGATGACGATGCGGGACCGCTTCGACTGCCAGTTCTTGCTATCTACCAGGGCCACGCCGAAGCTGGCGACGACCAGGTGGTCGAGGTTGGCGCGGCTGCCGGGTATGGCCCGGTCGTGCAGGACGCCGTAGCCGCGGCGGGCGAGCGGGGCGAGCAGCCGGGCGGTCGCCTCCTCGCCGGCCGCGCCGGATGCCCAGCTGTTGTGACCCCGGCGGTAGGTCTGGTGCACCCCGTAGGCGAGCACGGCCACAGCGGCGATCGTGCCCAGCTGCCACCCGAGCAGCGTGGCGACGGCCGCGCCGACGACGATGGCGCCCACGGCGGTCAGCGGCAGCGTGACCTTCGCGCGGCGGTGCTGCTGGGTGCGCTCGGCGATGCGGGCTAATTCGCCGACCCGGCGCGCGCTGGCTCCGGCTCCGGTGGTTCGGCGTCCGGTGAAAGCCATGAACTCCCCTCCCTGAACTGGCTGTTCGTCCCTGTCCTGGGACCGTAGCGCCGGGTACTGACACGACGGCAGTACGCCTTCACCCGGCCCTGTGGCCGCGCCGCTAGTCCTCCTCCCAGGCATCGGTGATCAGGTCGGGCCAGCGGGCGTGGCCCCGGAATTCGAGCCGGTGGCGGAGCATCGCGGCGGCGTCGGCCCTGGGCACGCGCAGTGCGAAGTCGTCCAGGGCGCGGGCGATGACGTCGCCGATCGTGATGCGCAGCGGGATGGTGATGTGCAGGTCGGTGACGGGCTCGGCGAGCTGGGCGCGGACCGCCGTGGTGATGGCCTGGTCGGTGGCGGTCTGCAGCTGGCGGCGGTAGTGCTCGTCGCCGCGGCGCTGCTCCTCGGCGGCCCTGCGCTGCTGGCGCCGGCGCTCCAGCCGCACGAAGACCGGCTGCAGGGGCAGGGCGAGCAGGCTCACGGCGAGGGCGATGCCCAGGAACCAGGCCACGCCCGTGAAGACCGTGTCGACAACGGAGTTGAAGGCGTCCATGGTGCTTCCCCCCTCTCGGGCCGGTCAGCTCATCAGCGCTTGCCGCGCAGCTGCTGCAGCTCGCGCTCCTGGTCGCGGACCTTCTCCTCGGCGTCGCGGACCTTGCCGTCGGCAGCGCGGATCTCGTCGTACAGCTCGCCGGTCGTGGTCTCCAGCGTGGTGATCCGGGCCTGACTCGTCTTGAGGTCGCTGCGAGTGCGTTCCAGCTCGCCGTGCAGTTCCTCCTGGACGCGGTCGGCGGCGGTCTGGATGGCGTCGACGCGGGTCTGGGCGTCGGTGGCGGCCTGGCGGGCGGACCGCTCGGCCTCGGTCTGGGCGGCCTGCGCGACCCGGACGCTCTCGCGGGCGTCCTCCTCAACCTGGGCGGCAGCGGCGCGTACCTCGGCGGCGGCTGCCTTCTCCTGCTCGACGACGGTCTTCATCTCCTCGACCTGGGCCAGCGCCTGGCCGGCGGCGGTCTCGGCGGCGGTGACCCGCTCACCGGCGATCCGCTCGGCCTCGGCGATCCGCTCGTCGGCGCGGCGCTCGGCCTCGGCGACCTTCGCGTCCGCCTGCGCCTGCGCGGCCTCGACCGATGCGGTGGCGTCCGCCTGAGCCTGCGCGATGGTCCGCTCGGCCTCCGCCTGGGCGGCGGCGACCTGCTGCTCGGCCTCGGCCTGGATGCGCTCGGTCTCGGTCTCGAACCGGGCCTGTGCGGCTTCAAGTTCGTCGATCGCCTGGTCGGCGGCGTCCTCCGCCTCGATCCGGGCGTCCTCGGAAGTCTTGGCCTTGCGCTCGGCGCTCTCCCGGCGGCCCTTCTCCTTGGTCAGCGCCTCATGTGCCTCGGCGATCCGGGCGTCCGCGCGGGTCTCCGCGGCGGAGACCTGCGCCTCGGCGGCCTCGGGGTCGGTGATGGTCTGCAGCAGACTGACGTAGCGGGCCAGCTCCTCCCGGAGCCCGTCGACCTTGGCCAGCACGCTGCTCTGCACCAGCACCGCGGTGCTCGCCGCGTCGGTCACGATCTGGTCGGTGACCTTCTCCTCGGCCGCGGCCGGGGAGGCGTCGGCGGGCCGCTTCTGCTTGGCCCGGTACGCGCTCATGGCGTTGTGGTCGGGGTTCTCGCAGTACTTGGGGGCCGCGCCCGGCTTGGTCGGGTCCTTGGGGACCGGCTGGTTGCCGCACTCCGGGTACGCGCACCGCGGCGTCTTCTCGCCCTCGGGCTCGGCGGTCGTCGGCTCGGTCTGCTGCTCGCTCATCTCGGGGGTTCCTTCTGCGAGTAGGGGGAGGGCGCCGGCCTGCGACCGGCGCCCGCGCGGGCGTCAGTCTTGCGGGTCGCGGCGCTCGACGCCGCCCTCGCCGTCGGGCTGCCACTCGTCGCTGCTGTAGACGACCCCGTCGACCACCAGGTCGTCGCCGATGACGTCCTCCCAGAAGTTGAAGTCGTCCTGGGGCTGATCCTGCGGTCCGCTCACCGTGCGCTCCTTCGCGTTCCGTGCCCGTCTCGGTACCCCAAGTCTAACGTTGCATTGCATTACGTCAATACAATGCATTGCCTGAGATGCAATGAAACGCAATGGATTGCGGGAGGTCATCGACGGCCCGTACGGATCTCGGGTTTCGCCACGACGCGACCGTGGGCGGTGGCTGCCCGCCGGGGCCCTGCCCGCCACCGACGACGCGCGCCTCGGCCACGACGAGACCCGCGCCGACGCGGAGCGACCCCACCGGCCGGCATCGGTGCGCGGCAGCAGTTGCTCCCCCTCGGCCACGGACCGCGGTCCGGTCTCCTCACGCGCCCGCATCCGCGACGGCGGGAGTACGGCGGCCGGCCCCGCTCCGGCCGGGAAGACGGCGACCGGTCCCCCGCGGCCCACCCCTCCCTCCGCCGCCTGCCGCTTTTGGGCACCCCGTCCCGGCTGCAGACGGGAGCGCTCGCGGCTACGCGTGCCATGTGACGGTTGCCGCCCGGCCTCAGCCCCGTGATCGCCGCTGTGTGCCGCCGGGAGAGCCCCGGGGGTCCACCAGGGCCAGGAACGCGTGCGAGGCGGGGGTGCGCTCCCGAAGCTGCCGCGAAGTGACAAGTAGCTCTCTGTAACCGACCCTGACCTTCGGGAGTACCGGGCCGAGGCCGCGCAGCCGCCGTTCAGGGCCGTTGTCGGCGCGTTTCCCGTGGCCGGGCTGCCGGGCGCTCCCCCCGCGCACGGCGACAGCCCGATGGTTGGCCCGGGGCTGCTCGAGGCCCCGGTCGGCGCTGGCGCACGCCCCGTAAGGAAGATCCAGGATCCTAGGTCCTAGATCCAGGCCGTGAGTCCTCCCTGAAGCCTCACGGAGGGCTCCGGGAGGACTCCGTGAGGCTTCCCGGAATGCGGCTCCCACCAGCGGTTTCCCGCTCCGCGCGCCGACGAGGTCCGGTGCTGCGCCCCGCGCGGCGCAGCGGGGGCCGTCGGCCTGTGCGTCGAGCGGGTGCGCCGGGAACTGGGCCTGCGGTCGAGTCGGGCATTCCGGCGGATTGAGCCCTCCGGGAGTCCTCCCGGAAAGGTCCGGGCGGGCCTGTGACCTGGGCGGGTTTCAGAAATCCGACCACGCGTGAGGCGGTCCGAGCGCGGAGCAAGATGGAGGCTCGGAGTGTCCGAGCCGGGCCCGGCCGGGGCCAGCAAGATGGAGGCTCGGAGTGTCCGAGCCGGGCCCGGCCGGGGCCAGCAAGTTGGTGCGAAAGGTACCCTTCCGCCGCTCGACCAGGGGGCCGGGCAGCGGGGGGGCCTCTCCAGACCGAGGGCGGCCTGGAGAGGGGACGGAGCCTGGCGCGTCGAGCGGATGCCGCTGTCACCGGCGCCGGATTTCCAGGCCCCTGATCGGACCCTCTCGCTGTTCTCCTACGCGTGCGCGCGCGTAGGAGACTCCCAAAACTCCCGAAATTCGCCGTGAGCGCCCTCCACGCGCATGCGTGGAGGGCGCTCAGAACCGCTCAAAAGCCAGGCTGCTCAGCCCGGTGTGCCCCGGGCGGGCAGGCCCGAGCGGGCAGGCCCGGGGCAGGCGCCACGGCGAACGGCTTCTACGCCTCGGTGGACGGCGGCCCGCCTACCGCGATGCGGGCGCCGACCAGCCGCCCGGCCTGGGCGGCTGTCCGCATCGCCTTGGTGACGGCCTTGTCGTCGTGGCGCAGCTCGGCGAGGCCGACGTCGCCGACGTAGAGCACGGCCCAGCCGTAGCGGGCGACCAGGGCCAGCCAGCCGTCGGGGATGTCGATGGTCCCGGTGAAGAACTGCCCGCCGTCCGGGTCCAGGACGAGCAGCCCGTCCTCTCCTGCGGGGCCGTGGCCGAGCAGCAGCACGCCGATCCACTCCTGGATGCGGGGCGGGGCCTGGCGCATCCGGGAGATGAGAGTGAAGCCGTTGCCCAGCAGGTCGCTGAGCACCACGTCGGTCAACTCGCCGGGGCCGTCGTTGATGACGTACGCCTTGCCGACGGTCTCGGCGACCAGGACGGGCAGGTCGGCGCCGCCGTGGTCGAGAACGGCGGCGGCCATCGTCATGGGGTAGCCGCCGGCGGGCGCGGTCGGGCCGAAGTCGGCTCCCATCGCGATGACTTGGGAGGGGCCGCACTTGTCGTGCACATAGACGACGTGGGTGAAGCTGTTGTTGGTGCGCACCACCATGTTCACGGTGCCGGTCAGCGGCTCCTTGCAGCTGACGCACTTGCCGTCGACCAGGGAGATCTCGGCTGCGCGGGCGAGGCCCTCGGGTCCGAGCAGCGTCTTCACCTCGGCGCTCATCTGCAGTTCAGGCACCGGGCTGCTCGCTCTCGTGTTCGTCGCGTACGGCGGTGGCGTGCTCCTGGCGGGCGTAGCCGCGCGGGTCGGCGTCCCACCGTGGGTCGGTGGGCGGCACGGGGCCGTGGCCGGTGCGGTGGGTGCGGTCGTGCTGGAGCAGGCTGCGGGCGCTCTGCTCGGCGTCCTGCTGGCTCTCCTCGGCGCGCTCGATCTCGGCGAGGGCGGGCACTGCGCGGTCGGCCCATGCTGCCCGGCGCAGTAGGTAGGCGCGTTCGCGCTGGGGGTCGTCGGGGTGCAGGGCGCGGTCGATGTCGAGGCGCTCGATGGCGTCGCCCTCGTACATCAGGGCGAGCCGGTGGCGGGCGGTGATGGCGGGCATCGGTTCCTTCCGGGGCCGGGCCGCGGGGCGGAGTCAGTTCCGATGACTCCGGCCGCGGCGGTGTACGGCGGGGTCAAGCCTGCTCTGTGTCGGGGCCGGTCTTGTCGCCGTTGCGGATTTTGTGCACGGCCTGCCGGGACATGCGGGCGCGTCCGGCGATGTCGGTGTCGCTGTAGCCCCAGGTGACCACCTGGCTGACCAGCTGCGTGCGCTCGGTCTTGTACTTCTCCAGCCGCGCGACCTCGGCGCCGACCACGGCGAGGCGGTCCCAGTCCTGCTCGCGCAGCTGGTCCCGGAGGCTGTAGGCGGCCTCCTGCGTGCCGAAGATCCGCACGCCCTGCTGGGCGGCGCCGGTCTCCTCGCGGTCGATCCAGGCGTCCAGGGCCGCGTCGGTGGTCTGGGAGGTGATGCCGCTGGCGGCCAGGCGGCCGTGCTCGGCGTCCCAGTCGCGGAAGTCGCGCGCCGGGCGGGGGTCGCCGTTCAGCAGCACGGTCCGGTACCAGGACCGCACGCCCAGCACCTGCAGGTACACGCCGCTGCCGTCGCGGTACGGGGCGCCGAAGACCTTCTTGATCTCCGGGTGCCAGTGCTCCGATCCGAGGCACCGCGTGTGGATCTCGCACTCGTGCGCGAGCTTGTCGAGCGACAGGCCCAGCAGCTCGGGGTGGTAGACCTCGGGGCAGCGTTCGACGATGTCGGCGAAGTCGACCAGGTCGGCATCGACCTCGGGCAGCGCGGTCTCCCGGTCGCGGGAAGTCAGGCGGCACAGCTGACGGCCGGCGCGTGCGGAGGCGGCCGACCAGTCCAGCTCTCCCCCGGCCTCGAAGAAGCCGTCGAGCAGCTGCTGGGCGTACGGCGCCACCAGCTCCAGCAGGGCGTTGGCGGCCTCGACGTCGAGGTACGGGTGCCCGGTGAAGCCGGACTCGACGCCCCAGTTGAGCAGTCCGGGGACCGGCTCGAACCACATGTGCGGGCCGCTGCCGGGGAGGAACAGCTTGCCCGGGTGCCAGCGCTTCCAGATCTCGCGCGGGACGTCGTTGACGGCCTTCCATCGCGGATTCCACGCCTCCCGGTGCTCAGTGCTCTCGTGGAAGCTCAGCTCGCCCGTGGCGGTGTTCAGCAGGACGTTCTGGTAGTGGCCGGGCGCGTGGGCGCCGGGGACGGGCTCCGACGGGATCACGCTCTCCACCGGCGTGATGGTGACGCGGGGCGCCTGGTAGGTGGCCACCTCGATCTGCGGCACGGGCACGGTTCCGTTGCTCATCCGGTTCTCCTCCATGTCGGGTGCGTTGTAAACAGGTTGACGGGTGCTCATGTCATCGTCAACCAGTTGACATGTGATTGGCTGGAAGTAATAACAGGCCCTGTGGTGCACGGCGATCCCGAAGATCGAACGAGACTGCGCTGCTGCGCGGGGAAGGGGTCACCCAAATTTGGGTGACTCTCAGGCGGTGGCGATGCGGCGTGTGATGCGGGCCCTGGCGGCGGCGTGGTCGCCACGGCCGTCGGCTCCGCGGGGATAGCGGCGCCGCGGCAGGGCCGGGAGTGTGGTGAGCACCAGGTCGGTCTGCTCCTGGTGGGTCTGGACGCCGGTGCGCAGCCCGGCCTTAGGGGCGCGCATCCATGCCTCCTCCTGGCGCCACCAGCGGTACAGCTCGGTCTCGACCGTGTAGCGGCGTGCACGGCTGGCCGTGACGCCCCAGCAGCCCTTGGCCTTCGCCGCAGCGACCAGGGAGCCGGGCCGCGGGCGGTAGTACGGGGTGCCGGAGCGCTGGGCGGTCAGGGTGCGGCGGGCGGCGTGCTGGTCGGCTCCACGGTGGCGCAGGACGGTTCCGGTGGCCGTACGGCAGCGTTCGCCCGGGGCGGCCTGGCAGGTGGGGCACTCATGGTGGACGGCCATCACGGCGCGGGTGGCGACCAGCAGGCTCCGCAGGGTCACCAGGTGCTTGGCGGCGGTGCGCGGGGCGTACCCGGTCAGCTGGGCCACCTCGGAGAGGCTCAGCGGGCGCTCGGCGTGCTCGATGAGCTGCTGGTAGACCCGCCCGGCGTGGTGACCGAGCCCTCCGGCATGGGTGGCGGTGGCCCGGCCGTAGGCGAAAAGGTCGGCCCGGCCTGCGGCGAGACGCTCCTGGAGACGGGAGATCAGGAGAGCTCGGATGTCCCCCTGGGGGGGCGGGGTTCCTTGTGTCCCACCCTGCGCAGCAAGCTCGAATCCGGGGTGCGCAGCGGTGACGGGGAGCAGCTCGTGGGTGCCTGCCGGGCCGTCGGTGGTGCGGGGAGCGAGCCAGCCGTCAAGGGCAAGGCGGTCCTGGGCGCGGTGCATGGTGGAGCGGCCATGGCCGGCGGCGAGGGCGGCACGGCGGATGTCGAGGTCAAGGACGGTGGTGCCGGAGCGCAGCGCGTACAGGCAGCGCAGGTCCAGGGCGGCGCGGTCGGCGGGGCCGGACTTGCGGGCCCAGCGCTCGGGGCAGGCGTCGGCGGCGGCCTGGACGCGCTCGACCAGGGCGACGACGGCGCCGATGTTCTCCGTCCACTCCAGGGAGTCCTCAGTGAGCGGCAGACTCGCCGCGTACGCCACGCAGCGCTCCCACTGGCGGCGCAGCTTCTCGCGGGCCTGGACGTCGGGCAGGACGGTGCGCAGCGGGCCGCGCCGGGTGCTGGTGCAGGCGTGCAGCAGTCCGCCCTCGCGGTGGCGCCGGTCGTCGAGCAGCTGCTCGACCATGGGCCACGTCCAGCGGCGCAGCGCGAGCCGGTCGAGCAGCGAGGCGAGCGTCTCGCTGACCTTGCCGTCGGCCGGGCGGCGGGTGAGCAGCGCGTACGTGGCGTCGTCCAGCGCGGTGTTCGGCGTGCCCGGAAGGCGCGGGCCCAGCTCGTCGTCGAGGACCTGCACCTGGCGCTCGCGGACGATCCGCGGGCGGATGGTGGCCGGGGCCGGGACGGTGTCGATGATGAGCGCGAGGCGCAGGAACGCGTCGGACGGGTTGCCGCAGGACGCGGGGGTGAGCAGGGCGGCGGCACGGCGCTGGTCGAGCGGGGTCTGCAGCTGGCTGCGTCCGCCGTCGCGGTGCGCGGCGCCGATCGGGCGGACCGCGCCCGTGGACGGGTTGCACAGCAGGCCGTGGTCGAGGGTGGGCAGGCGCAGCGCGGCGGCCCGCGCGATCGAGGCGACCAGCGCGGCGTCCAGCGGCTCGCTCGAGGTGACCCAGACGTGCCGTCCGCCGGCGGATCCAGAGGCGGCGACCACATAGGTCAGCCCGGCCTCCTCCAGCCAGCGCAGCAGCGTCGCAAGGTCCGGGCCCGTGTTGCCCCTGCTGCTGTCGAGGTCGAAGCACATCCACCGGAAGCGGCCCTCGGCGTCGGCGAGGTGGACGGCGTACGGGCCGTGGGGGGCGACCGCGGGAAGCGGCCGGGCCTTGTAGGAGTGCAGCCATCCGCCATCACCCGATCGGGTGTCCACCCGGATGGAGGCACGCGGGGACAGCTCCAGGACCAGGGCCTGGAGGTCGACCTGCGCGACCTCGAAGAGGGGCAGAACACCGGTATGGGGATTGTGTGTTGGGGCAGATGACGGGCTGTGCACACCCGACTCCGGAGACACTCCAGAGGCGAGCGTGAGCTGTCCGGCACCGTAGCTGTCCGCTACGATGGCAGGGCTCCTTAACTTCATATGCATGCCGAAGGTCCCTTCCGCCGTGACGGCGGAGGGCTTCAGCGCGACCAACCAGGCGCGTGAAAAGGGCTCCTAACCTCGACAGACGTCGAAGGCCCCTTCGGACTTCATCTGTGGTTAGGGCACCACCGCCCTGGGATCGCTCGGGAAAGCGATCCGTAGGGCTTGACTCACCTCTTCCTTCGGGGCGAGGAACCTGGGCGGGAACCCGGGGATCTCCTCTGTGGGTAGTCAGCTGGGGAGCTGACCGTGGGTGTGTTGCTGTGTGAAGCAATGGGATTCAGCGCCTGGGTAGGGCTCGCTGGTCCCGGTACGTCGGTGGGGCCCCCGGTCTGGATGACCGGGGCTTTTTCTTTGCCACCGACGGTCTATCTCGTCAGCCGGTCAGGGGGAGTTGTTCCTCTTCACCGGCCCTCTTCTGTTCCTCTTCGATCTCGGCGACCCGCCACAGCGGCACGCCGTTCTCGTTGAGCTGGTCCCGCTCGATCAGCCTCGTGATGTAGAGACCGACCGTGATGCCCGCGGCCTTGGCGTTCTCGAACGCCTGGGCGTGGATCTCGGGCTGGACCATCGGGGAAAGCCGGACAAGGCTCTTGCGGTCGCGGTGCACCATCGGCGCCACGTACTCGCGCTCGCGGGCGTTTCGTGATCCATAGGGCCTGGCCATGATCGCTATCCAATCGCAAACCGGTTCACGTACACAACTCTGTTGCCGCGTGTCGCAGGGGTTTTTCGTGCGACGGTCAGATTCTCCACGCTGTCCGAACGGACGGGGGAGGCTGGTCCGGTGACGGACCATCACGGCAGTTCGGTGGTTTTCGAGTCGAGCGCGCGCCGCGCTGGCCTTCGTGTGCGGGGTCAGCTCCCGCTCGACGACGCCACCCGATCCGGTCACCCGTGTCCCTTCCTCCGCTGTTGACCATGGCCCTTCACCGTCTATTGACGGATCGGCATCCGAAATAGTTACAGCTCTGGGGACACGAGTTTCCGCACGTCAAGTGGTGTCCCCAGGTGTGGAACTGCTGTCCGCGGCGGTGTCCCGCAGGGCGGGAGACAGACTTTCTCCCGCGGGAGAAGGCCCCGAACTCCTAGCGCAGACACCGGGGAACAAGTAACCCGCCGGTAGTTTCTGGGAGGTCCGCACGCGCCGTTTCCCGGCCCCTGCGCTCTCGTTGAGCCGAGCGGGTGAACGCCCGTGGGGCCCGACGGCGAGGGGGCTGGTGTGCGGCAGGAGTGGTCGCCAGAGGACGTGGTGGCGTGCTGGACCCTGGTGGATGGTGACTGGGAGCTGGTCGCGAACAAGTCGGGGCCGACCCGGCTGGGCTTCTGCCTCATGCTCAAGTTCTTCGAGATCGAGGCCCGGTTCCCGGAGTTCGTCGAGGAGTTTCCGCAGGCTGCGGTGGAGTACGTCGCCGGGCTGGTGAAGGTCCCGGCTGTCGAGCTTGCGAAGTACGACCTGGCGGGCGCGAAGCGGCACCGCAGGCAGATCCGCGAGGCGCTCGGGTTCAGGCCGGCGACGCTCGCGGACGAGGAGGCACTCACCGGGTGGTTGGCTGCGGAGGTGTGCCCGGTCGAGCTGGTGGAGGACCGGCAGCGCGATGCCCTGCTGGTCGAGTATCGGGCGCGGAAGGTCGAGCCGCCGGGCCGGACCCGTGTCGAGAAGATCCTGGTCGCGGCCCGGGGCCGGTGGGAGGCGACGTTCTGCGCCCGCGTCATCGAGCGCCTGGGCGAGGCGGGCACGGCCCGGCTGCTGTCCCTGGTGACCGAGGACAACGAGGCGGGCACCGCCCTGCTGGCCGCGCTCAAGCGCGACCCGGGCGCAGTCGGCCTGGACTCCCTGCTCACCGAGATCACCAAGCTCAACGACGTACGCAAGCTCGGGCTGCCCGACGGGTTGTTCGCGGACTGCTCGGAGAAGCTGGTGGCCGCCTGGCGGGCGCGGGCGATCAAGATGTACCCCTCGGACTTCCGTGACACGGCGGAGGGCGTGCGGATCACGCTGCTCGCGGCGCTGTGCTGGTCGCGGCAGGCGGAGATCACCGACGCTCTGGTCGAGCTGCTGGTCGCCCTGGTCCACAAGATCAACGCCCGCGCCGAGCGCCGGGTGGAGAAGCAGCTCACCGCCGAGCTGAAGAAGGTCCGCGGCAAGGAGGGCATTCTCTTCAAGCTGGCGACGGCCGCCGTCGACAAGCCCGACGAGGTCGTACGCCAGGCCCTGTTCCCGGTGGTGGGTGAGAAGACGCTGCGGGAGCTGGTGGCCGAGGCGAAGGCGAACGAGAAGGTGTTCAAGGCCAAGGTCCGCACCACGCTCCGGTCGTCGTACAGCTCGTACTACCGGCAGATGCTGCCGCCGCTGCTGAACACGTTGGGCTTCAGGTGCGACAACACCGCCTACCGGCCGGTGATGGACGCGCTCGCGCTGCTGGCCAAGTACGCCGGCGTTGATGGCAAGACCCGCTTCTACGACGTGGGCGACGTGGTGCCGATGGACGGCGTGGTGCGCAAGGACTGGCGCGAGGCGGTCGTCGACGACAGGGGCCGCATCGAGCGCATCCCGTACGAGCTGTGCGTGCTGGTGGCGCTGCGGGACGCGGTCCGCCGCCGCGAGATCTACGTGGAGGGCGCGGCCCGCTGGTGCAATCCGGAGGACGATCTGCCCGGCGACTTCGAAGCCACCCGCGCGGTGCACTACGCCGCGATCCGCCAGCCGTTGAACCCGCGGGCGTTCATCGCGGACCTGAAGAAGCGCATGACCGCGGCTCTGGACGGGCTCTCGGCGGCGCTCGCGGACGGCTCGGCGGGCGGGGTGAAGGTCACCACCCGCAAGGGCGAGCCGTGGATCACCGTGCCGAAGCTGGAGCCGCTGGACGAGCCGACCGGTCTCCAGGCCCTCAAGGACGAGGTCGTACGACGGTGGGGCGTCCTGGACCTCCTGGACGTGCTGAAGAACTCCGACTTCCTCACCGGCTTCACCGAGGAGTTCTCCTCGGTCGCCGCGTACGAACGCATCGACCGCGCCGTGCTCCAGCGCCGCCTGCTGCTGGCCCTCTTCGCCCTGGGCACGAACATGGGCATCCGGGCGATCGTGGCGACCGGCGAGCACGGCGAGAGCGAGGCCGCGCTGCGACACGTGCGCCGGCACTTCATCACCGTCGACAACCTTCGCGCCGCGGTCACCCGGCTGGTGAACGGCACGTTTGCCGCCCGTGATGCGGCCTGGTGGGGGCAGGGTACGGCGTGCGCGTCGGACTCGAAGAAGTTCGGGTCCTGGTCCAGCAACTTCATGACCGAGTACCACGCCCGCTACGGCGGCAACGGCGTGATGATCTACTGGCACGTCGAGCGGAAGAACGTCTGCATCTACTCCCAGCTCAAGTCCTGTTCGTCGTCCGAGGTCGCGGCGATGATCGAGGGCCTGCTGCGACACTGCACGGACGCCGAGATCGAGTCCCAGTACGTCGACACCCATGGCGCCTCGGTGGTCGGGTTCGCCTTCACGGAACTGCTCCACTTCCGCCTGCTGCCGCGGCTGAAGAACATCGGCAGCATCCGCCTGTACCGCCCGGATGACGCCCCGCCGGGCTGGCCGGCGCTCGGCGGCTCGCTGACGAGGCCGATCCGCTGGGAGCTGATCGAGCAGCAGTACGACCAGATGGTGAAGTACGCGACCGCGCTCCGCCTCGGCACGGCGGAGGCGGAGCAGGTGCTACGGCGCTTCACCCGCGGTGGCCCCAAGCACCCCACCTACGCCGCGCTCGAAGAACTCGGCCGCGCCGTGCGCACGGTTTTCGCCTGCGACTACCTGGCCAGCCCCGGCCTGCGCCGGGAGATCCACGGGGGCCTCCAGGTCGTGGAGAACTGGAACTCGGCGAACACCGTGCTGCACTACGGCAAGGACGGCGCCCTCACCGGCCCGGACAAGGAGCACGCCGAGACCTCGATGCTCGCCCTGCACCTGCTCCAGTCCGCGCTCGTGCACGTCAACACCCTGCTGGTGCAGCAGGTTCTGGCCGAACCGGCGTGGGCGAAGAAGCTGAGCGACGAGGACCGGCGCGGCCTGACCGCGCTGTTCTGGTCGAACGTCAACCCGTACGGCACGTTCCGGCTGGACATGGACAAGCGCCTCGACCTGGGGCTCACGGTGCCCCGCCCCCGTACTCCGGCGGACGCCGCCGACCGATCAACCGCGCAGACGCGATGACGCGCGCCCCGCACGGACCGGCCGCTGCGTAGGCGGTCGGTCAGGGGTACCTGCGGTCGCCCGCGATCATCTCCGCGAGCACCAGGTCGCGGGAGACGTCGTCTCCGTCGGCGGGCCACCCGTGGCGCCCGTACGTCAGGAGCCGGGCAAGGGCGTCAACGAGGTGTTCGCGTACGCGCGGGTCCGACCACCCCCACTCCATCGCGTCGGCCAGAAGGTCCACCGGCGGGAACGCGAGCAGGTACCGCAGTGGCCGATCACCCCACTCGTGGTCGCTGTAGTGGGCGAGCGCGGTGCGCATCGAGGCCACGGTCGCCGGACGCTCGGGACGGTCCCCTCCATGCTCCAACTCCGACTGCTCCGGCCGGTCCGTGGCGTCCAGGCCGTCGGTGACCGCGCGGTACCCGCGCGGGCCGGTGACGATGCCGTCGCTGCCGTCGCGGCCGCGGGCGTACCAGTCGTCCAGCCGGGCCGCGCTCCGCAACGCGTCCACGGGTTCGCCCCGGCTGTGCCCCCGCCGGCCGTTTGCCTCCCACGCCGCCTGATGCGGTGCCCACTTCTCGTGCGCCGACTGGCGCGTCATCCCGGCCGCTTCTCCGATCTGCTCCCAGGTCGCTCCGCACTCACGGCTGGCGATCACCGCGCGCGCGAGGAGGGTGGGGAGGAACTTGTCGCGGATCGTCAGGACGTCGCGCAGGTAGCACGCCGGATCACTGCGGCGCTCCTCGTACACGGCGGGCACCAAGCCGCGTGCGAGCTCGGCGACGACGCGGGCGGACTCGGCGACGGCCACCACCGCCTCGTCGCGGGGTGACAGCTGGGGCTTCCTGGGCTTCACATCGGTCATGTCTCCAAGCTACGCCTGTTTGTCAGGCTCAGCCTGACAAACAGGGAAACCAGCCCTCTGGCGAGGCGGAACCTCCGAGGCCGAGGCGGGCACACCCCGCGTTCATCAATCGACCGTTTACCGAACGCCCGCCGCTCAGCCGCCCCGTGCCCCACCTCCCCGCCAGAACCGTTCATTTTCCCGTTCATCAACTGCTAGCGTTCAGATCGCTACCCGAAGACGTTTGATGAACGGAAAGGGTGCCCATGGCGCTCATCGGCCTGGTCCGCGTCAGCACCGACAAGCAGAAGACCCGGCGCCAGCTCGACGCCCTCGGCCCGATCTGCCTCAAGGTCTTCGAGGAGAGGATCAGCGGCAAGCTCGCCGTCGACGACCGGCCCGGCCTGACCGCCGCCCTCGACTACCTCCGCGACGGCGACATGCTCACCGTCCAGGAAGTCGACCGCCTCGGCCGCAACCTCCTCGAAGGACTGATCGTCCTCAACGACCTCTTCCAGCGCGGCATCGCCGTCAAGGTCCTGGAGGGCATTGCCGCCGGCGAGCACACCGAACGCTCCCTCATCCTCGACCTGGCCCTCGCCCTTGCCGAAGACCGGCGCCGCGACATCGTGAAGAAGACGAAGAACGGCCTCGACTCCGCCCGCACACACGGCCGCATCGGCGGCCGACGCCCCGTCGTGGACGACGACAAGCGGCGCGTGATCCTCGCCCGCCGCGCCGAAGGCCAGTCCATCCGCGAGATCGCCGCCGCCGTCAAGGTGTCCGTCGGCGTCGTACACAAGACTCTCAACCCAGCAGCGGCACCCGGCGACAGCTGACCGCAGGGCAGATCCCTACTTTGCGGCTGGTGTCTGAGCTAGGACACCGGGGCCGAGAAGGTTGTCCGGCCGGTGGGCGTCGGGCACGTCGTCATGCCAGGTAGAACGCGGCTCGGCGGATTCTGTGACACCTGCGCCTTCAGCGGGTGGCGGGCAACGCGTCGAGGGCGGCCTGCCACGGGTACGCGTCGAGGTCGCCGTGCTGCGGCTTGTGCGGCACGAACCCCTCTTCGCCGAGCAACACGGTGACGCCGGCCGCGCGCAGGGTCTCCACGCTGCGCGGCACCGCCGGGTGCAGGCCCTGGGCGTCGTTCCAGTGGGGCAGCGCGACAGTGCGGATCTGCAGGCCGATCGCCTCGGTGATCAGACCGAGCGCGAGCGTGTCGGAGATGCCCGCGGCCCACTTGTTGAGGGTGTTCGACGTGGTCGGGGCAACGAGGATCGCGTCCGGTGGGGGCAGTACGTCGGGCTGGCTGGGGAGTTTGTACTGGTAGCGGACGGGGTGCCCGGTGAGCTTCTGCAGGGCCTCGATCTCGCCCTCGGCGTCCTCGCTGAGCCATCGGTACGCGGACGGCGTGAGGATCGTGCAGACATCCCAACCGGCCTGCTGCGCAAGGCGGATCGGGATCTCTATACGGCGGGCGGGCGGCGCGGCGCAGGCGATGAGGTACAGGATGCGGTTGGTCACCGGGTGCCCTTCAGCGGCAGCAGCATGGCGTGCATGAGGGGCGCGTTCGCCATCCGGGGGCGCAGGTCCCCGAGCGTGCTCCAGCCCCAGGACTCGTACAGAGCATGGACCTTGGGGTGGGCCTGGTCGACCAGGAGCGTGGCGCGTTCCTCGGGCCGCTCGGCGAGCAGCGCGTCGTGCAGCTGGCGGGCGGTGCCGGTCTTGCGCCACGGCGCGCGGACCATCAGCTCGGACAGGGCGTACGTGCGAGTGCCGGTCTCGGCGACGACGTCGGCGGGCACCTCGGTGAGCAGCCCGCCCCACCATGGGGAGTCGGCCCGCAACGGGGCGCCGTAGGCGTAGCCGACAGCCCGGTCACTCTGGTCCCTGTCGTAGCCGACGACGCAGGTCCAACCGGTGCGGCTGCTCCAGGCATCGAGGCCCTGGGCGAAGCGGTCAACGGTGGCGAACTCGTCGGTCTTGGCGGCCTCGGCGTAGACCTCGGCATACACGTCGAGCAGGAGGGGGCGCAGCTCGGCGGCGTGGTGGTGGTCGTAGTGCCGTATGGCGATGCCGGTCACGGGCGGGCTCCTATGCGGTGGCGAGGCGGGTGCGGATGACGGTGAGCCGGTCGGTGATGCGGGAGCTGTCGAGGGAGGAGACGTCGAGGCCGGCGACGGTGGCCGCGGCCTGCTCGCGCTCGCCCTGGGCGAGCTGCAGCTCGGCGAGCTGGACTGTGTAGTACGTGCGGTTGCGGCGCATGGGCTGCGGGAGCAGGGCGAGGGCCTGGGCGGTCGCGGCCTCGGCCCGGTCGTACTGGCCCATGGCCCGGTGGGCGATGGCCGCGAGTCCGCAGACCTCGGCCTCGGTGAGGAACGCCAGCCACGTCGGGACCGAGGCGGCTGGGTCGATGCGGTCGTACGCCTTCTCGGCACCGAATAGGGAGCGAGCGGCACCGGTGCGGTCGCCGGTGCGGGCCAGGCCGATGGCGAGGCGGGCGTGCAGCAGGGTGGCGATGCGCGGGTCACTGCGGGCGCGGCGGTTGTCGAGGGCGGCCCGGGTGATCTGGACGGCCTCGCGGTGGCGGCCGGCGCGGCGGGCCTGCAGGGAGAGGTCGGACCAGGCGCGGGCGACGGCGGAGGGGTCAGCGGCGAGCATCGCGGACTGCAGCGCGGCGGCGTGCAGCAGGTTGGCCTGGTCGGTATTGCCGCTGTCGTGGCAGGCCCACCCAGCGGACGCGTACAGGCTGCTGATCGCGCCGTGCAGCGCCTTCTCGACGCGCTCGCCGTAGGTGCAGCCGTCCAGGGCCTCACGCAGCCGGGCGATGTAGGCGGTGGAGACGGACACCAGCGGGCCCCCGCCGATGGAGAAGAAGTGGGCGTCCATCCGGCCGATGCGCTCGTGGACGCGCGCGACGTCGCTCATCGACAGTCGGCCGCGGGTGGGTGTCTCCTCGATGCCGAGCGCGACCGCGACGGTGATGGCGGCGGACGCGGTGACGAAGCGACGGCGCTGCACGGAACCCTCCTCCTGCTTCGGTGTCGACGACCGTGACAGCGGCGGAGTGGGCAGGTTGGCGCTGTTCTTCCCGCGCGGCACGAACCCCAGGGCCTGGGCTGGACGGTCGAAGATTCGTTCCAGCGGCAGAAGGTACTTCGTCCACGGCCAGCGCACTTCCCCGGAGACCCACCGTCGTACGTGCCGGTCGGTGCAGTCCCCGGGCTTGCCGAAGAGGTCTTCGGCGACCTCATTTACCTCGTCGGCAAGCGAGTTGTGGGTGAAGTCCATCTCGTCGAGGAGCGCCTCGAGGACGGTGTTGCGCCGTCTGTCCATCGGTCCCCCCGGGGGTGTGGAGCGTGCGCGTGACGGTAGTCCTGCGCCGCATCGCCCGCAGGTAAAACTGTCCGGTCTCTGTACGGGAAGTGCCCGGGATCTGGCCTGAGCCCACCCCTTCGAGTGGCAGTTGTCTGGGAGTACCGAGACAGACGATCCGGGAGCACCCCGTGCCGAACACACCCTCCGGCGGCAAGAGCCGCGTCACCTGGGCCTCGAAGGCCACCGTGGACGACCGTACGAAGGCGCTGTGGGCCCGTGGTGATCGCACCGGCTGGGCGTACTGCGGCCGGGAGTGGGACGCGGTGGCGATCTATCCGCTGGAGCGGGGCCTTGAGGCGCTCGACCGGATCGGGGTGGCACTGGGCTCGGGCTATCCGGTGCTCGCCGACCGGATCAGCCACCGGCTGTACGTGATGGTGCCGCCGGGCACGGCCAGCGAGGTGGCGGAAGCGCCCGGCGTACTGCGGGCCCTGTCCACCGGGCATCAGCTGCTGGTGCCGGCGTCCGGGCAGGGCTCGCCCACGGCCCACTGGATCAGCCGTCCGGGCGCCGGAATCCCGCGGCTGGTCCCAGCCGACCAGCTGGCGACCGCGCTGCGGGAGCTGGAGGAAGTCAGCGACGAGGAGGTGGCGGTCTCATGAGCGCGCGTCAGGTACTGCACGATCCGGACGCGCTGATGGAGACGCCGCTGCACCGCGAGCCGCTGATGCTCGTGGTCAAGGCCGTGCTCGCGGTGAGCGATCCGGACGCGCTGGCGCCGGGGGACTGCGAGCTGATCGCCCTGCTGCTGGTCGGGCACGCCCGCGTGGTCGCCGACGACGTGCAGCGCCACCTCGACCATCTGCCGGAGGACGACAGCAGGCGCCCGCTCGCCGAAGTCGTGCTCGGCGAGGCCCGGGGGCGGCTCTCGCAGCGGGCCAAGGGAACCCTGCGCTGCGCGCAGAACCGCGCCCGGCTCGTCCGCTCCCTGTACGAACGCCTCGACCGGCTCGCCGCAGCGGCGGAGCCCGTCTGATCTCTCGGTCCACGCCCGGCGCCTCCCCAGTCCCCGTGGGCGCGGGCTTTCCCAGGGCCCCGGTGGGCAGGAAGAGCTAAGGCGGCTCTTGCCCACCGGGGCCCTTGCCGTGCGCAGTGCCCCGGCCATCGACCACGCGCTCGGCACAGCCGCGTCGCCCTCGTGACACGCGCGCGCGTAGGACGGTTCCACGAAGTTCCACGAGATGTTCCTTTTCCCAGGTCAGCGCGTTGCGCTGCGGTTCCACGGAATGACCCCGGACGGAACCGTTCCGGATCGTGAAACGGGAAACTCCGCCGGGTCCGTTGCCCGCCCGCCGGGCCCTGGGCTCCCATGGGGCCGTGGCCTTCTACAGCGAGACGGAGAAGCTGCAGCGCCTCCTGGACCGGCAGCGCCGGGCCCTGGAACTGCGGCGGGACGCGGTGACCGCGACAGCGGTGGACCTGGTGCTGCACCACGGCCAGGAGCTGGGACCCACGGCCCGGCGGGCGGGGCTGACCACGCACGCGCTGCGCAAGGCCGTGTACGCACACCCGGAAGTCGCCCTGATCCTGCGGGGTGAAGGGGGCGCCACGGCGCGCGAGCGAGTGTGACGCTGGGCGCTGTGTGGCATACTGAGGGTGCGGACCTGGCCTGCGTACGTGGGATCACCGGGTCTAGCTTTCTCAAGGCCCGGCCAGTGTGCCGGGCCTTTGTGTTGCTCAGATCCGGCGCGGCGCCTCGGCGGCCGGCAGATGCCGACTCCACCAATCCCACATGAAATCCTTGCCCGGGTGCCGCTGGACGACCTGGTACGCGGTGTACGCGAGCAGGTCGGCGGCCTGGACCGGCTGGCTGTGGTGCGAGCCGATGAACCAGGGGTCCTCGACGATGTGCCGGGTGGCCAGCTTCAACTTGCGGTGCTCGCGCTGGTAGCTGAGGTCCGACCCGTCGCCGTCCATGACGATGATGCCGTGGTCGCCGGCCGCGCCGAGCCGGGCGTCGAGGTCGGCCAGCAGCGCCGCGTAGACCTGGGCGCGCTGGTCGTAGTAGGCACGGCCCTTCTGGTTCGTGTGCCGCCACACCGCGCCGGTGCGGGTGCCGGGCATCGCCGCGATGGCGGCGAGGTTGGCCTGGGCGACCCGGCGCCGGTTGCGCTTGTGCCGGTTCCACGCGTTGCGGGTCGACGGCGTGCCACGGCCCGGGATGAACTGGGTGGCGTGCAGCTCGTAGTCGGCGGGGATGCCGGTGTCCGCGTACAGCTTCTTGCGGAAGTCGAGCAGGCAGCGCAGGGCCGCGCTCCACTGCGCGAGGTCGACCTCGGCCCAGCCGTAGACGACGTACCCGGTGCTCTCGGCCCCGGAGTCGTCGATGTAGAAGATTCGTGCTGCCACCTGCTCAACCTACCGATCTCCCGTACGGCGAACGGGAGTTATCCACAGCCCGCCCGGGGGCCAGCAGGGGCTTCACGGGAAGGGTCACCCGAACGAGTGAGGGTTGAGGCCGGGCCGGGGGAGTGGGAACCTGCCTGCAAGCAGAGACGGGAGGGGCTCACGATGCCGGTGAAGGGTGGATGCCAGCGCTGCGGGGCGCGCATCGAGGACAAGGACCGCTGGGGCGCCTGCAGCAAGTGCGGGGCCTGGCAGAAGCGCTGACCGTTCTCCGCCCCGAAGCCGTGGTCGTGTGCGGATGGGTCCCGCAGACGACCGACGGCCTCACCCCGCCTGTACAGAACCGCCCACCGGAGACCGGCCTCTGAACACAACCCCGTTGCTCCCTGGCGCGACCGGTCTGCACCACGACGATGCCGTTTCGCGCCGGGGAGTGACGGGGCAGCGGGGTCCCGGGGGCGGCGAAGCCCCCGGGTACCACGCGCCCCGGCCACAGGTCTGTGCCCCGGCCCCGATGGTCAGCGCAGCCGTTCGACCTTCGTCACCAGCTTGTGCCGCTCGCGCTCAGCCTTCGCCTTGACCCGCTCCAGCACCCGCAGGTCGACGACCTCCTCGACGCCGGCGCGCACCAGGTCGGTCAGCTGGGTGGGGCTGAGAGCCTCGGCCTGGACGGTGGCAAGCATGTGCTCGCCGCGCTTGTCGGTGCGCTTCTGCGGCGCCGTCTCCAGCCGGTACTCGGCGATCTGCTCGGCGGTCACCGCCAGGCGCCGCACGGTCGGCGGGGTGCCGCCCATCTCCTCGACGAACACCGCGACGTCCTCGGCCGCGGCGTCCAGGATGCTCAGGCCGCTCGGGTCGTAGTCGCCAACGCTGAGTACCCAGGTCGGCACCTGGCTGTGGGCGATGCGGGCGGCGGCGTCGTGCTTGGCGCACACGGACTCGAACCCGCCGGAGCAGTAGACGATGACGCCGTACTCCTTCGTGACCTCGGCAATCATCGGCATCATGCCCTGGGCCTCGATCCATACCTCGCAGACCCGGGGCTGTCCCTCAGTCAGCGGGCGGGCGTAGTACTGGGCAGAGGTGCGCACGGAGTCCCAGAAGTCCGCCGGGCTCTCGTAACCGAAGGAGTGGCCGGCGCTCGAGGCGCGGTCGTCACGGATCGCGTCCATGGGGATCAGCCGGGCGCGGCGGGCGCGGTTCAGGGTCTCCTGCAGCCGGTCGTACGCCTTCTCATCCTTGGGGTACCCGAACGCGCCGACCAGCCGATAGAAGACCTGACGGGCGGTCATCGGCAGGTGGGCGCGGTACTCGTCGAGGACGGCGCGGACCTGGTCGACCAGGAGAAGGGTGTCGGGTTTCGGGGACCAGGGCGCGAACCCGCGCGGACGGGTCCGGCGGTAGGTGCGGCCCGAGACTGTGTTACGGCCTGCCGTGCTCATGCGCTCATCGTGGCACCGCGGCGAACTCCCGTGCGCCCGCCGGCGGCGCCCGGCGGACGCGGTTTCGGCATCCGGCTGACGGCAGCAGGTCGTGCCCCTGACAATGAGTGGCCCATTGATCGCTCACTCAGGGGGAACTGCCCGTGCTCATCCGGCTGTTCGGCTTCAAGGGCACGTTGAAGATCGCCGGTGTGTTCGTCGTCGGCGCCATGGTCTACGGCTGCGTGAAGGGCTGACCGGATCCCCGGTCGGGGTCATGTCTGCGGGGGCTGGCTCCTGAGTCGTTGCTGAACGGACACCACGGTGACGCCCCCGTCGGGGTGCCGGTCGAGTTTGCCCTCGTCGGCCAGGGTCGCGACCCGCTGGCGGCTGATGCCGCCGAGCATGGCGCCCGCGACGCTATAGGAGACGTGCTCGGCGGTGGGATGACCGGCCGTCATCGCGCACGCCCGGCCGAGCGGGGTCGACCACCAGGCGTCCGGGATGGGGGTCTCGCCCGGAAACAGCACACTGATCAGTTCGGTGGCCTTACCGGCCGCCTCGTGGTCGTCATCGCCGCGCAGGACTATGGACGAAGTGCGCGCGGCGACTTCCAGCTGCCAGCGCAGCTGCATCGCCTGTTCCAGGAACTGGGGCCCCAAAAGCAGTTCCAGGCCGCTCACCAGGGCTTGGGTCTCGGTGCAGATCTGTTCTTGCAGGGGGTCAGGGTTGTCAGGCATGACATCTCCAAGGGGGTTGACGCTTACTGTCAACCCTAACAGGGAGTTGACAGTAAGCGTCAACCCCTGACCTTGGGGCCCGGCCCTACTCGCTTTGGCGCCGTAGCTTCGGGAGTACTGGACCCGTTGAGTACTGCATGTGGAGTCTCGAAGAGATCCAGGCCGCAGAACGCTCCCTTCGGGCAGAGGCCGATCGGCTGGAAGCGCTCGTCCGCTCGACACAGGCCCAGAACGCCGTCTTGGAAGCCGAGAACACGGTTCTCTCCGAGGGGTTGCGACTGCTGGACGAGCCACATCCACGAGCTACTCGCGGAGAGTGATGCGTTGACGTTCGCTCTCCTGGGCTGCCTGCTCTCGGTAGCGTGCCAGCGGAAGACGCGACAGAAGGGCGGGGCCGGTGGCGAAGCGGTGGGTCCGGTACGTGGTGCCGGTGATGGTCGAGGTCGATGTCGACGACGACAAGGTGACCCGTGTGGTCACCCTGCCGGAGGAGGTCCGCGAGGACCGCGACGACATGGGCCACTTCCTCATCTACGACGAGAAGTTCGTCCGCCGCAGCGGCGACGACCAGCCCCAGGTGCACGCCTTCTGTGTGGGGGAACCCCGGTGGGCCGACGACCGGTTCCGGGTCGGCGGCCCGGCGAACTGGCCGGAGCGGTGGGAAGAGGGCTTCGGCCGGGATGAGTCCGACGACCGGTACGAAGAGATCAGCCCGTACGAACTGCGCGAGCGGTAGAGCCCTGCGGGGGTGTCACTGCTTGGGGTACTCGTACTCGCTGAGCGGGTACGCCCGCCAGCTCCAGGACGATCCGAAGGTGTGCTCGGCGACGATGACGACATGGTCGTCGGGCAGGCCGGCGCCGCTCTGCTCCGCGATGAGCTTGAGCAGGTCGACGTGGAACCCGTCCGGGATCGGCGCGTTGGCGGTGCTGCCGAAGTTGGCCGCGAGGGTGACCGGCTCGCCCGGGTAGATGCCGAACGCCTCCACCGAGGAGAACGTCGACCGGAGCCCGATGATGCTGCTCGCCTTCACCAGCGGCGCCCCGAGGATGCTGTTGCTCTTGTCGGCCGCGAGGACCCACACGATGGCCACGGTCCCTCCCTCTTCTCCTTGCTGATGGTGATCGGCTCCATCATCGGCAGTGCGGCGGCGCCGCGGGGCCGTACAGTCGAATGGGCGTCCGCAGCCAGTTCCGATGGCTGCGGACGCCCTTCGTGCGCGCGGGGAGGTCAGCGGTCGACGACGTCCTTGTCGAGGTCGCGGTGGACCAGGGCGACGACCAGGCCCCGGCCGGTGAACGCCTTCGCGGCGTCGGCGAGCCCGTACGCGGCGGCCCGCTCGGCGTCGCCGGAGATGACGGTCTGCAGCGCCATCGCCGTTGCGGCGGCCCGGTGGCGACCGCCGGCGCACTGGGTGACCACGGTGACGGGCGCGGCCGTGGGCCCGGCGAGGTAGCCGTCGATCTGCAGCGCGGTCGCGGCGAGCACCTGGCGCACGCCCGAGGTGTCCATCACGGTGTCGCGGACGGCCTGATCGTGGGCGGTCATCTGCCGCATGGCCTGGTCGATCTTGTGGGGGTCCCGGAAGTGCACTCGGAGATCGAGCGCGATGGTGGCGCGCTGCAGGACGTCGGCGTACTCGCCCTCGGCCCCGTCGTGCAGGCGGCCGACGGAGACGATCGTGACGTCCGCCGGGGCCTGGGCGACGATCCGGTCCCGGCCCGGGTTCCAGCCGGTGCAGTGCTCGCGCACCGCGCCGTCCTTCCCGCGCACGGTGATCTGCCACGACGGCCAGCTCCCGAGCGGGCGCGGGCCGCGGTCGATGGCGAGGACCTCGTACTCGCTGCTCTCGTACCCGTGGTCGTAGCGGCCTCCGACCCGGCGCGGGCCGACCTGCAGGGCGACGTGCTCCTGCCAGGTCATCTCGAAGCCTTCCTCGCGGTCTCCGAGCAGCTCGGCGGGCATGTCGTTGTCGCACTCCGGGCAGCTGCTCCATGCCTGGGAGCTGACGGTGCCGCAGCTCGCACAGGTCCAGGACGGGCGCTGGCAGGCGTGGCATGCGTCGTAGTGCGGCGGGTTGTCCTCTCCGCACGGGCATCCCCATGAGCGGCCGGCGCGCTTGGCGGCGGCTAAGGCGGTCTCGTACGTCACAACGTCTCCTTGCTCTCGGTCGGAAGGTGGGCGAAGTAGGCGGTCTCCGCCGCGTCGTTGAGGCGGTCGAAGTCGGCACGGCAGGGCGGGCAGTGCGGAGAGCCGTCCGCAATTCCGTGGCGCAGGTGGGACGCCACGTAGGTCTCCTCGTTGACGCCGTACGTGTCCTCGAGCCTGACCAGCTCTCCGTCGGTCCACAGAACGGTCTGGCCGAAGCCGTACGGCGGCAGTTGAACCGCGTCGCCGGGCTGGAAGTGGCCGGGCCGCTCCCACACCGCACGGCGCCGCTGGAAGAGCTGAGACAGCTTCACGCGTCGCCTCCGGTGCCCTGCCCCGTGGCCAGCCCGAGGGTCTCGGCGGCCAGCCGCTTGCGGTGCTCGTGCGTCTGCTCCAGGTTCGTGCGCAGTTCCTCGGCCTCCTGCGTGACGTCCTGCGGGGTGAGCGGTTCGGCCTCCGGGTGGCCGGCGGGCAGGATGCGCGTGCGGTACACCTCGGTGGCGTCGGGGTCGGTCCAACCGCCGGTGTTGGCTGCCGACGTCGCAGCGTCCGACCACCGGTCCAGCGCGGTCCGTGCCTCGTCGACGGCGACGATGTACGCGTGGTGCGCGGCGAGCCAATGGGCCGCGCTACTCAGCGCCTCCCAGCGCACGTCCACCAGGTGCAGCGCCCGGTCCCGCTCGCGCCGCGCGGCCTCCTCACGGACCAGCTCCTCGCGGAGCGCGTTGTAGGTGAACAGCGCGGTGAACACCGGGCGGGTCCGGCCGATCGCGGCCTTCACCTTGTCCTCGGGCGCGCCCGGGTGCTGGTCCATCCAGCGGTGCACCACCTGCTGCACCTCCTCGAAGCTGGTGCCGGTCATGCCGTCCAGCTCGATCGGGGCCATGGTCGTCATCGGGTCCTCCTGGGGCCTGTCGTCGGGGTTGATGCCTTGGTTGCGCAGTGCGCGGTAGACGGTCGGACGGCTCGTGCGGGCGGCTTCCGCGAGTGCGGTGATGCGGGTTTCGCCGGCCAGCCACGCCGCGGCCATCAGTTCGTCGCGCCGGTCGGGGCGCGACCAGTCCCGCAGTGCGGCCATCGCTTCGTCTCGTCTGGTGCTCACTCATCGAGAGTGCTGTAACGCTGCTTTACATGGCAAGCCGCTTTACAGTGCCCGGCCGGATCGTTGCCCCTGCTTGTCCGGATCGGCTCCGTGCTGGGGGAGTTGGCCGGATAGGGGCCGGGTGTCGGCGGCCGTGGCTACCGTCGTCGTATGGCGCTGGACGACGCGATCAGCAAGGCGAGGCGGGAACAGGAGCGGCAGGACGAACAGGCGCGGCTCAAGAAGAAGTGGGAGACAGAGGCGCAGCAGCGGGTGCGGGAGCTGGGGGCCGAAGCGGTTGCCCGGCTGGCGCCGTACGCCGGCCGGGAGTCCCTGCACTTCTACCGCCCGGTCCGCGGGCCGCAGAAACGCACCACCTACCAGCAGGCCGGATCGTGGTGGTGCTGGCGCATCAGGGACCTGGAGGGCGGCTCGGTCATCACCCCCCGGGTCATGCTGCTCGTCGCGGCCCCGGACAGGACCACGGGGCACTTCGCCGCGGTGACCCTGAACCAGCCCAGGACCGACAAGGGCCAGTACCTGACGACGACGGCCGCGGACCCGGTCGGGCCGGTCCACTACTCCAAGCAGCACCCGATGGCGTTCTTCGGACCGGAGTGGGTCAACTACCTGGAACAGGATGTGGCCGACGCCATCGTCCGCTACGAACGCGAGGGCTGACGGCCCGGAAGACGACCGGGCCCCGGGCGGCTGTCCGCCCGGGGCCCTGCTGCGTCCGCCCGCCCTACAGCACGCCGTACATGGCGTTCTCCTCCCAGCCCTCGCCCTCCTCGAAGTAGCCCTCCATGACGGCGCTGTTGGGCACCCATCCGCCCTGCTTGGCGATGACCTTGCGGTCGTTGCCCGCGCGGCGGGAGGACTCGGCGCCGCCGCGGCGGGGGGAGTGGCCGGTGGGCCGGAAGTCCAGGTCGGCCCACTTGCCCAGCCGGGTGATGACGTCGCCGATGGTCTCGGGGTCGAGCCCGCCGTCCATGACGGTGTGCCAGCGGGGGTGGAGCGGCTTGTAGGCGAAGTCGTCCGGGTCCGTGAGGCCGGCCGACTCCTTCCAGGCCCGCCACCCGCGCACCGGGCAGGTCACCGGGCGCGAGCCGTAGGGGACCTTCACCGTGCGGGGGTTGGTCTTGGAGACCCGGACGTCGACCACCAGGCCCTCGGGGACCTCGATCATGTGGCGCAGCCGCAGGAAGGCGACCTCGTGCTCGCGGCCGGTGATGGCGAACTGAGTGAGCCCGATGGAGCGGTCGCGGATGCCGAGCCGGTTGTCGGGCACGGCGAGCACCGCAGTGCGCAGGTGCTCGACCAGCAGGGCCGGGGCCGGACCCCGGCCCCGGGTCTCCTCGGTCTTCTCCATCTCCTTGACCTTGGCCTTGAGCACCCGGCGGGCGCGGGCCGCGACGGTCTTGTGCAGCAGCAGGTTGTACTGGGTGCGGCCGGTGACGACCACGCCGGACAGGCGGCGGTCGATGGTCGAGGGCGCGGTGTAGGTGCCCTTCTTCCAGCCGGGCTGCCACCACAGCCACTCCACGAACGCGGTGAGCGAGCCGGGCGTGATGGCGGTGACCGGCAGGCCGAGCAGCGCGGTGAAGTGCTCCCACTGCTTCCAGTCGGCGGCGTAGCCGTCGACCGTGTTCTTCGGGCGCAGGTTCTGCTCGTGCTGCTTGGAGCGCTCCTCCAGCTCGGCCAGCTTGGCGAGGACGTCGGGGGTGAACTCGGCGGGCGCGGCGCCGTCGCCGGCCGTGGCGGGAAGGACGAACGAGGGTGTCACAACGTGCCGAACGTCCGTGCTCGTCTCGGTCTGCTCCATGATGCTCCGTCACACCCCTTTTTCTGTAGCAACTTTCGTCGCATCTTTATCCCGCATATGTGAGGTTATCCGGGCTGAAGGGGAGGGCGGGGCAGCGGCGCCCCGGACGGCGAGGTCAGCCGGTCCACTCGCGCAGCGCGGGGTGCTCCGTGTTCAGCAACAGCTCCAGGTCGGTGCTGCCGTAGGGCCAGCGGGCCACCCCGCCGTCCATCTCCAGGTGCACCCAGGTGCGGCTGGGCAGGGTGTAGCCGACTTCGAGGGGCACCTCGGCGTCCGGGAGGCGGTCCGGCATCGGCACCGCAGTCGAGCCGCAGTCGGCGTAGAAGAAGGTGCCGGTGCCCCGGGTGACCGCGATCGGTGCGTCCCAGCCGAGCATGCCGTCCTCGTCCGCGCCGTGCTGGTGCAGGTTGAGGCGTGCGGTGAAGGGGGCGGGCAGGTCGGCCAGCACGGCGGCGTTGGCCGCACGGTCGGCGTCCGGGCCGGGCTCGGCCCCGACCTCGACGGCGACCTGGACGTACCGCCCGGACAACACGCCGTAGTGGACCTTGAGGAAGCACGCCGCCTGGTGGGCGGGCCACTTCGCCGGGGTACGGCGGAAGATCTGCCCGACGGCGGCGACGTAGGCGGGGGTGTAGAACCCGGGCTCGGCCAGATGGCGGCGGATCCGGGTCAGCGCGACGGCCGCGCCTTCGTCGGTCAGCATCCGGTCCAGCAGCGTACGTGCGGCCTTCTCGTGCGCGGTCCCCATAGTGGCCCCCTTCTCCAACACCCCGGCGGCGGCAGGGTAATGGGCGCCGCTGACACCGCCCCGCACGCAGCTGCCCGGCGACGGCGTCGGCCGGGGGTGTCCGCTTTCGATGTGACGGTCCGGCGCATGAACTGGATCAAGAAGCGTCTGACCCGCCCGGACTTCACCGCGCGCCACTGGATAGAGCTGTACGCCTGGCTGCTGGCGGGCCTGGTCGTCGACCAGCTCGTCCGCTGCGGCGGCGACGGGTTCGACTCGGGGGTGCGCTCCCGAAGCTGCCGCGAAGTGACAAGTAGCTCTCTGTAACCGACCCTGACCTGCGGCGTCTGCTGGCCGATTCTCCGACGGCGGAAGCACCTTGACGCCTGTTCAGTGCGCTGACCTGCGAAGTCGTCGGGATTCAGGATTCATGAACTCGCGCTTCGGCCCGGTACTCCCGAAGGTGCCGCCGGGGGACATGTCCCCCGGCGGCACCTTCGGGAGTACCGGGCCGACTCCGGCTCCCTCTGGCACATGGGCGTCGCGCTCGTCGTCCTGGCGGCGGTCCGCACCGGCCTGCTGCGGTGGCTCGCCGTCCTCAAGCGGGACTGACGCCCGGCCAGCCCGCCGGTACGCGACAATCGGCGGGTGCCGGAGTTCCCCTCGATCACTGCCCTGGACAGCCTCCTCGACGACCTGGTCGTCGGCGAGGCGAGGCGCCGTCAGCTCGGCATGGTCCGCGGGGAGCTGCGGCGGGCCCTGGTACGGGGCGCGCTGCCCACCACGGCGCGCGGCAGTCTGCGGCGCCTCCTCGAGGAGCAGGCGCTCGCCGCGTACCAGCGGCTCGCCGAGTCCGGCGAGCTGCGGGCCCGCCGAGTGCAGGGCGGCTATCCGCCCACCTCGGAGGCGACCAACGAAGCCCGCGCGCACTGCCTGGACCTGCTGCGCACGGCGTACGGGCTGCCCGCGCTGCAGCTCGGCGCCGGCGGGCGGGTGCCGCCCCAGCCCACCCCCGACTTCGCCGCGCTCGCGGGCCTGCGCCGCCAGCTCGACCAGGACCTCGGCGGGGCGATGTCCCCGGGCCGGACCCGGCTGACCGCGGTGCTCGCCCTCGTCCTGGACGCGGCGCCGCGGGCCGGGGAGCTGGTGGCGATGCGGCTGCCCCACCTCGCCCCGAAGTGCGAGGCGGTGTACGTCGAGCGGCATCCGCAGCACGGCGGCGGGGCGGCGGGCGGCGACTGGTTCGAGCTGTCGCCCCTCGGCCGGGCCGCCGTCGAGCGGTGGCTGCCGCTGCGGGCGGACCTGGTCGAACGGGCCCACGGCACCTCGAAGTTGTGGGTGAGCCTGCACCCCAACCACGATGGCGTCCTGTACGGCGAGGGGGAGGGGAGAGCGATCCTCCGTCCGCCCGGGATGCCGCTGGAGGAGAAGGGCCTGATCCTCAGCTACGGCTCCGGCCGCAGCCGGTACGGCCTGACCGGACTGCTCCCGGCGAAGCTGGAGGCGCTGCGCCGTGCGGTCCTCGACCACGCGCCGCCCGTCACCCGTGGGGATGCTCCCGCGACGGCCCCGGCCGAGTAGTTCTCTCCTTCCTTGTTGCCGCTGACCTGGTCTTTTGGCCCGCAAGGGCGCGGGGCGCCCCAAAGGGCCTGTTATTACGGTGAGCGGGCCGCTTGCGGTCGATCTAAACGACGTCGTTTACTGGATTCCATGGCGAAGAAAAGGATCACCCTGCACCTTGAGGTCCGGCAGGCGGGACGTCTGAGGGCATTGATAAGGAGGCACCGGAAAGCCGAAACGCAGTTCGTCGAGGAACTCGTGGCGGAAAGGGCAGAGGACCTGACGGCGGAGGAGGGGTCCAGGGAGTGGGAGAGGGCGGTCGCGCGGCTTCGCCGGCAGGCCCGCATAGAGGCGGCGGCGGTGCGGCCCGAGCGGTGGCCCTCGCTCGACGTGCTGATGGGCCGGGCCCTGGAGGCGCGGCTGCAGCTGCCGGACACGGCGGGCCCGTGGCCGCCACTGACCCGGGCCGAGCAGACGCGGCTGTCGCTGTCGGGCCGGTGGCCGGCTTGTCTGTCCGGGTGCGAACTCGGCACTCGGGAGAGGGCGTTCACGCTCGACGACGACCAGGTGCTGCGGCTGCGCACGGCGGCCTGGCGCATCAGTGAGCCGGTGCTCAACGAGATGGAGGCGAAGAACCTGATCGGCCCGCAGAGGGACCTGAGCGAAGAGGCCCGCGCGGAGCGCGAGCGGCTGGCCGCGAAGCTGTTCCCGTCCAGCCGGATCGCACGTCAGGCGGTCGAGGACCACTTCCCCGTCCCCCTGGTGACAGAGCCCGCGGAGTGACGCAGAGCCGGAAACATTTAACGACGTCGTTTACTATTTCCGGCTTCGCCCGCGCGTATTTATACGAGCGACTTTCGGCCGCAATTCACCTTTCAAGGAATGTTTGAAAATGCGGCGGAAAGGGTTTATGACTGCTACGGTTTCAATTCCCTCGACGTTCGGGAGGCATGAGTGAGCAGCACGACCACGGCGGCGGAGACGGAGATCCCGGCCAGCCGTACCGAGCCGGGGGAGGCCCCGGCGAAACCGAAGGTGTACGGCTGGGGGCAGGCGCCGGCGCATCTGCGGACGCAGACGCAGATGGCCGCTGACCGGCTGAAACCGGCGCCGGGGCAGAAGCCGGTGGCGTACTTGTACATCCAACGGCACGGCCAGTTCGATCTGTACGACCCGGCCGACGCGGTGAAGATGAAGCCGCTGGGGTCGTCGACCAAGGCGAAGATGCGCGCTCGGCGGACCTGCCCGGAGTGCGGCAAGGTCCGCAAGTACCCGGTGCGCAAGCGGTGTTCGGCCTGCTGGGACAGGGCGGAGAAGGCGCGGCAGCGGCTGCAGGCACGGACGTGCTGGGACTGTCGGACAGTGCGGGAGCGCCCGCTGCCGAAGTCGCACGGCCTGTGCCCGGACTGCCGCCGCGCGCAGCTGCAGAAGCAGCGGGAGAAGGCGGTCGCCTGGGTCGAGGAGGTCACCGTGTGCGCGGGCGAGGGCTGCACGGTGAAGCTGGTGACGAAGAAGGAGGCCCGCGCCCACCAGAAGCAGCAAGGGGGCTCGTGGTGGAGCCGGGCCGCGCACTGGCCTCGGCGGTGCCCGCCGTGCACGGAGGCGGAGGAGCTGCGGCAGGCCGAGCAGCGGGCCCGGTGGGAGGCGGAGGAGCAGGCGCGTCGGGAGGCGGAGCGCCAGGCGGCGCGGGACCGGGTGCGGTGGGCGGCGGAGGCGCTCGCCAACTCCGACGTCCTGGTCGTCGATACTGAAACGACTGGACTGGGGGCGGACGCGAGGATCGTTGAGATCGCGGTGGTGTCGTCCAGCCGTGAAGTCCTGCTGAACACGTTGGTGAACCCTGGGGTGCCGATTCCGTACGAGGCGTCGCAGATCCACGGCATCACGGACTCCGACGTCGTCTCGGCGGAGTCGTTCTCGCAGATCCTCGACCGGCTGTCCTCTCTGCTCACCGGCAAGCGTGTGCTGATCTACAACAAGTGGTACGACCTCGGCGTGCTGCGCCATGAGCTGACGCTGCACTACCTCGACCGCGCAGCGCGGGAGGCAGCCGAGGAGACGGTGCGCACCGGCACGGTGCCGGAAGACGTCCGAGAGCGGGCGGTCGCCGAAGCGTCGAAGCAGGCATCGGCCTGGCTCGACGCGTTGACCGTCGAGGACGTGATGATCCCGTACAGCGACTGGGTGGGGGACTGGTCCGAGTACCACGGCAACAACCGGTGGCAGCCGCTGGATGGCGGGCACCGGGCCGCGGACGACTGCCTTGCGGTGCTGGACTGCTTGGCCGCGATGGGACGTAGCTACGAGAAGGCGGCCGTCGTGGACGGCCTGGACGTCGTCGAGGTGGCGTGAATGTCGCAGATCAGGCTCATGGACTCCGACCCGGGCCGGGCGCGGCGCACGGCGGAGGCCGTCATGCGGGCGCTGGAGGCGTCGCCGGAGTTGGTGGCGACGAACATGTCCGAGGCGGTGCCGAACCACCGGGGCTCGGGCGCCAGGGTGTTCCTGGAGGTGATGCTCCTGGAGGCGCCCGCCGACCGTGGCTCCGGCGTCGAGGACCAGGAGGTGACGGTCGAGCGCGAGGACCGGGCGGCGCCCGTTGCGGCGCGGGCTCTGCCTGCGGGGCGGCGACGGCTGGCGCGCTGAGCGCCTCAGATCCGGTCGGAAATCCCCGCGGGTAACGTCCGGGGTACAGGTCAGGCAGGCTGATTCGGAGAGCCGAGCACACCACGTTCGCGGAGCCGGGCGAGGTGGTCCAGCCCGCCCGGCCGGTACAGCGGGCTGGTGTCGACGTCGGCCTCGGCTGCGCGGACGCGGCGGGCGGCGGTACCGGGCTGGGGAACGGCGGGGGCCGGGGCCTGCGGGCCGTGGCCCAGTGGCCGGCGCGGGGTGCTCATGCGGCGATCGTACGGAAAGGGCCCTCATGCGAGGGCCCGTTTCTATAAGAGGTGCGGCAGGGGTGCAGGTCAGACGGCCATCCCGTAGACGATGGTGAAGACCGTGCCGATGGAGCCGATGATGAAGACGCCGGTCAGCCCGGCGACGATGAGGCCCTTGCCCTGCTCGGCACTGAACGTGTCGCGCAGCGCGGTGGCGCCGATGCGCTGCTTGGCCGCTCCCCAGATCGCGATGGCCAGGCACATCAGGATGGCGACGGCCATGACGACCTGGACCATGGTGCGGGCCTCGGTGCCCAGGGAGCCGAAGGGTCCCCAGTCGGGGGCGATGCCGCCGATGATCGTGGTGATGTCGCCCTTGTCGGCTGCCAGCAACATGTCGTGTCCTCCCCGTAGTTGGGTCGTGCAGGTTATCCGGCGATCCGGTCGGCGGCCTGGTCGAGGGCTGCGGCGTCGTTGAGCGAGGCGTTGTAGCGCGCGGCCCGCTGCGGTGACCAGTGGCGGCGCCGGTAGGCGAACAGGCTGGCCAGGGTGACGAAGCGGAAGTTGCCGCGGACCTCGGCGACCAGGTGCCCGCCCTCGATAAGCTGGCCGACGGCGTACGGACGCACGCACAGCAGGGACGCGGCCACCGGGACGGGGACGGTCATCTCCTCCCAGCTCCCGGCCCACACCGGTTCGCCGTCCAGCTCCTCCTCGTCCATGACCTCCCCCTTCTGTTGCGGCGCGTGCCGCTGGTTCAGCGTCCGCTCGGTGCGTTGTTGAGGAACTCCATGCGCTGCTGCGCGGCGAGCAGCTGGCGCCGGTCCAGTGCGGGGAGCTGCCGCAGCAGGTTGATCAGCTCCGGGCCGCTGGCGCGCCCGTCGGCCGAATCGGTGATCTGCGTCCAGCAGTAGTGGGCGCTGCGGGCCGCGTCGAGGACCTCGACGGCGTCGGGCGACTGGTGGGCCAGGCGGGTGCGGGCCGCCGCGATCCACAGCTGGGTGGCGAGCAGGTGGTTGCCGGACATCTTGGCGAGGTCCGCGCGGATCTCGGTCCACTGCGTGGCCTGCGGGGAGCTGGCCCCGTACTTCTGCAGGGCGTACTGCTCCCACGCGACGGCCATCTGCGCGGCCTCCTGGTGCTGCCCGGCCTGGGCCGCCGCAGCGATGTAGGGGCGGGGGTCCTGCTCCTGCGGCGCCGCGACCGGCTGCTGCTGGACGGGGACGTGCTGCTGGGGAACCGGCGCCGGGGCGGGGGCGGCCTGTTGGACCGGCGGGGCCTGGGCCGGAATGGGTTGGGCGGGAGCCGTGTACGGCGCCGCCTGCTCCTGAGGCTGGGCCTGTGGCTGCGGGCGGGCCAGGGGCTCCGGGCGCGGACGCCGTGCGGGCGGCGCCGTCTGCTGGGGGACGGGGCCCGGTGCGGGCTGCGGGTGGTAGGCGGAGCGCACCGGGTGGTGCGTCTCCTCGACCCGCTGGTGGGTGGCGGAGGGCAGGTAGTGGGCGAGGGCCTGCTCCTCGTCCCACTCGTCGGCCGGGGGCACCGGGGCGGGGGGCGGCTCGGGCTGGCGCCGGCGGGGCAGGAAGCTGGTGTCCCCGGCGAGGAGGCGCTGCACGTTCGTCATCGGGCGCCGAGGCTCGGCCGGGTGCTCGATCTCCGGGGTGGACGGCAGGACCACGGCGCCGGGCGGGAGCGGCGCGGCGGCGATGGTGAGGGCGTGCAGCCGCGCGTTGGAGGGCCGGTCGGGGTTGCGGCGCAGCTGGTCGATCCAGGTCCGGGTGTAGGGGCTGACGCCTCCGTCACCGGAGAAGCCGGGCGGGGCGATCACCCCGTACGCGTCGGCGGAGGGGGAGGCGGGCAGCGTGCCGTACTCCTGCACCAGCTCCCAGGCCCCCTTGTCGGCGGCGACGTCGAACATGACGGTGGTCAGCCCGGCGGGCCGGTCGCGCAGCTCGCTCCCGAGCCAATCCCAAGGCAGTGCCGTATATCGGGTGGTGGCGGTGGTGGTGCCCGGCAGGGCGAGGTAGAGCTGCTGGGCTCGGCGGTCCACGGTCAGGCGGCCGGAGAGGTAGAGGAGCAGCGGGCCCGGAGTGGCGGCGGCGGTGCGCAGCCGCATCAGCAGGGCGTTCTGGTCGCGGGCGCCGTCGAGGTACGTGGTGTCGGTCGGGGCATCGCTGCCGAGCAGGACGGGCACGGGCACGAGCGACAGGGCGGCAAGGTTGGCGCCGGGCTCGACCTGGACGCTGCGGCGGCGCGCGGCGACGTCTCCGGCGATCAGTAGTACGTGCCCCCGCTGCTGCTGTTCCGCCCCGTTGATCTGCATAGACAGCACCGTACTCACACGCGAAAAACCCCGGCGGGCCTTTATCCGCCGGGGCATTGCGCTGAAAGCTGAGCTGTTCAGAGGTCGATGTCGTCGTCGAAATCGTGGTCGGCAGGCTCGGGTTCTGGCGCGGTGCGCGCCTGTTCGTAGGCAGCGACGCGCTGCTGGTTGGCCTGCCGCAGGGTGTCGTGCTCGGCGGGGTCGGGCATCCAGATGCCGCCCGGGTCCAGGTGGAAGCTACCCATGGCGGCGCGGACATCGGCACCGGTCAGGTGGCCGCCGCGGTCGTGCAGGGCCTCGGAGACGCTGGCCACGGCGTCCCGTACGCCGGGGTCGTGGTCGATGAGGTAAACCGCGTCCCGGTGGGCCTGACCGGAGTCGAGGGGTTGTCCGGCCACGACGCGGTCCCAGACCCGGCCCCGGTCGCCGGCTCCCGCGACGCCGTCGAGGTTGCGGAGCAGGCTCTCGTCGTCGTACCCGAGTTCTTGCAGGTAGCGAACCTCGGTGGGGGCGCCGATCAGGGAGATGACGGCCTGGGCCTGCGGTGGCAGGGTCTCCCCGACCTGTTCGACGAATCCCATGGTGCGGGTCCGTTCCTGGTATCCGGCGCGGGCCTGGAGCACCGGTTCCCCCAGCCCTTCGGCGATGACGGCGTGGGCGGCCTCGTGGCGCCGGTTGGACTCCTCCATGTGTGCGGGGTCGACGTAAGGGCGCCACCAGTCGAACCCCACGTGCTCGCCATCGGTGAACCGCCGCATCACAGATCGATGTCCTGGTCGTCGCGGTCGGCGTACAGCTCGGCGACGGTGCTGCTGCCCCAGCTGTCGGGGTTGCGCTCGATCCGCTCCGCCAGATCGGGCCCGACCTCCTGCAGGATGCGCGTGGAGCGTTCCTCGACGAACCGCTGGAACTCCGCTTCCTTCGCCGGGTCGTTGCTGGTGAGCGGGTCCCATCCGCCCTGCTCGATGGGGTGCTGCTGCCAGTACTCGCCCATGGCGTGGGAGCGGGCCGCCTGGTGGGCCTGCTCGGCGGGGCTGACCGGCTCGATGGGCCGGGCCGGGATGATGCCGGCGGCCTCGGCACCGGGCACGACCAGCTCGTCCCACTGGCAGGCCGCGTACTCGGCGTACTCGCCGGAGCCCTCGATGTAGCGCTGGCGCTGGGTGTCGCCGTACCCGGCAGCATCCAGGTCCTGCTCGTACGCGGCCAGCTGGCCCTCGTACGTCGTCGGCTCGGCGACGGGCACCGTGACCGGTGCCCAGATGTCCGTACTGCCCGGCTGCGGGTTCTCGCCGTTCACAGGCCGATCTCCACTTCCTCGTCGATGTCCGGCTCCGGCTCCGGCTCGGGCGGCGGGGTCGCCTCGAAGGAGCGGGGGTGAGAGGCGTGGTCGAGGGCGCGCTCGGCGGTGCTGCGGGCCGCCGAGCCGCCGTGTTCGGCCGCGGCGTCCATGATGTCGTCGGCGCTGAGCCCGCCCGCGCCGATCAGGTGCTTGGCGTGCTGGGCGGCCAGCTCGTACGAGACGACGCTGCCCTGGTCGATCTGCTCGCCCTTCTCGCTGGCCCGCTGTAAGGCGCTGGCCTGCTGCTCAAGGGAGGTGAGGACGGGCAGCACGGCGGCGGCTGCCTGCTCGCGCTTCTCGGCGTCCGGGTCGGCCGGGGTCCTGTCGGTGTCGCTCATCAGCGTTCTTCCTTCCGTGATCGGGGAGTTGGGGTTACAGGTCGATGTCGAAGTCGTCGTCGACCTCGGGGTCCGGCTGCTGTGGCGCCGGGGCATCGTGCTGCCGCTCGGGCGGCCAGACCGTGCCGGTGGGCCCGTGGACGGTGACCTCTCCGGGGTGAACCTCGGCCTGGACGTGGCCGCGGTAGACCAGGGCGCCGCCGGGCAGGAACTGCAGAGCCGGGTGCGTACGGACGTCGTCGGTCGGGCGGACCGCGTCCTCGGCGGCGAGCGGCGTCGAGTCGACGGTGCAGCCGTCGATGGACAGGCCCTTCTCGCCGACCTCGACGGTGTGGCCCTGCCACTGCCGGATGAGGCGCCCCTGGGGTGCGGTCGGCTTCACCTGGCCTGCTCCTCGCGCTCGGCGGCGGTCAGCTCGACGGGTGCGGGGTGCCCGGCGGCCTTGAGCAGGGCGGTGACGTTCAGCTCGTCGCCCGGCTCGATGCCCCGGCTCTCGCGGGCCTCGCTCGCGGCGACCAGTGCCTCGACGCTCTTGCTGATGGCCTCGACCCGGGCGACCTCGGTGTGGTGCTGCACCACGGCTTCGCCGATGCGGGTGTCCCGCACGATCAGGGCGAGGGCCTGGTCGTTGCGGTGGTCGGCTGCGGCCATCCGTCGCTCGTGCTGCTGTTCGCGCTCCAGGCGCCGGTCGGTGCGCCACAGCGGGGCGCACACCGCGTAGACGGCGGCGGTGCCCAGCAGCCACAGCAGGGCGCGCAGCGGCCAGATGGGGGTCCAGGCGGCGATGCCGAGCAGGGCGAGGGTCCCCCCGGCGGCGAAGGCGAGGGAGGTGATCTCCTTGTCGCCGTGGCGCTTGGCGGCCGAGATGGTCCCGGCGGTGCCCGCGAGGGCGGTGAGCAGTCCGCAGATCCACAGCGGCTGGGTGGAGCCGTCAGGCAGTTGTTCGTGCCAGCCCCACGCCAGTGCGGTCGCCGCGGTGGTGACCAGGCCGGGCGCGATACGGCCGAAGTGCTCCCACAGCACTCGGGCCGCGCTCTTCACGGGTGGGAGCGGCTCGACGTCCGGCACGTAGGGGGCGGTGATCTGGTGTTCGCGGCTGATGAGGTACTCAGCCGGATCGAACCGCACGGGCTCGGTCTCGTGGCTCACAGTTCCATCTCCATCTCGGGCTCGGGGGAAGGGTGTTCGGGCGCGGCGTCGGGAGTGCCTGGGGCGGGCTCCTTGTCGCTGGCCATCTCCGGTTCGCGTTCGGCGTGCCGGATGCGCTCGTGGTCGGCGATGACCGGCGCGAGGGCCTGTTCGGCGTGGTCGACCAGGGCGCCGGGGGCGAGGCCCGGGTGGCGGCCGTAGTTGCGGAGGTCGAATCCGGCCTCGTCGAGGCGGTCGAGGGCGGCGGTGTGCAGGACCTGTTCGCCGGTGTAGGCGGCGGTGCCGGCCATCCCGCCCTGCTCCAGCTCGGCCAGGACCTGCTCGCTGGGCTGGGGGCCGGGCTGGCGCTGTGCCTCCCATGCCACGGTCAGCGCGTCGATGGGCGCGTGCCGCTCGTCGAGCGTGACCATCGCCTGGTAGACCGCGGCCAGCTCCGGGTTGGAGAAGTCGTTCTTCTCCAACCAGCCGGTGACCTCGGCCAGTTGACCGGGCTGGTAGAGCAGCGAGGCGACGGTCTCCGCCTCGGCCTGCAGATCGGTGCGGGCCCGCTCGGTGCGCGGCACCGGGGCGAGGGGCTGCTCGGGTTGGGTGTCGAGCAGGTTGCGCACCATCTCCGGCGCCGCTTTCCAGGCGGCGTCCAGGGCGGCGAGGCGCCGCCCGGTCTGGTCGGCGTGTTCCAGTGCCTGGCGGGCCTGGTCGACCTCGGCCTGCCGGGCAGTGGTGCGTAACTGCTCGCCCGCGTGCTCGACGCTGCGGTGGATCGCCGCCTCGAGCGTCATCCCGCCGTACAGCGGTGCGGTGCGCGGATCGGGGCACGCGTTGGCCAGTTGGGCGAGCCGGGCCGGGGTGAGCATCTGCCGGATGCCCTGCTCCTCGATCCCGGCCACGGCGGCGCTCACCGTGGCCGGGACCTCGTTGGGGGAGACCTGCGACCAGTTGATCGAGTGGAGGGTCTGCCACAGGGCGGCGTGGTCCGGGCGCGAGAAGGCGCCCGGCGGGATCCACTGCATCGAGGCCAGCGCCTCGGGGCGGAACAATGCCGCCCCGAGCAGCGCTTCCTCCGCCTTGCGGGTGAGCCTGGTCACCGGGCCACCCCCGGCTCGTACCGGATCAGCGGCGCGGTCTTGGCGAGGTACAGCGGGTGGCGCGGGTGCCCGGCCTGCGTGGTGCCCAGGGCCCACAGGCGGGCCCCGTGCGCGGTGAGCAGCGCCTCGACGGCGCGGGCCCGGGGCAACCGTCCCCAGGTGCCCCAGCCGACGGTGATGTCGGTGACGGTCTCGGCGAGGAACGCGAGCACCAGGTCGTTGTCCGGGCCGATGATGTCGACCCGGTGCATCAGCGCGTACGGGTCACGGCAGCGCTCGGCGAACAGGTTGGCCAGCACCAGCCCGCCGTGTCCCTCCCGCTGCGCGTAGCCGACCAGGCGGCGCACCGTGGCGTCGTCGTGGGCAGCCGTGGCGGTCGACGGGTTGAGCAGCACGAACGCCGCGTACGTGCTGCCGGGCGACCAGGTCCGGGTGAGCGTGTAGCGGTGGGCGTACCCGGGGCCGAACGTGGCGGTGGCGCCCTCGTGCTGGTGGTGGATCAGGCCGTGGGCCTCGGCCCAGGTGCGGATCTGCTCGGGCAGCGTCACGGCGTCACCTCCGCCGCGTCGGCCAGCTCGGCGAGAACCCGGGCGTGGCACGGCTCGCCCTCGGTGCACCAGCAGCCCAGCCGTCGGCCGCGCAGTCGGGGAAGCTCCCGCGCGACCAGGTCGGCGTGCTGGTCGAGCCAGCGCTGGTACTTCTTCACGCAGGTCTCGGCGTCGCCGTGCTTGCCGACGACGAACGGGTTGGCGAGCAGGTGACCGGCAAGGTGCCAGCCGCCCCGGTACATGGGGCGGCCGACGTAGACGACGTCGCTGATCTCCGGGTCGTTGCGGCGGCCCTTGAGGCACACCACGGTCGTCGGCCCGGAGGCCGGCGCCGCGCTCTCCTCGACCTCGCCCTGCTCTTGATCCTCGTCGAACAGGTCGAGGCCCAGCTGCAGCCCGCCGTTCATCTCCGGGTCGAAAGGCTTGCGCGTCATGCCGCCTCCGTCCCGTGCAGGACGGCCCGCAGCCGGGCCCCGATCCAGGTGCCGACCTGCGGTGAGACGGCGTTGCCGAACCCGTCGACTTGGTCACGGGCGGAGCCCCAGACGGAGAAGGTGCCGCTGTAGTCGCGGAAGTCGACGTCGAAGCCGCAGCCGCGGCCGATCTCGTGCGCCGCCATCATTCGGTAGAAGCAGTCCTCCAGCGGCAGCTCGGCGAGCGATGCCTGCCACTGGGCCATGAGCAGCGCGGTCGTGTCGCGCGAGGTGAGGGTGCCGAGCGGGTCCGTGACGGGGTGCGGAGCGGTCTCGGTTCCGGTGGGGCCGTTCTGCTTGTACCAGCTGGCCGCCGTCAGCACGGCCGGGATCTGCTCCGAGGTGAAGGTGGGCATCGCCTCGGCGTGCAGCGTGGGAAGCGTGTTCTTCCGGTACGGCAGGACACCGGACGACACGATGGCGAGGGTCTCCGAGCCGACCTGGGTGGGCAGCGGCTCCCCGGCGCCGCGCGCCGCTCCCTGGAAGTTGTCGACCGCGAGCGCCATCGGCGGCAGTGCGCTGGCGGCGTCCGGGGTCCACAGTGGCTGGACGACCGGACCGGTCGACAGGATCGCGGTCTCCTGCTGGCTGGTCTGCGTGGCCATCGGCTGGAGCAGGAGCCGCTCGGAGCCGTGCACGCCCTTGGCCGGCATGAGGATCGCCGGGAAGTCGGCGAACCGCTGTCGGCAGCGCTCGGCGCGCGCCATCGACGACCGCGCCAGCGGCCCCACGAAGCCGTCCTTGAACGTCTTGATCGGCTTGTCGCCGATACGCGTGCCAAGGTCACTGAGGTCGAGGGCGGCCAGCGAGGGCGTCATCGGCGGGACGACGGGGCGGCGGCAGGACGGGCACCGGTACTCGTACTGCTTGCCGTACATCACCGTGCCGGACGCCGGGATGCCGGTCTTCCACGTCCACACCGCCTCGACGTCCTTGTCACAGCGCCCGCACCGGGACACCGGCCGGTGCTCCAGGTCGGGCATCGGCAGGGACTTGTCGACGAACACCCAGTAACCGCGGTCCCTCGACTGCGGCACCCCGAAAAACTGGCTGTTCAGGTACAGGACCTTCGCGGGGTGGTAGCCGAGCAGTTCGAACTGACGCAGCCACCACCTGTAGGTCGAGCCGTCCCCGACCGACTTGCGGCCCGGGAGCGCGGGCCCCCAGGACGTGAGCTGGGTGGTGCACTCGACCAGGATCAGCCGCGGGTGGTGCTGGGCGGCGTACTGCAGCACGCAGTTGGCGGTTGCCCGGTCCCGCTCGGACCTGGTGACCCTCGCCTCGTAGTCGGGGTCCTCCAGTTCGAACAGCGTCAGGCCCTGCTCGTAGGCTCGGAGCGTGTTGGCCAGAGAGTGGTTGACGCAGCTCACCCCGGCGGCCAGGAGATCGGCCGGGGGAAGGTCGCGGGCGGAGTGGTAGTCGGAGGACTCGGGGTTGACCAGGTCGGCGATCCAGTGCTCGGCCTGGGGGTGATTCGCCTCGTGGACCTCGACCTTGTACCGCTTGTGGTTCGCGGCCATGATCGTGGTGAATCCGGCGTCCTCAATGCCCTTGGTGAGCCCGCCGAAGCCGGAGAACATGTCGACGGCGACCAGCTCGTCGTGGCGGAAGCGGCGGCGGCGAAGGGCCGGCCGGTGGGTGGCTGTGCGCGTCTGCTGCATCGTGCGGCGGGCCATCAGACGGCCCCCTCGTCCCAGAACCAGTGGTCGAGCTGGTAGAGCTGCAGGTCACCCAGCGGGATGGTCTGGCTGCCGGTGGCGCCGTCCTCGACCTCGCCCCGGGCTTCGGGCAGGCGTTGGGTGATGAACAGGCACTGCGGCAGGTCTTCGTAGTCGTACTCGGACCGCAGGGTCCACACCTGGCCGGGAGTTGCCACCAGGACCGGGTCGTCCCGGCGTACGGCCTGTTCGACGACGGTCAGCGCGGTGACCGGGTCGAGCAGGTCCTGCGTCACCAGCTGGTGTACGCGGGAGTTGGTCCACTCGGCCGCGTGGACGGGGCCGATCAAGTCGTGCAGTGGGGTGGTGGTCATGACGGGTCGGCTCCTTCCTCGGCGGCCGGGGTGAAGTGGGTGAAGGCGTACAGCGGGTAGTGCGCGAGGTCGGCGGTCCGGGCCCGGCGGGGGAGCAGCCGGGGACGGGGCCGCGCGCAGCGGCACGGTGGCGTCCACAGAGGCGGGGCGACGGCGGCGACCTGCCCGCAGGTGCGGCAGTCGGCGACCTGGAGGGTTCCGGTCAGGCGGTGGGCGAGCGTGCGCACGGTGGTCTTCACCGGCCCACCCCCGCCCACCAGTCGCCGATCAGCTCGGCGGCGAGGTCCTCGCTGATGGCGAGGGCGAGGGCGATGTCGGCGGTGGTGCGGCCGGCGGCGCTCATCTCGCCCGCCATGCGGGTCCAGGCGAGGCGGCGCTTGGCGGGCGGGACGTAGCTGCTGCCCGGCTCGACGGCCAGGGCCGGGACGTCCGCCTCTCCGGTCTCGATGGCGACGCCCAGGGCGAGCAGCAGGTCGCGGGCGTCGGCGGCGTCCGTGGCGAGCGCGGTGACCTTCTTGGCGAGGTCACGGTCGGCGGTCAGGTGGAGGGCCATCACACCAGCCCCTTGAAGGAGCGCCAGATGCTGATGAGCACGATGACGGTGATGACGGAGCCGATGATCGCGCCCTTGGTGGTGGAGCCGAGGACCTTGCTCAGGGTCAGCGGCACCTTCCAGGCGATGCCGAAGACGGTGAGGACGTAGGCGATCAGCCCGGCCCCGGCGGTGTCGAAGAGGTCGGCGCCGCCGTGCATGGCCACGATCCCCACCAGGGCGGCGACCAGGCTGGCGGCCAGGGCGGTGAGGCGCTCGGCGGTGTAGGTGCCGGTGGGGGCGATCCTCATCGAGTCACCGCCGTACGCGGGGCGGGGAGGGGGAGGTCGATGTTCGCCAGCTCGACGGCCGCGAGGCAGGCCCGCATGTGTTCGGCGGCGGTCTCGGGGTGACGGCCGTACTCGTAGGCCCACGCGGCGACCGCGCGGGCCGCGCCGTCGGTGCCGAGCCGGGCGGCGGTCTCGTGGATCAGCGCGCGGGTCCGGTCCGGGTCCGCGGCGAACTCGCTCGCCGGGGCCTGGGAGACGAACAGGATCGTGGCGAGCGTCGTGGTGACGCGCGAGGTGGAACGCACAGCAGCCTCCGCAGAAGGAGAGAAGGGGTGCTGCCCGACCCGGGCGGGAGGTCGGCGCCTCTACCGCCCGGGGCGAGCCGAACAGCGGTGGATCAGTGGCCGGTCGTCTGGGACGAAGCGGCCTGGGAGCGCTCGGCGGTCAGCCGGGCGACCTCGGCGCGGGCGGTCTCGGCGGCCTGCTGGGCCGTCTCCGCCCGCTGCAGCGCGGCGTTCGCAGCGGGGTCCGGGATCACGTCAGCTGGCGAGCAGCGCGTGCGGCCGGACCGGCGGCCGGGGGCTCCTGCCGGCCGTCGCGCTCGTGCGGGGTCGGGCGCATCGGCAGCGGGGGCCGGGAGACCTCGCCGAGCGCCAGGCAGCGGCAGTTCTCGATGCCGTTGCGGGTGACGACGGTCTGGAAGTCGCGGCAGTCGCGGCAGCGGGGGCCGATCAGTCCGGTGACGGCGAGCCGGGGGCCGACGATCAGCGCCAGCGCGGGGTTCCCCTCCGGCGACAGGCGCAGGGCGGCCTTGTCGTCCACCTTGATGTCGGTGACGGGGGTGAGGCTGAGAGACTTGTTCACGGAGATCCCTCCAGTTCAGGGGTGTTCCGATCCGGAAGGCGTGCGACCGCCTGTCCGGGATGAAGCCGGGACCGGCAAGTCCCGGTGGAGAGGGGTTCTGGGGCCGGCAAGCCCCGGAGCCCCTCTCGCGTTATCCAATGTAGTTAATGCCTCCATTGACGTCAATGCCTCTAACGGATACGTTGTTGATGTCCGCAGAACTGAACTGGAGGTATTAGAGGTGACACTGTTGGCGCCAACAGCAAGGCCAGAGGAGGAAGTACTGGTGTCACCGTCCCCCGAGACCCCCGAGGGCAAGGCGCCCCGCAAGAAGGCGTCACCGGCGCAGCGCAAGCTCAACGCCTACGTCGACCCGGAGGTCCAGGAAGCCATCAAGCGAGCCCACTACTGGACGTCGAACAGGCCGCGCCCCGGGGGGTATCGGACCTTCTCCGCCCTGGTGGAGGACGTGCTGCGCGCGAAGGCGGAAGAACTGCAGACCGCCTTCAACGACGGACAGCCGTTCGACCCCATCCCTGACGGAGACACGCTCCAGCAGGGCCGACCACTGGGGCAGTAGACCGAGACGACAGAGGAGTTTTCCTGCATGAGCCACCCCCAGGGAATGGCCTCCGGCCCACCCGTGACCGTGGCCGCCCCCAACCCGATCGACTGGTCCGGCACGGCTGACCGCGTCGTGACGGACACCCCCGCGTGGGCCCTGGCCGTGACCGCCGGCGCCGTGCTCATCACCGTGATGGTCGTGGGCTTCCTGACGCTGTCTCGGGCCGCGAAGCGCCGGACGGCGAGGGAGCAGCACCACCGCGAGGCCCTTGAACTCGCCCGTAAGGAGGGGAAGGCGCTTCCGCCGGAGCCCCTGCACATGGACCCCAAGCCGCTGCTCGGCGGCATCGCGGTCAGCCTGTACGGGCTGTGGGGCTTCGCCACGGGGACGCTCGACCTGCCGATCATCTTCGCGATCGGCTTTGTGTCCATGTTCGACATCCTGGAGCTGCGGCTGTTCTCCACGATGTACAAGACGGCCGACCCGCTGCGGGGTTGGACACCTCAGCTGCGTCTGATGCGGGCGACGGCCTGGGGCTTCGTCACGGCGTCGGCCATCGCGAACATCGTGCACGCGCCGAATGTGTGGGCGGCGCCGTTCATGGCGGCGATGCCGGTTGGTGCGGCCTGGGTGATCGAGCTGCCGCTCAAGAGCGCGCTCGCTGGGGCGGAGCCGGAGGAGGAGAAGAAGCGTCCGGAGGGGACGAAGCCGGGCCCGTTCCGGCTGCTCGCGCTGATGTGGCGCCGTCTGTGGGCCTGGTGCTTCCGCAAGGCCGGTCTCGACGTCAACGACCGTGCGGACGAGATGGTCCGCCGGGCGCGCGCCCGGGATGCGGCGGACGCCTCGTACGAACTGCGCAAGGCGCTCAAGAAGAAGAAGGTCCTGGAGGAGGCTCTCGGCGGCGCCGCCGTGCCGCGGGGCCGGGGCAAGGCATCACCGGAGCAGAAGGCGCTGGATGCGCTGAATGCGGCGCTGGAGAACAAGATCCGGCCGAAGGCGCAGAGTGCGCTGGAGCTCGCGGAGACCCAGGATCCGGAGCAGGGCCTGCAGCTCATGCAGCGGATGGCCTGGCTGACCCGGGCCGACGACGTCGCGCTGCTGGACTACGGGCCGGACAGCACCGCGATGGAGCTGCTCGAGCAGCTGAACATCGCCGCCAACGCCGACTTCATCAAGTCCGCGAAGCGGGCGCAGGACGCTGAGGGCCGCGCGGCGGAGGCGGAGCAGGCCCGCAAGGATGCCGAAGCCGCCGTGGAAGAGGCTCAGGCCAAGCTGGCTGAGCTGGCCGAACGGATGGAGGGCTCCCGCGAGGAAGCGGAGAAGACCGCCGCGGCGGTGTCCGCCGAGATCGAGGCGGAGCAGCGCAAGCTGCAGGGCCTGCGCGAGGAACGGCAGATGCTGGAGAACAGCGAGGCGTCGGCCGGCCAGCTCTACCAGCGCACGTCGAAGGAACTGGACGAGATCCGCGGTCAGTTGACCGATGCTCAGAAGCAGGCCCGTGAGGCCCGTGAGCAGGTCGTACGGATGGAGGGAGAGCAGCAGACCCTGACCGAGCGTCTGCAGGACCTGGTGGAGGAGCGGGACAGGCTGGCCCAGGACGCGTCCGACGCGGGGGACAGGGCCCGTGAGGAGCGGGACAAGGCGCTGCGCCTGGAGGAGCGCCTGGCCGCGCTCGAATCCCTGCAGGCGGCGGGTGTTCCGGCGAAGGCGCCGAAGCAGCCCGGCCGGATCGACACCCGCATCAACGGCGGTTCACGCGGCGCCGCAGGGGAGAGCCGCCAGCGCATCCGTGAGCTGCTGGAGTCCATGGCCCCGGAGGAGATCACGGATGCCAAGGGCCCCCGGAACTCGATCCGGGAACTGGCCAGGCACCTCATCGCACGGTTCGAGCTGGAGCTTGGCGTGGACGCGGTGCGCGGCCACATCTCCGATATCGAGAAAGAGGACGCCCTGCAGTCCGAGGGCGACGGGGACGTGCCCTCGCCGCGCGGCGAGGACGACCAGGTCGAGGCCGACGAACACGCCAGGGCCACGGCGTGATCACCCGTCCACAGGCGACGGCCTGCCTCTGGGAAATCGCCGGAAACTATCCACAGGCCCGCGCCTTCAAGCTGCTTCAAGCGGTGACCACCGCAGGCGGTGAAGGCACCGGACAGCAAGTCGCGCCCGCGACGGAGGTGTCCGGTCTGGCGGGCAATCTGCCCTCGTCTTCCCGCCCGGCGGGAAGCTGCGGCATAGGTCGCAGCAGGTCAGTAACGATGGGCGATAACCATGCGGCGATTGTCAGTCCAGGGACGTATACCAACTGGAGTGGCCCCGGTGCTTGAAGAGCTTGGCGGCTACAGCACCGGGGCCCCGACGAAGGAGACCTTCGTGAACGACACAGTAAGGGACAGCAGCACGACCACCACAGACAAGACCGCGACCGACGCCACCCCGGGCATCCCGGTGTGCACGACCACCACGCGGATGCCCGGCCTTCCGCCCACCGGCACCATGACCGAGTGGCCTCCGAAGGACACGTACGTCTTCGACCCGATGCGCACCCCCGCCCCGCTCTCGCGCATCGAGCAGCAGCTGCGGGGCCGACCGGCCCGCTACACCGCGCTCGGCGCCGGCGTGCCCGCCACCTTCCTCGCGGCCGGTGAGACGCCCGCCGACGGGGGCGGACCCAGCTTCGGCGAGGTCCTCGACATCATGGGCAAGATCGGCGGCACGGTCGGCGAGGCTGTCGGCGCCGGTTTCGCCGCGCAGCCGCTGCTGGCCAGCGCCATGACGCTCGGGCTCGCCGGGGCGGGCTACATGTGGCTGAAGGAGGGCGCGTTCCTCGGCGGCCTGGGCGGCGGGGAGAGCGACGGCTTCGCCCCGCCCCGGGCGATCCGCAAGAACGTCAGCCGCGCTGCCCTGGTGAAGAAGAAGAAGCGCAAGACGCTGCGCCCGTCGCTGGAGCACGTTCCGGCTCGTCAGATCCCCACCACGGAACTCGGCTTCCGCCTGGGCAGGGACCGCAAGACCGGCATTGAGATCTGGTCGCCGATCGAGGACAGCACGGTCACCATCGCGCCGATGGGCGGCGGCAAGACCGCGCTGCTGGGCAACTTCATCATCGACGCCCCGGGGTCAGTGCTGGCGACCAGCACGAAGCCCGACATCGTGCGGCTGACTGCAGAGGCCCGTCAGAAGGCCGGTGCCCGCATCTGGATCTTCAACCCGATGCGGCTGGGGGAGGAGAAGTTCCCCTCGAACCTGCTGTGGGACCCGGTCATCGGCTGCAAGAACCCCGAGGTGGCCATCCGCCGGGCCAAGTACCTGCTCGACGGCTCGGACATCACCAACGGCATGGAGAACAGGAACTTCTGGAACAACCAGTCGTTCAAGGTCCTCAAGTCCTTCCTCTGGGCGGCCGACATGGCGGGCCTGTCCTTGCTGGACGTGGCCCGCTGGTCGAAGAAGCCGCTGGAGACCCCGGCCACCAAGATTTTCGAGGACTACGCACACCAGGCCCCTCCGGGATGGGCGGACGACCTGAACCAGACCCAGGCCGCCGCAGCACCGGACAGCCGCTCCAAGACGACCACCCTGGACAACGTCTTCCTGACCTTGTCGACTACCTTCGAGTGCCTCTCCCTGCCGGTCATCGCGCAGGCGGTCGCCGACGCGCACCGCCCGGACGTGCCGCAGTTCGACGTCCAGCAGTTCATCGAGTCCGGCGTGGACACCGTGTACATCCTGGGCGAGGACACCGGCATCGGCGGCATCGGCCCGCTGTTCACCACGCTGGTCGGTGACATCTACGAGGCCGCGAAGCGCCGGTCCGCGACGCAGCCTGGCGAGCGCAACGACCCGCCGCTGACCCTCGTGCCCGACGAGGCCGCGCTGATCTGCCCCGTGCCGCTGGAGAAGTGGACGGCCGACAGCCGCGGCAAGGGCATCACCGTGCACTCCGCGTTCCAGTCCCGGGGACAGATCCGCGACCGGTGGGGCCACAACGGCGCCGCGACCATCTGGGACAACTGCACCGGACTGGTCCTCGGCGGCCTCAAGGGCGACGACCACCTGGAGTCGATGAGCAAGCTCACCGGCACCAAGCGCGTCAAGGAAGAGACCGGCTCCAAGGGGCCGGGCCCGAACGGGACGACGACCACCAGCCACAGCTACCGGTACGTCAAGGAACCGACCATGACGGTCGCGGACATCATGTACATGGATGAGGGCGAGGTCCTGATCTTCCGCCGTCACCTGAAAGGCCCGGTCGTGGCCCGCTACACGGCGGCCTGGAAGCGCAAGGACATCAAGAAGCTGGCCAGGAGCAACAAGAAGGCGGCCCGCGAGGCGTTCAAGGCCCGCCAGCGCAAGGCCAAGGTCACCGTGCCCGCCCCGGCTGGGTGGACCATGCCGCCCGCCGCACCCGCGACGGCCCCGGCCGACGACCCGTGGTCGATGCCCGCCCCTGCGCCGGCCGCCCCGGCGATGCCCGCGATGCCGCCCCACGCCCCGGCCGCGACGGCGGCGAACGCCTGGACCGCGCCCGCGGCTCCGGCGAGCGCCTGGACGGCACCGATGGAGCCGGTCGTCGAGGAGCCGTGGGCACCCACGCCCCCGGCCACCAGCCCGTGGACCTCCGCCCCGGCGGTCAGCGGCTGGTCGGCGGGCGGTCTTCCCGGCCCCCGCGAGCACCTGCGGATCGTCCCCGGCGAGACCGTCGACTCCGTCCCGCAGCCGGAGCCGAGCGAGCCCGCGCCGATGCCGGCGGCCCCGGCCTCGACGCCGACGGTCCACCTGGAAGAGGAGATCCCCCTGGAGCCTGCGGCGGCGGACACGGACGAGAGCACCGACGCCCAGGACACCCCGCCGCGCCGGGAACGAAACTTCGGAGCGTTCTAGATGGCCACCATCCCAGAGAAGATGCTCACCGGTGTGGTCGGGGACGTCGCCCTCCTGGAGGACCGGGTCACGAAGCTGGAGGGCAAGGACCCGTCCAGCTCGATCGCGGGCATCCATGAGGCGCTCGCCGACATCATGGAGAAGATCCAGAAGCTGGAGGAGAAGCCGAAGGAGGACAAGCCCCCGCCCACCCCGGACTGGACCACGGCCGACCAGGAGCGGGCCCGTGAGCTGTGGGTCTGGCTCATCAAGTGGTGCCGGGAAACCCTGTACCCGATGTACGCCCGCGACCACTGGCGGCCCTGCTGGTACGAACACCCGCAGCTGCGCATCCAGTTGACCTGGCTGGCCCACTTCCACGACTGGTCGCGCGAGCCCACCGCGCCGCCGACCCGGGCCGCCGAATGGCACGCCCGCTGGTGGCCCTTCATCAGGGACAACATCCTGGGCCCCAGCGTCCTGAACTCCGAGCTGTTCCGGTGCGGCCACAAGGTCGAGGACCGGACGATGCTCCATGAAGTCCCCGCTGGCGCAGACGAGACCGCGTTCGAGGACGGCGGCCTGGACGACTACGTCGAGGAGTTCGTCGCTCGGCGGCCGAAGAAGGAGCCGAAGGAGAAGAAGGGCGACTGACCGCCCGGCTGGACGATGAAGGGGGAGTCACCCGAATTTGGGTGACTCCCCCTCGGCGTGCACGGACCCGGTCAGCGCTTGGCCAGCTCCGCCTCAGCGGCCTCGGCGAGAGTGCGGGTGGCCTCGACGATCGTCTTGAGCGTCTCCGTACGGGCGCTTTGCAGCACTGCGCCCCCGTCGATGAGGAAGCCCTCGCACATCCCCGACAGCATGTTCGCCGCGGTCGCAGCCCGCTCCGCGCGCGGGTCGACGTCCTGCTCCTGGTCCCCGCTGGGCCCGTCGTCGGCGGTCTCGGCGTCCTGCTCCTGGTGCTCCTCGTCGCCTGCCGTACCCGCGTCCGTGTGCGGCTCCTGGCCACCCAAATTTGGGTGACTCCCGGTCTCATCCACCCCCGGGCCATCCGTACCGGAGCCGTCCTCGGGCAGGGTCTCCGGCTCGACCTCGACGCGCTTCTTCTTGCTGCTCGGCTTCGCCTCGATGGCCTGTTGGAAGAGGTTCGCGGTCGCCAGCGTCGGCGCCTCGGCGGTCTTCGCCAACTCGACCACCTGCCCGACCACATCGGCGGTGATCCGCACCTTGCGGTCGGCGCCCCACCGGCGCATCTCCACATAGGCGAAGGCGGTCAGCTCCTCGCCGTGTGTCTCGACCAGGGGCAGCAGCCGCTGCACATGCGAGTCGGGGATCGACCGCGGGCGATCCTGCTGCTCAGTGATGGTCTTGAGCAGAGGCCACTGCTGAATCCGGCGGTTCACCTCGGATTCAGACTCGCCGAACCAGAACTCGCAGTACTCCGGCCACGTCCGCCCGCCTCGCCGGTACAGGCGCCTGGAGCGGACGGCGTGCGCGGCCTTCCATTTCATCCACTCGGCCTTGCTGGCGTTGCCGTACGCGGCCTCGCAGTGGCCCAGCTCGTCGGCTTCCTCCGGCGTCAGCTCGCCCTCGGCGGCAATCTCCCGGGGCTCGGGCAGCAGATCCGGCGTGAACGGCTGCGGCCGGTAGGGCTCCACCGGGGCGGCCGGCACTGCCGGGGCGGCCTCCCCGCCCGGCGCGGGGACGGTCGGCACCGCGGCCTCGGCCTCGGCCTCGGGCGCCGCCGTGTCCTCGTGGTCCTGCTCTGCGGCCAGGCGCTCGCGTTCGGCCTGCGCCTCCGCCTCGGCCCGCGCCTCCTCTTCCATGAGCTTCTTGTAGTTGACGCTCACGGCAGCAGTCCCTTCTCCCGCATCTCGACGACCAGCTCGCCGAAGGGCGTGTCCTTCGCCCCGGTGATCGGGAAGTTCATGCTCTGCGCGTACAGGCCCACGTTCGGGATCACTGTGTCGAACACGTTCCAGCCCGCGCGCTCCATGCGCTCCGCGTAGTACTTCGTCATGCCCTCGTGGCGCTTGCTGCTGGGTGAGCACCGGTTGAGGAGCACCCATGCCTTCGGCGGCTTGCCGTCCTGCCGGAAGACCGCGCTGCGCGTCACGATGTCCTTGAAGGGGGTGGCCTCTGGCGGCTTCTCCACGCGCAGCCAGTCCGCCCGGGTGGGGGACATGTGCAGGATCACCAGGTCGGCAATCTTGAACAGGCTGTCGGTGATGGCCGGGTGGTTCTCGCTGTGCCCGCAGTCCACCAGGCTGATCTTCCCCTTGGGGAGTTCGACCTCTTCGTGGAAGCGGGCGGTCGCCTTGCGCTGGACGGGGAAGGTGAACTTCCCGGCCTGTGACCAGTCCCAGAACTGCATGCTGTGGTCCGCGTCGAACCCTTCGACCTCGAGCCCGTGCTCCTGGAGGGCGTGCCCGAGCCAGGCGGTGTCCGTCGTCTTCCCGGCCGTCCTGGGACTGGCATTCACAATGAGCATGTCGCGAGCCTATGGGCACGGCAGAGATCCATGCACCAAAGCGCCCTGACACGCGTGTGGCCCGCCCCAGAGGGGCGGGCCACAGCGGTGACAGCTGACCGCTTACTCGCTCTCGAAGAGAGGGCGCTGCTCCTCGGCCGAACGCGCCCAGCTGATCGTCCGCTTCACGCCGCCGGCGTACCACTCCGATACGTCGTGCCACCGGTACTCGAAGATGCAGTCCTCGGCATCCAGCAAGACCGATCCGATCGGAAGATCGGGATAGGTGCCGATCTCCCGGGAGAACGGCGCATACAGCCGCTCGCCGAGCAGCCACCGAGTGGTGTCGACAATCCCTTCGAGAGCGCTGGGAGTCCCACTCGGGGAACACCAGATCGCACCGGCATACAGGGGATCCCCGCCCTGTCGAGCCAGGGCGTCGTCCCGAAGCTGCTCCAACTCCTGGCGCGTGCGCACGATCCCCTGGGGCAAATCCCGTGGCGGTGCGGCAGGCTTCGCCGCAGGCGTCGGGGTTGTGCGGCCTTCCCATCCCGAGGGGAAGGCCGCCGGATTCCTCCACCACGCGTCGTCAGTCATGACGGCACGCTAGCCAAGCCCTCTGACACACAGCCAGAGCAGCGTGTTCCCGAAGCTGTTTCACCTGCAACACCCATGGAAGGCAGATCCCCAATCCGCCTTCTGGCGAAGGCAGTTACCGGCTGCCCTCTAGCTCTCCCCAGCTAGAGGGCTCAACGAGTCAGCAGCCTGGACGTCACATGTCGATGTCGTGGTCGAAGTCCGGTGCGGGCGGTGCGGGGGCCGGTGGCTCCGGTGCCGGGGCCGGTTCGGGCGCGGCCGGGGCAGGCTCCGGAGCAGCAGGCTCGGGCGCGGCGGGACCCGCGGGCCCGGTGTCGTGTTCGGCGGTGGCCAGGTCCCGTCCGATGCGCGCGTACTCGTCCTCGTAGTCGAAGGCTCGGTCCAGGCGCTCGCGCTCCTGCTCCTCCGAGAGTTCCGGCTGCGCGACCTGCTGCTGTTCGCGTTCGGCGCGTTCGGCGGCCCGCTCGGCGAGGATCTGCTGCGCCTGGTGGGCCTGCTCCATGGCCAGCAGCAGCTCGTCCTGGGTCGAGGGCTGCGGCGTCGGAGCCGTGGTCGTGGCAGTGTCCGCCGTCTCCGGCTCGGGCTCCATCTCGGGGGTACGGCGCTCCAGCTCGAGGCGTGCGAGGTCGGCCTCGTCGCGTACGGGCTGCGTCTCCTCCGCCCAGCGCTCGCGGGTCTCGTGGATCTCCCGCAGCTGCTGGGCGCGCTCGCCCATCGTCTCGGCGATGCCCTGCGAGGTCTCCGCGCGGTCCAGCGTGTCGCGGGCCAGCTCCGACGGGTCGATGTGGGCCTGGAGCGTGGTCGCCTGCTGCAGCTCCGTCACCTGGTTCAGCCACATCTGGGGGTAGGTGTAGCCGCCTGCCATGGCCGCGGCGTGCATCACGTCGTTGACGTGCCCCTCGTGCTCGGCGGCCTCCTTCACCGCCATGCTCTCGGCGTTGAGCCGCAGCTGCGTGGCCTGGTCGGCGAACTTCCGCTCGGCGGTGTACGCGGCCTGCATCTCGTCGCCCACGTACGGCGGCGCCCACGACTCCTCGCGCTCGGCCCGCTCGACCATCTGCTGCAGCGTCTCGTCGGACGCGCGGGCGATGTCGGCCTCCCGCTCGTCGACCCCCAGCGCCCAGCGCGCACGCTCCCAGTCGGCGTACGCCTCGACCGATCCCTTCGGCGGGGCCTGGCCGATCGCGGTGGTCTCGTGGTCGTATCCGTGCGCCTCGCGGTAGCGCTCGACGCGGCCGGCCTTCTGCTCCCAGTCGGCGCGCGCGATCGGGTCCTCGGGCACCGGGCCCAGCCGGTCGAGGGCCCACGCGGGCGGGTCCTCGGCGACGCGGCGGCCCAGCCGTTCAGTGCGCTCGTCCATCTCGACGGCCCACTCCTGCATCATCCGGCCCAGGTCGCCGTCGAGCTGCGGCGTGCGTGCGGTGTAGGAGTCCATCGCCTCGCGGCGGGCCGCGTGTTCGGCGTCCTGCCGCGCACGGACCTCGCTGTCCTGCCCGGCGTGCAGGACCTCCACCCCCTGGCTGAACGCCTCCTGCTGCTTCATCAGCTCGGCGAAGTGCGGGTTGTCCTCGGGCGCCGGCGCGGCATCGGTCCCCGGCTCGGGGGCGTCGACCAGCTGCTCGACCTCGGAGTCCGCCATCTCCTCGGCGGCCTTGAGGACGGCGGCCAGCTGCGCCTCCTGCTGGGCAAGTGCCTCCTCGCCCGTCCCGGCCTGCAGGGTCTCGACACCCATCTGCATGGCCAGGGTCTGCTTCATCAGCTCGGTGTGCGTCTCGGACGGGGCCCCGGCCTCGACCAGGTCCCGCAGCTGCTCCGGGTCCACCGGAGTCTGGGCGGCTCCGATCGCCTCGTCGACCTTGCGGGCCTGCTCGGCGACCGCCTCGCGCTGCTCGGTCTCCTCGGCCTTCCGCTCGTCGCGCTGGATCAGGTTGAACGACTTCTTCAACCGGTCGTGCAGCACCTTGCTGACGTCCTCGGCGGTCTCCAGCTCCCGCGAGCGCACGGTGCGCACCAGCAGGTCCTCGACGTCGACGCCCTGCTCCTCGACGTACTGGGCCAGCCGCAGCAGCGTGCCGTACGCCTCGCTGCACGCGGCCCGCTCGTAGTCGGCCTCGCCCATCGTCTGCAGCAGCACCGTGCCGTATCGCTTGGCGGCGTCCTGCTCCTTGACGCCCGACCACGCCGGCTCGAGCACGGCGAGGTTCTCCCGGCGCTCCAGCTCGGCCTCGATCACCTTCGTCGCGGTCGGCTCCAGGCCGGTGCGCTGCAGGACTCCGTCCAGCTTCGCGAGGTGGTGCGGGATCTCCTCGCTCTTGAGGTTCTGCTCGGCCCGGTGCGTGATGACCCACGCGCGGTTGTCAGCCTCGCCGCGGGTGAGCATGACGTACAGCGCCTCGCGGTTGGTGGACTCGTCCACCAGCGAGTGGCACACGCCGACGGTGCGGCCCTGGGCGCCGTAGACCGTGGCCGCGTACGCCAGCTCGACGTGCTCGGTGACATAGGAGGCGGGCAGGTGCATCTTCGCGCCGTCCTCGAGCTGCACCATGAGCGCGCCGTTGTCACTGATGCCGGTCACCGCTGCGACGACGCGGTTGGTGGCGAAGTCGCCGTTCTCCGCCGTGATCCGTCGGTTGTTGCGGCGCATCTGGATCTTGTCGCCGACACCGGCCTTGGTCTCTACGCCGCCGTACTCCTCGCGGACGGTACGGAGGACAACGCCGTGCTCGGAGACCTCACCAGCGAGAACCAGGTCGGCGCGGACCCGCGCGGACAGCTCGGCGACTTGCTTGTTGTCGGAGGCGATGAGCAGCGGGTTCTTCTTGGCGAAGTGGTCGGTCAGCCACGCCCGGTACGCCTTGTTGGTCATCTCCTCGGCCTCGCCGCCGTCGAACCGACCGTGCAGCTCGTACTCCGCGAGGCACTCGCCGTTGCCCTTGCGTAGCTGCAGGGAGGCGTCGGCCTCCCACTGCCGCACGGTCTTCTCGCCGGTCTTCGGGTCGGTGTCGCGGAAGCGCCGCACCTCGTCGAGGACGTGCACGCCGGGAGCATCCTCGACCCACGCCGCGAACGTGCCGCCCGCGCCCACGGACGTCAGCTGGTGGTGGTCACCGGCCGGGACACACTTCGCGCCCGCGGCCTCGATAAGCGCCCGCACCTGGTCCATGTCGCGGCTGTTGGTCATGCCGCTCTCGTCGACGATGACCAGAGCACCCTTGGGGATGCGGTATTTCTCGGCGCCAGGGAACGTCCTGCCTTCGGACAGCGCCTTGTTCGCGGTCAGCAGGATGCTGATGTTGGCGACGTTCTCGATGCCTTCGTCGTTCAGCACCTGGGCGGCGCGCTCGCCGCTGGCGAGGCCGATGACCTGCCGGTTCTCGTGGGCTTCCCAGACCTCGGTGAGGGCGGCCATCGTGTAGGACTTGCCCGCGCCGGCGGGGCCGACCAGCAGGTCGACCTTGCGGCCGGAGGTGGCGGCTTCCCTCACGAACTCGGCCTGCTTGCCCTTGAGGCCGCGGCGCGCGATGACCTCCTCGACCAGCTCGGCCGGGACGGTGGGAGCGCCCTTCTTGCCCGCGAACTCGGCCAGCCGCTCCTCGACCTTGAGGTGGGCCTCGGTGGCGTACCGGTCGAAGGTCTTCGGGTTCGGGTCGTACTTGAAGGTGCCGTCGGTGCGCTGCAGCTCGGGGGCGATCTCGACCAGGGCGGGCGCCTTGGTGCAGATCACGCCGTTGTCGGCGGTGGGGGACAGGGCGTCGTCGGCGAGCTGGTTGAGCAGGTCGCGGACCTGCTGGCGGTCCAGGCCCCCGAGGGTGTCGGGCAGCTGGCGGTTGAGTTCGACGATGAGGTCGGGGCGCGTCCAGGTCGGCCGCTGCTCCTGGACCGCGGCGATTGCCCGGCGCTGGATGACCTCGGCGTTGAACTCTTTGGCGGGCCGGTGCAGGTCGTGGACGGCCGACTCGTGGGCGATCCGGTCGGGGACCTCGGCGAGCGACTCGCGGAAGCGGGCCTTGTTGGACTCCTCCCAGCGCTCCAGCAGCGTCTCGCGGGACACCGCGTCGTGCTTCTTGCCCTTGCGCTGCTTGAGGCTGACGTCCTCGCTGATCCGGGCCAGCGTGTACGGGGAGGGGGCGACGCCGTACTTCTCTTCGAACGCCTTGCTGATGTCGCCGACCTCGGCGGTGATCGCGACGCGGCGGCTGCTGAAGCTGTCGCGCAGGTCCTGGTCGATGCCGACGATTTCGCGGGCCTTGCCGTCCGGGCGCATCTCCACCCGCCAGCCCATTACCCGCTCCAGCTCCTGCTCGGCGACCCGCTCGGCGAGGTGCCCGGCGGCCTGCTTGTGCCGGTACAGGCCGGTGCCGTCCAGCGCCCGCCACACCTCGCGCTCGCGGCCGGTGACGGGGTCCGTCTCGCGGCACAGAACTTTGTTCAGGACGGGAGCATGGACATGAAGTTGGGGGTCGTCCTGCCTCGATGTGTGCTGCGCGAAGGCCCCGACGATGAACTTGTCGGTCTTGACGTACTCGCCGCTGGTCCGCCCGTCGACCTTCTGCCCGTGGTGGCCTTTGCGGGTGTACCCGGCCTCTTCCTGCATGTGCTCGATCCCGGCCTGCACGCCCGACTTCCAGCAGTCCCACAGTTGGTCGGCCTGCTTGCTGAACCGCTCGGCACCCTCCAGGTCGCCGGCCTCGCGCGCCTCGGCGGCCTTGATCTGGAGCGAGGCGTGCGCCACCGACCAGGACTTCGGGGCGCTGAAGGTGAGGTCGTAGTAGTGCGTCGCGGAGGGTGACTCCTTGCGGGTGCTGATCTCGATGGCCTTGACCCGCTCGGGGCTCAGCACCCCGCCCGGGGCCTTGGCCTCGGCGGCGGCGAGGTTCTTCGCCAGCCGCTTCTCGTACGCCTTCTCGTAGGAGCGCGGCGCGTCCCCAAGGCGGCACTCCTTGCGGATCTGCTTCTCCGCCTTGGCGTACGCCTCGCTGCCCTCCTCGTGCGGGATCGCGGCGAGGCGGGCGTACATCTCGTCCCGCTTCCGCGGGTCCACGAAGTCGGTGAACAGGTCCGTGAAGACCTCGTTGTCGATCTGCCCGGACAGCCCCAGGTCCGCGGTGCCGTCGCCGAGCCAGTAGCCGGGCGGCTCGCCCTGCAGCTCGATGGAGCGCAGGTAGTAGTGCTCGGCACCGGCACTGACCTCCTTGGTCAGGTAGCCGGGATCTGAGCCTGCACTGATCGACAACATCGCGACTCAGGGTAAGCGGTTTTCAAGATCATCGGTAGCCATTGGATCGTGATGCATAGGTGTGGGGATTGATGTAGTGAGAAGGGGAATTACGGTGTGTAGGTGGTCGAGATGATCAAGGGAAGATTCGGGGTCCGATGACCTAAGGCTGAAGAGGGTCGGAATCGGAGGTTCCATGGCGCGTGAGAGGCAGTCCAAGAGACCTTTTCGATGGGGCTCCGGCCCGCATTGGGGGGCCTCGGCCGGTACGGCGCTGCGCGCGGTTTGCACCGAAACGCGCCGGTCGGCGGATGGCGGCCCGCGCCCCGCGACGGGCTGCGCCGGGACGGGAGCGCCCACCGGGGGCTCGTCGCGCCAAACCTGAAGGCGGTGACACCGGCCGCGCCCGTGCGCTACGGTCGGCGGCGACGACATCGACCCCCGCGCGGACCTCCGCTCGGGGGTCGACTGTTACCAGGGGCCGGGTGGTGACGGACCCCGCCCCGACCCCGCGCCCGGCCAACGGCCGGGCGCGGGGATCGTCCCCAACCGGACGGCCACGGCGTGCACGGTGCGTGACCGCACGGCGGTCACCATCCCCACCCCCGGGCCGCGCT
>NZ_JBVHLZ010000024.1:0-57750 GCF_055558735.1 Streptomyces sp. NPDC025651
CGCGCCCGCGCCCACATCGACGGCGGCGCCAAAAAGGTCATCATCGCCGCCCCCGCCAGCGGCGAGGACATCACCCTCGTCCTCGGCGTCAACGAAGACGCCTACGACCCCGACCGCCACACCATCATCTCCAACGCCTCCTGCACCACCAACTGCCTGGCCGTCCTGGCCAAGGTCCTGCACGACACCGTCGGCATCGACGCCGGCATGATGACCACCGTCCACGCCTACACCCAGGACCAGAACCTCCAGGACGCCCCCCACAAGGACCTCCGCCGCGCCCGCGCCGCCGCCCTCAACATCATCCCCACCTCCAGCGGCGCCGCCAAAGCCATCGGCCTGGTCATGCCCGAACTCGCCGGCCGCATGGACGCCTTCGCCCTGCGCGTCCCCGTCCCCACCGGCTCCGTCACCGACCTCACCATCACCCCCAGCCGCACCACCTCACTCCAGGAAATCAAGGAGGCCTACGCGACCGCCGCCACCGGCCGCCACAAGGGCCTGCTCTCCTACACCGAAGCCCCCATCGTCAGCACCGACATCGCCGGCGACCCCGCCTCCTGCATCTTCGACGCCGAACTCACCCGCGTCACCGACCACCAGGTCAAGGTCGTCGGCTGGTACGACAACGAATGGGGCTACTCCAACCGCCTCATCGACCTCGCCCTCCTCGTCGGCGCCTCGCTCTGACGCTCCCGCGGCCCGGGCCACGCGCGCCCGGGCCGCGCCTTCCTCTCCGGCGCCCTAGCGGCCCACCGGCGTCGCCGTGCGCATGCGGTGCACCCTGCGGGCCCGGCGCGTGGCGACGTCCACCGTGTACGCGTCCACGGTCATCGCCCGCTGCGACACCTTCAGGATCATGAAGCCGTGGTCCGAGAAGTTCTGCCAGGTCGCCGGGTGGTCGAAGTGGGCCTTGCCGTCCCCGGCCTTGCCCGCGGCACCGCACACGATCTGCCGGGTGCCGCCGGTGCGGGTGGTGGGCTCCAGGATCTGCAGGGTGTGGTCGTGGCCGGAGAGGATCAGGTCGGCGCGGCCGCACACCACCTCCTCGTAGATCTCCTTGAGGTGGATGCCGCTGGTGTAGTTGCCGATGACGAAGCCGTCGTACGAACCGGCGCTGCCGTGCTTGCCGTTGTTCAGGTACGGGTGGTGGCCGAGCACGATCTTCCAGCGGGCCCGCGACGCCTTGAGCGCGCCGTCGAGCCACGCGCGCTGCTCGCGCATGTACGGGCCGTTCCACCGGTAGTGCGGGTCCGTCTGGATGACGTACGAGGTGACGGGGTTGGTGTCCATCGCGAAGAACTCCACGAGCGGATCGCCCTGGCCGTTCGCGGTGGCGGACGTGCCCGCGGCGGACGGCAGCGCCACGTTGTAGTAGCGGCTCGGCATGTACCAGCGCCGCGACCCCTTCGCGTACGACACCTCTCGGTCACCGCGCGAGGGGTCGCCGCCGCTGCCCGGGATCAGGCCGGAGCAGTCGTGGTTGCCGAGGACCATCAACCAGGGCATGTCCAGGCCGGAGTTGGGGTCCTCGAACTTGGTGCGGAACTCCGAGTCGTGGTCCGACTCGGGGCCGTTCTCGTAGATGTTGTCGCCGAGGCCGACCGCCACGGACACGCCCTCCGCGCGGCACACCTCGCGGGCCGCGGCGGCCACCGCGTGCTGCGCCTCCTCGCCGGTGCCGGCGTCACCGGTGAGGAGAACCGCGTACTCACCTGACCGGTTCGGCGCGGTCGGCAGGGGGAACTTGCCGTCCTTCGCGCGTTCGGCCGCCGCCGCGGGCGGCTGCGCCCCCGGCAGGACCGTCAGCGCCGCGGCGCCCGCGACCACACCGCCGAGCACGGACCGCCTCCGCACGGCCCGCATCTGCCGGACCCGCTCCCCCACCGGCCCTTCGGCGAGCTGTGGGTCCGCCCGCAGCCACTGTTCCTCCGTCATGTCCGCGCTCGGCGGTATCAACTCGTCATCGCACATGAGGGGGTTTCTCTCACGGGAGGGGGTGTGGTTGGTGGGGAACCAATGAACTCCTGGTGGACGTCTGGCCACGGCTTGCGGTACGAGGGACTCCCCTCAGCCCACCGGCACGGCCTCCGCGTCCCCGGCCGCCGGGGCGTCCGTCCCCTTGGCGAACTGCGTCCGGTACAACTCCGCGTACCGCCCGCCCAGTTCGAGGAGTTCCTCGTGCGTGCCGCGTTCCACGATGCGCCCCGCCTCGACGACGAGGATCTGGTCGGCGGAGCGCACCGTGGAGAGCCGGTGGGCGATCACCACGGCGGTGCGGCCTTCGAGGGCCTCGGCGAGGGCCTCCTGGACGGCGGCCTCCGAGGTGTTGTCGAGGTGGGCCGTTGCCTCGTCGAGGATGACGACCCGCTGCCGGGCGAGGAGCAGCCGCGCGATGGTCATCCGCTGCCGTTCGCCGCCGGAGAGGCGGTAGCCGCGCTCGCCGACGACGGTGTCCAGGCCGTCGGGCAGGGACCGCACGAGGTCGTCGAGGCGGGCCCGGCCCAGCACGTCCCACAGGTCGTCCTCGCTCGCGTCGGGCCGCGCGAGGAGCAGGTTGGCGCGGACGGACTCGTGGAAGAGGTGGCCGTCCTGCGTGACCATCCCCAGGGTGGCCCGCATGGACGCGGCTGACAGGTCGCGTACGTCGACGCCGCCGATGCGGACGGTGCCCTCGTCGGCGTCGTACAGCCGCGGCAGCAGTTGCGCGATGGTCGACTTGCCCGCGCCGGAGGACCCGACGAGCGCGACGGTCTGCCCGGGCTCGGCGCGGAACGACAGGCCGTGCAGGACCTCTTCGCCGCCGCGGGTGTCGAGCGAGGCGACCTCTTCGAGGGAGGCGAGGGAGACCTTGTCGGCGGCCGGGTAGCCGAACCGCACGTTGTCGAACTCGACGGCGACGGGCCCCTCGGGCACGGCCACCGCGTCGTCCTTCTCGGCGATGAGCGGCTTCAGGTCGAGCACCTCGAAGACGCGCTCGAAGCTGACCAGCGCGCTCATGACCTCGACGCGCGCCCCGGCCAGGGACGTCAGCGGCGCGTACAGCCGGGTGAGCAGCAGGGCCAGCGAGACGACGGCGCCCGCCTCCAGCGTCCCCTCCAGCGCGAAGTACCCGCCGAGGCCGTAGACCAGCGCGAGCGCGAGGGCCGACACCAGTGTGAGGGCGGTGATGAACGTGGACTGCGCCATGGCGGTGCGGACGCCGATGTCCCGCACCCGGTGGGCTCGCGCGGCGAACTCGGCGGACTCGTCGCCGGGCCTGCCGAAGAGCTTGATGAGGGTGGCGCCGGGCGCGGAGAAGCGCTCGGTCATCCGGGTGCCCATGGCGGCGTTGTGGTGCGCGGCCTCGCGCTGGAGCTTGGCCATCCGGGAGCCCATGCGGCGCGCGGGCACGATGAAGACCGGGAGCAGCACCAGGGCGAGCAGGGTGATGTGCCACGAAAGAGTGAGCATGACACCGAGGGTCAGGACCAGCGTGACCACGTTCCCGACGACGCCGGACAGTGTGTTGCTGAACGCCCGTTGCGCGCCGATCACGTCGTTGTTGAGGCGGCTGACGAGGGCGCCCGTGCGGGTGCGCGTGAAGAAGGCGACGGGCATGCGCTGTACGTGGTCGAAGACGGCGGTGCGCAGATCGAGGATCAGGCCTTCGCCGAGGTTCGCCGACAACCAGCGGCTCAGCAGCCCGAGGCCGGCCTCCGCGAGCGCGATGACGGCGATGAGCAGGGCGTACCGCACGACGACGGAGGAGTCACGGCCGTTGACGATGGCGTCGACGACGCTCCCCGCGAGGACGGGAGTCGCCACGGCGAGCAGTGCGGTGACGATGCTGAGCAGCACGAACTGCCAGATGCGTCTGCGGTGGGGCCTCGCGAAGGTGCCGATGCGGCGCAGCGTGGCGCGGGCGAAGGGGCGGCGGTCCTGCTGTGCGTTCATGACGCTGTGCAGCTGGGTCCATGCGGTGGTTTCCATGCTCATGCGAGGAACGTTAGGACCTCAAGCAAACTTGAGGTCAACACTCTCCCGCGCCCGTCGAGGGGCGCGGGAAAGCCGCTGCGGGCGTGCGCCGGCGGGAAGTCGACCCGTGCCGCTCAGCCGAGTTCCAGCGAGGTGACGCCGAAGACGCGCTCCTCGGCGTACGCCCTGATCGGGCCCGTGTACATGCGGGCGGTGTCGAACGTGGGCTTCATCCCGCGCGCCTCGGCGAGCGCGACGGCCTCCGCGTTGGTCTCGGGCACGTCCATCGCCACAGGCGCGCCGTCCGCCTCCGCGGCCAGCGCGTCCAGGAGCGCCTCGGCGTCGGCGCGGGTGTCCGCGAACAGCGGCCCGACGCGCAGGGCGTCGCGGCCCGGGCGGATCACTCCGTACCCGGTGAGCCTGCCGTCGACGATGCGGGCGAGGGCGCGGTGGCCGGGGGCGGCGAGCCAGGACTCCAGGAAGCGGGGCCGGTCGGCGGGCAGACACGCGCTGTCGTACGCCATGAGCGCGCGCAGGCCCGCGGCCTCGACGGGGCGCACGTGCCGGTCGGGCACGCCGTTCGTGGGCAGCGGGCCGATGTAGCGCTGGGTGCCGTGCTTCCAGGTGAACCCGGAGCGGCGGTAGTTGCCCTGCTGGGCGGGGACCCCGTCGAGGCCGACGGTCCTGCCGTCGGCGTGCGCGAGCGCGGTCTGCCAGGTGGCGAGGCCGAAGCCGTGGCCTCGCCGGTCGGGGCGGACGAGGTAGAACCCGAGAAAGGCGTAGCTGTCCCCGTAGTTGACCACCGAGATCGCGGAGACGGGATCGCCGTCCAGGCGCCCGATGAAGAACCCCTCGGGATCCTGCGCGAAGAACGAGGGGGCGTCGGCGAGGCCCGGGTTCCAGCCCTCGTCCCCCGCCCATCCCGTCACCACACGCCAGTCGTCGAGCGTCGCCCGTGAGATCGCGAACCGCCCGGGAGCCGAATTGGTCATCGCTGCACCCTTCTCCTCCGTTGTGGTGCGCCGTGGAGAAGCGCACCGGGTGCATCCTGCCCGAGCGGGGCTCAGCCGATGCCCGCCACGTGCCGGTCCCGTGCGGCGCCGAGACCGACCGCGACCTGCGGCACGAGCAGGACGAGGAGGAGGACGAGCGGCACGGTCCAGCTGTGCGAGGCGTCGTGGACGGCACCGAGGACGGTCGGCCCCGTCGCGGCGAGGACGTAGCCGAAGCACTGGGACATGCTGGAGAGCTGCGCGGCGTGCCGGGCGTCGGGCGCCCGCTGCACGATGAAGAGCAGCGCCAGGCTGATGGCCGCGCCCTGGCCGAGGCCGAGCAGGGTCATCCACAGGTAGGCGCCGCCGACCGGAGCGGCGAGCAGGCCCGCGTAGCCGAGGGCGCAGAGCGCGGCGCCGAGGACGGCGAGGGTGCCCGAGCGCAGGCGCCTGCCGACGATCACCGGAGCGAGGAAGGAGCCCGCGATGCCGAGCAGCGAGGAGAAGGAGAGCATCCAGCCCGCGTCGCCCGCGGCCATCCCCGCGTCCTGGAACACGGTGGGCAGCCAGGCGGCGGCCGCGTAGTAGTTGAGGGACTGCAGGCCCATGTACGCGGTGACCTGCCAGGCCAGCGGGGAGCGCCACAGGCCGCGTACGGGGTGGGCGGCCTGGCGCGCCGCGGCCGCGGTCACGCGCGTACGGGACCGGATCTGCGGCAGCCACACGAGCAGCGCGACGACGGCGAGGGCGCCCCAACAGGCCAGCGTGGTGCGCCAGTTCATGCCGCTCGCCTGCTGGACGGGCAGGGTGACGCCGGCCGCGAGGGCGGCGCCCCCGAACAGGGACATCGAGTAGAGGCCCGTCATCAGACCGGCCTTGGCCGGGAAGTCCCGCTTGATCAGGCCCGGCAGCAGGACGTTGGCGACGGCGATGCCCGCGCCGATGACGACGGTTCCCGCGAAGAGCGCGACGACGGAGTCGAGCATGCGCAGGGCCGTGCCCGCGCAGATCAGCGCCATGGTGCCGAGCAGCGACCGCTCCATCCCGAACAGCCGCCCGAGCCGCGGCGCGACGGGCGCGAGCAGTCCGAAGCAGAGGAGCGGAAGCGCGGTCAGCAGACTGGTGGCGGCGGCGGACATGCCGCTGTCGTCACGGATGGTGTCGGCGAGCGGGGAGACCGCGACCAGGGCGGGCCGCAGATTGAGCGCGAGCAGAACGACGCCGAGGGCGAGACAGAGAGCCCGCCGCCCGGCGGGCACACCGCTCCCAACGGGGCTGCCGCCCGCCTTGTCACCCCCGCGGCCACCGACCGGACCGGGCCTACCGGCCGTCTCGGCGGCGATGGCGGGCGCGGGCGCCGTGCCGGACCGCGCAGCCTTGGCGGCGGCAGCCGTGTCCGCCACGGCCTCGGCGGCGACCGCCGCCCCGGAGCCGAGAGCTTCGGCCGACGCGCCTGCCGCACCTGCCGCGCCCGTCGCGTCTGTCACGCCTGACGTGCCTGTCACGCCTGACGTGCCTGTCACGTCTGACGTGCCTGTCACACCTGACGTGCCTGTCGCGCCCGCGCCGACCCCGTCGGCCCTCTCCGCAGCCGCGCCGTCGGCCTGCGTCCGCCGCGAGTCGGCAGCGGCGGCCGCCGTCCCACCGGTGGCCGTCGGCCCCGGAGCGGTTCGTGATCCCTCAGCCATGGTTCGCCTCCGAGGCGTCGGCGTCGGTGTCCTGGTCCCGCAGGGCCGCCATGCCCTCGGCGAGGTGGGCGAGGACCGCCTTCTCCGCCGCCTCCGCGTCCCGCGCCTCGATGGCGTCGACGATCGCCTCGTGGGCGTCGAGCTGGTGGCGCACGGAGTCGGGGACGGGCGCGCCGACGACCGACCGGAGCGTTTCGCGCAGGGCGTCGCTGAGGTGTCCGTACAGCTCGGCGAGGACGGTGTTGTGCGCCGCGTCGGCGACGGTGCGGTGGAAGGCCACGTCCGCGTCGATGAACGCCGCCGTGTCCCCGCTGCTCCAGGCCCGCCCGCGCTCGGCGAGCGCCGTCCGCAGGGCCGCGAGGTCCTCGTCCGTGCGGCGCTCCGCCGCGTGGCGCGCGGCGTCGCGCTCCAGGCTGGCACGCACCTCGTACGCCTCGAGGACCCCCGCCCTGCGCAGCCTGCGCTGCACGGCCGCGCCGAAGTCACTGTTCGCCCGCACATACGTGCCGTCGCCCTGGCGGGGCTCCAGCATGCCGGTGTGCACCAGGGCGCGGACCGCCTCCCGCACGGTGTTGCGGCCCACCGCGAGCTGCTCCACGAGCAGCGGCTCGGCCGGGATCTTCTCGCCCACCTGCCACTCGCCGTCGGAGATGAGGCTCTCCATCTGGGCGATGACCAGGTCGACGAGGTTGGTCCGCGCGGCACTGCGCAACGGCATCGGTCGGCACCTTCTCTCTTGTTCTCCCACTCCCGATGCCAGACATGGGAACATCCCATGTTTCGCCCTGTCAAAGCCGCGGCAGCGGCCCGCATGCTGGACGGCCCGGAAGTTTTACCTTTGATCGCCTCCGGTCGCGGACCGCCGCCCGGCCCAACTCTCCTGCCCATCACCGCTGTTGAGGGGCTTGTCCGGCGCGCCTTCGACGGTGGCTGCACCACTCTCGCCGCACCGGTCGCACGCATTCGGTCCTGGTCCAGACCTTGACAGGTCCAGACCATTTTCGCTTGAGTCGCGGCACCCCCATGGCGGCGCGGGCCGCCATCCTCCCCGCCCGTAAGGAGAGTTGGCATGATCAGACGCATCACCGGCTTCGCCGCCGCGCTGGCCGCGCTCGGCGCGATGATCGTCCTGGGCCCGGCCGCCACCACGGCGTCCGCCGCCGAGTGCGCCGCGCCGTGGAACTCCTCGTCCGTCTACACGGGCGGCAAGTCGGCCTCGTACAACGGACACAACTGGACCGCCAAGTGGTGGACCCAGAACGAGACTCCGGGCCGCTCCGACGTCTGGGCGGACCAGGGCACCTGCGGCGGCGGCACGGACCCGGGCAACCCCGACCCGTCCGGCTTCGTCGTCAGCGAGGCGCAGTTCAACAAGATGTTCCCGAGCCGGAACTCGTTCTACACCTACAAGGGCCTGACCGACGCCCTGAAGTCGTACCCCGCCTTCGCGAACACCGGCAGCGACACCGTCAAGCGCCAGGAGGCCGCGGCGTTCCTCGCCAACGTCAGCCATGAGACGGGCGGCCTGAAGTACGTGGTCGAGCAGAACCAGAACAACTACCCGCACTACTGCGACAAGACCCAGCCCTACGGCTGCCCGGCCGGACAGGCCGCCTACTACGGCCGCGGCCCGATCCAGTTGAGCTGGAACTTCAACTACAAGGCCGCGGGCGACGCGCTCGGCATCGACCTGCTGGGCAACCCCTACCTGGTGGAGCAGAACCCGGCCATCGCCTGGCAGACGGGCCTTTGGTACTGGAACACGCAGAGCGGCCCCGGCACCATGACCCCGCACAACGCCATGGTCAACGGCGCCGGCTTCGGCGAGACGATCCGCGCCATCAACGGCACCCTGGAGTGCAACGGCGGCAACCCCGCCCAGGTCCAGAGCCGCATCGACCGGTACAAGGCCTTCACGCAGCTCCTCGGCACCACGCCCGGCTCGAACCTGAGCTGCTGACGTGTGACCCGACGGTGCCGGGCGGGCCCGCCCGGCACCTCACCGCCTCACACCGGCGGCACCAGCCGGAACACCGGATGCCGCGCCGCCTCCGCGGCGAACTCCTCGTCCGACGAGTCGGCCGTCACGTCGAAGTAGGGCCGCGTGACGGGGACTTCGCGCAGGTACTGCCGCAGCACGGGCACGCTCTCCTCGGGCCCGAGCTCGACCACTCCCACGCTCTGCGACCTGCCGCCGCGGCTGAGGCCGATCCGCCCGGCGGCGCGCGCGTTGCGTACCCAGCCGCTCACCCCGTAGGCGGCGACGACCCAGCGCTCGCCGTCGGCCGACATCACGTCGACCGGGGTGGAGTACAGGCGCCCCGACTTCCTGCCCCGCACGCTCAGGTTGTACCGGTAGGCGTTGCCGAGCCCGAACCCGGTCAGCGTGTGGAACACCCGGTTGATCATGCGCGTACCGAAGTGCACGCGGTACGTCTTCGCCATCGCCCCTCCTCGTGTCGGACGGCAGGGCCGTCGAACGGTCGAGCTTACGACGCGGCCAGCAACCGGGCGGCGCCGCACCGGGCTTGGCGCGCGGCCTCGGGCGAACCCGAGATCGCGGCGGTCGTCATGGCCCCCTCGGCGAGCAGGACCAGCGGCCCGACGGCCCGCTCCGGGCCGCCCGCGTCCGCCACGAGCCCCGCCATGTAGTCCCGGAAGGCGCTCTTGTGCGCCCAGACGGTGTCGGCCACCGCCGGGTCGACCGCGCCGAGCTCGCCGAAGGAGTTCACGAAGGCGCAGCCACGGAAGTCCGGCTCGGCGAACCACTCGTGCAGCCAGTCGAAGACCGCGAGGACCTTCTCCTCGCCGCCCTCCCTCTCGTCCACGTACGCGGCAAGGCGCTCGCGCCAGCGTCGGTCGCGGCGCTCCAGACAGGCCTTGACCAGCTCCGACTTCGAAGGAAAGAGCTGGTAGAGCCGCTTGAGCGAGATACCCGACGCGGTGCGGACCTGGTCCATGCCGACCGTCTGGATGCCGCGCTCGTAGAAGAGCCCTTCGGCGGCGTCGAGGAGTCTGGCCTCCGCCTCGGCGTGATCCATGGTGGCTCCCGTCCGGGTTGAGAACGTTCGTTCTCTCAGGCTACTACGCCTACGCGACCCGGTGCGCCGTTGCGCGAGAACGCACGTTCTCCTATCGTGGCGGACCATGCCGGAGAACGACCGTTCTCCGCTCGTCGACACCACTCGTCCCGCACACACCGCTCATGAGGAGACCGCCATGTCCGCCGGCACCCGACCCCCCGTCCCGCCCTTCACCCGGGAGACCGCGATCGAGAAGGTCCGCCTGGCCGAGGACGGCTGGAACAGCCGCGACCCGCGGAAGGTGGCCCTCGCCTACAGCGAGGACTCGCGCTGGCGCAACCGCGCCGAGTTCGTGACCGGCCGCGAGGACATCGTCGCGTTCCTGTCCCGCAAGTGGGCCCGCGAGCTCGACTACCGGCTCGTCAAGGAGCTGTGGGCCCACGACGGCCACCGCATCGCGGTCCGCTTCGCCTACGAGTGGCACGACGACTCCGGCCAGTGGTACCGCAGTTACGGCAACGAGAACTGGGAGTTCGACGACGACGGCCTGATGCGCGCCCGCCACGCCTGCATCAACGACCTCCCCGTCCGGGAGTCCGACCGCCTCTACCACTGGCCGCTCGGCCGCCGGCCCGACGACCACCCCGGCCTCACCGAGCTCGGCCTCTGAATCCCTGAACGCGGCACGGCCCCACGGGTGTTACGCCCTCGCCGGTGGGGCACCCGGTCGGCGACAACGGCCCGGCCCCGCACCGGACCGCGGGACCGGGCCCGCGACCGATCCGCAAGGAGGCTCACATGACCACCGCACGCGACATCATGACTCCGGGCGCCGAGTGCGCCGGGGCCGAGGAGACCGTCCTCCAGGCGGCCGCCAAGCTCACCGAACTCGACGTCGGGGCGCTGCCCATCTGCGGCACCGACAACCGGCTCAAGGGCGTGATCACCGACCGCGACATCGTGGTCAAGGTCCTCGGCAAGGGCAAGGACCCGTCCAAGGTCCTCGTCGGCGAGCTCGCGCAGGGCGAGGCCGTGACCATCGGCGCCGACGACAGCGTCGACGAGGTCTTCTCGACCATGACCAGCCACAAGGTCAGGCGTCTCCCGGTGATCGACGGCCGCTCCCTGGTCGGCATGGTCGCCCTCGCCGACGCCGCACGCGCGCTGTCCGACCCCAAGGCCGGGCAGCTCCTCGAGGCGCTCTCCACCGACTGAGGCCCGGCACGGAAGGCACGCCTCCGAATGCCTCGTTCCGCACGGCGGCCTAGGCTGGACGTCTCGGCCGTTCACGGAGGCACCATGCCCCTCGCCGCAAGCGGAACCTCATCACTGCTGCTGATCTTCGGCATCGTGGTCGTCGTCGTCCTGCTGGCCCTGTTCTGGTACGGACGACGACTGGTCGCGCGCCGCCCCGCCCCACCGCAAGAGCCACAGGCCCGCGCGGACTCCTGGGAGGAACCGGACCAGGACCCTCCCGAGCCGCGGTAGGCCTGGGAGGAGGCACCGTATGCCCATCGCCACGGTCGATCCCGCCACCGGCGAGACACTGGAGACCTTCGAGCCGCTGCCGCCCGCGGAGATCGAACGGCGTCTGGCGGCCGCCGACACCGCCCACGCCCGCTACCGCACCAGCGGCTTCGCCGAGCGCGCCCTGCTCCTGAACCGGGCGGCCGACCTCCTGGAGGAGGACGTACCGGACATCGCCCGCACGATGACGACGGAGATGGGCAAGCCCGTCAAGGCCGCCGAGGCCGAGGCCGCCAAGTGCGTCAGGACCATGCGCTGGTACGCCCGGCACGCCGAGGAACTGCTCGCGGACGAGGAGCCCGCACAGGTCGACGTGGTCGACTCGGGCGCCGTGCGGGCGGCGGTCCACTACCGCCCGCTCGGCGTCGTGCTCGCCGTGATGCCGTGGAACTTCCCGCTCTGGCAGGTCGTGCGGTTCGCCGCCCCCGCCCTCATGGCGGGCAACGTGGCGCTGCTCAAGCACGCGTCGAACGTGCCGAGGACCGCCCTCTACCTCCAGGACCTGTTCGGCCGCGCCGGCTACCCGGAGGGCTGTTTCCAGACCCTCCTGATCGGCTCGGACGCCGTCGAGGCCGTCCTGCGCGACCGGCGGGTGGCCGCCGCGACCCTCACCGGCAGCGAGCCCGCCGGGCGCTCGGTGGCGTCCGTCGCGGGCGACGAGATCAAGAAGACCGTCCTCGAACTCGGCGGCAGCGACCCCTACATCGTCCTGCCGAGCGCCGACGTCGAGCGCGCCGCGAAGACCGCGGTGACCGCCCGCGTGCAGAACAACGGACAGTCCTGCATCGCCGCCAAGCGCTTCATCGTGCACGCCGACGTCCACGACGCCTTCCGGGACCGGTTCGTCGCCGGGATGCGGGAGTTGACCGTCGGCGACCCGATGGACGAGGGCACCGACGTCGGCCCGCTCTCCAGCGAGCGGGGCCGCGCCGACCTGGAGGAACTCGTCGAGGACGCCCTGAACCAGGGCGCCACCGCCCTGTGCGGCGGACAGCGCCCCAAGGAACAGGAGCGGGGCTGGTACTACTCCCCCACCGTCCTCACGGACATCACCCCGCGGATGCGGATCCACCGCGAGGAGACGTTCGGCCCGGTGGCCACGCTGTACCGCGTCGAGGACCTGGACGAGGCCCTGGAGCTCGCCAACGACACGCCGTTCGGGCTGAGTTCGAACGTCTGGACCCGTGACGACTCCGAGATCGCCCGCTGCGTACGGGACCTCCAGGCGGGCGGCGTCTTCTTCAACGGCATGACCGCCTCACACCCCGGCCTCCCCTTCGGCGGCGTCAAACGCTCCGGCTACGGAAGGGAGTTGTCGGGCCACGGCATCCGCGAGTTCTGCAACGCCACGACGGTCTGGTACGGCTCCACGGAGTAGCGGCGCCCGCGAGAAGAAGGCGGAAAGAAGCGGAAAGAAGGGGAGAGCGCGGGCTCAGACCGAGAGCAGCGAGTCGTCCGTGACCCGGGCGCCGGGCAGCCGGTGCCCGGCCGCGACGACCGCGGCGTCGACGTCGCTGGTGCCGGTCGCCAGGCACAGACTGTAGGCGACGTCTTCGTACGCCTGGCGGCTCGCCGCGCCTCCTTGGTCGGCACGCAGCAACGCCAGGGCCCTGTAGCGCTCCAGCAGATCTTCCAGGACGACGGGGTGCGCCAGCAGCACGAGGTTCCTCCCTCGGGTTCGGGTACGCCGATCGTTCGACCTCCCGCCTGCCCGGACACGCCGGTTCGAATCATCGGTGGCCACACCGATCGTGAATCGCTCCGCTTGTTGTGTCCTGAATTCGTGGGCAGACTCGACACTGTGGACACATCGAACAGGAAGTTCGAGGAGCAGCCCGGCGCCACTGCCGGGGCCCGGAGCCACGGCCGCGACGAGACCGAGGAGGAGCGCGCCGACCGCCGCTGGAACGACCTGATCCAGGAAGTCCGGGTGGCGCAGACCGGCGTCCAGATCCTGTTCGGCTTCCTCCTGACGGTCGTCTTCGCGCCACGCTTCGCGGAGTTGAGCGACACCGACCGGACCATCTACATCGTGACCGTGCTGCTCGGCTCGACGGCGACCGGCGCCCTCATCGCGCCGGTCTCCTTCCACCGCATCGTGTCGGGCCGCAGGATCAAGCCGCAGGCGGTGGTGTGGGCGTCCCGGCTGACCCTCGTGGGTCTGATCCTCCTGCTCGGCACCCTGACGTCCGCGCTCCTGCTGGTGCTGCGGGTCGCCACCGACAACACCGTCGTGCCCTGGCTGGTGGCCGGGGTCGTCTCCTGGTACCTGCTGTGCTGGTTCGTGCTGCCCGCGTGGGCACGGCACCGCCACACGACGGCGGACTGACCGGCCCGCGCCTACGCTTGCACGGGGGCAACTCGCCGACGGGCAGGGTCAGTTGTCGACGTTCTCACCGATGTACAGCTCGGCGAAGGCGGCCGCGGCGGCCGGCGAGCCGAGGATCCTGCGCAGCCGGGCGGCCGCGGTGCCCGCGGCGAAGGGGTCGCCGGACGAGGCGCCGTGCAGCAGCTCGGCGAACCACCGCGAGAACTCCTGGTACTGCCACACCCTCGGCAGGCAGCGCGCCGAGTAGCCGCCGAGCCCGCTGCCGTCCCCGCCCCTGACGTACGCGGCCAAGGCGTCGCCGAGCAGCAGCGCGTCGTGCAGCGCGAGGTTCATGCCCTTGGCGGCGATCGGGGCGACGAGATGGGCTGCGTCGCCGGCCAGGTAGAGCCGTCCGTACGCCATGGGTTGCACCACGTAGTCGTGCATGTCGAGGACGCGCTTCTCGACGAGCCGCCCCTCGGCGAGCCGCGGCGCGCCGTCGGCGGCGAGCCGGGCGTGCAGCTCGGACCAGACGCGGTCGTCGGGCCAGTTCGCCGGGTCGTCGCCGGGCGGGCACTCCAGGTAGTAGCGGGTGATCTGCGGGCTGCGGGCCATGTGGGCGGCGAGGCCGCGGGGGTGGATGCCGAAGACCACGCAGTCCGAGGACGGCGGTGCCTCGGCGAGCAGGGCGAGCCAGCCGATGCCGTGGTCGTGCCGGGCGACGGTGGCGTGCCGGGCGGTCAGGTGGTCGCGGGTCACGCCGCGTGCCCCGTCGCAGCCGGCGACGGCGGCGCAGTCGATGCGCACCCGCTCCCCCGTGGCAGGGTCCGTGTACGACACCGCGGGACGGTCCGTGTCGATGCCGTGCAGGTCCACGCCGCGTACGCCGAACCGGATGTCGCCGCCCGCCTCGTCGGCGTACGCCCGCACCAGGTCCGTCACCAGCAAAGGCTGGGGATAGACGAAGTGGCGCCGGCCCGACAGCTCGGCGTAGCGGAACCGGTGGCGCTCGCCCGCGCTGCGGAACTCGCACTCGACGTGCGCCTGCGCGCGCTCCAGAAGGGGCCCGGCGAGCCCCCGCTCGTCCAGGGCCCGCACCGCCCACTCCTCCAGGAAGCCCGCGCGGGGCCGCTGTTCGACGAACTGCCTGCTCTCCGTCTCCAGCACCACGCAGTCCACGCGGGCGGCGCGCAGGATGTTGGCAACGGTGAGCCCGGCGGGTCCGGCCCCCACGACGACGACGGTCATCCGGAAAGTATGGCGGCACCGCGCCCGGAGGGAAGGGGGCCGGTTCAGCGGCCACGCCCGTGACGGACGGTCCCGAGGCCGCCTCAGCCGTCCCCCCGCGGCTCCCCGTGCTCGGCGCCGGTCAGGCGGAGCTGCACCTCGACCTCCTGGTCACCGGACGCGGTGCCGCCGGACGTGGCGACGAAGGCCGATGCGAGCGCGGCGCGCAGCCGGGCCACGGCGACCGGGCCGCCCTGCAGGTCGGCGGTGACCGGGCCCGCGAGCAGTACGCCCGTCACGGGTCCCGGGTCGTGGTCGGCGAGGAAGCCGCCGGTCCAGACGTCGGGGCGGTCCTGTCCCGTCCTGCGCGGCACGTCGGATCCGCGGTCGGAGCGGAAGTGGTCGTTCAGGACGGTGAAGACTGCGTCCGCGTCGGCCGCCGAGCACTCGCCGAGGACCACGTGGACGAGGTCGGGGGACGGGGGGTGCGGGGTGTCGTTCATGGTGTCTCCTCGGGTCTCCTCGGGTCTCCTCGGATCTTCTCGGGCGGGGCACGGCGGCCCGGCCGGATGGGAGGGCACGGGTGCCCCTCGTGTCACAGCTCCCGCAGCGCGGGCAGCAGTTCCTTCTCGGCCCAGTCGATGTAGGAGAGCTGGTGGTCGCCGCCCACCTGCACGAGTGCGATCTCCGTGAAGCCCGCATCGACGTAGGGGCGCACGGCCTCGACGAAGTCGTCGACGTCGTCACCGCACGGGATCTGTTCCGCGACGTCCTGCGGGGTGACGTACCGCGTGGCACCGGCGAACCCGGAGGGTCCCGGCAGTTCGGAGTTGACCGGCCAGCCCCCGACGGACCAGCGGAACTGGTCGTGGGCGCGGGCGATCGCCGCGTCCTTGTCGGGGTCGTGGCAGATGGGCAGCTGACCGACGCGGTGCTTGCCACGGCCCCCGTGCCGGTCGAAGGATGCCAGCAGCTCGGCCTTGGGCTCGGTCGCGACGACGAGGTCGGCGAGCCGCCCGGCCAGCGCGCAGGACCGCTCGCCGGAGACGGCGACGCCGATCGGCGGCAGTTCGTCGGGCAGGTCCCACAGCCGGGCGTTCGCCACGTCGAAGTGGGTGCCCTGATGGTTGACCTCGTCACCGGTGAAGAGTGCGCGGATGATCTCCACCGCCTCCTCGAGCATGTCGAGGCGGACCTGCGGGGACGGCCATCCGGCGCCCACGACGTGTTCGTTGAGGTTCTCGCCCGAGCCGAGCCCGAGCCGGAAGCGGCCCTCGGCGAGCAGCTGTGTCGTCGCGGCCTTCTGGGCCACCACGGCGGGGTGGTAGCGGACGGTCGGGCAGGTCACGTACGTCATGAGGGGGATCCGCGACGTGGCGTGCGCCGCGGCGCCGAGCACGCTCCACGCGTACGGGGAGTGTCCCTGCGCGTCGAGCCACGGAAAATAGTGGTCGGAGGTGACGGAGAAGTCGAAGCCGGCCCGCTCCGCGGCGACCACATGGTCGACGAGTGCGCGGGGCCCGGCCTGCTCGGTCATCATCGTGTAGCCGATTTGCACCATAAATGATCGGTTTGCCGAACGGTCCCGGCTGAAACATCGGACGGGGCCGCGGCCACGGACAGAGAGGCGGCGTCCTGTGCGCACCGTAGGAGTGGAGGAGGAACTCCTCCTGATCGACCGCGAGAGCGGGGAACCACGGGCACTCTCCTCGGCCGTCCTGGAGCGGGCGGCCATGGACACCGGGGGGAACTCAGGCACCGAACGGCACGACGACGACTACCGCGAGCCCGAGGACGAGGCGTTCGAGAAGGAACTCCACGGCCATCAGCTCGAGTTCGCCACGCAGCCGCGGACGGGCATGGACAGCCTCGCGGAGGAGATCGCGCGGTGGCGCTCGGACGCGGCGCGGCACGCCGGAGACGTGGGCGCCGCGGTCGCCGCCCTCGCCACCTCACCCCTGCCCACCAGCCCCTCGGTCAACACGGGCACCCGCTACCAGTGGATGGAGGAGCAGTTCGGGCTGACCACCCAGGAGCAGTTGACCTGCGGCTGCCACGTCCATGTGTCGGTGGCGTCGGACGAGGAGGGCGTGGCCGTCCTCGACCGGATCCGGCCCTGGCTCTCGGTCCTTGTCGCGCTGAGCGCCAACTCGCCGTACTGGCAGGGCAACGACACCCGGTACAACAGCTACCGCAGCAGGGTGTGGGGGCGCTGGCCGATGGCGGGCCCCACCGAGGTCTTCGGCTCCGCCGCCCGGTACGAGGAGCGGGTCCACGACATGGTCGCCACCGGCGTGGTCCGCGACCGGGGCATGGTCTATTTCGACGCCCGGCTCTCGCACCGCTATCCGACGGTCGAGATCCGGGTCGCGGACGTGTGCCTGCAGGCCACGTCGACCGTCCTCGTGGCGGCGCTGGCCCGGGGGCTCGTCGAGACGGCCGCCCGCGAGTGGCGCGCGGGCGTGCCGCCGCTGGGGCACGCCGTCGGGCTGCTGCGCCTGGCCGCGTGGCGGGCGGCGCGGTCCGGTCTCGACGACGACCTGGTCCACCCCCTGACCATGCGGCCCGCGCGGGCCCCTGAGGTGGTGCGGGCGCTGCTCGACCACCTCCGTGACGCGCTGGAGGCGACCGGCGACCTCGACCTGGTGCGCAAGGGCACCGAGGGGCTGCTGCGGCACGGCAACGGCGCGCGCGTCCAGCGTGACGTGCTGCACCGCACGGGCAGCCTGGGCGCGGTGGTCGCGGAGTGCGTGCGCCGCACCCAGGAGGCGTGAACTCCCGCCGCACGCCCGGGACTTGTCGCTGGGCGTGCGGCTCGCGTCGCGCCTCCGAAAGGCTCGCGCCACGTCTCGGCCCGCTCGCGCCACGCCTCAGAACGTCAGGTGCAGCGACTCCATCCCGATGTTCGCGCGCACCAGCCTGGCCCGGTGCGCGGTGCCCTCGGCGATCGTGTACTCCGGGATCCGGCGGTGCCACTCCTCGAAGAGGATCTGCATCTCCAGGCGCGCCAGATGCGCGCCCAGGCAGCGGTGCACGCCGACGCCGAAGGCGGTGTGCGCGTTCTCCGGGCGGTGGAAGTCGATCTCGTGGGGGTTCGGCCAGGTGGCCTCGTCCCGGTTGGCCGTCGTCAGGTGGGCGTTGACCAGGGTCCCGGCCGACACCGGGCAGCCCGCGACCTCGACGTCCTCGGTGGTGACCCGGGGCAGGAACGGCGCGGGCGGGTCCAGGCGCAGCAGTTCCTCCACCGCCGCCGGCACGAGGGAGGGGTCGGCGACCAGTTCCTTGCGCCGCTCGGGGGCGGTGGCCAGGCGCTCCATGGCCATGCTCAGCGCGTCGGTGACGGTCTCCAGACCGGCCATGATGAGCATCACGCACAGACCCATGGCCTCCGCGTCGGAGAGCCGGTCGTCGCCGTCGATGGCCAGGATCTCGCTGAGGATGTCGTCACCGGGCCGCGCGCGGCGGGTCTGGATCAGCTCCATCAGATAGCCGGCCGTGGCCACGGTCCGCTCCGTCGCCGTCGCCCGCTCCTCGTCGGTGAGGGGGACCTCGCCCGCGGCGTCGGCGGTGAGCGCGAGGGCCGCCGTCTTGCAGGCGATGAACTGCTCGCGCTCCTCGAGAGGCAGCCCCAGCAGGGTCAGCAGCCCCTGGGCCGGGAAGGGGTCGGCGATGTCCGCGACGAACTCGCAGCCACCGCGGGCCTTGACGCCCTCGACGAGGTCGACGGCCTGGGCGCGCAGCGACTCCTCCAGCGGCCGGATGCGGCGCGGGCTGAAGAACGGCTGCAGGATGCGGCGGTAGCGGGTCTGCTCGGGCGGGTCGTAGCCCAGCGGGATGAGCGGGAAGCCGCTCTCCACGCCGTCGAACACCATCTTGGCCGAGAACCGGTTCGGCTCCCTGAGCATCTCCTTCACACCGGCGAGGCCGGTCACCGCGAGGCCGTCCGCCATGGGCGCGACCTCTCCCTTCTCGGCGAGGATCCGCCAGGCGTCGTCACGCCGTTCGGCCACCGGGAGGTCCTTCACCCGGCATGCGGTGCCGGGGTCAACGCTGGTCATGGTCACTGATCCGTTCGTCGTCGCTTCGCTGTCCTCGGGCGGGAGCCACGGGTGCGTACCGGCGTGCGCCGCCGCGGTACGCACCCGTGGGGCCGTCGCTCACACGGTGATCGGCAGCCGGGCCGCACCGCGCAGGCTGAGCAGGCCGTTCCACTCGACCTCGCCGTTCAGGGCCAGGTCGGGGAAGCGCTCCACCAGGCCGCCGATCGCCACCCGGCCCTCGATGCGGGCCAGCGCCGCGCCGAGGCAGTGGTGGATGCCGCCGCCGAGGGAGAGCTGCTTGCGGGCGTTCTCGCGGTCCAGGCGCAGTTCCTCCGCGTCGGGGCCGAAGAACTCCTCGTCGCGGTTGGCGCCGGCCAGGTTGGCGAGGATGAACGAGCCCGGCGGGATCTCGAACCCGCCGACGTGGTACGGCTCCAGGTTGATCCGCCGGCTGTTGTGCACCGGGGCGTCGTACCGCAGCATCTCCTCGACGGCGTTCTCGATCAGCTCCGGCTTGGCGCGCAGCAGTTCGAGCTGGTCGGGGTTGCGCAGCAGGGCCAGCGTGCCGCCGGAGATGAGGTTCACGGTGGTCTCGTGGCCCGCGACGTAGAGCATGGTGACCTGGGCGACGAGCTCGTCGTGGCTGAGCACGTCGCCGTCGTCCTCGACCGCGATGAGCTGGCTGAGCAGGTCGTCGCCGGGGTTGTCGCGCTTCCAGGCGACGGCCTCGCCGACCAGGTCGAACAGCTCGGCGTCGGCCGACTCGACGGCCCTCATGATCTCGGGGTCCGTGGTCGGTTCGACGGAGCGCATCAGTACGTTGGTGAGGTACCGCATGCGCTTGGTGTCGGTGGGCGGCATCCCGAGCATCCGGGATATCACGGTGAACGGCAGCGGGAACGCGAGGGATTCGACCAGGTCGCCGCCGCCGGCCGCGGCGATGCCGTCGAGCGCCTCGTCGACAAGGGCCTTGATCCGCGGCTCCATGGCGTAGATGGCACGCGGCGTGAACGCCTTGGAGACCAGCTTGCGCAGCCGGGTGTGGTCCGGCGCGTCCCGGTCGAGGAGGGCGAGGCCCTTCAGGCGCGGCTCGTCCGTGACGCCCGCGTTCGTGTACGCGTCGCGGAACGGGCCGGGGGCGACGTGGCGCTGCTCGACGGAGAGACCGGAGCGCAGCAGCGCGTCCACGTCCGCGTAGCGCGACAGCATCCAGAAGCCGCCGGGGTGTTCGTGCACCGGGACCTCGCGGCGCAGCTCCGCGTAGTGCGGGTACGGGTCGGCCATGAATTCCGGCGTGAACGGGTTGAAGATCAGGGGCTCGCTGTGCGGCACCGTGCTCATGTGAACTCCTCTGCCGAGCGCGCAGGCGTCAGCATGTGTGTACCGGTGAAAGGGGGTTGTGCTGGTCGAGAGGTCCAGCGCGCGGGGGGAGGTGGTCCCGTTCGGCGCGGTGGCACCGGTGGCGCCCCGCCGGGACGGTTGCTGATCGTAGCTTTCCTTCCTCCGTCTCTCTAGATCTTTTGTGCCGGTCGCAGGGCCCGCAGCCGGGCCGTGACGTGGGCGGCGGCGCCGTCCATGAGGTGGTCGGCGACGGCCTCGACGGTGCGGGCCCGCCACGGCTGCAGGCTGGTTCCCGCGACCGCCTGGTTGAAGGCGCCCATCGCCGGTCCGCAGTGCACCAGGTAGTCCACGGTGGCCTGCCGGTCGCCCGTCACCGCGAGGCGGAAGCCGCGCCGGAAGTAGGCGCGGAACACGTCGGCCAGTTCCGCCTTGGGGTCGGGGCCCGCCGCCGTCGCCCCCGGGTCCTCGCCGCCCAGGTAGCGGTCGAGGACCTGCTTCCTCGTGGGGGCGTCGAGTTCGGCGAGGGACGCGTGGCGGCGCCACAGGTCGTGCAGCCTGGACGCCCTGGCCGGGAAGAACTGGCCGCGCTTCAGGTAGCGCGCCCGGACACCGTGTTCGAACAGCTCGCTCCAGGGCGCGGTGTCCACGTCGTACTCCTGGGCCTCCTGCAGCAGGTCCTTGACGGCGGCGCTGGTGGCCGCCTCCACCGAGCACTGGTTGACGGAGCCGGTCAGCACGAAGTCGGCGCCCATGAGGAAGGCCGCGGCGGCCGCCTCCGGGGTGCCGATGCCGCCCGCGCATCCCACGTGCACCCGGTGGCCCGGCAGGGCCGCGTCGTCCCGGAGCCTCAGCACCGCGGGGAGCAGGGAGAGCGGGTCCGCCGTGCCGGTCAGCCAGCCGCCGTCCGCCTCGACGCACAGGTCGTCCGCCATGGGGCGCCCGGCCGCGGCGGCGGCCTCCTGTTCCGTCACCGATCCCTTGGCGAGCAGCATCGCGACGTGCTGGTGCGGCGGCGGCGCGAGGAAGGCCGCGGCCAGGTCGGTCCTGGACACCTTCGCGAGGATCCGGCCGCCCTTGAGCCGGTAGCGGACCAACTCCTCGGTGACGAAGGGGTAGCCGGACGCCTCGACCAGGCCGACGCCGTGCCGCAGCAGCGCGTCGACGAGCGGGGCCTCCCGCTCCGGTGCCCGGTGCGGATAGAGCAGGTTCACGCCGTGGCCGTGGGGGCCGAGGTCCTCGGCCAGGCCTTGCAACTGCCGCTCCACCTCGTCGCCCTGCAGCCCGCCGATGCCGAGGAAGCCGAGCAGGCCCGCCTTCGACGCCGCGCGCACCAGCTCCCGCCCGGACACCCCGCCGTACATCGACCCCACGACGTAGGAGCGCCGCAGCCCGTACCGTTCGCGGAAACCGCGGGCGCCGAGCGATTCGGCGTCGATCTCCGCCGGCTCGCCCTCGGCGGCGGGCGCCCCGGCCGCGGCCGGCGTCCGCGCGGCCGACCGGTCGTCCTGCGGGAACAGCGGTTCCGCGGCGTCCCTGATGCGCGTCACCAGCTTCGTCAGGACCCTGCCCGGCCCCAGCTCCGTGAACTCGAAGTCCCCGTACGCCATCAGGGTGCGCACGGTGTCGGTCCACCGGACCGACGAGGCGATCTGCGACGTCAGGCGCTCCCTGACCGTGTCGGCCGTGTACGGCCGGGCGTCGACGTTGGCGAGGACGGGGATCTTCGGCGGGTGCAGGGTGACCCCGTCGAGGAACCGGCCGAACTCCTCCGCCGCCGGGCGCATGTACCGCGAGTGCAGCGGGGCGCTGACGTGCAGCCGGACCGTGCGGGCACCGGCGGCCTCGAAGGCCGGGCAGGCCGTGTCGATCAGCTCGCCGGGCCCGGAGACGACGAACTGGTCCATGGCGTTGTAGTTGGCCAGGTCGAGGCCGCCGAGATCCGATTCGGCGAGGACGCGCGTGACGGTCGCCTCGTCGACGCCGACGACCGCGGCCATCGCCCCGCCTCCCGCGGCGGCCATGAGCTCACCGCGCCGCCGCACCAGGCGCAGCCCGGTCGCGAAGTCGAAGACGCCCGCGGCGAACAGCGCCACGTACTCGCCGAGGCTGTGCCCGATCACGTGGTCCGGCGGCACCGGGTCGTCGGCGAGCCGCTCCAGATAGGACAGCGCGCCGACGACGTAGAGAGCGGGCTGGGTGAACTCGGTGCGGCCGAGGCGTCGTTGCGGGTCGCTGACGCAGAGTTCCTCGATCGAGTAGCCGAGCACCTCGTCGGCGATCGCCGTCTGTTCGGGGAACCGTGCGAACAACTCCCTTCCCATGCCCCGGCGTTGAGATCCCTGGCCCGGGAATCCGTAGACCTTCATTCCGTGCGCCTTCCGTGGTGTCGTCGGGGCGGCGTGTGTGCGGACCTCGGCCAGCAGGTCGGTGTCCTTGGCGAACTGGCTGAGCAGCGGCAGGGATCGGGCGCCCGAGCCCGCCGGGAGCAGGGCGCGGACGAAGTTGTGGAGGCTGCCCGAGGGACCGAGGTCCAGATAGAGGAAGTCCCCGCGGGCCCGCAGGCCGGCCATGGCGCGCTCGAAGTCGATCGTGCGCCGAGCGGCGTGCCAGAAGTGCTCCGGGGTGACGTCCTCCACGAGTCCGCCGGTCGCGCAGGAGACCCAGGGGACGCGCGGCCGGGCGAGCGCCACGCCGTCGAAGCTGTCGCGGCACGCCCCGACGACCGGGTCGAGGAGCCGGGAGTGGAAGGCGTACTCGACGGGCAGCCGCAGGTGCAGCACGTCGGCCGCGCGCAAGGCCGCCTCGGCGGCGGCCAGTTCGGCCTCCCCGCCCGCGACCACGAAGTTGCCCGGGTAGTTGCGGGCCGCGACCTCGCAGGCGCCGAGCTCGGGCACCGTCTCCATGACCTCGGGCCCGGCCAGCACGGCGAGCATGCCGCCGCGGGGGCTGCCGGCCATGATGCCCGCCTGCCGGACGAGTACGCGCAGGCAGTCCTGCGCGGACAGGCTGCCCGCGACGACGGCCGCCGCGTACTCGCCGAGGCTGGAGCCGAGCACGTAGTCGGGCTCGATGCCCTCGGCGCGCAGGGTCTCCGTGAGGGCCAGCTCGATCATGACGATCGCGGGGTGGGTGATCCGGGTGTCGTCGAGCGGGTGGTTCCTGGGCTTGGCGGGGTCGAAGACGCGGTCGATGACCGACTCGCCCAGGTGCTCGCGGGCCACGGCGTCCAGGCGTCGCAGCGCGGTGCGGAACACCTCGTTGGCGTCGAAGAGTTCCTTGCCCATGCCGTAGTACTGGGAGCCCTGGCCGGAGAACATGAACACCACGGGAAGCCGTGGCTCCGCACTCCTGGACGGCTCGCTCCTGGCCTGCCCGCCAATGGCCTGCCCGCTCTTCGCCGGCTCGTTCGTCAGTGGCTCGTTCATCGGTAGCTCTCCCAGAACAGGCCGCCGGCCGGGGCCGCGGGCTCGGCGGTGCCTCTGATGACGGTCCTCCGGTTCAGTTCGGGTTCCGGCAGCGGTCGCCTGGTCGGAAGCGGGGCCTCGGGCGCGGGCGCGAGCAGCAGATGCGCGTTGGTCCCGCCGTCGGCGAAGCAGTTGAGCGCGGCGACGCCCGCGTCCCCGGGCCAGGGGCGGGACGCCCGGGGGAAGTACAGCGGAGAGGCGGCCACGTCGAAGTGGTCCAGCGGCTCCTGCCCGGAGCGGAAGGGCACCTGCTCCTGGTGGTGCAGCATCAGCACCACCTTGATGAACGCGGCGATCCCCTCGGCCGTCAGCGGGTGGCCGATGTTCGGCTTGACCGAGCCGAGCGCCACGGGGCGCGTGGAACCGGCCCGGTAGACCGCCTGCACCGCCTTGAGTTCGAGCAGATCGGTGACGGTCGTGCCGGAGCCGTTGGCCTCCACCCAGCCCACGTCCTCGGTCCCCACGCCGCTCTGCGCGAGCGCCGCGGCCATGACCTCCTTCTGCGCCTGGAGGTTGGGGGTGGCCGGGCCCGCGGTCCTGCCGTCGTTGTTGATCGCGATGCCCTTGAGGACCGCGAGCACCCGGTCCCCGTCGGCCTGCGCCCGCGCCAGCGGCTTGAGGACGACGACGCCGACGCCCTCGCCGAGGATCAGCCCGGCCGCCCTGCGGTCGAACAGGTGGAACTCCTCGCCCGGGTTGAGCAGTCCGCGCCGGCCGAACAGGTCGTACGGCTTGTCGTCGGCGAGCAGGCTCACGCCCGCGACGACGGCCGACTCGATGTCGCCCGCGCGCAGCGCCCGCGCGGCCATGTCCATCGCCACCAGGGCCGATGAGCAGGCGGTGTCGATCACCAGGCTCGGGCCGCGGAAGTCGAAGAACTGCGAGATGTTCGCGGCCAGGTAGTTCTGGCCGGTGATCACCACGGGGTTCTGCGCCTGTGCCAGCCGCGCCTCGTCCGGCATGTGCGCCGCACGCCCGCCGACGTAGACGCCGACCCGGCGGCCCTTCAGCTCCGCGGGGCGGTAACCGGCGTGGTGCACCGCGCTGTTCACCTCTTCGAGGAGCAGCAGCGCCTGCGGGTCCATCGCGGCGACGTCGCCCTCCGACAGCAGGAACGCCTCCGGGTCGAAGCGGAGTACGTCGGGCAGCAGCCCCGCGTGGTGGCCCACCGGCTTGCCGAAGCGCTCCTGCGGTACGGGACGCAGCGCCGAACGGCCCTGGCGCAGCAGCTCCCAGTAGGCGTCGCCGGACGGGGCGTCGGGGAACCTGCAGGACAGGCCGACCACCGCGATGTCTCCCCCGGTGGACGCCGGTCGCGCGACGGCCGGGGACCCCGCTTCGAGGGCGGCGGCTCGGGCGGCCGGCGCCTCGGGGGCCTGCGGCGCCGCGGGCGCCGGGGCGTCGGACGGGGCGGGGCCGAAGGCGGCGAGCAGGTCGTCCGGGTGCTCGTCGGCGAGGTAGGCGGCGAACTCGTCCGCGGTCGGGTGCTCGAACAGCGCGGACGGGTCGAGGGACACGTCGAGCTGCTTGCCGAGGGTCTGGACGAGCTGGGTGACCAGGATCGAGTCGATGCCGTAGTCGTGCACCGGCACGTTCCCGGCGAGCCGCGCCCGGTCGAAGCGCAGCTCCAGCGCGAGCCGGTCCAGGAGCCAGGAGGCCGCCGCGTCGGCCGCCTCCTTGAGCGCTCCGGGGGCCGCGGAGGGCGAGGCGTCGTACGTCACCTCGGCGACGGCCCCGAAGGCGGCGGCCTCAGCGGTGAACGGCTCCGGAGCGACGGGCCTCGCAGTGACAGCTTCCGGGCTGACGGGCTCTGGAGTGACAGGTTCCGGAGTCAGGCGGCGGTCGGTCAGCCGCTCCGGGCGCCAGTCCGCGTCCGGCCGCACCACGGCGGGCACGACCACCCGCGCGCCGCTCGCCAACGCCCGGTCGAGCAGGCGCAGTCCCTGCTCGTCCGCGAGCGTCGCGAGACCGGACGACTGGTACGCGGCGCTGCGCGCCGGGCCCATGCCGGTGTCCTGCCAGCTCGGCCACGCCACGCTGACCAGCGGAAGCCCGTACGGGCGTGCCTCGGCGACCGTGTCCAGGTAGGCGTTGGCCATGGCGTAGTCGCTCTGCCCGACGGCGAGCGCGGGCACGGACGCGGCGACGGAGGAGTACACGACGAACAGGCTCAGCGGTTCGCCGCGGAAGCACTCCACGAGCGTGTCGAGGCCGAAGACCTTGGGGCCGACCACCCGCTCCACGCCGCTCCACGGCTTGCGCACGAAGGCAGGGTTGTCGGTGTCCACCGCTCCGGCGCCGTGGATCACTCCGCCGATCGGGCCGAGCCCGCGCCGGACGTCCGCCACCGCCGCGGCGGTGGCCTCCTTGTCGTCCAGCGGCACGGCGAGGACCTCGATCTCCACGCCCCTGTCGGCCAGTTCGGCCAGCGGGCGCAGCTTGCGGCCCAGCGCGTCGCCCGCCGCGATGTGCGCGGCCCAGCGGTCCCGGGACGGCAGCGCCTCGCGGCCCGTGAGGACCAGCTTGCGGACGCCGTACCGCTCGACGAAGTGCCGCGCGGTCAGCAGGCCGAGCCCGCGCGTGCCTCCGGTCACCCACAGCACATGGCCTTCGGGGAACCGCGCCGCGCGCTCCGGTGCGCCGGACAGCTCGCGCAGCACCGCGCGGTGCCGCACGCCGTCGCGGTAGGCGATCTCGCCGGGCTCCGCCTCGCCGCCGAGCTCGTCGGCCACGCGGCGGCACATCTCGTCGTCCGTGCACGCGCCCATGGCCACGTGGCGCGAGGTCACATGGCGGTACTCGCTCTGCAGCATGCGGTAGAGCCCGGTGCGGGCCGCGCCGCCGTGCACCGCCGCTCCCGTGTCGCGGGAGACCAGCAGGGCGGTCAGTCCGTCCCTGCTCCGGTCGACCGTGTGCTGCAGCCAGGCCAGCCAGGTGCGCAGCGCCGAACGGTCCGTGGCCGCGCCGGATCCGCCGGACCCACCGGATCCGCCGGGCCCTGCGCAGCCCGCCAGGTCGATCACCGCGTCGAAGCGGTCCCAGCGGGTGCCGGGGTCGGCGAGGTCGGCGGCGAGGCGCTCGGGGGTGAGCACCTCCGCGGCGGGCAGGGCGGCGACCAGGCGGGCGGCGAGCACTTCGGTGCCCGGCGCGGCGAGGACGGCGGTCGGCCCGAACCTGCCGGTGGACGCAGCCAGTTGAGCGGGCACCCAGTGGGTGGCCAGCAGCGTCCCTTCCTCAGCGGAGGCGGAGGCAGGGGAAGCTGAGGCAGGAGTGGGAACGGCGGCAGGCAGGGCGGTGGAGGCACCGGAGGTCACGGGCGCGGGCGCCACGTGCCCTTCCAACGCCGCCAGTTCCGCGTCCGCCGCGGCCAGCCAGACCCGCTCGCCCCCGAAGGGGTAACCGGGCAGCGGCACCCGGCGGGGCGCCACTCCCCCGTGCAGGACGGACCAGTCGACCGGCCGGCCCGACGTCCAGGCGACCGCGCAGGCAGCCGGGTCGGTCGACGGGGCGCCGCCCGGCGCGGGCCTGCGCGGATCGACCACGCCGGTCCAGCTGCCGACGGGCGCACCTCCCGCGGCGAACTCGTCCAGGCGCGCGGCCAGTTCGGCCAGGGTGTCGAAGCGGACGGCAAGGCGGTGCGCCATGGCCTCGCGCCCCGACTGCAGCGTCCAGGCGACGTCCTGCGGGGCCGCTCCGGCGCCCTCGGCACGGAGATGCGCGGCAAGCCTGCGCGCCTGCTCGACGAGCCGGTCGCCCTCGCGCGCGGAGAGCACGGCGAGTTGGCCGCCGACCGGGGCGGCCGACGTCCGCCGCGCCTCGGGGAACTCCTGCAAAATGACGTGCGCGTTGGTCCCGCCCGCGCCGAAGGAGCTCACGCCCGCGGTCCTCGGCCGCTCGGTCCCGTCGGCGAGCACGCGGCGCGGCCACGGCGCCAGTTCGCGCTGCACCTCGAACGGGGTCGCCGCGAAGTCGACGTTCGGGTTGAGCTCGTCCGCGTGCAGCGAGGGGGCCAGCTCGCCGTGGCGCATCTGCAGCAACACCTTGGTGACGGCCGCGATGCCGGCCGCCGACTCGGCGTGCCCGATGCCGGACTTGACCGAGCCGATCGGCAGCCGCTCCGGCATGTCGTCCTGGAAGGCCCGCAGCATGCCGTTGATCTCCACCGGGTCACCGAGCGCGGTGCCGGTGCCGTGCGCCTCCACGTAGTCCAGGTCCGCGGGGCGCATCCCCGCCCGGTCGAGCGCGGCGCGCACCAGGTCGCCCTGCGCCTTGGGGTTCGGGACGTTGAAGCCGCGGCCCGTTCCGCCGTGGTTGACGGCGGACGCCTTGACCACGGCGAGGATGCGGTCGCCGTCGGCCACCGCGGCGTCGAGGCGCTTGAGGAGCACCGCGCCCGAGCCCTCGGCGGGGACGTATCCCGTGCCGCCGGTGCCGAAGCTGCGGCAGCGGCCGTCCTCGGCGAGGAAGCCGCGCCAGGCCAGCTGCAGATACTTCGCCGGGTGGCTGGAGATGTTGACGCCGCCCGCGACCGCGACCTCGCAGTCACCGGAGCGGATGGCCTGGCAGGCCTGGTGGATGGTGACCAGGGCGGAGGAGCACATGGTGTCCACGGCGACGCTGGGCCCCGAGAAGTCGAAGAAGTACGACACCCGGTTGGCGACCGAGGCGAACGACGAGTGCGGGGGCAGCCCCTCGCCGCGCAGCGCGTCCTGGACCCCGTACAGCTGGTACTGGCCGTACATCATGCCGACGAACACACCGGTGCGGGAGGCCCGCAGCTGGTCGCGGGTGTAGCCGGCGTCCTCCATGAGGTGCCACACCGTCTCCAGGAACACCCGCTCCTGGGGGTCGGTGAGTTCGGCCTCGATCTGCGACATGCGGAAGAACAGCGGATCGAAGCGGTCGGCGCCCCGTACGAAGCCGCCCCACTTGCCGTACGTCTTGCCGGGGGCCGACTTGTCCGGGTCGTAGAACCTGTCGTGGTTCCAGCGCTCGGCCGGTATCTCCTCGATGCTGTCGCGTCCCGCGCGCAGGTTGCGCCAGAACTCGTCCACGTCGTCGGCCTGCGGGTAGCGCCCCGCGACACCGATGATCGCGATGTCGTCGCCCGCCGCGTCGGCGGCCGGGACGGTCTCCGGGGCCGCCGCCGTGCCGGTCACGGCGGCGGGGGCGAGCTCCTGGGACGGCGCGGGCCCGGAGGTCTCGGCGGCAGGCGCCGTGAACGCCGCGGGGTGCGCGGTGGCCAGATGGTCCGCCAGTTCGCCGACGGTCACGTACTCGAAGAGCAGGGTCTTGGAGAGCGGGCCGCAGTGCTCTTCCAGGCGCCGGGTCACGCTCAGCGTGATCAGGGAGTCCACGCCGTAGTGGTCGAGGGGCTCCGTGACGGCGATCTCCGCCTCCGGGAGCTTCAGTTCCTCCGCCATGATCTGGAGCACCAGGCGCTCGGCGCGGGCGTACGTGTCCTCGCCCGCCTGCTGCGACGCGGCGGCGGGGGCTGCGGGTGCGGCCTGCGCGGTGGCCTGGGCCGGTGCGCCGTTCAGCTCGGCAAGGACCCGCGCCGGGTCGCCGGGCGCCAGGAGCAGACGCGGCGCCGTGCCCGCCAGGGCGCGGTCGAGCGCGTCGAGGGCCGGTCCGGTGCGCAGCGGGCGCATGCCCAGCTCCCGGGCCATGTACTCCATGCCGGCCGCGTCGGCCCGCATGCCGCCGTCGGCCCAGACGGGCCAGGCGGCGGCGAGGGTGCGGCCGCGCCGCGCGCCCTCACGACGCTGCCGCTCGCGCTGCTCGGCGAAGTGGTCGAGGAAGGCGTTGGCGTAGGCGTAGTCGGTCTGGCCGACGTTGCCGAACGCGGCCGCCCCGGAGGAGAACGCCACGAAGTAGTCGAGGGGTTCGTGCCGCGTCGCCTCGTCGAGGAGCACCGTGCCGTGCACCTTGGCGGCAAGGACGGCCTCCGTGTCCGCCCGGTGCCTGCCGACCAGCAGGCCGTCCCTGAGGACCCCGGCGGCGTGCAGCACGCCGCTCACCGAGCCGTGCAGGCGGCGGGCCTCGTCGATCAGGTCCCGCACCCCCGCGGGGTCGGCGACGTCGGCCCGCACCACGTGCGCGCCGGCGGCCGCGATCCGCGCCAGGGCCTCGGGGCCCGGCGCGGTCCGGGAGGCGAGGACGATCCCGCCCGCGGTCTGCCCGGCGGCGCGGCGTGCGGCGGCGACGTGTTCGGCCACGAGCAGGCCGAGCGCGCCGGTCCCGCCGGTGATCACATGCGCTCCCGGCCCGGTGAACAGCGAAGCCCCGGCGGCCGCTTGGCCGACCTGGCGCCAGACGCGGCGGTGCCGGCCCGTCGCGTCGACGCGCACCTCGGCTTCGCCCGCCGCGCCGAGCTCGGCGAGCACCGCGTCGGCGAGGGAGCGGCCGTCCGCGACGGCAAGGACGCCGAAGTCGACCGCGGGCAGCTCCCTGCGCACCGAGCGCGCGAAGGCGGCCATCGCCGGGTGGGCCGGTGAGGCGGCCGGATCGCGGTGGACGTAGAGGTAGCGCAGCGTGCCGCGGCGCTCCCGCTGCCATGCCTGGAGGAACGCCGTCGCCGCGTGGAAGCCGTGCTCCACCGCGCCGCCGGGCGCCGCGTCGGGCCCGGCCAGGTGCACCACGTGGACGGGTCCCGCGGCACGGGCGGCGGCGAGCGCCTCGTCGACGCCGAAGCCGGTGCCCAGGGCGACGCGCCGGGCGTCGGCGCCCGCGTCCGTCAGGGCGGTGAGCAGCGCGTGCCCCTCGGCGCCCGCGTCCAGCAGCAGCACGGTGGCGTCCGGCTCGCGCGGGGTACGCGGGGCGGGCTCCCAGGCCGGTTCGTACGCGCAGACCGTGTCGGTCACCGAGGCCGCGGCCGGGGTCGTGGTCCGCGCCGTGCCCTGCGCGGGGACCTCCCGCAGGGTGAACGTGTCGATCGTGGCGAGGACTTCGCCGTTCCCGTCCAGGAGCGCGATGTCGAAGGCGAGCGTTCCGGGTGCGGCGGGGCGGGCCGACGGGGTGGCGTAGGCGTGGACCCGCTCCGGCAGTTCGGCGTACAGCCGGACAGCGCCCAGCGAGAACGGCAGGTACGGCAGCGGCTGCTCGTGGGCGGCGCCGTCCGCGCCGGGCGCGAGCCTGCTCGCCGTCTGCAGGGCGGCATCGAACAGCGACGGGTGGAAGACATAGCTGTCCGCGTCCGCGCGGCGCGGCGCGGGAAGCCGCAGCGACGCCAGCGCCTCGCGCTCGCCCAGGGCGATGTGCTCGATCACCTGGAAGCTCGGGCCGTAGTCGAAGCCGAACCGGGAGTACAGCGCGTAGCAGTCGGCGCCGTCGAGGACGCGCGGGGAGCGCGAGCGCACCGCCGCCAGGTCGAGCGGGGCGGGGCGGTCGCCCGCCGTGCCGAGCAGCAGGGTGCCGCGGGCGTGCGCGGGGGATCCGTCGCCCGCGGTGCGTATCTCGAAGGACGGTCCTGTGCGGTCGCCGGTGACCTCGATCGTGAGGCGGTGCTCGCCGCCGTCGGCCGGGAGGCGGACCGGGCTCGCCCAGACGAGGCCGTCGACCCCGCGGACGGGCGCGCCGAACGCCGACTCCCCTGCCAGGCGGGCCATTTCGAGGTAGGCGACGCCCGCGAGGACGAGGTCACCGCCGACGACGTGGTCGCGCAGGAAGAACTCCTGGCCCGTGAGCGTCTTCGCGTACGCCGTGCCTCCGGACGCGGGGCCCGTGGCGTCGCGCGCGTCGAGCAGGGTCGGGTGCAGCCGGGCGGCGTCCCGCGCCGGTGCCGCCGCGGGGGCGGTCTCCGGGGCGGTGAACCAGTGCCTGGTGCGGGCGAACGGATACGTCGGCAGGTGCACCCGGCGTCGCCGCGTTCCCTGGTGCAGGGCCGCCCAGTCGACCTCGGCTCCGGCGAGCCACGCGTCGGCGAGGGCGGTCAGGCCGCCGGTCGCGGTGGCCGGGGCGGGCCGCCGCTCGGCCTGTCCGGTGCGCACCGCGCAGGGCCGGCCCGCGAGGTGCGCGGCCAGTTCGGCGCGGAGCGCGGCCGGTCCCCCCGCCACCACGGCGAGCCGGTGCGTCATCGCGTCGCGGCCCGTCTGCAGGGTGTACGCGAGGTCGCCCGCGGGCACGTCCTGGTCCGCCAGGTGGTCGGCGAGCCGCTCGGCGGTGTGCCGCAGTGCCTCGGGGGTGCGGGCGGAGAGCACGTACAACTGCTCGGCGGCCGCTGTGTCCTTGGCGCCGGTGTCCGGCATGTGGGGTTCCTCCAGGACGATGTGCGCGTTGGCTCCGCCGAAGCCGAAGGAGCTGACTCCGGCGCGGCGCGGCAGGCCGTTCCCCGCGCCGTCGCGGGGCCGCGGCCAGGGCCGTGCCGTGGTGGCGATCTCGAACGGGCCCCCGTCGAGTTCCAGATAGGGGTTCTGCTCCCGCAGGTGCAGTCCGGCGGGGATGGTGCCGTGCCGCAGCGCGAGGACGGCCTTGAACAGGCCCGCTATGCCCGCGGCCGCCTCCAGGTGGCCGATGTTGGTCTTCACGGAGCCGATCACGCAGCCGGGCGCCGCGGTCGTGCCGCGCTCCGCGCGCAGCCTGCGGAAGGCGGTGCTCAGACCCGTGGTCTCGATCGGGTCGCCGAGGGCGGTGCCGGTGCCGTGCGTCTCGATGTAGCCGACGGTCTCCGGCGCCACGTCGGCGGCACGGTAGGCCTCGACGAGCAGGTCGGCCTGGGCGTCCGGGTTGGGCGCGGTGAGCGAGGTGGTGCGGCCGCCGTGGTTGGCGGCGGCCGCCTTGATCACCGCGTGGACGGCGTCGCCGTCCAGGTCCGCGCGGCGCTCCGGCTTGAGCAGCACCACGCCGACGCCCTCGCCGCGCACATAGCCGTCGGCCCGGCTGTCGAAGGTCTTGCAGCGGCCGTCGGAACTGAGCATCTCGCCCTGGTCCAGGACGTCGTACACGCGCGGCGACAGGATCAGGTTGACCCCGCCCGCGATGGCCAGGTCGCAGGTTCCGTCGCGGAGCGCGGCGACGGCCTGGTGCACGGCGGTCAGCGAGCCGGAGCAGGCCGTGTCCACGGCCATGCTGGGACCGCGCAGGTCGAGGAGGTACGAGACCCGGTTCGGGATGACCGACAGGGCGCCGCCGGTCGCGGTGTGGGCCTGCGGGGCGATGCCGGCGTCGCGCTGCGCCTGGAGGTAGTCGGCGCCCGCCACGCCGATGAACACGCCGACCCGCTTGCCCGCGAGGTCGGAGGGGCGGTAGCCGGCGTCCTCGACGGCCGACCACACCACTTCGAGCAGCAGCCGCTGCTGGGGGTCCATCAGCTCCGCCTCGCGCGGGGAGATCCCGAAGAAGGCGGCGTCGAAGCGGTCCACGTCGGGCAGGAAACCGCCCCAGCGCTTGCGGGAGCCCGCGTCGCGCGGCCCCCAGCGGTCCTCGGGCACCTCGGTCACCAGGTCGTCCCCGGCGCTCAAGTGGTCCCAGAACTCCTTGAGATCGGCCGATCCGGGCAGCCGCCCCGCCATGCCGATGACCGCGACGTCGCCGCCGCGCCCGCGCTCGGACGGTGCCTCGGCCCCGACCCCGGCCCCGGCCTCGGCGGGCCGCGCCTCGACGGCGGGCGCGGCCGCGGCCGCGCCGGACGCGAACCGTCCGGCCAGCTCGCCGGGGTGCTCCTGCCACAGGTGCTCGGCGAGCGCGGCCAGCGTGCCCCGGCGGTAGAACAGCGTCGGGTAGACCTCGATGCCGTACGTCCTGCGCAGTTCGGCGCTGAGCGCGGTGAAGCTCACCGAGTTCATGCCCACCTCGCCGAGCGGGGTGTGCGGGCCGATCTCCTCGGGGCGCACCCCGGCCAGGCGGCCGACCGCCTCGGCCAGTTCGGCCGTCAGGGCCTGGACGCGCCCTTCCGCGCCGCCGCCGGCCGCGGCGGGCTCCGGACGCCCGGCGCCGCCGGCGCCGAAGCGGGACCGCAGCTCGGCCAGGGGGAGGGCGGCCAGCGTCGTGCGGTCGACCTTTTCGTTGAGCGTGTGCGGGAAGCCGGTCACGCGGACCAGTGCGTCCGGCACCATGTGGGCCGGCAGCCAGGCCGCCAGCTGCTCCCTGGTCGGCTCGGCGGCCCCGTCGGAAAGGACGTAGCAGGCGAGCAGCGAACGGTCGCCGCCGCCCTGGCCGCGGGCCACCACGACCGCCTCGCGTACGCCGTCGACGCGCCGCAGGGTCGACTCGATCTCCTCCAGCTCCACCCGGAAGCCGCGCACCTTCACCTGGGAGTCGATTCGCCCCAGGTAGTCGATGCGCCCGTCGGCCTGCCGCCGCACGAGGTCGCCCGTGCGGTACATCCGCGCGTCGGTCCCGGCCGCGAACGGGTCGGGCAGGAAGCGCTCGGCGGTCAGTTCGGGACGGCCCAGGTAGCCGTCGGCCACGCCGTCTCCGCCGATGTAGAGCTCACCGGGCACGCCGGTCGGGACCGGCCTGCGGGCGCCGTCAAGGACGTACAGCGAGGTGTTGTCGATCGGGGTGCCGATGGTGACGCGCTCGCCGCTGCGGAGCCGGCTCACCGCCGACCAGATGGTGGTCTCGGTGGGGCCGTAGAGGTTCCACACCGCGCGGTTGCCCGCCAGCAGCGCCTCGGCGGTGTCGCCCGGCAGGGCCTCGCCGCCGCACAGCACGGTGAGTTGGGGATCGCCCTGCCAGCCGGCTGCCAGCAGCATGCTCCAGGTCGCCGGGGTGGCCTGCATGACCGTGGCCGTGCCGCGCTCGACGGCCTCGCGCAGCCGCAGTCCGTCCTGGGCGACCTCGGTCGGCAGGACGTCCACCGTGCCGCCGGTGATCAGCGGCAGATAGAGCTCGAGGCCGGAGATGTCGAAGCACACGGTGGTCAGGGCCAACAGCGTGTCCCCCGGCCCGAATCCGGGCTCGCGCGCCATCGACCAGAGGAAGTTGGTCAGCGCGCGGTGCGGGACGCGGACGCCCTTGGGGCGGCCGGTCGATCCCGAGGTGTAGATGACGTACGCGGCGTCCGAGGGCCCGGCCGGTCCGGGCGAGGGCAGCGCGGGCGGCTCCTGGCCCCCGTCGACCAGGAGCCGGGGCGCCGAACCGCCCCAGGCCGCGCCGACCGAGGAGTGCGTGAGCATCAGGTGGAGTCCCGCGTCCCCCGCCATGTAGGCGAGGCGCTCCTGCGGGTACGCCGGGTCGAACGGCACGTACGTACCGCCCGCGGCCTGCACGGCGAGCAGCGCCACCGGCAGGTCGGCGTCGCGCGGGAGCAGCACGCCGACGGTGCGGCCGCGGCCGACGCCCGCGGCGGTGAGGCGGGCCGCCAGGGCCGTCACGCGCTCCCCGAGAACGCGGTAGGTCAGCTCCGTTCCGCCGTGGCGGACCGCGACCGCCTCCGGCCTCGCCTCGATCTGACGGCGCACCAGCTCCCAGACCGTGGTGTCGGCCGGGTAGTCGACGGCGGCGGGCGGCGCGAGGTGCGCGCGCTCGTCGGCGGTCAGCAGGTCGAGGTCGCCGACCGCGGATTCGGGCGCGGCGACCGCGGCCGACAGGAGCGTGACGAAGTGGTCGCCGAGCCGCTCCACCGTGGCGGCGTCGAACAGGTCCGGGTTGTACTTGAGCGTGTACCGGCAGCCTTCGGGGTGGTCGACCAGGTCGAGGGTGAGGTCGAACTCGCCCTCCTGGTGGACCCCTTCGACCCTGCCGCGCACCACGCCGTCCTCCGGCATGTCGCGCGCCCAGTTGTGGAAGTAGAAGGCCGCGTCGAAGAGCGTGTCGGCGGCGGCGCCCGGGTTCTCCCTGCGCAGCTCGTCGGCGAGCGTGATCAGCGGGTACGCGCTGTGTTCGAGGGCGCCGATGACCATCTGGTGGATACGGCGGACCAGATCGCGGAAGGCCTCCGTGCCGTCCACCTTCTCGGCCAGGACCACCATGTTCATGAAGTAGCCGAGCACGTCGTCGTAGCCGTCGGCCGGGCGGCCGGCCGTCGGGGTGCCGACGGCGATGTCCTCCTGGTCGCTGTAGCGGTGCAGCAGCGCGAAGTAGGCCGCGAGCATGACGCTGGACAGCGAGGTGCGGGCCGCCGCGGCGAGCGCGCGGGCCTGCTCGGTCACGTCCGCGGGAACACGGCCGCCGACGCTCGCGCCACGGAAGGTGGGCACGGGCGGGCGCGGCCGGTCCAGCGGCAGGGGCACGGCGGTGCGGCGGTCCCGCAGCCGGTCGAGCCAGTACGAGCGCAGGCGCTCCGCCCGCGGGCCCGCAAGGAGTTCGCGCTGCTGGGCGCAGAAGTCGGCGAACGTGTGCGCGGGCCGCTCGGCGGGCAGGGGGCGTCCCTCGCGCAGCGCGCGGTAGCCGCGCTCGACCTCCGTGAGCAGCAACGGGATGGACAGTCCGTCGAGCACCAGGTGGTGCACGGTGAGCAGCAGCGCCTGGCGGCCGTCGCCGAGGGTGTAGAGGGTGGCGCGCAGGAGCGGTCCTTCGGACAGGTCGAACGGCTCCCGCGTCTCGGCGTGGATCCGGTCGCGCAGGTCGCCGTCCGCGACGGAGGTCAGGAAGACCTGCCGGAAGGGCAGTTCCGGCTCGGCGGCGATCCGGGCGTACGGCCCGTCCTCGCCCTCGCGCACACTCGCGCGCAGTTCCTCGTGCCGGTCGAGCAGGTCCTGCAGGACGACCCGCAGCGTCAGCACGTCGACGTGGTCGTCGAGCCAGAAGGCGAGCGGCAGGTTGTAGGCGCAGTTGCCGGGCGCGATCTGCTCGATCACCCACAGCGCGCGCTGGCCCTCCGACAGCGGGTGGTCGGCGAGGTGGGTGTCGCGCCGGGGGCGCAGGACGGCTTGGGCCGCGGTGCGCACGGCGGGCGTCACGCCGGCGGCGCGCACCGGCTGGGCCGCGGGCGTCGGCTCAGCCGTGCGGACCGGCTCTGCCGTGCGGACCGGCTCGGGCGTGCGGACCGGCTCGGATGTCCGGACCGGCTCGGACGTGCGCGCCGCCTCCGGCGTGCGGACCGTCACGGATACGGGCGCGGCGGGCTCGGCCGCGTACGTCGCGACGGGCCCCCTCGCAGGCTCGGCCGCGGCCTGCGACACCGCCTCGGCCAGCCAGTCCGCCCTCAGGTGCTCCGAGAGCTCGACCAGCGTCGGCCGCGCGAAGAACTCCTCAAGGGGCACGTTGACGCCGAAGGCGTCCTCCACCACGGCCACGATCTTCATGCCGCTGAGCGAGTCGAAGCCGTAGTCGACCAGAGGCCGGTCCGGGTCGATACGCTCGTCCAACTTCAGTACGCGCTCCAGGAGTTCACCGAGGCGGTCGGTGACCGCGTCCCCGGCGTCCCGCACGTCCGGCTGCGCGGGGGCCGTCACGGCCGCGGGCACGGCGGCCGCCGGTGCCGCGGACTCGCGTACGCCGAGGTTCTGGGCGACCAGCACGTGCTGGCCCAGTTCGACGCCCTCGGCGCCCAGGGCCCTGACGTTCGTGTAGCCCTCCTCCTCGAGCAGCGCGATCCAGCTGTCCGGCGCGGCGAGGGGTGAGTTGGGGATACGGAGCTCACCGTCCTGGAAGGCCCACCAGCCCTCCATCACGCCGCCGCCCAGGGTCAGGTACGGGCGGATGGAGGTCAGTTCGTTGAGTACCAGGAGCCCGCCGGGCCTGAGCAGGTCCTTCATCATGCGCAGGGTGGTCCGCAGGTTCCTGGTGGCGTGGACCACGTTGGTGGCGAGGACCGCGTCGACCGAGCCCGGCAGGAAGTCCTGTTCGGCGAGGCCGCGTTCCAGGTTGAGCAGCTGGAAGCGGACGAAGGGGTGCTCTGCGGCGAACCGCTCGCGGCCGTAGTCCAGGAAGCGCGGGGAGATGTCCGTGAAGGTGTAGCTCACGCGGTCCGGGTGGCCGGCCAGCGCCGGGATCACCCGCTCGCTGGTGGCCCCCGTTCCCGCGCCCAGCTCCACGACCTGGAAGGAGCCGCCGTCCGTCAACTGCGGGAGGCGGGCGTCCAGATGGCCGCGGACCGTGTCGGCGACGAGCACGTTGAAGAAGTCGGTGAGCGGGTTGCCCTTGTACAGGTCCTGCACCAGCTCCATCGAGGAGTCGGGGAACATGACCTCGGTGCCGACCACCTCGCCGCGCAGCAGCTTCGGGTAGGACCGCAGGAACTGCCGGTTGAGCCGTGCCGTCGGCGCGATGTCCGGGTAGCGGGTGGCGACGTCCTCGAAGTCGGCCTCCCAGCGGTCCGCGGCCGTGGCTCCGTCCGCCCCGTCGACCGCGCCGGTGGCGGTGAACCACTCGCCGTCACGCGTCAGGAACCCCTTGGCGGCGAGGAGGTTCAGGATCGCCTCGTGCAGCCTGCGGAACTTGTCCCGGATGCCGAGGTCGGTGCGCAGGTCCTCGCTCCGGTGCCGGTCACCGGGGCGCAGGAAGGCGCCCATGCGCTGGTAGACGCCGAGCAGTCCGGAGACCGAGACCGCGTCCAACCGGGCGTATCCGGTGAGGACTTGGGCGATGGCGGGGTCGATGTCGGCATTCCCTTCGAGCACGGGCCGCGCGGGAGCGGTGACCTGCGGGACGGATGCGGGGATCGGCGGAACGGATGCGGTGGCCTGCGGGACCGATGCGGGGACCGACGCAACGGATGCGGTGTTCCGCGGGAGGGCTCCGCCGACCTGCGGCGCGGATGCACTGGATTGCGGCGCGGATGCGCTGGCCTGCGGGACGGATCCGCCGACCTGCCGCGCGGATGCGTCAACCTGTGGCGCGGATGCGCCGACCTCCGGCGCGGATGCGTCGACCTGCGGCTGGGGGATCCACAGGCGCTTGCGGGCGAACGGGTAACCGGGCAGCTCGATCCTGCGCGCGGCCGGAGGCGTGATCTGCGACCAGTCCACGGCCGCACCCGCCACCCAGCGCTCGGCGACCGCAGCCATGTCACGGCGCGTCAGCGCCTGTCGCAGCGCGACGGCCTCGTCATCGGAGAGCCGCGTCGCCGAACGGGCGGCCCGTCCGGTCGTGACGGCGTCCGCGGCACCCTCGCCCGCCGCGTACGCGGCGAGCAGCCCGGCCGCCTCGGCGACCGATGCCGCGGGCAGCGCGAGCCGGAACTCGTGGGCGGTGCGGCCCGATTGGAGGGTGTGGGCGACATCGGCGAGCCGGAGGTCCACCGCGACCGCATCTGCCGCCACGGTGTCCGCAGCGACCGCCGAGCTCGGCACGAGATCGGCCACCGCGTCGGCGACCGCCCCGATCGTGTCCGCCGTCACGGCCGCGTCGGGCAGCTGGTCGACGCCCAACTCCTCGGCGAGCAACGCGTGGTAGCGGGCGCGTTCGGTCACGCCGAAGCCGCAGTCCACGAGGTCGGTGGCGAGGTCGAACGTGCCCTCGGCCACCCCGGCGAGCTCGGCGGCGAGACGCAGGCCGACGCGGCCGGCGGCCGCCACCGCCTCCCGCGGGTCCAGCGCCTCGTCCGTCTCCACCGGCACGCGCGGGGCCCCGCCGGTCAGGAAGGCGGCGAGGTCCGCCGCGTACGCCCGCAGCCGCTCCTCGCTCTTCGCGGAGAGGACGAGCAGTTGCTCCTGTCCGTCGTCCGCCACGGGCTCCGGCGCGTCGGGCGCGCCGGCCGGCAGGTGCTCCTCCACGACCACACAGGCGTTGGAGCCGCCCGCGCCGAAGGAGCTGATGACGGCGCGCAGCGGCAGCTCGCGGGGCGCCCCGTCCGCTCCGGGCCGCGTCTGCCGCTCCCAGGGCTCGCGGGTCTGCTGCACCTGGAACGGCGTGGTGTCGAAGTCGATCTCCGGGTTGCGCTCCGCGGAGTGCAGCGACGGCACCAGGGTGCGGTGGCGCAGCTGGAGCAGGACCTTCGTCAGGCCCGCGATGCCGGCCGCCGCCTCCAGGTGGCCGATGTTGGTCTTCACCGAACCGACCGCGACCGCGGCCCTGTCCGTGCCGTGCGCCGGGTCGGTCCGGCCGCCGAAGACGTCGACCAGTCCGGCGATCTCGATCGGGTCGCCGAGCAGCGTGCCGGTGCCGTGGGCCTCGACGTAGCCGACGGTGTCCGCGGCCACCCCCGCCCGGTCGAGCGCTCCTCGGACCACGGCGGCCTGGGCGGTGGCGCTCGGCACGGTGTAACCGCCCGCGTCGCCGACCGCGTTGACGGCGGAGCCGCGGATCACGCCGAGGACGCGGTCCCCGTCGGCGACCGCCGCGGCCAGCGGCTTGAGCAGGACGGCTCCCACGCCCTCGCCGTCGACGAAGCCGTCCGCGCCCGCGCCGAACGCCTTGAGCCGGTCGTCGTGGGAGAGCATCCCGGCCTGGGCGAGGCCGCGCAGGTGCTTGGGGTGCAGGATCAGGTTGACGCCGCCCGCGACGGCGGCGGAGCACTCCCCCGTGGCGATGGACCGGCAGGCCAGGTGGAGCGCGGTCAGGGACGACGAGCACGCCGTGTCCACGGCCATGCTCGGGCCGGTGAAGGCGAAGGAGTGGGAGACCCGGTTGGCGATCGACCAGTGCCGGGAGTGCGCCTCGGTCGGCACGCCGAGCGCGTTGGCCGCGCCGCTCATCCACTCGTAGTCGCTGCCCATCACGCCGACGAACACGCCGACGGGGCCCTGTGCGGCGAGCGTGGCGGCCGGGTATCCGGCGTCGTCCAGGGTCGCGGCCGCGGTCTGCAGGAACAGGCGTTCCTGGGGGTCCATCGCCTCGGCTTCGGCGGGCGAGATCTGGAAGAACAGCGGGTCGAACGCATCGACGTCGTCGATGAATCCGGCCCACTTGCTGTACGCGGCCGTCGCCCCCGAGGGGTCGAAGTGGGCGCTCGCGTCCCAGCGTTCGGCGGGCACCTCGCGGATGCAGTGGCGTGCCGCGGCGAGGTTGTCCCACAGCTCGCCGACCGTCCCGGCCAGCGGGTAGCGTCCCGCGACGCCGACGACGGCGATGCGGTCGTCCGCGCGCTCGTCGGGCCCGGGCTCCTCGGTGGTGACGGCGGGCGCGGCCTGGCCGTCGGACAGCTTGGCGGTGAGGAACCTGGCGAGGGCGCGGGTCGTGCGGTGCTCGAAGACCATGGTCGCGGGCAGCCGCAGCTTGGTGCGCGCGCTGAGCTTGTTCCGCAGTTCCAGGGCGGTCAGCGAGGTGAAGCCCAGGCGCAGCAACTCGGCGTCGGGGTCGATCTCGTCTGCCGATCCGTACTTGAGCGCGGCGGCGACCTCGCGCCGCACCAGTTCGGCGACGACGTCCTCGCGCTCGGCCGCGGGGACCGCCCGCAGCCCGTCGCCCTCACCCGCGGCGGCGGTGTCGGCCGGTGCGCCGGGGGTGGGCCGGGGGCGGCGCGGCGCCGGGGCCGGGGCGCGCAGTAGCGGCGGCAGCGTGCCCCCGGCGGAGCGCGCCGCCGTGCGGTCGAGGCGGACGGGGACGAGGTGGGCCCGGTCGGCGCCGAGCGCCGCGTCGAGCAGGGCGAGGCCCTCGTCGGTGGCCAGCGGCAGGACGCCGGCGTCGCCGAGCCGCGCCAGGTCGGCCTCGGCGAGGCGGCCGGTGAGGGCGCTGCGCTCCGCCCACAGGCCCCAGCCGAGCGAGAGCGCGGGCAGGCCCTGGGCACGGCGGTGTTGCGCCAGCGCGTCCAGGAAGGCGTTGGCGGCGGCGTAGTTGCCCTGTCCCGCGGTGCCCAGGGTGGCGGCGACCGAGGAGAACAGCACGAAGGCGGTGAGCTCCAGGTCGCGGGTCAGCTCGTGCAGGTGCCAGGCGCCGTCGGCCTTCGCCGCGAGGACGGAGTCCAGGCGCTCGGGCGTCAGCGAGCCGATCACTCCGTCGTCGAGCGTGCCCGCGGCGTGCACGACGGCCCGCAGCGGGCGGTCCCGCGGGATGGAGGCGAGGAGTTCGGCGAGCGCGTCGCGGTCGCCGGTGTCGCACGCCGCCGACGTCGCCTTCGCGCCGAGCTCGGCCAGTTCCCCGGCGAGCTCGGGGGCGCCCTGACGGCTGACGAGCAGAAGGTCGCGTACGCCGTGTTCGGCGACCAGGTGGCGTGCCACGAGGCCGCCCAGGGTGCCCGACGCGCCAGTGATCAGTACGGTGCCTTCGGCGGGGAGCGCCGGAGCCGCGGTACCGGCGGCCTGCTTCGCGCGGACCAGCCTCGGGGCGCGCATCTCGCCGTCGCGCAGGGCGAGTTGGGGCTCGTCCGTGGCCAGCAGGGCCGGGAGGAGGCCGGAGAGACCGTCGGCGCCCACCTCGCCGCCCGCACCGTCGGCGTCGCGAGCGAGGTCGAGGTCCCGATCGAGGTCGAGGTCGAAGTCGATGTCGACCAGCACGATCCGGTCCGGGTTCTCGGTCTGCGCCGAGCGCACCAGACCCCACACGGCGGCAGCGGCGGGGTCCGCCTCCTCGGCGGTTCCGGTGCCGGTCACCACGGCCGAGCGGGTCACCACGACCAGGCGGCCTTCACCGCCGTCCTCGTCGGCGAGCCGGGCCTGCAGCTCGGCGAGGACCGCGGAGGTCATCTCCCGCACCCTGTCGGGCTGTTCGCCGTCGACGGCGGGGCAGCGCAGCACGGTGGCCCGCGCGGCGCCGCCCGTGCGCAAGGCGTCCGGGCGCACGGGCACCCAGTCGACGCCGAACAGCGAGCTCCGGCCCGCGTCGAGGCTCATGCCGTCGAGCGGACGCAGCGTCAGGGAGTCAGCCGTCAGGATGCCGCGACCCGTCCCGTCGGAGATCCGCAGGGCGACGGCGCCGCCCTCCAGGGGCGTGATCCGTGCCCGCAGGCCGGACGGTTCGGCCGCCGCTTCCGCGTCGAGCCAGCGGACCCCGGTGAAGGAGAACGGCATGGCGGGGGTGGTCTTGAGGTCCAGGGAGTGCAGGGCGGCGTCCAGCAGGGCGGCCCGCACCGGCTCGGGCAGGGACACCTCGGCGTACAGCTCGTCGCCGTGCCGCCACAGGGACCGCAGGCCCCGGAATCCGGGCCCGTACTCAAGACCCTGCTCGGCCAGGTCGGCGTACCAGGTGGAGAGGTCCACGCGCTCGGCGCCGACGGGCGGCCAGGGCACCGGGTCCTCCGCGGCGCCGTCCCGCGCCTCGGCGTCGAGCAGCGAACCGGTGGCGTGCAGCTGCCAGTCGGAATCGGCGGTGCGGGCGTGCAGGCGCAGCGGGCGGATGCCGCCGCCGTCGGCCGGGCCCGCGACGACCTGGACCTCGACCTCGCCCCGCTCGGGGATCAACAGGGGTGCCTGGAAGGTGAGTTCGTCCACCGCTCCCCCGGCGTGCAGCGCCATCTCGAGGAGCGCGGTGCCGGGTACGACCACCTGGCCCCGCACGCGGTGGTCGGCCAGCCACGGGTGGGTGCGCAGGGAGAGGCGGCCGGTCAGGACCGTCTGGCCGCCCTCCGCCAGCTCGACGGGGGCGTCGAGGAGCGGCCGCGGCGGCTGCAGCCAGTAGGACGTCGACTCGAAGGCGTACGTGGGCAGGTCCACGGCGCGGGCGCCGGTGCCCTCGAAGGAGGGCCGCCAGTCCACGGGCACGCCGTGGGCGTGCAGACGGGCCATGGACAGGTGGATCTGCCGGGTGGAGTCCTCGTCGCGGCGCAGCGAACCGACCACCAGGGCCTGGCAGTCGGCGTCCTGCGCGGTCTCCTCGACGCCGAGCGCGAGGACCGGGTGCGGGCTGCACTCGACGAACGTGCGGTGCCCGTCGGCGAGGAGGCCGTCGACGACGGGGGCGAAGCGGACGGTGGTGCGCAGGTTCTCGTACCAGTACGCGGCGTCGAGCCCCGAGGTGTCCAGGACCTGCCCGGTGACGGTGGAGTGGAAGGGGATGTCGCCCCGGCGCGGGCTGAGGCCCGCCAGGTCGTCGAGGATCCGGTCGCGGAGCCGCTCGACGTGCGCGGAGTGCGAGGCGTAGTCGACCGGGACGCGACGGGCCCGTATCTCCTCGGTCCCGCAGTGCGCGAGCAGCTCGTCCAGGGCCGCGGCGTCACCCGAAACCACCGTGGAGCGCGCTCCGTTGACGGCGGCGACGAAGACCCGCCCGTCCCAGGGCTCCAGCAGGGCGCGGGTGGCGTCCAGCGACAGGGCGAGGGACACCATGCCGCCCTCGCCCGCGATCTCCAGGAGGGCGCGGGAGCGCAGGGCGACCACGCGGGCGCCGTCCTCCAGCGAGAGCGCTCCGGCCGCGCAGGCGGCGGCGATCTCGCCTTGGGAGTGGCCCACGACGGCGGACGGCACGAGTCCGGCCGCGCGCCACACCTCGGCCAGCGAGACCATGACGGCCCACAGCGCGGGCTGCACCACGTCGACGCGCTCCAGCGCCGCGGCGTCGTCGAGGACGTCCCGCAGCGACCAGTCGACCAGGCCGCTCAGGGCCTGCTCGCACGCGTCCATCCGCGCGGCGAACACCGGCGACGACTCGCGCAGGCCGCGGGCCATCCCGGCCCACTGCGACCCCTGGCCGGGGAAGACCCACACCACGCCGGACTCGGGGGCGAGGGTGCCCTCCACGACCGCGGGCGCCGAATCGCCTGCGGCCAGGGCGCCGAGCCCCTCCAGGAGTTCGGCGCGGTCGGCGGCGACGACGACCCCGCGGTGGTGCAGCGCGGCACGGGTCGTCACGGTGGAGAACCCGACGTCGGCCGGGCTCAGCTCGGGGCGGGCCTCGAGCCACTCCCGCAGCCGGCCCGCCTGGCGGCGCAGGGCGGCGTCGGAGCTGCCCGACACGGTCACCGGGACCACGGCCGGGGTACGGGTCCCGGGCGCGGCGCCGTCCTCACCGCCGCGCGCCGCCGTCTCTTCGGCGGGCGCCTGCTCGATGATCACGTGGGCGTTGGTGCCGCTGGCCCCGAACGCCGAGACACCGGCCCGGCGGGGGCGGCCGGTCTGCGGCCATTGCCGCTGCTCGGTCAGCAGCTCCACCGCGCCCGACGACCAGTCCACGTGCCGCGAGGGACGCTCCACATGCAGCGTCCGCGGCAGCACACCGTGCCGCAGCGCGAGCACCGTCTTGATCACACCCGCCACACCCGCGGCGGCCTGCGTGTGACCGATGTTCGACTTCAACGAACCGAGCCACAGGGGCTGTTCGGCGTCGCGGTCCTGCCCGTACGTCGCCAGGAGCGCCTGCGCCTCGATGGGGTCGCCGAGCGTGGTGCCCGTGCCGTGCGCCTCCACCGCGTCCACGTCGGAGGGGGTGAGCCGGGCGTCGGCCAGCGCCTGCCGGATGACCCGCTCCTGGGAGGGGCCGTTGGGCGCCGTGAGTCCGCTGGAGGCGCCGTCCTGGTTGACCGCCGAGCCGCGCAGCACGGCGAGGACCTGGTGGCCGTTGCGCCGCGCGTCCGACAGCCGCTCAAGGACCAGCACGCCCACACCCTCGGACCAGCCCGTGCCGTCGGCCGCGTCCGAGAACGCCTTGCACCGGCCGTCCGCGGAGAGGCCGCGCTGGCGCGAGAACTCCACGAAGGTCGTCGGGGTGGACATCACCGCGACGCCGCCGGCCAGGGCCAGGGAGCTCTCGCCCGACCGCAGCGACGCCGCCGCCAGGTGCAGCGACACCAGCGACGACGAGCACGCCGTGTCCACCGTCACCGCGGGCCCTTCGAGCCCGAACGTGTACGAGACGCGGCCGGACGCCACGCTCGGCAGGCTGCCGGTGAGCAGCTGTCCCTCGAAGCCGCCCGTGCCCTGCCCGAGCCGCGAGGCGTAGTCGCTGTACATGACGCCCGCGAAGACGCCGGTGCGGCTGCCGCGCAGCGAGGACGGGGCGATGCCCGCGCGCTCCAGCGCCTCCCAGGACGCCTGGAGCAGCAGCCGCTGCTGCGGGTCGGCCGCCATGGCCTCCCGGGGGGACATCCCGAAGAACCCGGCGTCGAACTCCGCGGCGTCGTACAGGAATCCGCCCTGGCGCGTGTAGCTGGTGCCGGTCCGCTCCGGGTCCGGGTCGTACAGGCCCTCCAGGTCCCAGCCGCGGTTCGCGGGGAACTCCGACACGGCGTCCACGCCGTCGACGGCCAGCCGGAACAGCTCCTCGGGCGACGTGGCGCCGCCGGGGAACCGGCACGCCATGCCCACGATCGCGACCGGCTCGTGGCTCGAAGGGCCCGACTCCGCCTCGGCCAGCCTCCGGCGAGTGTCACGCAGCTCGGTGGTGACCCGCTTGAGGTAGTCGAGCAGCTTCCCGTCGGTCATGTTTCAGGGCCTTCCCAGCTCATCGTCGATCAGAGAAAAGAGTTCGTCCGCGTCGGCCGCGGCAATCTGCTCGTCATGCGGCACCTCCACCGGGTCGCCGGGATCCGGTCCGACGGCCACCGCCCCGAGGAGCTCGATGAGGCGGTCGGTGACGGCCGCCCGCAGTCCGTCGTCGCCGACGCCGGTCACGCTGTGCGCGAGCCGGTCCAGGTCGGCGAGGACCGGGGGCCCGTCGGGGGGCGACGCCGGTGCGGGCGGGCTCGCCGGTGGCTCCGGGGCCGCCTGCGGCGCGGCGGCGGCAGGTTCCGGGGTGAGCCGCTCCAGCAGGTGCCTGGCCAGCGCGGCCGGGCTCGGGTGGTCGAAGGTCACCGTGGCGGTGAGGGTGACGCCGGTGAGGGTGGAGAGGCGGTTGCGCAGCTCCAGGGCCGTCAGCGAGTCGAAGCCGAGGGTGGTGAAGCCGCGGTCGGCGGGCACCTCCTGCGCCCCGGCCCTGCCGAGGACGGTGACGATCTCCGCCTGCACGAGCCGTCGCACCGTCAGCTCCCTGTCGCGCTCGGGCAGGGTGAGCAGCCGCTCCCGCAACGGCTCGGCGCCGCCCCGCGCCGTGCTCTCCCGCGCGGCCCTTGCCGGGACGAGCCCTTGGAGCAGCGCGGGCGGCTCGGTCCCGGTGTCGCGAAGTGCGGCGACGTCGAGCCAGGCGGGCACCAGGTGCGCCCGGTCCGGCGCGCCGAGGACGAGATCGAGCAGCGCGAGGCCGTCGTCCGTGGGCAGCGGCCGCATGCCCATCCGGAGCATCCGCTGCCGGTCGGCGTCGTCGAGCCGGTCGGTCATGCCGGTGCGCCGCTCCCACAGGCCCCAGCCGAGGGAGAGGGCGGGCAGCCCGGCGGCGTGCCGGTGGTGGGCCAGCGCGTCGAGGAAGGCGTTGCCCGCCGCGTAGTTGGCCTGGCCCGCGAGCCCCACCGTGGCGGTCACGGAGGAGAAGAGGACGAACGCCGTCAGGTCGAGGCCCGCGGTGAGGTCGTGCAGATGCCAGGCGGCGTCGACCTTCGGCGCCAGGACCGCGTGCAGCCGCTCGGGCTCCAGGGACAGCGTCGCGGCGTCGTCCATGCGTCCGGCCGCGTGCACCACGGCGCGCAGCGGCGCCGACGCGGGGACGTCCGCCAGGAGTTCGGCGAGCGCGGCCCGGTCGGTGACGTCGCAGGCGGCGACGGAGACGGCGGCGCCCTGCGCGGCCAGTTCGGCCACCAGCTCGTCCACGCCGTCGGCGGCCCGGCCGCTCCTGCTGACGAGCAGCAGGTGGCGTACGCCGTGCCCGGTCACGAGGCGGCGCGCCACGAGGGCGCCGAGCCCGCCGGTCCCGCCCGTGATGAGCACGGTGCCCTCGGGGTCGATGACCGGACGGTCCTGGTCGGGCGCCGGGACGGAGCCGCGGGCGAGCCTGGGGACGTACGACGTGCCGTCCCGCAGCGCCACTTGGGGCTCGCCGAGCGCCGAGGCGCGTGCCAGCTCCTCGGCGTCGGGTTCGGCGGAGTCGTCACCGGCGGCGTCGGTGTCCACGAGCACGATCCGGCCGGGGTGTTCGGTCTGGGTGGGTCGCAGCAGCCCCCACACGGTCGCCGCCGCGAGGTCGACGTCGTCGCCGGGCTCCACGGCCACCGCACGCCGGGTGGCGACGACCAGGCGCGAGGAGCCCTCGCCGTTCTCCTCCAGCCACTTGCGTACGTGGCGCAGCACGCGCTCGGCGGTCTCGTGGACGGCCGTGGGCACGTCCGCGTCGCCCGGCGTGACGGGCAGCACCGTCGTCGCGGGATCCCCTGGCTTCGCGGCGGCGGGCGCGGCGGCCTCGCGCCACTCCACCTGGAAGAGCCTGGGGTCGGTGCGCCGGGCGTCCAGGGGCCGCAGGGTCAGCGAGTCGACGCGGAGCACCTCGACCCCGCTGCCGTCGGCGACGTCCAGGGACGCCCTGCCCTCGCCCAGCGGCGAGATCCGCACCCGCAGCCGGGACGCGCCCCTGCGCGCGAGGCGGACACCGGCCCAGGAGAACGGCACCATCGTGCCGGGCTGTTCCAGGACCAGCGGGTGCAGGACCGCGTCGAGGAGCGCCGGGTGCACGCCGAACGGCCCCGGCTCCTCGCGCAGCGCCACCTCGGCGAGCAGGTCGTCGCCGTGGCGCCAGACGCGCTCCAGGTTGCGGAACGCGGGGCCGTACTCCAGGCCGCGCCCGGCGAGTTCGTCGTACCAGGCCGTGCGGTCCTGCGGCACGGCCCCTGGCGGCGGCCACGCCTCCGTCGCGACGCAGGCCTGCGCGGGCTCCGCGGCACGGACCACACCGGTGGCGTGGAGCTGCCAGGCCTCGTCGGCGGCGCCGAGGACGCGGCCGTGGACACGGACCGCCCGTCGGCCCGCGTCGTCCGGCGCGGCCGCCGTCAGCTGCACCTCGACCGCGTCGCGCTCGGGCACCACCAGCGGTGTGTGCAGCGTCAGTTCGTCGACGGTGTCGCCCACGCGCAGCGCCATGTCGAGCAGGGCGGTGCCGGGCACCACGGCCCTGCCGAGCACGCGGTGGTCGGTCAGCCAGGGCCGCGACCGCAGCGAGACGCGCTCCGTCAGGACGGTGCCCGCGCCGTCGGCGAGCTCCACGGCGTTCCCGAGGAGCGGCTGGTCGGCGGTGGCGTCGAGCCAGTGGCGGGTGCGCTGGAAGGCGTACGTCGGCAGGTCGTCGGCCCGGGGCGCGCCGGCGAACAGCCGCTCCCAGTCGACGTCGACGCCGCGCGTCCACACCTCGGCGACCGAGGCCAGGAACCGGGTGGGGCCGCCCTCGTCGCGGCGGAGCGACCCGCAGACCGCCGCGGTCCGCGCGGACCCGCCGTCCTCCAGGATCTCCTGGATGCTCATGGTGAGCACCGGGTGGGAGCTGACCTCGATGAACGTGTCGTGGCCCTGCTCGGCGAGCGCGGCCACCGCGGAGTGGAAGTGCACGGTCCGGCGCAGGTTGCGGTACCAGTAGCCGGCGTCCGCGAGGTCCTCGCCCAGCCAGTCGCTCCGCACGGTCGAGTAGAAGGGCACCTCGGCGGGGACGGGGCTCAACTCGGCGAGCACCGTGGCCAGTTCCTCCTCGATGCGCTCGACGTGGGAGGTGTGCGATGCGTAGTCCACCGGGACCTTGCGCGCCCGTACGCCCTCCTCCTGGCAGGCGGCGTGCAGTTCGTCGAGCGCCTCGGCGTCACCGGCCACCACGGTGGCGTTCGGGCCGTTCAGGGCGGCCACCGCGAGGCGGCCGCGCCAGCGCTCCAGGCGGGCCTCGGCCTGCGCGGCGGGCAGCGCGACGGACATCATTCCGCCGTGTCCCGCCAGGTCCCGCGCGATGGCCCGGGAACGGAGCGCGACCACGCGGGCCGCGTCGCGCAGCGACAGGGCTCCGGCCACGCAGGCGGCCGCGATCTCGCCCTGGGAGTGACCCACGACGGCGGAGGGTTCGACGCCGTACGCGCGCCAGAGCGCCGCGAGCGACACCATCACCGCCCAGGACGCGGGCTGGACCACGTCGACCCGCTCCAGGGTCGGGGCGTCCGCGGCCTGCCGCAGCACGTCCTCCAAGTCCCAGTCGACGAACTCCGCGAGCGCCGCGGCGCAGGACCGCAGCCGCTCGGCGAACACCGGTTCCGCGTCGAGGAGTTCCACGGCCATGCCCGCCCACTGCGAGCCCTGGCCGGGGAAGACGAAGACCACGCGGCCACCGGCGGCCCGTGCCGTTCCCGTGACCGAGCGCGGCGCCTTCGCGGCGCCCTCGACCAGCGCGTCGAGCCCGGCGAGCAGGTCGTCGCGGTCGGCGGCCACGACGGCGGCCCGGTGCTCGAACCGCGTGCGCGCCGTGGCCAGCGACCGGCCGACGTCGAGCGGGCGCAGCTCCGTGTGGGACACGAGGTGCTCCCGCAGCCGCGCGGCCTGGTCGGCCAGCGCCGCCTCGGTCTTGGCGGACACGAGGACCGGCACGGGAAGCGCGGCACGCGCCGACGCCCGCTCCTCCGGGGCCGGTTCGGCCTCGGCGGGCGCCTGCTCGATGATCACGTGGGCGTTGGTGCCGCTGATCCCGAACGACGACACCGCGGCCCGGCGGGGGCGGCCGGTCTGCGGCCACTGCCGCTGCTCGGTCAGCAGCTCCACCGCGCCCGACGACCAGTCCACGTGCCGCGAGGGACGCTCCACATGCAGCGTCCGCGGCAGCACACCGTGCCGCAGCGCGAGCACCGTCTTGATCACACCCGCCACACCCGCCGCCGCCTGCGTGTGACCGATGTTCGACTTCAACGAACCCAGCCACAGGGGCCGTTCGGCCTCCCGGCCCTGCCCGTACGTCGCCAGGAGCGCCCGCGCCTCGATGGGGTCGCCGAGCGTGGTGCCCGTGCCGTGCGCCTCCACCGCGTCCACGTCCGGCGCCGACAGGCCGGCCTGCGCCAGCGCGTCGCGGATCACCCGCTCCTGGGAGGGACCGTTCGGCGCGGAGAGTCCGTTGGACGCGCCGTCCTGGTTGGTGGCGGAGCCGCGCAGCACGGCGAGGACCTGGTGGCCGTTGCGCCGCGCGTCCGACAGCCGCTCAAGGACCAGCACGCCCACACCCTCGGACCAGCCCGTGCCGTCGGCCGCGTCCGAGAACGCCTTGCACCGGCCGTCCGCGGAGAGGCCGTTCTGCCGGGAGAACTCCACGAACATGCCGGGCGTGGACATCACTTCGGCCCCGCCCGCCAGGGCCAGGGAGCTCTCGCCCGACCGCAGCGACGCCGCCGCCAGGTGCAGCGACACCAGCGACGACGAGCACGCCGTGTCCACCGTCACCGCGGGGCCCTCGAACCCGAAGGTGTAGGCGATGCGGCCGGACGCCACGCTCGGCAGGCCGCCGGTCAGGGCGTAGCCGCCGAAGCTGTCGGACGTCTCGTGCAGCGGAGGGACGTACGACTGGTCGGAGACGCCCATGAAGACGGCCGTGCGGCTGTGGCGCAGGGACTCGGGGTCGATCCCGGAGCGCTCCAGGGCCTCCCACGAGGTTTCCAGGAGCAGCCGCTGCTGCGGGTCCATCGCGCGGGCCTCGCGCGGGCTGATCCGGAAGAAGTCGGCGTCGAAGTCCGGGGCGTCGTACAGGAATCCGCCGCTGCGGACCTGTCCTGTGGCCTCCGGCGCCACGTCCCAGCCGCGGTCCTCGGGGAACGCCGAGATGGCGTCCACCCCGTCGCGGACCAGCCGCCACAGGTCCTCGGGGGAGTTCACGCCGCCGGGCAGCCGGCAGCTCATGCCCACGATCGCGACCAGGTCGTCGTCCGGTGCCGGGCCCTGTACGGGCGCCGCGGTGTCCGGGGCGTCTCCCGCGAGCTCCTCGGTGAGGTGGCGCAGGAGCGCGGCGGGGGTGGGGTGGTCGTAGACGAGCGTGGTGGCGAGCCGCAGTCCGGTGGCCTGGCTCAGGCGGGTGCTGAGCTCGACCGCGGTGACCGAGTCGAAGCCGGTCTCCTTGAACGTGCGGTCCGCGGCGACCGTCTGCGGGTCGGTGTGCCCGAGGACGGCTGCCGCCTGGGAGTGGATCAGCGCGCGCAGGTCCCGCTCCCCCATGGCGGGTGTCTCGGCGTCGGACGCGTCCTGGGGCGGCGCGGGTGCCGGTGCCGCCGTCGGCCGCACGGCACCTCCGGTCGCCTCGGCGGCGATCCAGTGGGTACTGCGCTGGAAGGCGTAGGTGGGCAGCTCCACGGCGCGGGCGCCGGTGCCCTCGAAGACCGGCCGCCAGTCCACGGTGACGCCCCGCACGTGCAGCGCGGCCAGGGACAGGAGGAGGCGCCGCACGCCGTCCTCGGCGCGTCGCAGGGTGCCCTGCACCACCGCGTCGGCGGCGCCCTCCACGGTGTCGACGGTGGACTGGACGGCCATCGTCAGGACGGGGTGCGGGCTGGCCTCCACGAACACGCGGTGCCCGTCGGCGGCGAGAGCCCGCACGGCGTCCTCCAGGCGCACCGGTTCGCGCAGGTTCCGGTACCAGTACGCGGCGTCCAGGTCGGACGGGTCGAGGGGGCCGCCGGTGACGGTGGAGTAGAAGGCGACCTCGCGGCCTTGGGTGGTGACGTGCGCGGCCGCCCGCAGGACCTCCTCGCGGATCTCCTCGACGTGCCGCGAGTGCGAGGCGTAGTCGATGGGGACGCGTCGGGCGCGCACGTCACGGGCGCGGCAGTCGGCCACCACCGCGTCCACGGCGTCGACCGGTCCTGAGACGACGACCGCCCGCGGGCCGTTCACGGCGCCGATCGAGACCCGCTCCCACACGGCGTGCTCGATGGCCGCCTCGACGTCCGCCGCCGTCATCTCGACGAGCGCCATGCCGCCGCGGCCGGAGAGCCGGTCGGCGATGACCCGGCTGCGCTCGACCATGAGCCGCATGCCGTCCGCCACGGGCATGATCCCCGCCGCGCAGGCGGCCGTGATCTCGCCCTGGGAGTGGCCGACCACGGCGTCGGGGGCGATCCCGGCCGCGCGCCACACCTCGGCCAGGGACACCTGCACCGCGAAGAGCGCGGGCTGCATGACGTCCATGCGCAGCAGCGCGTCCTCGTCGGCGAGCGCGTCCCGCAGCCGCCAGTCCACCTGGTCGTCGAGCAGTCGCGCGCACGCGTCCATCCGGGCGGCGAAGACCGGCAGGCGGTCCCACAGGTCCAGGGCCATGCCGGCCCACTGCGGGCCCTGCCCGGGGAACGCCCAGACGACGCCGGACGCGGATCCCGCGGTGCCCTCCACCACGTGGGGCGACGGTTCGCCCGCGGCCAGGGCGGCCAGGCCGGCCAGGAGTTCGGCGCGGTCCGCGGCGACGACGACGCCGCGGTGCGCGAACACCGACCGGGTGGTGGCCGCCGTGTGTCCGACGTCCACGGGGCGCAGCTCCGGGTCGGCCGCCACGCGCGCGTGCAGCTGTCGTGCCTGGGCCCGCAGCGCGGCCCCGCTGCGGCCCGACACCACGACGGGCACCGCGGTCGGCTCGGCCCGCGCGGGGTCGTCCGCGGGCGCGGCGGGGGCCTCGCCCACCACCACGTGGCAGTTGGTGCCGCCCACGCCGAACGAGCTGACGCCCGCGAGCCGCGGCCCCTCGGGCCAGGGCCCGGTCGTGTCGTTGACCCGGAGCCCCAGCCGTTCCATGGGGATCGCCGGGTTGGGCTCGGTGTAGTTGAGGCTGGACGGCAGGGTTCCGTTCCGTACCGAGAGGGCGACCTTGATCAGGCCGATCACCCCGGCGGCGCCGTCCAGGTGCCCGATGTTGGTCTTGACCGAGCCGACGAGGAGCGGCTCCGCGTCCGGCCTGTCCTGGCCGAGCACGGCTCCCAGCGCCGCCGCCTCGACGGGGTCGCCCGCGCGCGTGCCGGTGCCGTGCAGTTCGACGTACCGCACCCCGGCCGGGTCCGCGGCGGCCCGGGCGTAGGCGCTGTGCAGGAGTTCCTGCTGGGCCTCGCCGTCGGGGACGGTGAGGCCCTCGCCGCCGCCGTCGTTGTTGACGGCGCTGCCGAGCAGGACGCAGTGGACGGTGTCACCGTCGGCGACGGCGTCCGCCAGGCGCTTGAGGACGACCATGCCGCCGCCCTCGCCGCGCACCGTGCCGTTGGCGCGCGCGTCGAAGGTGTAGCAGCGCCCGTCCGGGGACAGGGCGCCCGCCCGCGCGAAGGCGAGCGTGCCCTCCGGCGCGAGGTTCAGGTGGACGCCGCCCGCCAGGGCCAGCGTGGCGGCGCCCGACAGCAGGCTCTCGCAGGCGAGGTGGACGGCGACCAGGGACGAGGACTGCGCCGCGTCCACGGTGAGGCTGGGGCCGCGCAGGCCGAGCTGGTAGGAGACGCGGTTGGCGATCACTCCGCGGCTCAGGCCCGCCATGGAGTGGTGGGACACGGCGTCCCCGCCGTGCCGGTGGACGAGCGCGGCGTAGTCGTCGCCGGTGGCGCCGAGGAACACCGCGGCCTTGCCGCCGCGCAGGGTCTCCGGCACGACGGCGGCGTGTTCGAGCGCCGTCCAGCTCAGCTCCAGGGCCAGGCGCTGGCGCGGGTCCATCGCGTCCGCCTCGCGCGGCGAGATGCCGAAGAAGCCGCTGTCGAAGTCGGCGACGCGGTCCAGGAACCCGCCGCGGCGCACGCCTTCGAAGCCGGGCGCGCCGTCCGGGATCCCGTCCAGGTCCCACCGCCCGGCCGGCACGTCGGTGATGGCGTCCACGCCGTCGCGCAGCAACTCCCAGAAGGCGTCGAGGTCTTCGGCGCCCGGAACCCTGCAGGACATGCCGACGACGGCGACCGCACGCTCGGCCGCGTCGGCCGCGCCGGTCGGGTCGACCGCCCGCTCGGCCGGATCACTCGTGGACATGCCTGCTTCCTCTTCCGGTCGTTCCTGTTCGAGGTGGTGGGGAGGGTGCGTCGTCATGCGGTCGTGTCCGCCTCGGTGACGGTCTGTGCTCGCGTCCGCAGCCGGGCCAGGTCCGCCGCGGGGTCCGCCGCGATCTCCCGCAGCAGCCGCTCGTACGTCCGCGCCATGCGTTCGGCGGTGTCCCGCGTGAACAGGTCGGTGCTGTACTCCAGTTGGCCCTGCAGGCCGGTGTCCGTCTCCAGGGCGGTCAGGTTGAGGTCGTACTTCGCCGGTCCGGGGTCGGCGGCGACGGGGCTCACGGCCAGGTCCGCCGCTCCGGCCGCGTCGCCCGCCTCGGCCGCCGGGTTCGGCACCAGGTTGAACATCACCTGGAACAGCGGGGAGTACGAGGGATCGGCCTCCGGCGCCAGTTCCCCGGCCAGTTCGGCGAAGGGCAGGTCCTTGTGTTCGTGGGCCTCCCCCGTGACCTGCCGGGCCTGGGCGAGCAGGTCGGTGAAGACGCGGTCCGGGGCGATGCCGAGGCGGATCACCACGGTGTTCACGAAGTAGCCGACGAGCTGCTCCAGTTCGGCCCGCGGCCGGTTGGTGACGGGCGAACCGATGGCCAGCTCGCGGTCGTCCGCGTGACCGCCCAGGAGCACGGCGAACGCCGAGAGCAGGGTCATGTACAGCGTGCCGTCGTGTTCCTGGCCCAGCTGCCTGAGCCGTGCGAGCACGGACTGCGGGACGTCGAACGTGACCTTGGCGCCCCGGTAGGACTTCACCGGGCGGCGCGGGTGGTCCGTGCGCAGCGAAAGACAGGCGGGCAGGCCGTCCAACTGCCGCTTCCAGTAGTCGCGTTGGCGGTCGAGTACCGCGTCGTCCAGCACCTCGCGCTGCCAGCGGGCGAAGTCGGCGTACTGGAGCGGCAGTTCCGGCAGATCCGGCTCCTCGCCCCGGCTCGACGCGCCGTACAGGACCATGAGTTCGGTCAGCACGATGGTCAGCGACCAGCCGTCGAAGACACCCCAGGGGCGGGTGAGCACGACGACGTGCTCGTCGTCCGCGACCGGCACCAGGTGGATCCGCACCGCGTACGGGCCCTCCGGCGCGAAGGGACGGGTGCGTTCGTCCCTGAGCCACGCGGCGAGGGCGTCGTCCCCGGCGATCGGTTCGGTGACGGTCACCTCGAAGCCGGCGGCGTCGTGGACGCGCTGGACGACGTCTCCGTCGCGGCGCACATAGCCGGTGCGCAGTACCGCGTGGCGTGCGACGAGTGCCTGGACGGCGCGCGCGAAGGCGTCGCGGTCGACGCGTCCCGTCAGCCGGTGGGCCAGCTGCGCGTTGTCGTACGAGGCGTCCAGGTGCTCCGGGTGGCCGAGGAACCACAGGTCGCCCTGCTGGAGCGAGAGCGGCACCTCCTCGCCCTCCGCGACGGGCACGGCCGGCACGAGCGGCACGGCCTCGGCGGCGGACGGCTCGTCCTCCATCGCCGCGGCCATCTCGGTCACGGTGGCGCCCGTGAGGATCAGCTGCAGCGGCAGTTCGCGGCCCGTCTCCTGGCGTACGCGCAGGTTGAGCCGGACGGCGAGCAGGGAGTGCCCGCCGAGCGCGAAGAAGCTGTCCTCGATGCCGACACGGCTGACCCCGAGCACCTCTTCGAGGACGCGGCAGAGGGTCCGCTGGGTCCCGGTGCGCGGCGCGACGTAGGCCTCCTTGGCCACGGCGCCCTCGTCCGGGGCGGGCAGCGCCCGCTTGTCGACCTTTCCGTTGGGGGTGATGGGCAGCTCTTCGAGGAGCATGAACACGCTGGGCAGCATGTACTCCGGCAGCCGCGCGGACAGGTGCTCCTTGAGCGTGCGGGCCGCCGAGGGGCCCAGGTCGCCGATCCGCGGGAAGTTCGCCAGGTGCGCCTCGCGGTAGGGCGCGCGGGCCCGGACCGGAGGCAGGGCGTCCCGGCCGAAGACCAGGTCGAGGCCGTCGGGACGGTCCTGCGACCAGGTGGCCGCCACCTGGTAGCCGAGCTCTTCGGCGCGCAGCAGCACGGCCTCCAACTCGCGCACCTCGTCGGCGGCCTGCTCCGTGAGCCGGACGCCACCGGGAAGCGGGTCCACTTCGCGGGAGGGCGACCAGCGGGTCAGTCCCTCACCGACGCGCACGTCGTCGGCGACCCGGGGGTTGCGCAGGCCGCTGACGCCGAAGCGGTCGGGGGCGCCGTCCTCCAGGAGGGCGCCCAGCCGCTGGGTGGTGTCGGCGTCCAGCCACGTCAGGGGCTCGGCCGGGGTGCCCTTGCCCTTGGTCAGGACGACGTCGTAGCGGTAGGCGGACATCTCGTTGTCCTCGACGCCGCGCTTGGCCATGAGGTCGTACCCGCCGAGATCGGGGAAGCGCTCGGCGATGCGGGCGAAGTAGGTGGGGCTCAGGAGCAGTTCGCTCTCCTGCCTGCGGCGGCGGCGCACCTGTTCGGCGAGCGCGCCCGCCGTGGTGCGGCCTCCTGCGCGGCTGCGTTCGACGGCGCTCAGGTGGGCCGGGAGCAGGTCGAGGTTGCGTACGTCGCCGATGAAGATGCGGCCGCCGTCCTCCAGGAGCGGCAGCATCCGGGCGATCGTCTCCTCCAGGTAGACCCGGTTCGGGAAGTACTGCGCCACGGAGTTGAGCACGATCGTGTCGAAGGTCTGCCCGGTGAGGCGGGCCATCGACAGGGCGTCTCCCTGTTCCAGGGTGACGTGGCTCCAGCCGCGGCGCTCGACGCCCCGGCGGACGTCGGCGAGCGCCGATGCCGACAGGTCGAAGGCGTGCACCGCCTCGCAGGCTTCCGCGTAGCGGAACAGGAGCAGTCCGGTGCCGCAGCCGATCTCCAGCAGGCGCCGCGGCCGCAGCCCGGCGATGCGCCGGACGGTGCCGTCGATCCACTCGCGCATGCCGGCCTCGGGCACGGGCACGCCGGTGTAACTGCTGTCCCAGCCCGCCAGGTTGAGGTCGTCGGCGGCTTCGTCGCCGGTCCCCGCGTACTGGTCCTCGAAGACCCGCTGCCACTGGTCCAGGAGCGTGGCGTTCTGCTCGCGGGCGGCGTCGTCGAGCCACTGCGGCGTCGGGCTCACATAGGCGACGAGCGCACGGTCGTCGTCGGAGCCGCGCGGGACGACGACGCCGTGGGAGACCGCTTCGTGTCCGGCGAGGGCGGCCTCGATCTCGCCGAGCTCGATACGGAACCCGCGGATCTTGACCTGGTCGTCGTTGCGCCCCAGGTACTCCAAGGACCCGTCCGCCAACTGCCGCGCCAGATCACCCGTCTTGTACATCCGCGCCTCGGCACGACCACAGAAGGGATCCGACACGAACCGCTCCGCCGTCAACTCCGGACGGTTCAGATACCCCCGCGCCACACCCTCGCCACCGACATACAACTCACCCACGGCACCCAGGGGAACCGGCCGACCGTGCTCGTCCAGGACGTAGATCCGCAAGTCCGGGATGCGATGACCGATCGGGCTCGCCGAACCGTCCGCATCCGCCTCCGTGATCTCCCGATACGTGACATGAACCGTCGTCTCGGTGATCCCGTACATGTTCACCAGACGCGTCCCACCATTGACCGCACGCCGCATCCACGGCCTCAACGCCGCGACATCCAGCGCCTCACCACCAAAGACCACCACCCGCAACCGATGCGCCGCACCACCCTCACCCTGCGCCGCGATCAACTGCCGAAACGCACTCGG
>NZ_JBVHLZ010000025.1:0-31601 GCF_055558735.1 Streptomyces sp. NPDC025651
GATCCTGGACAGCCGACGAACGGCGCGGTAGGGCTTCGCCTGCCGCCCAACGAGGGAACCACCCCGCTCAGCCCGGACGTACGGCACAGCCGCGCGAGGACCGAGGAGCCGGTTACGGTGCTGCCCATGGGGATCAGCACGGGGGAACAGCCGGGATACGCACTACTGGTCGCGGCCGAGCCGCCCGTACGACACCCGCTCGCGGTCACCACGGCGTTGCCTCAGCTGGCCGCCGTCCCGCCGGCGCGGCTGGTCGGCACCTCGTACGCGAGCGTCGTACAGCTGGCCAACCCCGACGACCCCAACACCGTGTTGACGAACCTCCGCACCGCGGCCGCCGTCGAGGGCCCGCTACTCGTCTACGTCGCCGGGCAACTGGCCGTCGACCCGCGCCAGCACCTTCTCCACCTGGCCCTGGCCCGCACCACCGCCCGCACGATCCGGTACACCGCGCTCCCGTGGCACTGGATCGGGGCCGAGCTGCAGCGCCGCCCGCCGGGCACCACCACGGTGGTGGCCGACCTGGCGGCCGACACGGACGTCTGGCAGGCCCTCGTCCACCAGGAGCAGTCCCTGGCCGGACCGTTCGCCCTGTACGGCGCCGTGCAGCTGCAGGACCGCCGCCACCGTCCCGGCCCCTCGTACACCAACGCGCTCGCGCACATCCTCCGCACCGCGCCGACGAGGCCGAGCGCCGAGCAGCTGCACCACCAGGCCGCCCGCGCGGCCGCCGTCGAGGACGCCGCCACCCTGTGGTTGGGAGGACAGGCGGTCGCGCAGGCCGCCCTGCACCCCAACGCCGACGTGCCCGCGCCGAGGGCCGAGGCGACGTCGACCACCGCAGCCGCCGTCGAGGAGGACCCCCACCTGGCGATCCGGGACGCGAGCCGCGCCGGCCGCCACGGCGAAGCCGCCGCCATCGCCGCCTCGTACGAGCAGGCAGCCCTCCGGGCGCACGGCGCACAGTCCGTCGAGGTAGCCCACTGGATTGAGGTCCGCGCCTTCCTCGCGCAGCAGGAGGGAACGCCGGACCGCGCCTGTCAGCTGTGGCTGCAGGCCGCCGTGGTCCGGCTGACCGCCGACCAGCCCGCGCACCACCCCGAGGTGGCCGAGGCCGTCGACCGCGCCCACGGAGCCTGGCACCTCGTCAGCAACCCGGCGCGGCTCCGGGAGTTGGGCACCGAGCTGTTGAGTCTCCGGACCCGCGTCCCCGGAAAGAGTGGCGCTCGCGCGGACGTTCAGCGACGACTCGCGAAGCTGAGCCAGGCCATCAGCCCCTGAAATTCGGGGGTTTAAGCGCGTCCCGTCAGGCGGGAAGTCGACAAGTAGCCTCCCGCGTCACGGGAAACGCGCAGATAACTTCCGTGTCGTTGGACCAACGCGCCCCGCATGTGGATATGATCACTGCTATGGCAGGCGTACGAGGTCTTCAGCACAAGAACCGGACGGTTCATCCGCCCGAGAAGCCTGTGCGCGCAACTGTCATCCTCCACCCCAGCGACGCAGAGCGACCGCTCTACGAGGAGCTGGTGAACGAGCTTGGCGTGTCCGGTGCCGAAGTGCTCCGGCAGGCCATCCGAGAGCTGCACAAGCGCGAGAGCTACCGCAAGGAGCGGAAGGCACGCGCGGCGGCTGCAAAGGAGCTGCCTCAGACCGGATGACAACAACGTCCGGACGTGAAAAAGGCCCTGACCCGAACTTTCAGATCAGGGCACCGCACGTTCGACGGGACAGTCTCAGCCCAAGCTGGCCGGCGGAAGTCTGAGCGTCCCTATTCCCACAGGTGAGGCCCGTTTTTGAGGCGCCGGACGTAAGTCCGGGGCCGGGCCTTCGTGTGCCCCCTCAACTAGCTCCAGGAGCATCAGCATCGTAGCTCATAGCTGCGATGGCGGCCCAGTGCGCCCTTCTTCCGGTGTGTCCGTAGTACAGCCGGAGTCGGCGCCCCGCGCGCCGCTGTCGCTGGAACACGAAACCGTCGCTGTACTGCGCTTTCCCCAGATCAGCCTGCCCATGTGGTACCGCGTTCTGGAGATCGCAGACAGCCGCGGTGAGCTGCCCATGCGCCTGCGCCGTCTGGCCCGGTTCCTCTCCCAGCAGGAGCTGGACCGCGCCACCGGCCGCGTGATCGGCCAGTGGGACACGGGGCGGGTCGACGGGGGCATGGACCTGGCCCACGGGTACGCCCTCACCGAGGGATTCGGAGATGACCGGTTCTGGGACGACCTGAAGTTGGCGTACCGCCACGGATACGTGGAGCAGGTCGTGAAGCCGGCCCCGGGCCGCCGCGCGGTCTACGCCCTGTGTCTCCGTGTCGACGCGATCCCGAGCGACCTCCCCGACGACCTGATGCGCCAGCTGAAGGTGTGGGACCTCCCGGAGGTCGAGGTGCGGCACGAGGACGCCCGGTACGGCCGCCTCACGGCCAGCGCGTCCGTGCCGCTGGCCGGAGCCGAGGCCGTCGAGGTGGACGAGCAGACCGCCGCCGAGCTGGCCGCCGCTCCGCGCTGGGAGCACCCGGCGGACTCCCCGGCGGCCGCTGCCGCCGAGGCCATCCGTACGTCCGCCAAGGCCCTGGGAGCGGACGCCGGACCCCAGGATCTCCGGTGTTGGGCAGTGGCGGACCGGGACCGCGCCGAGGCCCTGAACCAGCGGCTGATGGGTAATGGCAAAACGTCTCCCTCTTACGCGAAGGGCTTTCAGCTATCTGGTCTTTTCTCTGCAGGTAGTAGCGGGCTGAGCTTGTCGAACGACATGGGACAAGCAAAAACGACGCCTTCGGCGGCGCCTGGAAAGAAGTCCTCGTTCCTGTTCGGGGACGACCCCAGCGCCGTGGCGGACAGGGTTCTGAGGCGCGCGTGGCACGCCTGGCGGGCCCAACTCGGACACGGCAAGGTGATTTTGCCCAACGGGTCCTGGGACGAGCTTGGACGCTGGCACGGCGGTTCGGCGTGGTCCGACCTGCAGCGCACGGTCCGGATCGCGCTCCGCCGTTCCACCGAGAGCGAGCTGGTCGAGGTGCTGTCGAGCAGCGTTGCCGGGGTGGACGACGTGGGCCGCCTGGCCGCGTGGCGCCTGTGGCGGCTCATCAACTCTCGGAAGGACGCCCACGGCCACGGCCGCCGGCGAACTGCCGTTCCGGCCGCCAGCGTGGCGGAGTGGGACGACATCGAGACCACCGTGGCCAAGCGCGCCCGCACCCTCACGCAGTCGGTTGCTCAGCCTGACCTCAGCAGCCGCGAGGAGGATCTGCGCGAGCAGAACCGGCGCCGCGAGGCCGCCCGCCTGGCCGCAGAGGCGGAGCTGGCCGCCGAGGCGAAGCGCGCCGAACTCACCAACCGGTGGGGCCTGGACCGCTGGACCAGCCGCAGCTCCGAGCCGGAGCAGCCCCGCCGCTGGTCGGCCCAGCAGCCCGAGCATGTTCACCTGGCGGAGGTCGAGGAACGCCGGTACCTGGACATGCCCGTGGCCCGCTCCGAGGCTGAGCAGACGTACCGCGCAGCCCTGGCCCGCGCCCGCGCCGAGAAGCGCGCCCGCCGTCGCAGCTGACGACGAATCGGCATATGCCGACAATCGCGGTTCACCTGACAACCTAGGTTCACGACAGTTAGGGTTGTCGCATGACGACGAACGAACACGAGGAACCCGGGTACTGGGAGCACTTCATGGCTCCCCGTGACCCCGCCTGGACCGAGCCGACCGACAGCCAACTGTCCAGCCTCCGCACCCGCATTCACGACGCGGCCGTCGACCTGGCCGCCCACATCTCCGTGCGACAGGATCAGCTGCAGCGCAAGACCCCGACGCGCGAGCAGGCGATGACCACCGCGGACTGGCACCTGTCGGTCGTGCGGGCACTGCGCGAGACGCTGACGCTCGCGGAGGGCATCGCGGAGAACTACGCCCGCAAGGCCGGAGCCGCCGGGGCGAGCTACGCCCAGCTGGGCACCGCGTGGGGAGTCTCCCGGCAGGCCGCCCGCAAGCGCTGGCCCGGAGCCGTGAGCGTGATCAACCCGCACGCCAACCGCGAGCCCGTCCACTTCGAGGCGTTCGGCGGCGAGGCCCGGGTGGTGTTCCACCCGGAGGACGGGAGCTGGTGGTGGATCGCTACCGCAGCCAACCGGCAGGTGCGCGAGGCGCCCGAGAAAGCCGAGTACGACACGAGCGAGGAGGCCGCGGCCGCAGCCGGCGCGTTCCTCGCCGCGAACACCACCACCGAGGAGACGACTCGATGAGCCTGCCCGAACTCCCCGCCTTGGCCGTCGCCCTGCAGACCTTGTTCGACACGTACCCGACCGACGCCGACGACGCCGAGCGGCTGACGCTCGCGCTGGAGTCCGGCGACGAACGCCAGGTCGTCAGCCTGCAGCCGGGCCAGGCAGCGTGGTTGACCAACCTCGTCCAGGACGAGTCCGCGAGCTGCCGCAACGCCCACTCGGACGGGAACGGGCGGTGCGCGCACTGCACCGGCCGGGGCGTGGTCGGCGCGACGAAGCCCACCGTCTGGATCATCTGGCAGACGGACGGAGCCGGGCCGGGCCGTCCCTGCCTGGACGAGGCCACCGCCAAGAAGCGCGCCGAGACGCTGTACCTGGACGGGCTGCACTCGGACGACCAGGAGGAGGCCCGCCTGGAGTGGACCGGCGGAGGCGACCTCTACGAGCTGGAGGACAACGGCCAGGACACCGGCTGGTGTGTCAGCCCCGAGGAAGTCGAGACCCCGGCCCAGATCTGGACGTGCACCTTCTGCGGCGGGGAGAACGACGACGCGTTCGGACTGTGCCCCGGGTGCGGACACAACCGCCCGACCGCCGTCTGACGCGGCCGGGACCGTCGTAACCGGCCCCGGACGCGCACACCAGGACACCACACCGGCAGGCCCCGCCCACCCGGGCGGGGCCTGTCCCGTGCTCAGGACCCGAACGCCTCCCGCCATCCGCTCCGCACCCCGCGGCCCACGGCCCGCCAGGACGACAGGAAGCAGCTGCACCCGCGACCCTCCCGCCGGGGGCAGCCGGCCGCGTGCCCGCGCACGCCGAGCCGGACGAGGGAGAAGGGGAGCACGACCAGCTCCGCGAGCAGGACGCACGGAGCGACGAGGAGGACCAGGACGTGAGAGCGCCAGCGGCGCGTGTTCGTGTTCATGGTCGGCAGTCTGGAACGGTTGCCCTGTGGATAGTTCCCGGCGTACGCGGCTGACGCCCCCTCAGAACGGCCCGTCGAGGGCCGGATAGGGTCTGTTCGATGTCACAGTTATGCCAATTACTGTGACAGTGCAGGTCAGCGCGTTGGAGGCGATCAGATGCGGCTCGCGGGGTACATCCGGGTGTCGACCGGCAGTCAGCTGGACGGGTTCGGGCTGGAGGACCAGGAGCGCATCGTGCGCCGATGGACCCGCGAGCACGGCCACCGCCTCGTGAAGCTGTTCGTGGAGAAGGCGGTGCCGGGCACCGTCGCCGGGGACGAGCGGCCCGAGCTGGCCGACGCCCTGTTGTGGATTGAGGAGAAGCGCGTGCACGGCATCGTCGCGCCGAACCTTGACCGCCTGGCCCGCGAGCTGGTGGTGCAGGAGGCGGCCCTGGCCCAGACGTGGAAGCACGGCGGCCGCGCGTTCATGGCCGATCAGGGCGAGATCCTGCCTGACGACCCCGAGGACCCGATGCGTACCGCCATGCGCCAGATGATGGGCGTGTTCGCGCAGTTGGACCGAGGCATGACCGTGGCCAAGCTCCGCCGCGGCCGCCGCATCAAGGGGGAGAAGGGCCAGTACGCGTACGGCGCCCCGCCGTACGGATGGCAGGCGCACAAGAAGGAGCTGACCGAGGAGGAGATGGAGCAAGCCGGCCGGGCCCGTGCCCGCCAGCTCCGGGACGAGGACGAACTGTCGTTCCGCGAGATCGCGGCCGTGCTGGACGCCGAAGGGCTCCAGCCGAAGCACGGCGGCCGCTGGCACCCGGAGACCGTCCGGCGGATGCTCGCGAACGCCACCGACCGCCCGCCCACTCTGCGGAAGCGGGCAGGGTAGAGCCAGATCAGCGTTGCCGGGCCCCGCACTTGGAGCAGGCGCCCCAACGGTCCTTGTCCTCCCGCCGGGCACCGCAGTTCGGGCAACCGTCCTTGACCGGCATAGCGTCCCCTCTCGCTCACGGGCGTGTTCTACGGCCGAGGAGCCTACCGGCGGAGCCGACGACGAAGGGCCCGGCCAGCAGGCCGGGCCCTTCTGTCTGTCCTTCGTCAGGAGGCCGGGGGCAGTGTCCGGTCAGCCAGTTGCCCGACCGCCGTAATTCGGGCCGAGTCCCACCCGGGTTGGGGAGGAAGGCTCCGGAGCAGGCCACGGAGCCGCTTCGCCTCCACCACGGTCACGCCGCCCAGTTCGAGCCGGCCGCGAGGCGCCGGGACCTTCGCGCCGTGCACGGCGACCACCGGCCGGACCGGGACGCCGAGCGCCCGAGCCGCCTGTTCCGCCTCCCACACCACCGTCTGCAGAGCGCGGGTCTGGTCGTACCGGCCGTATCGCAGGATGCCGCCCTGCACCGTCAGCTGCGACTTGTCCGACGTCCAGTTCTTCGTGTCGACGTACAGGGCGCCGGCGGCCGTGAAGGCGAGGTGGTCGAGGTTCGCCCGACTCCCGGGGATCGCCCGATCGTGGAGCACCACGGCGTGGCCCCGGCGGACGAGCGGGGCCAGGAGCTTGGCCGTCCGCGCCTCCCCGGCGGCACCCACCGCCCAGCTGTTGTGGCCCCGGCGGTACAGCCGCCGCACGCCGACCCCGACCACGACCAGCGCGGCGACCAAGCCGAGCTGCCAGTTCGTCAGCGAGCCGACCGCCGACCCGACCACCACGGCGGCCGCCGCGAGTAACGGCAGCAGCACCCGGGCCCGTCGATGCTGTGCTGCCCGCTCCGCTGTCCGAGCTGCCTCACCCATCCGGCCCGCGCTCGCCCCGGCTCCGCTTCGGTGCCCCGCTGTCGTCATCCCGCCGCCCCTCCCGTGTGGTTACTGCCTGTACCGGGACGGTAGCGCCCGGGGGTGACACCGCACAGGCGAAAAGACCGGCCACCGTCACATGGCACGCGTAGCCGCCTCTCGTTGCCGACTGCGGCCCGTCCGGGGTGCCAAAAGACGGCAGCGGCGGGAGGGGGGAGGGGTGGCCCGGGTGCGGTGTGCCGTCGACTTCGCCGGAGTCGGGTCGGGCGCCGTACTCCCGCCGTCGCGGATGACGGGAGCGTGAGGAGACCGCACCGCCGGCCGTGGTCGAGGGGGAGCAGCAGCTGCCGCGAAGTGGCCGAGCCCGTCGTGGGCGCTCCGCTCAGCGCGGCACCGTGGGCCCGACCCGTTCGGCGAGCTGGGAGACTTGGGCAGGTGAGCACCACCCGCCGCCCGTTGGGCACCGGACCCCGCACCGCCGAGGAGCAGTCGCCAATTGGCGACCACCGCGAACGCGGCCGGACAGCAGCAGAGCGGGCAGCCGTCGAGCCGCCCGCCCTGGCCGTCGAGAACGAGGTGGTGGAGGAGCGGCCGCCGGGCCGCCGCCCGTTGGGCACCGGGGGCGCCCGCTTCTAGTTTTGGCTCCTCATTTGAGGGCCGATTTATGAAACTTCCCCAGGTCAGATGGGGTAACAGTCGCCCGGACTGTTACCGCGATCCTGGGGGAAGTACCCGCCGCTGGCGGGCCGTTCGCTCCGGCCGAGCCGGGACGTCCGCACGGTCGACCCGTACCGAGGTGGGGCCCTCGTCCGGCTGGACGTCGAGCACCAGGCGCAGGCCGCCGCCGCGGTGCGTGAGCCGGGTCGGCTCACCGGTCTGCAGCGCGGTGCACGCCTGCAGAAGCGGCAGCAGGATCTCCACCACCCGCTCGCCCCGCTCGCGATCGTCCGTCATGACCCTGATCTGCACCATGAGGTGAACCCCCCTTCTCAGTCGACCGAGGAGGCCACGGGCGCGGCCATCTCGCGGAGGCGGTCGAGTACCGCCCGGACGTCGCCCAGGGCACGGTGGCCGCCGCCGAGCGCCTGCCAGCTGTAGTTGCCCCAGTAGTCCGACCAGTCGCCGTACCAGTCCGAGTACGGCACCATCGCGTCCTCCAGCGTCATGCCGTCGAGCCAGGCCGCCGCCGACGCCGCCGGGTCCTCGTGTCCGGCCGCCCGGTAGTGGCGGGTCAGTTCCCAGCGCAACACCCCCTTGTCGTACGGGGCGTTCCAGATCAGGCACCGCCGCCCGTCGAGCGCGGCCGTGAGGCCGACGAGGATCTGCCCGAACGAGGGCGCCGTGGCCACCGCCTCGTCCGTGATGCCGTGGATCTCCGAGGCGTCCGCCGGGATCGGCCGCCCGGGGTTGACCAGGGTGTCCACCAGGACGTCCCCGGAGCCGGAGATGACCGCGAGTTCCACCACGCACGCGTCCGCGTCGAGCCCCGTCGTCTCCGTGTCGAGGACCACCAGGGCCTCGTCCGCGAGCGCGGCCGCCGCCCACTCCTGCAGTTCGAGCACCCGCCGGCGCCGGGCCTCCCGCTCAGCCTCCCGGGCCTCCACCGCGCGCTGTTCGGCTTCCGCCCGCTCCCGTGCGTCGCGTTCCTCGCATGGCGAGCACCACCGCGGCCGCCAGTACCCGTACGGGTTCGCCTCCCGCCAGCGCCGCACCGCCGCTTTGGTGGCCGTCTTCACCGAGCAGTCCCGCCCCGGGCAGGTGATGGAGTACAGCACCGCCGCAGTCTTCCGGGCCCGTTCCTCCGCGAGCTGGGCACGGCGGCAGTCGCCACACCGGTTGTGCGCCGCCGGGTACGGACGCTCGCGCACCTTCCCGCAGCCCCAGCACGTCCGGGCCCGCTCGCGCTGCCGGGCCAGCTGTGCCTTGTGCCAGCACTGCGAGCAGGGGCGGCCGTTCAACCGGTGCTCGCGTACCTTGCCGCACTCCGGGCAGGTCCGGGCCGCCTCCATGCGCTTCTTCACCGCCGAGGACAGCGGCCGCATCTTCACCGCGGCCGCCGGGTCGTACAGCGGCACCTCCACGTCGTGCTTGCGCAGGTAGAGGTACGCGAGGACGGGCTGACCGTCCGCCAGCTTCAGCCGGGCCTGGCCCAGTTGCGTCTGCGTTTGCAGGTACGCCGGCGCCTGCCCCCATCGGTAGACGGGCAGCCCGTCCGTGAAGCCGTAGGGCTCCCCACGCGGCACCCGATCCGGGGCCTGATCTGCGCTTTCACGACTGGCCGGGACCGTCCCCGCCGTGCGTGCCGTCGTTGTCGTGCTCACCCGTACCTCCCGAGGACAGTCCGCCGGAATTCCCGACGCTAGCATTTATAGACCCCATTCGGGCCGCTTTTCAAACTCCGCCATCCGAGGAAATCGAAAAGGCCGGAGCGCGCTTAAAACTGTGCGCGCAAAGCCGGATTCTCTTAAAGGAGATCCTTTTAATTCACCGGCCGGGGCCGTCACTCGTTCGAGTGAGGGCCGTACTCGGTCAGGGCCTCCCGGATGATCCGGGCGGGCGGGTAGAGCAGGCGCGCGAGTTCGTCACGGCGGGTCTTCTGTTCCTCTGTCAGCCGGAGCCCGGAGCCGACCAGGCCCAGTTCGTACAGCCGGGCCAGCGGCTTCTCCGAGACTCGCCACGAGGCGGTCCGCAGCTGCAGAACGAGGTCCGCCGGAAAGGCGTAGTTCCGCTGTACCAACGTGATTCCAGCACTCGCCCCGGGCCAGCGGCCGGACAGCGCGAGGCGGTCGAGGTCGGATTGCGTGAGCGGCACCCACGGGCCTGCCAGGTCCTCGTCCGCCAGGCGCCGGCGGACCGCCTCACCCACGACGACCTCCAGTGCAGGCCAGTGCTCCGGACGCATACGGGCGACCTGTACGCGAGCGTCGCGCGGCCGAATGCCGGATGCCACCAGCTCCCGCACGGTCTCCTTTTCCTCCAGCCGCCGCCGCTTATCGAGCAGCGCAAGCGCACCCGCTTGTGACGCGGTGATCCAGGCCGTAACGCCGATTTTCTCCATGCGCCGATTCTAAAGGAGATCCTTTCCGCATACCCCCTCGCTCCGGCTGCATTAAAAGGATATCCTTTTGTCGAGCGCGCCCCGCTTCGCCTAACGATCTTGAAAGGTCGATCAGCCGGGCAGGCCCAAGTCGTCCAGGGACGCCCCGGCGGCCCATTGCTGCAGCTGGCGGCCGTCGAGGAGGTGGACCCCGCCCTGGCGGGAGGCCCAGAGCACATCGGCGCGGCTGTACGAGCCCCTGCTGACCACGACTCGAATCAGGTTGTCGACCCCCGGGCGGCCCGCCTCCCGCAGGGGAGCGGGACCGGTCGGCGCGTCCTCGTCCGCCGCCTCGTCCGCCGGACGGAACCCGACGTCGAGTTGGCGGCCGCCGCGGTCGCGTGCGTACAGGCGGGGCCGCCCCTCGTCCGGCATCGCGATGACGTGCCAGCCGTCGCGGCGCAGCATCCGTTCGGCGGCCGCCGCCAGGCCGTGGTCATCGAGCACGCCGAGTTCGGTCGAGGTGTAGATGCCGCCGCGCCGGCGGGCCGCCGCGCGGCGCCACCGCACACCCACCGCCGTGGCGGCCGCGAGCAGAACGACGCCCAGCACCAGGCCGCCGACGCCGAGGGCACGGTGCAGCCAGACGAGGAGGACCAGCGGAGCCGCCGCGGCGAAGGCGAGCCCGACGAACGCGGGCAGCACGTCGCGCAGTTCGGGGCCGTACCGCCCCTGTGCCCGCAGCTCCGCGACCGCGCGTTGTCTCTGCGAGCGACGCGACCCGGGCACGGGAGGTCGTCTCCACCACAGCTCCACCTGGGTCAACTCCCCATCACCGCCCGCCGTTCGTCCCTGCCCGTAGAGATACCCGCTCGCGGGAGTCTCCCGCCAACCGGGACGCAGACCGGCCACGAACTGGCCGGACGAGATGCGGCGAACCCCTTGCGCCACCTGTTGGGGAACCCCTACAGTCAAGGGTGTTGGGGAACCCCAACACCGACGAAGGGAACCGCACATGACGACCCCTCAGCACCGCCCCCTCCCGTCCCCGGTGGACGAGCCCATGGCCGTGAGCCGGCCGGGTATGGAGCCCTGGGAGACCTCCGGCCGGACCGCCCACTGGCCGGACGGGGTGGGCACGTACACGCTCGCGTTCCACGGCAACAAGCAGTGGAGCATCGCGGACGAGGCGGACAGCGCCATCCTGGCCATGGACGCGATCCAGGCCGGGAACCCCAACCTGGGGGAGGAGTTCATCTACGCGAACCTGCGGGACATCCGGCGCCTGAAGCAGCGACTGACCGCCATCGAGGAGGAGCTGTTGCTGATGGCCCGCGAGCCCGACGAGGACGGGGACAAGGTGTCGTGGCGTGACCTGGGCGAAGGGCTGGGCCAGCACCACACCACGGTGAAGGAGCGGCACGACCGCATCGCGGCGGGCGGCACCCACAGCTTCCGCCGCTGGCTCACCGAGAACACCCCCCGCGCCGACCTCTACCCGACAAGCTGAAGGGCGACCACCACCGTGAGCACCGACGCGTACAAGGACTTCCAGGCCCTCCAGGTCCGCCGACCCGGCGACCTCCCGCCGGCCACCCCCCTCACCTGGCAGGCGGAGAAGCACTCCCAGCACGCCGAGCGGCTGTCGAACCGCCGTCTGCCCGCTGACTTCCCGTACGAGGTCGAGCGCGGCACCGCGGGCGACGCGCTCGCACAGCTGGCCCTGGGAGAGGCCATCCGCCGCACCGCCCTGAACTACCGCCCGAGCACCGTGCACGAGGCCCTGCAGCTGGGCGCGACCTGGAACGAGGTGGCGGCCGCGCTGGACTGCACCCCGGACGAGGCCCGCGACGTGCTCCGGTCCTACGCGGACGGACAGCGCCGCCTGTACGAGGGCGACGAGCGCGAGGGCCGCCGCCCGATCGGCTTCACCGTCGAGCAGCACCAGGAGGCGCACGCGCTCACCGAGCTGGCCGACGACGAGTCGGCGGCCGCCGAGGAGGACCGGTGATCCGAGACGCCGTGACGTGCGACCGCGACGGGTGCGTCGCGTTGTTCCTGGAACCCGTGGACGACCCGTACGCGCTGGACACCGACGAGTTCGAGGACGTCATGAAGCGCGCCGGGTGGACCTACGGCGACGACGGGCACCGGTGCCCCGGGTGTGTCCGGGGCACCGGTCCGGTGCTGGAACTGGGGGAGTGCCCGCGCTGCACCGGGACGACGGTCGACCTTCCGGCGGGGGCGACGTGCCACTACTGCGGGCACGTCGAGCCGCACCCGAAGGAGGAGTGGTGATCCTGCGAGCCATCCGCCGGCGGCGCGAACGCCTGGCCGCCGAACAGCAGGCCCGGCACTTCCAGGCTCAGGTGCAGCAGGCCACGGACATGGCCATCACCGCGGCGGTACGGGCCCGACTCTCCGAACCCGTGACAGACATCCACATCACCTGGCCGTTACGGGTCACGGTGGGCGACGTTCTCACGGCCGCGCGGGAGCACTTCGCCTTGGAGGTCACCGAGGCAGACGCCGCCGCGATGCTCCGGCACCGCCTGGAATTCCGGGGTCACGCCCGCTGGCCCGACCTCGTGACCGACGCCTACGAGTACGACGACTGACCGACTCTCAGCACCCCGACCGGCCGCCGCTGGAACTCGCGTTCCAGCGGCGGCCGTTGCCGTTCCAGTCGGCCCGAACCCCTCCCGCTTCGTAGCGTGTTCACGCTACGATCTGAGACATGCCGACTCAAGAGGGAACCCGGATCACCGCCGCGCTGGAATCGACTTGGGCCGCGTTCCAGAAGCACCACCCCGACCTTCCAGACGTCGTGATGATCACCGGCACGGGTACGCAGGGCCGGAACAAGAAGCGGCCGTCCTGGGGGCACCACACGGCGGACCGGTGGCTGGACGCGGCGGCCGGCGGCCGCCGGGCGGAGCTGTTCATCTCCGGCGAGGCCATCGCCGTGGGCGGGCAGATGGTGGTGGAGACCGCGCTGCACGAGGCCGCGCACGCGCTCGCAGCCGCCCGGGGCATCCGGGACACCTCGTGTGCGGGCCGCTGGCACAACCGGAAGTTCGCGGCTCTGGCCGAGGAGCTGGGGCTGGAGCCGCCGAAGCGGGCGGAGAAGGTCATCGGCTTCTCGGAGGCCCTGATCACCGCCGCCACGGTCAGCCGGTACGCGTCCGTCATCAGGAAGTTGGACGCCGCCGCCCTGGCCCGGATCGAGGCGCCCGAGGAGGGCGGGGACCAGGAGCAGGACGAGGACGGGAAGAAGGAGGGCCCGCGCGGCGGGAAGGGCCGGGCCGGTAAGCGCCTGGCCGTGGCGTGCGAGTGTGACCCGCCCCGTCGGATGCAGGTCACCCCCAAGCTGTTGGAGGGCGGGGCGATCCTGTGCGGGGAGTGCCGGGAGCCGTTCGAGGCCGAGGAGTCCGCCGAGGACACCGAGCCGGACGAGGCCGCCGCATGAGCGAGCCGACCCCCGCGGTTCCCTGGGACCGCCTGGCCGCCGACCCTGCGACCGCCGCCCGGTACGAGGCGAAGGTGTACCGCGGCCCCGGCCCGACGCCGTGCCACTGGTGGCTCGGGGCCATCAGCGACTCCGGGCACGGGAAGCTCCGGGCGGGCAGCCGCCCGGCGGGCACCTCCCGCGTGGTGTCGGCCCACGTGCTCGGGTTCGTCATCTGCCACGGCGCGGCCGCACTGCGGAACGGCGCCGTGGTCCGGCACACCTGCGACGAGAGCAGCTGTCAGAACCCGGACCACTGGCTGGCGGGGGAGCGGCTGCAGAACATCGTGGACTACGCGGCCCGCCGGGGGCTGACCGGTCACGCGCTCGCGGACGTGCGGGGCGCGGCGGGGCGGGCGGTCGCGGTGCGGGACGCGATCCTGGCCGCCGAGCCGGGCGCGGAGGCCGCCGCCATCGCGGCCGCGCTCGCAGCCGGCCACCCCTCGGGGGAGCACCAGGACACCCTCTGGTGAAGGCCGTTTCGTAGCGTGGACATGCTGTAGCGGGTCGAGGCACAACGGTTCCGCTTCGTCTCGCCGGGCGGTCGACGCCGACGCCGGATCGGAGCGTGTCCACGCTACGGCGAACGAGGTGGGGCGGCCCGCCGTAGCGGTCGCCGTACAGGCCGCCGCCGTGGGCGGTTCACAGCGTGGACATGCTAGGCCGTGCGGGCGGCCGGGGGCCGGTTTCGCAGCCCGCGCGAGGGGCCGCCGGGCGTGCGGTTCACAGCATGTCCACGCTAGACAGTCCGTGGTTCGTGGCCGCCGGCCACCCGGGCGACGCCGCCGCCGAAAAACACGCTTGGTAACAGTCGAGGCCCGCCCCCAGTCCGGGGGTCGGGCCTCATGTCGTCTGTGGCGCAGCCTACCGGGCGCCCACCGGTCGGGGTCAACCCTGCGAGAGGGGCACCCTCTCGCGCTCTCCCGATCCCTGGCTGATCTCTCCTTGCGTCCTTCCCTTGTCTCCGCTTGCTGTCCTCCCTTGCTTGCCCTTGTCGATCTCCTCTCCCATCTGCCTACTTGCCCTCTCCACCCCCTTCTCTTCCCGGATCTTGAAACCTGAGCTACCTACTAACTTCAACACACCCTTGCATTACCATCCGATGGCCCGTACCGTGATCACATGACCGCTACTGTGAGCCCGGGATCAGACCCGGGATACCTCATGAACGCGGTCGGTCGCGGCGGTGAGCACTACTACCTGAAGTCCATCGAGCAGGCCGGAGAGCCGGCCGGGATCTGGCTCGGGAGCGCCGCAAACGATCTTGGTCTGACTGGTGAAGTCGACCATGAGCTGATGAGCGACATGTACTCGAAGTTCACGCACCCGGGCCTCCACGCGGAAGTCCGGGCGTCACTCTCTGCGATCACGGCCGAGCCCGGATCGGACGAGTACAACGCCCAGGTGGCAGCCATCTACGACGAGGCCCGGGTGGGCCGCAAGCCGTACGACTACACCAAGTCGACGGAGGAGAAGGTGGCCGCCGCAGTCGAGAAGCTGGGGCCGGATTCGACGCCCGAGCAGCGCCGCGCGGCGGAGCTGAAGGTGCGCCAGAACGCCCCCTCCAGTCGCTCGTACTACGACGTCACGTTCTCCGCGCCGAAGTCCTACAGCCTGTTGCACGCCGGGTTCCAGATCGAGGCCGCGCGGCTCCGCGAGGCCGGGGACCTGGAGGGCGCGGCGGCCGCCGCCGAGAAGGCCGATCAGGTCTGGGAGTGCCTGATGGAGGGCGTCCAGGCCGGGCTGGAATTCCTGGAGGAAGAGGCCGGGTACGCCCGCGACGGACGCCACGGTGCGAAGGACCCGGACGGGGCCCCGATGGGCCGCCAGGTCGACGCGCACGCGTGGACGATCGCTTCGTTCCGGCAGCACACCAGCCGTGACTCGGACCCGCAGCTGCACATCCACAACGCGATCTGGAATCGCGTGGAATCCTCGTCCGTCGACCCCGTGACCGGCGAAGTCATGTCGAAGTGGCTCACCATCGACGGACAGGAGATCTACCGGCACACCAAGGCCGCCGGGCACATCTTCGAGAAGGTGTCGGACGAGGCCCTGTACCGCAAGATGGGCTTTCGCGTGGCCACCCGCCCGGACGGCATGGCCCGCGAGATCGTCGGCATCTCCGAGGAGAAGCGCGACAAGTACAGCTCCCGCCGGCGGACCATCACCAAGGGCACCGCCGAGCTGGCCAAGGCGTACGAGGAGCGGACCGGCCGCGCGCCGGGCGCCCACGAGCTGGCCCGCATGGCGCAGTGGGTCAACCTGACCGAGCGGAAGAACAAGGTGGAAGCCGTCCCGCGCGAGCAGCTGCTGGAGCGCTGGGAGGCCGACATGGTGGCCGACACCCGCGAGTCGCTGGCCGACATTCCAGCGCAGGTGGAACGCGCGACCGCCGAACTGGAACGCGACGGACGTACGCTGGAATCGGGCCTGGAATTCGACCCGACGAAGGTCGTGCAGCAGGCCATCGAGAACGCCCAGGACCAGAAGTCGACGTGGCGTCGAGGCGACCTGATCGTGGAGATCACCAAGGAACTTCCGGACTGTCTCGGAGGGCTGGAACGCCACCAGGTGACCGCCCTCGTCAACGAGCTGGCCGACGCCGCGCTGCAGCCCGGAGCCGACACGGCCGTGGTCCGGCTGACCGCCCGCAACCTCGTCCCGCTCCCCCCGGAGCTGTGCCGCGAGGACGGGCTGTCGGTCTACGCCCGCCACGGCGCCCGCCGGTACGCCACGGAGGCCCACCTGGAGCGGGAGGGCCGCATCATCGCCAAGGCCACCGAGCTGGGAGCCCCCGCCGTGGGCCGCGAGGCGATCGAGGCGGCCGTGGCCGGCGCCGGGCTGAACGAGGGGCAGGAGAAGGCGTTCCGCTCCATCCTGGCCAGCGGCCGCCGCATGGAGGTGGTGGCCGCCCCCGCTGGAACTGGAAAGAGCCGCCTGGCGGGCGCGATCCACGACGTCTGGACGCAGGAATGCGGCCCCGTGATCGGCCTCACCGTCAGCCAGCGCGCCGCCCGCGTGCTGTCCGACGAGGGCGTGGAGAACGCCGCGAACATCGCGAAGTTCCTGGACACCAACCGCCGGTTGGAATCGGGCACTGCGGTGTCGGACGAGGACCGGAACGCCTGCCAGCTCCGGCCAGGCCAGCTGATCCTGGTGGACGAGGCGTCCATGGCCGAGACGGGCCAGCTGGACGAGATCCGCCGGTACGCCGACCTGGCCGGGGCGAAGGTGCTGTACGTGGGCGACAACGCCCAGCTCAGCAGCGTGGGCAGCGGCGGGGTGTTCTCCCAGCTGACCGAGGATCTGCCGAACGTCCACCGCCTGGACGAGGTGATGCGCTTCAACTCCGAGTGGGAGAAGGAGGCGTCCCTGAAGCTCCGCAAGGGCGAGGTGGACGTGCTCGCGGAGTACGAGACCCGCGGCCGTCTGCGCGCTGGAACGCGCGAGGAGATGGTGGAAGCCTCGTACCAGTCGTGGCTGGTCGACCACACGGGCGGGAAGGACGCGGTACTCATCGCGCCGACCACGGCCCAGGCCGACGAGCTGGCCGCCCGCGCCCGCGCCGACCTCGTTCGGCTCGGGGAGGTCGAGGCGGACGGCATCGAGCTGGACGGGCGCGGCCTCACGGTCGGCAAGGGCGACATGATCCAGCTCCGGGACAACAACCGCCGTCTGACCAGCGCGTCCGGCGACCGCTTCGCCACCAACCGCGATGTGGTCAAGGTGCTGGGCATCGCGGAGGACGGCTCCGTGACCGCCGCCTACGACGACGGGGACACCGTGACCCTGCCGTCCTCGTACGTGCAGAAGCATGTGGACCTGGCGTACGCGGGCACGATCCATTCCACCCAGGGCCGGACCGTTGGAACGGCCCACTCCTACTGGGACGGCTCCGGTTCGCGGGAGGCGTTCTACGTCGCGATGACGCGCGGCCGCGAGCGGAACACCGCGTACATGTCCACGGACATGCCGGGCGTGCCCGAGGAGCAGCGGCCCGAGCCGATGACCCTCTTCAAGCAGACGCTGGAGAATTCCAGCGTCGAGAAGTCCGCGACGCAGGTGCAGCGCGAGGAGCTGGAATGGTCCAGCTCCCTGGCGAAGCACTCGTACGAGCTGGAAGACCTGGCGACCAAGGACGCGGAGAAGAAGTTCGGCCGGGTCCTGTTCGAGAAGCTGGGCGACAAGTTCTCGAAGGTCCGCGACAGCGAGGCGTACGGCTCCCTCATCCGTCTGGGCCGCAGCGCCGAGGCCGCCGGCCACGACGCCATGGAGATGATGCGCAGCATCACCGGGGGCGACCTGGCCGACGCCAAGGACGTGGCGAAGGTGCTGCACTGGCGCGCGGAGCGGGAGCTGGAGGCCGCCGACCGGCGCCAGGTCCAGGCGGACGAGGCCCGCGTGCGCGAGGCCGTCGAGACCCAGGAACGCACGGTCAACGACCTGATGGCCGAGCTGTCCGTGGCGCCCGTCGCCCACGTGGACCGGTCGATCAGCGAGGAGGCGCAGGCAGAGGCGATGCGGCAGGCCGAGGCCATGTCGCAGGCTCCGGTCCTGGCCTGGAACGGCAGCCAGGAGGACGCCCTGGCCGCGCAGCAGGCGGTCATCGGGGCGCAGGTCATCGACCCCATGGAGACCCAGCGGGCAGCGGAGGCCGCAGCGTTCGAGGAGGCGCGGCAGCAGGAAGCGATGAACCAGGCCATGGCCATGTCGCTGGGCGCCGAGGTGCTGCACGGCGGGCAGGAGTCGCAGGAGCGCGCCCGCATCGTGGAGGAGCGCCAGGCCGCCGCCGAGGAGCGCGCCGACTGGCGGAACCGGGCCGCCGAGATCGAGGGCCCGGAAGGCGAGTACGCCCGGGGCGTCGCGGAACTGGCCGAGCAGAAGCGCCTGGAACTGGGACAGCAGCTGTTGGAACAGGCCGAGGCCGGAGAGCTGCCGCAGTGGGCGCAGAAGCTGGGACCGGTCCCCGAGGACCCGACCTGGCGGGAGCGCTGGATTGAGCGGGCCGGGTCGGTCGCCGCATACCGCGAGGCGCACCAGCACGAGAACGAGCGCGACGCGATCGGCCAGCGGCCGGGCCGCGGTGCGGTCGACGTCCGCCAGGACTGGGACCGCGCGTACCGCGCGCTGGGCGAGCCCGAGGACCGGATGGAGCTGGTCGGAGCGTCGGACGCCACGCTGCGACGCATGATCGAGCGGTACGACCGCGAGACCGAGTGGGCACCGCCGCACGTCGCCGGGCAGCTCCGCGAGGTCAGCGAGTCCCTGTCGGACGCCGAGCGCGAGTCGGTCCAGACGTACATCAAGGCTATGGAGGCCGAGACGCCCGAGCAGGCGCAGGAGCTGCAGGACGCCGTCGAGGGGTACGAGGCCCTGACCGCTTCGCTTGCCGAGGACCGCGAGAAGCTGGAAAAGGTGCACGAGGCACGGCAGGCGTGGCACGAGCACACCGAGCCGACGCGCGAGCAGGCGCAGGAGGCACAGCGCCAGCTGGAACTCCGCGCGCCGGAGCCGGAGCCCGTGGAACTTCCGGAGGACGTGCAGCCGGCCGCCGTGGAACCGGAGCTGGAACAGGAGCGCCAGGCCGAGCGCGCCCGCGTGCAGCAGGAGCAGGAAGCCGAGCAGATGCGGCAGCACTACGAGGCCGAGGCCCTGCGCCAGTCGCGCGAGCGAGCCCACGAGACCGCGCCGAAGCTCACGGGCGAGGAGCTGCAGGAAGCCGTCCGGACCGCCGGGCGGGCAACGGAGATCCTGGCCGACCGCGAGCAGACGCAGCAGATGGAGGAGGCCGAGCGGACCCGCCGCGACGAACCCCAGGTCGTCCAGGCGCCCGAGCCGCCCGCGGCCGAACTCCGGCGGGGCCGCGAGGTCGAGATGTAACCGGAGCACATCCCCGGCGAGGGGCGGACTGCCACCAGGCGGCCCGCCCCTTCTGCGTTGGAGGGTGCGGGTTACTGAGCGGGGCTCCGCCCCACACCCCGGCCACCCTGCGGAGGGGGTGGGGGGCACGGCTCGGTGGGTGCGGGTTGTGGGTGGTGGAGATGGTGGTGGGTCGCGGTGCGGCCCCCTCGTCGGACGGCACCCAGAGGGCACCACACCGCCCGCCGGCCATCCAGGACGCCTACGGCGCCGCTTCGCGGTCGGGCAAGCCCGATCCTGGACAGCCGACGAACGGCGCGGTAGGGCTTCGCCTGCCGCCCAACGAGGGAACCACCCCGCTCAGCCCGGACGTACGGCACAGCCGCGCCGGGGGGAACCTCTGGCACCGTGTCAGTCCCCGCGGCTACCTTCGTTCCATGGCCAGCAGCAGCGAGCACGGCGGGCACGGCCCCCGGCGCCTCCATCAGTCGATCGGTGACGTACTGCGGACGCCCGAGCGGCCGCAGCCGGCGGCCGGGACGACCCCTCAGTGGCCTGGCCACGAGTACGGCCCGACGCCCGTTCCAGCGAAGGCGCCTGGGACACCAGGTCTGCCGGAAGGGGTGCGCCGTTCGCGGCAGGAGCTGGAATCGGTCCGGGACGACGCCGCCCGCCAGTTCCACGCCGGCGACGACGCCCGGGTGCACGTCGAGGTCGAGGTGCGTCAGGCGAAGGCGGCCGCCCACGGAGTGTGGGCCACGGCCGCGTGGCTGTTGGGCGAGCTGCAGGCCGCCCCGATCAGCCAGGAGTGGTACGCGTACCCGTACACCAACCGCCAGGTGGGGCTGGAACGCACCCACGCCCGGGACCGGATCGAGGGCAACGACTGGCCCGACGTCGACCGGGACTATGCCGCCGGGGTCCAGTACACGGTGGGGTGGAGCTTCTGGCCGGACGAGGAACGCCCCGTGCCACCCGCAGGATGACGTACGGCACGCGAAGAGGCCCGGACCATCGGTCCGGGCCTCTGTCGTTGGGCGGGCGGATCAGCTGGGCACTTCGCCCGTCCGCAGCATGTGCAGGTACTGCCCAAGCTGCTTGTGGTCGTCGCTGATCTTCTTGTTCTCGAACGGGTCGTGCTTGTGGCCGTTGCCCCCGTCGCGGGAGAAGTCGTTCTTGCACTCCTCCAGGATGAACTTGCCCTGGCGCACGGCGTCGGGGAGCCAGCGGCCCAGCCACTCAGCGACCCGCAGCGGGGACGCTTCCTTGTCGAGGAAGGCCCAGTGGTGGCTCCACATCAGGCTGGTGAGGCTTTCCACCATGTCGGGGTGCTGCCACCAGCACGAGGAGTTCCGCTCCGTGTACCCCAGCATCTCCTTGTAGGAGCGGGGCCAGCGGACCCGGAACGTCCCTTCCACCCACTGCATGAGCACGTCCCAGGCGTTCGCCTGTTGCTGCGGGGTGAAGGTGCTCCAGTTCCAGACCGCCGGGGCATCGCTCTTGGGCTTGTCCGCCAGCTTCTTGACGACCAGGGACAGTTCCTGGATGCGGTCCGCGAGGTTCTGCCCCTCCAGCGTTTCGAGGCGGCCGTTCACCTCGTCCAGCTGCCGACCCAGTTCGCGGGTCCGCTCCCAGACGGCTTTCGTCTCCTTGGGCTGGTCGATCATCCGGTCTGCCCCCAAACGTTCTGCTCAGCGGCCGGCGCCTGCCCGGGGATAGTCCCCGGGTACGCGGCAGGCTGCTGCTGCGGGACCACCGGAGCCGTGGCGGGCATCTGCGGCGGGAGGACGGGCCCGGCGACCTGCACCCCCTTCTTCTTCATCTTGGCCTCCAGCTTGGCCTGTGCCTTCGCCTGCTTCATCAGTTCCTTGACGTCCTTCCGCTGCCACACCGGGGTGAACGCGTACCGGATCGGCGGAAGGTGCCGGTAGAACACCAGGCCCGTGCCTTCCTTCATCTGCCGGATGGCATCCTGCGGCATGATCCGGACCCGCCGCACCGAGACGTTCCGGGACTTCTTGTCCTCGTCCGTCTGGCCCGCCGAGGCCACTTCCTCGTCCTTCTCCCCGCAGAGCAGGGACAGTTCTTCCAGATCCTGCGGGATGGACAGGCCACCGAGGGCGATCCGGACGGAGTTGTTCATGATGGTCTGCGCTCCGTTGTGGCCCCACCGCTCCCGCAGCTGGGACGGGGACTGGACGCTGACCAGGAGCTGAATGTTCCGGCCGCCAGCGTCCGCCGACCACTTGTGCAGGGGAAGCGGGCAGATCACGGCCGCCTCGTCCAGGACGAACCGCACGTACGGGTCCACGCGGCCGCCGGGGCTGTTGTCCGCTTCCAGGTACGCCGCCTCGTAGATCTCGCCCACCAGGGCGGTGAACAGCGGGGCGACGCTGCCGTACTGCTGGTCACGGCCCATCAGGTACAGGGTGCCGCGCGAGCGGAGGAAGTCCGCCACGTCGAACTTCTGCTGGCCGGGCCGGGGGGACACGATGTCCAGCACCTGGGGGAGCGACATGAACTCGAACGAGCGGATCAGCGTCAGGTACACGCTGTCCCTCGTCTTCTCCGGGGCGTTCCGCATCTGCGAGAGGCCCCGGGCCCAGCCGGCGGGCACCAGCTCCGGGTAGTTCTCCAGGATCTCCAGGGGCTCACGCTCGGTCGAGTCGGTCACCCAGGCCCGGACGCGGGTCAGGTCGTAGCCCTTCAGGCCCGCTGCCATCAGGTAGCAGGACAGCACCATGAAGGAGTGGCCCTCCCAGAAGGAGGCGTTCTCCATGGCCTCCCCGCTGGCCGAGGCCGCGAGCAGGTACCCGGCACGACGCAGGGCCACCACCGGGTCCTGGCAGCCCTCCACCAGGTTCCAGCGCAGGGTGTTCTCCACCCCGCTCACGCCCGCGTTGAAGACCCACACGGGCCTGTTGTGCTCGCGCCTCAGCTGGTGGGTGTGGTCGTAGAGGTCACCGCGGGTCGAGGTCACCACGCAGGCGCCCGCCGCGTCGATGATGGCGTTGCCGTACTGCGCGGACTTGCCGGTACGCGGCGGGGCGTACATCAGCACGATGTCCTCGCAGGCGACGAACAGCCCCTTCTTGTAGAGCAGATCCGTGCCGAGGTGTAGCCCGACCTCGTGAGGGCTGATGGAACGGCGCTTCGCCCCTTCCAGGGACGGGCGGAGGGTGTCCGCGCGGGCCCGGAGCCCTTCCTGGGACAGCCACTTCTTGAGTTCCTTGGGGTTGGCGAACCCGACCCGGGCCGCGTCCTTCCCGTTGATGGTGGGACCGGACTTGCCCAGGTCCCACTTCTGCTTCAGGTGGAGGTACCCGAGGCCGCCGCCGGCCACGACCGTGAGACCGAACCCGGGCCAGCCGCCGAGGGGCCAGTTCGAGCCCACGGTGTTGATGAGTTCGAGGGCCCCGCCCACGGACGGCTCCGGGAGTCCGCCGTTCTCAGCACCGGCCGCGAGCGCCACGGCGGGCAGTCCGGCCGCCGCGTACGCGGTGCCCTGGCGGGACTTGCCGAGCACGGAGGGCTTGTGCGCGTCGATGATGCGGTGCAGCCAGTGCGGCATCATCCCGCCCGGCAGGTCGGTGGTGGGGGGTGTGGGATTCTCTTCCTTGCGTGACACGAGCATCTCCTCTGTCGCGAAGTCCCCGGGGTTGGGCGGTACCAGCGCCTCCCGGGGGCGCCTAGTGTCCGGTGACCTCACGATCACCGTACGAGCCAGGACTGACATTCAGCCCCGGGTTTTCTCAGCTGTGCTTGTCGATGATGGGCTTCAGGTACTTGCGGGCCGTGCCCTCCGTGAACCCCGTACCAGGGGAAAGAGACCTGGCCAGGGAGCTGGCCGACTGGTTCGGGAAGCGCTGTTCCACAGGAAGCCGCAGGTAGCGGTACTCCAGCAGTTCCACGCCCGTCAGGTCCGGCTCAGGCTCGGGGCCCTCGTCCGCGCCGTCCGTGGCCTCGTCCAGGCCCTCGTCCACGGCCTCGTCGATGACCTCCGGCACGGGCTCCGGCTCAGCCGCCGGAACGGGCTCGGGGCGGTCGCCAATTGGCGACTGGGCTACCTCGTCCGGCTCCGACCAGGCCACGGGCTCCGGCTGCACCGGCTCCGGGGACTTCTGCAGCCAGTCGGCACCGTCGATCCGGGCCTGCACCGTCACGGGCCGTCCGTCGTTGCGGGCCGCCCACGCGCCGCCCGTGCCCGCCAGCTGTCCCTGCGGCTCGAACCCGCCGCCGTACTGGGGGCCGGGCCCGTACGCCTCGTTCGGCGCGGGGACCGTCTGCTGCGGGACAGGTACGGAGTACGTCTCCGGGTGGCCGGCCGCCGCTTCCTGCGGCTCCACCTCGTCCTGGCCGCCGTGCTGGTCGGTGTCGACCTCCCCGCGTTCCAGCTCCCGTCCGGGGACGGGGGCGGGCAGTTCCTCGCGCACGTCGGCGTCGACCGCTTCGTGGCTGACGCGTTCCAGCTCCGCAGGCAGCGCGATGCCCGCGGCCGCCAGGCCCGCCGGAGCAGTCTCGAAGATGGGCACGCCGTACTTCGCCAGTCGGAGCGGCATCAGCGCCTCCACCGGGGCCTTACGCCGCCAGCCACGGCCGAACCGGGCCTGCAGACGGGATTGGTAGATGAGCCGGGCCTGTTCCAGGCTCACCGCCTTCTCGTAGCTCCGGACCTCCCAGAGCTTCATCCGGCGCCACAGCCGGAAGGTGGGCACGGGCGAGAGCAGCCACCGGGTGATTCGGACGCCCTCCATGTGCTTGTCGGCGGTGATGTCCGCGATCCGGCCGACCGCGTGCCGCGCGGCTTCCACGGAGACGACGAAGAGAACGGGGATCACGGCGTGCATCCCCACGCCGAGCGGGTCCGGCCAGGCCGCCGCCGCGTTGAAGGCGATCGTGGCGCCCGTCAGGAGCCATGCCGTCTGGCGCAGGAGCGGGAACGGGATGCGGAGCCAGGTCAGCAGCAGGTCGAGGCCGAGGAGCACGACAATGCCCGCGTCGATGCCGATGGGGAACCAGTACGCGAAGGTGCCGAACCCCTTCTCCACGGCGAGCGCACGCACGGCGTTGTACGAGCCGGCGAAGCCGATGGAGGCGATGACGACCGCACCGAGGGCGACAATCCCGATCAGCCAGTAGTGGACCCGGGTCAGTTCCGGAATGCCCTTCTTCTCTTCAGGCTCGGTGGCCGATCCCGGGGGATCAGCGGCCGTACCCTGGTGGTGACGCATGTAGGTCTCCAAATCTCAGCGTCCTGGGCCCTGGTGGTGTGTCCTCACCACCGGGGTTCCTTCTCTCAGCTCTCGTCCGTGGGCTTGGCGTAGCCCTTCCGGCTCAGCCACTCGTCGTACGCGGCCGCCACCTGTTCCTTCAAGCTCATTCCGGTGTCGAGCTTGCAGAGCGTGCCGCGTCGGTGCAGCTGAAGGTCTTCCGGCACTTCCACGTTGAGGGGTCGCATCCGTACGACTTCCTCCTTCTTGGGTCGGCCCCTGCGCTTGGGCTTGGGGTCTTCGGTCATGTGGTCGCCACCTCTCCGTGTACTGCGAGTGGAGGGATGATCCCACTGTGCGGCTATGGATCTATGAAAGCAGGTCCCTAGGTTCCTAGCAACTATTTTTCCTAGGTTCCTTGCAACCTAGGAAAAAAGGCCCTACGGTGGAACCAGAACGAACGAGAGGGCCGGGGTTCCCGCCCCGACCCTCTCCGCCCGGAACGGCGTTGACGCGCCTTCCGAGCTGGGACACCCCTATTCGCAGAGAGAGGGATCTCCGTGCAGAAGTCTGCCAGCCGGACCACCGGCATCTCCATCCCGGCCCCCGCGAGCCGCCCCCGCCTCGTGCTGGTCGGCAAGAAGGGTCCGGCGTTCAGCGCCCCGTGCGCCGACTGCAACGGGTTCGACACCGTCGTGATCCGCCGCAACGGCGAGTCCACCACCGTCCGCTGCACCTGCCAGCTGGCGGTGAGCGCATGAGCGCCACCGACGACGCCGTGAAGAAGGCCGAGGAGGCCCGCCGGAAGGCGGAGGCCGACCTGCGCCGTCACGGCCAGGCCATGGCCATCAAGGGCCGCAAGTGAGCGCCCGCCCGCCCCTGCCGGTTCGTCCGCAGCCGCACGAGCGCGACGGACGCCAGCCGCAGCAGCAGCCGGCGCGGCCGCACCCCGCCCGATAGGGCCCCGGCGGGCCGCCCTCACCGTGGGCGGCCCGCCCTCCCCTTCTCGCCTTGATGGAGAGGCACACCCATGTCGCACTGCACCAACCCGACCGTGCTGGAACGGATCTCCGACGCCGACCTGCGGGCCGACAGCCGCGCGGAGTGGCTGGCCGGGGAGTACCGCGCCGGCGAGTACCCGACCGCCCACGTCCACTACGACCTGGCCGACGCCGCGTTCGTCGTGGTCGCCCCGCAGGGGGGTGCGTCCGCGTGACCGTCGCCCGCGAACGCCTTATCGCCCTGGCCGCCCTCGTCCTCTCCGTGCTGGTCATGGCCACCTCCGTGGACATCGGCCGCACCGCGATCGAGGCCGCCCTGTCCGGGCTGACCGCGTACGGCACCGTCGTGGTGCTGGCCGCGCTCGGCCTGTCCGTGGGGCTCCGGAAGATCTGGAAGGCCAGCAAGACCGTGCTGGCCGTCGCCGTCGTGATCGCCCTCGTCCTGTTCGGGATGGGCAAGGCCGTGGCCGAGGTGATGAGCTGATGCGCGCTCTGACCATCCGCCAGCCGTGGGCGGCCGCCATCACCTACGCGGACAAGCGCGTGGAGAACCGGGTGTGGCCGACCTCGTACCGCGGCCCCGTGCTCATCCACGCGGGCAAGACCGTGGACCGCCGCCACGGCCCCATGGTCGCCGCCGTGGTGCGCGGGCTGCAGCTGGACCTGGGGGCCGTGCTCGCGGTCGCCCGGATCATCGACTGCCACCCGGACGACGGGGAGTGCACCCCGTGGTCGACCACCGGGAACTTCCACTTCGTCCTGGACGAGGTGACCGCCCTCCCCCTCCCGATCCCGTGGGCGGGCGCACAGCAGCTGTGGACCCCGCCGGCCGTCCTCGTGGAGAAGGTGCGCGAGCAGCTGTCGAGCGAGACCGCCGCCCACGTCCTGCGTGAGGAGGCGGGCCCGTGCTGACCGTCTACGACGAGTTCGCCGGGGTCGGCGGCTCCAGCAAGGGCGCCACCGCGGTCAAGGACCGCGAGGGCAAGCCGCTCACGGAACTCATCTTCGCGGCGAACCACAAGAAGGACGCCGTGGAGGACCACGCCCGCAACTTCCCCGACGCCGACCACTTCGAGGGCGACGTGGCCCGCGCCAAGATCGAGACCTTTCCCCGGGCGGACATCTTCTGGGCGAGCCCGTCGTGCCCGCCGTGGAGCAACGCGCGGGGCAAGCGCCGGGACTTCGACAACTCCACCCAGGGCGTGCTGTTCGGGGAGAGCGAGCCGGACCCGGAGATCAAGCGGGCCCGCGCGCTCATGGAGGAAGTCCCGCGCTACCTGAACGCGATGATCCTGCGGGGCAAGCCCGTGCTGTGCGGAGTCGTGGAGAACGTCGTGGAGTGCCGCAAGTGGGACCAGTGGTCCCGCTGGCTCCGCGAGGTCCGGTGCGGGGGCCTGTACGAGGTCCGCGTGATCGCGGTCAACTCCATGCACGTCAAGGCCCGGGGGAGCCGCAGGGCTCCGCAGTCGAGGAACCGCCTGTTCGTCGCCTACTGGCTCAAGAGCTTGGGCCGGACGCCGGACTGGAACAAGTGGCTGCGGCCCCGGGCGTACTGCCAGGTGTGCGACGCCACGGTGTCGGCCATGCAGGTCTTCAAGCGCCTGAACGTCGACATGGGCGCGTACGGGCGCAACGGCCAGTATTGGTACCGGTGCCCGAACGCGAAGTGCCGCAACGCGATCGTGGAGCCCGAGGTGATGCCCGCCTCTGCGGTCATCGACTGGTCGATTGAGGGCCGCCGGATCGCGGACCGGGACGAGCCGCTGGCCGCCGCCACGATGGAGCGGATCGCCCGGGGCATCGCGAAGTTCGCGAAGCCGTTCACGGTGCCCGCCGGCGGGACCTGGCGGACCGAGCCCGTGTCGGTCGAGGAGCCCATGCCGACCCGCACGACCCGCGAGACGGACGCCCTGGCCGTGCCGCCCCTGCTCATCCCGACCGAAGGCCGGGACGGGAAGGTGGCGACGTCGACCGAGGAGCCGATGCGGACCCAGACCGCCCGCAACGAGACCGGACTGGCCATCCCGCCGTTCCAGATCAGCCTGCGGGGCGGAGGGTCGAAGAAGACCGCGTACGGCGTGGACGAGCCCGTGGGCACGGTCAGCGCGAGCGGGAACCACCACGGCCTCGTCACCGGGCAGCGGCTGCTGATCCCGTACTACAGCACCGGCACCGCGCGCACAGTCGAGGAGCCCGTGGGCACCGTGACCACCCGCGACCGCTGGTCGCTCGCGGAGGTCGAGGAGAACGTCGACCTGGGCGACGTGCGGTTCAGGATGTTGGAGCCCCACGAGATCGGCGCCGCCATGGCGTTCCCGGACACCTACATCGTCACCGGCAGCAAGCGGGACAAGGTGCGGAAGTACGGGAACGCGGTCACGCCGCCCGTGGCCGAGGTCATCGTGTCCGCGCTGGTCGAAGCGGTCACCGGCGAGCCGCTGGAGGTGGCGTGGTGACCCGCCGCCAGGGCCTGCAGATGAAGGGCGGCGTGCAGCTGCCCATGTTCGCCGTCGAGGTCGAGCCGGAGCCCGCCACCACGGCGGGCCCGGCCCCGGCCGAGTCCCAGTCGCCAATTGGCGACTGCACCACCGTGGTGGACCTCCACGGCCACCAGGGCGACCCGGAGTTCGAGGACGTCGTGTACGTGGGCCGCCCGATGTACCAGGGCGGATGGAGGCTCCACGGCCACGTGCTGGCGAACCCGTTCAAGGTCGGCCGCCACGGCGATGCCGCCGCGGTGGTCGAGAAGTACCGGGCTTGGTTGGACGAGCGGCCGGAGCTGGTCGCCGGCGAGCTGCCGAAGCTGCGCGGCCGGCGGCTCGGTTGCTGGTGCGCGGAGGGCGACCCCTGCCACGCCCGGGTTCTGGCCGAACGCGCGGACCAGGAGGTGGACCGGTGAGCAAGGAGAACGAGGAGTTCAACCCCTGGCGGTGGGACCGGGACAACGCCCGCAACGGGCAGGCCCGCCTCACGATCGAGCAGAACGGCCACAAGGTCTCCCTGGATCACCGGGGCGTGTCGATCGACGGACAGCGGATCGTCCGGGACGACCCGTCCAAGGGTGACGAACACGGCTTCCAGATCACCCCGTTGGGGACCGTCATGTACCGGGGCCAGGAGGTGGCCGCCATCGAGCCTTCCCCGGACGGCACGGCCAACCCGGGCGAGGTGACCGTGTGGGGCAAGGACGGGCCGACGCTCCCCGAGCGCAGGCAGCGCGACCTGGCCGCACGGGAGCGCGAGGAGAGCGAGCGGCGCGACCGGGACGACCGGTACCGCGCCGACCAGCAGCACCAGCAGGAACTCACCCGAGACGGACAGGAGATGACGCTGTGAGCGACCAGAGCCCCGCGCCGTTCGATCCGGCGCTCTACCTGATCGAGCAGGCCCACCGGCAGCCCGTACCCCCGACGTTCCGCCCCGCCCCGCAGCTGCCGCCGAGGCAGTCCGCCGGCCGTTGGCTGTGGGACCACTTCGGGCGCCTGGCCCCGGCCCTGGCGACCACGAGCATGTCCGCGCTCGCGTGGAGCTGGGGGCAGAACCTCCCGGACGGTTCCACCGCCCCGCTGTGGATCACGGGCAGTCTGGCCGCGCTCGCGGGGTGCGCGGGGTGCGTCGCCGCGTCGAAGCAGCACGGCGACAACGAGACCGTGCGCGTCTCGTTCGGCGGGGCCGCCGTGCTCGCCTTCGCCGGGGTGACCGCGTGGACGCCGGACTGGCAGCTGGCCACCCTGCTGTGGGCCGGGTGCACCGCCGCGGTGTACGCGTTCTGTGCACCGCTGTGGCGGGCCGACCGACGCGAGACCCGCGCTCAGGAACACGAGCTGGTCATGGAGGAGACCAAGGGTCTCAACGAGGCCCGGGTGAAGGCGATCGAGACCGCCGGCGCCGTGGCGACGGCTCAGTGGGAGTACCACCAGGAGCAGGCGAAGGTGGCCGCGATCGTGGCGGCCGCCGACGCCCGCCAGCGCCGCGCGATCCAGCCCGGCCAGGAGCTGGACGTGCAGGCCCTGCTGGAGGCCGCGCGGGTGGCCGAGCTGAACTGACCGACCCGGCAACGACGAAGGGCCCCCGCTACGGCGGGGGCCCTTCTGCTGTGCTCGCCCTACGAGGCGGCCGGGCCGGGAATCCCGTCCGCCCGCCGCTGCATCCGCACGGCGGCCGTACGGATGCGGGAGAGGTCCACAGCAGTCTCCGCACGGTGGAACGGTGCCGCGTCGAGCGCCAGTGCCTCGTTCAGCTGCCGCAACGCCTTCTCCGCCGTGTCGGCAGCGGTCCGGATGGTCTGGCCGACCTTCTCCGCCGTGTCCTCGTCGTCCTCCACCAACTCCGCGTCCACCACCTCGTCCTCGTCCTCGTCGCGGTCGCCAATTGGCGACTGGTCGGAGGGGACGCCCAGTCCTTCCTGGTCACGCCGGGCCGCGATCACCGCGGCGGTGACCTTCTTCCCGCCGGACTCCAGCCGGAGGACTTCCACGAAGTTCCGGGCGCCCTCGTCGCCGTTGACCTTGACGACCGGTGCCAGCTCCCGGGCGTGTGACTCCACCACGGTGTCGAGCACGGCCGGCCCCAGCGGGGCGAGTGCACGGTGGACTAGGGCCAGGTCGATGAGGCGGTACCCGTACGAGCGGTCCCAGCCCCACCGCGCCTTGACGTAGTGCCCGAACTTCTCGTGCCCCTCCAGCTCCCACAGGCCGGATTCGTTGATCTCGTCCAGGAGCTGGCCGACCTCCACCCGGTGCCGGGCCTGCAGCCGCCGGAGGCTCTGCTGGTACTGCCCCACGGACGCTTCAATGCGCGCCTCCAGGGCCTGCAGACGCTCGCGGGGGCTCAGCTCCACCTCGGTGTCGGACGACGCCTGTGCGGGCAGCTGGGCGCCGCCGCCGCGCTTGTCCAGGCCGTTGCGGAGCGCGGCTCCGATGGCGCCCCTGGACTTCTCCGATGCCTTGCTCACCGGGCCACCACGTCCAGGATCTCCCGGGCCATCTTGTCCATGTTCGTGTCGGGCTTGGTCTTGATGGGCTTACCCCAAGACTGCGCGTACCCGTTGCGAGCGTTGGACAGCTCGTACCGGTTCCGCAGCACGGTGTACCCCGCCTCTGCCAGCTCCGTGTCCACGTCGTCCGGCGTCGCCGTGCTGGGGTCGACCATCGTCAGCAGGATGACGAGTTCGGGGGCGTGGGCGCCCGTTGTGCTCAGCGACTCGATGGCGCCGAGCACCGAACCGGCCCGCTGCACTTCGTTGCCTGTCGGCTGGAGGCACAACACCGCCAGGTCGACCGCGCTCAACACCGGCAGGTGCGGGCCGTCCTTCTTCCGCTCCCATGCTCCCGTGTCCAGGACACACAGCCCCTTCTCTGGGCACAGCCGCACGGCCTCGTTGCGGATCTGGTGAATGCCGGGCGCGGGATAGACCGGGGCGCCGAGGTCGACCACCTGGGCGTGTTCGTAGAGAGTGCCGTTCTCTTCCTCTCCGGGCACGTCGGTGTCGATGCCGATGCACGGCACACCGTAGGACTTCCAGTAGGCGAGGAAGTGCGCGAGCATCGTCGACTTGCCCGCGCCTCCCTTCCCCACGAAGGCGATTCGGCGGCCCTGGGCGGGCAGCACGGGAACGGGGCGAGGTTTCGTCATGGGCCGGACGCTACCGCCCCGCGTCGTGATCGAGAGGCCCGACCGGCGCACCGTAGGCAGCTTGTACGACCGAGGCGCCCGTTCGGCTCCGGGGGCAGTCGCCAATTGGCGACCGTTGGAGGGTGCGGGTTACTGAGCGGGGCTCCGCCCCACACCCCGGCCACCCTGCGGAGGGGGTGGGGGGCACGGCTCGGTGGGTGCGGGTTGTGGGTGGTGGAGATGGTGGTGGGTCGCGGTGCGGCCCCCTCGTCGGACGGCACCCAGAGGGCACCACACCGCCCGCCGGCCATCCAGGACGCCTACGGCGCCGCTTCGCGGTCGGGCAAGCCCGATCCTGGACAGCCGACGAACGGCGCGGTAGGGCTTCGCCTGCCGCCCAACGAGGGAACCACCCCGCTCAGCCCGGACGTACGGCACAGCCGCGC
>NZ_JBVHLZ010000026.1:0-31278 GCF_055558735.1 Streptomyces sp. NPDC025651
CTGGGCGGCCACTCCCTGCTGGCCACCCGTGTGATCAGCCGCATCCGCACCGTCCTGAACGTGGAACTGCCCCTCCGCGCCCTCTTCGAAGGCCCCACGGTCGAGCAGTTGGCGCGCCGTGTGGAGCGGGCGGACACGGCTCGGGCCGCGCTGCGCCCTGCCGAGCGTCCGGAGACGGTACCCCTGTCGTTCGCCCAGCGCAGGCTGTGGTTCCTCAACCGCTTCGAGGGCTCTGAGGCGAGCACGTACAACATCCCCGTGGCCCTGAGGCTCACCGGGTCGCTCGACCGGGACGCTCTGCGCGAGGCCATCAACGACCTGACGGCCCGCCACGAGACCTTGCGCACCGTCTTCCCGGAGGCTGCCGACGGCATGCCCTACCAGGACGTGCGCCTCGCCGCCGAGGCCGAGCTGCCGACCCGAGGGATCCGCGAGGACGAGGTTGCCGACGCGGTCGCCCGGGCGGTACGGCGAGGGTTCGACCTCACGGCCGAACTCCCCTTCCGCGCCGAGCTGTTCGTGGTCGACGACACCACCCACATCCTGGTCGTCGTCTTCCACCACATTGCCGGCGACGGCTGGTCCATGGTCCCGCTCTCCCGTGACCTGGCCACGGCGTATGCCGCCCGCGCGGCCGGTGCCGCCCCGGCGTGGGAGCCGCTGCCGGTGCAGTACGCCGACTACGCCCTGTGGCAGCGGGACGTCCTCGGGGAGGAGTCGAACCCGCAGAGCCCGCTCAGCCGTCAGCTCGCCTACTGGAAGAGCCAACTGGCTGACCTTCCCGAGCGGTTGGAGCTGCCCACCGATCGCCCCCGGCCCGCCGTCGCCACCAACCGCGGCGGTCTCGTGCCCTTCGAGCTGGACGCGGATCTCCACCGGGGAATCACGGACCTCGCCCGTTCCTGCGGCGCGAGCGAGTTCATGGTGGTGCGGGCGGCTCTCGCCGTGCTCCTTTCGCGGCTCGGTGCGGGCGCCGACATTCCGATCGGGTCGCCGATCGCCGGCCGTACGGACGAGGCGCTCGACGACCTCGTCGGGTTCTTCGTGAACACGTTGGTGTTGCGCACCGACGTGTCCGGTGACCCCACCTTCCGCGAACTGGTCGACCGCGTGCGGGAGACCGACCTGGCCGCGTACACCCACCAGGACGTGCCCTTCGAGCACCTCGTGGAGCTTCTCAACCCCACCCGGTCGACGTCCCATCACCCGCTGTTCCAGGTGATGTTCGCCTTCCAGAACAACGAGCAGGCCGAGCTGAACCTGCCAGGGCTCACCGTGTCCGCCGCGGCGGCCTCACTGGACGTCATCCAGTTCGACCTGGCCGTCACGCTCGGCGAGCGGCACACGGACGACGGCGGCGCGGCCGGACTCGTGGGTGGTTTCGCGTACGCCACCGACCTGTTCGACCAAGAGACGGTCGAGGCCATGGTCGAGCGGTTCCGTGGCCTGCTCCAGCGGCTGGTCGATGACCCCGGGCTGCGGGTCGGGGCGGTCGACGTGCTCCGCACGGGCGAGCGGGAGCTGGTGCTGCGTCAGCTGAACGACACCGCCGCACCGGCCCCGGACCTCACCGTGCCCGGCCTCTTCGCGCGCCAGGCCGCCGCGACACCGGACGCCATCGCCGTCGTGCAAGGCGAAGTGTCCTTGTCGTACGGAGAGTTGAACGCCCGCGCCGACCGGGTCGCACACTGGCTGGTCGAGCGTGGCATCGGGCCCGAGCGACGGGTGGCTCTGACGCTGCCGAGGTCGGTGGACCTGGTGGTGGCCGTGCTCGGCGTGCTGAAGGCGGGGGGCGCCTATGTCCCGGTCGACCTGGACCACCCCGCCGCGCGCGTGGAGTACATGATCGAGGACTCCGCCCCGCAGCTGGTGCTCGGCCCTGACGAGATGGCGGGCGGCTTCGCGGGCCACGCGGACGGCGAGCCCTCGGTGTCCGGTCCCGCGCCGGGCGACGCGGCGTACGTGATCTACACCTCGGGTTCGACGGGTACCCCCAAGGGGGTGGTCGTCCTGCACGCGGCACTGGCCAACCAACTGGCTTCGTTGCGTGAACGGCTTCCCCTGACACCGGAGGATCGCGTCCTCGCCGCGGCGACGGCCGCGTTCGACATGGCCACCATGGAGGTGCTGCTGCCGCTGATCTCGGGAGCCCGCCTGGTGCTGGCCGAGAAGGAGGAGGTGTCGCGGCCCGCGGCGCTGGGGCAGTTGATCCGTGGTGCCGGAGTCACTCTCATGCACGCCACGCCGTCGCTGTGGCAGACGCTGGTGGCGCACGACCCGGACATGGTCCGCGGCGTGCGGGTGGTGACCGGCGGCGAGTCGCTGTCGGCCGGCCTCGCCGAGACCCTGTGCGAGCACGCCGCAGGCGTCGTCAACGAGTACGGACCGACCGAGGCCACCATCGTCGCCACGCTGGCCGAGGTGCCCGCGGGCACCGGCGTCGCGTCCATCGGAACACCGCTCGCGAACACCCAGATGTACGTCCTCGACGCATCACTGCGGCCGGTACCCGTCGGCACCACCGCGGAGCTGTACATCGCCGGGCACGGTCTGGCCCGCGGCTACCTCGGCCGCCCGGCGCTCACCGCCGAACGCTTCGTGGCGAACCCCTACGGCCCGCTCGGGGCGCGGATGTACCGCACCGGAGACCTCGCCCGCTGGAACAGCGACGGCAGCCTCGAGTACGCCGGGCGCGCGGACGGCCAGGTCAAGATCCGCGGCTTCCGCATCGAGCCGGGCGAGATCGAGGCCGCCCTGACCCGCCACCCCGGCGTCGCCCGTGCGGCCGTCGTGGTCCGTGAGGATCGGCCGGGCGACCGGCGCCTGGTCGGGTACGTCGTGCCCGCGCGCGGCGAGGCCTCCGTGGACCCGGTCGAGCTGCGGCGCGCCGTCGGCGGTCTGCTGCCCGACTACATGGTCCCGGCCGCGGTCGTGCCCCTGGCCGAGCTGCCGCTGACCCCCAACGGCAAGCTCGACCGACGCGCGCTGCCCGAACCGCGTTACGTGGCCTCGGACCGCGATCCCCGCGACGCCCGCGAGGAAGCACTCTGCGCGATCTTCGCCGAGACGCTCGGTCTGGACCGGGTCGGCATCGACGACGGCTTCTTCGACCTCGGCGGTCACTCGCTCCTCGCCACTCGCGTCGTCAGCCGGATCCGCACCGTCCTCGGAGTGGAGCTGCCGCTGCGGGACCTGTTCGAGGCGCCGTCGGTGGCGCGGCTCGCCGAGCGCATCGCGGGTGCCGGTACGGCGCGTCGGGCCCTGATGCCGACAGAGCGCCCGGAGACGGTCCCTCTGTCGTTCGCCCAGTCGCGGCTGTGGTTCCTCAACCGCTTCGAGGGCCCCGCGTCCGCCACGTACAACGTGCCCCTCGCCTTCCGGCTGTCGGGCACACTGGATCGCGAGGCGCTGCGGGCCGCGCTGTGCGACGTGGTCGTACGCCACGAGTCGCTGCGCACGGTCTTCCCCGAGGGTGAGGACGGCGTGCCGGTCCAGCGTGTCCTCGACGCGGCGGACTCCATGGTGGAGCTGCCGGTACGGGAAATCCGCGAGGACGACATCGCCGGCGCGGTCGCGGAAGTGGCTGGAGGCGGCTTCGACCTCAGGTCCGAACCTCCCTTCCGCGCCGCCTTGTTCGCCCTGCCCGACGGATCCCATGCGATGGTGGTGGTGCTGCACCACATCGCGGGCGACGGCTGGTCTATGGCGCCGCTGGCGCGGGATCTGGCGGCCGCGTACGAGGCGAGGGCCGTCGGCGGTGTCCCGGAGTGGGAGCCGCTGCCGGTGCAGTACGCCGACTACGCACTGTGGCAGCGGGACCTGCTCGGAGACGAGTCCGACCCCGAGAGCCTGATCAGCCGCCAGCTCACGTACTGGAAGAGTCGCCTGGCCGAGCTGCCCGAACAGCTCGTGCTTCCGGCCGACCGTCCCCGTCCCGCGGTGGCGTCCTTCCGGGGCGACCACGTGGCGCTGGACGTGGACGCGGAGGTTCACAAGGGTCTGGTCGACTTGGCGCGTGCGTCGGGTGCGAGTGTGTTCATGGTGGTGCGGGCGGCGTTCGCCGCGCTGTTGTCGCGGATGGGTGCGGGGGTGGACATCCCGATCGGTACGCCGATTGCCGGGCGTACGGATGAGGCGCTCGACGACCTGGTTGGTTTCTTCGTGAACACGTTGGTGTTGCGTACGGATGTGTCCGGTGACCCCACCTTCCGTGAGCTGGTGGAGCGGGTGCGTGAGACGGATCTGGCGGCGTACGCGCATCAGGATGTGCCGTTCGAGCATTTGGTGGAGGTTCTGAACCCTGAGCGGTCGTTGTCGCGGCACCCGTTGTTCCAGGTGATGCTCGCCTTCCAGAACAACGAACAAGCCCAACTCACCATGCCCGACCTCGACGTGGAGACCCTGACCGCCGAGGGCTCCGCCAAGTTCGACCTGTTCCTCAGCGTCTCCGAGCGCACCGCTCCCGACGGGCGGCCCGACGGCCTCACAGGCGTCCTGGAATTCGCCGTCGACCTCTTCGACCGCGTGACCGCCGAGAACCTCGTGGAGCGGTTTGGTCGTGTGTTGGCGGGGGTGGTGGCTGACGCGGATCGGTGTGTGGGTGAGCTGGAGGTGTTGTCGTCGGCGGAGCGGCGTGAGGTGTTGGTGGATTGGAATGCCACGGGCGTTGAGGTGCCGTGGGTGTCGTTGCCGGAGAGCTTCGAGACGCTGGCGGCGCGGTCGCCTGGGGCGACGGCGGTGGTGTTTGAGGGCGTGGAGTTGAGTTATGGGGAGGTGAATGCGCGGGCGAATCGTCTGGCGCGGTTGTTGGTGGGTCGGGGTGCTGGTCCGGAGCGTGTGGTGGCGTTGATGTTGCCGCGTTCGGAGTGGTTGCCGGTGGCGTTGTTGGCGGTGGTGAAGTCGGGTGCGGCGTATGTGCCGGTGGATCCGGAGTATCCGGCGGAGCGGATCGCTTACATGTTCCAGGACGCCGATCCGGTGTGTGTGCTCGGTTCGGAGGAGACGCTGGGCCGGTTGCCCGAGGAACTGAGCGGCCGGGCCGTCCAGGTCGGGGCCGACCTCCTCACCGGATACGCCGACGACGACCTGTCCGATGCGGAGCGACGCTGCGCCCTGCTGCCTGACCAGCCCGTCTACGTGATGTACACGTCGGGGTCGACCGGGCGGCCGAAGGCCGTGGTGTTCCGGGCCGGGGCGATGGCCAACCTCCTTGCCTGGCACCGCCGTGACCGTGCGACGGGCGTGACGACCGCCCATTTCACCTCCATCAGCTTCGATGTCGCGGCCCAGGAGATCTTCTCGGCCCTGTGGTCGGGCGGCACTCTCGCGCTGCCCCGCGACGAGATCCGCAGGGATCCCGCGGAGCTTGTCCGCTGGTTGGACCGGCGCGGTGTGAACGAGCTGTACGCGCCGAACCTGGTGATCGAGGCGGTCGCGGAGGCGTCCGTCGAACTCGGTCTGACACTGCCTGAGTTGATGGATGTCGCCCAGGCCGGTGAGGCGCTGACCGTGCACCGTGCGGTGCGGGAGTTCTTCGCGTCGGTGCCGGGGCGCCGGCTGCACAACCACTACGGGCCCACCGAGACACATGTCGCTACGGCCTTGTCGTTCGAAGGTGAACCGGCGGGGTGGCCGGTGTTGCCGTCGATCGGGCGTCCGGTGGCCAACAGTCGGGTGTATGTGCTGGATGAGGCGTTGCGTCCGGTGCCGGTGGGTGTGGCGGGTGAGCTGTATTTGGCGGGTGCGCAGTTGGCCCGCGGTTATCTGAACCGCCCGGGTCTGACGGCGGAGCGGTTCGTCGCCGATCCGTTCGCGGGTGCGGGGGAGCGGATGTATCGCTCGGGAGACCTGGCGCGGTGGTGTGCCGATGGCACCCTGGAGTTCCTGGGCCGGGCGGACTTCCAGGTGAAGGTTCGTGGGTTCCGTGTCGAGTTGGGTGAGGTCGAGGCGGTCATCGCCGCGCATCCCGCTGTCGCGCAGGTTGCGGTGGTGGCCCGTGAGGACCAGCCCGGCGACACGCGGCTCGTCGCCTACGTCGTGCCCCGCGAGGGGGAGGAGATCGACGGCGCGGAGACGCGCGGCTTCCTGAGCGGACGCGTCCCGGAGTTCATGGTTCCGGCCGCGGTCGTGGTGCTGGACGTGTTGCCGTTGACGGCGAACGGGAAGCTCGACCGACGTGCTTTGCCGGCTCCTGAGTATGGTGCGGGGGGTTCGGGGCGTGGTCCGCGCAATGGTCATGAGCAGGTGTTGTGTGCGGCTTTTGCCGAGGTGTTGGGTGTGGAGCGGGTCGGGATCGACGACAGTTTCTTCGACCTGGGCGGTCATTCCCTGCTCGCGACCCGTCTGATCAGCCGCATTCGTACTCGTCTGGGTGTGGAGTTGCCGCTGCGTGCTCTGTTTGAGGGGCCGAGTGTGGTCCAGCTGGCGGAGCGGGTGGCTGAGGCGGGGGTGGCGCGGGCGGCGCTGGTGCCGGTGGAGCGTCCGGTGGAGGTGCCGTTGTCGTTCGCTCAGCGGCGGCTGTGGTTCCTGAACCGTCTGGAGGGCGCGTCGTCCTCGACGTACAACTTGCCGATCGCTCTGCGGCTGACAGGGGTGCTGGACCGGGAGGCTCTGGGCGCGGCGCTCCTCGACGTGGTCGAACGCCACGAATCACTGCGCACCGTGTTTCCCCAGAGTGCGGACGGCGTGCCGTTCCAGCACATCCTGGACGCCGACGACGCGTGCCCGAACCTGATGGGCGTGCCGGTGGCCGAGGCGGAGCTGGCCGAAGTGGTGGCCGCCGAGACGTCGCGCGGCTTCGACCTGACGTCGGAACCACCGTTGCGTGCCTGCTTGTTCGCGCTGGACGACGCCACGCACGTCCTGGTGGTGGTGCTGCACCACATCGCCGGTGACGGCTGGTCCCTGGCCCCTCTGGCGGGGGATCTGGCGGCGGCGTACGAGGCATGGGCCGTCGGCGGTGGCGTACCTGAGTGGGAGCCGCTGCCGGTGCAGTACGCGGACTACGCGATCTGGCAGCGGGAGCTCCTGGGCGACGAGAACGACCCGGACAGCCTGCTCGGCAAGCAGCTCGCCTACTGGAAGGAACAACTGGCCGGGCTGCCCGAGCAGTTGGATCTGCCCACCGACCGGATCAGGCCCACGGCGGCTTCCTACCGGGGTGACCTCGTGGAGTTCACGCTGGACGCGGAGCTGCACAAGGGCCTCGCGGAGCTGGCGCGTGCGTCGGGCGCCAGTGTGTTCATGGTGGTGCAGGCGGCGTTCGCGGCGCTGCTGTCGCGGCTCGGCGCGGGCACCGACATCCCCATCGGCTCACCGGTGGCGGGCCGCACGGACGAGGCGCTTGACAACCTGGTCGGGTTCTTCGTGAACACGTTGGTGTTGCGCACCGACCTGTCCGGTGACCCCACCTTCCGTGAACTGGTCGAGCGGGTCCGTGAGACCGACCTGGCCGCGTACGCCCATCAGGACGTGCCGTTCGAGCACCTCGTGGAGGTCGTCAACCCCACTCGCTCCACCTCCCGGCACCCGCTGTTCCAGGTGATGCTGACCTTCCAGAACAACGCCGAAGCCGACATGAGGCTGGCCGGCCTGACGCTGGAGCAGGAGGTCACGCCCGCCGACACGGCGAAGTTCGACCTGTCGCTGAGCGTGCGGGAGACGGCGGGCGTCGGCGGTGAGGCGGCGGGGCTCGCCGGCGCCTTCGAGTTCGCGGTCGACCTGTTCGACCGGGCGACGGTCGAGAGGATCGTCGAGCGGTTCGGACGGCTGCTGTCCGCCGCGGTGGCCGGCCCCGACCGGCCGGTCGGCGAGCTGGAGATCCTGTCCGCGCAGGAGCAGAACGAGCTGCTGACCTGCTGGCAGGGTGCCAGGGACGACGTCGCACAGCGCTGTCTGACCGACCTCTTCGAGGAGCAGGTTGCACGCACCCCCGAGGCCACGGCCGTGGTGTTCGAGGACACCGAACTCACCTACGCGGAGCTCGACTCGCGGGCGAACCGCCTGGCCCGCCACCTGATCGGACGAGCCGTAGGCCCCGAGGACACGGTGGCTCTGGTGCTGCCGCGCTCGGCGGACACGGTCGTGGCGATGCTGGCGGTGCTGAAGGCGGGGGCGGCCTACCTGCCGGTGGACCCGCGGTACCCGGCCGACCGGATCGCGCACATGCTGGCGGACGCCCGGCCCGCGGTGGTGCTCACCACCGCGGCGGAGCGCGACCGCGTGCCGTGTGCCGCCGTGGTGCTGGCGGACGTGATCGGGGCCGACGGCCACGAGCCCGAGCCGGCCGTGTCGGACGCGCACCGCTTGCGCCCCCTCCTGCCCGGCCACCCGGCGTACGTGATCTACACCTCGGGTTCCACCGGTCGGCCGAAGGGCGTCGTGGTCACGCACGGCGCGGTCACCGGCCACCTGCGATGGATGGCCGAGGAGTATCCCCTGGACGGCGCGGACAGGGTCCTCGCCCGGACCGCGTTCAGCTTCGACGCGGCCGTCTGGGAGACGTGGCTGCCGCTCGTCACCGGCGCCGCCGCACACGTGGTGTCGGACGAAGTCGCCACGGACGCCCACCAGTTGGCCGATCACATCAGTGACCACGGCATCACCGTCGTCCAGGTCGTGCCCTCCCTGCTGTCCGAGCTGTGCGCCGCTGCCGTCGCGGCGGGCGGCACGTCCTCGCTGCGGCGGCTGTTCGTGGGCGGCGAACCGCTGCCCACCGCCCTGGCGGAGCTCGCGCAGGACGCCTGGGACGTGCCGTGCGTCAACCTGTACGGGCCCACCGAGTCCACGGTCCAGGTCACCCACCACGAGGTGCGGCTCGGCTCCTGGGGGGCCGGCGGGCGGAGCGACGCCTACCTCCCCGTGGGGCGCCCCGTGCGCAACGTCCGCGCCTACGTCCTGGACAGCCGGCTGAGGCCGGTGCCCGTGGGCGTCCCCGGCGAGCTCTATGTGGCCGGAGACCAACTGGCGCGCGGATACGCGGGCCGCCCCGGCCTGACGGGCGAACGGTTCGTCGCCGACCCCTACGGACCGCCGGGCGCCCGCATGTACCGCACGGGTGACCTGATGCGCCGGCGAGGCGACGGCGACCTGGAGTTCCTGGGGCGCGTCGACGAGCAGGTCAAGCTGCGGGGCTTCCGGGTCGAACTCGGCGAGGTCGAGGCGGCCTTGACGGCACAGTGGCAGATCGCGCGCGCCGCCGCCGTGGTCCGCGAGGACCGGCCGGGCGACCGGCGCCTGGTCGCGTACGTCGTGCCCGCCGACGGCACCCCGCTCGACCTCGACGAGCTGCGCGGGCGCCTCACCTCCGCCCTGCCGGACTTCATGGTGCCCTCGGCCCTGGTGGCCCTGGACGCCTTCCCCCTCACACCGAACGGCAAGCTCGACCGGCGGGCCCTGCCGGCGGCCGACGTGCCCGCAGGCACCGGACGCGCTCCGCGCAACCCCCAGGAAGAGGCCCTGTGCGGCCTGTTCGCGGAGACCCTCGGCGTGACAGGGGTCGGGATCGACGACAGCTTCTTCGACCTCGGCGGCCACTCGTTGCTCGCCACCCGCCTGCTCACCCGCATCAGAACGGTGTTCGGCGTGCGGGTCTCGCTGCGGGCGCTGTTCGAGGCACCCACCGTCGCGCGCCTCGTCCAGCGGTTCGACGGCGACGACATGGGCGACGGCCTGGCCGTGCTGATGCCGCTGCGTGCCGACGGCAGCCGTCCTCCGCTGTTCTGCGTCCACCCCGCGAGCGGGCTCAGCTGGGCGTACGTGGGCATGCTGCAGCACCTGGGCCCCGACCAGCCGGTGTACGGCCTGCAGGCGCGAGGCATCGCCGACGAGCAGGAGATGCCACGCTCCCTGGAGGAGATGGCAGCCGACTACGTGGCACAGATCCGCACGGTTCAGCCCTCGGGCCCGTACCACCTCCTCGGCTGGTCGTTCGGCGCGCTCGGTGCGTACGCCGTGGCGACCGCCCTCCAGGAGCAGGGCGAGACCGTCGCGCTCCTGGCGCTCCTCGACGGATACCCGGACGGGGCAGAGGAAGGGGACGCGGACGAGAGCGCGACGCCGGACGCGCCGGACGAGGCGACCATCCTGCGTGGCCTCTTGAAGGACATGGGCATCGAGGACGACCTGCGGGACGACACCATGCCTCCGCTCGTCAAGGCCGCGGCTCTGCTGCGCCGTCAGGGCGGCGCCCTGGCCGGGCTCGACGAGAAGACACTCGCCAGGGTGGCGGCCGCCTGCGCCAACAGCATGCGGGTCTCCGCACGCTTCCGCCCGGCGGCGTTCCGCGGCGACGTGGAGTTCTTCACGGCGGCCGAGGGCCGCCCCGACCGGCTCGACGCCCACGCGCTGTGGGGCCCGTACGTGGAGGGGAACATCAACGACCACCCCGTGAACTGCACCCACCTGGACATGGTCAGGTCCGGTGCGCTCAAGGAGATCTCCGGCGTGATCGCGGAGAAGCTCGCCGGGCTCGCCGGGAACGAGGGCGGCCGGTGAGGCTCTCCCCCCGGCGGCTGACCCCGCGCCGGACCGGCGAGCCGGGCGCTCCCGGTTCGCCGATCCGGCGCCTGCTCGGCAGCTGCCGCCGCTATCCCCGCACCATCGCGCTCACCCTCGGGGCCACCGTGGCCGCCATCGCGGCCGCGGCGGCCGTACCGCTGATCTCCCGCGCCGTCGTGGACCGGGTGATCCTCGCGGAGGAACTTCCGCTGCTGCCCTGCTTGTTGGTGCTCGTCCTGGCGGGTCTCGCGCGCTTCGGCGCCGGCATCGCGCAACGCTGCCTCGCCGCGCGGCTCTCCTGCGACGTCCAGCACGACCTGCGCATGCGCACCTTCGCCGCCCTGTCCCGGCTCGACGGCGCGGGGCAGGACGCCCTGCAGACGGGGCAGATCGTCAGCCGGTCGATCTACGACCTGTCCATGGCGCAGGGCCTGCTCGCGATGCTCCCCAACATCCTCGGCAGCGTCCTGCTGCTCGTCCTGTCCCTCGCGGTCATGGTGGCCCTGTCTCCACCGCTCACCCTGGTCATGCTGCTCGTCCTGCCGCCGCTGCTGTACACGGCCTGGCACAGCAGCAGACGCCTCTACCCGGCCACCCTGGAGGCCAGGCAGCGCGAGGCGGCCATCGCCTCCGTCGTCGACGACGCGGTCGCCGGGGTCCGCGTGGTGAAGGGGTTCGGGCAGGAGGAACGAGAGCTGCGACGGCTCGGTTCCGCCGCGAACCTCCTGTTCACGGCGCGGCAACGAGTCGTGCGCCTGAACTCCCTGTACGGGTCGACCCTCCAGGCCCTTCCGCTGCTCGGCCAGGTCGGCATCCTCGCGACCGGCGGCTGGATGGCCTCGCGCGGCGACATCTCCCTCGGGACGTTCGTCGCGTTCTCCACCTACGTGGCCCAGATCGTCTCGCCGCTGCGCGGTCTTGCCGCCGTGGTCACCGGCCTCCACCAGGCGCGGGCCAGCGTCGTCCGTGTCTTCGAGGTGATCGACACCCGCCCGCTGGTCACGGAACGGCCCGACGCGCGGCAACTGCCGCACGGACCCGTCGGCGTCGAACTGGCCGACGTGACCTTCGGGTACGCAGGGCTCGCGGACGGTGAGGAGCAGACGGAGGGGGAGCGGCGCGCAGCGGGTGCGGACGAGCGGACCGTGCTGCGCGGACTCTCCCTCACCGTCCGGCCGGGCGAGACCCTCGCCTTGGTCGGGGCACCCGGCTCCGGGAAGTCCACGGTCTCGCTGCTGCTGCCGCGCTTCTACGACGTCCACGACGGGGCCGTGCGCGTCGGCGGCAGCGACGTCCGGGACCTGACGCTGGACTCGCTGCGATCCGCCATCGGCCTGGTGCCCGAGCACAGCTTCCTGTTCTCCGGCACTGTGCGCGAGAACATCGCGTACGGCCGCCCCGAGGCCACGGACGCACAGGTCACCGCGGCGGCCGCGGCCGCAGGAGCCGACCGCTTCATCCGTGAACTTCCCCATGGCTACGACACCACCGTCGGCGAACGGGGCTTCACGCTCTCCGGCGGGCAGCGCCAGCGCGTCGCACTGGCCCGCGCCCTGCTCACCGACCCTCGCGTCCTGCTGCTCGACGATGCCACCTCGGCCGTGGACCCCCGCACCGAGGCGGAGATCCACGCCACGCTCCGTGAGGTCATGAGCGGCCGGACCACCCTGCTGGTGGCCCGCCGCCGCTCCACCCTCGAACTGGCCGACCGGATCGCGCTCCTGGCGGACGGCCGGGTCGCCGACATCGGCACGCACGACGAACTCGCGGCACGGTCCGAGGCGTACCGGACGCTGTTCGCCGCGGCCGGAACGGCCCCCGAGGCGGCCGAGCCGCGCGAGCGGGCGGCCATCGAGGACGCGCCGTTCGACGTGACGCCCACCCTCGAAGGCGGCCCCGCCCCGACCATGGATCCCCGGGAGGCGGACACCCCGCCGCACCTCGCGACCCTCGTCCCGACCGCCACCGCGCCCGCCCCCGAGGCGGAGCCCGGTTTCGGTCTGCGCGGTCTGTTGCGCCCGTTCCGCCGCGCACTCGTCCTGGGAGCGGTGCTCGTCCTGCTCGACGCGTTGGTCAGCGTGTTCGTACCGCTCCTCATCCGCACGGGCATCGACGACGGCATCCAACAGGCCGCGTCCCGCGTGGTGTTGGCGACCGCCGTCGCCGCCGTCGCCCTGGTGCTCGGGGGCTGGGCGGTCAGCATGGCCCAGATGAGGACGAACGGCCTCCTCGGCGAACGCATCCGCTACGTGCTGCGTCTGCGCGGCTTCGCCCATCTGCAGCGCCTCGACCTCGCCTACTACGAGCGCGAGCTGTCCGGCCGCATCATGACCCGGATGACCGCCGACGTGGAATCGGTCGCCGCGTTCGCCCAGACCGGCTTCGCCACCGCGGCCGTCAGCCTCATCTCCACCGTCTCCGTCCTCACCGTGCTCCTCGTCCTTGACTGGCGGCTCGGCCTGGTGGTGTGCGCGGCACTGCCGGTGCTGGTCGGCGCGACGTTCCTGTTCCGGTGGGTGGCCGCGGGGGCGTACGGAGCCGCCCGCGACACGTCCGGCGCGGTCAACGCGGAGCTGCAGGAGCACGTCGCGGGCCTGCGCATCGCCCAGGCGTTCCGGCAGACGGAGCGTGGCGCCGAACGGTTCGCCGGCAAGAGCACCGCCTACCGCACCGCACGGTTGCGCGCCCAGCGCCACGCGGCGGGATATTTCGGCTTCGTGGAGTTCCTGCCCGGCGCGACCGCCGCGTGCGTGCTGGCCTTCGGCGCGGACCGGGCCAGGGACGGCGCCCTCACCATGGGCCTGCTGGTGGTGTTCCTCCTCTACGTCGACGTCCTGTTCTCCTCGGCCCTGCAGCTCTCCCAGGTCTTCGACGGGTACCAGCAGGCCTCCGTCGGGCTCAGCCGCATCCTGGACCTCTTCGCCACCCCGACCGGCACGCCACGAGCCGAACACCCCGTGCCTGTCCGGGAGCTGAAGGGCGCGATCGAGTTCGAGGACGTGCGCTTCCGCTACCCCGGAGCCACCCGGGACGCGGTGCGCGGAGTGCGCCTGAGCATCCCGGCCGGACGGACGGTGGCCCTGGTCGGCGAGACCGGCGCGGGCAAGTCGACGCTGGTGAAGCTGGTGGGGCGGTTCTACGACGCCACAGCGGGCGCCGTCCGCGTCGACGGGCACGACCTGCGCACCCTGGAGCTCACGGACTACCGGCGCCGTCTCGGCATCGTCCCCCAGGAGACCCACCTGTCGGGCGGCACGGTTCACGACGCCATCGCGTACGGCCGGCCGGGCGCGGGCGCGTCCGAGGTGGAGGCGGCGGCGCGCGCCGTGGGAGCCCACGAGCTGCTCTCCCGGCTCCCCGGCGGATACCGGCACCCGATCGGCGAGGGCGGCCGCAACCTGTCCGCGGGCCAACGCCAGCTCGTCGCCCTGGCCAGGGCCCGGCTCGTCGATCCGGACGTGCTCCTGCTCGACGAGGCCACCTCCGCCCTGGACCCGGCCACCGAAGAAGTGGTCTCCGGCGCCGTCGCCAGGCTCACCGCCGCCCGTACCTCTCTGATCGTCGCCCACCGTCTGACCACCGCGGCCCGCGCGGACCACATCATCGTCATGGCGGCCGGCGCCGTGGCCGAGGAAGGCAGCCACACCGAACTTCTCGCGCGCGGCGGACACTACGCGGGCCTGTGGCGTGCGGCACTCCCCGGTGACGGTCGAGAGGAGCTGATGGCCGGACACCCCTGAGCGTCCGTGCGACGCGCCGCGCCCTGCCCCCCCCGCAGTTCACAGGTCTCTGTGCGTTCGAACATTCCTGTGTTAGAAATGGGTCATGGGTGTCGCCAATCGTTTGGACCTGACCCTGCGGCTGGTGCAGGGCTCCGACCGGATCTCCGTGTCGGAGCTCTCCCAGCGCCTGGGTGTCTCCGAGATGACCGTCCGCCGTGACCTCGACACGCTCGAGCGCCGCGGCCTCGTGCGGCGTGTGCACGGCGGTGCCGTGGCTGTCCGCCCGCCCGAGGGGGGCGAGGGCTTCGACGCGCGGGAGTCGTGGCAGGCCGCGACCAAGGACCGGCTCGGCGCGGCCGTCGCCGAACTCGTGGAACCCGGCTCCCGCGTACTGCTGGACGCGGGGACCACCACCGTGCACGTCGCCGAACACCTCGCCGCCCGGGCCCCGTTGACCGTCGCCGTGCTCAGCCTGCAGGCGGCGGTGCGTCTGGCCGATCAGCCCGACATCGAGCTCCTCGTCATCGGCGGGCGCTCGCGGCAGGGTGAGCGTTCCCTGGTGGGGCCGCTGGCCCTGCGCGCACTGGAGTCGCTCGCCTTCGACTGCTTCGTGATGTCCATCGGCGGCGTCCACGCCGAGCACGGCTGGTCGGAGTTCTCGCTGGACGACGCGGCCGTCAAACAGGTCGGCCTGGCACAGGCCGCCCGCACCGTCGCGGTCGCCGACGCCACCAAGCTCGGTGTCCGCGCCTTCAGTCAGGTCGCCCCGCTCGGCGCCGTCGACCGCTTCGTGACGGACACGGCTGCCGACGACGAGGCCACCCACCCCAATGGTCCGCGGTCCCTGCGGGCGCTGCGGAAGGCGGGCGTCGAGACCCTGTTGGTCTGACGCGCCGCCACCGCCGCCCTGACGTCACGTCACCACCGCTGCAAGGAAGTGCTTCTGTGGAAACCCCTGCCTCTTCCCGAACCCCTGCCCCTGCCCGAACCCCTGCCCACTCGTTGATGATCCTCGTCGCAGGCCCCTACCGTTCGGGCACGGGCGACGACCCCCGCAAGCTCGAGGCGAACGTCAGCGCGATGAACGACGTCGCCCTGAAGCTGTTCCGCGCCGGCCACCTCGGCGTCACGGGGGAAGCCCTGGCCCTGCCCTTGCTGGAGGCGGCGGGAAGCACCGGCCCCGGCGACGCCGCGTACGAGGAGATCTTCCACCCCGTGGCCGAACAACTCCTCGCCCGCTGCGACGGAGTCCTGCGCGTCGGCGGCCCGTCCGAAGGCGCGGACCTGATGGTCGCCCAGGCCCGCGCGCGCGGCATAGCCGTCTTCACGAGCCTCGACGACGTACCGGCCGCCGCCCGATGACCGCGGGCATCGACACCCCGGACCGTCGCGGCCGTACCGGACTCGACCAGCACGGACGCGACGTGACCGGCAATCCGCGCGTCCGCATCCGCGAGGTGGACGTGCTGTCCTGCGACTGGTACGTCCTGCGCAGGACCACGTTCGACTACCAGCACTCCGACGGCCACTGGAGCCGCGAGCAGCGCGAGACGTACGACCGCGGCGACGGCGCCACGATCCTGCTCTACGACACGGACCGCCAAAGTGTCCTGCTGACAAGGCAGTTCAGACTGCCCGCCTATGTCAACGAACACCCCGACGGCATGCTCGTCGAAACGGCCGCGGGCCTGCTGGACGGCGACAGTCCCGAGGAGGCCATCCGAAGGGAGGCGGCCGAGGAGACGGGGCACACCGTCGGCACCCCGGAGCACGTCTTCGACGTCTACATGAGCCCGGGCTCGGTCACCGAACGCCTCCACTTCTTCGCCGCCCCCTACGGGCCGGGCACCGCCACCTCCGCACCGGGCGGCATCGCCGCCGAAGGCGAGGACATCACCACGCTGGAACTGCCCTTCGAGAAGGCGCTCGCGATGATCCGCAGCGGCGAGATCGCCGACGCGAAGACCATCATGCTGCTCCAATGGGCCGCTCTGGAGGGCCCGTTCAGGCGCGGCCGGGCCGACTGACGAGCGACCGTGGCTCCCGGCTGCGGCTCCCGACCGTGACTCCCGGCTGTGGCTGCCGGGCGCGGTGGTGATCCCGCTGCCCGGTCAGACGGCGGGGCCCTGATCGAGTCCGCCGCGCAGACAGCAGCGTACGAAGTCCTGGACGACCGGGTTGTCGTCGTCTTCCGGGGCCCAGGCGACCGCGAGCCGGCTGGGGCTGACGCCGCTGACCGGGCGGTAGGTGATGCCGGGGCGGGCGTAGAAGCGGGCGGACGACGCGGGGGCCAGCGCGATGCCGTAGCCGTTGGCGATCGCGCTCAGCCAGTCGTCGGGCTGGTCGGCGACGGCGCCGACGCGGACCGGGTGCCCTTCACGCTCGCCGGTGGCGAGCCAGTAGTCGCGCCATGCGCCGGTCTCGGCCGGAGCCGCCACGAACGGCTCGTCCCACAGCTCCCGGAAGGCGACCACGTCACGCGAGGCCAGCGGGTGGACCGAGGGGAGGACCACCCACCGCGGCTCGGTGGACAGCACCTCGACGCGCAGCCGCTCCTCGCCGGGGAAGGGCGGGCGCAGCAGCGCCACGTCGACGTTGGCGTCGGCTAGCCCGGCCGTCGGGTCGGACCAGCTGGCCTGGCGCATGTCGGCCCGCCAGCCGGGGCGGAGGCGGGTGAACTCGGCGACGATGCCGGGGGTGGCCTCGTTCGCGGCGCTGGCCAGGAACCCGACGCGCAGCACATGGTCGGCCCGGCTTGCCGCGCTCCTGGTCTCCCGCAGCGTCGCGTCCCACTCGGCCAGGAGGTCCGGCACGCGTTCCGCCAGGACGCGACCGGCGGGGGTGAGGGCCATTCCGGCCTTGGACCGCACGAACAGCGGCACTCCCAACCGGCTTTCCAGGAGCTTGATCTGCTTGGTCAGCGCCGGCTGCGAGACGAAGAGCCGCTCCGCGGCGCGGGTCAGGCTGCCGTGCTCCGCCACGGCGACGAAGGAGCGCAGCAAGCGGGCGTCCACATCCATTCCGCCAGGTTATAGAAGCTGGTATTGGACGCAAGGTGGCAGGGGGACGAGGCTGGGAGGAAGGAGGACGAGGCCGGGAGGCAGGGGCCCGACACTTCTCGGGCAAGGGATTCGGGAAAGGGAGAGGCGCGTGCACACCGCGTATCTGATCGTCACCGTCATCACGATCCTCGCCAATGCCGCGATCGCCGTCGCCGACGTGGCGAAGGCGCAGTTCGTCCTGGACAACTCGGCCGAGGTGAACCTCCCGAGTTCCTGGATCCCGTGGCTTGCCGCGCTCAAGGCGGCGGGGGCGGTGGGCCTGCTGCTCGGTCTCGCGGGACTCCGCCCCCTGGGCATCGCTGCCGCGGCGGGCCTGGTGCTGTTCTTCGTGGGGGCCGTCGCGGCGCACGTCCGGGCCCGCGTCTTCTACAACATCGCCTTCCCCGGAACCTTCTTGGCGCTGGCGGTGGCCTCGCTGGTCCTGGCCGCGGCCTGAGCGCCGGTCCGGCCTACGAGCCCTGGCTGACCGCCGTCAGGAGGTTGGCGACCAGCGGGTTCGGGTCGTCCGCACGCCAGGCTACGGCGACCCGCGTACGAGCGGTGTCGGGCCTGATCGCGCGGAAGGCGACGCCGTGGAGGCGGATGCGCCGGATGCTCGCCGGAGCCAGCGAGACGCCGAGCCCGGCGCCGACCAGCCCGCAGACGGTCTGCCACTCCACCGCGTGCTGGGCGACCGGGAGCGTGAACCCCGCCGCGGCGCACAGCCCGGAGATCTGGTCGTACAGCCGAGGGCCCGCGGCGCGCGGCAGGAGCACGAACGACTCGTCCGCCAACTCCTCGACATGTACGGCGCGTTGGGCGGCGAGGGAATGGGCGGACGGCAGGACGGCCACGAAGCGCTCCGTGAGCACGGTCCGGAAGCGGAGCTCCGGATCGTCGGCGGGCGGCTCACGCACCAACCCGACGTCGATGCTCCGCTCCCGCAGGGCGGCGAGCTGGGGCGCGGTCGTCATCTCGTGGATGTCCAGTTGTACGTCGGGGAACCGGTGCCGGAACGTGCGCAGCAGTCCTGGCAGCACGGTCAGGGCGAGCGAGGCGGCGAAGCCGATCCGCAGACGCCCCGCGTGCCCGCTGCCGATGGCGCGAGCCGCGGCGAGCCCGTCCGCCAGACCGGTCAGGACCCGTTGGGCGGCGGGCAGCAACTCGCGTCCCGCCGCGGTGAGAGTGACGGTTCCCGGCGCACGGTGGAACAACAAGTGCCCCACCTTCCCCTCGAGTCGGCGGATCTGCTGGCTCAGCGGGGGCTGCGCGATGCCCAGTCGGGCGGCGGCCCGGCCGAAGTGGAGTTCCTCGGCGAGCACGACGAAGGCGTGCAGTTGCGGGAGGGGAAGTTCGGGACGCTCCATACGCCCATGGATATCACCCCATCCTTCAAGGCGTATTAGACGTATCTCCCCTGCTCACCTAGCGTGCGACGCATGACAGAGCGACGTGTGATCCTCAGCGGCTCGACGTTCGAGGAGCAGATCGGCTATGCCCGGGCCGTGGTCGACGGCGACCGGGTGCATGTGTCCGGCACGACGGGCTTCGACTACACCGCCATGACCATCTCCGACGACGTGGTGGAACAGGCGGAGCAGTGCCTGCGCAACATCGAGGCGGCGCTGACCGATGCGGACTGCACCTTCGCCGACGTGGTGCGCGTGCGGTACATGCTCACCGACAGGGCGGACTTCGAACCCTGCTGGCCCGCCCTGCGCCAGGCCTTCGGCACGGTACGGCCGGCCGCGACGATGCTCGTCTGCGGCCTGGCCGACCCTCGTATGAAGATCGAGATCGAGGTGTATGCGCGACGGTCCGCCGGGTGAGCGGGCACGGGACGGCCGGACCCTGCACACCCTCGACGCCGCCGTCGACCGGGCCGGCGCCGCCTGATCCGGCAGCGCTATACGCCGGTGGTGCCGTCGATGCGTTCCCGGAGGAGGTCGGCGTGGCCGTTGTCACGGGCGTACTCCTCGATCATGTGGACGTAGATCCAGCGGAGGCTGACGTCCTGTCCCATGAAGCGGCCGGTGTCGGTCAGGGCGCGGTCGGCGCAGTGTTCGCGGGCGCGGGCGATCTCCGCGTGCCAGGTGGCCAGGGCGTCGCGCAGGGTGGCGCCTTCGGCCAGCTCGAAGCCGCCGTCGGGGCCGTCGGGGTCGGCCTGCGGGTCGTAGATGGGCGCAATCCGTTCTCCGGCGAACACGCGACGGAACCAGTTCCGTTCCACTTCTGCCATGTGCTGCACCAGGCCGGTCAGTGTGAAGGCGGACGGCGGCACGGATGCGACGGCGGCCTTCTCGTCGTCCAGTCCCTCGCACTTCATGGCGAGGGTGGTGCGATGAAAGTCGAGCCAGCTTTCGAGGGTGGCGCGCTCGTCGGCGTTCAGGGGCGGCACGGGGCGTTCGACGATGGTCATCGGTCGATTATCGCCAGCGGCCGAATCCGTCGACAGGCAGGGCCTCACGACGGAGTGCACGTCGCCTGACGCGGCCCTGGCAGCACATCGCGGACGCCCACGTCGACCTGTACGAGGCGGACGTCCGCCGTGTCCGCGCCCACCGCGACGTCCTGCCGACGTCGCACCAGGCGTCAGCGGTGCTGGAACGTGATCTCCGGGTTGGCCGGTGTCGGTCCGTCGAGCAGGGGCTGCGCGACGCCGCGCAGGTGCTGCTCGTAGAACGCCGCCACGTACGCGCGAGTGATCTGCTCGGACCGTTCGCCGGACAGGGGGGCCTCGGGGTCGGAGTGGCCGAGTTGGTCCCCCAGGACGGGCAGGTCGGTGAAGGTGAAGTGGCCTGAGCCCTTGACCGTGAGCCAGCGCTTCCAGCCGTCCATGCCCTGCCAGGTCTCGTCCCAGTTCACGCCGTCCTCGACGCCCGGCGTGTGCTGGACCTCGGTGCCCAGCATCAGGAAGGGGCGGCCCTTGAGGCCGGTCGGCTTCGTGTGGAAGCTGCCGTCCATGTTCAGGCCGGCCCGCACCCGCGGGTCCGTGGTCATCGTGGCCAGCGCCGCCGCGCCGCCGATGGAGTGGCCACCCGCCCCGATCCGCCCGGCGTCGATCATGCCGGAGTGCCGCCAGGCGGCGTCGCGGCCGGTCAACCGGTCCAGCACGTACGAGAGGTCCTTGGCCCGGCCTTCGGTGGCGACCTTGCCCATCCCGGGCTCCGATGCGGCCTCGCAGGCCAGGCAGGTGAGGATCCGGCCGCCGGGGAAGGCCGTTCCGGTGGACTCGTAGGCATGGTCGACCGTGGCGACGACGAAGCCGCGGCTGGCCAGGTCCTCGGCGAGGTGGGTCAGCGTGGAGCGGGGCGCGGTGAAGCCGGGGGAGAGCACGACCAGCGGGAACCGTCCGTGCGCGGGCTCGGCTCCGGTGCGGGCGAAGCCGCGGGTGGATGCGTAGGTCCGCGGGGAGATCTCCTTGTCCAGGTTCCAGTGCTCCAGAAGGAGTTGGGCCTCCTTCTCGGAGGTGTACGCCGCCGGGTGCCCGCCTCCCTTGCGCCCGGGGTAGTACATGGACACCATCAGCTCCCGCGCGCCCGCCGAGGGCACCCAGGGATCCTGGCGGCTCTTGTCGACGAGGTGCAGCGTGTCGCGGCCGACGGCGAACGGGCCTGTCGGGCGGGGGAGTTGGAGACGGGTCGAGGCCTTCTCGCTCGCCGGAACGCCGTCCGTGCCGGTCGGGGCCGCGGCGGAAGCGGTCGCCACCCCCAGGAGCGGGAGGGTCAGGGCGAGCGCCGCGACGGTGGCGAGAGCGGCGCGGCCGCGCAGGGCGGGCAGGGGCTTTCGGGTGCTGGTCATGTCACGTCACGCTAGGTGAGGTGTGGTTGACGGCGCGTCGGACCACGGTCTGACGCGCACCAGACCGTGGAGGTAGGGAGCCGTCCGCTCACAGGAGGAGGCGGGATGCGGCCACACCGGCGGGTTCTCGCCGCGGGGGAAGCCCCTGGCGATCTCCGCCCCGCACTCGCTTCGTAGAGTCACTGCGTGAACGAACACCACGCGCCCGACCCCCACCTCCCGATGCTGACCTTCTCCCAGGCCGAACGCCTGCGGGGGCTGACAGTCGACCACTTCCTCACCCGACACGGGATACGCCCGCAGGTCGAGGGCGACGCCATTGCGTGGAACGGCCATCGCAACCCCCTCCTGAACCTGGCCCACAAATGCCGCGCCGTCGCCGAGGAGTACTGGCCCCAGGTGGTCCACCAGCACTTCACCAACCTGGAGAACGCCTCCCAGGGAGGCGAGAGCGCGCAGGAACTGCTCGACCAGACCTTCCTTCGTCTCCTGCCCGACGACGCCTTCCCGGGAGAGACGGCGAACGGCTTCCGCTACGCGCGGCCCGTGGCCGAAGGACTCCTCCTGGCCCTCGCGCTCGACGCGCCCTCCTCGGTCCGCATGCTCACCGACCGGGACGTGGAGAGCGCCGGTCCGGAGCGGCTGTGGGCGGCGGCCCGGGAGAACCTCCTCCGCGAACCGGTGGAACACACCGAGGTGACGGGACCACAGGGCGCGCTGCTGCACTCCGTCCACGGGGACTCGTACTTCGTGGCGAGCAAGGCGCTCGTGCTGCCCGAACTGGTCCGTGCGACCACCGGCCGCGAACTGCCGGAAGCCGGCGCCCTCGTGGCGCTCCCGTGCCGGAACCTGCTGGCGTTCCACCCGATCGTCGACGGCACGGTGGTCGACGCGGTCAACGACCTGGGCGGGTACGCGCTCGGCGCCTACGAGGACGGGGCGGGCGCGCTCTCGCCCCGCCTGTACTGGTGGCACCAGGGGCGGCTGACCTCGCTCACCGTCATCGACCACGAGACCCGCTCCTTCTCGGTGGTGCCGCCGCCCGAGCTGATGGACATCATGAAGCGCCTGCACGGCGCGGGCGCCGCGCCGGGACCGGGCGCCGCGCCCGCCCGGGGCCCCGCTGCCGCCGACGTGGCGGAAATGGCCCGCACCGCCACGGCCGAGGACATCACCCGCCTCGTCCAGGAACCGGCCGGCCTCGGGCACGCCTTCGCGGTGACCAAGGAGCTGAGCCACGCGCGCTTCGCGACCGACCCCGACGGCGGCAGCCTGGAGACGTGGGAGGCGTGGGTGTGGGCGACGCAGACCGGCTCGGCACTGTTCGCCGCCGCGACCGCACCGCAGGGCACCGTCGAGTGCCGCGTCGCGGACCGGACACTGCACCTGCCCGCCACCGGCCCCGTGCCCGCGGCGGACGCCCGCGCCTGGCTCGACGCGTTCTACCTCGCGGTCGTCGGCCGCGAACAGGACCGGCTGATCCGGCTGTGCCACGTACCGACGGACGATCTGCGCAGGGCCGCGCCCGTCGACGAGTACGTCTTCCACTGGATCGAGACGCTGCGGAGCTACTGGCTCAGGCGCTCCATGGACGACGTGGTCCAGCACCTCGTCGCGACCATGGAGACCTCCCACCCCGACGTGGCGACCCGCACGCCCGGCGACTTCCTCGACCTCATCGACTACCAGCCGGCCGCACTCTTCCACCGCCTGATCGCGGGCGACCGGGAGGCCTTCGCGCGGACCCTGGCCGAGGCCCTCGCCCACCACGAGCGCTACTGGAGCGACAGGACCGACACCGTCGGCGGCACACCGCCGCTCGGCCGCGTCGCCCTCGGCCCGCTCGCCATCGCGTCGATCGCGTACGACGCGGAATTCCCCGTCGACGCGACGTCGCCGTACCTGCCGAAGCATCTGCTCCACCGGGACTGGCTCGGGGAGTTCGACACGTAGGTCCGGGCGTGTCGGGTGGGGGCGTCGGGAGGCGGGAACGGGCCGCGTCCAAAGGGTCGCGGTCCGTCCCCGCCCCCTCCCCGGTTCACGGAGCGATCGGACCGCTCTCGGTCAACTCGCGGACCGACCGGAGCAGCGAGACGAAGTCACGCACGTGGGACGCCAGTTCCTCCCTGGTGTACAGCGCGACGTTGCCGTCGAAGGCGATGTGCATTCCCTCGGCGGGCCCGCGGTCGTACACGTTGATCGCCAGGTCCTCGACCGGCCCCGAGTTCAGGGTGTGGACCGTGGCAGGGGCGCCCGCGTAGTCGCCCCGGTAGTCGAAGGACATGATGTTGACGTCCGGGCCGAACTGCCGTCGCCCGTCCCGGAGCGCAGGTAGCTCCCGGGCCAGCCTCTCCATCGGATAGCGCTGATGGAGCAGCGCCTCCGTCACGCCTTGCGCGGCCTGCCGGGCCAGGGCCACGAAGTCCACGTCCGGTGTCAACGAGAGCCGTAGAGGCACGGTGTTGGTGACCATCGAGGGGATCTCGCGGAGCGCGGGATCCCGGCGGTTGCCCACCGGCAGGCCGAGCGCCAACTGCCGCACCCCGCTTGCCCGGTGCAGTCGCACGGCGGCCGCCGCGATGACGAGCGCGGGCCAGGGGACGTCCAGGGTCCCGGCCACGGACCGGAGGACCGCGACGTCCTCGGGTCCCAGACGGCCGTTCTCCCGGAACGATTCGGCGCTCGGCGGCGGCCGCCATGCGGTGAGGCTCGCGAAGTCGGTCTGTCCCGCCAGCCTCGCCCGCCAGAACGCGCCGTCGTCGACGAACGCGTCGGACTGCTGGTAGGCCGTGTCCGCCTCGACGACGCGGCGCAGGTCGGACGGGAAGTGCGGCCGGTCCCGGGCCCCGGTCACCAGTGCCGTGTAGACGGCGGCGACGCGCGAGGCGAACAGGGCGTGCGTGAATCCGTCCACGACGATGTGATGCGCGCAGCGGTACCAGAGCCAGAGCTCAGGGGCGAGCCTGATCAGTGCGCAGGCCACCAGAGGGCCCTTCGCGAGGTCGTACTCCCTCGCCAGGTCCCCGGCGATCCAGTCCTCCGCCGAGGCGCGGGGATCCGGGACGTCGCTCACGTCGAGCACGTGCACCGGGATCTCGGCCGCATCGTCGATGAACTGGCAGAGCCCCTCGTCACCGATGTCGAACCGGGCCCGTAGCGCGGGGGTGGCGGCCACCACCTCGTGGATCGCCCGCTCGAAGAGGCCGGGGTCGATGGCTCCGGCGATCTCGCAGTACTCCGCGAACGCGAAGGACCTGTCGGCGGAGTTCAGTTGCTGGGCGACCCATACCCCGGTCTGCGCGGAGGTGAGTGCGAGCTGTTCGGTCATGGCCGGCCTCCGACAGGGTTCAGGTCCGAGCCGACCGGATCGAGGTCCGAGCCCGCCGGGTTCAGTTGCGAGTCCGCCTGGTTCAGGTCCGAGCCGTCCGAGGCAGCCGTCATCGCGTCGCCGTAGACCTCCTGGACCCAGGACTCCTGGTAGAGCGTGTCGAGGTAGCGCTCACCGAGGTCCGGAGAGATCGCCACGGCGGTGGCCTCCGAGTCCGGGCGGTGCGTGGCGAGCCACCGCTGCGCCCCGGCGACGACCGTGCCGGTCGATCCGCCGAAGAGGAATCCCGTCGCGGCGAGCCGACGACAGGTGCGCACCGTCTCCGTCTCCGGCACCATCACCACGTCGTCGACGTAAGAGAGGTCGAGGAGTTCGGGCCGCACCCCGGCCCCGAGCCCCGGGATCATCCGGGTCAGGTCGGGACCGCCGAAGGTCACCGATCCGACCGTGTCGACGGCCACGACGGTCACCGGGCGCCCGGACTCCCTGAAGTACCGGGCACACCCCATCAGGGTGCCCGTGGTGCCCGCGCCCACGAACAGGACGTCCAGGTCGGGAAAGCGGCGGGCGATGGCCGGTGCCGTGGTGCGCTGGTGAGCGATCCGGTTGAACGCGTTCGTGTACTGGTTCAGCCATACGTAACGGGCGTCGGACGCGCACAGCCGGCGGACGTGCTCACGGCGTGCCGCGAGGAATCCCGTACCGGCGCAGGGCTGTTCCACCGTGACGACCTCGGCGCCCAGCGCCCGCATCATCTGCCGGGTGGCGAGGTTGCACCGGCTGTCCGTCACGCACAGGAACCGGTATCCCCTGTTGGCGGCGATCATGCTCAGGGCGACACCGAGGTTCCCCGACGAGGACTCCACGAGAATGGAGTCCGGACCGAGCACGCCCGACTCCTCGGCGTGCTCGACCATGGCAGCGGCGGCCTTGAGCTTGATGGAGCCGGCGAAGTTGAACCCCTCGCATTTCAGGTACAGCCGACTGCCGAGTACCGGCCGCAGGTCGACATAGAGGTCGTCCGTGTTGAACTCCTGAGGAGAAGTGATCACCGGCACGACTGCCTCCTCTCCTCAGGCACGTGCGCCGCCGGCGCTCTGTCGCCCGTAGCGGTCGGTGTCGTGGAAGAAGCCGGGCACGACCGCGAGTTCCCCGCGTTCCCGGAGCCGGTCGTGGATGTGCTTGCCCACCGCCAGGTCGAGCACGCCGAGACCGAAGGGCGAGAAGACCACCGGGCGGTCCTCGGGAAGCGTCAGCCGCCCGGTCATCAGATCGAAGAGGGTGCCGTCGACGAAGGACCGGTGCCCCACCGCCTGCTCGGCCAGGTGCACCGAGGTGTTCGCCTTGAGGCAGTGCTCCACATCGTCCACGACGTTGGCGCAGGAGAGCACGACCTCGGGCGACAGGTCCCGCAGCGAGACGTGGAGCACGACCGGGTTGTGCGAGAACCAGCCCGGCTCGGTCACGTGGGGTGTCCCGGCAACCGTGGCGAACACCGTCAGGTCGCTCGAGCGGACCAGCTGCTCGGCGGTGTCGTGCACGGTGACCCGGGCGCGGTCACCACTGCCCTCCACGTACGCGCTGAAGGCCGCCGCGCTGTCCGGGGCCAGGTCGTGGACGCCCAGCTCGTCGAACTCCCAGCCCGCGCCGCGCAGATAGGTGTGGATGTACCGCGCGATGAGTCCCGTGCCGAAGAATCCGACACGGCGCGGGCGCCCTTGGCGCCGGTCCCGGGTGAGCCGGTCGGCGGCCAGCGCGGCGGAGGCCGCCGTGCGTGTGGCGCTGATGATGGAGCTCTCCATGCAGGCGATCGGGTAGCCGGTCTCCGGGTCGTTGAGGATCAGCACGGCGGAGGCGCGGGGGATGCCGGCCTGGACGTTCTCCGGGAAGCTGGAGATCCACTTGATGCCGTCGACCTGGGTCCGCCCGCCGATCGAGGCGGGCAGCGCGATGATTCTCGACGAGGGCCGGTCGGGAAAACGAAGGAAGTACGAAGGCGGGTTGACCGAGTCGCCCTCACCGTGGACCCGGTAGGCGTCTTCGATCAGCGAGATGATCTGCCGTTCCTGCCCGGCCACGGCGTGGTGGACCTGGGCGCCGGTGACGACGGAGAAAGGAGGGATCTGCGCGTTCATGCCGAGGGGGCTCCGTTCGGAGTGGGCGAGCAGTCGGTGAGCCGGACCGGAGCGCCGAGGACCATGCCGATCTCACGCTGCCCGGAGTACGGCTCACGGCTGTGGGCCATGCGGATGTTGTCGACGAGCAGGACGTCGCCCGCCTGCCAGGGCTCGCGCAGGGTGGCCTTCTCGTACACCTCGTTGATGGCCTGCACGGTGTCCGCGTCGATGGGAGACCCGTCGCCGTAGCGCGTGTTGAACGGCAGCCCGTCCGAGCCGAACTGCGCGACGAGGTAGTCGCGGATCGCCGGCTCCATGGTCCACTCGTTGAGGAACGCGATCTGGTTGAACCAGACGTGACGCCCCGTCAGGGGGTGGGTGATGACCGCGGAGCGGCGCTGAGTGGTCCGGAGCCCGCCGTCGTGCTGCCACGCGAACTCGGTCGCGTTGGCCCGGCAGTACGCCTCCGCGGCGGCGCGGTCCGCGGCGCCCAGGGACTCCGACCACGGGACGCCCACCAGGTCGTTGTACGAGCGGGTGAGCGACCAGCCCAGTTCGGTGAAGCGCTCGACCAGGGGCCGGGGGAGAGCGGCAAGGACGGCCTGCGCGTCCGCGAGCCCGGTGATCCCGCCGTCCGCCGGCGGGATGAAGCAGCCGATCGTGAGCAGCCGGGGGAACTCCAGGCCGTAGCTCAGCTCGTGGTGCATGCACATCGCCTGGTCGGGCGGCCACTCCAAGGACGACACCACAGGGCCGCCGAGCGGACGCCGCCGGGCGAACGCCTCCGTCTCCGGCACGATCGCCCCGGACATCGGCTCGGCGACCCGGGCGAGCGCGGCCGCGTCGCGCACCCCCAACCCGCGTATCAGGACGGCCCCGTGGGTCAGCAACGCCGCTTCCAGCGCGCCGCGACGTTCGTCGGTCCAGGCGCGGAGCCGGTCCCCCGCCACGGCCTCCGTGACGTGGAGGATCGGCGGCCTGCCCGGACTCAGCTCAAGGTCGAGCCCGTCGGGCGCCCGGCGTTCCGCGCCGTGTCCCTTCGCCGCGCCGTGTCCAGCCTCCGTGCCGGAAGCCGTCTCCACGAGGGTCCTCGACGTGGGCGACTGCGTCATTCCTCCGTGCTCCTCACCCTGTTGGGGCCCCCGGTCCATGGCCTCGGCCAGCTCGGCCAGCACCGGGTGCCTGACGATCTCGGCCAGCGCCAGCGATCCGCCGGTGGCGGCCCCTAGGCGCACGGCCGACAGCGACGTGCCTCCGGAGTCGAAGAAGTGCCGGCTCCGGGATATCTCGCCGATCGGGACGCCCAGCACCTGGGCCCACAGCTCCGCGAGCCGCTTCTCCGTCGCCGTCCGCGGCAGGTCGTCGGCTGTCCCGTCCGGAGCCGTGACACCGGTGACGGCCGCTGCGCCGGCGTCACGGACCAGGGCCTTCTTGTCGATTTTTCCGTTGTCGGTCAGCGGCAGGGCAGGACGGTGGTGGAAGACCCGCGGGACCATGTACGGAGGGAGCGTGTCGCCCAGGGACTCCCGCAGGGCGGCCGGGTCCAGCGCCGTGTCCCCGGCGTAGAACGCGACGAGGTGCTTCTCGCCGTCGGGTCCTTCCAGGACGACGACGGCGGAGTCCCGTACGCCGGGGACGCGCAGCAGGTGGTTCTCGATCTCACCGATCTCGATCCGGAATCCTCTGATCTTCGTCTGCGCGTCCCGCCTGCCGAGGAACTCGAGGGTGCCGTGCGGCAGCCACCGGCCGATGTCACCGGAGCGGTAGAGCCGTTGGCCCGGGCGGTGGGGGTCCGTCCGGAAGGCGGCGGCGGTCCGCTCCGGGTCGTTGATGTAGCCCCGGCCGACGCACACCCCGGAGAAGACGATCTCTCCCGGAGCGCCGAGCGGGACCGGCTGAAGCTGCTCGTCGACCACGTACACGTGGACGTTCCTGATCGCTGAGCCGAGGGGGACGCGCTCCTGGTCCGGCACCCGGTCCATGATCTCGTGGTTGGTGTCGTCCGAGGTCTCGGTCAGGCCGTAGGCGTTCATCAGCTTGATGCCGGGGAACGCCGCGAACCAGCGCTCGACCAGCTCCTTCTTGAGCGCCTCCCCGGTCGCGGAGACGACGCGCAGCCGTCCCAGGGCGCGCGGCTCCTCCTCGAGGTGCGTGAGGATCACCTCAAGATACGACGGGACGACCTGGAGCACCTCGACGCCGCCCTCGACGACCGTGTCGACGTACCGGCGTACGTCCAGGATCTCCTTCTGCCCGATGATCAGTGTCCGCGCGCCCACCAGCAGCCCGCTGACCAGCTGCCAGAGCGAGATGTCGAAGCACTGGGGCGCGGTCTGGGCCACCGTCTGGCCGGGCCCGAGCTCCACGTCCTCGATCTTGGCGAGCAGATGGTTGAGCATGCCCGCGTGCTCGCACATCGCGCCCTTCGGTTCGCCCGTCGAACCGGAGGTGAAGTAGATGTAAGCGAGCTGCCCCGCGCCGACCGGAACGCCGGGGTCGCTCTCCTGGGAGGACGGTCCGGCACCGCCCCTCGCGAGGAGGTCCGCGATGACGAGTCGGTGCGGCTCGGGCGCCGAGGGCGACTCGGGCAGCCGGGGCGCCGAGGCGGACTCGGTGAGCACGAAGCGGCAGTCGCTGCGGGTGAGCATGGCGGCGACGCGCTGGTCGGGGAAGTGCGGCTCCACCGGGAGGTAGACACCGCCGGCCTTGAAGACGGCGAGCACCGCGGCCATCCACTCGAGGTTCCGCTCGGTGACCACGGCCACCACGTCCTCGGCCCTCAGCCCGTGGGCGAGCAGCGCGTGGGCGATGCGGTTCGCACGCCGGTTGAGCTCGTCGTACGTCCACTCGGCGCCGTCGTGGACGGCGGCGATCCGGTGGGGGTGCTCACGCACCCTCTCCTCGAACAGCTCGTGCATCCGCCGGTCCGGCAGGTCACGGCGCGGTCCGGCCATGCCGTCGAGCTGCCGGGCCAGTTCCTCGGGGGCGAGCAGGCTCTGGTACTGGTGCTCGGCCGAGGCGTCGGCGGCCATCGACGTCAAACACGTCAGCAGATACCCGGCGATCCGTCGCGCGTAGGCGATGTCGAGGACGTCGCCCCGGCCCCGCAGGTGCAGCCGCATCCCCTCCGGCACGGGCACGAAGCCGATGTGCAGCACGACGGCTTCCGGGAGCACCTGCTCGGAGGGCTGCTCGGCGCCCGCCTGGCCGTGCGGGGCGGACGCGGTGGTCCCGGGCAGGCCGGAGAGGTCGAGGACGACCTCGTAACCGGCCTTCGACGCAGGGACGGTGCTCCTCGTCGCCGACGTTGCCGCCGACGGTGTCGTCTCCCTCGCCGCGCGCCCGGCATGCAGCACCAGCGACGCCCAGTCTCCGTCACTGACCTGCAGGGCGCAGGGGGACGGGCCGTCGCCGCCGGGTGCGACGTACCCGGTCACCACGGAGCTCTCACCGGTGAGGGAGGCGAGCACCTTCGCGTGCGCCGCCAACAGCAAGGAGGCGACCGGTACGGCCAAGTGGTCGGCAAGGGCACGGAGTTGCTCGGTCGTTTCGGCGGGGATCGAGCATGTGTGATCGGTCGCCGCATCCGCACCGGCATGAGGATTCTCGGAACGCCATCGCGGAATTCCGAAGACAACCCCGGATTCACTGGATGTGTGCGCGTGGACTGCTGTTGGTGTACCCATTTTCTCCGTGCCTTCGGCAAAGGGGCAGCCGAGGCGCTCTCGGTGGAGAGCGCCTTCGGGAAAGAAGTGTTCGGCGGGGTGTGCGTCAGCCCGCCGAGGCGGCCATGGCCTTCACCAGGCTGGTCGGCCGCATGTCCGTCCAGTTCTCCTCGACGTACGCGAGGCAGGCGTCGCGGTTGTCCGCGGTCTTCACCACACGCCAACCGCTCGGCACGTCGACGAAGTCGGGCCACAGGGAGTGCTGACCCTCGTCGTTGACCAGTACGACGTAGGTGCCGTCGGGGTTCTCAAAAGGATTCGTCACGGCTGTTCCTCATTCATGTTCGGGTAGGGACAACTGCCTGGAGGGAGTGGCTCCCTGGCCAGGGTTCAGGGGGTCTTGCCGGTGGGCCGCGCCATGCGACGCAGCGCCGGACGCTTCTCTGCCGGCTCCTTGGGCGCGGCGGCCAGATGTTCGGCCAGCCCTGCCACGGTCGGGAACTCGAACACCTTGCTGATCGGCACTTCCACCGCCAGCTCGCCGCGGATGCGGCTGGTGAGCCGGGTGGCGAGGAGGGAGTGTCCGCCGAGGTGGAAGAAGTTGTCGTCGATGCCGATGTGGTCGATGCCGAGTGTTTCGGCGAAGAGGGTGGTGAGGGTTTGTTCTTGGGGGGTGCGGGGTTGGTGGGTGTGTGTGGTGGGTGTGTGGTCGGGGGTGGGGAGGGCTTTGCGGTCGAGTTTTGCGTTGGGGGTGAGGGGGAGTTGGTGGAGGGCCATGATCGCTGAGGGGATCATGTGCTCGGGGAGGTGGTGGGTGAGGTGGTGGCGGGTTGTTTTGACGAGGGTGCCGATGCCGCGGGCGGCTGTGGGGTTGTTGGTGTGGGGGGTGTTGGTGGTGCGGGGGGTGTAGGTGCCGGAGAGTGCGGAGCCCACTGTTGTTGAGGGGAGGATGATGGCGTCGAAGAGCTCCACCGCTTGCGGTGACCAGGTGGTGATGACGCGTCGTCCGTGGTCGGTTCCGAGTGCTGTCAGGTCGTGGGGGTCGACGCCTGTCGTCGGTGACGGCTCGTCGAGGCCGTCGAGTCGACGTTCCGCGGTGATGTCGGC
>NZ_JBVHLZ010000027.1:0-14678 GCF_055558735.1 Streptomyces sp. NPDC025651
ACCCACCACACCAAACGGCACCAACCCCAAACCCCCATCCAACACATAAACCCGCGTATTCCACACCGGACCACCCACCACCACAGAACCACCGGGCACCACGGGAGCGGAGGTCGACCAGATGGTGGTCTCCGTCGGGCCGTACATGTTCCGTACGGACAGGGCCCGTTCCGTGAGGCGCTCCGCGAGGGCGCCGTCCAGGGCCTCGCCGCCGACCAGGACGCGCAGCCCGTCGACGGCGTCCGGGGCCGCGTCGAGCAGGGTCCGCCACAGGCTCGGCGTCGCCTGCATCACCGTGGCGCCGTCGGCGCGCAGCCGGCGGGCCAGCTCCGCGGGGTCACGGACCACGTCGTGCCCCGCGACCACCACGGTGGCGCCCGAGACCAGCGGCAGGAAGACCTCCAGGAGGCTGATGTCGAAGCCGAACGTCGTCACGGCGAGCCAGCGGTCGTGCGGCGTGAGCGGCACCAACTCCCCCATGGAGGCGAGGAAGTTGCAGAGCGCGGCGTGCGGGATCGCGACGCCCTTGGGACGCCCGGTGGAGCCCGAGGTGTAGAGGATGTACGCGATGTTCCCGGGCAGGGCCCGCGCCGCGGCCGTCCACTCGGGGGCCGGCCGCGCGTCCTCGATCAGGGCCGTGGGGACGGCAGGACCGGCGGGCAGCTTCGCCGCCGTCTCCCGCGTCGCGAGCACCAGGACAGGGGCGGCGCCCTCAAGGACGTGCCGCACACGGTCCGCGGGGAAGTCCACGTCCACCGGCAGGAACGCCGCACCGGTCTTGGCCACCGCCAGCATCGCCACGACCGCGTCCACGGACCGCGGCACGGCGAGCGCCACCACTGCCTCCGGCCCCGCGCCCCGCTCGGCGAGCAGGCGCGCCACGGCGTTCGCCCGTTCCTCCAACTCGGCGTACGTGAGCAGGACCTGACCGTCCGTCACGGCAGGTGCCGTCGGGGTCCTGCGCGCCTGGTCCTCGACGAGGCGGTGCACCGGGGCGTCCGGCACCGGGTGGGCGGTGTCGTTGCGGGTGACCAGGAGGTCGTGCCGCTCGGCCGGGTCGAGGACGTCGAGCGCGCCCAGCCGCACGCCGGGGTCGTCCGTCACCGCGACGAGCACCCGTTCGAGGCGCCGCACCAGCGAGTCGACCGTGGAGGCGTCGAAGAGCTCGGCGGAGTACTCGGCGACGCCGTCGAGCCCGCCGGGCGCCCCGTCGGCGTCCCGCAGTTCGCCGAGGGCGAGGGAGAGGTCGAAGCGCGCCCACAGCGTCTCGCCGGACACGGCCTCGACCGCGAGGCCCGGCAGCGTCAGCCGCGCGCCATCGCCGCTCTGCACGGTCAGGGACACCTGGAAGAGGGGGTGACGGGCGAGGGAGCGGGGCGGGTTCAGCTCCTCCACCAGCCGCTCGAAGGGCAGCTCCTGATGGTCGTACGCGGCGAGGTCGGTCTCCCTGACGCGGGCGAGGAGTTCACGGAAGGTCGGATCGCCCGAGGTGTCGGTGCGCAGCACCAGGGTGTTGAGGAAGAAGCCGACCAGGTCGTCCAGGGCCTCGTCGGACCGGCCGGCGATGGGGGTGCCGATCGGGATGTCGTCACCGGCGCCGGTCTTGCCGAGCACGGCCGCGAACGCCGCCTGGACGACCATGAACAGGCTGGTGCCGGTGGCGCGGGCCAGTCCGAGGAGCCGCCGGTGCAGGGCGGCGTCGCAGGAGAAGCGGATCCGCTCTCCCCGCTGCGGGCCCGTGGCGGGGCGCGGCCGGTCGGCGGGGAGCGCGAGCTCCTCGGGGAGGTCCGCCAGCTGCCGTGTCCAGTAGGCGAGTTGACGGTTCAACTCGCTGTTCTGGTCGCTCTCGTCCCCGAGGATGTCGCGCTGCCAGAGGGTGTAGTCGGCGTACTGGACCGGCAGCGGCTCCCAGCGCGGGGCCTCGCCGTCCCGGCGTGCCGCGTAGGCGGCGGCCAGGTCCGCGCCGAGCGGGCGCATCGACATCGCGTCGCCCGCGATGTGGTGCAGGACCAGGACGAGCACGTGGTCGCGCGCGCCCAGTTCGAGGAGCGTCGCGCGCAGCGGTGGGTGCGCCGTCAGGTCGAAGCCCTCGCCGGCGGCCTGCGCGACGGCTTCGGCGAGTTCGGCCTCGGTCACCGTGACGGTGCGCGACAGCGTGCCGGTCACGGAGGCGGGGTCGAGGACGCGCTGGCCCGGTTCGCCGTCCCGCTCGGGGAAGACGGTGCGCAGGCTCTCGTGGCGGGCCACCACATCCGCGAGCGCCGCCTCCAGGGCCGCCCGGTCGAGGGGGCCGCGCAGCCACAGCGTGATCGGCAGGTTGTAGAGCGGGCTGTCCGGGTCGAGGCGGTTGATGAACCACTGGCGGCGCTGGGCGTACGACAGCGGGAGCGGGTCGGGGCGGTCGGCGGGGGCGAGCGCCGGGCGCGGCCCTGAGCCGGAGCCGCGCACCACCTCGGCGAGGCCCGCGGGGGTGGGCGTCTCGAAGAGGGTGCGGATGCCGAGCTGCACGGAGAAGGCCTTGCGGATCCGGCTCAGGAGGCGGATCGCGAGGAGCGAGTGGCCGCCGAGCGCGAAGAAGTCGTCGTCGGTGCCGACCTCGTCGGTGTCGAGCACCTCCGCGAACAGGCCGCGCAGGATGTCCTCGTGCGGGGTGCGCTGTCCCTGGGCCCGCGCCGCGGCGCCGTGGCGCGGTGCGGGCAGGGCGGCCCGGTCCAGTTTGCGGTTGGCGGTCAGCGGCAGCTCGGCGAGGATCACGATCGCCGCGGGAACCATGTACTCCGGCAGGCGTCCGGCGACGAAACGGCGCAGCGCGGCCGGGTCGGGCGCCTCGTGCCCGGCCTCCTCCGTCCCTGCGGGCACGCAGTAGGCCACCAGACGCCTGTCCCCGGGGCGGTCCTCGCGGACCGTCACCACGGCCCGGCCGACCGTGGGGTGCGCCGCGAGCGCGGCCTCGATCTCGCCCGGTTCGACGCGGAACCCGCGGATCTTGACCTGGCCGTCCGCCCGGCCGGCGAACTCCAGGTTGCCGTCGGCGCGCCAGCGCGCCAGGTCTCCGGTGCGGTACACGCGCTCGCCCGGGGCGCCGAAGGGGTCGGCGACGAAGCGCTCGGCGGTCAGCGCGGGCCGCCCCAGGTAGCCGCGCGCGAGCTGCGGTCCCGCGAGGTACAGCTGTCCCACGGTTCCCGCGGGCACGGGCTGCAGCGCGTCGTCGAGGACCAGGACCCGGCAGGTGCCCCGCGGTCGGCCGATGGGGACGTCGCCGTCGGGCAGGGCGGCGCCGGGCGCCACCGTGAACTCGGTGCAGTTGACGGTGGACTCGGTGGGGCCGTAGGCGTTGACGACGGTGACCCCGGGGTGGCGGCGGCGCCACTCCGCGAGGTCACGGCCGGTCAGCGCCTCGCCGCCGACGACGAGTTCCGCCGAGGGAGAGAAGCCGTCGTCGAGGGCGGACAGCAGCGGGAGATGGCTCGGCGTGATCTTCATGAAGGTGGCGAAGCCGGGCTCGGGCTCGGCCTCGGGCCCGGGACCGGACGCGCCGAAGAGATCGACGACGCGCACGCGGCCGCCGGACACCAGGGGGGTGTAGAGCGCCGTGACCGTCAGGTCGAAGGAGACGGGCGAGTGCACCGCCGTCACACCGCGCGTGCCCGGATGGCGGGCGGCGGCCCAGTCGAGGTACGCGCACAGGGAGCGGTGCTCGATCACCACGCCCTTGGGGCGGCCCGTGGTTCCCGAGGTGTAGATGACGTAGGCCGGGTGGCGCGGGGTGAGCGGCGCCGTCCGGTCGCTGTCGTCCGGGTCGTGGGCCGGGTGCGCGGCCAGCGCGGCCCGGGTCCCCGGCGCGTCGAGGCGGATCGCGTCGGCCGGGAGCGCCGCGGCGACATCGCCGCGGGTGACCACCTGGACGGGCCGGGCGTCGGCCAGCATGGCGGCGACGCGCTCGGCGGGCAGGTCCGGTTCCACAGGGAGGTAGCCGGCACCGGACTTGAGCACCGCGAGCAGGGTGACGACCAGGTCGGCGCCGCGCGGCAGCACGACCGCCACCAGCCGCTCGGGGCCCGCACCCTGGTCGATCAGGAGCCGGGCCAGCCTGTTGGCCCGGTCGTTCAGCTCCGCGTACGAGAGTTCGGTGGCACCGTCCGTGACCGCGGGCGCGTCCGGTGTCCGCCGCACCTGCCGCTCGAAGAGGGCGGGCAGCGGCGCGGAGGGGGCGGCGTCGGGGTGGTGACCGCCCTCCCCCGTGCCCCACTCGGCGAGGAGCCGGGTGCGCTCGTCGGCGTCGAGCAGGTCGAGGGCGCTCAGGGGGCGTCCCGGCCGGGTCACGGCGGAGCGCAGCAGCCGCTCCAGACGCTCCATGAGGGTTTCCACGGTGGCGTGGTCGAACAGGTCCGCGTTGTACTGCGCGATGCCTTCGATGCCGGCGGGGCTGCCGTCGGCGCCGCGCCGCTCACGGAGGTTGAACAGCAGGTCGAGCTTGACCGCGGCGCCGGGCAACGGCTCGGGCGCCACGTCGAGGCCGGGCAGCGCCAGGCGCGCCTCAGGGGCGTTGTCCAGGGTGAGCGACACCTGGAAGAGCGGGTTGCGGCCCGGGACGCGGGCGGGGTTGAGGACCTCCACGAGCCGTTCGAGCGGCAGGTCCTGGTGGGCGTAGGCGGCCAGGTCGACGGCGCGGACCCGGTCCATCAACTCCCGGAAGGTCGGGTCGCCGCTGGTGTCCGTCCGCAGGACGAGGGTGTTGAGGAACAGGCCGACGAGGCCCTCGGTCGCCTCGTCGGTGCGCCCGGCGATCGGGGCGCCGATCGGGATGTCGTCCCCCGCGCCGAGACGGGACAGGAGTGCGGCCAGCCCGGCCTGGAGCGTCATGAAGACGGTCGCGCCGCGGGCCCGTGCCAGGGCGGCCATGCGGCCGTGGAGGTCCGCGTCGAGCGTGAAGCGCACGGTGCGGCCCGGTGTCCCCTCGCCCGTGCGCCGGGGCCGGTCGAAGGGCAGGTCCAGGCTGTCCGGCAGGTCCCGCAGGGTCTCGGTCCAGTGGGCGAGCTGGCGGCTGATCCGGCTGTCCGCGTCGTCCTCGGTGCCCAGGTGGCGGTGGTGCCAGAGCGTGTAGTCGGCGTACTGGACGGGCAGGGGGCGCCACGTGGGGGCGTGCCCCTCGCACCGCGCGGTGTAGGCGGTGCCGAGGTCCCCGGCGAGCGGCGCCGACGACCAGCCGTCGCTGACGATGTGGTGCGTGACCAGGACCAGGACGTGCTCGTGCGGCGCGAGGGCGATGAGGCGGGCGCGCAGGGGGAGTTCGGCGGCCAGGTCGAAGCCCCGGCCGATACACGCGGACATCTCGCGGGCGAGGCCGGACTCGTCCGTCTCGACCACGTCGAGCGTGGGGACGGCGTCGGCGGCGTCGAGGACCACCTGGTGCGGCTCGCCGCCGGTCTCCCGGAAGAGCGTCCGCAGGGCCTCGTGCCGGCCCACCACGTCGGCGAGCGCGGCATGCAGCGCGCCCCGGTCCAGCTCCCCGCGCAGCCGCACGGCCACCGGGATGTTGTACGCGGACGCCTGGCCGCCGAGCCGGTCGAGGAACCACATGCGGCGCTGCGCCGACGACAGCGGCACGACGTCGGGCCGCGGCATCGGCCGCACGGGCTGGGCGGGCCGCTCGTCGGCGTGCGCGAGGCGCTCGGCGAGCGCGGCCACGGTCGGCGCCTCGAAGAGCGCGCGGACCGGCAGTTCGGTGCCGAGCGTCGCCCGGACCCTGCTCACCAGGCGGGTCGCGGTCAGCGAGTGCCCGCCCAGGTCGAAGAAGCCCTCGTCGACGCCGACCCGCGCCACGCCGAGGACCTCGGCGAACAGACCGCACAGCACTTCCTCGCGCGGGTCGCGCGGGCCGCGGGCGTCACGGCTGCCGGTCAGCTCCGGCGCGGGCAGGGCCTTGCGGTCCACCTTGCCCGTGGCGAGCTGCGGGAGGGCGTCCAGGGCCATGACGGCGGCCGGAACCATGTGGGCGGGCAGCGCGTCGGCCGCGGCCCTGCGCAGCGCGTCGGGGTCGAGCACGGCGCCGGGGCGGGGCACGGCGTAGCCGACGAGGCGGCGGTCGCCCGGGGGCACCTCGTGGACGGCGACCGCGACCTGGGCCAGATCGCCCAGTTCCCGCAGCGTCTCCTCGACCTCGCCCAGTTCGACGCGGAAGCCGCGGATCTTGACCTGGTCGTCGGCGCGTCCGAGGTACTCCACCACGCCGTCGGCGCGCTGGCGCACCAGGTCCCCGGTCCGGTACATGCGCTCGCCGGGGCCGCCGTGCGGGTCCGCGACGAACCGCCCGGCGGTCTGCGCCGCGCGGCCCAGATATCCGCGGGCGAGGCCGGCCCCGGCGATGTACAGCTCACCGGCGGTGCCCGGCGGCACCGGCCGGAGTCCGCCGTCGAGGACGTACACCCGGGTGTTGCCGATGGGGCGTCCGATGACGGGCCGTTCGTCGTCCTGGAGCGAGGCGACGAGGGAGTCGACGGTCGTCTCGGTGGGCCCGTAGAAGTTCCTGCCCACGACGCCCGCGGCCCGCAGGTCGTGCCACAGGCCCTCGCCGACCTGCTCGCCGCCGACCATGACGCCCCGTACGCCGGACTCCAGGAGGCCCTGGGAGAGCAGGAGTTGGGCGTAGGTGGGGGTGACGTCGACGACGTCGGCACGGTGTTCGGCGACGTAGGCGCACAGGGCCTGCGCGTCGCGCCGCACGTCGTCGGGGACCAGGTGCAGCTCGTGTCCCGCGATCATCCACAGCAGGGGCGGCCACAGCGCGTCGGAGGAGAGTCCGGCGGTGTGGGCGACCCGCAGCCGGACCCGTCCCACGTCGGCCGCGGCGGGCGCGAAGACGTGTTCCCGGTGGCTGAGGAAGAGGTTGACGAGGGCGCCGCGCGGCACGACGACGCCCTTGGGCGCGCCGGTGGAGCCCGAGGTGTAGTGCACGTAGGCGGCGTGGTCCGGCCCCACGGGACGGGCGAGGTCCGCCGGTCCGGGGTCCGTGGCCGCGCACCGGGCCAGGGCGTCCGCCGTGTCCGGGGCGTCGAGGAGAGTGACGGGGATGTCGGTGGCGGGCAGGTGCCGCAGCGGTTCCGCCTCGGTGAGCAGCAGGGCGGGGCGGGCGTCGGCGAGGAGTCCCGCGACGCGGTCGGCCGGGTCGTCGAGGTCCACCGGCAGGTACGCGGCACCCGCCTTGAGCACGGCGAGCAGGGCGACGACGGCGCCTGTGGAGCGGGGCAGGGCGAGGGCGACGACGTCCTCGGCGCCGATGCCGAGGCCGGTCAGGTGCCGGGCGAGCCGGTTGGCGCGGGCGTTGAGCGCGGCGTAGTCGGTGCTCTCGCCGTCGTGCACGACGGCCGTGGCCGTGGGGGTCCGCGCGGCCTGGCGCCGGAAGATGTCGAGCAGGCCCTCGCCGGGCAGCGGGAAGGCGGTCTCGTTCAACTCCGCGACCAGGACGCGGCGTTCGTCGTCGCTGAGCACGTCGACACGGCCCGATGGCAGGTCGGGGGTGTGGGCGAGCGCTTCGAGCAGCAGGGTCAGGCGCCGCAGGAGAGCCTCCGCCGCGGCGCGCGGGTAGACGTCCGGGCGGTGTTCCAGGCGCAGTTCGAGGCGGTCGCCGGAGCGGGCGGCGATCAGCCCGAGGGTGTAGTGCGTGGCGTCGTGCCCGTCGGCGGAGACCAGCCGCACTCCGGCCACGGAGCGCTCCAGCGACTCGCGTTCCACCAGGAAGTTCTCGGTCACCACGGTGGTGTCGAAGAGGTCGCCGAGGCCGGCCGTCCGCTGGATGTCGCCGAGCCCGATGTGCTGGTGCTCCATCAGCAGGGCCTGTTCGCGCTGCACCCGGGTGAGGAGGTCGGCGAAGGTCTCGGCCGGCCGCAGCCCGATCCGGACGGGCACGGTGTTGATGAACAGGCCCACCATGCCCTGTACGCCGGGGATCTCCGGCGGCCGGAGGGAGACCGTGGCCCCGAACACCACGTCGTCGCGCCCGGTGAGCCGGCCGAGCAGCAGCGCCCAGGCGGCCTGGACCACGGTGTTCAGGGTCACCCCGTGGTCGGCCGCCCGGCGTTGGAGGGCCGTGCCGAGCCGGTCGGGCAGCTCCACGGTGAGCTGCTCGGGCGGCACCGGGGGCGCCGTCTCGCCCCGGGGGGCGAGGAGCGTCGGCTCCTGGAGCCCGTCCAGGGCCGCGCGCCAGGCGCGCGACCCGCTCTCGGCGTCCTGCTCCGCCAGCCAGCCGAGGAAGGTACGGAAAGGGGTGACGGCCGGCAGCCGCGCGGTGTCGCCCCTGTGCTCGTACAGCGCCATGAGGTCACGCAGCAGCAGTGGTCCCGACCAGCCGTCCATCAGGATGTGGTGGTTGGTGACGACAAGACGGTGCAGCTGTGGACCCTCGTGGACGAGCACGAAGCGGATCAGTGGCGGCCGGTCGAGGTCGAAGCGGGTGGCGCGCTCCTGTTCGCGCAGTGCGTCGAGCGCGGCCGCGCGCCGGTCGGCGGGAAGGTGGGTCATGTCCGCCTCGCGCCACGGCAGTTCGGCGTCGGCACGGATGTACTGGACCGTCTTGCCGGAGGCGGTGACGCGGAACCCCGCCCGGAGGTTGGGGTGGCGGCGCAGCAGCGCGCGGGCCGCGTCGCGCAGCCGCCCGGCGTCCAGGGGGCCTGCCAGGCCCACGGCGAGCTGGACGGTGTACACGTCCGCCCGCTCGTCGTCGTACAGGGAGTGGAAGAGCAGGCCTTCCTGCAGGGAGGTCAGGGGCAGTACGTCATCGAGTGCGGGCCGGGCGTCGCCGGCACGTGTCTTTCGGGTCACTTGTCGTCCTCCAGGCAGCGTCGCACTCGGCGTACGTCGTGGTCGGGCGCGCGCGCCCGTGGTCCGGCCGGGGCCGGGATCAGAGGTAGGTGTTCGCGGGGTTGAAGCGGTCGCCGAAGAGGCGGACGCAGCGGTGCCCGCTGATGTCCAGGTTCGAGCCGTCGAAGGTGTCGCCCGTGACGCGCTGCGGGTACACCCAGGTGTCGCCGAGGGTGTAGCGGGCGTTGACGGCCAGGCGCATCTTGGCGCCGGGCAGCGAGGCACGGGAGCGGTGCATGCAGCGCTCGCTGAAGACGACGTACTCGCCGGCCTTCATCGGCATGGTCTGGGTGTCGCCGGGCTTCAGCTCGAAGGGCTCGGTGACGACGGCCTGCAGCTGGTCGACGTGCGCGGTGAGCATGTCGAACAGCTCGTCGAGCGAGTGCTGTCGAGGGTCGACGTTCGCGTAGACCCTGCGGGTGTCGATGTCGAGGACGAGGCTGTTGTCGGCGGCGCGGGCCAGCAGCTCCTCCTTGCTCGTGATCCGGTTGCGCGGGTCGACGAAGGCGCCGGATTCCGTGAGCTTGACCATGCGCTTGGGGTAGGCGCTGCGCTGCGAGCCCTTGACGTACTCCATCACGCCGTCGTCCTCGGAGACGTCGGTGAGCGCGAGCCAGAGCGTCCAGTCCCACTCGCCCGGCGAGCCGAAGGGGAAGAGGGCCGGGCGGTGGCCGCCGACCTCCTCGCCGTCGAAGTACCCGTACTCCTGGTGCCAGTCGATCGCCCCGTCCCCGGGGTACTTCTCGAAGAGCTTGGTGCGCCACAGGATCATCGACTCGGCGCCGGTGGCCGCCTGCAGGTTGGCGAGGAGCTCCGGCGCGGTGAGCAGCTCGCGCACCTTGTCGTTGACCAGGTGCCAGTCGCGTACCGAGTACCTGTCGTAGAGGGGATGCACGGGCGGGTGGTCGAGCATGTCCTGGTAGAACGCGGCGATTTCGCCGATCGTGTCCAGGTCGGCGAAGCGCGGGAACGGGCCCACGAAGCCGTCGCGGGCCAGCGCCTCGCGGGGTGCGAGGACGGGTGAGGTCGGTGCGGACACGTACAGTCCCTTCGTCGTGGTCGAGCGGGTCGACCGGTCAGGTCTTCAGGGAGCGCGGAGCCGGGAGCGGGGCGGAGCGCCGCTCACAGCTCCGCTTCCAACGCGTCGATCTCGTCCTGGGTGAGGTCCACCAAGGTCAGATCGGAGGGGGTGTGGCCGCCTGCCGCGGGGTCCGCCGCGTGTCGGACCAGGGATGCGAGGGCGGCGAACCAGAGGTCGGCGAGGGCCTTGACGCGTCCCTCGTCGAGGAGGCCTTCGGGCCAGGTGAGCGTCGCCCGCAGGCGCGGTCCTGACGCGGTGTCATGGGTGATCGCGCTGATCTCCAGCGCGTGGGCGCAGGGCATGTCCGGGTCGGCGGGGGCGATCCTGACGTCCTCGGGCGCGCCGCCCCAGCGCTCGGCGCCGGCGTCGACGCGTACCCGGCCCAGGTAGTTGAAGCCGATCTGCGGCGTCGCCGCCCCGGCGAGCGCGTCCGCCGACTCCGGGTCGAGATACCGCAGTTGGCCGTGGCCGAGGCCGTTGCGGGGCACCGCGCGCAGCTGCTCCTTGACGGCGCGCAGCCCCTCCCCCGCGGCGACCGCGTCGCCCTCGCGCCAGACGACTCCGGGGTCGACCGCGACGGGGTGCAGGGTGGTGAACCAGCCGACGGTGCGGCTCAGGTCCGCTTCCCCGTCCGCCTCGTCACGGCCGTGGCCCTCCAGGTCGACGAGGGCCGCGGTGTGCCGGGCCCGCCCCTGCGCCTGCGCGGCGGATCCGCCGTCGGCCCGCCACCGGCCGAGCGCCAGCGCGAAGCCGCTCAGCAGGACCTCGTCCACGGCGGCGCGCAGCACCTCGGGGACCGTCGTGAGCAGCGGCGCCGTGTCCTCGGCGGGCAGTTCGGCGGTGACCCGGCGGGTGCTCCCGACGGTGTCCTTGACGGGGTCGAACGGCCGGTCGCCGAGCGGCGGATCGACGGTGGCGCCCACGGCCTTCCAGAAGGGCGTCTCGCTCCGCACCCGCGGGGTGAGCGCCTGTGCGGTGAGCCGGTGCGACCAGCCGCGGAAGGACGTGCCCACGGGCGCGAGCCCGGCCGCGGGGCCCTCGGCGCGGTCGTGCCAGACCGACATCAGGTCCGGGGCGAGCACACGCCACGACACTCCGTCGACGACCAGGTGGTGGGCGATCCACAGCAGCCGGCCCTCGCGGCCTGGGCCCGCGTCGAACCAGACCAGGCGCGTCATCGCGCCGCTGTCCGGGTCGAGTTCGCGCCGTGCCGCCTCGCCGTGTTCGGCGATGACTCGTGCCCGGTCGGCTTCTTCGCCGGCGGGGGGCAGCGCGACGCGGCGTACGCAGTCCTCGGCACGCACCGCTCCGGCGGGCCGGGCCTGAAGCGTCCACCGCCCGTCGTCCGAGCGGGTCAGGACCGCGCGCAGCATGTCGTGCCGGTCCAGGACCGCCTGGACGGCGCGGATCAGGTCCGCGCGCTCCGGGGCGGGCGGCACGCGCAGGAGCAGCGACTGGTTGAACCCGGCGTACGGGCCGCCGCGTTCGCGCAGCCACGCCATGATCGGCGTTTCGGGGAGCGTGCCGACGCCGTCGTCCCGCGGCGTCGGCTCGGCACCGGCGTCCCGCGCGGCGGCCGCCAGGGCGGCCACGGTCTGGTACTGGAAGACGTCGCGCGGCGTGATGACGAGTCCCGCCTGGCGGGCCCGTGCCACCAGCTGGATCGAGACGATGCTGTCGCCGCCGACCGCGAAGAAGTTGTCGTCGGCGCCGACCTCGGTCAGCCCGAGCAGTTCCGCGACGAGGCCGCACAGGACGCGCTCACGCTCGTCGGCCGGTGCCCGCCCCGCGCCGGCCTTGAACTCCGGTGCGGGCAGGGCGGACTTGTCGAGCTTTCCGTTGCGGCTGAGCGGCAGGGCGTCCAGGCGGACGAAGGCGGCGGGGACCATGTAGTCGGGGAGGGCGGCGGTGACCTGCCGGTCGAGCGCGGCCTCGTCGAAGGCGTCGGGCTCGGCCACGGCGTACGCGACCAGGCGCCTGTCCCCCGGTCGCGCCTCGTGGGCGACGACCACGGCCTGGGAGACGCCGGGGCAGGCGGCGACGGCCGACTCGACCTCGCCCGGCTCGATGCGGAAACCGCGGATCTTGACCTGGGTGTCGGTCCGGCCCGCGAACTCCAGGACGCCGTCGCCGCGCCACCAGACGCGGTCGCCGGTGCGGTACATGCGGCTGCCCGGCGGGCCGAACGGGTCGGCGACGAAGCGTTCGGCGGTGAGTCCGGGCTGCGCCGCGTAGCCGCGGGCCAGTCCGGTGCCCGCGATGTGGAGCTCGCCGGTGACCCCGGGCGGCACCGGCCGCAGCCGGTCGTCGAGCACGTAGACACGGGTGTTGTCGAGGGGCCGCCCGATCGGCACGGAGCCGCGCGCCACGTCCTCGGCCGTCAGGGCGTGGTGCACGGCGCACTGCGTGCACTCGGTGGGGCCGTAGGTGTTGGTCAGCCGGGCCGTTGCGGCGTGTGCGAGGACCTTGCGCACGGCGGTCGCCGAGACGGCGTCGCCGCCCACGTAGATGTCGCGCAGCCCCGCGAAGCACTCCGGGCGGTTCTCCGCGAGGAGCCGGAAGAGACCCTCGCCGAAGAGGCCGGCCGTCACCCGGTGTTCGGTCATCGTGCGGGCGAGCCCCTCGATGTCCGTGGCCTCGCCGTCGAAGGCGACGATCCGCGCGCCGCGCAGCAGCGGCCCCCACAGTTCGTACGTCGAGGCGTCGAAGGAGACGGGCAGGTGCATCAGCACGCGGTCGTCGGCGCCGTGCCCCCACCAGCGGTAGTGGACCATGTCGACGACGCTGCGGTGGGAGACGGCGACGCCCTTGGGCACGCCCGTGGAGCCCGACGTGTGGATGACGTAGGCGAGTTGGTCGGGGTGGACGGGGTGGACGGGGGCGGCGGGGCCGGGCCCGCGGGCCGGGGCCGTCGCCGGTTCGTCGGCCCGCACGATCGCGGCCGGACCGTCCGGGACGTCCGCGAGGGTCGTGCGGTCCGCGACGACGGCCACGACGCGGGCGCTGTCCAGGATGTGCCGCAGCCTGGCCCGCGGGCTGCGGCGGTCCAGCGGGACGTACACCCCGCCGGCCTTGGCCACGGCGAGGACCGCGACGACGTGCTCGGCCCGGCTGCCGAGCAGCAGCGCCACCCGGTCCTCCGTGCCCACGCCGTGGGCCGCGAGTGCGGCGCCGAGGCGGTCGGAGCGCTCGTCCAGCTCCTGGTACGTGAGTGTGGTCGCGCCGTCCTCGAAGGCGACGGCCCGCGGGGTGCGGGACGCCTGGTCGCGGAAGAGGTCGGGCAGGGAGCCGTCGGGGAAGGCGTGCGCGGTGGCGTTGCGGGCCACCAGCAGCTCGTGCTCCTCCTCGTCGGACAGGACCGGGAGTGCGCCGACGGTGAGTTCGGGGTCGTGGGCCGCGGCGGTGAGCAGCCGCTGGAAGCGGGCCGCGACGCCGGCCGCCGTGGACGGGTCGAACAGGTCGGCGGCGTACCGTATCTGGCCCTGGATCCCCTGGGCCGCGCCGTCGTCCCCGTACCGCTCCCGCAGGCTGAACGACATGTCGAACCTGGCGACGGAGGCCTCCGCCCCCTCGACCCGGGCCCGCAGTCCGGGCAGGTCGATGTCGGGCTCCCCCGTGTTGTGCAGGATCAGCATGATCTGGAAGAGGGGGTGGCGGGCCAGTGAGCGTGCCGGGTTGAGTTCTTCGACGAGCCGGTCGAAGGGGACGTCCTGGTGGGCGTAGGCGGCGAGGTCCGACTCCCGTACGCGGGCCAGGAGTTCACCGAAGGTCGGATCGCCCGAGGTGTCGGTGCGCAGCACCAGGGTGTTGACGAAGAAGCCGACGAGCTCGTCGAGCGCGCTGTCGGTGCGGCCCGCGGTCGGGGCGCCGAGCGGGATGTCGGTACCGGCGCCCATGCGGGTCAGCAGCGCGGCGAGGGCCGCCTGGAGCACCATGAAGACGCTGACTCCGCTCGCCCTGGCCAGTGCGACGACGGCGGCGTGCTCCGTGGGGCCCAGGGCGAGCGGGACGCTGGCGCCCCGGTGGGTGGCCATCTCGGGACGCGGCCGGTCGGTGCGGTACTCCAGGCCTTCGGGAAGGTCGGCCAACGCCTGGCGCCAGTAGTCGAGTTGGCGGTTGAGTTCGCTGTCGGGGTCGCTCTCGTCGCCGAGCAGTTCGCGCTGCCAGAGGGTGTAGTCGGCGTACTGGACCGGCAGGGGCTGCCACTGCGGGGCCTCGCCCGCCCGGCGCGCCGCGTAGGCGGTGGACAGGTCGCGCAGCATGGGGGTGTGCGACCAGCCGTCGCCGGTGATGTGGTGCATGACCAGGACCAGTGCGGCGGTGTCCGTGCCGGTGGTCAGGAGCCTGGCGCGCAGCGGCGGCCGGGCGGCCAGGTCGAAGCCGTGCGAGACGGTCTCCTCGACGGCTGTCCGCAGCGCCTGGGGGGCGACGTCCGACTCCTCCAGTTCCGGGGCCCCTTCGACCGGGTCGAGGATCAACTGCTGGGGCACGCCGTCCACTTCGGGGTAGACGGTGCGCAGGCTCTCGTGACGGGTGACGAGGTCGGCGAGGGCCGCGCGCAGGGCGGGGCGGTCGATCTCGCCCGTGAGACGCAGGACGAGCGGAATGTTGTAGGTGGCGCTGGGGCCTTCGAGCCGGTCGATGAACCACAGGCGTCGTTGGGCGTACGACAACGGCACCACACCCGGCCGCTCCCGCACCACCACACCCCCACGCCCACCCACCACACCCGACTCCACCC
>NZ_JBVHLZ010000028.1:0-8138 GCF_055558735.1 Streptomyces sp. NPDC025651
GTGGCCAACAGTCGGGTGTATGTGCTGGATGAGGCGTTGCGTCCGGTGCCGGTGGGTGTGGCGGGTGAGCTGTATTTGGCGGGTGCGCAGTTGGCGCGGGGCTATCTGAACCGTTCGGGTCTGACGGCGGAGCGGTTCGTCGCTGATCCGTTCGCGGGTGCGGGGGAGCGGATGTATCGCTCGGGGGACCTGGCGCGGTGGTGTGCCGATGGCACGGTGGAGTTTTTGGGGCGGGCGGACTTCCAGGTGAAGGTTCGTGGGTTCCGTGTGGAGTTGGGTGAGGTCGAGGCGGTCATCGCCGCGCATCCCGCTGTCGCGCAGGTTGCGGTGGTGGCTCGTGAGGACCAGCCCGGCGGCAAGCGCCTGGTCGCCTACGTCGTGCCCCGCGATGGCGAAGAGGCAGACGGAACCGAGATCCGGAGCTACCTGAGCGGCCGTCTGCCGGAGTTCATGGTCCCGGCCGCGGTCGTGGTGCTGGACGTGCTGCCGTTGACGGCGAACGGAAAGCTCGACCGACGCGCCCTGCCCGCCCCCGACTACGCCGCGGCCTCGGCTTTCCGTGCGCCGCGCACCGAGCGCGAGCACGCGCTCTGCGCGATCTTCGCCGAGGTGCTGGGCGTGGAGCGGGTCGGGATCGACGACAGCTTCTTCGACCTGGGCGGCCACTCTCTGCTCGCCACTCGCCTGATCAGCCGCATCCGTACCCGCCTCGGCGTCGAGCTGCCGCTGCGCGCTCTCTTCGAGGGGCCCAGTGTGGCCCAGCTCGGCGAGCGGATCGCGGCCGACGGTACGGCCGCGCGTGCGGCGCTGGTCCGCGCCGATCGCCCCGCCGAGGTGCCGCTGTCGTTCGCCCAGCGGCGCCTCTGGTTCCTCAACCGCTTCGAGGGCTCGGCCACTTCGACGTACAACCTGCCCATCACGCTGCGCCTGACCGGCACCCTGGACCGGGACGCGCTCGCCGCGGCCCTGCGGGACGTGGTGGAGCGCCACGAGAGCCTGCGCACGGTCTTCCCCGAAGGCCCCGACGGCACCCCGTACCAGCGCATCCTCGACACCGACCAGGCCGCCGTGGCACTGGACGCGGTCCGGACGACCCCCGACGAACTGCCCGCGCGCGTGGCCGAGGCCGCGGGCTGCGGATTCGCGCTGACCGACGAACTGCCCATACGGGCGTGGCTCTTCACCCTCGACGACACCACGCATGTACTGATGGTGGTGCTGCACCACATCGCGGGTGACGGCTGGTCGATGGCGCCGCTGGCGCGGGACGTGACGCAGGCGTACGAGGCAAGGGTCGGCGGTCATGCCCCGCAGTGGCAGCAGCCGGCGGTGCAGTACGCCGACTACGCGCTGTGGCAGCGGGAGCTGCTGGGCGACGAGAACGACCCCGACAGCCTTCTGAGCCGCCAACTCGCCTACTGGACCGCACAACTAGCCGATCTTCCGGAGCAGTTGGCGCTCCCCACGGACCGCCAGCGCCCCGCCGTCGCCTCCTACCGTGGCGACAGCCTGACCTTCGCGCTGGACGCGGAGCTGCACAAGGGCCTCGCGGAGCTGGCGCGTGCGTCGGGCGCCAGTGTGTTCATGGTGGTGCGGGCGGCGTTCGCGGCGCTGCTGTCGCGGCTCGGCGCGGGGACGGACATCCCGATCGGCTCGCCGATGGCCGGGCGTACCGATGAGGCGCTCGACGACCTGGTCGGGTTCTTCGTGAACACGTTGGTGCTGCGCACCGACCTGTCCGGTGACCCCACCTTCCGCGAACTGGTGGAACGCGTCCGCGAGACGGACCTGGCGGCACACGCACACCAGGACGTGCCCTTCGAGCACCTGGTGGAGGTGCTCAACCCGGCCCGGTCGATGGCGTCGCACCCGCTGTTCCAGGTGATGCTCGCCTTCCAGAACGTCGAGCAGCCACGGCTCCGGCTCCCCGGCCTCACCGTGGCCGCCGAATCGGCCGCGGCTCCGGCCGCCCGCTTCGACCTCTGCGTCTACCTCGACGAGCTGCACACGGACACCGGTGCCGAAGGAGGTCTCGCCGGCGTCCTGGAATTCGCCACCGACCTGTACGACCGGGGCACGGCCGAGGAACTGGTGGCCCGCTTCGAGCGTGTCCTGCGCGGTGTGGTCCGTGACCCGGACCGGCCCGTCACGGCGCTCGACGTGCTGGCCCCCGAGGAACGTCGGCGGATCGTCGAGCAGTGGAACAGCACCGACACCCCGGTCCGGCAGGCCCCGCTGCCCGTGCTGTTCGAGGAGCAGGTGGCGCGCACCCCGCACGCGACGGCCGTGGTCCACGGGGACGTCGAACTCACCTACGCGGAACTCGACGCCCGTGCCAACCGGTTGGCGCGCCTGCTCGTCGAGCGGGGCGCGGGGCCGGAGCGGCTCGTCGCCCTCGCCCTGCCCCGCTCCATCGACCAGGTCGTTGCGGTGTACGCCACCGTGAAGGCAGGGGCGGCCTACCTTCCCGTCGACCCCGAGTACCCGGCCGACCGGATCGCGTACATGCTCGACGACGCCCGCCCCGTGTGCGTCCTCACCTCGGCCGACACCGTGGACCTGCTTCCGGGCACGCTGCCCGCCGTCGTCCTCGACGCCCCCGGCTTCGAGGAGTCGCTCGCCCGCTACCCGGACACCGGCCTGGGCGACGCCGACCGGACCGCGCCGCTGACCCTGTCCCATCCCGCGTACGTGATCTACACCTCCGGATCCACCGGCCGCCCCAAGGGCGTGCTGATCCCGCACGACGCCATCGTGAACCGGCTCGCGTGGATGCAGGCCAAGCACCCGCAGGGGGCCGGTGACCGCATCCTGCAGAAGACACCGACCGGCTTCGACGTCTCCGTATGGGAGTTCTTCTGGGCCCTTCAGGTCGGTGCGACCCTCGTGGTCGCCGACCCCGGCGGGCACCGCGACCCCGCCTACCTCGTCGAGGTCATCCGCGCCCAGCGGGTCACGACGCTGCAGTTCGTGCCGTCGATGCTCGCCGTGTTCCTGGCGGAGCCGACCGCCTCCACGTGTACGACGCTGCACACGGTGATCCTCGGCGGCGAGGCCACCTCCCTGGAGCTCGCCGAGAAGTTCCGCGACACCCTGGACTCGGGGCTCTTCAATCTGTACGGGCCCACGGAGGCGTCCATCGACGTCACCCGATGGGTGGTCCGCCACGAGCCCGGCGCCCCGAGCGTGCCGATCGGCGCCCCCGTGTGGAACACCCGCGCCTATGTGCTGGACGACCGGCTGCGTCCGGTCCCGGCCGGTGTGCCCGGCGAACTCTACGTATCGGGAGTGCAGTTGGCCCGCGGCTACGTGGGCAGGCCCGACCTCACCGCGGACCGGTTCGTGGCGAACCCGTACGGCCCCGCGGGGCAGCGCATGTACCGCACCGGGGACCTGGTGCGGTGGCGGTCCGACGGGAACATCGAGTTCCTCGGCCGTACCGACTTCCAGGTGAAGATCCGCGGATTCCGTGTGGAGCTCGGCGAGGTCGAATCGGCTGTCGCCGCGCACCCGTCCGTCGGGCAGGCCGTGGTCACGGTCCTCTCCGGTGAGGGCCGCGACGCCCGCCTCGTCGCCTATGTCGTGCCGGCGGCCGGCTCCACCGTCGAGCCGGGTGAGCTGCGGCGGTTCGTGGGCGCCCGCCTGCCGGAGTTCATGGTGCCCGCCGCCGTCGTCGTCCTGTCCGCGCTGCCCGTGACGGTGAACGGCAAGCTCGACCGCAAGGCGCTGCCCGTACCCGACTTCTCCGCCCCGGCCCGGGGCAGGGCGCCGCGCACAGCGCAGGAGGAGGTGCTGTGCGGGCTGTTCGCCGAGGTCCTCGACCTGGACCGGGTCGGCCCCGAGGACAGCTTCTTCAACCTGGGCGGGCACTCGCTGCTCGCCACCCGCCTGGTGAGCCGGGTCCGTACGGTGCTCGGCGTGGAGCTGCCGCTGCGCGCCCTGTTCGAGGCGCCGAGCGTGGCGCAACTGGCCCAGCGCGTCGCCGACGCCGATGGCGCACGCGCCGTCCTGACCCGCTCCTCGTCCCGACCGGCGGACGTCCCCCTGTCCTTCGCCCAACGGCGCCTGTGGTTCCTCAACCGCCTCGAAGGCGCGACGGCCGCCACGTACAACATGCCCATCGCGCTCCGCCTGACCGGCACCCTGGACCGCGACGCCCTCGCGGCGGCCCTGCGGGACGTGGTCGCCCGGCACGAGAGCCTGCGCACGGTCTTCCCCGAGGGCGCGGACGGCACCCCCCGGCAACGGATCGTCGACACCGCAGCCGCCCGCGTGGAGCTCCCGCTGACCCGCCTCACGGAGACGGCCCTGCCCGCCGCGCTGGCCCGGGAGACGGACCGCGGATTCGACGTGACCCGCGAACTTCCGCTGCGGGCACAGCTGTTCATGCTCGACGACACCACGCACGTCCTGATGGTGGTCCTGCACCACATCGCGGGCGACGGCTGGTCGATGGCGCCGCTGGCGCGGGACGTGGCGGCGGCGTACGCGGCGCGGGCCGAAGGCCGGGCCCCGGAGTGGGAACCGCTCCCCGTGCAGTACGCGGACTACGCGCTGTGGCAACGGGAACTGCTCGGCGACGGTGCCGACGCGGAGAGCCTGCTGGGTCGCCAACTCACGTACTGGAAGCAGCAACTCGCCGAGCTGCCGGAGCAGTTGGAGCTGCCCGTCGACCGGCCCCGCCCCGCCGTGTCCACCCACCGGGGCGGACACGTGGGCATCCGCCTCGACGCACGGCTCCACCAGGACCTCACCGACCTCGCGCGCGAAACGGGCGCGAGCGTCTTCATGGTCGTGCGCGCGGCGCTCGCGGCGCTCCTCTCCCGGCTCGGCGCGGGGACGGACATCCCGATCGGCTCCCCCGTGGCAGGGCGCACGGACGAGGCGCTGGACGATCTGGTCGGGTTCTTCGTCAATACGCTGGTGCTGCGCACCGACCTGTCCGGTGATCCCACCTTCCGTGAACTGGTCGAGCGCGTCAGGGAATCCGACCTGCGGGCCTTCGCGCACCAGGACGTGCCGTTCGAGCACCTCGTGGACGTACTGAATCCCGTCCGCTCCATGTCGCGGCACCCCCTGTTCCAGGTGATGCTGGCCTTCCAGAACACCAGCCCGCCCCGCCTGGAGCTCCCCGGCCTCGTACTCGCCGGCGAACCGGCAGAGCTGGAAGCCGTCAAGTTCGACCTTTCCGTCAACCTCGACGAGGCCTTCGACGCCGACCGCAGGCCCGACGGCATCACCGGCGAACTCACCTACGCCACCGACCTGTTCGACCGGAGCACCGCTGAGGCGATGGCGCGCCGGTTCGAACGGCTGCTGAGGGAGCTCGTCGCGCACCCGGAGCGCCCGGTGGCCGCGGCGGAGCTGCTGTCGCCGCGGGAGCGGCGCCTCGTCCTGGACGAGTGGGGCCCGGGGGCGGACGGCGCATCGTCGGCCGGTACCACGGTGCTCGACCTGTTCGCTGAGCAGGCGCGGCGGGTGCCGGACGCGGTGGCGGTGGAGTGCGGCGACGACACGCTGTCGTACGCGGAGCTGGACGCGCGGGCCGAGGGCCTGGCGCGGCTCCTCACGGCGCGGGGCGCCGGAGCCGAGCGCACGGTGGCAGTGGCGCTGCCCCGCTCGATCGAGTTCGTGGTGGCGATGCTGGCCGTGTGGAAGGCGGGCGCCGTCCTCCTGCCCGTCGACGAGGAGTACCCGGCGGAACGGGTCGCTCTGATGTGCCGGGACATGCGGCCCGTCTGCGCCGTCACCACCGCCCGTACCACGGCGGCCCTGCCGGACGACCTGGCACGGGTCCCCGTGGACGGGCGGGCGGACGACACGGCGGACGCGGGCGGCACCGGCGCCGCCCCCCTCCCGGAACATGCGGCATACGTCGTGTACACCTCCGGCTCGACGGGGCTCCCGAAGGGCGTGGTCGTCGAACACCGCTCACTGGTCGGCTACCTGACGTGGGCGCGGGCATCCCACCCGGAGGCCTCGGACGTGGTGGCGTGGCAGTCTCCGGTCACCTTCGACATGACGATGGCATCCGTGTTGCTGCCCCTGGTGTCGGGCGGCCGCGCCCGTGCCGTCGACCTGCTGCGGATGCCGAAGGCCCCGGGCGCCGAGCGGGACCGGCACGCCCCGTCGTTCATGAAGGCGACACCGAGCCACGTCCCGCTGCTCCTCGCCCTGCCGGAACAGGTTTCGCCCACCGGAGAGCTGGTGCTGGGCGGCGAGGCCCTGGCGGGCGCGGACGTGACGGAGTGGCGGCGACGCCACCCGAGGGCGGTGGTCGTCAATGCCTACGGGCCGACCGAAACGACCGTGAACGTCACCGAACACAGGGTGCGGCCGGGCGAAGCGCTGCACTCCGGCGGGGTCCCGGTCGGGCGCCCGCAGGGCGAGAACCGCGTGTTCGTGCTGGACGGTGGTCTGCGCCCGGTGCCGGTGGGCGTGGCCGGCGAACTGTATGTGGCAGGTGTGCAGGTGGCCCGCGGGTACGCGGGGCGGCCCGACGTGACGGCGGAGCGGTTCGTGGCCTGCCCGTTCGGGGCCGGCGGCGAGCGGATGTACCGCACAGGCGACCTCGTGAAGTGGCGGGCGGACGGCACCCTCGACTACGTGGGGCGTGCGGACGCGCAGGTCCAGTTGCGCGGATTCCGCATCGAACCCGGTGAGATCGAAGCAGCCCTCACGGAAGACCCCGGCATCGACCGCGCCACGGTCCTCATGCGCGAGGACCAGCCGGGAGACAAGCGCCTGGTCGCCTACGCCGTCCCGGCACCCGGCACGGCACTGGATACGGACGCGGCCCTGAAGTCGCTCGGCGGCCGGCTCCCCGAGCACATGGTGCCGACCGCGATCGTTCCCCTCACCGAACTCCCCCTGACCGCCCACGGAAAGCTCGACCCACGGGCCCTGCCCGCCCCCGAGCTCAACGGCTCCCCGGGCGGAGCGCGCCGCGCTCCCCGGGACGGGCGTGAGGAGGTGCTCTGCGCGGTCTTCGCCGAGGTGCTGGGTGTGGAGCGGGTCGGCATCGACGACAACTTCTTCGACCTGGGCGGCCATTCCCTGCTCGCCACCCGCCTGGTGAGCCGCGCCCGGACGGTGCTCGGCATCGAGATCCCGCTGCGCGCCCTGTTCGAGGCGCCGTCGGTGGCCGGGCTCGCGGAGTGGCTGGCGGAGGCCGGCGACGCCCGCGCGCCGCTGGTGCCGATGGACCGCCCGGCCGAGGTACCGCTGTCCTTCGCCCAGCGCAGGATGTGGTTCCTCAACCGCTTCGAAGGCGCGACGGCCGCCACCTACAACATGCCCGTCGCCCTGCGGCTCACCGGAACCCTGGACCGGGACGCGCTGCGGGCAGCGCTGCGGGACATCGTCGTCCGGCACGAGTCGTTGCGCACGGTCTTCCCCGAGGGCGCGGACGGGGTGCCGTTCCAGGAGATCCGTGAGATCCACGAGATATCCGACGGAGCAGGGCCCTGGCCCACGCTCGACGTCACCGCGACGACGGAGGAGAAGCTCCCGGAGCTGGTGATCGAGCAGGTCGAGCGCGGCTTCGACCTGACGGTCGACGTACCGCTGCGCGCCCGGCTCTTCGCGCCGGCAGAAGACGTGCACGTCCTGGTGGTGGTGCTGCACCACATCGCGGGTGACGGCTGGTCGATGGTGCCGCTGGCGCGGGACGTGGCGGCCGCGTACGAGGCCCGGGCCGACGGCCGCGCTCCCCAGTGGGAGCCGCTGCCGGTGCAGTACGCCGACTACGCACTGTGGCAGCGGGACCTGCTCGGAGACGAGTCCGACCCCGAGAGCCTGCTGGGCCGCCAACTCGCGTACTGGAAGCAACAACTGGCCGACCTGCCCGACCAGTTGGAGCTGCCCACCGACCGCCCCCGCCCGGCGGTGGCGACCTTCCGCGGCGAGCAGGTGGCCTTCGAGGTGGACGCGGAGGTCCACGCGGGCCTGGCCGAGCTGGCGCGTGCGTCGGGTGCGAGTGTGTTCATGGTGGTGCGGGCGGCGTTCGCCGCGCTGTTGTCGCGGATGGGCGCAGGGACGGATATCCCGATCGGTACGCCGATTGCCGGGCGTACGGATGAGGCGCTCGACGACCTGGTTGGTTTCTTCGTGAACACGTTGGTGTTGCGTACGGATGT
>NZ_JBVHLZ010000029.1:0-6361 GCF_055558735.1 Streptomyces sp. NPDC025651
GCAGAGCGAGATCGAGCTGTGGGAGCGCACGTACCCCTCCCTGAGGGACATCTGGCCGCTGACCGCACTCCAGTCCGGACTGCTCTTCCACGCCCTGCTGGCCGACGCCGCGTTCGACGCGTACCACGTGCAGTTCGTCTACCACCTCACAGGTGACGTCGACCCCCTGCGCATGCGGGCCGCGGGACAGGCCCTCCTGGACCGTCACCCCACCCTGCGCACCGCCTTCGTGACGAACGCCGCGGGAGAGCACGTACAGCTCGTCCTCGACGACGTCGAACTCCCCTGGCAGCACCACGACATGACCGGCGCCGGCCCCGAGGACCTGGACCTGCTGCTGGCCCGCGACCGCGAGACGCACTTCGACCCCGAGACAGCGCCACTGCTGCGGATGTCGCTGGTGACCCTCGGCCCCGGCCGCTTCGAGCTGGTCTTCACCGCGCACCACGTCCTCTTCGACGGATGGTCCGTACCGCTCCTGATGCGGGACCTGCTGCGGCTGTACGGGACGAGCGGCGACGGCTCACGGCTGCCCCGCCTCCGTGGCTTCCGGGACTTCCTGGACTGGCTCTCCCGGCAGGACCGCGCGTCCGCCGCCGACGCCTGGGCGGCCGAGCTCGACGGGGTCGACGAGCCGACCCTGCTCGTGCCCGGCGCCCGGTCGCAGGAGGCCACGTCCGACATCGGGTCGGTCGACGTCCCGCTCACCACCGACCTCGCCGCCGCGCTCTCCCGGCGCGCCGCCGAACTCGGCGTCACCCTCAGCACCCTCGTGCAGGGCAGCTGGGCCGTGCTGCTCGGACGGCTCACCGGGCGCGCGGACGTGGTGTTCGGCGCGACGGTCTCGGGCCGCCCCGCCGCGGTCGAAGGCGTCGACTCCATGGTGGGCCTGTTCATCAACACCCTGCCCGTACGGGTGAAGTGCGCGCCCGCGGAGCCCTTCGCGGAGCTGCTGACCGCCCTGCAGAACCGGCAGGCCGCCCTGCTCGACCACCATCACCACGGACTCGCCGACATCCAGCGGGCCGGGGGGCGGGGCGCCCTCTTCGACACCGTCGTGGTCTTCGAGTCGTTCCCCGTCGACCGCGTCGGCATCAGCGAGGCCAACAGCGAGGCCGGAGTGACGATCACCGGTCTCACCCCGTTCAGCGGCAGCCACTACCCGATCGCCGTGACCGCCGACGCCGACCCGCATCTGCGCCTCGCCCTCCAGCACCAGCACGCGGTGATCGACCGCGACGCCGCCACCGTCATCGCCGACCGGTTCCTGCGGGTCCTCGGGCAAGTGGCGGACGACCCCCACCGCCCCGTCGGGCGGATCGACGTCCTCGCCCCCGCCGAGCGGGAGCAGGTCGTCGAAAGGTGGAACGACACCGCACGGGCCGTGCCCGTCGGCACCCTCCCCGGCGCGTTCGAGGACCAGGCCGCCCGCACCCCCGACGCGGTCGCCGTGGAGTTCGACGGCACCACCCTCACGTACGGGGAGCTCGACCGGAGAGCGGCCCGGCTCGCCACGCACCTGGTCGCCCAGGGCGTCGCCCCCGAGACCGCCGTCGCGGTGATGCTGCCCCGCTCCCTCGACATGGTCGTCGCCCTCCTCGCGGTCCTGAAGGCCGGCGGCGCCTACCTGCCCGTCGACCCCGGCCTGCCCGCCGAGCGCATCACCTACCTGCACGAGGACGCCCGCCCCCTGCTCACCCTCACCGCACCGGGCACCCCCGTGCCCGAAGGCGCCCGGCGGCTCACCGTCGACGACCCGGCCCCGGCGCGGCCGGGCGCGGCCGCGGGCCCCGTCGACACGGAGCGCGCGGGCCCGCCGACCCCGGCGCACCCCGCGTACGTGATCTACACCTCCGGGTCGACGGGCCGCCCCAAGGGCGTCCTCGTCGAGCACGCCGCGATCATGAACCGGCTGCTGTGGATGCGGGACGCCTACGCCATCGCCCCCGGCGACCGGATCCTGCAGAAGACCCCGCTGGGCTTCGACGTGTCCGTCTGGGAGGTCTTCCTCCCCCTGATCGCGGGCGCGACGCTCGTCGTGGCCCGGCCCGACGGCCACCGCGACCCCGCCTACCTGGCCCGCCTCGTCCAGGAGTCCGGGATCACCGTCGCCCACTTCGTCCCCTCGATGCTCCAGGCGTTCCTCCAGGAGCCCGCCACCGGCGACTGCACCGGCCTGCGCGAGGTGATCTGCAGCGGCGAGGCCCTGCCCCCGCACCTGCGCGACCAGTACTACGCGCTCCTCGACGCACCGCTGAACAACCTCTACGGCCCCACCGAGGCCGCCGTCGACGTCACCGCCACACCTGTCCCGCGCGCGGACACGGAGCCCGTCACCATCGGCAGTCCCGTGTGGAACACCCGGATGTACGTCCTCGACGGCGCCCTCAACCCGGTCCCGCCGGGTGTGGCCGGCGAACTGTACATCGCGGGGGACCAGTTGGCCCGCGGCTACCTGAACCGGCCGGGACTGACGTCGCAGCGCTTCGTCGCCGACCCCTTCGGCGCCCCGGGCAGCCGCATGTACCGCGCGGGCGACCGGGCCCGCTGGGACGAGCACGGCCGCCTCGAATACCTCGGCAGGACCGACGACCAGGTCAAGATCCGCGGATTCCGCGTCGAACCCGGCGAGATCGAGGCCGCGTTGACCGCCCACCCCGGAGTCGAACACGCCGCCGTCGTCGCCCGGGAGACCCCGGCCGGACGGCAGCTGGTGGGCTACGTCGTCCCCGCCGCCGACACCGCGCCGGAAGTGCGGCGGCTGGCCCGGCTGAGGCGAACGGGCCGGCTCGACGGCGTCGAACTCCACGAACTGCCCAACGGCATGCTGGTGGCCGCCCGCAACCGGTCGAACACGCTCTTCCTGTACGACGAGATCTTCACCAGGAACGAGTACCTCAGGGGCGGCGTGACGCTCCCCGAAGGCGCCTGCGTGGTGGACGTCGGCGGACACGTCGGACTCTTCTCCCTCTTCGTGCGGACCCTGCGACCCGACGCGAGGATCCACGCCTTCGAGCCGATGCCCGAACTGGCGGAGTTCTTCCGGCTCAACGCCGAGATCCACGGCATCGACGTCCGGATCGACAACTGCGCGCTCGGCCGCGAGCCCGGCCGCGCCGTCTTCACCTACTACCCCGAGATGTCGCTGCTCTCCGGGCGCTTCGCCGACGAGGGCGAGGAGCGCCACATGCTGGAGCGGGTGATCGACAACGCGCGCGGCCGCGACGGCAGCGACGAGGACGTACTCGCCGACCTGCTCACGGAGCGGCTGCGGAGCGTGCCCGTCGACGTCGAGCTGCGGACGCTCTCGCAGATGATCCGGGAGAACGACATCGGCACCGTCGACCTGCTGAAGGTCGACGCGGAGAAGGGCGAACTCGACGTCCTGCTGGGCATCGAGCCCGAGCACTGGCCGCTCGTCCAGCAGATCGTCGCCGAGGTCCACGACATCGAAGGACGCCTCGACACCGTCGTCGCCCTCCTTGAGGAGCATGGCTTCCACATCACGGTGGAGAGCTCCGACGAGCTCGCGAGGACCGGCATGTACTCCCTGTACGCGGTGCGTCGCCCGGCCGCCGACACCGCCCCGGCCGCACTCCCCGACGACCGCGGCCGCTGGTACGGCCCCGCCCGTCTCGCCGACGACGTCCGCGGCCGGGCCGGGGACCGGCTGCCCGAGTACATGGTGCCGTCCGCGCTCGTCGTCCTGGACACCCTGCCGGTGACCGCGAACGGCAAGCTGGACAGGGCCGCCCTGCCCGCCCCCGAGTTCTCGGGCGGCGCCGAAGGATCCAGGGGCCCGCGCACCCCGCGCGAGGAGATCCTGTGCGCCCTGTTCGCCGAGGTGCTCGGCGTGGCCCGGGTCGGCATCGACGACGACTTCTTCGCCCTGGGCGGCCACTCGCTGCTCGCCACGCGCCTGATCAGCCGCATCCGCACCGTCATCGGCGCCGACGTGCCCATCCGCACCGTCTTCGACTCGCCCACCGTCGCCCGACTGGTCGCCCACGTCTCGGCGGGCACCTCCGCCCAGCCCGAGCTGCGCAGGGCCGCACCCGGGCCCGAGCGGATCCCGCTGTCGTACGCCCAGCGCAGGCTCTGGTTCGCCGACCGCTTCGAGGGTCCTTCCGCCACCTACAACCTGCCCGTGGTGCTCCGCCTGTCGGGCGCGCTCGACGTCCCCGCGCTGCGCCTGGCGCTGCATGACGTGGTGGCGCGCCACGAGACGCTGCGCACCCTCGTCGGCGAGGACGAAGGGGTGCCCCACCAGCGCATCCTCCCCGCCGACGAGGTGACACCCGGCCTGACCGTCGTCGAGACGGAACCGACGGGCACGGACCGCCTGATCGCCGCGGAGGTGTCCCACCCCTTCGACCTCTCCCGTGAACTCCCGCTGCGCGCCCACGTGTTCAAGGAGGGACCCGCGACCCACATCCTGCTCCTCGTCCTCCACCACATCGCGGGCGACGGCGAATCGCTCGCCCCCCTCACCCGCGACCTCGCCACCGCCTACGCGGCCCGATGCCGCGGCACCGCACCCGACTGGCCCGAACTGCCCGTCTCCTACGCCGACTACACGCTCTGGCAGCGCGAACTCCTCGGCGACATGGACGACCCGCGGAGTGTCCTGGCCCGGCAGACGGCGTACTGGCGCGACGAACTCGCCGGAGTCCCCCAGCCCTTGGCCCTGCCCACCGACCGCCCCCGGCCCCCGGTGGCGGGACACCGCGGCGACCTCGTCGAGTTCGCCCTCGACGCCGCGCTCGCCGAAGCGGTCGGGGAGCTGGCCGCGGCGCACGGGGCGACCGTGCCCATGGTGCTCCAGGCGGCCTTCGCGGTGCAGCTGCGCGGGCTCGGCGGCGGCGACGACCTCGCCGTCGGATCGCCGATCGCCAACCGCACCGATGCCGCCCTGGCCGACCTGGTCGGGTTCTTCGTGAACACCTGGGTGCTGCGCGTCACGATGCCCGCCGACCTCTCGTTCGCCGCCCTCCTCGGCCAGGTGCGGGACAAGGCGCTGGCCGCGTACGACAACCAGCACGCGCCCTTCGAGCATCTGGTGGAGGCGCTGAACCCGGAGCGGTCCACCGCCTACCACCCGCTGTTCCAGGTGATGTTCGGCTGGCAGACCGTCGGGGGCGGCGACTTCCGGCTCGGCGACCTGCACGCCGAGTTGAGGACGATCGCCACCGGCACGGCCAAGTTCGACCTGTTCCTCACCATGGCCGACGTGCCGGGCCACGGCGTGGTCGGCAACCTCGAGTACGCCACGGACCTGTTCGACCGCGCCACCGCCGACAGCCTCGCCGACGGGTTCGTCCGGACGCTGCGCCGGCTCGTCGCCCACCCGGACGCCCCCCTCGGCGCGGCCGACACGGCCCGCCCCCGGGAGCGGGTCACGATCCGGGGCGCCGACGTCGACCTGGCCGAGGTCGAGGCCGTACTCACCGCCCACCACGGGGTCGCCCGGGCCGTGGCCGTCGCGCACACGGGCCGCAGGACCGGCCGCCGCCTGGTCGGCTACGTCGTCCCCGCCCTCCCGGAGTCGGACGGGACCAGCATGGACTTCACCGCGGGCGTCTCCGCCGTGGAGCTGCGCGGCCACGCCGCGCGGCGGCTGCCCGCGCACGCGGTTCCCTCGGACTTCGTGATCCTGGACCGGCTGCCCCTGACCCCGGACGGCGAACCGGACCGCGCCGCCCTGCCGGAGCCCGTCCCGAGCGCCGCCTACCGGGCGCCCACCACCCCCGCGGAGACCGTCCTGGCCGGGGCGTACGCGGAGGTGCTCGGCCTGGAGCGGGTGGGTGTCGACGACGACTACTTCCTCGTCGGCGGGGACAGCATCCGCTCGATCCAGGTGGTGTCGCGGGCCCGCGCCCAGGGCGTGGAGATCACCCCGCGGCAGATCTTCGAGCGCAGGACCGTCGCGGCACTCGCGGCGGCGGTCGACGGCGGGGCCGCGGCGCCCGAGGCGCTGGACGAGCTCGAAGGCGGCGCGGTGGGCCGCATGCCGCTGCTGCCGATGGCGAAGTACCTGTGTGAACTGGGCGCAGGCACCGACCGGTTCGCGATGTCCACCGTCGTCGAGCTGCCCGAGGACATCGACGAGCCGGGCCTCGTGGCGACCCTGTCCGCCGTGATGGACCGTCACGACGTGCTGCGCTCCCGGCTGATGGACGACGCCATGGAGATCCGGCCGCGGGGCTCGGTCGACGTGCGGGCGCTCGTCCGCCGCGCCGAGGACGGAGCCGTGCTCCAGGAGGAGTTGGAGGCGGCGGCGGGGCGGCTCGATCCGGTGGCGGGGGTGATGGTGCAGTGCGTGTGGTTCGTTCCGGCGGGTCGGTTGTTGTTGGTGTTGCAT
>NZ_JBVHLZ010000030.1:0-3970 GCF_055558735.1 Streptomyces sp. NPDC025651
GACCCGCCACACTCCCGTGCGGCACCGCCACACCCTTCGGCACCCCCGTCGAGCCCGACGTGTACATCACGTACGCCACGTCCCGCGCACCCACCACCGCGCCGGACCCGGCCGTCACCTCGCATCCGGCGATCGCCGCCACCACGTCGGTGTCGTCCAGGACCACCTGCCGGACCGTCACCCCGTCGGGCAGCAGTCCGCGCGTCCGCGAGATGCACAGGACCACCTCCGGGGCGGCGTCCGCGAGCAGGAACGCCACCCGCTCCGCCGGATGGTCCGGATCCACGGGAACGTACGCGGCACCCGCCCGCCACACCCCCAGCAACGCCACCAGCAGATCGGCCGACCGCTCCATCAGCACCGCGACACGGTCGCCGCGGGCCACGCCCACGTCCCTGAGGTACGCCGCGAGACGACCTGACTCCTCGTCCAACTCCCCGTAGGTCAGGGTTCGTTCGCCGTCACTCACCGCCGTCGCCGCGGGCCGCCGGGCCACCTGGGCCGCGATCAGTTCCGGCACCGACGCGCCCGGCACCGGTTGCGTGCCGGCGTTCCATGCCGCGACCACGAGCTCGCGCTCCGCGGGGCCCGTCACGTCGATCCGGGCCACCGGCACCGACGGGTCGGCGACCATCTGCTCCAGGACCCGCACCAGGCGCCCGACGACCGCCTGTGCGGCGGCGCGGTCGAACAGGTCGGGCCGGTGATCGAGCTTGACGGCCATCCGGTCGCCCTCGGGGGCCGCGACGAGCGTGAGCGGGTAGTGGGCCGCCTCCTCCTCGCCGAGCGGACGCATGGTGAAGGCGTCCGGGGCGGGCTCCTCCTGAGGAGGGCGGGGGTAGTTCTCGTACACCACGATCGTGTCGAAGACGGCGCCCGGACCGGCCAGCTTCTGGACCTCGGAGAGTCCGAGGTGCTGGTGCGCCATGAGCGCGGCCTGGCGGGACTGCAGGGCGGCGAGCATGTGCGCGACGGTCTGCGCTCCGTCGAGCGGCACGCGCACCGGCACGGTGTTGATGAAGAGGCCGACCATCGACTCCACACCCGGCAGTTCGCCGGGCCGCCCCGCCACGGTCGCGCCGAACACCACATCCGTACGCCCCGCGAGCCGCGCGAGGACCAACGCCCACGCCCCTTGCACCACCGTGTTCACCGTCAGGCCCTGGGCGCGCGCCAACTGCGTGATGCCCAGCGTCAGTTCGGGCGAGAGCCGGGTGATCAGGCTCTCGGGCGCCACCGGTGTCCGGGCCGGGTCGGCCGGGGCCACGAGGGTCGGTTCGTCGGCCCCGGCGAGCTCGGCCCGCCAGGCGGCGCGGGCCGCCTCCTTGTCCTGCCGGCCCAGCCACACGAGGTAGTCGCGGTAGGAGGTCGTCCTGGGCAGTGCGCGGGTGTCGCCGTCCGCCGCGTACACGGCGGGCAGTTCGTTGAACAGGACCGCCATGGACCAGCCGTCCATCACGACATGGTGGCTGGTGAGGACCAGCCGGTGCCGGTCGGCGCCCGTCCTGACCAGCAGCACGCGCAGCAGCGGCGGGACCGCGGGGTCGAAGCGCCGCGCCCGTTCGTGCGCGGCCAGCCGGTCGGCCGCGGCGAGGGCGTCGGCCTCGGCGAGCCCCGAGACGTCCTCCATGCGCCAGGGAAGCACCGCCTCGCGCGCGATGACCTGCACCGCCTCACCGGACTTGCGGCCGCGGAAGCCCGCCCGCAGCGCGCCGTGCCGGGCAAGGAGCGCCTCCCACGACCTCCGCAGCCGTCCCGCGTCCACGGGACCGGCCAGCTCCAGCGTCCGCTGCCCCTGGTAGACGTCCGGGCCCCGGTCGTCGAAGGCGGCGTGGAAGAGCAGGCCCTCCTGCAACGGCGACAGCGGCCAGACGTCCTCGACAAGGGATCGGGTCATCGTTCTGTCTCCTCATGGCGGCGGCGCGCCTCGGCGGGGCGTGCCATCGGGGTGATCGAGTCAGCCGAAACAGTCGAGTTGACCGAGTCAGTCGAGCGGGTCGGATCAGTCGAATTGTTCGAGTCGGTCGAGCAGGTCGGATCAGTCGCATTGATCGGGGTGCTGAAGTGGATCGAGTCAGTCGAGTCGGTCGAATTCATCGACTTCGTCCTGGGCGAGGTCGAGGAGCGGGAAGTCGGAGGGGCTGTGCCCGCCCGACGCGGGCGCGTCGGTGTGGGCCGCGAGGCCGCCGAGCGCCTTTGCCCAGGTGCGGCCCAGGAGTTCGGCATCGGGCTCCGTCACCAGGTGGGCGGGCCAGTTCACGGTGAGCGTCAGCTCGGGCCCGCCCGGGGTGTCCCGTACCATCGCGCCGACGTCCAGCAGGTGCCGCAGGGGCGTGTCCGGGTGGGACGAGCCGCCGATCGCGTTCCCTCCGGCCATCCGCCAGGGACCGCCGCCCCGGTCCTCCGCCGTGTCGGCGGCGAACCGTCCCATGTACGTGAAGCTGATCTGCGGGGCGGGCCGGGCGCTCAGGGCAGGACCCGTGTCTGCGTTGAGGTGACGCAGGAGTGCGTACCCGAGCCCGTCGCCGGGCACCGCGCGCACCTGCTCCTTGACGGCCTTCACCAGCGCACCCGCGGCGGGCCCGCCGGCGAGGACCTCGCCGAGATCCACGTCCGCCGACGTCAGCCGCACCGGATGGGCAGCGGTGAACCAGCCCACCGTGCGCGACAGATCCAGTTCCGCGCCGTCCAGGGACTCGCGACCGTGCCCCTCGACGTCGACCAGGAGACCGGCCGCGGTGTCCGGCCGCCAGTGCGCGACCGCGGCGGCGAGGCCGGCCAGCAGCACGTCGTCCACGCCGCAGTGGAACGCGGTCGGTGTGCGGGTCAGGAGCGTCTCGGCCTGCTCCGGCGGCACCGCCCAGGAGCGGCGGCGCAGGCTTCGCACGGTGTCCTCGGACGGCTCCAACTGCCGTTGCCCCAAGGGCGATTGGTCCTCGCCGAGCAGGGCCAGCCAGCCGTCAAGTTCGGCGACCCGCCGCTCGTCGGCCGCCTCCGCGGCCAGCAGTCCGGCCCAGCGGCGGAACGACGTCCCCACCGGCGGCAACTGCGGCACGCGCCCGGCGGCCGCCGCCTCGCAGGCCGCCTGGAGGTCGGGCAGCAGGATCCGCCAGGACACACCGTCCACCACCAAGTGATGGGCAACGACGATGAGTTGGCCCTCGCGGCCCGGGCCCGCATCGACCCACACCACGCGCACCATGGCGCCGGAGGCCGGGTCGAGCCGCCCCGCAGTCTCGCGCGCGACCGCGTCCACGCCCTCGGCCCCGACGTCCGCCGCTTCCACCCGCAGCACCAAGGCCCCGGCGTCCACCGATCCCCGCTCGCCGACGATCAGCTTCGGCTCGCCCGGCACGGTCCGCGCCCGCAGCATGTCGTGCGCGTCGAGCACGGCGCCGAGACCGGCCGCCAGCACGTCGAGGCCGAGCCCCGCCGGGGCGCCGACCACCGCCCATTGCGCGAACCCGGGGCGTGCGGCGCGGTCGCCGAGTGCCCGCATGACCGGCGTCCAGGGCACCTCGCCCACGCCGACGTCGGCGACGGCGGCCGTCTCGTGACCCGCGGCTTCCGCCACGGCCGCGAGGCGTTCGGGAGTCTTCTCCTCGAAGACCTGCCGGGGCGTCACCACCAGGCCCGCCCTGCGCGCCCGGGAGACCAGTTGCATCGAGCTGATCGAGTCGCCGCCCAGCTCGAAGAAGCCGTCCTCGACCCCGACCCGCTCCAGACCGAGGACCTCCGCGAACACCTCGCACAGGATCCGCTCGGTCTCCGTGCCCGGCTCCCGGCCCGAGACCCGCCCGGCGAAGTCCGGGGCGGGGAGGGCCGCCCGGTCCACCTTGCCGTTCACCGTGAGCGGCAGCTCCTCCAGCACGACCACCGCCGCCGGGACCATGTACTCCGGCAGCCGCTCGGCCACATACGCACGCATCTCCTCGGGAGCGATCTCCGCCCCGTCCGCGCCCACCACATA
>NZ_JBVHLZ010000031.1:0-1834 GCF_055558735.1 Streptomyces sp. NPDC025651
CTACACCCTTACCCCGGGACAACCACCGCCCGGGCTGGACTACCTTCCTGCGTCACCCCATCACTCACCTACTACCACCTTGGGTCAGCGGCTCCACCACTCCCCTTTGCCCGAAGGCTCCGGGGCGGCTTCACGGCCTTAGCATTAATGGATTCGATGTTTGGCGCTTCATAGCGGGTACCGGAATATCAACCGGTTATCCATCGACTACGCCTGTCGGCCTCGCCTTAGGTCCCGACTTACCCTGGGCAGATCAGCTTGACCCAGGAACCCTTAGTCAATCGGCGCACACGTTTCTCACGTATGTATCGCTACTCATGCCTGCATTCTCACTCGTGAACCGTCCACCACTGCCTTCCGGCGCAGCTTCACCCGGCACACGACGCTCCCCTACCCATCCCAGCAGGCGTTGGCCCTATTGCTGGAATGACACGACTTCGGCGGTACGCTTGAGCCCCGCTACATTGTCGGCGCGGAATCACTAGACCAGTGAGCTATTACGCACTCTTTCAAGGGTGGCTGCTTCTAAGCCAACCTCCTGGTTGTCTCTGCGACTCCACATCCTTTCCCACTTAGCGTACGCTTAGGGGCCTTAGTCGATGCTCTGGGCTGTTTCCCTCTCGACCATGGAGCTTATCCCCCACAGTCTCACTGCCGCGCTCTCACTTACCGGCATTCGGAGTTTGGCTAAGGTCAGTAACCCGGTAGGGCCCATCGCCTATCCAGTGCTCTACCTCCGGCAAGAAACACACGACGCTGCACCTAAATGCATTTCGGGGAGAACCAGCTATCACGGAGTTTGATTGGCCTTTCACCCCTAACCACAGGTCATCCCCCAGGTTTTCAACCCTGGTGGGTTCGGTCCTCCACGAAGTCTTACCTCCGCTTCAACCTGCCCATGGCTAGATCACTCCGCTTCGGGTCTTGAGCGCGCTACTATATCGCCCTATTCGGACTCGCTTTCGCTACGGCTTCCCCACACGGGTTAACCTCGCAACACACCGCAAACTCGCAGGCTCATTCTTCAAAAGGCACGCAGTCACGAGATATGTGCAAGCACATATCCGACGCTCCCACGGCTTGTAGGCACACGGTTTCAGGTACTATTTCACTCCGCTCCCGCGGTACTTTTCACCATTCCCTCACGGTACTATCCGCTATCGGTCACCAGGGAATATTTAGGCTTAACGGGTGGTCCCGCCAGATTCACACGGGATTTCTCGGGCCCCGTGCTACTTGGGTGTCTCTCAAACGAGCCGCTGACGTTTCGACTACGGGGGTCTTACCCTCTACGCCGGACCTTTCGCATGTCCTTCGCCTACATCAACGGTTTCTGACTCGTCTCACAGCCGGCAGACTGTGAAAGAGAGATCCCACAACCCCGTATACGCAACCCCTGCCGGGTCTCACACGTATACGGTTTGGCCTCATCCAGTTTCGCTCGCCACTACTCCCGGAATCACGGTTGTTTTCTCTTCCTGCGGGTACTGAGATGTTTCACTTCCCCGCGTTCCCTCCACACTGCCTATGTGTTCAGCAGCGGGTGACAGCCCATGACGACTGCCGGGTTTCCCCATTCGGAAACCCCCGGATCAAAGCCTGGTTGACGACTCCCCGGGGACTATCGTGGCCTCCCACGTCCTTCATCGGTTCCTGGTGCCAAGGCATCCACCGTGCGCCCTTAAAAACTTGGCCACAGATGCTCGCGTCCACTGTGCAGTTCTCAAACAACGACCAACCACCCATCACAGCCCGCCGAAACGAACCTTCACTGGGGTCGGCATCGAGGTCGGGATCAAATCCGTACCCTCAGACACCCAACAGCGTGCCCGAC
>NZ_JBVHLZ010000032.1:0-3020 GCF_055558735.1 Streptomyces sp. NPDC025651
GAGGGGTTGGTGGCGTTGGTGCTGCCGCGTTCGCCGGAGTTGTTGGTGGCGATGTTGGCGGTGTTGAAGGCGGGTGCGGCGTATGTGCCGGTGGACCCGTCGTATCCGGCGGAGCGGGTTGCGTACATGTTCGGCGATGCCCGGCCTGCTGTCGCGCTGACCTCGGAGGCCGTGCGCGAAGTCGTGCCGAATGGCGTGAGCTGTCTGGTTCTTGAGGACATGGCCGACGCGGTGGCCGTGGAGTCGGGTGCGGATGTCAGGGATGAGGAGCGGAGCTGTGCCCTGTCGCCGTCGCATCCGGCATACGTCATCTATACGTCGGGTTCGTCGGGGCGGCCGAAGGGTGTGGTGGTCGGTCATGCGGGTGTGGTGAATCTGGCGTGGGATCACGTGGCGCGTTTGGGTGTGGATGGTGGGAGTCGGTTGTTGCAGTTTGCTTCGCCGAGTTTTGATGCGGCGGTGGCGGACATGTGGCCGGCGTGGTTGGCGGGTGCGGCGTTGGTGCTTGGTTCGGCCGAGCGTTTGACGCCTGGTGCGCGGCTTGTCGAGCTTGTGGCGGAGTTGGGGGTGTCGCATGTGACGTTGCCGCCGGCGACGTTGCCGGTGTTGGCGGAGGTGGGGGGTCTGCCGGAGGGTGTGACTCTGGTGGTGGCTGGTGAGGCGTGTTCGGCGGAGGTGGCGCGTGAGTGGTCGCGTGGTCGTCGGATGGTGAACATTTATGGTCCGACCGAGGCGACGGTTGCCTCGACGGCGAGTGAGCCGTTGTCGCCGGGGATGGTGGGGGTGCCGCCGATCGGGCGGCCGGTGTGGAACACCCGGGCCCATGTCCTCGACGACCGGTTGCGTCCGGTGCCCGTGGGTGTCCCCGGTGAGCTCTACCTGGCCGGTGTGCAGTTGGCCCGCGGTTATCTGAACCGTCCGGGTCTGACGGCGGAGCGGTTTGTCGCGGATCCCTTGGGGGGTGCGGGGGAGCGGATGTATCGGACCGGGGATGTGGTGCGTCGTCGGCGGGATGGTCAGCTGGAGTATGTGGGGCGGGCCGATGAGCAGGTCAAGGTCCGTGGCTTCCGTATCGAGCTCGGTGAGGTCGAGGCGGCCTTGTTGTCCCACCCGAGGGTGGCGCAGGCGGCGGTGATGGTCCGTGAGGACAGGCCCGGCGACAAGCGCTTGGTCGCCTATGTCGTGCCGTCCGAATCCGGTGCTTCCGTGGACGCGGGCCAGGTGCGTCAGTACGTCGGTGAGCTGCTGCCCGAGTTCATGGTCCCGGCTGCCGTCGTCAGTCTGGCCGAGCTGCCCCTGACCGCGCACCGCAAGGTCGACCGACGGGCCCTGCCCGCCCCCGAGTACGGCCTGGCGGAACCGGGACGTGGCCCGCGCTCGGAACGCGAGCACGCGCTCTGCGCGATCTTCGCCGAGGTGCTCGGCGTCGACCGCGTCGGCATCGACGACGGCTTCTTCGACCTGGGCGGCCACTCCCTGCTGGCCACCCGTGTGATCAGCCGCATCCGCACCGTCCTGAACGTGGAACTGCCCCTCCGCGCCCTCTTCGAAGGCCCGACCGTGCTTCAGCTGGCGAGCCGGGTCGAAGACGCGTCGGTCGCCCGCACGGCGTTGACGCCTCGGCCGCGCCCCGAGGAGATCCCCCTGTCACCCGCCCAGCGCGGGCTCTGGCTCCTCAACCGTATTCAAGGTCCCGCGGCGGCCACGTACAACGTGCCCATCGCGCTGCGCCTCGCAGGCGAGCTGAGCCGGGAAGTGCTCGGACTCGCGCTGCAGGACGTGGTGGAGCGGCACGAAAGCCTGCGGACGCTGCTCATGGAGAGCGCCGAAGGAACCCCGTACCAGAAGGTCCTTGCCCCCGAAGAGGTCAGCCTGCCGCTGCCCGTCGCTGAGATCACCGAAGCGGAGGTGCTGGCAGCCGTCGCGGCCGTGGCGAACCAGGGCTTCGACCTGAGCACCGAAATGCCCTTCAGGGCGCGACTCTTCGCGCTGAGCGAGGACCAGCACGTGCTCGTGGTCGTGCTGCACCACGTGGCGGGTGACGGTTGGTCGATGGCCCCGCTGGGGCGGGACGTCGCGGAGGCCTACGAGGCGCGGGCCGCAGGCCGGGCTCCGGCGTGGAAGCCGTTGCCGGTGCAGTACGCCGACTACGCGATCTGGCAGCGGGAGCTGCTGGGTGACGAGAACGACCCCGACAGCCTGCTCGGCAAGCAGCTCGCGTACTGGACGGCACAACTCGCCGACCTCCCCGAACAGTTGGAACTCCCGGTCGACCGGCCTCGTCCTGCGGTGGCCTCACACCGCGGTGACCGGCTTGTCTTCGAGGTGGACGCGGAGATCCACCAGGGCCTGGTCGACCTCGCGCGTGAGTCGGGCGCGAGTGTGTTCATGGTGGTGCGGGCGGCGTTCGCCGCGCTGCTCTCGCGGCTCGGGGCCGGGTCGGACATCGCGATCGGCTCCCCGATCGCCGGCCGTACGGACGAGGCGCTCGACGATCTGGTCGGGTTCTTCATCAACACGTTGGTGTTGCGCACCGACCTGTCCGGTGACCCCACCTTCCGTGAACTGGTCGAGCGGGTCCGTGAGACCGACCTGGCCGCCTACGCCCATCAGGACGTTCCGTTCGAGCACCTCGTGGAGGTTCTCAACCCCGAGCGGTCACTGTCGCGGCACCCGCTGTTCCAGGTGATGCTGACCTTCCAGAACAACGAACAAGCCCAGTTTCACCTCCCCGGACTGACCTTTACGAGCGAGTCGACGGGGGACGGTGCCGCGAAGTTCGATCTGCAGCTTGGTGTGCACGAACAGCACGGGCACGACGGTGGCCCTGTGGGGCTCGTCGGCGCCTTCGAGTACGCGACTGACCTGTTCGACCGGGAGACGGTCGAAAGGCTCGTGGAGCGTTTCAGCCGGGTGCTGGCCGCCGTGGTGGCGGATCCTGATTGTCATGTGGGTGAGTTGGAGGTGTTGTCCGGCGAGGAGCGAGGGGAGTTGTTGGCTGGTTGGCAGGGTGAGCGGGT
>NZ_JBVHLZ010000033.1:0-2875 GCF_055558735.1 Streptomyces sp. NPDC025651
TGGTGGCCCGTCTTCTCCGACACCCGTGACGCCTACGCGTCCAGGCTGCACGCGCTCGGCGTTCCGGAAGCCATCACTCAGGAGATCCTCGGGCACGAGCGGGGTGGCAAGGCCACGTGGATCTATACGCACGCGGCGGCGGACTACGCGGGCCAGGTCCTCGCAGCGTTGGAGGACGGGAAGCCGGGTGCGACGCTCAGGGATGTCGGGCGTCGGCTGCATACGGTGCCAGCCGTGTGAGTGCCGGTGTCTCAACCTTCGATCTACGTTGCGATGCTCGGTTTGTTGCGGTACCAGCAGCTTGCAGGTGGTGGCGGGGTGGCTGTCGGCGTGTGCCGGGGTGCCGTCGATGTTCATCAGGCACTTTCACCGAATGGGCCCGCTAAGTGGTGGAGGTGCGACGGTCTGTCCACTGTGGGAGGGCAAACAGTCGTCCCCTGACAGGCGGTGAATCTCGGTGTCCGTCCCCCATCGTCCGGCCACGCTTTTCCTGGCCTTCTTCCTCGCGCTCGCCGTAGCGCCCGCAGCACCGGCCAGCGCCGGAGCGCAGGACCCGCCTGCGACTTTGAAATCGGACAGTCTCACCGCCCACAAGGACGACCGCTCCCCCGGCATCCGGGCGACCCTGAGCGTGTACGTCCCCAGGAAGAAGGACGGGGGGCAGAACTGCCTCGATGTGTGGCAGGTGGGGGTGGCGGTGCGCCCTGGCGGACAGGGGTCGGACTACTCCCCCTCAATCAACGAGAAGACAGAAATCTGCTCCGGCGCCCACAAGGTCTTCACCACCGAGCCCAAAACGCTTCCGCCGGGAGCGACGTACTACGGCTACTACCTGACCCGCGACAAGTACGGGAAAGCAGAGTGGCACAGCCTCACCAAAGAGGTCCCCGTGACCGTAACCCCCAAGCCGGACTTCACGACTGGCCGCGAGCACGTCTTTGACGAGGATTTCAGAGACCCGGAGGCCAGCCAGAAAAGGTGGAACAACACCAAGAGCGGTGCCTACGAATGGAACGACAAGCTGCTGGGGCCGAACGACAAGTTCGGCACCATCAACCCGAAGGACAACAAGCTGGACCGGATCACTCCTGGCCGGGTGACGGTAGCGAACGGGCAGGCGAGGTTCACCGCCAAACCGGACGGCCCATCTCTGCCGCCGGTGAAGGACCCGAATACGGGTGACCCTCTGCCCGAGAGCTGCGGCAAGGACAAGAACCCGGAAAAGAACCCGGAAAAGAAGCTGGACAAGGGAAACCCGGACAACAAGGAGAACGTAACTAAGAGCTGGAATACCGGGCTGCTGACGACCCAGGATTCCCGGGATCCCAAGTTCAGAGGCGGCTTCACGGTCCAGCCTGGCGACTATGTGGAGACCCACGTCGAGCTGCCCACCCAGAAAGATTCCTGGCCGACAGGCGCCTGGCCAGCTCTGTGGACGTGGGGTGCCCGCAATCCGGAAAAGCTCCCCGAGGATCCCGGGAAATGGGAAGGCGACAAAGGTGAGGTCGACTCCTTCGAGTACCACCCCGGCCCGGACCCGGGCATGGGCAACCCGCACCTGCTGGAGCTCACCAACCGCGTACGGAAGCCCAACCCGACGGCTCACTACACCGACACTCGGGACATCGCCCCGGGCAAGTGGGTGAAGATCGGTACGTACTACGGCAGGGATTCGGTCGACTGGTACGTCAACGACATCAAGGTCTTCTCCGACAAGGAAGGCGTGCCCGAGGGCTGGAAGGCGTACCTGATCCTGAACCTGTCCGTAAGCGGCAACTGCTACGGCCGACAGCCCCAGCCCAAGGACAAAGGTGAGATCGGCTATTCCGCCGACTACGTGCACGTCTGGCGCTGAGCCTCGATCCACCGCGTAATCAGAGATCACGCGGTGGATCGAGGCTGATCTCGTAGCCGGGCGGTGTCGGTGCCGCCCGGCATCATGCTCAGCATCGAGGGACCGAAGGGACTGGCGTGTGAAGGCCGATGAGATCCACTTGAGCTACACCGACCCCATGACCGGGAAGGCCGCGCGAGAAGCGGTACCGCGAGGTGCAAGTGGCTGGCGCTACCCCGAGACCCGCTCTGGAATGGCTCCCGCTACCGGTTGGTCATGCGAGGCCCGAGGCAGTGGTGAGCGGTGCCCAGCGACCCGAACCGGTATGAGCAGGTGGGGCCATGGCCCAGTGAGCGGTGTGCATCGTGAAGTTGCTGGTGTTGGCTCTGGTGTGCGTGGGGTTTCGGGTACTCGCCCTGGTCATGGACGGATGACTTCGGTGAAGATCGTCGGTCAGCGGAAGACCTCGCGGTTCGTCAGGACCAGCAGGGCCCTGACCAGGGCAGTCGCCCACTTCGGGGCGGTGCGGACCTTGCCGAGCACCCTCCAGTTCTTCAGGTGGGCGAAGCCGTGCTCGACGGGCGCCCGTACTGCGGCGAGCGCGGTGTTGGACAGCTTCTGACCACGTGCCAGGGGGTGGTTCCGGGTGGCCTTGTAGCCTGTGATCACCGCCGGGTCGGTGTCCGGATCGCTGTCGTCGAGGCCGGTAAACCCGAGGTCGGCGATGGCGCCGAGTTCGGCTGCCCGCAGGCGGGTGGTGAGTTTGTCGTGGCGGCAGGCGGTGATCTCCGACGTGCGTCCGGGCCGTGCCGCGGAGACCCAGAGCAGTCGGCCGTTCTCGTCGGTGAGGGCGATGACGAGCAGGCCATGGCACTTGCTCTTGCCCGAGTAGTTCTTCCGGTTCTCGCTTCCGGTGCGCCGCCGGGTGCGGATGAGGGAGCCGTCCAGCAGGACGATGCCGCCGCCCTTTCGGGCGATCTTCTTCAACGCCCGGTCCAGGCGCGGGGCGCGGGCGGCCAGCAGATGCACGACTTCGCGGAC
>NZ_JBVHLZ010000034.1:0-2824 GCF_055558735.1 Streptomyces sp. NPDC025651
AACAAACCCTCACCACCCTCTTCGCCGAAACACTCGGCATCGACCACATCGGCATCGACGACAACTTCTTCCACCTCGGCGGACACTCCCTCCTCATCACACGCTTGGTGAGTCGGATCCGCAGCACTCTTGGGGTGGAGGTCCCGATTGCCGCGGTATTCGAGGCGCCCACGGTGGCCGAGCTGGCGACCCGACTCACGGACGGCGGCGGGACCCGCACGGCGCTGGCACCGGTGCCGCGCCCCGAGGTGATCCCCCTCTCGTTCGCCCAGCGGCGGCTCTGGTTCCTGCACAAGCTGGAGGGCCGGACGGCGACGTACAACATGCCCCTGGCGTTCCACCTCACGGGCTCGGTGGATCCGGAGGCGCTGCGCGCAGCCCTGCGCGACGTGGTGGCACGCCACGAGTCGCTGCGCACCGTCTTCCCTGAAGTCGATGGCGAACCGCGTCAGTTGGTGCTGGGCGGCACGGACCGGGACTTCGTGTGGGAGCACCGCGCGGTGGCCACGCAGGAGCTTTCGGCGGCCCTGGACGAAGCGGCCCGCTACGGCTTCGACCTCTCCGTCGAAGTACCCGTGCGCGCCTGGCTCTTCGACGTGAGCGGCGGCGAGAGCGTGCTGCTGCTGTTGCTCCACCACATCGCGGCGGACGGCTGGTCGATGGGCCCGCTGGCCCGCGACCTGGTGACCGCCTACACGGCCCGTGCACAGGGCGGTGCTCCGCGGTGGTCCCCCCTGCCGGTCCAGTACGCCGACTACACCCTGTGGCAGCGCGAGCTGCTGGGGAACGAGTCCGATCCGCAAAGCCCCTACACCCGTCAACTCCAGTACTGGCAGACGCAGTTGACGGATCTGCCGGAGTCGGTGAGCTTCCCCACGGACCGCCCCCGACCGACCGTCGCCACCTACGAGGGCACCCATCTCGAATTCGAGCTGAGCCCCGAGCTCCACCAAGGGCTGATACAGCTGGCGCAGCAGTCGGGCAGCACCGTGTTCATGGTCCTGCAGGCAGGCATGGCAGCACTCCTGACCCGCCTCGGCGCCGGCACCGACATCCCCCTCGGCAGCGGCGTCGCCGGACGCACCGACGAAGCACTCGACGACCTCGTCGGCCTCTTCGTCAACACCTTCGTCCTACGCACCGACACCACCGGAAACCCCACCTTCCACCAACTCCTCCACCGCGTACGCGAAACAAGCCTCGCCGCCTACGCACACCAAGACATCCCCTTCGAACACCTCGTCGAACTCCTCAACCCCCACCGCACCACAAGCCACCACCCCCTCTTCCAGATCGCACTCGTCCTCCAGAACACCACCCAAGGCGACTTCGACCTCCCCGGCCTGACGGTCCGCACGACCGAGGCGGAGACCGGCACCTCCCGCTTCGACATGCTCTTCTCCCTCACCGAGCGCTTCACCGCGGCCGGGGGCCCGGACGGCATCGACACCGTGGTCGAGTACTCCACCGACCTCTTCGACCGGTCCACCGTCGAGCAGATCTTCGCTCGGTGGATACGTCTCATCGACCACGTACTGAGCGCCCCGGACCAGCCGATCGGCCGGCTCGACGTGCTGACGGCCGCCGAGCGACAGCAGGTGCTGACGGAGTGGAACGGCGCCGAGGCCGAAGTGCGCCCGGACACGGTGGTCGGCCTGCTCGAAGCGCAGGCACGTCGCACTCCCGACGCCCCCGCCGTGCTCTTCGCGGACACCGCGCTGACCTATGCCGAACTGCACGCTCGGGCCAACCAACTGGCCCGTCATCTGGTCGGCTTGGGCGTCGGCCCGGAAAGCGTGGTGGCTGTGGCACTGCCGCGCACGGCCGACACGGTCGTCGCGTTGCTCGCGGTGATCAAGGCCGGCGGCGCGTATCTTCCGCTGGACCCCGACGACCCGAGCGAGCGCCTGCGCGGCATGCTGCTCGACGCGCGCCCGGTGGTGGCCGTCGTCTCGTCCGGGAGCCGTCTGATCGCCTCGGGCCAGGGCGTGCCGTGTGTGGTCGTCGACGACGAAGAGACAAGCGCCGCCATCGCCGGACAGCCCACGACCGATCTCTCCGCGGACGAGCGCACGACTGCCCTGACGCCGGCCAACGCGCTCTACGTCATCTACACGTCGGGGTCCTCGGGTCGGCCCAAGGGCGTCATGGTCGAGCACCGTGGCCTCGCCAACAACCTCCAGTGGATGCAGTCGGCCCATCCGGTGGGCGCCCACGACGTGGTGCTGTTCCGGACCTCGGTGCGGTTCGACTCCGTGGGGCTGGAGATCTGGTACCCGCTGCTGTCCGGCGCCGCGATCCGCGTGGCCCCCGGCGATGTCATCCGCGATCCGCAGCGACTGACCTCGTACATCGCGGAGAACGGCGTCACTGTCGCCCAGTTCCCTCCGTCCCTGCTCGCGCATCTGCCCCACCCGCCCGCGACGCACTCCGTCAGCCGCATCTGGGCGAGCGGCGAGGCGCTCCGCACGGATCTCGCGGCGGACGTAGCGGACACCTGGGGCAGCGAACTCTCCAATCTCTACGGCCCGACCGAGATGACCATCCAGGTGGCGTCCTTCATCTGCGGGCGCGCCACGGACAGCGGCGCCGGCTCCGCGGTCCCCATCGGCCGCCCCACCTGGAACACCCAGGTGTACGTGTTGGACGCGGCGTTGGAGCCGGTTCCCGTGGGCGTGGCGGGTGAGCTGTACGTCGCTGGCGCCCAGGTGGCGCGGGGGTATGTGGGGCGCCAGGCGCTGACGGCGGAGCGGTTCGTGGCGTGTCCGTTCGCCGCCGGTGAGCGCATGTACCGCACCGGCGACCTGGTCCGCTGGCGCACGGA
>NZ_JBVHLZ010000035.1:0-2672 GCF_055558735.1 Streptomyces sp. NPDC025651
CCATCCGTCGCCGTGAACAGACGCGTCACATTCCGGTGCTCGACCATCACACCCTTCGGCGTCCCCGTCGACCCCGACGTATAGATCACATACGCAAGATCACCCGGAGCGGAACCGACCTCGGCCCGACCCAGATCACCGTCGGGCAGCCCGGCCCACACCTCGGCATCCACCCGCACGTCCACCACCGGGACGTCCGGGACGGCAAGGCCGTCGGGCAGTCCGCCGTCCACGACCAGGACGCGCGGGGCACTGTCCCGCACCACGTGGTCGAGTCGCTCGACGGGCGCGGCCGGGTCCATCGGCACATAGCCGCCACCCGCCTTGAGGACGGCGAGGACGCACACGACGATCCACTCGCTGCGCGGCAGGCACAGTCCGACGCGGACGTCGGGCCCCACCCCCAGGTCGCGCAGGTGGCGCGCCAAGCGGTTGGCGCGGGCGTTCAGCTCGCCGTACGTCAGCGCACGACCCTCGAACTCCACCGCCACCGCGTCCGGCGCACCCGCCACCACCCCCTCGAACCACTCATGCACACACCGCTCCTCCGCCACCAGACCCGCCGGAGCCTCGTTCCACTCCTCCACCACACGCCGACGCTCGGCGGCGGGCAGGACGTCGATGTCGAGGGCCGCGGTGGCGGCGCCGTCGTCGGCGGCGAGCGCGGAGACGATGCCGGACAGCGCCGTCTCGACGTATCCGACGAGCGCCTCGCACTCCACGGAGTCGTCCACGCGTACGTGCAGGGCGAGTTCGCTGCCGAAGTCGTCGAGCGAGACCACCAGCGGGTAGTTGATCGCGTCGGCCTCCGCCAGCCAGTGGATGCCCTGGCCCGCGACGGCGGACCCGGTCGTGTCGCCGTGGCCCGGCTCGAAGTGCCGGACGTTGATCACCGCGCTGAACAGCGGGGTGTCGGCGTCCAGGCCGCTGCAGCGCTGCGCCAGGCTCAGCGCGCTCTGCTCGCGGGCGATCAGCTCCTTGAGGCCGGTGTCGACGTCCGCGACGAGGTCCTTGACGGAGCGGTCCGCGAGGCGCACCCGCAGCGGCAGGGTGTTGATGAAGTTGCCGAGCATGCCCTCCACACCGGGCACGCCCTGCAGACGTCCGGACATCACGGTGCCGAACACGACGTCGTCGCTGCCGGCGGCCGCGGCCGTGACGCACGCCCACGCGGCGTGGAACAGGGTGGCGGGGCTGATGTGCAGGCGCTTGGCCTGGGCGCGCACCTCGGCGGTGAGGTCGGCGGGCAGGGCGCGGCGCAGCTGCGGGTACCGGTGGCCGTCGCCGCGCACGTCCGTCAGGCCGAACGGCGTGGTCGGCTCGGTGACGTCGGCGAGCATGGCCCGGAAGTGGGCCTCCCCGTCGTCGGCGGTCGTCTGGCGCAGGGTGTGGGCGACGAAGTCGCGGTACGGGGCGGGCGCCTTGAGCAGCGCGGCCCGGCCCGCCATGTGGGTCGCCAGCTCCTGCAGGACGAGCCGCAGGGTCGTGGCGTCCTCGATGAGGTGATGGGCGCTCAGGAGCAGATAGCGCCGCTCGGAGTGCGGGTCCTCGGCGATGAGGAGCCGCAGCAGGGGTGCGCCGTCGACCCGCATGCGCCGGGGGCTGTCCAGCAGGGCGCGCGCCTGCTCCTCGGCGTCCGTACCGGCGTCGAGGCGCGTCCGCTCGACCGTCAGACGTGCGGTGCGGTGCACGACCTGCACGGGCTCGGGCAGGTCGGTGGTGAGCACGGCGGTGCGCAGCACGTCGTGCCGGTCGATCAGCGCCTGCAGCGCCTCCGTGAACGAGACGCACACCTTCTCGTCGTCGGCGGCGAGGAGGACGGAGACCAGGTAGGGGTCGTTGTCCGGGTCGAGGAGGTGGTGGAAGAGGATGCCCTCCTGCGCGGGCGCCAGCGGATAGACGTCCTGGACGTTGGGCGCGCCGCCGGGCACGGTGGCGACGACCGTGTCGATCTGCTCCTGGGTCAGCTCGACCAGGGGCAGCATGTCCGGGGTGACGCGCGGGCAGCCCAGCGGGATCAGGTTCGGCGGCACGCCGTCGTCCGTGACGTCGGTGCCGGTCCGCGCCCCGTCGATCTCCTCCGCGAGGCGGGCCAGCGTCGGGCTGCTGAACACGCTGCGCACCGAGACCTCGTGGCCCAGCTCCTTCAGCTTGGCCACCAGGACCGTGATGAGCAGGGAGTGGCCGCCGAGCTCGAAGAAGTTGTCGTCGGCGCCGATACGGGCCCCGTCGAAGCCGAGGAGCTCCGCCCAGACCGCGGCGAGCGCCCGCTCGGTGGGGGTGCTCGGCGCCACGTACGCGCGCTGGGCGTAGGCGTCGATGCCGGGGGCCGGCAGCGCCTTGCGGTCGAGCTTGCCGTTGGTGGTCAACGGCAGGGTGTCCAGGGCGATGTAGGCGCTGGGGACCATGTACTCGGGGAGCATGCGCTCGACGTGCCGGCCGAGTTCGGCGCGGAAGTCCGTCTTCGCGTGCGCGTCCTCCAGGACGACGTACGCGACGAGCTGCTTGTTGCCCGGCTGGTCCTCGCGGGCCATGACCACGCAGGAGCGGACCGCTTCGTGTCCGGCGAGGGCGGCTTCGATCTCGCCGAGCTCGATACGGAACCCGCGGATCTTGACCTGGTCGTCGTTGCGCCCCAGGTACTCCAAGGACCCGTCCGCCAACTGCCGCGC
>NZ_JBVHLZ010000036.1:0-1860 GCF_055558735.1 Streptomyces sp. NPDC025651
TGGTGTGCCGATGGCACGGTGGAGTTTTTGGGGCGGGCGGACTTCCAGGTGAAGGTTCGTGGGTTCCGTGTGGAGTTGGGTGAGGTCGAGGCGGTGATTGCCGCGCATCCCGCTGTCGCGCAGGTTGCGGTGGTGGCTCGTGAGGATCAGCCCGGCGGCAAGCGCCTGGTCGCCTACGTCGTGCCGTCGGGTGGTGCGGCTTTGGTGGATGGGTCGCAGTTGCGCCGGTATGTCGGTGAGCGTCTGCCGGAGTTCATGGTTCCGGCCGCGGTCGTGGTGCTGGACGTGCTGCCGTTGACGGCGAACGGGAAGCTCGACCGACGCGCCCTGCCCGCCCCCGACTACGCCGCCACCGCCTTCCGCGCCCCGCGCTCGGAGCGCGAGCAGGCCTTGTGCGAGATCTTCACCGAGGTGCTGGGTGTGGAGCGGGTCGGGATCGACGACAGCTTCTTCGACCTGGGCGGTCATTCCCTGCTCGCCACCCGTCTGATCAGCCGCATTCGTACCCGCCTCGGCGTCGAGCTGTCGCTGCGCGCCGTCTTCGAAGCACCGAACGTAGCCACGTTGACCGAACAGCTGGGAACCGCGCAGAAGTCGCAGCGGCCCGCACTGCGGCCCATGCCGCGCCCCAAGGAGAACTGATGATTCCTCTGTCCTTTTCCCAGCGTCGGCTCTGGTTCCTCAACCGGCTCGAGGGCACCGCGGCGGCCACGTACAACCTGCCCATCACGCTGCGCCTGACCGGCACCCTGGACCGGGACGCGCTCGCCGCGGCCCTGCGGGACGTGGTGGAGCGCCACGAGAGCCTGCGCACGGTCTTCCCCGAAGGCCCCGACGGCACCCCGTACCAGCGCATCCTCGACACCGACCAGGCGTGGACGGACATGGAGTCCATGCCGGCCGACGAGGACGGGCTCGACGCCGCCGTGTCGGCCTTCCGCGGCCGCGGCTTCGATGTCACGGTCGACGCCCCCATGCGCGCGCGGTTGTTCGTGCTGGGCGAGGACGTGCATGTGCTGGTGGTGGTGCTGCACCACATCGCCGGTGACGGCTGGTCGATGGCGCCGCTGGCGCGGGACGTGGCGGCGGCGTACGAGGCGCGGGTCGGCGGTGGCGCACCTGAGTGGGAGCCGCTGCCGGTGCAGTACGCGGACTACGCGATGTGGCAGCGGGAGCTGCTGGGCGACGAGAACGACCCCGACAGCCTGGTGAGCCGTCAGGTCACGTACTGGAAGGGCGCATTGGAGGACCTGCCGGAGCAGTTGGAGCTGCCCACCGATCGCCCCCGGCCCGCCGTCGCCACGTACCGGGGCGACAACGTCGAGTTCACGCTGGACGCCCACGTGCACCGTGGCCTCGCCGCCCTGGCGGGGGAGACGGGCGCCAGTGTGTTCATGGTGGTGCAGGCGGCGTTCGCCGCGCTGTTGTCGCGGATGGGTGCGGGGACGGACATCCCGATCGGCACACCGGTGGCCGGGCGAGCCGACGAGGCGCTGGACGACCTGGTCGGGTTCTTCATCAACACGCTCGTACTTCGGACAGATGTCTCCGGCAACCCGACGTTCCGTCAACTGGTCGACCGCGTACGCGAGGTGGACCTTGGTGCCTTCGGCAACCAGGACGTCCCGTTCGAGCACCTGGTCGAGGTGATCAACCCGGCCCGGTCCATGTCGCGCCACCCGCTCTTCCAGGTGGCACTGGCGTTCCAGAACCAGAGCAGGCCCGATCTGCAGCTGCCCGGCGTGGCGCTGAGCGTCGAGCCGAACGACGGTGACGCGGCGAAGTTCGATCTGTCGTTGGGGCTTGCGGAGCGGTTTGACGGTGAGGGTGTGCCGGCTGGTCTGGAGGGTGGTTTTGAGT
>NZ_JBVHLZ010000037.1:0-1821 GCF_055558735.1 Streptomyces sp. NPDC025651
GTTCATGGTCCCGGCTGCCGTCGTCAGTCTGGCCGAGCTGCCCCTGACCGCGCACCGCAAGGTCGACCGACGGGCCCTGCCCGCCCCCGAGTACGTCGAGGTTCGGCGCGTTCGTGGCCCTCGTGACGCTCGCGAGGAAGTGCTCTGCGCGATCTTCGCCGAGGTGCTGGGCGTGGAGCGGGTCGGCATCGACGACAGCTTCTTCGACCTGGGCGGCCACTCGCTGCACGCCACACGTGTGATCAGCCGCATCCGTGCGGTGTTCGGCATAGAGGTGCCGCCGCGCGCGATGTTCGAGGCGCCGACCGTCGCCCAGTTGAACGCCCGCATGACGGACGCGCAGGGTGCCCGCGCGGCGCTGGTTCCGATGGAGCGCCCTGCGGGGATCCCCTTGTCCTTCGCGCAGCGCAGGCTTTGGTTCCTGAACCGCTTCGAGGGACCTGAGTCCGTCACGTACAACATGCCCATCGCGCTGCGTCTCACCGGGCCGTTGGATCGCGAGGCGCTGCGGGCCGCGCTGTGCGACGTGGTCGTACGCCACGAGTCGCTGCGCACGGTCTTCCTCGAGGGTGAGGACGGCGTGCCGGTCCAGCGTGTCCTCGACGCGGCGGACTCCATGGTGGAGCTGCCGGTACGGGAGATCCGCGAGCAGGAGGTCCCGGACGCGATCTCCCGGACCGCGCGGCGCGGATTCGACCTGACCGCCGAGATACCCTTCAGGGCCTCACTGTTCCGGCTGGACAGCACCACGCACGTCCTGGTGGTCGTGCTGCACCACATCACGGGTGACGGCTGGTCGATGGCGCCGCTGGCGCGGGACGTCGCACTGGCATACGAGGCGCGCACCACGGGCCGTGCTCCGGGCTGGGAGCCGCTGGCGGTGCAGTACGCGGACTACGCGCTGTGGCAACAGGAAGTGCTGGGCGACGAGTCCGACCCCGAAAGCCTGATCAGCCGCCAACTCGCGTACTGGAAGCAGCAACTTGCCGCCCTTCCCGACCAGTTGGAACTGCCGACGGACCGCCCGCGCCCGGCGGTCGCCTCGCACCGTGGTGGCACCGTGCCGGTGACCGTCGCCGCGGAGGTTCACAAGGGTCTGGTCGACTTGGCGCGTGCGTCGGGTGCGAGTGTGTTCATGGTGGTGCGGGCGGCGTTCGCCGCGCTGTTGTCGCGGATGGGTGCGGGGGTGGACATCCCGATCGGTACGCCGATTGCCGGGCGTACGGATGAGGCGCTCGACGACCTGGTTGGTTTCTTCGTGAACACGTTGGTGTTGCGTACGGATGTGTCCGGTGACCCCACCTTCCGTGAGCTGGTGGAGCGGGTGCGTGAGACCGATCTGGCGGCGTACGCGCATCAGGATGTGCCGTTCGAGCACTTGGTGGAGGTTCTGAACCCTGAGCGGTCGTTGTCGCGGCACCCGTTGTTCCAGGTGATGCTCGCCTTCCAAAACAACGAACAGGCTGAACTCCGCCTTCCGCAGCTCACGCTCACAGGAGAGGTGACGGAGACGCGGTCGTCCAAGTTCGACCTGATTCTGAACGTCACCGAGCTGCGTGATGCCGAAGGCGAGCCTGCCGGGCTGTCGGGAGTCCTGGAGTTCTCGGTCGACCTCTTCGACCGCGTGACCGCCGAGAACCTCGTGGAGCGGTTTGGTCGTGTGTTGGCTGGGGTGGTGGCTGACGCGGATCGGTGTGTGGGTGAGTTGGAGGTGTTGTCGTCGGCGGAGCGGCGTGAGGTGTTGGTGGATTGGAATGCGACGGGTGTTGAGGTGCCGTGGGTGTCGTTGCCGGAGGGTTTTGAGGCGCAGGTGGTGCGGGC
>NZ_JBVHLZ010000038.1:0-1471 GCF_055558735.1 Streptomyces sp. NPDC025651
TCAACCCCCACCGCACCACAAGCCACCACCCCCTCTTCCAGATCGCACTCGTCCTCCAGAACACCACCCAAGGCGACTTCGACCTCCCCGGCCTGCGTGTGCGCCCCAAGGAAGTCGGAATCGGCAGGTCCCGCTTCGACATGCTGTTCAGCCTCGCCGAGCGGGGCGACGACCACGGGATCACCGGAACCGTCGAGTTCTCGACCGATCTCTTCGACCGCGCGTCGATCGAGGGTCATCTCGCGCGCTGGATCGGCCTGTTGGAGCAGGTGGTCGCGGATCCGTCGTTGCCGATCGGCGACGTCGAGGTGCTGCCGGGGGCCGAGCGGGAGCGGATCCTCGGGGCCTGGAGCGGCCCGGCTGCAGGGGTTCAGGAGATGAGCCTGGTCGATCTCTTCGAAAGGTCGGTGCGGGAGGCCACGGAGTCGGTCGCCGTGGTGTGTGGAGGGCGGTCGGTTTCCTACGGGGAGTTGAACCGCAGGGCCAACCGCCTGGCGCGGTGGCTGGTGTCCCGCGGAGTGGGGCCGGAGCAGCTCGTGGGCGTCGTCCTCCCGCGTTCCGTGGAGATGGTGGTCGCGTTCCTCGCCGTAGTGAAGGCGGGGGGTGCGTTCGTGCCGGTGGACCCCGAGTATCCGCTGCACCGCCGGGAGTTCCTGCTGTCCGACGCGTCTCCCGTCGTAGTGGTCGACGAGGAGACCCTCGCCCAGGACCTGTCCGGCTTCCCGGACGAGGACCTGGACGTGCCGGTGGGCCTGGGCTGCCCGGCGTACGTGACGTACACGTCCGGATCCACCGGCGTGCCCAAGGGAGTCGTGGTCTCTCACAACGGAGTGGCGAGTCTGGCGCACACCCAGACGGAGCGGCTCGGCGTGACCGCCGCGAGCCGTGTGCTGCAGTTCGCCTCGCCCAGTTTCGATGTGGTGGTGTGGGAGCTGGTGATGGCGTTCTCGAACGGCGCCACGCTCGTCGTACCCGACGGAAAGGGCCTGATGGGCGACGCCCTCGGCGACTTCCTGGCGGCAGAGGGCGTGACGCACGCGCTGATCCCGCCATCGGTGATGGCCACCGTCCCGCCGGGCTCCGCCGAGAAGCTCACGGACCTGGAGTGCCTCATGCTGGGCGCCGAGGCGGCGCCGGCCGAACTGGTGGCGCGGTGGTCGGTGGCGGGCCGGCGCGTGGTGAACGGCTACGGCCCGACCGAGTCCACCGTGTGCGTCACGATGAGCGGGGTGTCATCGGACGGCACGTTCCCGATCGGCACTGCGGTGGCGAACACGAGAGTGTTCGTGCTGGACGCGGCGCTGGAGCCGGTACCGGTGGGCGTGCCCGGCGAACTGTACGTCTCGGGGGCGGGCTTGGCGCGGGGCTACATAGGCCGCCAGGCGCTGACGGCGGAGCGGTTCGTGGCGTGTCCGTTCGCCGCCGGTGAGCGCATGTACCGCACCGGCGACCTGGTCCGCTGGCGCACGGA
>NZ_JBVHLZ010000039.1:0-1312 GCF_055558735.1 Streptomyces sp. NPDC025651
CCTGCCTGGTGGTGCTGGACCGGCCCACTCTGCTCTCACCCGATGCGCTCGCCCACCGGATTCAGGTCGACGCGGCCACCGTCATGGTGCTCAGCGCGGGTCTCTTCCACGAAGTGGCCTCATGGCGACCGGAGATGTTCGCGCGACTGCGCTACCTCTTCGTCACCGCCGACGTGGTCAGCCCGGCGGCCGTGCGGTCGGTGCTGCGGCACGGCCCGCCCCGGCATCTGATCAACGCCTACGGTCCGACAGAGAACGGGATCTTCTGCACCATGCATGAGATCGCAGGACCGGCGGACGCGCAGAGTCGTGTGCCCATCGGCCGCCCGGCTGCCAATTCCACCGCATATGTCGTACGTCCGGACGGACAGCAGGCCGCCGTCGGCGAGCAGGGTGAACTCTGGGTCGGCGGCGACGGCCTGGCCACCGGCTACTACGGTGACCTCGAACGCACGCGTGAGCGCTTCGTGGAGCCTTCGTTCCCCGGAGCAGAGGGGCAACGGCTGTACCGGACCGGTGACCGGGCCCGCTGGCGTTCGGACGGAGCTCTGGAATTCCTCGGCCGACTCGACCGGCAGGTGAAACTCAACGGTTACCGCGTCGAACTCGCCGAGGTCGAGAGCACACTCACCGCGCATCCCGAGGCCAGCGAGGCTGTCGTCGACGTCCGTACCTCTTCTGCCGGACGCGGGCAGCTCATCGCCTGGGTCGTCCCCTGCGCCCGCTCCGGACGGCGGCGAACGGATCGCGGGGCACGCACGGCCTTCGCCCAGCATCTGCGCACGTTCGTGGCCGACCACCTTCCGCCCTTCATGGTGCCTGCCACGGTGCACGTGGTGGACGAACTGCCGCGCAACACCAACGGCAAGGTCGATCGTCAACTGCTGCCCACGACAACAACTGACACACCGTCGGGGAGCGCGCCGCCCGAGACGAAGACCGAGTGCCTCGTGGCGGAGGTGTGGGCCGACCTGCTCGGCCTGCCCGGCTTCGGCCGCGACGACGACTTCTTCGCCCGCGGCGGGCAGTCCCTGCAAGCGGCACGTGCCGTCGCGATCCTGCAGGTGCGGCTGGCCGTCCCCGCCGCTCACGCCACCTCACTGATCCGTACTCTGCTGGCGACACCCACGGTGCGCGCCTTCGCCAGGGCGATCGACGAAGCCATCGCGCAGGGGCGACCGACCGTCGAGGAAGTCGATCTGTGGGCCGAAACTCGTCAGGGTCTGCCCCTCCACTTTCCGCCGGCCCGCTCCCGGAGCTCTTTGGTGCGGGGACCGACACTGCTGACGGGTGCCACCGGGTTCCTCGGAGC
>NZ_JBVHLZ010000040.1:0-1270 GCF_055558735.1 Streptomyces sp. NPDC025651
ACCCGCTCACCCTGCCAACCAGCCAACAACTCCCCTCGCTCCTCGCCGGACAACACCTCCAACTCACCCACATGACAATCAGGATCCGCCACCACAGCCGACAACAACCGACCGAACCGCTCAGCGATCCCCTCGACCGTCACCCGGTCGAACAAATCAGTCGCGAACTCAAAACCACCCTCCAGACCAGCCGGCACACCCTCACCGTCAAACCGCTCCGCAAGCCCCAACGACAGATCGAACTTCGCCGCGTCACCGTCGCTCCATTCCGTGCTGAGCGAGAGTCCTGGGAGCCGCAGGTCGGACTGGCGCTGGTTCTGGAACGCGAGGGCTACTTGGAAGAGAGGGTTCCGGGCCATCGAACGGACCGGATTGAGGACCTCCACGAGGTGCTCGAACGGCACGTCCTGATGGGCGTACGCGGCCAGGTCGGTCTCCCGCACACGGTCGACCAGTTCACGGAAGGTGGGGTCACCGGACAGGTCGGTGCGCAACACCAACGTGTTGATGAAGAACCCGACCAGATCGTCGAGCGCCTCGTCCGTGCGGCCCGCCACCGGCGAGCCGATGGGGATGTCGGTGCCCGCGCCGAGCCGCGACAGCAGCGCCGCGAACGCCGCCTGCACCACCATGAACACACTGGCGCCCGACGCACGCGCCAGCTCCGCGAGGCCCTTGTGCAGCTCCGCGTCCAGCGTGAATGTCAGGCTGTCGCCACGATAGGAGGCGACGGCGGGGCGACGGCGGTCCGTGGGGAGCGGCACCTCCTCGGGGAGATCGGCCAGTTGTGTCCTCCAATAGGCGAGTTGCCGGCTCAGCAGGCTTTCGGGATCGTCTTCGCCGCCGAGCAAGTCCCGCTGCCACAGGGCGTAGTCGGCGTACTGCACCGGCAGCGGCTCCCAGCCCGGAGCACGGCCCGTGGTGCGCGCCTCGTATGCCTGCGCCACGTCCCGCGCCAGCGGCGCCATCGACCAGCCGTCACCGGCGATGTGGTGCAGCACCACCACCAGGACGTGCGTGGCGTCGTCCAGAGCGAACAGCCGAGCGCGCAAAGGTACCTGGGTGGTGAGATCGAATCCGCACGTCACCTCGGCCGAGACGAGCTCCGCCAGCGTCTCCTCCGTTGCCTCGGTGACGTCCAGGGATAGGGCGACTCGCTCGCTGTCGACGACTGTCTGGAACGGCACGCCGTCCGCACTCTGGGGAAACACGGTGCGCAGTGATTCGTGGCGTTCGACCACGTCGAGGAGCGCCGCGCCCAGAGCCTCCC
>NZ_JBVHLZ010000041.1:0-1058 GCF_055558735.1 Streptomyces sp. NPDC025651
TCTGAGCTGGGGGTGGCCGCAGAGACCAGCGAGAAGCGACTGTTTACTAAAAACACAGGTCCGTGCGAAGCCGTAAGGCGATGTATACGGACTGACGCCTGCCCGGTGCTGGAACGTTAAGGGGACCGGTTAGTGCGCTTTCGGGCGTGCGAAGCTGAGAACTTAAGCGCCAGTAAACGGCGGTGGTAACTATAACCATCCTAAGGTAGCGAAATTCCTTGTCGGGTAAGTTCCGACCTGCACGAATGGCGTAACGACTTCTCGACTGTCTCAACCATAGGCCCGGTGAAATTGCACTACGAGTAAAGATGCTCGTTTCGCGCAGAAGGACGGAAAGACCCCGGGACCTTTACTACAGTTTGATATTGGTGTTCGGTTCGGCTTGTGTAGGATAGGTGGGAGACTGTGAAGCGGGCACGCCAGTGTTCGTGGAGTCGTCGTTGAAATACCACTCTGGTCGTGCTGGATGTCTAACCTCGGTCCGTGATCCGGATCAGGGACAGTGTCTGATGGGTAGTTTAACTGGGGCGGTTGCCTCCCAAAGGGTAACGGAGGCGCCCAAAGGTTCCCTCAGCCTGGTTGGTAATCAGGTGTTGAGTGTAAGTGCACAAGGGAGCTTGACTGTGAGACCGACGGGTCGAGCAGGGACGAAAGTCGGGACTAGTGATCCGGCGGTGGCTTGTGGAAGCGCCGTCGCTCAACGGATAAAAGGTACCCCGGGGATAACAGGCTGATCTTCCCCAAGAGTCCATATCGACGGGATGGTTTGGCACCTCGATGTCGGCTCGTCGCATCCTGGGGCTGGAGTCGGTCCCAAGGGTTGGGCTGTTCGCCCATTAAAGCGGTACGCGAGCTGGGTTTAGAACGTCGTGAGACAGTTCGGTCCCTATCCTCTGTGCGCGTAGGAATATTGAGAAGGGCTGTCCCTAGTACGAGAGGACCGGGACGGACGAACCTCTGGTGTGCCAGTTGTCCTGCCAAGGGCATGGCTGGTTGGCTACGTTCGGAAAGGATAACCGCTGAAAGCATCTAAGCGGGAAGCCTGCTTCGAGATGAGT
>NZ_JBVHLZ010000042.1:0-1007 GCF_055558735.1 Streptomyces sp. NPDC025651
CGCCAGGCGCTGACGGCGGAGCGGTTCGTGGCGTGTCCGTTCGCCGCCGGTGAGCGCATGTACCGCACCGGCGACCTGGTCCGCTGGCGCACGGACGGCCAGCTGGAGTTCGTCGGACGCGCCGACGACCAGGTCAAACTCCGCGGCTTCCGCATCGAGCCCGGCGAAGTCGAATCCCGCCTCACCGAATGCGACGGAGTACGCCAAGCCGCCGTACTCGTACGCGAAGACACCCCCGGCGACCAACGCCTGGTCGCCTACATCGTCCCCGACCTCCAGACAGCCGCCGCAGCAGACACCCGAAACAGCGGGGACTCACACGTAGAGGAATGGCGGGAGATCTACAACTCCGTCTACTCCGACAGCGAGACTCCCCCATTCGGCGAGGACTTCTCCGGCTGGGACAGCTCCTACACCGGTGAGCCGATCGCGCTGACGCAGATGCGGGACTGGCGCGACGCCGCCGTGCGACAGGTTCAGGACCTGGGCGCGAAACGCATTCTCGAAATCGGCGTGGGATCAGGCCTGTTGATGGCCCACCTCGCCAAGACAGCACAGGAGTACTGGGGCACCGACCTGTCCGCCGCCGTCATCGACCGACTGCGCGACGAGGTGGAACGGGCCGACCTGTCGGAACGGGTCCACCTGCGCTGCCAGGCGGCCCACTCCTTCGAAGGACTGCCGGTCGGGCACTTCGACACGGTGCTGATCAACTCCGTCATCCAGTACTTCCCCGACAGCGACTACCTCTCCCGCGTCATCGACCAGGCCCTGGCCGCCCTCGCACCCGGCGGCCGCATCGTCATCGGCGACGTCCGCAACGCCGGAACACTGCGCGCACTCCACACCGCGATACGCCACGGCCACAGCGCCACGACCCGTACGGCGGTCGACCGGGCGGTCATGCTCGAGAAGGAACTGGTCGTCGCCCCCGAGTACTTCACCGACCTGGCCGCACACGACCAACGGATCAACGCGGTCGACATCCAGCTCAAACAAGGCGCCCA